>NZ_JAMSLW010000001.1 GCF_024643285.1 Parapedobacter lycopersici
CTCGGAGGAGGATATCGCACGGGCCCACCTGTACACCGGCCATGCACTGCTGCGGGCGGGTAATGCGGCGGAAGGGGCCAAGGAGATGAACCTGGCGGCCCTGAAGAGCCAGACGGTGGTGGGAGCGGAGGCGCAGTACTACGTTGCCCAGCTGCAATACGAGGCCAAGGAATATGACAAGGCGATTGAGAGTGCTTTTGATGTGATCAACAACAGGTCGTCATACGACTACTGGGTAGCCAGGAGTTTTATTGTGCTGGCCGACGGCTATGCACGTAAGGGCGATGACCTCCAGGCGAAGAGCACCCTGGAAAGTGTCATTGAAAACTATGGAAATGATGAAGACGGCGTAATCGTTTCGGCTAAGGAACGATTGAAGAAATTAACTAAATGAGTAACAGGAATTTAACTATGATATTGCGAAAATCGATGCGTACGGGGTATTTACTGGCTTTCTTTTGTTTGGGAGTATTTCGGGTCGGATTGGCCCAGGAGGAGCGGCCTGTCACGAGTGAGCGGCCTGCTACCATTGACTCTATTGATGTGGTACGCGATTACCGGCCGGTCCTGGCTGATGCGGTAAAGATCCGCCGCAGTCCGGATATGACCAACAAACGGCAATACCAGCCGGCGCTCACCTATAATATCCTGGATAATAAACTGGATATTACCTCAGGAACAAAACGCCTTACGGTGCAGGAAATGCCGTTTACAAACATCGAGGCGCGGACAAACAACTATGTGAAGATCGGCGCGGGCAACCTGGGCACGCTGCTCGGAGAGGTGTACCTGACCACCGACCGTTTTCCGGATGCCCGGATAGGGGGGTATCTGAAACACCTCAGCCAGAAAGGAAACCTGGAAGGACAGGCTTTTTCGCAGCAGCAGATCGGTGTTTTCGGCCGTAAGACATTGGTGCCGTTTACGCTGAATGGCGAACTCGGATTTAACCGTTATGGTACCCGCTTCTACGGTGTGGTGCAGGATGAGTTCGGCATGAACCTGAACCCTGATCCGCAACGGCAGGCTTTTAATGACATTTTTTTCAATGGGGAGCTGACCAGTAATTTTGAAGAAGACGATCCGGATGCGGTAAGCTATTCGGTGAAAGCGGATGCCTATGCGTATGGCGATGCCTTCAGTGCCCGCGAAAATTCCGTTGCCCTGAGCGGCTACTTCAATAAACGGGTCAGGGCATTTAATGTCGGGGCCAATGTGTCCGGCGACTTTACCGGTGTGAAAGGTACTGATTACCAGCTGGGCAACCACATCGCCCGGTTGAACCCCTATATCCGTTTTCAGGGGAATAACTATAACGTGACGTTAGGGGCTGCTTTTGTGGCGGAGTTCGGCGGCACATCGAGGACCAATATTTTCCCTTCTGCTGAAGTCGATTTTGCCGTGGTTCCGCAATATGCCCACCTGTTCGGTGGCATTAACGGCGATGTCAATAAAACAGCCTTCCGTGAGCTAAGCAGGGAAAACCCGTTTCTGGCACCTGATATTGCCATACGCAATTCAGTGGACCGCTTGCACATATTCGGTGGGATCAAAGGGAATGCGGGCGCAACCTTCGGATATAAAGTGCAGGCGTTCTACCGGCAGGTTGAGGGAATGCCTTTCTACCGGAATAACACGGATTCGCCCCACCTTTTTGATATCATCTACGAAAGCGGCGAGGACGCGAGCAAGATCATCGGACTGGAAGGTGAGATCAATGTACGGGTTTCGGAAACAGTAAGCTTGGGTGGAAAGGCCAACTTCAATGAGTTCGATCTGGCACAGGAGCAGGAAGCGTGGTTCACACCCAAAATGCGACTGTCTGCACATACGCGGATCAACATCAGTGACAAGCTGTATATCAATGGGGAACTGCTCTTCCAGGGGCTGACCTATGGATTTATCGGGGATGCCGCAATTGACCTGAGTGATTATAGCTGGACGGAAATTGCAACCGGTGGAAGAAAAGTGACCATTCCGTCGTTTGTGGATCTTAGTGCAGCTGCTGAATACCGTGCGACCGACCGGATCGGTGTGTATGTGCGGTTGAATAACCTGATGAGCACCACTTACGAACGTTATCTGTTTTACCCGCGATTGGGGCTGAATGTGATCGGTGGTGTTAATTTTTCATTTTGACCGATAAGGTTATAACTTTGCAGGGAGAAAGTTGAAAGGATGAATCTGGGACTGTGCATAGCGAATTTGTTGAGGCAATATCCGGAAGTAAATGTGCCGGGTATCGGCATCTTCCGGAAAATTTCCGTTCCGGCCTCGTTTGAAGCGGAGGCACAGGTTTTTTCCGCTCCCGGCACGCGTATTGAACTGATTGAAGGACAGGGGAGTGGACTGCTGTTGACGGATTACCTGCGTGCCCAGCAGCAGCTCAGCGAAGAGTCGGCGGGGCGTATGCTGGAAGAAATGGTCCAGGGGCTGATTGCCGCCGCACAGCGTAACGGCAAAGTGCTTCTCTCGGGCCTGGGTTATTTAGCCGCCGATGGCGCATCGCTGGTGTTTGAACAGCTGAGCCCGGCGGGCCTGACACGTCGGCCGGTAAAAGCCCGGCCTCCGGTAGCCCCGGCGGTCACGGAACTTCCTTCGGGTACAACAGTGGAAGAACCGGCACCATTTATTCCCGCAGACGCTGCGGATGAAGAGCCGGTAACGGAACTGGAAGCAGCAGTGCCGGATGAGGGTGAGGAGACATTGGAGGAGCGGTCGCGCCGCACGGGCTGGTGGATCGCTGCGGCGGTGGTGGTGGCATTGCTGGCGGGCGGTATATGGTTTTACCAGCCTGCATGGCTGACCGGCATACAGCAAACACCCGTTTCGGACCAAACCGATTCGGAACAGCCTGTTGCCGGACAGGCCGCACAATTGCCGCTGGATAGCGGGTTGACCGATTCAACAGGCCAGCCGGTTGCCATGGAAACTGCCGGTGGGCGTGATAGTGTTCCTGCTGCCGCAGCTGCTACGCCGGCGCCGGTAGAAGCCAGCAAGCCCGCGGTTACCTATGAAATTATCGTCGGTTCGTTTGCTACCATGCGGCAGGCCGATAAATACGTGAAAGAAATGAAGGCTAAGGGGTATGACCTAAAGGCAATTGAAAGCCGGATGCCGGGTAACCGGAAAAAGATCAGCTGGGGATCGTTCGCCACGGAAGAGGAAGCTTACCGGGAACTGGTTAGCGTGCAGAAGAATTTTGAGCCGGGAGCCTGGATTGCCAAGGTTGTCCATGATGGAACGGAATAAAACGCATTGATATTAAAACAACATAATACTTAAAAAAATTACACGATCAATTTATGTTACTATTACAACAAGACACCATTTACCCGCTGGATACGATGGCGGAAGCGGCACAGCAGACGGTAGAGCTCGCAAATGAGCAGGTAAGCCTTATCGGGCTTTTATTTAAGGCAGGCTGGATTATGATTCCGCTGGCATTGTTACTCTTTGCCACCCTCGTGATTTTTATTGAACGTTACCTGACGATAAAAAGAGCCGCTAAATATGATCCGAACCTGATGTCGCACATCAAACAGAGTGTGCTTTCCGGCCGGTTGGACTCTGCATTGTCCGTTTGCCGGTCGAGTAACAGTGCACTGGGCCGGATGCTGGAAAAGGGATTGCTGCGGATCGGACGCCCCATCAAGGACATTGAGGGTGCGATTGAAAATGTCGGTAAACTGGAGGTCGCCCGGCTGGAGAAGAACCTCAACCTGCTGAGCATTATTTCGACGATCGCGCCGATGCTGGGTTTCATCGGTACGATTTTCGGGGTGATTATCATCTTCCGCGATGTGGAAGCTGCGGGTGGGATTGATATTGCCAGTGTATCCGGCGGTCTGTATGTGAAAATGATTGCCTCGGCCTCTGGACTGACTATCGGTATTTTGGCCTTTGCAGGATATCACGTGCTGAATACGATGCTGGAGCGGCTGATTCTCCGGATGGAGACCGATGCCATTGAGTTTGTTGACCTGCTGGACGAGCCCGGTTCCTAATTGCTGCTGATACGATTGGAACCTGCCCGGCAGTACGCTGGAAAGGCGATGCAAGCGGCGGTTTCATAAGGCCATAAAAAGTATTTGACAAATGAATTTAAGAGCAAAACGAAATAATTCGGAGATCAGGGTTTTTACGGATTCCCTGAACGATATCATGTTTTTCCTGATGTTATTCTTCCTCCTGGCGTCTGCCGTAGCTAATCCCCAGGTGGTGAAGCTGCTGCTGCCACGATCAAGCGCGGGGGAGCAGTCGGTTGCCAAGAAAACGGTGACTGTCTCGGTAACACAGGACCTGAAATATTTCCTGGATAAGCAGGAAGTGCCGTATGAAAACCTGATGACAGCCCTGGAGGCCTACGTACAGCCCGGTGAGGAATTGACCATCATGCTATACGCGGACAGCACCGTGCCCATTCAGAACGTGATTTCGGTAATGGACGTTGCCAATAAGTTGAAAATCAGGTTGGTATTGGCCACCGAACCCATTAGGGAATAACGGTGACAGACCGGTTATGGAAACAGGCCGATGATTTCATCATAGTTAATAGATAAGGATCATAGCACTGCATTTAGTACCATGAGTTATCATACACAGGAAGAGAATAATTACCCGAAGGCCATGTGGATTTCGAGCGGGATTATGGGAGGGCTGCTTTTGGTCAGCTTTTTCATCATGATCGGCTCGGCGCTGCCGCAATTCGGGATGGGCGGTATCATTGTCAACTACGGCACATCCGATATCGGGATGGGCGACGATTACATGACCGTGGATGAAGCTTCCGCGGACCCCAACGCAAATGAGGTACGCCCCGACCGGATTGACCCGCAGGAAGCGGTTCAGCCGACACCATCACAGCAGATCACGGAAAGGAGCGTAGTCACCCAGGACCTGGAAGATGCGCCTGCCGTAGTGGCCAACGAAAGAAAGAAAGCCAATGCCGAAGAGGCTACGGTTGAAAAGGAAGACAGCAAACCGGCCATCAATCCGAATGCATTGTACCGGGGTGCGAAGAACAACTCCACAGGGAGGGGTGACGGCACAGGTACGGAAGCAGGTAACCAGGGAAGTAAGCTGGGCGATCCGCTGGCGGCTAATTACGGGGAAGGTGGTTCCGGTGACGGAAATATGGCGCTTTCGGTGACCAACAGGCGCTGGGAGGTTCGGCCGGCGATCGAAGATAACGGGCAGCAGGCCGGCGTCGTGGCCGTGGAGATCCACGTGGCTCCCGACGGACGGATTACCTATGCCCGGGCAGGCGTGCGCGGTACAACACTGCCCGACCGGTCACTCTGGGAGAAATGCGAACGCGCCCTGCGGGGTGCACGGCTTAACCGGCTGGAGCAGGCTCCCCAGGTGCAGAAAGCTGTCGTTCCCATTTACTTCAGGCTGAAATAATTATCACATTCCATACCACATGCTGTACGAGGAGGCAATCGATTATCTGTACACCAGATTGCCTATGTTTACCCGCGACGGGGCATCCGCTTTCAAAAAGGATCTTTCCAATAGCTTAAGGCTTTGCGCTGCGCTGGGCGATCCGCACCGGCAATTTAAGTCCATTCATATTGCAGGCACCAACGGTAAGGGGTCCACATCGCACATGCTGGCGGCTATACTGCAGCTGGCCGGCTACAAAACCGGCCTGTATACTTCGCCGCACCTGGTGGATTTCCGCGAACGTATCCGGATTAACGGCGTGCCCATCCCCAAGCAGGAAGTTGCTGGCTTTGTTGACCGCAGCCGATCGCTTGTGGAGGAAATACAACCTTCTTTTTTTGAACTCACCATGGTCATGGCCTTTGCCTACTTCGCTAGGGAGAACGTGGATATTGCCGTGGTGGAAACCGGTCTGGGCGGACGCCTCGACTCGACCAACATCATCATCCCCCTGTTTTCGGTAATTACCAATATCGGTTACGATCACATGGCGATGCTGGGCAATACGCTGCCTGAAATCGCAGCGGAGAAGGCGGGAATTATCAAACCGGAAGTTCCGGTAATCGTGGGCGAGCGGCAGGAGGAGGTGAGCGGCGTGTTCGACCGGGCAGCTGCCGAACGGCAGAGTGTGTTGACCTATGCTGCGGAACAGTGGCAGCCGGTTTCGCAGCAGCGCGGGGAAGCGTATCAGGAAATAGAAGTGGTGCACCGAAACGACGGCGAGCACTTTCGTTATGCGCTGGACCTGATGGGCAGTTACCAGGCCCGCAACCTGCCTGGCGTGCTGCAGGCGGTTACGGAGCTGCGCAGGCAGGGGTATGCCATTGCCGAACCGGATGTTTCAGCGGCGCTGAAGCAGGTACAGCAGCTTACCGGACTTCGTGGCCGGTGGGAGACCTTGTCGACCCGGCCGCTGGTCATCTGTGATACGGGACATAACGAAGACGGATGGCGGGAGGTGCTGGCCAACATCCGGGCGACCCCGCATGCGGCGCTTCACCTGGTGATCGGTGTGATGCGCGATAAAGACCTGAGCCATATGCTTCCGCTGCTCCCCGCGCACGGCCGTTATTATTTTTGCCAGGTGGATATGCCACGGGCGCTCCCCGCTGTGGAACTGCTGGAACAGGCGCAGGGTTATGGATTGTCGGGAAGTGCATTCCCGGGCGTAATGCCGGCGTTGCAGGCCGCAAAAACACAGGCACAGGAAGCCGACCTGATTTTCGTTGGCGGAAGTACGTTTGTAGTAGCTGACCTGCTGGCTTCCCATGACACCGGGGCCGACGGTAACTAAAGTGATACCGGTTAATCCTGCACGGTCAGTTCGCCCCTGATATTCTTTTCCGCCCAATAGGCGACATCGCTTTGCTTGTCAAATTCGCCCTGCAAATACATCAGTTTGGTAACAGCAGCCTCAAAAGTCATGTCATACCCATTCAGTACACCCATTTCCTTGAGCCACTTGCTGGTTTCGTAACGGCCAAGCTCTACGCTGCCCACTTTACACTGTGAAATATTGAGTATATTCTTGCCGTTCCGTATGGTCTGCCGGAGCATGTCGAGAAACCAGCTGTCGGTGGTGGTGTTTCCCGATCCGAATGTTTCCATAATGACCGAACGGGCATCCGATTCCAGTACGGCGCGGACGACCTGCTTGCTGATTCCCGGGTATAGCTTCAATACCGAAACGGCATCGTCAAGCCGGGTATGGAGCTGGAAATCCATGCCACTGTTGTTTAGCAGCGCATCATTGTTGTATTTTAGGTAAACACCGGCTTCCACAAGTACGGGATAATTAGGCGAACGGAACGCCTCAAATTTAGCCGAGTTATACTTGAACGAACGGTTGCCCCGGAATAATTTATTATCGAAGAAAATACACACTTCATGAATGAGTGATTTCCCTCTTTTTTTGGCGGAAGCAAGCTCCAGTGCAGTGATCAGGTTTTCCCGGGCATCTGTCCGTATTTCACCGATCGGCAACTGTGAACCCGACAGGATTACGGGTTTCTGGAGACCATCCAGTATAAAACTCAGGGCCGAAGCGGAAAAGGCCATGGTATCCGAGCCGTGGAGGATGACAAAACCATCGTAGTCGTCGTAATTATCCTTGATCAGACTCGCCATTTCCAGCCAGATGGCGGGTGTCATATTGGACGAATCGATGATTGGCGTGAAGGAGTGTACGCGGAGGTTGTAATTAAGCCGGGCAAGCTCCGGAATGTTTTTGGCAATAAGGTCGAAATCAAAGGGGATGAACGTACCGGTCTGTTCATCCCTGACCATGCCAATGGTACCTCCGGTATAGATTACAAAGACATTATTCATCAGTTTGGCTGCTAGGGTATGGTTTGGTAAGCTGCATATTATATCCTGAAAATCCGTTTAGCGTTTTCGGTTGTTGCGTTGGCAACCGCTGCCAGGGGAATTCCCTGCAAATCTGCGATTTTTTGTGCAATATGCAAGAGGTAACTGCTTTCGTTGCGTTTTCCCCGATGCGGCACAGGGGCCAGGTAGGGAGCGTCGGTCTCCAGTACCAGGTGGCGGAGATCCAGCTGGCTGACCACCTGATCAAGGCCTGCGTTTTTATACGTTACCACCCCGCCGATCCCCAAATGGAGGCCGAGGGCAATCGTGCGTTCCGCCTGTTGCAGCGTACCGGTAAAGCAATGGAGCACGCCGGTGAGGCGGCCGTCCTGCTGCTCATCCAATAGCTGGAAAAGCTCATCGAACGCATTCCGGCAATGGATGGATACGGGCAGTCCGAGCGCTTTGGCCCAGTCGGTCTGTATCCGGAATGCTTCCTGCTGCTGGGGCAGGGTGGTTTTATCCCAATGCAGGTCGATGCCGATTTCACCGATAGCATACACCTTATTTTCGGCAATGGCCCGTTCAACGACGGCCAGCTCGTCGAGATAATCTGCCCGTACCTCACAGGGATGAAGTCCCATCATGGGATAACAATTGGCGGGGTAATCCGCCGCCATGCCCAGCACCTTAGGAATGGATGCACGGTCGACATTCGGTAACAGCAGCTGCTGTATACCATGGTCGAAGCAACGCTGCATCTGGATGTCCAGCTCGGCATCGCCGTACAGGTAATAGGCATGGGTGTGGGTGTCGATCAATACGGTTTCCTGTGTCATTATTAAAAATCATGTATCCCGCGGCGGATAGCCGCCGGATTGACTAATGGATAACTGCAAAGGTATTAAAAAGAAACGCCCCGGTAATAATCGGGGCGTTTCGCGGTATTTTAGTTTGCTGTGCTGTCCGGTGCAGCCGGTTTCAGTACATCGACCAGCTCGATGTCAAAGACCAGGGGAGCAAACGGCGGAATAGTCCCGCGCATGTCTCCGCGTTCACCGTATCCCAGTTCGGACGGAATGATCAATTTTGCCTTGCTGCCTTTTGGCAACAGCAGTAACCCTTCATCCCAGCCCGGAATTACCTGCCGCACGCCAATGGCAAATTTGGCGGGCTCATAAGGGCGCATGGGATTGAAAATGTTGTTCTTTTCGGCTATTTCCTTCACGGATGTGTCGAACACGTCGCCACTGGTAAGTGCACCGGTGTAATTAACCTGTACGGTATCGCCGGGCGTGGGCTTTTCGCCGGTACCTTCCTCAACGATTACGTATTGCAGGCCGGATGCAGTCTTCAATGGCTCCAGGTTGTTGTCTGCAATGTATTTGCTGATTTTTCCCGCTTCGGCCTGTTTCAGCTTTTCGATTTCAGCTTCGAAATAAGTGTTTACTTCGGCATACAGTGCGCTGTCGGTAAGCTCACCCTTTTTAAAATGCCTGTTCACCTTTACATTGAAGATAATGTATTTGTCAGCGAAATCAGGTTTGGGCTGCATGGTTTTGGCAGCCATGGTATCCAGGTCGAGCTTAAAGACGGCACTATCGCCTTCGCCGAGCAGTTTAAACATGGAGTTGTAGTCGCCGGCATAAAGGCCCGGAACACTGTCAGGTGCAATATTGATGATCTGTGGAAGACCAATTTTATAGGTGCTGGAGAGCAGCGAGTCCCGGTCGGTCTTCACTGTCATGGCGATCGATAGGAGGTCACCGGCCTGCGCTTTTGCCTGTCCGTTGTCTTTAACAATCTGGTATTGCAACCCGCCTTCGCCTGTCTTGAATTGCTGGCAGGCACCCATCAAAACCGCCGCCGCAAGTCCTAAAATTAAAATTGATTTCTTCATTTTTTTTGATTTGTTATTGTTTTAATAGTTCGTTATATGCAGGTAATATTGATTTGAATTTTTCCACGACTTTATCCAGCGGTTCGTTGGAATTGCCTCCAGCGGCATTCCGGTGCCCCCCGCCATTGAAATACTTTTTGCCGATTTCATTGCAGGGGAATGTACCGACCGACCGGAGCGATAGTTTTACCTGATCAGTACGGTCAATGATCAGCGCAGCAAGTTTAATGCCGCTGATCGAAAGGGCATAATTTACGAGGCCCTCGGTGTCGCCTGTGGTGATATGGAAACGGTTCAGGTCGTGGCGCGAGATGCTGAACAGGGCGGTATGGTATTCCGGAAGCACTTCAAGCCGGTTCAGCAGACAGAAACCCAGAAATTTGAGCCGGTTTTCCGATGAGCTGTTGTATACGAATTCCTGTATCTCCCAGTTTCTGGCACCCCGCCGGATAAGGTCAGCTGCAATTAGGTGGACTTCGGGGGTGGTCGTCTGGAAGCGGAAAGATCCGGTGTCTGTCATCAGTCCGGTATAAAGGCAGGTGGCTATTTCGGTGGTGATAGCCGAATGGTCGTCCATGACATTCACCAGAAAATCATAAACCAACTGGGCAGAAGCCGCCGCATGGCTATCCCAATGTTGGAAAACATCGAACCCTTCGGGTTCCAGGTGATGGTCGATCATCACTTTGGCAGCAGGTGCGTTCCGTACTGCATTTTCCATGGCATGGATGCGGGAAAGGTTGTTGAAGTCCAGGCACCATATCATTTCAGCGTTGGCAATCAGCATGTCGTTTGCCTGGATATCCGCAGTATAGATCCTGATCTCTTCCCTGGCAGGCATCCAATCGAAAAATGCAGGGAAATCGGAGGGAACAATGAGGTGCACGGTATGTCCCTTTGCCTTCAGCCAAAGGTAGATGGCCAGCGAAGAACCCAGTGCATCGCCATCTGGTTTATGGTGCGTAGTAACGACAATATGCTTAGGTGCAGCAAGTTGGTGCTTAAGGACTTCCTGTGTCAACATTCAGATGTTAAAAGAGTGCAAACCTACTATAAAAAATCCGATTACCGAATTTTTTATACAGGTAAAACGGAAAAATTAACCGGTTGCGTGTACTGGACTTTTTTGCCCCGTAAATCCCCCGATACCGGGGGTCGGTACCGGTATTCCGGCAAGGAAGCGGGTATGCGATGGACCGGTTTCCGTGAGTGGCGGATATAAAAGACATCCCGCCGAACGGATGTCAGTAATCATAGTGTTCTATGGAAGCAATCCGGTTGCCCGCTTCGGTGAATACCAACACCGGCCGGTAGCTGTCAGCTTCTTCTTCCGTGACATTGCAGAAGCTGAGAATATGGACGGTATCGCCGACTTTAGCGTGCAATGCGGCACCGCCATTCATGCACACCTCACCGCTTCCACGTTTGCCGGGCAATACGTACGTCATGATCCGGCTGCCGTTCACGGCATTATTGACATAAACCTGCTCGTATTTTTTTATCTGCGCAGCGTCCAGCAAATCAGCATCAATAGTGATGGATCCATTGTATTCAACATTTGCCTCGGTCACTTTTACCGTATGGATTTTTGATTTTAAGATGTTGATTTCCATTGTTGTTGTATGTAAGTATATTCGCTTTTTTTGTTCGTATTTCAGCTGTTCACCGGCACCGGTATGGCGCTCAGGGCAATTTTTAGCTGCCCTTGGCGGATCGTGTATTGTTGATGTTGGAAATGATACGTAAAATGATACGGAGCCTGAAGGTCCACAGCCTGTGCCGCGGCGCACTTCACCCGGTATTCTTCCCTGCCGTGGCTGGCGTATTTCACCACGTGGTACGTGTTGGTATTCGCACACCCTTCAAGCGAAAACCAGGCCCCCTCGCCGATGCCTCCCAGCCACTGTGCGGATTCGGGTAACTCATCCGGCCGGTCGGGCTCGGCAATATTACCGGGCTTCCGGTCGCAGGGCAGCAAGCGTGCCTTGCTCGACGAAAGATTGTGCAGCAGCAGGTCTGCCTGAAACCGGAGCGATTGCCAGCGGTTTATTTTACGTGCGGTGATTGAACCGCGGTAATAACAATAAACAGTTCTGTCGGGTACGGCGTTTATCACGTTGCTCATGGGACTTGGTTTGCCGCTTTCGGGAAAAACAAGCGGTCTTCTTGCCGGATGCCCCACGGGCATTCCAGCAAGAAGGGTCTGTGCCACAAAGCGGGAACAGCTGTTATTGCCCTTTGCAATCGCGCCGTATTTTATGGGACCCTGGCTGACGAGTCGGTCGGCGAAGGCCGTAGCCCGGTGATAGGAAATGCCGTTCGCTATGGAAAAGAACATTCTGCCACCGCCATGGGTTGCCGGTTCCAGCAGGTGCAGTTCGTCGACGATAGCCTGTATGTTGCTGATACCACCCTTTTCCGTGACGATGGCACGGGTGTGCAGCAAGAGCCGGGGATCGGAATTGACCGAGCGTGCCCGGCCGTAACCACGGGGGGTAATGTAACGGCCGAAATCGTAATAGGCCAGCTCACCACTCCGCTTCACCAGGATAATGGCGGCATGCCCTACCTTGAAGTTTAAATTCTTAACAACACCCAATGATTTCAATATGGCCATCCATCGCTCATCTCCCCGTGCCGTAACGTCGGGCCATGCGATTACCAATGCCAGATCAAGGCTTTCGTCCAAATAACCCTCCTTTACCTGCTGTTTTTATGTTTCTCTCCATAGTTGACCGGCCGTTTGACCAAAACGATAGCACAGCAGTGCTATCCGAATTTTTTAAGTCTTGTGAACAAAACGACCTTTGCTGTTGCTGTCATGCCGCATGTGATCTATTAGAACCTTCAAAGAATATGCCGAAAGCACCTTATCCTTCCCAGCATGCCGGACTGGATAAGTCAGGTCGAGGTTGAGCGGTTCCATTGATACACATGGGTGTCATGTCATAACAGGGGATGAAATAACAGGCTAAATCTGTAAAGAATTGGGAATGTCGGGGCAGTGGGTGTGCCATGACAACATTGATACAAACCCATTAACGAAATTTATCGGTCGGCCGGTTTAAATATGTCTGGAAAAATTACGACTTTTACAGGCATTGCATTGAACCTAGATACAATAGAGCAATAAACGATTATACAGATGAGACCTGCATAATTTCCGTAATAACAAATTATGAGTAATTTATGCCGGCTTCTTTGCCGTTGACAAACAAATTATGCTAATGAAAAACTCGTTCCGGATTTTACAGGTAAAAACTAAATCGATTTTATGGTTTTCCATGCTGGCTATTTTTATGATGGCGGCTGTTTCGTGCAATAAGCGAAGCGGGAAACCCAGGTTGCTGGTATTTAGCAAGACCGCGGGGTTTTACCATGAGTCCATTGTGGAGGGACGGGAAGCACTGATGCAACTGGCGGCTGCGAATGGTTATGAAGTGGATACGACATCCGATGCCTCTTGGTTTCAGGAGGACAGCCTGGCGCGGTATTCGGCCGTTGTTTTCCTGAATACGACGGGTGATATACTTAATCACTACCAGGAAGTTGCCTTTGAACGGTATATCCAGGCGGGCGGAGGCTATGTGGGCATCCACGCTGCTTCGGACACGGAGTACGACTGGGGTTGGTACGGCCGCCTGGTTGGGGCCTATTTTGATAGCCACCCGGTACCGCAGGACGCAGCATTCCAGGTCATTGACGCCAATCATCCGGCCACGGATTCACTGCCGGCCACATTCACGTACCACGATGAGTGGTATAATTTTAAGAAACTTTCCCCGGATATACATGTGTTGATTACCATTGATGAGAAAAGTTACGAAGGAGGGAAGAACGGTACGGATCATCCGATTGCATGGTACCATGACTACGACGGTGGCCGCGCATTTTATACCGGGTTCGGCCATTCAGCAGCAGCTTTTCAGGATCCATTGATTGCAAGGCATATACTGGGAGGGATCCGATATGCGATTGGGGATAACAGGAAGCTGAATTACAACCGGGCAAAGAGCCTGCCGGTCCCCGAACGGCAGCGTTTCGTGAAAACCCAATTGCAGCTTGGCGGCCTTTTTGAACCGACCGAAATGGCGATATTACCCAATACCGACATCCTGGTTGCGCAGCGACGCGGTGAACTGATGCGTTACAGCCAGGAAACACAGGCGTTGAAACAGGTAGGTTTTCTCGATGTGTACCATCGTACTGAAGTACCCAATGTAAATGCTGAAGAAGGGTTTCTGGGGCTGGCCATTGACCCGGATTTTGAGACCAATAATTATATCTATGCATTTTACAGCCCAACCGATACTTCGGTAAACCGGCTATCGCGGTTTGTTTATGCCAACGATACCCTGGATAAAAGCAGCGAGAAAATCATTCTCCAGTTTTACTCGCAGCGCAACATCTGCTGCCATACGGGCGGATCGGTTGCCTTTGGCGGCGACGGACTGCTATACCTGTCGACCGGCGATAACTCCACGCCATTTGACCAGCCAAACCAGCGTTTCCAGAACCATGGGTTTGCACCGCTGGACGGACGGCAGGGCTTTGAGCAATATGATGCCCGCCGCAGTTCGGGCAACAGCAACGATCTTCGGGGTAAAATCCTTCGCATTAAGGTATTGCCGGACGGCACCTATGAGATTCCCAAAGGCAATCTGTTTGCCGAAGGACAGGAAAAAACCCGTCCGGAAATTTACGTAATGGGCAACCGTAACCCATATCGCATCGCGATCGATCAGAAGACAAATTTCCTCTACTGGGGCGAAGTGGGGCCCGATGCCAATCACGATAGCCTCGCTACCCGGGGACCGCGCGGATACGACGAAGTGAACCAGGCACGGGAAGCAGGTTTCTTCGGCTGGCCGCTTTTTGTTGGCAATAATTACCCTTACCGGGAATATAATTATACAACCGGGCAATCGGGAGCTGCTTTCGACCCGGCAAAACCGGAAAATAATTCGCCGAATAACACGGGTTTGCAGCACCTGCCGCCGGCGCATCCGGCATTTATCTGGTATCCCTATGCTGCTTCACCTGACTTCCCACAGGTTGGCACCGGCGGACGTAACGCCATGGCAGGGCCGGTATACTACCGGGACTTCTTTCCGCAGGCAACACGCTATCCGGAATATTACGAAGGTAAGCTGTTTATCTACGATTGGATACGCGGATGGATCCGGGCGGTTACCCTGCTTCCCAATGGTGATTTTGACAAGATGGAACCGTTCATGGAGGGACAGAAGTTCAACAATCCCATTGATATGGAAGTGGGTAAGGATGGCCGGCTTTATGTGCTGGAATACGGTACCGGATGGTTTACGAAGAATGAGGATGCTGGGATTGCACGCATTGATTACCTGCCGGGTAACCTGGCTCCGCAGGTCGGCGCCATTGAAGTGGAGCAGGTTAATGGTGGTGTGCCGTTCACGGTACAGGCGAAAGTAGCTGCTACCGATTACGAGGGCGATCCATTGACTTATACCTGGAAGATAGGGGAAGTAACCCAGCAGACCAAGGAACCGGTGCTTAACTACACGCTGGACAAGGTAGGTGAATATGCCGTCAGTGTTACGGTTGAAGATCCTTCTGGAGCGCGGACATCCAGCGCACCTGTAGCGGTATATGCCGGAAACGACAATCCTGTTATTGAGGTTGTGCTGACCAATACATCCGGCCTTTATACGCCGGGTGAATCAATCGGCTACGAAGTAAAGGTAGCTGATGACGACAGGCCCATTGACCCCGCAAACCTGGTCGTGTCCGTGGACTACATTAAGGGCACTGATCTGGCCGGCGCTTCGCTGGGACACCAGCAGGTATCTGAACTGGTACTTGGGCGAAGCCTGATGCTGGCCTCCGATTGCCAGTCGTGCCACAAGATTGACGGGCCCAGTGTGGGACCGTCCTATACCCAGGTGGCGGCCAAGTACCGGAAGCAAAACGACGCGGCAGCTTACCTTACCGGGAAAGTATTGCAGGGAGGCAGCGGTGTATGGGGCGAAGTGGCCATGCCAGCCCATCCCGGAATGAAGGAATCCGAGGCCCGGCAGATTATCCAATGGGTACTTTCGTTGGGAGATAGCCAGCAGGCGAAACATAAATCGCTGCCAGCCAAGGGTACGATCGTGGTCCGTCCACCCGCTGGAAGCGACAGTACGACGGTGATGCGGATTACCGCACAGTATACCAATACCCCGGGAGCAGGCATCCGGCCGCTGTCGGGTGTAAAAACAGTTGATTTACGGCCAAAAAAGTGATCGGTGGCCAGTTTTGGTTTTAGTGGTCAGTGATGACTACTGGTGAAGGGTGAACAGTGGTCTGTGATTGGTAATCGGTAGTCTGTGACTGATGAACGGCGGTTAGTGATTGATGGAGGTGATAAGTGGTTCGTAAGACCCCCTCGTTCCGCGTAAAAGTCGCCTTAGCCAGTCGCGGCTTGCAGGTTGACGCACTACCGTGGTAGCGACTGGGTACAGCGACGAGTTTTTGCTTACTTTTTTGCGGAAAAAAAGTAAGATCTAAAACGGATAAGCATACAATTTGCGGTCGCCCTTATCAACCAGCAGGTAAGAACGGCCGGCATCCTGCAATGTCCCGAAATAAAACGGGGACAGGCCTGTTATCGGAAAACCCGGTACGAGCGTGCCGTCTTCGTTGAACACATACAGCAGCTGGTTGGCCGATGTGGCCACACCAACCCGGTACTTGCCGGCAGCGGCTGGGAAAAAGATCGGTCGGTTTTCGATGTCCTGGCCGAAATCATACTGGTAAACGAGATTGTCGCCCGTATTATCGTATATCGAAAGTTCCCCACGGTCTGTAAATACCAATTCGGGAACAGTGTCTCCGGCGATGTTTATGGCGTCAAAATAATGATTCGCACTTCTGTTTCCGGTCGTATCGACTGATTGCCGGTTTTCGAAGTAGAAGCGTTTTAATACACCCGCTGTGTCGCTGGTGATTACATACGACGAGGCGACTGCTTCCGGGCTGGACTGCAATGCGATGGGATTACGGAAAACGGTATGACCGTCACCTTCGTTCCGGTGGATCAACTGGCCATTGTAATTAAAAAAATAGACATTCCCTGCATCTGTAGCGGCAACAACATAATGAATATCCTGCAACGTTGCCTGTTTCAGTCCATACTGAATATCGCCCTTAAGCATCTGGTTTGTCCAACCGGATAACGTCTTCCCTTTTGCATCATAGGCCAAAATGCGGTTGCCTGCGGGTACAAACAGCCGGAGGTCGCCGTCGTTTTCATATGCGATGGCACCGTACGATGCACGATGGGGGAGTTCCAGCGAAAAGCCCGGCAGCGGATCACCGTGAACATCAAAGCGGTAAAGCCGTTCTGCGGTCGTGAGCAGTATGCTGCTGTCGGCAAGTTGAAGGATATCGCCCAATACCGGTCCGGGCAGCTGGGCATTCCACAACTGTTTTCCCGAAGTCGAAAGCGCATATAAAATATCACTGGATGCCTGTGCGAGGATAAACCGGCTGGTATCATCGTACTGAAAGACCATGGGCGGTGCGACGAGCCTGCCCCCCAGGTCAAACGTCCATTCGGGGGTAACACCGGGTGCCTCATCGTCGATATACCGGGCGTAAAAATTACTGAAAAAGCGGCCCGAAGCACCCGAAAGCTGGAATGACCAGGCGTAAAACCCAGGGTAGCCAAAATCATCTGCTGCGGTGTAAGCCGCCCGGAAAGCAGGCTTCAGGCGCTGTGCGATTGCATTTGCTGCATTTTCGTTGTGAACAAATACAGACACATTTGCTTTATTGGCCTGAAGCCGGTCAAAATTAAGGTATCCCGGTGTGGAGGCCAAGGTTCGTCCATCTGCATTGTCTGCCGCAAAACGCCGTAACGTACTGGTGTTGTTGGCAAAGACAAAATAATTACCGGTTAATAAGAAATAGGGGCGGGTAAATGACCGTAGCGGATCGCCAAAGCTGTAATAGAGCAGATTGGAATGGTTAAGCCGGTACATGTTTTCGGGGTAATCCGTACTGATCTGCTGGATTACCCGGGCAAAGCCAAGGGAATCCTTGACTTCGATAATGCCCAGTGTTTCGCGGTTGGCCAGTTCAATTACGGCGAACTCATTTCCCCATAGGGGTAGCAGGTCATCGGCAATGGAGACCTTGGACCGCTCCTGGATTAACCGGTGTTGTTCGCTCATTTGGGCCATTTCGCCGCGACTGTCCAATAGGTCGGCAATGCCCTGGTGCAGGGCAGGGAAATCGGACACGCCAAACAACAGGTAAGTGGCTGCGTCTGTAGGGACCACATTTTTCAGTAGCTGTTCCACGGGTTGCTGTCTGCTGTACAGCGCCAGGTAATTGGTGGTGGTATCCAGTGAACTGGTGCCGCTGAACATCAACGCATTACTGTTGAAATTCATTTTTAGCATCGACTGACCCGCTGTTTCAGCGAGTAGCTGGATGAAGTCGCCGGGGGCGCGTTGCATCAGGGTACCTGCCAGGCTGTAGAGCCTGCGATGATTGAGATACAGCGTCATTGGTGTGTTTTTGTTGTCCTCGCTCCGAAACTGCTCAATGGCCTGCATGGAAAGCTTGGGTTGACCCTTATCCATGGCACGCGCCACAAGGGTGTCAGCAAAACTGGCAAGGATGACGCCATCGCGCTGGCCGACGAACAGCGGTCGCGAGAGGTTTCGGGATGCGATGCGGAAGCGTTCTTGTCCGGTGCCTGCCCATGTCAGGTGAAAACTGGTGTCCATGGCGCTGATTTCGTCGAACAGGGTGGCAGTAGGGTGATCGGCATCCATTGGCACAGCCATCAGGTAATCGATCCGTGATTTTTCAGGATGGAATGAAAGTACAATTTCCTGTCCGCCCGTAGCGGAAATTACAGGCCCCTGTTTCAGTATGTTTGAGCGCAGCAGCTTCAAATCGCGGAACTGGGTGTCGCCGAGAATCGCTTCGAACAGTTTATAACCGGCAAAGATACGATCCGATGTCTCATCGTTACGGAACGATACCAGTAAGGCCGCATCTTCGGGAATGTGGGTAAATGGCTTTCGCCTGGATTGCCTGTCGCCATTTAAGTCCCTGAAATAAAATACAGAAGCAATAATCACCGCAAGGAACAATACCGACGTGATGATAATGGTCGTTTTCATCAACAACAAACCTAACATAAAAAGTACCGAATTAGAAATTTTCACAAAGTTTATTCGCATCTTTGTTACGCAGCGGAAGACACATGGTTCCGCTGGACCGGCATTGCATATCAGGCTATTTTTAGCTATGTTTGGCGGACAGTTGTACCGTTAACCGCATAAAACGTTTATGTACTAATGAACAAACGTATTATACTCACGGCCGCTTTTTTTGGTCTTTCTGCTGTGGTATTGGGTGCCTTTGGCGCACATGGTTTGGAAAATAAAGTCAGTGAAGATCACCTGGAAACCTGGGAAACGGCGGTGGATTATCAGTTTTACCATACCGTGGCACTCTTGTTTCTGGCTACTTTTTCGCGCGCAAAAAATTCATTTATCAAGCTTTCCTATATTTCCTTTACTTTGGGGATTCTGCTTTTTTCGGGGTCATTATACCTGTTAAGCACTTATTCACTGACAAATTTCGGGAAGCCGGCGATACTGGGTCCCATAACGCCTTTGGGTGGGCTCTGCTTCATTGTCGGCTGGGCCGGCCTGTTCATAGCCACTATTAAAAACAAGGGGTAAGGCTGCTGGCTTTCGGCACGGCCGCCCGTTAATCTTTTACAATTCCATGCTTGAATTTACCGAAGGTAATCCGGATGCACGCGTTACCTTGTTTGTCGAGGTTGTCCTTCCTTTGGCTATTTCGAAATTGTATACTTATCGGGTTCCCGGCGGATGGAACGACCGGGTGGCTGCCGGTAAGCGTGTGATTGTCCAATTTGGAAAAAACAAGGTCTACGCTGCCGTGGTTTACCGGGTTAGCGACCGCTCCCCCGAGCGATACGAAGCTAAGTATATCCTGGATGTGCTGGATGATTTTCCCATTGTCGGAGCGCGGCAGTTACAGCTGTGGGACTGGATGGCCGCCTATTACATGTGCACACTGGGAGAAGTGATGCAAGCGGCACTGCCTGCCGCACTGAAACTGGCCAGTGAGACGAAGATCGTTGCCGCTGCCGGGGAACATGTGGACCGGTCGACCCTGAGTGATAAGGAATACCTCATCATGGATGCGCTGGATATTGCGCTGGAGCTGAAAGTTAGCGACGTGATCAAGCTATTGGGGCAGAAGACCGTTTTCCCTATCCTTAAACAGCTTTTCGATAAACAGTTTATCCTGATTTCGGAAGAAATAGCGGTAAAGTATAAGCCCAAAATGAAGGTATTTGTTACCCTTGATGAGGCATATACTGATGAAACGGGCCGTAAAATGCTGCTCGATGCCCTCCATAAAGCCCCGAAACAGCAGGATGCCGTGCTGGCTTACCTCCAGCTGAGCCGCTCAAATCCCGAGGTGGCCAAATCGGATCTGATGGAAGCAAGCGGCTGCAGTGCCGCTACCATTGCCGCGTTGGCGGAAAAGGAGATTTTCCGGCTGCATGAGCGGGCGGTTAGCCGGTTGGGGGAGACTGATGTTCCCGTTTCACCGGTGTTCACGCTGAGCGATGTGCAGACCAGGGCACTTGCGGAGATTGAAGCCTGCTTTCTGGAAAAGGAAGTAACGCTGCTGCACGGCGTAACGGCATCGGGGAAAACCCAGCTGTATATCCGCCTGATTGAAGCAGCCCTGGAAGCCGGGAAACAGGTGCTTTACCTATTGCCGGAGATTGCGCTTACCGCACAGATTACCGAGCGGCTGCGAATGCATTTCGGCGATCGTCTGGGTGTTTATCACTCGCGGTTTAATGACAATGAGCGGGCGGAGGTATGGCATAAGGTGCTGAAAGGCGACTACCGGGTAGTAGTGGGTGCACGGTCCGCGATTTTTCTGCCGTTGCAGCAACTTGGACTGGTTATCGTCGATGAAGAACATGAAACTTCTTATAAGCAATTCGACCCTGCACCCCGGTATCACGCCCGCGACACCGCCATTTATCTGGCGCATCTCCATGGCGCCAGGGTACTCCTGGGATCGGCCACACCGTCGGTGGAAAGCTATTACAATGCGAAGGCGGGAAAGTATGGATTGGTTAAGCTTGATCAGCGCTATGGGGACGCGCGGCTGCCAAGGATTACAACATTGAGCATCGCCGAGGAAGCCCGTAAAGAAAATATGTTTTCCTATTTCAGCGGCCAGCTGCTTGAGGAAATGAAACGGGCTATCGATAACCAGCAACAGGTGATCCTTTTCCAGAACAGACGAGGCCATACGCCGGTATCCCAATGCAGTACCTGCGGGTATATTGCCAAATGTATCCATTGCGACGTAAGCTTGACTTATCACAGAAGCAGCGGCAAGCTGCACTGTCATTATTGCGGGTTTTCGGAAGAGCCGGTTCAGGTGTGTACTGCCTGTGGCTCAACCAATATTACCAGCAAGGGTTTCGGTACCGAACGAGTGGAAGAAGAGCTGGGTATGCTGCTTCCCCATGCCCGTATCGGACGCCTCGACCTGGATTCGACACGGGGCAAGCATGGTTTTGAGCGGGTGCTTGGTGCGTTTGACGAGCATCGTTACGATATCCTGGTCGGTACGCAGATGGTGGCCAAGGGGCTCGATTTCGGAAAAGTAAGCGTAATTGGGATCATCAACGCCGATGGACTAATCAACTACCCTGATTTCCGGGCATATGAGCGGGCGTTTTCCCTATTGGCCCAGGTAAGTGGCCGTGCCGGCAGACGGAACGATAGCGGGCATGTCATTATCCAGACGTATACGCCCACGCACCGCGTTATCCAGCAGGTTGTTGCACACGATTATGCGGGAATGTTTATGGCCGAGGTGACCGAGCGAAAGAATTATGCATACCCGCCGTTTTTCCGGCTGGTGAAAATTGATGTCAAACACCGGGAACAGCAGCAGGCGCAGGAAGCGGCCCTTCGGCTTGCTGCGGCATTAAGACAGGAGCTGGGGCACCGGGTGTTGGGACCGGAAGTACCGGTTGTTGGTCGCATCCGTAACCAGTATATTTACAGTATTTTGCTGAAAGTGGAGCGTACGGGTGCCAGCATTGCCAAGGTGAAACACCTGCTTTCGGCCATTCTGGTGGAGTTTAATGCACAGAAGATAAATAAGGGGATACGCCTGCAGGTGGATGTGGATCCTTATTGATTGATAAGGCCAAAGCTGTACTGCAGGGATACCGAAGCCAACGGAGCGAAGAAATACTCCCACTTATAGCGTCGGCTTTGTGTTGGCGGACCAACACGTGTTTCTTCGGCGTATGCGTTCAGCTTCTGGTAAGAGTAAGCAATGTTAAAGTTTGCTTCCGCACCAATGGCTATCCTAGGGATCAGGTACAGTTTAAAGCCGATAAACGGGGAAAACAGTGCAGCGTTTTTAGTATCTTCATTAAATACCTGCTCGGCCGACGTGTAATTGATGCTGCTTCCCCGGAATTTCTGGGCCATAAACCCGATATCGGCTCCGAAATAGGGCTGGAGGCGCGAATAGTTAATACTTTTTTCCATACCTACTTTTATGGTGGTGTTCTGCAGGCGTCCGCTCGCCCGTGCACATCCTTTGCACTCATTCTCAAAAGCGATATCCCGGTCAAAGTAGTTTCCCTGGAGACGGTATCCAATCTGATTGTCATTATATTTGAAAAGGATGCCGTTAAAGTAGGATGACAGGAAAGGTAATTCAGCCTGGTTCAGCAGTTGTGGAAACTGCTCATAGCCATATGTCCGTACGGCGACCGTGTACCAGTAGTCGATGTTAAAATTATTCTTCTTTGTTTTCGGGACATGCGGAGTAGGATAGGTTACCGTATCGATACGGACGACCTGCGCCCAGGCGCCGGAAATACCCGTGCATAATGCAAAAAATAGAAGAATACCTTTCATCTGCTAAGAATTACAGTCCCAATCCAATAAAATAAACTTTAAGGCCGCTATGTATTAGCGAATTAGCGCAATGATACTAAAAAATTGCAATATCTGCTTATTTTTGAAGCATAATGGCGTATAAGTTTATCGATAATTATCGTGAGCGGGGTGCCCGCAAACAATTGGTCGCACTGCTGAAACAGCGGGGCATCGCAGATACCAGGGTGCTTGAGGCAATCGGAAAAGTGCCGAGGCATTTTTTCTTCGACGAAACTTTCTGGAACCAGGCGTACAAGGATATTGCTTTCCCGATCGGCGATGGACAGACCATATCGCAACCCTATACCGTGGCCTATCAGACAGAACTGTTGCATATTGCATCGGGAGACCGGGTGCTGGAGATTGGAACAGGATCCGGTTATCAGACTTGTATACTGATGGAGTTGGGGGCCGATGTATATACCATTGAACGCCAGCGCAGCTTATATGACCGGACCATTCAGGTGCTTCCTTATATGGGATACCGACCCCATTTTTTCTTTGGCGATGGATCAAAGGGGATTCCGGAACATGCGCCTTATGATAAAATACTGGTAACCGCCGGTGCCCCGCTGGTACCGGAGGTCATGCTAACGCAGCTTAAAATCGGAGGCGTATTGGTGATTCCGGTGGGTAACGAAAAGGAACAGAAAATGCTGACCGTTATCCGGGTCGGAGAACGCGACTATGAACGGATCGAGCTGGACACCTTTCGGTTTGTGCCATTGGTGGGCGACCAGGCCTGGTGATTTAGATGAAGTTATGGTAATGCCAAAAAGCCAATCTCATGCGTATGGAAAATCTGGAATGTTATAAACACCATATTGCCTCGGCTGACGAAGCGCTTAACCGGGTACGCAGGTCCATAAATGCCCATGCGCTGCTTCGCCTCGGTACCATTATTGGCGGGTGTGCCGCATTGTTTGCCGCTGTGCGGGCAGAACAACTCTGGTTGTTCCTTGTCGCTTTCTTTGCCATACTCCTGCTTTTTTTCTGGCTGGTCTGGCGGCAGAGCAGGTTGGAAAAGGAAAGGAATGAACTACTGGACTGGCGTACAGTTAACCAGAACGAACTGGATGTGGCAGACGGTCGCCCCAACCGGTATCCTGACGGCACGGTATTTAAGGAAAAAAAGCACCCCTATAGCGACGATTTAGATCTATTCGGACCTTATTCGCTGTTTGCCCAAATAAATCGGAGCGCTACTGCGGAAGGGAACAGGTTTCTGGCATCGTGGCTTACCGCGCCTGCTGATGCACCACAGATTAAGAATCGGCAACAGGCGATCCGCGAATTGGCGGACGACCTGGACTGGTGCCAGGGGTTTCAGGTTAAATTATTGTTTAACCTCGCTGAACAGCGTGATTTTAAAGCCCAGTTTGCCGGCTACCTGAAACAGGAGGGGTTGTCATTTGGCAATCGATTGCTTCGTGCCTATGTGCGACTGGCTCCCTGGCTCATGGCACTGCTTATCGGATTGGCCTTTGTTGTTCCGGTATTTCGCAGCATTGCGGTATTTCTAGCGCTCGCCCACCTGCTCTGGACGATCGGTTATGCGGCAAGAGTAAACCGCATAGCGGGGAAAATGGGGCGTGCAGGTCAGGTACTTGCTGCTTTTGCAGCTGCGATTAAGCGCATTGAAAACAGGGATTGGCAAAGTCCGCTTAATGAAAAGCTATCCCGGGAATTAACATTTGAAAACAAATCAGCTTCCGGGGCCCTGGATGCCTTGGCCGGGATCCTTGATCGGCTGGATTACCGACTGAACATGCTGGTGGGTGCGGTGCTTAATATGAGCATGCTCTGGGATTTTAAACAGGTATTTGCCGTGCTCGATTGGCGCCGTCAATACGGTACGGAGGTTCTTGACGCTTTTGATGTGGTACACGAGTTTGAAGGGTTGGTAAGCCTGGCGGTGTTTTCACACAATCATCCCCAATGGTGCTTTCCCGTTGTTGTCGATAGCCCGTCGCCCGTGATTGAAGCCGTTGGCCTTTCGCATCCATTGATACCCGAAGCTACGGCAGTTGCGAACGACTACCGGATGGAAAATCACCGGATCGCACTGATCACCGGATCCAATATGGCGGGGAAAAGTACATTTCTGCGTACGGTAGGAAGCAATGCTGTGCTGGCTTTTTGCGGCGCTCCCGTCAACGCCACGGAGATGCGTATTTCGGTCTTCCGCCTCGTTACGTATATGCGCATTGCCGATTCGCTGAATGAAAGTACTTCGACGTTCCGGGCGGAGCTTAACCGGATACAGATGGTGCTGCAAACGGTTAAAGAACAACCGGATACGGTCTTCCTGATCGATGAAATGCTCCGGGGAACAAACTCAGCTGATAAGTACCGGGGGTCGAAGGCGATTATTGAGCAGCTGATAGCCGACGGCGGGGTGGGGATGGTGGCTACGCACGACCTCCAGTTGGCGAAATTGGCTGAAGAATATCCGGGTATCGTCGAAAACTACCATTTTGATATCCAGGTCAGTGAAGGGGACATGCTGTTCGACTATAAACTGAAGACAGGGGAGTGCACCATTTTCAACGCCTCAATGTTGCTGCGGAATATCGGTATTATCATCAAATAGGATGGAAGGGCGCAGCGCCCTTACCGTTTCAGTACCCGTGCGAGTTCGCGCTTGGTATCGCGCTCCTTGATGGTCTCTCGCTTGTCAAAATCCTTTTTCCCCTGAGCCAGCGCAATTTCAATTTTGGCGAAGCCACGGTTACTAATGAACATGCGCAACGGAATGATGGTAAAACCGCGCTCCTCGCTTTTGGTTTTCAGCTTTTTGAGCTCCTTCTTGGTCAGCAGCAGTTGCCGGTCGCGCTTTGCTTCGTGATTATAGAATGAGCCGTGGGAATACTCGGCAATGTGCATGTTGCGGATGTAAAGGCCGTCATCAAAGAAGGAGCAGAAGGAATCGTTAATATTGGCCTTTCCCTCCCTTATGGATTTGATTTCTGTACCCAAAAGGCGTATGCCGGCTACATAGGTATCCAGTATATGGAATTCAAAATATGCCTTCTTATTTTTGATGTTGATGTCTGAAGATAGTGCCATGGTGTTGCTAACAGGTAAACCGATCAAATGCGTTTGCAATAAATGCTCTGGGCCACTTTGTCAGAAATATTGATCTTGCGTCCGTCCACTTCCAGGGCCATCGAATTGTCGAAGTCGTATTTTTCCACCACCCGGGCTTCACTGCCGATGCCGATACCCATTTGACTGACATATTGCAAAAACGAAGGGCTGTTGTCTTTTACCGCAATGATGGTATATGACCTACCAGCAGCGGCTTCTGCCAGTGTTTTCCGGTCTTCGTTAACGTAGGCGCCATCGGCAGACGGTATCGCATCGCCATGCGGGTCAAATTGCGGATATCCCAGGAATTTGTCAAGCCGATTCACCAGTTTATCTGATTTGATGTGCTCCAGCTCTTCTGCGATGTCGTGTACTTCATCCCAGCTGAATCCCAGCTTATCGTATAAAAATGTCTCCCATAAGCGATGTTTGCGGATGACGGCAACAGCCAGGTCACGTCCGGTAGGTGTGAGGGAAATCTTACCGTATTTTTCATAGTTGACCAACTGCTTCTCCTTCAGTTTTTTGAGCATGTCAGTGGCCGTGGCCGGACGTACGTTTAGTTTTCCGGCCAGTTGGTTAGTGCCCGCTTCACCGGTGTTATTTTGTTCGACGGTGATGCGCAGCAATGCTTTAAGGTAATTTTCCTCTGTAACAGACAGCATGACAGCAAAGGTAGGTAATTGCAGGGAATTAACGGTCTAAATGCTGTTTTTGCATGTAAAATATCTGATGGGCGGGCAGCGGTGCTATCGGGTGGAAAATAAAAAGGCACCGGTTTTCGGTGCCTTTTTCGCCAACAGATGAGGCTGTTTATTTTTTTGCGGCCAGTTCTTCGGCCATTGCTTTTCCAATTTCAGCGGGGGATTCCACGACACGGATTCCGCATTCCCGCATAATTTGCATTTTAGCGGCAGCAGTATCGTCGGCACCACCCACAATAGCACCGGCGTGACCCATACGGCGTCCCGGAGGCGCTGTCTGTCCGGCGATGAAGCCTACAACCGGTTTCGTGCCATGTTCCTTGATCCAGCGAGCAGCTTCGGCTTCCATACCACCGCCGATCTCGCCGATGACGATGATTCCTTCGGTCTCCGGATCTGCCATAAGCAGCTCTACCGCTTCTTTGGTAGTGGTTCCAATGATCGGGTCGCCTCCGATTCCGATTGCTGTGGTGATTCCCAGTCCGGCTTTTACAGTCTGATCAACAGCTTCGTAGGTCAGCGTTCCGGATTTGGATACGATACCTACCGAGCCTTTTTTGAAAATGAAACCGGGCATGATACCAATCTTAGCCTCGTCGGCCGTGATAATGCCCGGGCAATTAGGTCCAATAAGCCTAGAGTTTTTATCACTGAGGTATGACTTAACCTGAATCATATCTTTGGTAGGAATACCTTCTGTGATACACACAATCACTTCAATGCCTGCAGCGGCAGCTTCCATGACGGCATCTGCGGCAAAGGCGGGAGGGACGAAAATGATGGATACATTGGCTCCGGTCTGGTCTACGGCATCCTGCACGGTATTGAATACCGGCCGATCCAAGTGGGTTTGACCACCTTTTCCGGGAGTTACGCCGCCAACGACCTGGGTGCCGTATTCGATCATCTGTGATGCATGGTAAGTGCCTTCGTTACCTGTGAAGCCCTGTACGATTACTTTGGAATGCTTATTTACTAATACGCTCATTGTTCTGGTTTTTGCCCCGCAAACTTAGATAAAATTGCTTTTAAATGCAAGTCTGTGGAATGGCATATAACGGCAACGCTGATTATGGCGAATCAACTGCCAAACTGCAGGTGTTGATCGGTGTGATCCAGGCATTGAAAAGAGCAAAGAAACGCAACCGGCGATTACACATTATTTTAATCAGCTTTCCGGAATTGGAGTTTGGCGTAGAAATCCCATAATACAATGCCGACTGACACAGCCACATTCAACGAATGTTTGGTGCCCGATTGGGGGATTTCAATGCAGGCGTCTAGTTTTTGCATGACGGCTTCCGATACACCGTGTACCTCGTTTCCAAAGACTAATGCATATTTTTCGGAAGGATCAGGGACAAACTGCTGAAGCGGGACGCTGCCCTCTGCCTGCTCAACCGCAATTATGCGGTATCCGGCTTCCCGCAGCTCCGAAATGGCGTAAGCGGTCTCTGAAACATATTCCCATTGTACCGACCGGGTAGCGCCGAGGGCAGTCTTTTCGATTTCCCGATGCGGGGGCGTGCCGGTAATGCCACAAAGCAGTATCCGTTCGATAGCAAATCCGTCGGCTGTCCGGAATGCCGAACCTACGTTGTGCATGCTCCGTAAATTATCAAGTACCATGGTAATGGGTGTTTTGGCTTGCTTGCGGAACGCCTCAAGTGAGGGGCGTTGCAATTGATCCATGGAATGTTTCTGCATGCTGCAAACTTAGCTAATTTCCTTTTAAAGGAATTAATTTGCAATAGCTCATTTTCGGATGTATCCGGGTGCTGCGTACCCAACTTACCTCTGCATACCCAGTCCCGAACAGTTATTCTGGTGGAAATACAGGGAAAACTTAAACTTTTGAATGATTAGGATTTTGAATATTAAAAATAAGGTGCTACATTTGCAGTCCGAAAATAAGGCAGAAATAAAATAGCTAAAAATAAATGGCAAATCATAAATCAGCACTTAAAAGAATCCGGTCTACGGCCACTAAGCGTTTGAGAAATCGTTATCAGGCAAAAACGACCCGTAATGCGATTAAAAAGTTAAGAAACACTACTTCAGCCGAAGAAGCAAAAACATTGTTACCCCGTGTCATTTCAATGCTTGACCGGTTGGCTAAAAAGAATGTGATTCATAAGAATAAAGCTTCCAATAACAAATCGAAGCTGACGAAACTGGTGAATAGCTTGTCATAATCTACAGATATAGTACAACAGTATGAAAGGCCGTCCCGGGATACCCCGGGACGGCCTTTTGTATTGTGTCGTCGTCAGCTTATTCGGTTGGGTTGCCGGCCAGGGAAAGTACCTGCCGAAGGGCTTGGGGGTCGTGGAGGTAAGGTGACAGGTCGAGCAACGCTACTTTCCGGAAATCAATTGGATGGCTTTCGCTTTGCAATGCAATGTATCCCTGCTGGAGCAGCATCCCGTCGATTTTTACCGCCGGGTCGAATTGGGAAACGTTGCTGCCACCAACTTGGGGTTGATAATAAGTCAGCACGGTATCCCCTTCAACGATGTGCTGAATCATGGAATCGGCCAGTACTAAAAATTCGGCAGTTACCCATTGGTCGCCATGAAACGTGCCGGAAGTTGAATTAATGCAATGGGGAGTAAACAGTGTGCTGTCCATTACCACGTTTGTGCCGGGCGTACAGAGGTTACAGGTAGGACGGGCTTCGGTGCCATTGCCCCCAAGAAACTGTCCTTCAATGGAAATTGGAAAATCCTGATTCTGCAACATGGATTTTGGGGCCTGTGCATGCAGCATGACGCCGCTGTTTCGCCATGCCCAATCTTCACCTCCGGGAGCCTGTTCGCCGGTAAAACGATATTCCACACGAAGAAGGTATGCCGAATAGGGTGTATTGTAGAAAATATGGCCGTATTGCTGATCGAAATCTGTATACCCATCGTACCGTACCTTCAGTAGCCCATCCTCGACACGGAACGTATTAGCGTAATTTTCACCGACAGGGTGTTTGGCAATTTTAATCGTCCATTCATTTAGATCCTTGCCGTTGAATAAGGGTTTCCATACGATCTCGTGTTCGTTTCCGCCGGTTGGATTTGCACAGCCGGAAACCAGGCAGACCGCGAAGGCGGTGACCAGTAAGGTGATCTTCATGTTAATGGTTTTTGTTTTCAAATTATTGATTCCACAGACTTTTATGCTTAACGTATTCGCTTGGCCGGACCCCGACAATTTTTGTAAATGTATTGCTGAATGTGGGCAAACTACTATATCCAACCCTGGCAGCCACCTCGTTAATGCTGAGTTTCTCGTCGAGCAGTAATTTCAACCCCTTCAGCATCCGTAAGATCGTAAAATACTGAATGAAAGACATGTTCAGCTCTTTTTGGAACAACCGGGCCAGCGAGCGCTCACTAATATCAAACTGATTGGCTATATGCCTGAAGCTGACATGGTTGGCAATATGCTGGTCCATGTATTCGACAATTTTAACCAGTCGCGGATCGCTTGGATAGGGCAAACTCAATGGCAGAGCGCCTCTACCCAGTTCGGATAATAGCATTTTGAATGCTTTCGCAATGCTGTATCGTCCATCGTCGTCCGGCCAGATGTTGCCATTCCACCGGTTCGTAAACATCATCAGTTCCATCAGCAGGCTATCGACCGGATAGATACCCGGGCGCATGAAAAAGTCATCGTCATGTTCGTATACCGGGAAATATAAATTGCGCATGATCACCTCCGCGGAACTTGGATGGATGCTATGGCGAACGCCGGCAGGGATCCAGATGTAGTGCCGGGCAGGCAGGAAGTAGGATTGTTTGGGTGTATTAAGGTAAACCACTCCTCCTTCGGTGTACAGAAACTGCCCTTTTTTATGCACATGTTCCGGAATCAGTTTCTCACCCATCATTGCATGGTGGCAATAGATGGTGTCATCATAACGATCTACTTCGGTGAGGTAATACCTGTTGACATATTTCTCCATGAAAGATTTTGTTCCAGCGATAACTTTAAGATACGGAATAAACTGCTGGCAAAAATAAGGCTTTTGTGTCTAATACGGATAATAATATGGCATTATATGATAACAATTCCTTTACCCAAACCGTCGTTTTCTACGATACTGCTGGAGTAATCCGGCAAGGAGTAGCAGCAGGGGAGGAAGGGCGACATTCAGCACTTTCCAGCGAAGCTGCGCATGCTTAACTTTGATCGGATCGAGTAGGCGGAGTTTTACCTCCTTGGCCCGCAGGGATATAATTCCTGCATCATCGGCAAGGTAATCGACGGCATTCAGCAGAAACGACCGGTTTCCATATTGCCGTTCGGCATAGCGGTCCCACCCAAGGGGATAGGGGGACCCGTCCGCTGGGTTTACCTGCCCCTTGAATACATCGCCATCGGCAATGGCAAGCATTTTTGTTGGTTTGCCCTGTGACGGGACTGCCGGAACGGAAACCAGGCCCTCCGGTATGGGGCGGTTTAAAAAGACCGATGAAAACGTGCCTTCAAGAAGGGCAGCTACCGGATAGGGGTGGTTCTTGAATTTAGCCGGATCCGGCGTTTCTCCCGCCATTTGCAGCGCCACTGTGGCAGGCACATCAAGCAACCGGGAGAATGGGGATGACTGGAGTATGATTTCCTTTCGGACACCTTGCGTAGCAATAGTGTCCAGCGTACCGGAAAATTCACTGTGGATACCATCCAGGTTCTTTAACACCGGATGTGCCGTGAGCGGCACGAAAACCGGATAGAACAGCCAGGGGGCCAGCTCGATCTGCGGCTGCCCACCGATATTGCCTACGGTAAGCGGGATTTGCGCGCTGTTCATATCGGCAATGAGATTGTAATTAAACCGGATCCCATAAGTAAAAAGCAGGTCGTCCAGGTTAAGTTGTCTGGCCAGCACCAATTGCTCCCCGGTTGTGCGCAGGCTGTCCAGGTCAGCGTTTACCTGATCGATGGCCCATAGGACACGTCCACCGTTCATGACAAAGTAGTCGATTTTGTATTTTTCGGCTTCGCTGAACGGCTGGCGTGGTTTAGCGACGATCAGTACATCCAGTTGGTTGAGTCCTTCGAATGTCATTTCCTTAAGATCGACCCAGCCGACCTGATATCCTTCCATCAGGCTTTGGATGGCATCATGTAGCTGCAATTCGTCTAATTCGCCATGCCCTTCGGTAAATCCGACCAGTGGCCGTCCACCGGCAGTGACTTTGCGCAGTGCCGAAACAAACGCATATTCCAGGTTCTGTACGGAGTTATTCAGTACCTCTTCATGCGATGCACCGGTACGATTTTGCAGTAAGTTTACCGCAATCTGTGTATCGCGGTAAGCTATCAGCGCACCGGGAAAGATCAATTTCTGTGTGAGGCCATCGTCTGTCCGGACCGTTAGGTTGGTCGGGTTAATTCCCTGTTCAGCCAAGGCGTTTACCTGTGTTTCCTGTTGCTTACTGTCTCCATCCAGGGGATTCAGAAAAGCATACGTCAGCTTTCCACCCGAATAGGCCTTCAGATCGGCCAGCAGGTCGGCCGTTGCCTGTTTTAACCGGCTGAATCCCGGGGGGAGGCTGCCGTCGAGAAAAACGGTGATATGCACTTTATCGGTCAGGCTTACTGCGGTTTCCCGCGAAAGCGGTGACAGGGTAAACCGCTTTTCCTCGGTAAAATCAACCCGTCCGAAATAGTTCGCCGCCACACCGTTCATCAGCAACACGGCACCTACGGCAGCAATGCCGTATACCAGCCTTTTCGTACGGAGCGATCCGCGGTCGGACAACACCAGCAGGCAGCTAAATAATAGCAGGAAAATGAAGCTGACAAAATAGACGGCATCCCGGCTATCCAGTACACCACGGCTGAGTGCGGCATAATGCGCTTGCATGCCCACGTTACTCACGCTGCTTTCCAAGCCATGGAACAACGGTATGCCGGCCAACGCATCAAAGGCATAGAAGCAGAAAAAACAGCACCATACGGCCAACAGAAAGGCAACAATGGGATTACGGCAAAGCGCCGACATCAGTACGCCGATAGCCGTGAACGCGGATCCTAAGAGGAAAAGACCAATGTATGAGCCTATTACCGCGCCCGTATCGATATTCCCTTCAGGGAGTCCGAGTTGGTAGATCGTATAATAGTACATCCCCGTTGGGATAAGCGCGAGCAGCACGACGGTAAAGCTCCCCAGGTATTTGCCCAGCAATAAATGGAAACGGCTGACAGGTTTACTCAGCAGCAGCTCCAAAGTGCCTTCTGCACGTTCACCAGCTATGCTACGCATGGTAATGGCCGGAATCAGAAACATAAACAGGTAGGGCGCGAGGTTAAAAAAGCCCGTTAATGTGGCATAACCATATTCCAGGATACTTGTATCCGGGAATACCCAAAGCAACAACCCCGAGATAAGCAGGAATATACCGATGGCCAGGTAGCCGGCCAGGGAGTTAAAAAATGCAGAAACCTCTTTTGCGTAAATACTAAACAAGCGCGTATCTGTTTATGGAATGCGGCATCGAAAATAGGAAATATAGCAGGTAAAACAAAAAGGCCGTCCCGGGAAATTCCCGGGACGGCCTTTTTGTTATAGAAAGTTATGCTTATCGCTGTCCAGGAAGATAAATCTGGAAGCCGAGGCTTACACCCAGGCCGGACTGTGCGTTTGCATTGGCTACCGTAGCCTTGCTGTAATTATAACCTACCATAGCTTCCAAAGCTACACTTTGGGTAATGAAGTGTGCATAACCTGCACCAATACCGAAAGCGAGATCAGCACCGGATCCAATGGAGCTACCTGCGATGCCCACCTCACCCTGTCCGAAAAACCGGCCGGTTGCGCTTGAGCCCTGTCCAAAGTAATAACGTACAAATGGAGCCACTCCATAAGTCCACACATTGTCAGCGTCGGGGCTGGTAGCTAATCCGACATTAGCACCTAAACCAACAGCCAATCCGTCTGATACAAAATAACCAGCACGAGGATTGAGGTTGATGTTAAATGATTCGCCTTCAAAGCTATACCCTAAGCTACCTAAACTACCACCTACGATCCAATTCCCTTGTTGTATGGGAGCCATCCCGACATTGGCTGAAGTTTGGGGCCGGTTAACTTCCGGTTGCTGTGCGCTGGCTGAGAAAATCACAGCCAATAGTAATACAGAGAATAAAGATAAATGTTTCATGGTTTTTACAATTTTAAGTGTCTACTTTTTGTATGTTTTCTTAAATACGCCATATTAGAAACATAAAACGTGCCATAATGTTTAAAAAAAGGGGAAAACAGTAACTATTAAGAAATTTTATTCGCCGACGGTCAGCCGGATGAACAGTTTTTCCAGGCTGGTATCGGGGTACTTCCTGTTTAAATCTGCTAATTCGAAATCAGCGACGATCTCGCCCTGGCGGATAATCACCACATCGTCACAGAGCGCTTCTACCTCCTGCATGATGTGTGTGGAGAGGAGCACGGTCTTTTCCTTTCCGAGTTGCCTGATCAATGTACGGATGTCACGTAGCTGGTTGGGATCCAGTCCGGATGTGGGCTCATCCAAAATAAGCACATCAGGATCATGTAGGATGGCTTGGGCCAGTCCAACGCGCTGGCGGTATCCTTTGGATAATTGGCGGATTTTCTTATTCAGCTCGGGCGCCAGTCCAGTCAGTGCGATCACTTCTTCAATCCGCCCCCGGGGTTGAGATAACCGGTGTATACCTGCCATAAAATTCAGTGCCTCCCGGATATACATATCGGGATATAGTGGGTTAGTTTCCGGAAGGTAGCCGATCTTTCTCCGGACTTCAAGGCTTTCGCGATGCACATGAAATCCGGCTACCCAGGCTTCTCCCGCCGTTGGGAGCAGGCTTCCGCAAAGAATCTTCATGGTGGTGGATTTTCCGGCACCGTTGGGGCCCAGAAAACCCAGTACCCGTCCGGCTTTTGCTTCAAAGGAAATCCCCTTTAACGCTTGCTGGTTGCCATAAGATTTGCTGAGATCAGTTACCCGGATAGCCATAGGGAGAAAACTACTTGATAAACGGCGAAGTGAGTTTATATGCGTTGCGGTATACGTCCAGCGCCTTACCTGCTTCCCGTGGCCGGTCGGTCGACAGGATATCGGCACCGCGTTCCACGAATTCGGTATAAACCTGGTCGCCCCGCGCTATGGCTTGCTTATCCAGGTTTCCCATGGTGCCCATTATACACATTATGCCATGGTTGTGTAGAAGTCTGTAAAAGGCTTCATCCGCTTCACGGGTGCCGATAAATGCAATCAGCCGATTATCCGGCACGTTGCGTTCATTGAGGCGAAGCAAGTCAGTTTCCGAGCCAATGGAGGCAGATATCATCAGTTCGGGATCCAGCTGGTGCACGGTAGCTGCCTGATCGGCATTATAGGTGATAACTACCGAATATGCGGCAGCGCTATTCCGCCTGATAGCTGAGACAACCGCCGTATAAGGGACATCGCGCTTCACGTCGAGGGTAAAGATCACTTTGTTTTTACCCCAACGCAATGCCTCGTCAAGTGTGGGGACGCGATAGGGCATCTCGTTGCCCTCCACATCCCGTAAGTACAGTTTTTTTATGGCTTCGAGGGTATACTCCGCAATTTTGCCCGAACCGTTTGTCGTGCGGTCCACCGTTTCATCATGCATGAGCACCAGCACTGAATCAGCCGTCATCCGCACGTCGCACTCAATGATAAGGGGTTGGCGTCGCGTCTGGTATTCGAAGGTTTCAATGGCATTCTCAGGGTATCCGCGTGCCGGTCCGCCGCGGTGCGCACTAACCAGCGGGTAGCGTTTCTCATGATAGGTCAGCAAGCGGTGCAGGTCGTCTGCGGTCTGTAACCGGATCCGGTTTGCACCATAACGGTATCCGCTTTCGGATGGCCAACAAGAAGCGGCGCAACCGGCGATCAACAGAAGTAGCAGAAATTGAACAGGGCGGTTTAACATCAGTAACCTCAGCTATTGTCAGTAAGTTTTATCAAATCATCCACAGTCAGGGACAGTTGGTTCATTACATGGGCAGCTTTCCGGTAATGCGGTTCCCTTTCCGCTAATTTTGCCTGAATATGCTCCAGCAGCTGTTCGCCGCTCAATCCCTGTAGTGCCGGTCGCGACGTAATATTGCTTTTGGTTAACCGGTCCCACAGCACTTTTGGGGGAAGCTGGAGATACACGGTTGTGCCGTTATCATTCATCCATGCCATATTATCAAAGAAACAAGGTGTGCCACCACCAGTCGACACAACTGTTGGCTGGGTAAATGCAAGGCCCTTCAACGTTCGGCTTTCCAGTTCCCTGAATGCATCCTCGCCGTAGTGTTCGAAATATTCGGGAATGGACTGGCCAATCAACTGGGTAATCTGTTCGTCCAGATCGATAAATGGCCATCCGGTTTTCTGGGCAAGCTTGCGACCCCACGTCGTTTTGCCGCTTCCCATAAATCCGATCAGGAATATGGTCCTGTTATTGGTTGTAGCACTTTCCAAGGCCTCGTTAATTTAATCCCCCTTACTAAAATACCGGGTTTCCAACACCTCGAAAGTCGGCAATGTATGATAATGCCATTTGTCTATTACGACACCATTTCGCATCAGTAGTACACCGGGATTTGCCCGCACCATGCTTTTTAAAGGCACGGCATCCGCGTAAAATATCTCCGTCAGTAATTTCAGCTCGTCACTGAGCTGCTGTGCCTCCTGGGCACTGCCCGAAGTTAGCAGTACGGATCGCACATTGTAGTTTTCAGCGGCATTCATAACCAGCGCATTTATCCGGCTTAGTGCCGCTAGATCAGTATGGCTCAGGTCCCAGGCCACCACAATGATATTATAATATGGGTTTTCGATAATTTCATGGGTAAAATCTTCCCCATTGGCATCAGCTATCAGTAAGTCCGGAATGGGAATGCGGTAACCCTCTTTTACCAGATGGCTTTCCGGGTCGCCGATAATTTCCCAGTTTTCATCCTTCCATATTTCATCGGCCAGGTATACTTTGTCGGATACCTTTTTTTGTTCGCCGGTTGTCTTGTTCCGCAGCGTATAAGTCAGCTCGTATAAATCACCCTGTTTACCTTCGGGCATTTTCATAAGCTCGGGCAGGTTATTGCCTTTTTTATAAGGAAGAAAATCAATAAAGGGCAGGAAATTAACGGTGTACACGCCGATGCCCAGAGAGCCAACGATTAACACCGCGGTTAAGAAACGCTGCGTGGATCGGCTTGCCATAATCGGCCGGATCTGCCGACGGTTGATGAAAATAATAACGATCAGGGCAAGGAGTACCAGGTCTTTGCTGAACGACTGCCAGGGCGTAAGCGGGATGGCATCGCCGAAACATCCACAGGAGGTAACCACTTCGAAAAAAGCGGAGTAAAAAGTGAGAAATGTGAAGAACAGAATAAGCAGCAGCAGACCCCAGGCAACCGTGCGCGCCCAGAAACCCAGCAGCAGCAGGGCACCCAGCAAAATTTCCAGGCCACAGATGACGACCGCCAGCTGGGTGGCATAGTCATTCAGGAAATCAGTGCCAAAGACGTGAAAATATTCCTGCAGCTTATAACCGAAGCCAGTTGGGTCATTGGCTTTGATTAACCCTGAAAAAATAAATAGCAGGCCCGTAAATATCCGTGAAAATCCAAGCAGGTAATTGGGGCGTGTTGCGGTAGTAGGTGTCGTCTGCATAATTAAACGGTTAAGGTTGGGTATCGGCAAGTCCTAATCTGATAAGCGCAAATACGGCATAGTTAAGCATATCCTGATAATTGGCCTTAATGCCTTCGGAGACTGTGGTATGTCCTTCATTATCTTCAATTTGCTTAACGCGGTATATTTTCATCAGGATGAGATCCGTCAGTGAACTTAAGCGCATTTCGCGCCACGCTTCACCATAATCATGATTTTTATCGAACATCAATGCTTTGGTCTCATCTACAGCCTGCCCGTATTTTTCGGCTACCTCGGCAGTGGGTAGGTTGGCTTCCCCAGTGCTACCCAGTTCCAGCTGCATGATGCCAATGACGCAATAGTTGACAATGGCGATATATTCATCCACCACGCTGTCGCCCACGCGGGAAACCCGCTTTTCTTCCAATGTACGGATCCGTTGCGCCTTGATATATAATTGATCAGTAATTGACGGAAGCCGCATGATCCGCCATGCTGTGCCGTAATCGGTGGTCTTTTTTATAAATAACTGCTGGCAACGGGTTATAATCCGGTCGTATTGGGCGGCTGTGTCCATAAGTACGTTACGTTTCCTTAAATGTTGTTGCGTTGTGGTGTTCGACAAATATAATGAGAATAACGTGATCCTCCCATCAAACGTGCCAAAAACGTGTTACTGACGGGCAAAACGGGAAATAAAGTTAGCACTACTTGTAAAATTATATGGATATTTGGCGGGAGTATCCAGCAGGAGCGGGGTAATCACAGTAAAAAAGAGAAAATGGAAATACCTTCATTGCGGACAGTTCAGGTGACCCGTTATGTGACGCCGCTGCGCGAAGGCGGCTCATTGCCGGCCATTGCGGAGGCTGATGACGGGTTTTTATATGCACTTAAATTCCGGGGCGCCGGACAGGGAAGCAAGGCCCTGATCGCCGAATTAATTGGAGGCGAAATTGCTCGTGCGTTGGGCCTCCGGATCCCCGAAATTGTATTTGCGGTATTGAATGAGGCCTTTGGGAGGACCGAACCCGATGAGGAGATACAGGATTTGCTGCGGGCCAGCACGGGACTTAATCTGGCGTTGCATTACCTTTCCGGTGCGATGACGTTTGACCCCGCGGTAACGGTAGTGGATCCACAGCTGGCATCCCGGATTGTCTGGCTCGATTGCCTGCTGACAAATGTAGACCGTACAGTAAAAAACACCAACATGCTGATGTGGCACCGTGAACTGTGGCTGATTGATCATGGTGCATCACTGTATTTCCACCACACCTGGGATGGCTGGGAGGAACAGGCGTTAAAGCCTTTCGTCCAGGTTAGGGATCACGTACTGCTTCGCTGGGCATCGGCCCTGGAAGACGCAGACGCGGCCTGTAAGGCAGTGCTGACAGCCGAGCGTATCCGGGCGATTGTAAGGCTGGTGCCCGATGAATGGCTGCTGGCATTCCCGGAAGTTTCCGTAGCCGAGGCGCGGGAAGTATATGCCCGGTTTCTGGAGATGCGGGTTGCTGCATCCAGCGTATTTATAAATGAGGCTGAAGATGCAAGAAGTAGAATTGTTTGAATACGCCGTCATCCGCCTGGTACCCCGTGTGGAACGGGAAGAATTTATCAATATCGGTGTGGTATTATATTGTCGTGGGCAACATTTCCTACAAATGCGGTATACGATTGATGCGAGCCGGTACACGCTGTTATTTCCCGATGTTGATGTGGCGGACCTGCACAGCTACCTCGCCGCATTCCAGCAGGTCTGTGAGGGCCGTGGTGGCGACATCACCGCAATCGCGACGCTGCCGCCGGCCGAACGTTTCCGCTGGCTTACCGCCAAGCGCAGCACCATGATACAGACTTCGGCCGTACATCCGGGACGCTGTGCCGATGCAGCGGCGGCGCTTGACCGGCTGTATTCCCAGCTGGTATGCTAATCCGGCAGTTTTTTTACCGTATTGTTACATAGTAAACGGCGGGAGGTTGCTTAAAAAATTTTTATATTCGATCTTTTATAACAAACTGATGAACGAGGAATTTATTCAATATATTCATAATAGGCAAAGCGGGATAACCAATGTGCCGCCGAACGGCGCGATTGCCGGATGGGCACTGCGTTTGCTCGACCTGGTATTTCCTGAACGGCAGACACATCCCGATCGCACCGCTGACCAGCTGAGGGCGCAATTCGTACAGTCCCAGCAGGAACTGGTCAGCATCCTGAACCGTACAAAAGCGTGTGAGGAATGCAATAACGACCTCGTTGCCCAGCATTTTTTTGATTACCTGTCCGAACTGCACCGCATCATGCGTACGGATGCAGAATCGATATATGACGGCGATCCCGCAGCGACCAGCGAGTTTGAAGTAATCCGTTCATATCCCGGTTTTTTTGCAATTTCGTTATACCGGCTGGCCCATGCACTGCTTCGGCTGGAGGTGCCGCTTATTCCACGCATTCTTACGGAACATGCCCACTCGGAAACCGGTATAGACATTCATCCCGGTGCGGTGATCGGGGAATACTTATTTATCGATCACGGCACAGGTATCGTTATCGGCGAAACAGCGGTGATCGGCAACCGCGTAAAATTATACCAGGGAGTAACCTTAGGGGCACTGAGTGTAGAGAAAGTGCTGGCGAATACCAAACGTCACCCCACGATTGAGGATGATGTGATCATTTATGCGGGAGCAACCATTCTCGGCGGTGAAACGGTTATCGGACACGACAGCATTATTGGGGGTAATGTCTGGCTCACCTCGAGCGTCCCTCCGCATTCGACGGCTTACCATCAGCCTACCGTGAAAATTGTAGATTCAAAGGCAGCACACTAATCGTACCATGGCAGATATCATAGACAGCATAGGAAACACCCCGTTGGTGGAAATCAAAAAACTGAACCCCAACCCCAAAATCCGGATTTATGCCAAGCTTGAAGGTACGAATCCGGGAGGAAGCGTAAAAGACCGGGCCGCACTGAACATGATCCGCAGCGCAATGGAACGTGGTGAAATTACAAAGGGTACCACGCTGATTGAAGCGACCAGCGGTAATACCGGCATTGCGCTGGCAATGATTGCCGGTATTTACGGATTGGATATTGAACTGGTCATGCCGGCCAGCTCGACGCGTGAACGGACGCTGACGATGGAGGCTTTCGGGGCAAAGGTAACTTTATTGGATTCCATCGAAGTGTGCCGTGATTATGCGGAGGAGAAGGGGAGGCAATCCGATTATTATATTCTGAACCAGTTTGCCAATCCGGATAATTCCCTGGCGCATTACAAAACTACGGGTCCGGAGATCTGGCGGGATACAGATGGGGCGATTACACATTTTGTCAGTGCGATGGGCACAACAGGAAGCATCATGGGTAACTCCATGTATCTCAAGGAAAAGAACCCGGCTATTCAGGTTATCGGATGCCAACCCACCGAAGAATCATCGATACCCGGTATCCGCCGCTGGCCGGAAGCCTACCTGCCTAAGATATACGATCCCGCCCGGGTGGATCAAATTATGGATGTTTCACAGGCCGAGGCAACGGAAATGGCCCGCCAATTAGCGAGGGCTGAAGGTATTTTTGTGGGCATGAGTACCGGTGGTGCTTTCGCCTGTGCCCTGCGTTTAGCGGCTGGACTGGAGGAAGGCGTTATCGTGTTTATCGCCTGTGACCGGGGCGACAGGTACCTGTCAAGCGACCTGTTCGGATAAGGAACGGCTGCTGTCTTTACGATCCGAATTTATTTTTCAATGCCGCCAGTTTTGAACCCATATCATCCTGCCGATTTCGCCGCCCCGTGGTGTTGCGGTCGCCCGGACGGCTTTTTTTCTGCACAGGTTTTTCACCGGTTTTCATTGACAGGCTGATCCGGTTACGCTTCTCGTCAACTTCCGTAACGGTAACCATTACCTTCTGTTGTACTTTTACGACCTCATTCGGGTCTTTTACGAACCGGTCGGCCAGTTGACTCAGGTGCACAAGACCGTCCTGGTGTACACCAATATCGACAAAAGCACCAAAATTGGTAATGTTCGTGACAATGCCCGGCAAACGCATTCCGATGCGGAGATCGGCCACGGTATTAACGCCATCCGTAAATGCAAACTGTTCAAATTGCTCACGGGGATCCCGTCCCGGCTTATCGAGTTCATTCAGGATATCCTTTAACGTGGGCATACCCACCGTGTCATTCACATATTGGCCCAAGCGTATCTGTTTTCGTAATTGCGGGTCACCGAGCAGGTCGGTTATGCTACAGCCCAGGTCGGACGCCATCTGTTGCACCAGGGCATACCGCTCGGGGTGCACACCCCCCGCGTCCAATGGATTCACGGCGTTACGGATGCGCAGAAATCCGGCAGCCTGCTCAAAGGCTTTCTCGCCAAGGCGGGGGACTTGCTTGAGGTCCTCCCGGCTGCGGAATGCGCCGTGCTTATCCCGGTAGCTCACAATCTGCTGGGCAAGGGAAGGCCCCAGCCCGGATACATAGGCGAGCACCTGTTTTGAGGCGGTATTCAATTCCACGCCCACTGCGTTGACACAGCTGACTACGGTGTCGTCCAGTGCCGTTTGCAGCTTATTTTGGTCCACATCATGCTGGTATTGCCCTACACCGATTGACTTAGGGTCGATTTTTACGAGTTCAGCCAGCGGATCCATCAGCCGGCGGCCGATGGATACAGCCCCCCGTACGGTAATATCATGATCCGGAAATTCTTCCCGTGCGACTTCTGATGCTGAGTAAATAGAGGCGCCGCTTTCGTTGACCATCACGACAATCACGTCGGGCAGGGCCAATTTTCGGACAAATGCCTCCGTTTCACGTCCGGCGGTACCATTACCGATAGCAATGGCCTGGATGTCATACTTTTGAACCAGAAAAGCAAGCGTTTTAACCGCTTCGGCTTCCTTCGCTGCGCCAGTATGCGGAAAGATGGTGCTGTTTTCCAGTAGCTTGCCCTGTTCGTCCAGGCATACCGTCTTGCAACCCGTGCGGAACCCCGGATCGATGGCCATCACGCGCTTCTGGCCCAAGGGTGCCGCGAGCAATAGCTGCCGGGCGTTTTCCGCAAATACACGGATCGCCTCTTCATCGGCCCGCTGGCGGGTCAGCATGCGGACCTCGGTTTCCATGGCGGGCTTGAGCAGTCTTTTATAGCCGTCTATCATGGCCATCCGTACCTGGGCACTTGCTTCACCCGAACCTTTTATATAGGCATGGTCAAGCAGCGGCAATATCGCCGTTTCAGCGACTTCCACATCCAGGTAGAGCATTTCTTCTTTTTCGCCCCGGCGCATGGCCAGTACGCGGTGTGAGGGCGCGCTTTTCAACGGCTCGGACCACGCATAGTAATCCCGGTATTTGATTGCTTCTTCTTCCTTCCCGGGAACCACCCGTGACACAAACAGGCCTTCGGCTAAAAACACCTGACGGGCTTTGGCCCGGATATCGGCATCCTCGGCAATGGTTTCCGCTATGATATCGCGGGCCCCGGCCAATGCATCCGCATCACTGGAAACACCGTTTTCAATGGATATAAAAGATTGGGCAGCAGTTGCAAGGTCTGTGATTTCCTGTGCCAGGATAAGTAGGGCAAGGGGTTCGAGCCCTTTTTCACGAGCCACACTTGCCCGTGTCTTGCGTTTGGGTTTGTAAGGGAGATAAAGATCTTCCAGCGCGGCCATGGTTTCAGCACTTCTGATCTGCTGTTCCAGATCGGGAGTAAGCTTGCCCAGTTCCGTCAGCGATTTCAGGATCGCCTCACGGCGCTTATCAAGCTCCCGGAGTTGTTGAACCCGGTCGCGGATGTGAGTAAGCTGTACTTCATCCAGACTGCCGGTCATCTCTTTGCGGTAACGGGCAATAAAGGGAACCGTAGCACCCTCGTCCAAAAAGGCCAGGGTTGTTTTGACCTGTTTTTCGGACAAAGCAAGCTCCCTGGAAATAATAATTTCGTAATTCATGGAATGGAAAGGCAGTGAGAAGGCTGCTTATGCGTTTTTCTCTTCGTTAACAGAAGCGGATGCGGGCGGATTGGACGATGAATCGGTTGAATCCTCCGAATGAACATCCGTAGCCGGCTTATCTTCCGCCTGCGTGTTTGCAGCAGTGGTCTGTGGCTGGTTATTGGATGGTTCGTTGTTGAAAGAATAGTCATCGGAATAACCGTCACTGCCATAGTAATCGTCCGGACTGGGGTTATGCTGATAAGTGCCTGCCGGAGCGGCAGTGCTGGCAGTACTGGCCTGGTTTAGTTTTTTGGGTTCTGACTCTTCTACAATGACGTCTTTTACCTCCAGGTCTTTTTCGAAATTATTGATCTGATCACTGATATCTCGCTTAATGCTTTCAGATGCATCTTTAAATTCGCGGATGCCACGGCCCAGGCCACGTGCCAGTTCGGGTAATTTTTTTCCACCAAATATTAAAAGGGCTACCACGATGATCAACATCATCTCACTTGTTCCAATATTCAGGAACGCCAATTCGGTACTCAACATAACAGTCGCTTTGTTTGTAACAGCTAAGGTAGGGTAAATTTTGTGAAATCCATGTAAATTTTGTGATATCCGCGGATGGGATAAAATAAAATATCCTGTCGCTTCCTTGCTTAATGCCGTGTCGGTCAGCGAAAAGTGTACTTCGGTGATCAATCGGCTGCTGCTCATCCATAGCGGAATGGCTGCATGTTATTCCGTCTGATACAGGGTGTTAAATAACCACTTCAACGTGCCGCGGGATTGTGCCCGGAAGGTGATGTCGGGACCAAAAGCATAAAATCTGCCCTTACCCACGGGCGCCGTAAATCCGGCGATCGTGTGCCGGAGGTAATCCGCTCCCCATATCCAGCCGCTAAGCAACGGATTTTGGTCGCCATACCACACTAATGGCTTGATTCCAAGGGTAGTTTTATTTTCTATTTGCCTGAAAACCGGACTGTTATCATACATCAACTGAACCGTATCCGGCATGCCCCAGCCTGCCGGATCAGCTACATCCGCATAAACACGGTGTACGCTGCCCGGTGCATAGAATTTTTCATTTGATAGGGCTTTTTCCTCTTCATTTTCATCGGTTTCCGTTAATGCGTTTTTTACCGGTAACCCCATATGATAGGCAAGATTAGTGCTTGTACCCGTCGTAAATATGACACCGCCGGCTTCTACAAAATCCAACAATTGGGGGATGGAGCGTTCAGCAGTAATATTTCCAAGCATGTGGCGGTAGGCTTCGGGGAAACTGGTTTCATCCGGCGGGGTACCCGCTGCCGCTTTCACGCCCGGGATTCCGGACCCGATGAAGAGCAGGATATCATATTTTTCCCGGAGCCTGCCTCCGTCGATCTCGCGCGGATACACAACCGTAAAATTGTCGAACCCGTACTGTTCCAGTATCCACCGTGTCCATCCGGACGTCATGGAGCCGCCATATCGATCGTAAAGGCCGATCCGCCGGCGCTTGATTTCCACCATCCGGCTGGGCTTTTTATCCAGCGGCGCCGGAGCTATACCCAGCGAATCCGCCAATTCGTCCAGCAACGGATAGGCGACTGATGGTACGAAAAAGGACCCCGCAGGCATGTTATTTACGGACTCTTCGGTCCGGTATACTGGAAAATTGGCTTTCAGCAAGCGGTTTGCCGCAACGTACGCATTATTAACCCGCGTATCGAGGAGGTATCCGATTGAGGATTCCACAGGCATTTTACCCGGCGGCGTCTGCAATTCACCGTATGGAATCGCGCTGAACGGACCGTCGAAATCATCCAGTATGCGATCAAATTCAATCCCGAACTGGTAAGCCAGCGTCCACCCCGCGGCATCATAGGGTCGGATAGGCGGGCCGCCCGGGTACTGGAAATCGTTTGGATGATCCTGGGGCTCGAACATATCCAGGACGTGCGGGCGGAATGCCTGATTGGTTTTTACGATGTAAGAACCTGCGGGGTAAGACTTGCCCGCCACTTCGAAATCCGCCGTTGCCCGGTGGATCAAAATGCCGGATTTGATCAGGGCATTGATAAAATGCACCGCCCTTGGGAAATCGACCTGGTTGGCCGGAATAACGAATCCGCGTGGGTCACGCAAATCCGGGTTTTCAAATACGGCTTCATAATACCGTAGCGGCATGCTGTGCTGGGATCCCGCTGTCTTGCTGCCCTTTTCCGCGGCCGTATCGGCAGCAAATGCATCTTTCATTTGGTCTATGTAGCCCGGTTTAGCGGTCCAGTTGTCGCGGCTTCCGCGTGCGATGGCGTGCTGGCCCATTTTGTACATATTGTACAGCAACTGATCCCCAAAGCGGCTTGCATAATCCAAAACGGCATAATTCAGGGAAACGGAATAGGCAATGGCATCGCGGAAGTGCCAGGGCCGCGGCTGCACGGGGTTGGGGGTGGCATTATCCGGAATCAGCCGTTCCGGAACCAGTGGAATAGCCATTGGCGTAGGATCCCCCGCAATTTCCGTGAGTATGCCGATACTGTTGTGGTAATAAGGCGTAGTGCGCAGACCACCGTTCCACCAGGTGGAATATACCGATCCGCTAAGCCGGGTGTAACCGGGTTTATCCTCAGCATTCAGCCGGTTAATCATTGCTGCCGCCACACCATCAATACCCGTAATCAACAGCGGATCAAGCACATGGTTGAATGGGTCCCGGTAAGGCGGTCCTGCCAAAACACTCCCCGGAGGGCCGGCTTGGTGGTGATTGTAAATGATCTGGGGCATCCAGTCGATATACTGGATCCGTGACATCGTGGTCGTTTCCCGCAGGTTGTTCATGTAAAAATCACGGTTGTTATCGTGCCCCGCGTATTTGTGATACAGCGTTGGGATATTCTTCGCCCGCTTTGCCGTATCGGCATATTGCATGTACCAATCGGAAACCAGCTCCTGCCCATCCGGATTGCAGTGGAACAGCAGGATAATAACGTCATCCAGTATCCGCAGGGTTTCCGGGTCGTTGCGACTGACCAGCTGGTAATAAGTCTCGATCAGCTGATGGGTCCCTACCGTTTCGGTGGCATGAAGCCCGCCGTCGATCCATATAACCGGTTTGCCTTCCATGGACAGTGCTTTTGCTTCTTCTTCCGGTACAGCCGCCCGGGCCATTTTTTGGGAAATTGAACGGTACCGTTCAAGGTTGGCTATGTTTTCCGGTGAGGAAATGATAATCAGGTACTGATCCCGCCCTTCAGCAGTTTTGCCTGCCACTTCCAATTTAACACGGGGCGAAACAGCTGCCAGTTTTTTAAAATAGGCGGCGGTCTGCGTGTAGTTGGCTAATTGGTAATCGTCACCGATATCGAATCCGAAATGCGCCTTTGGTGTTGGAATATCCTGCGCCCATACAGGCAGGGCCATGGTGATAAATGCCACCAGTGTATAAACGATTGATCTTATCATCGTAAGGGGTTAAAATGGTTAGTGCATGCTATCGTTGCCGCTAACGGCAAACTTAACAAAAAAATAATGGTTTATCCGGTGGCGGCTATGCTTTTGAATATTCGTACCTTTGACGGCCTTTGACGGGACGTTATGATGACTGGAAAATTGAAAGCTTACAGACCCTATTACCTGAGCAGTTTAGCCCTTGCCGGGCCAGTGGTCATCTCCCAGCTGGGGCATACGCTGGTGCATACGGCTGACAGCGTGATCGTCGGTCATTTTGCCGGTACGGTGCCCCTTGCCGCCGTATCCCTGGTGCACAGTGTATTCATGATTGTCATGGTGATCGGCCTGGGTATTGCCTACGGCATTACCCCGTTGATTGCCCAGGCCAATGGCAAAAAGGAATATGACGAGTGCGGTGTGCTCCTCTCGAATAGCCTGGTGATCAACATGCTGTCGGGCCTCCTGCTGTTTTGCATTGTTTATTTTGGCTCCATGGCGGCCATTGACCATTTGGATCAGGATCCGGAAGTGGTACGCGAGGCTAAGCCATACTTGTTCATCCTCAGTTTGTCTATGTTTCCGCTTATGATTTTCAGTGCGTTCAAGCAGTTTGCGGAAGGGCTTGGTTTTACCAAACAAGCAATGAACATTACCATCTGGGGAAACGTGCTGAACGTATTGCTGGCTATCCTATTTGTAAAAGGAATGTTCGGGCTGCCTGCCATGGGTGTAAGAGGTGTGGGATACAGCACATTAATCGACCGTTGCCTGATGGCACTCATCATGGGCTGGTATGTGTTCCGCTCTGTTAATTTCAAACGCTATCTTCCGCGGTTTAAACCATTCCGTGTCGACCGGCAGCGATGTAAAGCAATTCTGGGTATCGGCGCCCCGGTGGCGATGCAGTATGTGTTTGAAATCGGTGCATTCGCCGGTGCGGCAGTCATTGCAGGTACGCTGGGTGCCCATATCCAGGCGGCACATCAGGTGGCTATTACCCTGGCAGCCATGACGTATATGATGGCCAGCGGCATCGCCGCCGCAGCTACCATAAAGACAGGCAACAGCTTCGGCCAGCGTAATTTTTTCCGATTGAAGCGCTACGCGGTGTCGAGCTATCATATCGTGCTGGCGTTCATGGGAATCACCGCACTGTTGTTTGCGCTGCTGAACCAATGGTTGCCGTGGATTTTTACCCGCGACCTCATGGTAATCGGCATTGCGGCGGAACTGCTGATCATCGCCGGCCTGTTTCAGCTGTTCGACGGCACACAGGTCGTCGGTTTGGGCATCCTGCGGGGTATAGGCGATGTGAATATCCCCACATTGATTACCTTTATCGCCTATTGGATCGTGGGGCTCCCGGGTGCTTACTTACTGGGCATCACCATGGGGTGGGGGATTAAGGGCATCTGGTTCGGGCTTACCCTCGGTTTATTGACTTCATCGGCATTGCTGTATCTCCGTTACCGGAGGGTGGTTGCCGGACTTTACCGGGAATCGCGCTGAAAACGGGAACCGCATCCACCCGATGATGGATGGTCGAAAGCAGCGGATAAGCTAAGCAGCCAATAATTAGGGCTTAAATTTCGCGGTTGATATCCCAGTTTTCCAGGTAATCCGCTACACGTTTCAAAAACCGGCCGCCGAGTGCGCCATCCACCACCCGGTGGTCATACGACATCGAGAGGTACATCATGTGCCGAATACCGATCATATCCCCGTACTCCGTTTCGATTACTGCCGGCTTCTTGGTAATGGTACCTACTGCCAGGATCGCAACCTGCGGCTGGTTGATAATCGGCGTACCCATGATGTTGCCAAAGGCGCCGATATTGGTTAATGTGAATGTGCCGTCCTGGGTGTCATCCGGTTTTAACTGGCTGTTGCGTGCGCGGTTTGCCAGGTCGTTTACGGCTTTGCTGAGACCGACCAGGCTTAACTGGTCGGCGCGCTTGATCACGGGTACAACCAGGTTGCCCGAAGGCAGCGCAGCGGCCATACCAATATTGATGTTTCGTTTTTTTATGATCTGCGTGCCGTTAACCGAGATATTGACCATTGGGAAATCCCGCAATGCCTTGCTTACAGCTTCAATGAAAATGGGCGTAAGCGTGATTTTTTCACCTTCCCGTTTTTCGTAAGCGGTCTTTATTTTATTGCGCCAATTCACGAGGTTGGTGACGTCGGCCTCCACAAAGGAGCACACATGCGGGGCAATCTGCACGCTTTTTACCATGTGCTCGGCGATAAGCCGGCGCATACGGTCCATTTCGATAATCTCATCCGATGGTGAAACGATCACCGTGCCGGATCCTGCCGCAGGCTCCGGCGTGTATACGGCTCCGGTGGCAGCCGGTATTTCGGTTGGCGGGGTCTGTGGAGATGCGCCGCCGCCGTCTTTTCTGGTTTCGAGGTAATTCAGTATATCCTGCTTGGTTACCCGGCCTTCGGCGCCCGTACCCGTAATGCGTTCCAGTTCTTCTGCTGTAATCCCTTCCTGGGCGGCAATGCTTTTTACCAGCGGCGAATAGAACCGGGTGCCGGCAGCGTCGGTCGCCGGTGCCGAAGGTTCGGCAGCTGGCTCGTCAACACCGGTTTCTTCAAGCTGGTCGATCCCGGGAATAGCCGGTTCGGCTAGTTCCTGCACAGGCTCCGGTTGCTGCCCCATGTCTGTTGCTGCACCTTCTGTTTCAATGGTAGCGATTACATCGCCGACCTGAGCTACGTCATTTTCCGCAAACAGCCATTCTTTCAGGATGCCGGACACGGGCGACGGTACATCCGAATCAACCTTATCCGTGGCCACTTCCAGCACGGGTTCGTCTTCCTCAATCCGGTCGCCTGGCTGCTTCAGCCATTTTACAATGGTTGCTTCCGATACGCTTTCGCCCATGCGGGGCAGTTGTAACTGATGTATAGCCATAACCTTGATCGTACTATTGATGAAATCGGCCTAAGTTACATAGATAATTGATGAAAATTAAAAGATTAAAATATTATTTTGAAAAAAAAGCCGATGACGTAATTAAATTTCTTTATTCTGAATAAAGGGTAAATTGTCGCTTAGCGAAGTGCCGGGTTTTCTGCAAACAGCAATTGCCGCAGCAACAGCAGCGCGGCCGTGCCTGCCCGTTCAATGTTGACGAGCCTATCGCTCCCGAAGCGATACTCCCGGGTGATTACCTGCTGCTTTCCGGCGACGGCAATCCACACCAGCCCGACGGGCTTTTCGGCTGAGCCGCCATCCGGCCCCGCGATCCCGCTTACCGCCACCGCGTAATCGGTCCGGAAACTGGTCCGTGCACCTGCAGCCATTTCCTGCACAGTCTTTTCGCTGACTGCACCGTGTAATTCCAATGTTTCCCTGTTCACACCCAATAACTGCATTTTCAAGGCATTGGAATAGGTGACCGCGCCACCCTCAAACGCGCGGCTGCTGCCCGGTATTGCCGTAATGCGCCTAGCGACATCGCCCCCGGTACAGCTTTCGGCAGTCGCAAAGCGGTAACCAGCGGTCTGCATGGCCATTAAGATCTGAGATTCGAGCGCAACGTCCCCATCACCCAGGAAATAGTCGCCAATACGCGACTTGAGGGTACTGGCAATCTGCTGCGTCTCCTGTTGCAGCGCCCCCAGGTCTGCCCCGGTAGCCGTGAGCCGCAAGCGTACAAGTCCCGGTTTAGGGAGGTAAGCAAGGTGGATATGGGGAGGTAATGCCAGTTCGATATCGGCAATTTTTTCGGCGAGAAACGACTCACCAAGGCCACCGGTAAGCAGCGTGTGATGCCAGCGGGGTACACGGCCATCCAGTTGTCGGAGCCTGGGGAGCACGCGTTCCTGCATGATGTGTTTCATCTCAAAAGGAACGCCGGGCATGATGATGTATGTTTTATTGCGGTAATCCTGCCACATGCCCGGTGCGGTGCCGAGGTCATTAAACAGCACCGTGCTGCCGGTAAGCACGTCCGCCTGCTTGCGGTTTATGTCGAGCATGGGCCGTTGGGTGCGACTGAAAATGGTTTCCACATGGGTAAGCACATCGGCATCCCGGCGCAGGCCGCAACCAAAATAAGTGGCGAGGGCCTGTTTGGTCACATCGTCCTTTGTGGGGCCAAGGCCACCGGTGACGAAAATCAGGTCGGCCCGGTCCGCTGCCTCGCCAAGCGCCCGGATGATCGCCTCCGCGGTATCCGCTACCGAGCTGATCTGCTTGACATGGATGCCCTCGGTATTCAGCTGTTCTGCCAGCCATGCCGAATTGGTATCTACAATCTGGCCGATGAGAATTTCATCGCCTATGGTAATGATTTCAGCAAACATGATGTTTATATATGTGCGTGGCGGCAAAGCGCCGCTCATTAAAACCTATTGTATGAATCGTTCCGTTTGGTCAGTTTCAGGTCCTGCAGGATGGAGGCCTTCGCCCGGATGGTTACGTTATAACTCTGGAATTGCCCGAATGGCACCCAGCCGAATGACATATCCCAGCAATGCAGGTCGCGGTAAATGCTGAACCGCGTCAGTGACACTTCCTTCCGTTTGAAATCATACCCCGAATTAAACTGCACTTTCCATTTGGGCGTGACACTGAAGTCGCCATGTACGTTGACGGTACTGGTGATGTTTGCGGTGTTGCCGAATTTCGAATATTGAAAACTGAACGATCCGGCGAGGTTCCACGGGATATTGAAGTCGACAAACGCATTTGGATCCGAACTGATCCGTGCCAGTGCCTGTTGCTGTTCAGGGGTCATGCTGTTGCGCTGGTTGTTGAGCGAGTCGAGTCCATTCTGCCGGTTTCTGTTCGCGTCCGGGTTAAAACTGTAGTCGAAAGACAGGCCAAAGCTCGTCAGTCGTGCCAGTTTACCGTCCTTAATGGCAAACCGGTTGACACGGCGGCCGTTTTCATCGATACTGTACGGATCAAATGTACCGTTGAAGTTCAGGTTAATCTTCTGATTGAACAGTGCCGTACGGCCCGAGAAATTAATATTGGACAGGTTGAACGAGTCGGCCACAAAATTATAGTTCCCGGTAAATGTCAGGCCCTGCAGGATCGGGATTTTTTTGATCCCGCTTTCCGACGTATCACGTCTGCTGAGTACTTTTGCCTCAATATTATTGTTGATGGAAAAGCCGATTCCCATGGAGCGGCCGCTGCCCGGTGAACCGAACATACCACCTTCAAAAATGGAATACTGCGTCTCCAGCCCCTGGGCATTTACAAATGAACGGTAAAACCCGTACATGTCTTCCGAAAAATCCGGGCGGTAGTTGAGGTTTACCGAAGGTGTAATGACATGCCGGATCGCCTGGATCCGCCCGATCTTCGGGTACATGCCGTATATTTTCGTTGCCAGGCCCGTCGATACCGAATAATCATACGCCCGGTTAAAACCCTGTAACGTATCGCGGACTTCCTCGAACCCCGAAGGCGTGTTTTCCAACCGCCTCCGGATACTTTGCAGGTACCACCGCTCCGTGTAATTTACGCTGGTGTTGAACTGGAAGAACTTAAGAACATTGAGCGATAGGCTTACGGGGATATTGTGTTGGAAGCCATTGCGGAATTTCCCCAGCGTTTCCTTGTTGAAAAGCCCCGTTTCCTCGGCGTCGAGTGAATTGCGTCCCTGCAGGCTATAGGATACATTAATCCGCTGATACCATTTCTGTTCACCCACGCGGTCTTTGGAATCAAACGGGTTGAATGAGCTTACGTTCAATGCAAAGGTAGGTAGCTCCAGTTGCACCCTTCCGGTATTGATGTCCTGATTGTGGCGGAATGCGGAAGTAAAGTTCACCCTGCCGTCGGCAAATGTTTTCCCATAGGCAATGCTTGACTGCATGTTGTTCCGCGTCATCTGTTCGTAGTTGTACGAGCCGTTTGCCGCGGTGTTCTGAAAATATGAACCGGTACCGAAGTTAACGGAAGCGCTGAACGTGGTTCCCGGGTTGGCCTCCTGGCGCTGGGTGTGGTTCCAGGTGAAGTTGAAGTCCTTGGTCGGCCGGTATTCCGGTGTGCCCTCCACACCGTTGCGCAGGGAGGCAAAGCGGAAATTGAAGCCGCCGTCATATTTGTAGTTTACCCGGTAGCGCGTTGCCAGGGCAACTTCCCACGATCCCTTTGAATACAGGTTACCCCGCACTTCGCTGTCCCAGTAATCATTGAACGCAAAATACCACCCGATATCACGCAGCCAGAACCCCCGGGTAAAATCCTCGCCGAAGGAAGGGAAGAGAAAGCCGGAGGAACGCTTGTTCGGCTTGGGGAAGAAGCCAAAGGGAATGGTCAGAAATTTAAGTGGAACCCCTTCCATGACCAGGTATGCGGGTCCGGAGATGATCTGGTTCTCGGTCACGATGCCTTTGCTGATCTGGATGCCGAAATGCGTGTGGGGCTGGGGGAGGTTACAGGTACTGTACAGCCCGTGGTAGAGTGACATCTCGTTGTACTGGTTTTTGCGCACCCGCTCCGCCTGGATGTATCCACCCTCCACTTCGGTGAAAATACCGTGCGTAATTCCCACTGCTGTATCAAAATTATAACGCAGGGAGTCAACCGATTTCGGGGTCTCATTGGGAAAAATGACCACGGGCCGGCCCACATATTTATTGTTGTGGTCATACCGCCCGCTGGCAAATACTTCCTTGGTCGTCTGGTTCACGCGGATGTAATCCGCCGAAAGCTCGAACCCTTCGTATTTTACCCGTGCTTCCCGGTACAGGTGGATGGTATTGGAGGCCATATCGGTAACCTGCGAGTCGGCCGCGACAATGCTGACCACGGCATTCAGTCCACCCGGATCCTGTGTTAACGTATCCGGATTGTTACCCAGTGAATCTGCCGTCAATGTATCTGGTTGTGTGTTGCCAAGGGTATCAGCCAGGGGCTGCTGCTGAAGGGTGTCTGTGGCGGCTTTATCCCCTTCCGAATTTTCCTGTGCATATACCGATACACCGGAAAATATCGTTAAGAAGAATAAAGTATAAGAAAAAAAAGCTGCAACTGACTTCAAATTTGACAACGAATATTATTTTTGCAATAAATCGGATTGCGCACAAAATTAATTAAAAATAGTTAGGATTTCGGTGTTTTCAAATATATTCACCCGATCGTTATCCAACAGGATAACGAATTTGAATGCCGCGGTGTGACAGCGCAACGCGGCAGGAAAACCGAACCCCCAAAATAGCGATATGATCAGCAAATATTTTACACCATACATTTATTGTTTCCTGTTTCTGCTTGCCTTATCCTTACCAACGGCTGCATCGGCAAATCAGTATACCGATTCGGTCTATACCATCCGGACCATTGTTTTGGACGCAGGCCACGGCGGCGATAAACCCGGTGCCCGGGGGAGTTCCTCGCTGGAGAAAAACCTGGCACTGCAGGTGACATTGAAGCTTGGTAAGGCCATTGAGGCGGCCATACCGGGGGTCAAGGTTTACTATACCCGCACCACCGATACGGACGTTGAGCTGTATAAACGCATTGAGCTGGCGAACAGCAAGCGGGCGGATCTGTTTATTTCGATTCACTGTAATTCCGTGCCTGCCAAACTGGCGAAGCGGATTACCGGTACGGAAACCTTCGTGTCCGGATTCAGCCGGTTGGGCGAACAGGATGCCGCGTTCCGTGAAAATGCCGATATTCTGCTGGAGGAGAATTATGAAGATAATTATCAGGGGTTCGATCCGAAGGATCCGGAGAGTTATATTGTCTTTTCCCTGATGAAAAACCAATACCGCGACCAAAGTATCCGTTTGGCTTCGTTTATCCAGGGTGAATATGTCAAATCAGGAAGGCCGGACCGGGGTGTGCAGGAACTGAGCCTGGCCGTGCTGGCCCGTGCGGGTATGCCCGCTGTTCTTACGGAAATCGGTTTTATCAGCCACCCCAGTGAGGAGGCATACATGAAGTCGGAAAAAGGGCAGGCGGAAATCGTGAAAAATCTATTGGATGCCATCAAAGCATACAAGCGGCAGGTGGAGCGCTGAACAATTCGGCACCAAACTTGTTCTAAGGGTGAGTAACATGCAACGCATTATTGACTGATAAATCAATACCATTTTGAAAATTCCAAACGAAACCAAGGTCGGGATCCTGGCCGTTGTCGCTATTGCAATACTGGTGATTGGGTACAGCTTCCTGAAAGGGAACGACGTGTTCAGCAGCGACCAGACATTCTATGCGGTGTACGAACGGGTGGACGGACTGACCTCATCGAAACCCATTCTGGTGAATGGTTATCAGATTGGCCGGGTGTCTGAAATGGAATTGCAGCCCGATGGACGGATACGGACGGAGTTTAAGGTGAGCCGCAATTACGCAATCCCTTCCAATACCATTGCCCAGCTGGCCAGTACCGATCTTTTAGGGGGGAAGGCTATCGTCTTTGAATTGGGGGATAGCCCTGAATACGCGCAAAACGGCGATGAATTGCAGGCCTCGATCCAGAAGAACATTATGGAACAGGTAGAACCTATCCAGAAAAAAGCACAGGATATTGCTGCAGTGCTGGACTCCGTGCTCAGTTCGATCAACAATACCATTAATGCGGATTTTCAACGTGATTTTAACCGAAGTGTCAGCAGTATTGCCAACTCCCTGCAAAACCTGGAGGGGATTACGCGTCAGCTGGACGGGCTGGTTGTTTCCGAGCGCAACCGCATCAGCGATATCATGACCAATGTAGTGTCCATTACCGGAAACCTGAAAAATAACAATGAGAAGATCTCGCAGGTACTGGACAATCTCAACCAGATCACCGATCAGGTAGCCCGTGCCAACTTCGCTGAAACGATAACCAGCGCAAATAAAGCGATGGCTGACTTCCAGTCGATTACCGATCGCATCAACCAGGGCCAGGGATCGATAGGCCTGCTGCTGAACGACGAAGAGCTGTATAATAACCTGAATCAGGCTTCCATGAATCTGGAAGCGCTGATTGGCGATATGAAGGCAAGGCCCGGCAGGTATGTGCATTTCTCCGTATTTGGCCGGAAAAACACCGATTAGCCAGCCGGAAAAGGCACCGGTAAATCCATTGCATTTAATTAAAAAAGGATTTGTCATTTTGGGGAATAACCGTTATTTTTGCAGTCCAAAACAAAATCCTATGCGGAAGTGGCGTAATTGGTAGCCGCACCAGACTTAGGATCTGGCGCCGCAAGGCGTGGGGGTTCGAGTCCCTTCTTCCGCACTTGAATCCTCCCGAATACTTCGGGAGGATTTTTTATATAACGATGCGATAAACGCTTACTAATGAGTATGAATATTTCACACGAAAACATCGACGACGTCAACGCCGTCATTACAGTGGACCTCGGTCCGGAAGACTACACCCCCCAGGTAGACAAGGCCATTAAAGAGCAGGCCAAGAAAGCAAAATTGCCGGGATTCCGCCCCGGTATGGTCCCCGTATCACACATTAGGCGTACATATGGAAAAGCCATTCTGTTTGACGAGATCAACCGGGTGGTCAGCGATAAAATCAACGAATATATCGGCGAGCAGAAACTGGAAATCCTGGGCCAGCCGCTGCCGAAGGAAGACGATAAGAACGATTATAACTGGGATTTTAACGACCAGTTTTCCTTTCAATACGAAATCGGCCTTGCCCCGCAATTTGCTATTCCGTTTACCGAAAAATCAACGTTTACGGAATACGAGATTAAAGCAGACGAAGAAACACTGGCCTCACGCATTAAAAACCTGCGCCGCAGCTACGGCAAGATGACCAATCCGGATGTTTCGGAAGACGGGGATGTTCTGTATGGCGAGCTGCAACAGGTGGATGCCAAGGGCGAAGCGGTAGCAGGCGGTATCGTAAATACGGCGTCCGTGCGGACAGATCTGGTAGATGATAAGAAAATAAAGAAACAGCTGATCGGACTTAAGAAAGACGATGAGGTGGTTGTGGATATCAAAAAGGCGTTTAAAGCCGACAGTGATATTGCCCGTGTACTCGGCATTACGGAAGAAGAAGTAGCCGGACTGGATCCCGCTACCGTGAAATTAACCGTGAAAAACGTGAACCGGCTGGAAGAAGCGGATCTTAATGAAGCGCTTTATGATAAGTTATTCGGTGAAGGAACGGTAAAAACCGAAGAGGCCTTCAGGGAAAAAGTGCGGGAAGAAGTAGAAGGCATGCTGGAGCAGAATGCTACACAGAAATTGCAGAACGACCTGTATACAACGGGCATGGACGCTGTGGATGCGGCTTTCCCGGAAGAATTCCTGAAGCGCTGGCTTAAAGCGACCAACGCGAACATTAAGGCGGATGAGCTGGAAGAAGGTTTCCCTGACTTTTTACGGAACCTGAAATGGACGATCATTGAAAACCGGATCATTACCAAGAATAGCCTGGAGGTAAAATACGAAGAAGTGCTGGCACTGGCCAAGGAACGGATTGAAGCGCAGATTAAGCTTTATGGCCAGGGACAGGAAGTTAATGAGCAGCAGTTATCGCAATACGCTGTGCAGCTGCTTGGCGACAAGGAACAGGCCAACCGCCTGTTTGATGAAGTAAAAGCAAAGAAGGTATTTGATTACCTGAAAGGGCTGGTAAAACTGGAGAAAAAGGAAATCGCATACGATAAATTCCTCGAATTGAAATAAGATTCGCCCCGCAGGGGCCGATCACCTGAAAACCTCATCGCAAGGGCAGTATTGTAATGCCGGCGCGATGAGGTTTTTTTTATTTAGCTGATTTTTAGTTGTCAGGTACTGCTACAAATTTGGCCAGCGGCGCCATCCGTGCCCGGAATAATTGCAGGGTGTCTGTGCTGACGTGGTAGCTGTCTGCGGTTTCAAGGACTCCAATCATGTCGTTTTCGATTTCCATGTTTTCACAGGCCATCATGGTGCGGATCATGTGGGAGAAGCCGATGCGGTTGGGTGCTTTCAGCTCGAATGTACCGCCCATGCCGTTACAGCCCCCCGTTCCCTCAACGCGGTTTGAAACAGCGGTCAGCCGGATAAAAGGCTCTTTCATCGTGCTGCCCGGTTCCACCGGCTTGCCGTGCAACTCGACAAGCTTCCAGTATTTCCCGATCAGTGTGTCGTCTATTTTCTCAAGTACATAGTGGTCGGCCAGCGTGCCTGTTATGCGGTTGCCTTCGTGGTCGAGCTGGATCAGCCTGTTTTCGCCTACCTGGAATTTCTGGCCATCGCCATCCAGCGTGATCCTCCCGCCGGCATCGTCCCAGGTAAATTGACCGGTTTCGGTATATACCGAATCGCCCCGCTCCAGGTAACTGGTTTGCAGCGTATAACCGCCGTCCTCCGAGAGTGTCAGCGTGGTCTGTATACCCGGACAATCCGCACAGGGCAATGTCCCCTGATACATGCCGGCCCAATCAAGTGCATTTTGACTGTTGTGGGCCGGATCCGGATTTGCCTGTCCGGCTTCCCTATTGCTTTTGCAGGCAGTGACGGTGACGACTGCCAGCATCAGCACACCTAACGCCCATTTTCCGGTTTGTGTTTTCATGATATTTTCATTTAAAAACCAATGTACATAAAATGTACCAAAAAAGATAAATGTATTATGTTGAGCAGATTAGCAAATGCTTAATAAACCAGCTGTTGAAAAATAGCCGGACGGCGTTGCGCGCAGGTATGGAGGACTTGCCTATGGTACCCCGTTCCCGGAACTGAAATAATAAGCCTGTTTATTTTACTTATCTGATTCATGGCGGAACCCTAATGTGCTTTTTTTAAGTTATTAAATAATTGTATTTCAATGGATAAACAGGTTGATCGGTATAAAAATTGAGAAAATACTTGTAACCAAATGGTTTTGTTTTTACTTTTGTGAAACCAAATGGTTACAAATAATAATATGGAAATAAGAAGAGACGTATTTCAGGCAATTGCTGATCCTACCCGCAGGGCGATTATCCATTTACTTTCACAGCAGTCAATGAATCTCAACAGTGTGGCTGATAACTTTGAAATCAGTCGCCCTGCCATATCCAAACACATCCGTATACTTACAGAATGCGGTTTGGTTACCATCCGACAAAAGGGGCGCGAGCGCTATTGTAATGCAAATCTTCAACCCCTAAATGAGGTGTCGGCCTGGGTAAAACAATACCGGAAATTCTGGAATGGCCGGCTCGATGCTTTGGAAGAATTGCTGAAAAGCGATCTTGATACCGATAAACAGCAATAGGACGGCGGTGAATTCTCAAAAGGAACAATAAAGTAACTCATCTAAAATAGATCACTGTCAAACAAAAATAGCAACGTATGAATGCACATGGAAAAATGATCGCGCCGGATACGATCCGGTTTGAGCGGCTGCTGCCCGGGCCGGTTAGTCGGGTATGGGAATACATTACCGATGCTGAAAAACGCCGTAAATGGCTCGCTAAAGGCGAAATGGAACTTTCGGCAGGCGGTGAATATACCCTGCACTTTAAGCACGCCGAATTAAGTGACGAACAGGACACCCCTCCGGAGAAATACAGGGAAATGGTCGAAACAGGACACAGTTTTTCGGGTACGGTGCTGCAATGTGATCCGCCGCATTTAATTGCCTTAACCTGGGGCGATGGATCGGAGGTAACGATTGAACTCAGGGAACAAAACCAGGACAATGCGGTATTGCTCATCTTAACCCACCGGAAATTATCCCCGAAAGCGAATGTCCGCATCAGTGTCGCCAGCGGATGGCATACACACCTCGGCATCCTCGCCGCGATACTCAATGACGTTGCCCCGAAAGGCTTCTGGGAAATACACAACCAAGTGGAAAAGGAATACGAAGGCAACGTTTGAGGAACGCGGTCAATTTAGGAAACGTTCCTCCGCCAATTCCTTATTACATGCCGCTCCGGCCAGGTTACCGGTAGAAACGGCGAAGGCGACGGAACGGAACATCGACGAGTTGTCTCCTGCAGCAAAAACACCATCCACGGTTGTCTTCTGCAGGTCATCCACGGTAAGTAGTCCCCGTTCGTTTAGCGCGCAGCCAAGCTGTCCGGGGATATCGGAATGCTGCTCTTGCGGTAATCCGGCATAGAGCGCGGTGAACGGCATGGCAGAACCGTCTTTGAAAACGACCTGGCGGATCTGACCCTTGCTGTGGTCGATGTGGCCGACTTCTTTTGCCACTACCTGAATGTGTTGCTTTGCCAGGTGTGCCTCCTGATCCGGTGTAAATGACGGTTTACCATTGGTGAGAACGGTTAAATCACGGGTAAGGTTGGAAACCAGCGATGCATAATGATGAGCGGCATCACCATTCGCCAAGATTCCTGTTTGCTGTCCGTGGTATTCGTAGCCATGGCAGTAGGGGCAATGGATAGCCGAAATACCCCAGCATTCGGCGAAACCTGGAATGTCAGGCATGATGTCCCTGAGACCCGTTGCGAAGATCAGTTTTTTAGCCATGAATGTCCGGCCGGACTGCGTCTCTATTTCAAATCCGGCCAGACTTTTTCTGCCGTTAACCGCCGTATCATTATGAAAACGGACGGTATCGTATTGCAGCACCTGACTTTTGCCTAAATCAGCGATTTCCCGGGGGGCAACACCGTCCTGGGTCAGGAAATTGTGCGAATGCGGAGTCTGCCTATTGCAGGGTAAACCGCCATCGATGATGAGTACCTGCCGTAAGGACCGGCCCAGCGCCATGGCTGCGGATAAACCGGCATAGCTGCCGCCGATGATAATCACGTCGAATGTCTGCTGTTCTTTCATGGATTCCGGAATAAAATAAATCGTCAGGCAAAGATGCTAATTGATTTCTTTTAATGCAATTATGTTGCTTTTTATGACACTTGTTTTACGGTTTACACGTGTTGATTCGGGATGTCCGGCCGTACTGGATTAGGTATGCTGGCAAAAAAAATTATCTTTGTGTATGGCGTTTAAAAAGGGGATGTCTGTATTTTGGTCGCTGTATATGTTCTTTTTTGCCGTACCGTTTCCGATGTTCCTGTATTACAGCATCAATTATTCGGGCAGCGGCCAACGGCATGTGGGTTCATTGTCCAGCCCCTATTTGGCACTCGCATACCTGGCGTTGGCTGTCGTTTGCTGGTGCTGGCTGTTTTTCCGTTATTTCAGGCAGTGGATCGTCTCGCCGATCCGGGAAGAGCGCCAGCTGGCCGCGTTATTAAAGACCGGTATCCCACGGGAAGCGACGGTCGTTACATCAGAAGCCAAAGGAAAACCGGTCGATGGATACCCGCAACTGGCGGTTACGCTCCGGTTTGATAACCTGTCGGGCACCCCGATTCAGGAGACACTTCCCGTCGTTGATATGCGTCCCGGACTGCACCGTTTTGATACCGGTAAGCCGGTACGCCTCCGCATTAACCAGGACCTGGCGAAAACCCCGGTCATCGTTATGGACGGTTCCGAATTCCAGCCCGACCGCCGTCGGCAGCTGGTGATTGGACTGGGATGGTTCCTGTTGCTGGCTGTGGTAGCGGCTTATTTTGTGTTTAGTTACCGTTATGAAAACCAGGGGACGGGCTGGCGCTTTCTCACCTTTTTCCATCCGTTGCTGGTGTGCCCGATTACCCTGCTGGCCCTGCGTTGGCTGGTCAGCGGCGGCCTTGGAAAATTGTTTCTCAGTAACACGGATGCAATACAGCTGAAGTATGCAGGCCATCGCGCGGAGGCCCGGTTGTTGGAAGCCCGGCAAACGGGCACCTACATCAATGAACAGCCGCAGGTACGTTTTGAACTGGAATATGAAGATGCACGGGGCATCGTGCACCGGACCAGCTTTAAGAAAATCGTCGACCTGCTTGAAATGGATATTACCCGGTCGAAAACCATCCCCATTTTTTACTTGGCAGACCAGCCGCAGACCGTGGCGTTTGCTACAGACCTTGAAGATACTACGTAACATGAAGAACACTCGTTTTTGGATGCATGCACGTTATGTCGGAATATGCAGCACTATCCTGTTGATGGGCGCATGCCGCCAGGTATCGCAGAGCATAACCGATACCTTTAATACGCGGCCCGACGAACACCTGTTTTCGGAAGCCGACGAACGCATTAGCGGATTCGTGGCGGATGAAGTTGCGTTGGCCCGGGCAGAACAGCAGTTGCGGGAATTGCCGCAATACCGTTCCAGGTCCATTTACCTGTATGCCGATATCCATTTTTATGATGACGGCCGCATCATGGCCAAGCTGCAGCATCCGGAAAACCCGGAATTTATCGATGCCTATACCTATAGCGGGGGCAAATGGAGTGATCCCACTCCCGTCCAGCTTTCCGTGCGCGAGCAGCTGCAGGAGAAACTGGTGGCGCTGGACAGCGTTCCCTTCCGCACCGTGGCCACGGTGATCCGGAATTACAACGAAAAAGCGGCCCTGATAGCGGGAGCGGATCAGGCGGACCATGTTTACCTGATTATCCGCTATGGCATTACCCAGTGGTATCCCAACCAGATTGACGGGTCGCGGGAATTGTGGTATATCTATTTTCATCGCGATGGTTCGGTGGCTTCTTTCGAACGTAGCTGAACAATGGCATGACCAGTAAGGTATTTACGCTTTTATGCCGGTACAGCTGCATGGTGATCGGGTGCAGCCTGGCCCTCTCCGCGCTGGCCCAGGAGCGCCACGGATGGCCGGGCACGTGGACAGTGCAATACCAGCCATGGCCCCATATTCCACCCATTGAAATGCAGCTGCAGATCGCAAATCCGGTTGAAAACATGCTTTATCCTGCACGGCTATCCCTGGTGCACGGTCATTTCAAGGGTGAATATGAATTGCTGCTGGTGAAGAAGAATGACCACCAGCTGGGGATCGGACGGAATAAAGTACCGGTCGAAGAGCAGCCTTTCGGACTGGGGCCGTGGATGATGTACCTGAACGGGGTATTGGAGCGTGCACCGGCGAACACCGGAAACCAGCTGGTATTGAAGCGGCTTTGGATCGACCGTTTCGGCATATTCATGAGTGGCGTATACGATAACGAATTTTACACCAATACTAAGGTATATATCCGGGATTTCCTGTATCAGCAGCCGATCACCCTTAACCGTGTAAACGACATCCCCTGGGAACATCCCCATACCGAGCGGATTGTGCACACCGACTCGCTCTATTACGGGGTATATGATCCTGTCCGGACCGATGCGCCCCTGTTATCCTTTGCCGTACAGGATGAAGAACGGTACGACCGGGATACGGTAACCGTGGTACATAACGGCCGGATGGTGGCTGACCACCTGCCGGTTGAGCAGGCGATGGCACTTGATGGACTCAGATTGGACAGCGGGGAAAACTACATCGCCTTTTTTGCCGATAATTACGGCGATCTGCCACCCAATACGGCAAACTTCATTGTCGGTACCGAAGGCAGCCGCGCACAGCTTTATGCATTTGATTTCAGCGACCGGTCCAATGCCTATGCCACGGTGATGGTCGCGCGCTTTCAGTACCTGCCGGCAGGAGAGGGGAAGGATAGGTCCGGTGAAGGGGAAGCGCGTAGGCCGGTTGCGGATAACCCCGCTGAAAAACCGCGGTATTCCGGAAAGACGGCTGGGCGGCGCGACCTGCGCATTGGCCAGTGGACGGTGCAGTCCGAAAAGGTACAGCTGGAAATCTGGGACGAGCAGCTGGAAGACGGCGACATCATTTCCGTGCAGGTGAATGGAATCCCGGTTGCCGATCGGATAACCGTTACCAAGGGGGGTAACCGCTTTGGGATTGCGCTGAAGCCCGGAAACAACCGGATATTATTCCGGGCTGAAAATCTCGGCCGGATACCACCGAATACCGCAGCATTGCGCATTATCGCCGACGGGGAAGAACGCACGTTTCAGCTGAGCACCGACTTCGAGCGGAATAATGTGCTGGATATCGTGGTAAAAGACTAAAATCCGTATATTGTGTTGTCGGTTGGCTGCCGTTACGCGGTTTCCGGCCGGTTAAATTGACAGGTTTGCATTATGAAACCATACGATGAACTCAGTATACCGGAAGCAACGGAGCTGCAACGCGGACTCCGGGCCAAACTGGATATTGGCGAGCGTCCGCTTCAGCTGGACCTGATCGGGGGAGCCGATATTTCACTGAACCTATACAGCACCACGGTATATGCCGGCATTATCCTGCTTTCCTTTCCGGAACTGAAACCCGTCAGCTGGTCGCTGGTTAAGGCTGAAACCAGGTTCCCTTATGTACCGGGTTACCTGGCCTTCCGGGAAGTGCCCGCGCTTATACAGGCCTGGAACCAGTTGCCGGTTAAACCCGGCGTACTGGTGGTCGATGGCCACGGTATCGCCCATCCGCGCCGGATGGGTATTGCCACCCATTTCGGTATTGAAACCGGACAGCCAACCATTGGCTGTGCAAAAAAGCTGCTGACCGGCATGTTTGATCCGCCGGCTCCGGAAACCGGCAGCCACCGTCCGATACTTAGCAGAGAGGAGCAGATTGGCCACGCCTTCCGCAGCAAAAGGAACGTGGCCCCCGTTTTTATATCGCCGGGTCACCTCATGGGCATGAACAATAGCCTGCAGGTTATCCGTCAGTGCCTGGGCAGGTACCGGATTCCCGAGCCCACGCGGCTGGCCCATGAGCTGGTAAACCGGTTCAGGCGAGGAGAGCTGAAAGAAGGATATGCCTCGGCATCCGGTTGAGCCAGCGGAAAAGGAGCACGGCCGACTAACGGAGGCTTGCCTATTATAGGCGTTGCATATCACTGGAATTTAGCTAAGTTTGCGGAAAAGGCATAAATTATGGTCCTGGAAAATGACTACCTGCATGTGGCATTGGCCGCCAAAGGCGCCGAACTGCAAAGCCTGCGTCGACGGAGTGATCAATTGGAATACCTTTGGAATGCTGATCCGGCATACTGGGCCAAAACCAGTCCGATCCTGTTTCCAATCGTCGGTGCACTGAAGGATGATACATACCTGTACCAGGGCCAACCATACCGGTTACCGCGTCACGGGTTTGCGCGTGACCTCGTTTTTCACGAAAAGCAGGTTTCTGCAACGGCCGGTGAGTTTACCCTGACTGATACTGAAGAAACCAGAAACGTATACCCGTTTGCTTTTCAGCTGAAACTCCGCTATGCGCTTGCCGGGGCAAAACTTATCTGCACATACGAAGTGTCAAATCCGGATCAGCGGCAACCGTTGCTGTTTTCCATCGGGGGGCACCCGGCGTTTGCGACGCCCACAGCCGGCGATGCCGGCTACGGCGACTATTACTTGGAGTTTCCGGATGACGAGATATTGTATTGCCACCGTGTAGTGGAGAATCTGGTAGGTGATTCCATCAGCGCTATCCCCCTGGAGAATCACCGCCTGCCGCTTTCACATACGCTCTTTTATGCCGATGCACTTGTCCTGAAAACCCTGAACAGCCAGCGGGTTTCGCTCCGCAATATATTGAATGACAGCGGTCTCCGATTTAACCATGAATACTTCCCTTATTTCGGTATATGGGCGGCCCGGGACGCTGATTTCGTTTGCCTTGAACCCTGGTACGGTATCGCTGACGGCGTGGCGCACAACCAGCGGCTTGAAGAGAAAGAAGGCATCCAGCGCCTTGCAGCCGGAGAGACATGGACGGCAACCTGGGCGGTGGAATGTTTTTAAGCAGCCCCGGGGCCGATAACAACAGTAGTTAACAGCAAGAAATATGGAAAACAACTGGCAGACTACCCATACCGATACGGTTTACGAAAACCCTTGGATCAGGGTAGAACACCACGACGTCATTACACCTGCCGGCCATCCGGGCATTTACGGGGTGGTGGGATTCAAGAATAAAGCGATCGGCATTGTTCCCCTCGACGAAAACGGATTTATTTACCTCGTGGGTCAATACCGCTATACACTCGGGGAGTACTCGTGGGAAATTCCGGAAGGGGGAGGGCCGATCGGCGAAGATGCCCTGGCTGCGGCGCAGCGGGAGCTGCAGGAAGAAACCGGCCTGAAAGCCGGAAACTGGCAGCGGATCGGGCGGATCCATACGTCCAATTCGGTCACCGATGAGGAGGGGTTTATTTATTTGGCGCGTGAACTCACACAGGGGCCGTCCAGTCCGGAGGAAACGGAAGAATTGCAGGTCCGTAAAATTCCGCTGGCCGAGGCGGTAGATCTGGTAATGCGCTCGGAAATTACAGATTCCATCTCCATGTGCGCCATCCTGATGGTCGCGCGGATGATGGGTATATAACCATTATGGCAGTTAAAAACAAACGCATACTTATTACAGGGGCTACGTCGGGCATCGGCAGGGAAGCGGCTATTGCACTGGCAAAACAGGGTGCGCACGTGATCATACACGGGCGAGACGCAGCGAAAGCAGCCGCTGTAAAGCAGGAAATCGGGGTTATTGCGCCCGATGCCGCGGTGGACGTGCTCCTGGCCGACCTGTTGAAAAAATCCGATGTACTGGCCCTGGCCGAGGCATTTAACAGTCGCTTCGACAGCCTCGACGTGCTGATCAATAATGCCGGGGGCGTGATGAACACCCGGCGGGAAGAAACCGAAGACGGTTGGGAGAAAACGATTGCATTAAACGTATTGGCACCTTTTATGCTGTCTGCCCTGCTGTATCCCAAGCTGCAGCGCCAGCCGGATGCGCGGATTATCAATACGGCATCCATGGCGCATTATACCGCAAGACCCGATTTGAATGACCTGATGTATGAGCAGCGGTACCATGCGCTCCGTGCGTATGGCGACGCCAAGCTTTTCGTGATTTTAATGGGCCGCGAATTTGCCAGCCGGCAGCGGAATAACCCGCAGGACAACCAGGTGATCATGAACGCTTTTCACCCCGGCATGGTAGCCACCAATTTCGCGGGGCAGAGCGATTCACTCTACCATCTGTTTTTCCGCTTTTTCCGCCCGTTGCTAACATCGCCAAAAAAGGGGGCGGATACCATGGTGTACCTGGCAACGGACGAAAAAAAGGCAAACAACTTTAACGGCGCCTATTTTGTAAAGCGCAAACGGGCCAAAATCTACATACCGAAACGCAATGCCGAGCTGACCGGTGCACTTTGGGCCGCCTGGGAGCGCTACACCGGCATCCCGTTTTTATGATTTCACCTCAACGGTAAGCCGCTTCGCGGTCCGGGCGTGTTTTTCAAAACACGCTAACATATAATCCCAGCCCTGTTCGGCATCCATGGCCGCGCGGTATGTTTCATGCCCTTCCCCGTGGTTTTCAAATTTGTCGTGTTCCAGTTCAATGCGGGAACGGCTGTCGCCTGCCGGGACGAACCGGATGCGTACCTCACTGGCCTTGTCCGGATCCGGTTCCGGTGAACGGGATGCCGTGATCTGCCATTTAAATGCAATGTAACTGCCGTATTTTACCTCCGTGACAGTACCCCAGTCGCAGCGGAAATCCAGCGGGCCAATTTCGGTGCAGTGCCCGCCCGGGATGGGGTTGATGCCGATTTCGATCAATTTATCTTTTGACCAGGTATATGTTTTTGGCCACCATAACGTTAACTCCCTTACAAACGCATTAAACGCTTCCTGATGGGGTAGACCGACTTCGACCGATTTGCTGAGTTTTTGCATAATTAGCTGCTTTGATTCTGTATAGGTTCTGCTATGAAGTTTTGCGTAAATATACAACGTTTTTGTGATGCGGTTTGTTTTTTCGACTAAAAGACATGACCCCGTTCCCGGGTCCGGTACAGGCTGGTTCCTACCCGCTTCGGGACACCGTCGGAGTGAGTCCACGGTAAGTCCACCATGAGTCCACGTTGAGTCCACCTTTTGCCGAAGTTTTGCCGGACTCACCGTGTACCCAAACCGGACTTACCCTTGAGGTACCACGAAGCTTTTCCGTACGTGGCACGAAGTTGTCCAATGCAGCACACAGCTGGTTTATGCAGCGTAGTCGGCCTAGTCTTCCAATGGCTCCGTCTCCTCCACGGCCGTTTCTTTGCGGATGTCCAATTTCATCAGCTCCGGTACCATAAACGACACGATGCCGATAACGCCGACCAGGCTCCCCAGAATCATGAACGTCTGGCTGATGCCAATATAATCGGCAATAAAACCGGTACTCAGGAGGCCGATAATCGACGGCAGCAGGGCGATGCTGAAAAACATGGAAAATACCCGTCCAAGCATTGCGGGATTTACCTTCTCCTGGATGATGGTGGTGAATGTGGCATGATAAATAGACGCTGAAAGACCTCCCAGGGTTGTCAGCACCACGAACAGCACAAAACCACTTGCCGGCAGGATGCCGGAAGCCGCCAGCGAAACACCCAGCATAATATGCATGCAGTTAATGATGATCACTTTATTGACCGTCGGTTTGAATATACCCAATAATCCGCCGCCGGCCAGCATACCGATGCCCCAGACCACCTCGATCAGGCTCATTTCAAATTTGCCGCCGCCGAAGTGCTGCAGGGTGAGCAGCGGAAAGAGCACGGCTACGGGCATAATGCAGAAGGTTGCCAAAATGGAGAACAGGAACATATAGGCGAGCCCTTTGTTTGCCGTAACGGCATTGACGCCGATGGCGATGTCCCGCAGCACCTGCCTGACACCACCCGGAGCCTGGGCTTCATTTTCGGGATTGGGAATCTTGACCAGCAGTAACGAGCTAATGGCAACGACTGCCCCCGCAACGTCCAGCAGCAATACCTGCTGAATGTCCATCAGGCCAATGGCCAGTGCGCCCAATGCCGGGCCGGCGATACTTGATACCGACTGGATGGCCTGGTTGATCCCCGCAATCCGGAGCAGTTCCGTTTCCGGTGCCAGCAGCGGAACCGAAGCCTGCATGGCCGGCATATGAAAGGCTGAGCCCACGGAACGCAGTCCCAGCAGCAGGTAAATGAAAATGAGTTCAAAATGCCCGAAATAAAAAAGCAGCGACATGGCCAGTGTACAGACAGCAATGAAGCCGTCGGCGGCGATCATCACTGTTTTGCGGTCCCAGCGGTCGATATACACCCCTGCAAAAGGGCCGATTAATGCCTGTGGCAAAAAGGTGGCAATGGCAGCGAAGGCCAGCACTTCCGCAGAACCGGTTTCGAGGCTGAGCCAGATAATAATGGCGAAGTTAACCGCCGAACTGCTGAGGAGCGACATGAACTGGCCTGTCCAGATGATCGCAAATGTTCTTTTCCACGCTTGTTTCATGGTGTTGATGGTATAATGCATACTCCGGGTGTTGCCATCCACGGAAAGATACAGGTTAAAAGCTTAAACGTAATGAATGAAGGAATCGCTTCAGGGGATACCTGAAATAATGAAAGAGCTGAGGAGGGTGTTCCCCGAACTCAGGCCCTGTCCCGGTGAGACAGGTTGTAGTTTATGTGGGTGATCTTCATGAGTGCAATGATTAGTCGCACGGCAAATATATAATTTTATATCCAAAATTGTGAAATGGCGGTCATAAAATAGACTGTGTCACCCATTTACGATCGCTCCGTTCCTATCCAACATCGTTTTTTTCTATTTTTGCCCCGGATTAATATGAATAAGGTAATATGAAGAAGAAGTATTTGGCAATGGCCGCGCTGGCCACAATGGGCACCGCAGCCCTGGCGCAGCAACACCAGGCCATCAATCCCGGTTTTATGGATACATCGGTAAGGCCACAGGATGATTTTTACAACTACGTGAACGGAAGCTGGATGAAAACCGCTGAAATACCATCCGATAAGGCACGGTGGGGAAGTTTTGATGAATTAATTGAAAATACGGACGAAGCGACGCTCGCTGTGTTAAAAACTTCACTGGAACGCACATACGAGTCGGGATCGGAAGGACAGAAGATTGCAGATCTATACCGGAGTTACATTGACCTTGATGCCCGTGACCGTGCCGGCATCGAACCCCTTAAACCGTTACTGAAAAAAGTGGATGCGATCCGGGATTTTGACGGCTTGTACCGCTACTTGGTGGAAATGGCGCCGATAGGCGGTAATCCATTGTTTGGTACCTATGTGGATCCGGACATGAAGAACAGTAACATCAACGCGTTGTACCTGAGTGCAGCGGATCTGGGACTGGGACGCGCTTATTATCAACAGGAGGATGCCGCCAACATCCGGACCCTGGAAGATTATAGCAATTACATCAATCGCCTGTTTCCCCTGACGGGCCAGCGTACGCGCGACCTGAAGGGCCCTAAACTGGTTGCCTTTGAAAAAGAACTTGCCGGTCATATGCTTACCGTAGAACAGATCCGTGACGCGAGCCTGCAATACAATCCGGTGGCAGTGACCGACCTGAAAAACCTGGTTAAGCACCTGGATATCGCCCAATACCTGCAGGATGCCGGTTTTACGGCCGACACCGTGATTATCGATGACCTCCGTTACTACAAGGAGCTGGACGGACTGCTGGTGCCGGAAAACCTGGAAGTCATTAAGGACTTACTGCGCTTCCACCTGATTGACGGTGCTGCAACGAAGCTGACGCGTGAACTGGACGAAATCAGTTTTGACTTCTGGGGCCGGACCCTGCGGGGGCAACGTGAGCAACGTGCACTGGATAAACGGGGATTGCAGTTTGTCAATGCCGTAGCCGGGGAAATGCTCGGCAAGCTTTACGTGGAGGCTTATTTTCCGGCAGAAGCGAAAGCGGCTGCACAGGAGATGGTCAGTTACCTGGTTAAATCGTTTGAACACCACATCCAGCAACTGGAGTGGATGTCGGCCGATACGAAAGCGAAAGCATTGGAAAAACTGGGAAAATTCCATGTCAAAATCGGCTACCCCGACAAATGGAAAGATTATTCCGGACTGACGGTTGGACCGTCGCTGTTCGAAAATACACTGAACGCCCGTCGCTGGCAATTTGAGGAAGAGCGGGCGAAAGCGGGCAAACCGGTCGATAAGACCGAATGGGAAATGACACCGCAGACGGTAAATGCCTATTACAATCCGCCATATAACGAAATTGTGTTTCCTGCAGCCATCCTGCAGCCACCGTTTTATGATTACAAAGCCGATGCGGCCGTCAACTTCGGCGGAATCGGTGCGGTAATTGGCCATGAACTGTCCCACGGATTTGACGACAGCGGCTCCCAATACGATGGCGATGGCAACCTGAATAATTGGTGGACAGCAGATGACCAGGCCAGGTTTGGGCAGGCGACCGAAGCACTCGCAGCGCAATACAGTGCGTATGAACCGGTTCCGGGTGCTTTTGTCAACGGCCGTTTTACCCTCGGCGAGAATATCGGCGATCTGGGCGGTGTTTCCGTGGCGTACGACGCCCTGAACCTGTACCTGCAGGATAAGGGGAACCCGGGTAACATTGACGGATTTACACAGCAGCAACGCTTTTTCCTGTCATGGGCAACCATCTGGCGGACCAAGACAACCGACGCGTTTGTGACCAACCAGGTAAAAACAGATCCGCATTCACCCGCCCAATACCGGGCTATAGGACCGTTGGTCAATGTAGATGGCTTTTATGAGGCGTTTGATATTAAGGCGGGGGATAAGCTTTTCCTGCCGAAAGCCAATCGCATCGTCATCTGGTAGCTAACGGTCTCCGGATAAAACAGGGCCACCCCTTATACGGGGTGGCCTTTTTATTTTAAATTTGCTGTAGCTGTCCGCGGCGGCCTAACAACGGTATGATTATTGACCCCGGAACAGTGGCTTTTCAACTAAACGGCTTGGCTATGGAATTTTTGGATTACTATAAAATTCTGGGCGTTCCCAAAGGCGCCTCGCAGGAGGAAATTAAAAAGGCATACCGCAAGCTTGCGCGCAAGCTGCACCCCGACCTGAACCCGGACGACAGAGAGGCGCAGGTAAAATTCCAGCAGATCAATGAAGCGAATGAAGTGCTCAGTGACCCGGACAAGCGCAAAAAATACGACCAGTATGGGAAGGATTGGCAGCACGCCGATCAGTTTGAGCAGGCCCGGCGGTCGCAGCCGCAGGGCGGGGCAAGGCATACGGCCGGGCCGGAATCTTTTTCCGGTGATTTTGACGCCGGCGGTTTCTCCGACTTTTTTGAGTCGCTGTTCGGCGATGCGGGTGCCGGAAGGCGCGGACAGGCCAGGTTCCGGGGCAGCGATTACCAGGCGGCTTTGCATCTGGCGCTGCGCGATGCGTACAACACCCATAAACAGACATTAACCGTCAACGGGAAAAATATCCGCATCACCATTCCTGCCGGCGTTGCCGATGGCCAGGTCATTAAACTGAAAGGGTACGGTGGCCCCGGCGTGAACGGCGGTCCATCCGGCGACCTGTATATTACCTTCCATATTGCGGACGATCCGTTGTTCAAACGGCTGAACGATGATTTATACGCCACGGTCCCGATTGACCTCTATACCGCCGTGCTGGGCGGAGCGGCAACCATAGACACCCTGAACGGAAAAGTGAAGTTGAACGTCTCAGCCGGTACACAACAGGGTACGAAGGTCAGGCTAAAGGGCAAGGGCTTTCCGGTATACAGGAAGGAGGGTACATTTGGCGACCTTTATATCACCTATGAGGTGACCATACCGACGGACCTGACCGACAGACAGCGGGAGCTGTTCAGGGAGCTTGCAGACACATCACCTAACAAATGAAGTCATGGAAAAACAGGAATTAATCGCGGTACATGAATTCTGCGTGCACCATCATGCAGAAGTTACGTTTATACAGGCACTGGGAGAGTCCGGACTGATTGAAGTCGTCACCGTGGACAACGAATATTACGTCAGTCCGGATCAGTTGCCCGACCTGGAAAGGTGGGTGCGTTTTCATTATGACCTGGATATTAACCTGGAGGGGATTGAAGCCATTCAGCACCTCCTCCAGCAGATGAAGACCATGCAGGACGAGCTGAAGACCCTTAAAAGCAAGCTTCACCTGTATGAATTGCGGTAAACCGCACCGCACTGGCCGCACGGTGCGGTTTTCATTCGGTTAATCCAGTGCCGGAACCAGCGGCAGAACCAGGTGGCTGGGCCGTGCCCCGCCGTGATGGATGGTCTGCCGGGCAACGCGCAGCTCATCACTCGATCCCAGGGGGGCACCCGTGTTGGGATTGCGATCGAACTGCGGAAAATTGCTCGATGTAATGTCGATACGGATGCGGTGCCCCGGTTTAAATACATTGGCCGTACTGGTCAGCTCAATCTCGTATTCATACACTTCGTTTGGCGTCAGCAGCTTCACTTTATCCAGTCCTTCACGGAACCGTGCACGTAAAATACCTTCGGCTACCGGCATGGCATATCCATCCGGCTGCACATCAACCAGCTTGATCATCCAGTCGGTATCGGGACCGTCCGTTGCCGCATGCAGTTTCATCTTGATTGGGCCGGCAATGGTCAGGGGTTCCGTAAGGAAATCGCTCGTATAAACGAGTACGTCTTCCCGTCGCTCCAGCGGCCGCTGGTCCACCGGTCCCGCCTGGGTGGGCGTGCCGCAGCAGTTGTTCCCGCCGGTGGTGGGGACCGGTTGTGCCGGATCATAACGGTACGTATCCGTTGCCGCTTCCGCCGGCTTGTCAAACGTCAGCCGGCCATCGCCGCGTACCGAATTGGCCGAACCGCTGCTGTTCAGGTACAACTCGCGGTATTTCGTCTGGGGTATGGGCCAGTCCGACTCGCTGCGCCACTTGTTGGCACCCATGTAGAAGAGCTGTACCGGTTTTTCCAGATCGAGCCCGTTTTTAATTCCCTTCAGGTGGTAATCATAAAAATCCAGCTGCACGTCGAACATGTCCATATTGGCGATGGGCGTAAAATCAATCCCGCCAAAGCTTTGGGAGGGCCCATGGCCCCAGGGGCCGATGATCATCCGGGCGCCGGCCCGTGCTTCGGGTGTTGCCCCGTGATTCCGCATGCCGACATAGCCGTTGATGGTGCCCATCAGAAAAATATCGAACCATCCGCCGTACGTGTGCACCGGCACATTGATACGGTCAAAGCTTTCTTCATCGCTGATGGCCTTCCAGTATTCATCGTAGCTTTCGTGTTCCAGCCAGTCGCGGTAATGCTGAACGGGGGACCCTGCGCTCGCCAGATCGCCGGTATTCAATGGCAGGTGCATCAGGATGTTTTCGTATTTCAGCTCTTCCGGCGTGTAGGCAGCACTATGCCAGTATTGAGGGAGCATGATCCGGTTTGGCATGCGCACCACCCCCCAGCCGTAGTTGAAGCTTAGCCGGAAGGCACCCCCCATGGTAATCCAGTTGGCGTAAATGTTGGTAGACGCCACCCCCGGAAAGATGGCCACGAGGTGGGGCGGTGTCTTGCTGGCGGCCGCCCATTGGTTATGGCCCAGGTAACTGCCGCCCTGCAGGGCAACCTTGCCATTGGAAAATGACTGTGCCGCTGCCCATTCAATCGTTTCGTAACCGTCCTTGCCTTCGTCGCGGAACGGTTCCCAGGTACCTTCGCTTTCATACCGGCCGCGCACGTCCTGCACCACCACGGCATATCCGTGCTGGGCAAAGCGGATCATGGCTTCATGTACCCCATCACGTTGTACGCCATAGCAGGTCCGCGTCACAATGGTCGGATACTTGCCGGGAGCCGCTGGAAGATACAGGTCGGCATACAGCTTAACGCCGTCGCTCATGGGCACTTCCACATGCCGTACAATCCGGATTTCGTTCTGCGGTGCAGCGATGGCTGTCCGTGGGGAAAAAGAAAGGGACACGGCCATTACGGCAATGCACAGGCTTAACGGTTCATAGCGCCCGCGAATTAATCTTTTCATAGTTTATAGGTTAGTAAGCATGTTAATTCATTGCTACCCTGCAAACTAAGGTAAAATTGCGTTGATATGCAAGTTTACGGAAACGGGATATGCGCAAATGGGAGGTGGGTGCCCATTGCCAGGGCGCTGGACCGGCTATTCGGCCTTTCTTTTGGCCAGTATCTTTCTTCCCTTGACGAGAATCCGCATACCTGAACGTTTCACGGAGATGTTGGTGGAAGCGAGATCCTGCTGCCGGTCTGCCCGGTAATACGTGGACAGGATATTCTGGTAAGGCATTAAGCCGATTACGGTATGGTCCCTGGACGACAGGACGGGAAGTACATCTACGTTTTCCTCAATCATCTTGGCTACGGCTTCCTTCAGGGTATCTCGTTCACGCAGAAACACCGGTTTCCGTTTAATGAGCGCGCTGATTTGCTTTTGGTCATCCTGGTGATTGGCAAACAGGCTGGACGCACTGACGATACCGGTATATTGCTGATTGGCATCCACCACGATATAGTAATTGTCGGGCCTGCCATTCGCCTGCAGCCAGTCGCGCACCTCTTCGACGGTATTCCGATCTTCTATGATGATACCCCCGGTTTGGATGGCCTGTTGTACGGTCAGCTGGTTTAATAAATCCGGTTGATAGGAATCAGGGGTAAATATACCGCGCCTGGTTATTTTTTCAGTCATGATGGTTGTGCCCATACTGAGGTAAGAAACCGTATAGGCACCCACACAGGAACCCAGCAACGGCAGCAGCGCATGGAACTGGCCGGTAGTTTCCATGGCAAAGATGATGGACGTCAGCAGCGCCCGGGACGCACCCGCGAACATGGCGGACATGCCTACGAGTGCGGCCAGGGGCAGGGTAACCCCACTATTTGGAAAAAGATACTGGATGCCCATGCCGATCAGCACGCCGCTGGCGGCCCCGATGGTCAGTAAGGGAGCTAATGTTCCCCCCGAGGTACCGCTGCCCAGCGCAATTACCCAGGATATAAATTTGAGCAGGCACAGCGACAATACAATTTTTAACGGCATGCTGCCGGTCAGTAAATCAGTGATATTTTCGTAGCCCACACCCAAGGTACGGGGTGCAAAATATCCCACGATCCCCACGGCCAGTCCACCGATTGCCGGCCACCACATCCAATGGATGGGCAGCTTTTCAAAAGCATCCTCCACCCAGTAAACGGCCTTGGTTATGGCCACGGAAAGAACGCCGACGGCCAGTCCGAGGAAACTGTAGCATAAAATGGCCACAGTGGACGGCGTGGTGATCTCCACGGCCGTGTAAAACACCGGCTGCGTGCCGAAAAGCAGAAAATGCCCGGCAGCCCCCGTGATGCAGGCCAGCGATACGGCAATCAGCGATTTGGGTGTAAATTCAAACAATAATAATTCGATAGCCAAAAAGATGGCAGCCACCGGCGTACCGAAAATGGCCGTCATACCCGCAGTGGCACCGGCCGAGAGTAGTATTTTCCGCTCGGCATTGGAAATCTTAAATACCTGGCCCCACGTGGAACCCAGTGCACCCCCTGTGGCAATAATGGGGCCCTCCGCTCCGAAAGGCCCTCCCGTGCCGATGGCAAGGGCTGAAGATATGGGTTTAAGAAACGTAATGGCGGGCTTGATCTTGCTCTGGTTAACAAGTATCTGTTCCATGGCCTCGGGGATTCCGTGGCCGCGGATGGCTTTTGAACCATACAACGCAAGGATACCCACTGCAATACCGCCGATGGCAGGAATCACAATGACCCATAACCCCAGCGTATGATGTGCCGGACCGGCCTCTGCGAAGGAAAACGATCCGTAAAAAGACAGGTTGGTGATGCCATTGATGAGCATGACGAGTAGTTTGGCAAGACTACTGATGATGGCGGCGATCAATACCGCATAAGAGGCAATTAATAGAATACGCCACTTATTAACCCGGGGTGAAGCTACTGCTCCTTCGGATTTTAAAGTGTCTTCAAGTGAAATCGAAATGGGGATATTACCGTTCTGCTTTGCAATCATATGTGCTGCAAAAATATGATTTAAATCATGTTTTTTAAAAAATATTGTTTGTCCGCGTTAATTTGTTTATCATAGCTGATGATTTTACCGGACCAGCGGGAGGGATGTGATCTGAAAAACTGTTTTTTCTGTAAACACAGCGCAGCATCATCCATTGCTTCCATTGCAACGAACAGCCAGCAATATACCTTTAAAAAACGGGAGGTTATTTTCCGTGAGGGGGAACCCACATCGGGTATTTTTTTCCTGACCGGCGGTCAGGTCAAGATTCACCGGCAGTGGGGCCGGAACAAGGAGCTGATCATCCATTTCTGCAGGGAAGGGGACATACTGGGGTACCGTGGTATGGGTGCGGGTCGCTTTTTTACGGTAACCGCCACGGCACTTGAACCCTGTACCGCATGTTACATATCCCTGGAGTTATTTGAGCATGCGCTGAAAACAGATCATCAGCTGACCTACAATTTCCTGCATTTTTACCTGGATGAACTGCGGATTACCGAAAAGCGGATGGCCGACCTGGCGCACCTGGATGTCAGGGGAAGGGTGGCCAATACCCTGCTGATGCTCGCGGAAAAATTCGGGGTTGACGGAGCCGGCGCGCTCAACGTCCAGCTGAAAAGACAGGACATGGCGGCCTATGCGGGAACTACATACGAAACATTTTTCCGGGTGATGGATCAGTTGACCAAAGAAAACCTGATCCGGGTAACAGGGAAATCGATTCAGTTACTTGATACCGACGTTATCAGGCAATATGGATTAAATTCTTATGCGTGAAATTTAAATCTGAACCGATAATTTAAATTTAGGTAACCGACCACATTGGTTTGTTTTTCAATATCTTATTATAGATTTCACAGTCGGCAATATGTGCCCCGGGCAAAAAGCCGATGCTCATGAGGAATTCATTGACAATTTCGCCCCCGGTAAACTTGAATGTCTTTTTAAAAAGCTTAATCCATTCCGGAAGTGTCTTTGGGTGATGGTGTTCCAGCCACTTTTCAAATGCCCCATATTCCTGCTGCAACTGAAGGATTACCCGGGCATTTTCAATAGCGGCATTGATTTTAAGTCTGTTGCGGATAATGCCCGCGTCGGCCAATAGCCGTTCGCGGTCCGATTCCGTATAGGCGGCAACTTTAGCAATGCTGAAATGATCGTAGGCATTGCGGAATGCAGCTTCCTTTTTCAGGATGGTTTCCCAGCTCAGGCCAGCCTGGTTGATTTCCATCACCAGCCTGCCGAACAACTCGTCGTCATCGTGAAGTGGAAACCCATAGTGGTGGTCATGGTATTCCTGATGCAGTGTTTTACGGTCGCCGCTCAGGGCTTTGATTGCTTGGCAATAAGACATAATCACGAATTGAGGAATCAAGGACTCACGCGCCGGATCGGCAACGTACTGCAAACATACATAAACCGCTTTATTTTTGAAGAAGAAGTTTCCGGATCAGCGTACTGCATGCCTATGCACCGGGCAGGACTGTCCGGATTTATTGCCGGATTTTGCGGATATGTCGGGACAATAACGGAACTTTGCCGGATAAACTGACGTTGAAACCAAGAAAACATGAAATACCACAAACTGGGAAATACGGGCGTAGCAGTTTCGGCTATCGGGCTGGGCTGCATGGGCATGAACCATGGATACGGTGTTCCGGATAATGCCGAATCCATTGCCACGCTGCACCGTGCGCTGGACCTGGGCATTAATTTCTGGGACACCGCGGACGCTTATGCCGCGGGAAAAAATGAGGAACTCATCGCTAAGGTACTCGTACCGAATCGCCGCAAGGTATTTATCGCCACCAAATTCGGTTTTACCAATATTACGCTGACAGCAAATGGCATGCAGTCTACACTGGATTGCTCTCCGGCACATATGCGGCGGGCGGTGGACGCCAGTTTACGCCGGCTTGGAATTGACGAGATTGATCTCTATTATGCACATCGCCTTGATCCGAACGTACCGCTCGAAGAGCTGATCGGCGCCATGGGCGAACTGGTGAAAGCCGGCAAGGTCCGTTATCTTGGTCTTTCGGAAGCATCAGCCGCCTCGATCCGCAGGGCGCATGCCATCCATCCCATTGCTGCGCTGCAAAGCGAGTACTCGTTGCTGACCCGCGGGGTGGAGGCTGAAATACTGCCCACTATCCGTGAGCTGGGGATTGCACTGGTTCCCTTCAGTCCGCTTTCAAGGGGACTGATTACCAACGATGGCTTCGATGTGGGCGCGATTCCCGACAGCGATTTCAGAAAAACCGTTCCCCGCTACCAGGGGGCGCATTTGCAGAATAACCTGTCGCTTGCCGACGCGTTTAGGGAGTTTGCCGCCGACCGTGGATATACCACCGCACAGCTGGCACTGGCCTGGGTATTGGCGCAGGGCGATGACATTACCCCGATACCGGGAACAAAGAAGCGGAAATACCTGGAGGAAAACGCCCGCGCGGTGGACATTACACTTTCCCCGGCCGATCTGGAAGCCATGGAGCAGATCCTGTCCAGGTACCCCAACATCGGACCACGGTATAACGAAGCACAAAACAAGCTGGCCAACCGGTAATCCCGGTATTATCGAACCCGGCCGGATACACCTGCCATAGGGTTGTCACTAATCCGTATATATTTGCGGCATGGAATATAAACAGGGGAACATGAAAATACACACCACCAACTACCAGGACGCGTTCATTGCAGTAGCAGATGATTGTCCGGCGGAAAGAGGGGAAATCCCTCCGGTAAAAGGGGATAAGAAAAGCGTAGCCGGCCTGGCATTTGAGCTGATCAGTAAAAACCCCTACCGGTTTACTTCAGACGATGTGCTGTTCCGGGTGTACGCCGAGCGGCAGGAACTGACCGCTGATGAGCTCGAAACCGCAAGGCAATTGTTTTTCTCCAAGGGGCAGGCCTGTTTCAGGGCATCCCCGCTGACCAAACGGTATGGATGGGGCGTCCATAGCGATGCGGCCGGTAAAATTGCGCTCTATGGCCGCGAAACGCAGGAATATGAAGCCTTTCTCCGTGACGGCCGCATTAAGGTCGTAAAGGCGATGAAATCAAGCCGGTAGTTTCCGGCCGCTTCCGCAATCGCTCCCGAATCAAATCCTCATTTTCGTGGATTGCCGGATTTGGCGGTAATCTGTATTTTTACCCATTGTTACCAATTTGTGCATCACGTATTGTAGCCATGAAGCATTGCCTGTGTATTTTGATTGTTTTCTGTTGTTTTCACGGGGTAAGGGCACAGGTATCCGCTGAACAGGCTGCCGACAGCCTGTACCGGTTGGCACAGGAAGCGCCGGACGATAGTGTAAAGATTGAACGGTTGCTGGATCTGAGTTTTTTCTGGTGTGACCGCGATACAGCAAAAGCTTTTCATTACATTGATGAAGCCCGGAAGGTAATGGGTAACAAACCAACCGATTATCAGCGGGGCCTTCTGCATCACTTCACCGCAAATATCATTTATAACCACGACATCGAACGGGCGAAATCGGAATACATGCTGGCCGAAAAGTACCTGGCCCGGTATCGGTTTCCGCGGGCTTATTTCTACCGGTCAAAAGTGTGGAACAATTATGGAACGCTGCTGCAGCGGCAGGATAGCGCCAATCTTTTCATGGGTATTATTGTCGACCGCGCACTTCCGTATGCCCGCCTCGCAGGCGATAGCACCGCTGTGGGCAACCACCTGCAGAATATTGCATTATTACTTTCGAATGTACAGGATTACGAAAAGGCGGAATCCTATTTTAAACAGGCCCTGAACACGCTGTCAACCGGAGCGGCCACCAGTGAGGACCGGCTTACCGTTTTTGTCAATGCCGCCAAGAATGCCATACTTGGCGAAAACCTCGGACGGGCAAGGGGATACCTGGACAGCGCTGCGGTGGTATTCAATGCCATACCGTATACCACCTATGCTCCCTTCTATTTCCGTACCGAAGGCCAGTATTACCGCCACATCCGGGAAAAGGAGAAAGCCCTGGAAATGTTCAGTAAAGGGATAACCCGGGCCGAATCGCTGCATGATGCCTATTCACTGCGGGATATTTATTTTGAGATGTATGCGATGTACCGTGATTTCGGCGAATACGGCAATGCGAAAAAATACCTATTGATTTCCGATCGGTACGATCCGGTTCAGTCGACACATAACCGATTGCTCCATCTGCGGGAAATGGCCAATGTGGAATTCAAGCTGGGTAATTTCCGGACGGCCTATGAACAGATGGAAGCCTATGCACTGGGAAAGGATACCTTCCAGCAAAACAATATGGCGCTGAAGATCATCGACCTGGAAAAGCAATACGAATCCATTGGAAAGGAAAATGAGATATTGAAACTGAAGGACATCAACCAGCAGCAGCAAATGAATATCGACCGGAGCCGGTTCTGGCTGGTGCTGCTTGGTGCGGGTCTTTCCATCGCACTTATTATCGCTTTTTTTTCATGGAAACTGGCGAAAAGTAATCACAATACCCTTGTTCAGAATGAGTTGCTCCACCAGGAAGAGCTCAAAACACTGCGGCAGCAGGAGCAGCTTCACCGGTACCAGTCGATTTTGCAGGGGCAGGAGGAAGAGCGGAACCGGATTGCGCGCGACCTGCATGATGGCCTCGGTGGCTTATTGGCGGGAGTAAAGCTCCGCCTGTCGGCCATAGCCACGAGGGACCGCGAAAAAAACAGCACCGTAAGCACCGAGGTGAATGCTGTTATCGGCGAATTGGATCATGCGGTGGATGAGTTGCGCCGGGTATCGCGCAATATGATGCCGGAGGCACTGCTTTACATGGGGTTGGAGTCGGCACTGGCCGACCTCTGCAACTACATGGATACCCCGGCGACGGCCGTTAAATTTCAAGGGATCGGTCTCCGTGCGTCTTACGCCAAACCGGTGCTTATCGGTGTTTACCGCATGGTGCAGGAACTGCTGAATAACGCCATTAAACATGCCCACGCCACCCAGATTATTGTGCAATGCAGCGACAGCGACGGCTGCCTGTTCCTCACCGTGGAGGATGATGGCGTCGGGTTCAATATCCAGTTGCTGGTTGCCAAAGGGCTTGGCCTGAAAAATATTGAAGATCGGGTAGCCCTGCTGCAGGGCCGCATGGAGATTGACTCCAGGCCTGGCGAGGGGACTACCGTAAACATTGAAATACCTGTCTGATATGGAAATGATAACCCTTATTATTATTGATGATCATCCGGTGGTGCTGCAGGGGTTCGCCTATATGCTGCAGGATGCCGACAACATCAGGCTAATCGGCCAGTTTACTGATGCGGCATCAGGCATCCGCTTTATTGCCGGAGAACAGGTAGATGTAGTGCTGCTGGATATCAACCTGCCTGATAAGAACGGCATCGACGCCTGTGCGGAGATCAAGCAGCTGTGTCCGGATACGAAAGTGGTGGCCATCAGCAACATTAACGAATACAGCATCATCCAGCGCATGCTCGACAGCGGGGCCTCCGGCTACCTGCTCAAAAACTCCGCAACCGAGGAAGTAATGGAATGCATCCGCCAGGTGATGCGGGGCGAAACCGGTATCAGTGAAGGGGTGAGGGCCATTCTTTCCAGCCACCAGTCGGGTGAACTCCCCGTAGTTACGCGGCGCGAAAAGGAAGTGCTGGCGCTATTGGCCGACGGACTGAATTCGCATGAAATCGGCGATAAAATTTTTATCAGCCCGCTGACGGTGGAAAGCCACCGCAGAAATTTATTGCAGAAGTTTAAAGTGACCAATGTAGCCGCGCTGATCCGAAGGGCTACGGAGATGAAATACATCTAACTTCCGGTAACGGATTGTCGCAATTCCCCCCTGTAATTGGCGCACTGTGCCAATGTCTTTGCCGCGCTAACGGGTTATCTTTGTACTGAACAGTATTGAATATTCACCCTAAAAGAAAGGTTACGCGATGAAAAAGATGCAATTCAAAACGGACATCAACGCGCCGGTGGCAAATGTATTCAGCATCATGCTGGATAAGGAAACGTTCAGGAAATGGACGGCGGTATTTAACCCCGATTCGGATTTTGAAACCCCCTCCAGTGTGGAAGGAAATTGGAATAAAGGTTCAAAAATCCTGTTTATCGGAGCCAGTAAAACAGGAAAGCGCGAAGGTATGGTAGGCTGGATCCGGGAAAATATCCCGAATAAATTTGTGTCCATCGAATATGCCGGCATCGTGGATGGCGATGATGAAATTACGACCGGACCGGTGGCTGAGGCATGGCAGGGTTTTGAAAACTATTCGTTTACTGAAAAAAATGGAACAACTACGGTAACTGTTGATATTGACGTGAATGACGAGATGGTTGACTATTTCGCGGTGACGTATCCGAAAGCGCTCGAAAAGCTGAAAGAGATCTGTGAGGCGTAGCTGCGGTAAGCCATACCGGCATTTCTCGTGTCCGGCTAGCCGGACGATTCCATAGTAATCCGCTGTCTTAATGGAAAATTAAGTATATTCGTATGGTAATACGTGATGCCGGGCTGTCCATAGTGTCCCCATACCGGCATAATACCGATTGGAAATCATATCACTAAAAAATGGACCATACGTTAAAAGTTTTGTCGACTGCGGGCGTAACACATGACGTTTGCCGCATCCGGCTGGAAAAGCCGGAAGGTTTTGAATTTGTCCCCGGACAGGCTGCCGATGTGGCACTCAACCGATCGGGATGGACGGAGGAAAAGCGTCCGTTTACATTTACCTGTTTAAATGGCGATCCATACCTTGAATTTACAATTAAGTGTTACATGGACCACGACGGCGTTACCCGGCAGATCGCGTCGCTCGTGGCCGGCGACGAACTGATCATCAGCGATCCATGGGGCGCGATCAGCTACCAGGGCACGGGTTATTTCATTGCCGGCGGCGCCGGGATCACGCCGTTTATGGCTATTCTCCGGCAGCTTCATCAGGAAGGCCGGTTAAAGGGCAATAAACTATTCTTTTCCAATAAGACGGCGCAGGATATTATTTACGAGGGAGAACTGGAAGCAATGCTCGGTGATGACGCCGTGTTTATTGTGACACAGGAAAAAGACGGCCCGTATCCACATGATTTTATTGATGACAGGTTCCTGGATACGCACATTACTGATTTTAAAAAACCCATTTATATCTGCGGACCGGATCCGATGGTTGAACACTTGTCTTCCGTGACCATCAAAAAGGGAGCGGACCCGCACGCAGTCGTTTTCGAAAAATAGCCGCTGGGGCTGGTGTTCGCCGGCCGCGGGCCACGCTGCTACGCTTCACAGCAGCGCCCGTTACCGGTCAGCTTGGTTGGTTCCCGATGATTTCGCTTACTTTCCGCTGCAGAACGGGAATGACCGTATCGCCGAACCATGGGTTGCGCTTGTGCCAGATTTTATTGCGGGGTGAGGGGTGTACAAGTGGAAAAAATGCAGGCAGGTAATTCTCAAAACGGAGTACTGTATCGGTCAGTGACCTGGTTTTTGCTTTTCCGAGGTAATACTCCTGTGCATATTTTCCAATGAGCAGCGTCAATTTAATTCCCGGCATGCCGTCGAAGAGTTTCCGATGCCATAGCGGCGCGCATTCGGGTCTGGGTGGCAGGTCGCCTGATTTTCCCGTTCCCGGATAGCAGAAACCCATGGGGACAAGTGCAAATAAGTGCGGGTCGTAGAACTGAAAGGCGTCGACACCAAGCCATCGCCTTAATTCCTTCCCACTCTGATCATCCCATGGGATACCGCTTTTCTGGACTTTTTGACCCGGGGCCTGACCGATTATCGCAATTTTTGAATCGGCTGCGGCTTGTATAACCGGATTCGGGGCGTGCGGTAACTGCGCTTTGCAATATGTGCAGCTCCTGATGTCAGCCAAAAGTTTGTCTATGTTTGCGTATTCAGCCAAGGTCATTCAAAATTACGTTTTTTAGGGCGGTTCAACGATTTCGGGCGTAATAAAATAACATCATCAGGCAGCTATCCGGATTTCCTGTGATATGTTCACCGCACCGCGAGCTTCTTTTTTAAATAGGCCCTGAGCGGCATATCCAGGAACTTCATGACGACATGCGCGAAGCCGATCAGGAACAGCGTACCGGCCGGGATGATGTATATCAATTGACCGGGCGTATAATCCGGGTGGCTCAGATACGCACCAAAGAACCAGATTGCCCAATAGTGGGTCATGTATAGGGGATAGGAGATGTTTCCCAGCCAATTAGCGAGTTGTGAAAAAGCCGGTTCTACGGAAGTTCCTGCCCCCAGGGAAACGATGAACGGAAAAAGAAACAATACAATCAGTCCATCAATCAGCCAATTCGGCGAAAAGAAGGGCATGAGCAAACACATCAGCAGGAATGCGGCACTCAGCATAAACCCACCGCGGTTTTGGATGATCCACCGGTTGCGGTAAATGAACAGTCCGGCACCGAATGAATAACAAACCCTTGCTGCCCCTGCTTCCCAGTTGTCTTTTGACCATCCACCCAGTAAATTGCCGTAATGGTAGCTCGTGTAGATCAGCCAGACGGCGGCGATGCACAGGAACACCGTGAGTGTTTTCCGATGTATTTTGCTCAGCCAGATGGCATAGCCGATGTTGACGATATATTCCCAGAACAGCGACCAGGAAGGTGCGTTTAGGCTGAACAAGTTGAATGCCCTGCTTTCTAAAACCGGATAAGGAATCAAAAAAAGCGAACTAAGGAAGAGGATAAGGACACTGGAAAAAGAGTAATGTTCTGCGGCTCCAAAAAGGGGAAAAAGAAACCCCAGCAGTCCGAGAACAGAGCCGATAACGACCAGCGGATGCAGTCGGACCAGCCGGGCCTTAGCGAAGTTCCAGAACCCTATTGCCCTGACTTTTTCATCATAAGCATAACCGATAACAAAACCCGATAAGCAGAAAAAGAAATCCACTGCCAGGTAACCATGACCGATAAAATTGTCGCTGAAATCCGGGATGACCCATTCCATGAAATGAAAGATCACCACGGCAATGGCCGCAATACCCCTTAGTCCGTCGAGGACAACAAAGTGATTTCGTGTCATCTGGCAAAAATAGAAATGATAATAGCTTTTGGCTATTGAAATATAGAATTAATTGATTGTGATTCCTTTATGAAATAACATAACTTTATGAAATCATACACATGTCGCGTTCATTCATAATAAAGCTGAAAATATGGAAAAAGAATCAAAAGACATTGGCCAATGCCCATTTCACCAGGGCAAGCTAAAGCAAAATGTAGGTGGCGGAGGTACAAAGAGTCGCGATTGGTGGCCGGAACAGTTGAAAGTCAGCATACTGCGTCAGCATTCTCCCCTGTCAAACCCGCTGGGCAAGGACTTTAACTACGCGGAGGCCTTTAAAAGCCTCGACCTCGAAGCGGTGAAGCGTGATCTCCATGCGCTGATGACGGACTCGCAGGACTGGTGGCCGGCTGACTTCGGGCATTATGGGCCGCTGTTTATCCGCATGGCGTGGCATAGTGCGGGAACGTACCGGGTGGGCGACGGCCGTGGCGGAGCGGGTGCAGGACAGCAGCGCTTTGCACCGCTGAACAGCTGGCCGGACAACGTTAGTCTTGACAAGGCCCGAAGGCTGCTGTGGCCCATCAAACAGAAATACGGCGCAAAGATTTCGTGGGCGGATCTGCTGATACTTACCGGTAATGTGGCACTGGAATCCATGGGATTTAAGACATTCGGTTTTGCGGGCGGGCGTGAAGACGCCTGGGAACCGGATGAAATCGTATACTGGGGTTCCGAAACCACCTGGCTGGGCGGTGACGTCCGTTATGCACAGGGTTCCGAAGGGGTGGAAAAAGCACATGGCGTATTGGTTTCGGAAGATGACGCGGATGGGCAAATCCATTCCCGTAACCTGGAAAAGCCGCTTGCCGCCGTGCAAATGGGGTTGATCTATGTGAATCCGGAAGGGCCTGATGGAAACCCGGATCCGATCGCCGCAGCGAAGGACATCCGGGATACCTTCGGGCGCATGGCTATGAACGACGAAGAAACGGTTGCGCTGATTGCGGGCGGCCACAGTTTTGGTAAAACACATGGTGCTGCTCCCGCGACGCATGTAGGCAAGGAACCGGAAGCTGCCGGATTGGAAATGCAGGGGCTGGGCTGGAAGAATAATTACGGTTCGGGTAAGGGAGCCGATACCATTACCAGTGGACTGGAGGTGACGTGGACCAAGACACCAACCCAATGGAGCAATAATTTCTTTGAAAACCTATTCGGCTTTGAATGGGAGTTATCCAAAAGCCCGGCGGGCGCACACCAGTGGGTAGCTAAAAATGCGGAAGCAATTATCCCCGATGCATTTGACGGTACGAAAAGGCAACTGCCAACCATGCTTACTACCGACCTTTCCCTGCGGCTTGACCCGGTTTACGAAAAGATTTCACGTCGCTTTCTCGAAAACCCGGAAGCGTTCGCCGATGCGTTTGCCCGGGCATGGTTTAAACTGACGCACCGTGACATGGGGCCCAGCACACGTTACCTGGGACCGGATGTACCAAAAGAAGAATTGATTTGGCAGGACCCCATTCCGGCAGTCGACCATATGCTGATTGATGAAAAAGATGCAACTGCCCTGAAAGAAAAAGTGCTCGCATCCGGATTGAGTGTCGCAGAACTGGTTTCCACGGCTTGGGCCTCCGCAGCGACTTTCCGGGGTTCGGATAAACGCGGCGGTGCCAATGGCGCCCGCATCCGGTTAGCCCCGCAAAAGGACTGGCAGGTAAATAATCCGCCACAGCTGCAAAAAGTACTCGCCGTGTTAACCTCCGTTCAGGAAGCATTTAATGCGGCACAGGTAAACGGCAAAAAGATTTCGTTGGCCGATTTGATTGTACTGGCGGGCTGTGCCGGTGTTGAGCAGGCAGCGCGGGATGCGGGCCACGCCGTGTCGGTGCCGTTCACGCCTGGTCGCATGGACGCATCACAGGAGCAGACCGATGTGGAGTCCATCGGCTACCTTGAGCCGGTTGCTGACGGGTTCCGCAACTACCGGAAGTCAATGTCGTCGGTGTCTACCGAAGCGTTGCTGGTCGACAAAGCCCAGCTGCTTACGCTTACTGTGGCTGAGTTGACGGTGCTGGTAGGCGGCATGAGGGTGCTGAACACGAACACCGATGGCTCCAGCCACGGCGTTTTCACGGACAAGCCGGGGGTACTTACCCCTGATTTTTTCATAAACCTGCTGGATATGCAAACGGAATGGAAAGCACTATCCGAAGATAGGGAAGTCTTTGAGGGCCGCGACCGTGCAACCGGTGAGAAGAAATGGACGGGTACGCGTGCGGACCTGGTGTTTGGTTCCAATGCGGAACTGCGGGCGGTGGCCGAGACATATGGCAGCCGGGATGCGGGAGAAAAGTTTGTAAAAGATTTTGTGACCGCCTGGGATAAGGTAATGAACCTCGACAGGTTTGACCTGGCTTAGGGCCTGACGTAAAAGCTTAGGTTCTGTTTTTTGCCAACGCGCAGGGTTCCCTGCGCGTTGGTTGTTTCCGGACTACCCGGCCTCACCGGAAATGAAGATGCAGATTGTGTGATTAAGTTCCGCGGGAGATGTTTCTGATGGACAGTAGGAATACGGTCGTAATGATGAGCAGGGCCCCCAGCCAGTCCATCGCCTCGAAGGAAACACCGAGCCACAATACTGAAATCAGGGTTGCTGACAGCGGTTCTGCTGAAGTCAGCAGGCTGGCTTTCTGGCCACCGATGAGCTGTACTGCCTTGAGGTACATATAAAATGGAATCAGGGTCCCGAAAAGTACGACAAACGCAGTATTGGCATATGTGTAGCTGTCCCAGATGCCATCTGAATGCCACGGAGGATTAACAAATGAAATAGCCAGGCCGCCGATGAACAGGCCCCAGCCAATGACACTCATTGCATTGTATTTTTTCAGCAGCATGCCCGGTAGCAGGGTGTAAATGGCCAGGCTGACTGCCGACGCGATGCCCAGCGCAAATGCTGCCGGGGATATATTCAGCGTTTGGATATTTCCGTGCGTCACCAGCAGGAATGTGCCCAACAATGCCAGCAGTATGGCAGCATAACCAAATAGGCTGAGCCGTTGGCCATAGCGTACGGCAAGATAAATGGCAATCAATACCGGTGCCGAAAACTGGAGGATGGTAGCCGTCGCCGCATTGGAATGCTTGATCGCCGCGAAGTACGTATATTGAACGGCCAGCATTCCCACGATACCGAATGTCAATAATTTACGGCGGCTACCCGGCTCACGCCAGATCGCCCAGACGTGGCCATCTTTTCGTAGCATTGCCGCAATGAGCAGCAGGGTGCCGGCGCCGAGCATCCGTACCGACATGAGCCACTCCACACTGACCGCCCTTTGCTGAAACAGAAATTGGCCGCAGGTACCTGAGACACCCCATAGCGTAGCCGCGACCAAGCCCATAAGTACTCCCTTTGCCTGTTTATCCATGTCGATGAAATTGCACAAAAGTAAATTAAAAGGACGGTATTATCGTTAATGGGATAACACCCCTTAGCCTATTTTTTTCAGTCTTGTTTTGGTAGCATTTCAGGCTCAGTAGATACTTTGTATATGTTTTTGAGAGGCGTGTAGATGCTGTGTATGGGGACAGTGATGCCTTAGGCGCGCCTATCCAGCTACCTTTGTCGTTCCCGAATCCGTTCGCATACCAAGGGTTGGTTGGAAGTATGGACAACCACAGGGTATAGCAGCGCCATCAGTGTTGGCAACACGCGGTTCGTATATCTACCAATATGCAACGTATTGTATTGACGTTTTTTTTTGTGTGGCTGTTATCCGGTGTCCGGACACAGGCGCAGACGATCATTTATGTTTCACCCGTGGGTGTCGGTAATGGCTCTTCTTGGACAAATGCTTCCAATATAGCGAATGCGATAGCAACGGCTCCGGATAATGCGGAATTAAGATTACACGAGGGAGCATACAATATCACAACGACCTTGTCCATAACACAAAGATTAACTATCAATGGTGGGTATACCGGCGTGGGAGCAAATCGAAACGTAACGGCCAATCCTTCGGTGTTGAACGGCGGTGGCAACACCCAAATCATGGCGATTGACGCCGCAGGCGTTAAAATTGATGGGTTGACTTTTTTTGAAGGCTTCGCCGCAACGGGAGTCGATATGAATGACGGCACAGGCGGTGGTGCTATTTATATAAGTAGCAATGACGTAACCATAACTAACTCCATTTTTAGGAATAACGTTTCCGCGCATCGTATAGGCTCAGGTGCGATCTACTTATGGTCGTGTGACAATATTCAGATAGCGGATTGCTTATTCGAAAATAATAGGGTGGTTGAAAATGTGAGTACCGCTGGCAACATGGGAGGAGGAGCGATTCATATCCGATTTGGAAATAATACGCAGATAATCAATACAGTTTTTAGAAATAATGATTCGAGATATACAGGCGGGGCTATACATGACTGGGGAGTGGAAACCCGCTTTGAAAATTGTGTTTTTGAGGATAATGAGAGCGAAGAAGATGGTGGCGGATTATACTTACGAAGTGATCTTACTCATATTCATAACAGCAGATTTGAAGGTAATCAAGCTGTAAACGGTGGCGGTCTGGCAACCAATTTTGGAGGATTCAAAATTAGTGCTTCAACCTTCCATGGGAACAGCAGCCAAGATAAAGGTGGGGCGATTTATAATCACCGTTTCGCGGAACCCTCAACCATAGAACGGGTACAGTTCCATGAAAACGTGGCCGATCAGGGCGGTGCTGTCTATAATTATGGTGAAGAGGGGATAAAGGTGATCAGTTCGCTGTTTGTTGCCAATGAAGCAGCGGATAAGGGGGGAGCGATCTTCAATAACCGGTTTGTTGAAATTACGAATACTTCTTTTGTACGCAATACGAATACCGCATTGATCATGTCCCCCATTGGGCAGTCGGAATCTAATCACTGTGAAACTACTATTTTCAATTCCATTTTTTACTTGAATACGGCAAAAACCGGAGGGTACCGGCCGGATATCCATTCGGAAGATTTGGACATGGATTTAAGCACACAGCATGTCCGTCGAAATATATTGCAAGCGTATACGGGCACCGGTAATCAGGTGGGTGTTAATCCCATATTCGTCAATAACACCAATGATTTCAGACTGCAAGCCGCAAGCCCTGCTATCGATGCGGGCAGGGTTTCGTTATTTAACGGGGTTTCAGAGATGAATGCCGGGATTTCGACAGATTTAGACGGGAATGGACGGAATCAAGGTGCAAATATTGACATGGGGGCGTATGAAACTGACCCATCTACGATTGGAATTCCGGCATGTGTATTCATTACTGTGCCGGAAGAGGGCGCTGAAGACATCCCTCTTGCCACAGCAATCACGTGGTCAGCAACTGGAGAGGCTACGGGTTACCGCATAACTATTGGTACGACTTCCGGTGGGACAGACATTGTTGACAACGAGGAAGTGATGGGGACGACTTATACCCCGGCAACCGATTGGAATGAAAACACCACCTACTTTGTTACTGTGGTGCCGTTCAATGCCGCTGGGGAAGCGGAAGGCTGTGCGGAGATCAGCTTCACGACAGAGACGCTGCTGACCACCCCGGAATGTACGGTCATCACGGGTCCGGTTGCAGGGGCGGAGGATGTGGCACTTGATGCGGTGATTACCTGGGAAGCAGTTACTGATGCTGAAGGCTATCGTGTTTTTGTCGGTACTACGAGCGGGGGCGTGGACATTGTGGATGGTGAGGAAGTAATTGGCACGACTTATACGCTGGCCAGCGGCTGGGCGGAAAGTACCACTTATTACGTGACGGTTGTGCCATTCAATGCGGCCGGCGAGGCCGCAGACTGTCCAGAGGTCCGCTTCACCACGGAAACGCTGCTGGCGGCTCCGGAATGTACTGTCGTTACCAGTCCGGCCGCAGGGGGGGAGGATGTGGCACTTTATGCGGTGATTACCTGGGCAGCTGTTACTGATGCTGAAGGCTATCGTGTTTTTGTCGGTACTACGAGCGGGGGCGTGGACATTGTGGATGGTGAGGAAGTAATTGGCACGACTTATACGCTGGCCAGCGGCTGGGCGGAAAGTACCACTTATTACGTGACGGTTGTGCCATTCAATGCGGCCGGCGAGGCCGCAGACTGTCCAGAGGTCCGCTTCACCACGGAAACGCTGCTGGCGGCTCCAGAATGTGCTGTCGTTACCAATCCTGGCGACGGGACAGAAAACGTGGCGCTTGATGCGGTGATTACGTGGGAAGCAGTTGCCGATGCTGAGGGCTATCGTGTTTTTGTCGGCACCACGAGCGGGGGCGTGGACGTTGCGGACGGCGAGGAAGTGGCTGGCACGGCATTCGTTCCGGTCGGTGGCTGGGTGGAAAACACTATTTATTATGTGACTGTTGTGCCGTTTAATGCGGCCGGCGAGGCCGCAGACTGTCCAGAGGTCCGCTTCACCACGGAAACGCTGCTGACGGCTCCGGAATGTACTGTCGTTACCAGTCCGGCCGCAGGGGTGGAGGATGTGGCACTTAATGCGGTGATTACCTGGGGATCGGTTACTGATGCTGAAGGCTATCGCGTTTTTGTTGGCACCACGCCCGGTGGTACTGACGTTGCGGACGGCGAGGAAGAGACTGGCACGGCATTCGTTCCGGTCGGTGGCTGGGCGGAAAGCACCACTTATTATGTAACTATTGTGCCGTTCAATGATGCCGGTGAGGCCGCGGGTTGCGCGGAGATCAGTTTCACCACGGAAACGCTGCTGGCGGCTCCAGAATGTGCTGTCGTTACCAATCCTGGCGACGGGACAGAAAACGTGGCGCTTGATGCGGTGATTACGTGGGAAGCAGTTGCCGATGCTGAGGGCTATCGTGTTTTTGTCGGCACCACGAGCGGGGGCGTGGACGTTGCGGACGGCGAGGAAGTGGCTGGCACGGCATTCGTTCCGGTCGGTGGCTGGGTGGAAAACACTATTTATTATGTGACTGTTGTGCCGTTTAATGCGGCAGGTGAGGCCATGGGTTGCGCGGAGATCAGCTTCACCACGGAAACGCTGCTGACAGCTCCGGGGTGTACGGTCATTACCGGTCCTGGTGATGGGGCAATGGATATTGATATAGACGCCGCGATTGTCTGGGGAGCTGTAAATGGTGTCGACGGTTACCGCATTTACATCGGTACCTCGGCTGGTGGAACCGACATTGTGGATGGTGAAGAGGTGATTGGTACCAGCTATGCTCCCGCGGCCGGCTGGAAAGACAACACCACTTACTACGTAACCATCGTGCCGTTTAATGCAGCAGGCGAGGCTACAGATTGTTCAGAAATCAGCTTTACTACAGAAATCTTATCGACGGCTCCCGGATGCACCACGATTATCAGTCCGGTTGACGGCGCCAATAGTGTTTCTCTTGATGCGGGAATTCGCTGGACGGCAGTTGCCGATGCGGAGGGCTATCGCATTGCTATCGGCACAACGCCCGGTGGAACAGACGTCGTTAACAATGAGATCGTGACAGGAACCACATTTAATCCCGGGATTGTTTTTGCCGAAAACACGAGGTATTACCTCAGGGTTACTCCTTTTAATGCGGTGGGAGAAGCAAGTGGATGTGGCCAGACCTGGTTTGTTGTTGTACCTGACAAAGCGATCACTCGGACTAAATATGGTATTTCTCCCAATGGAGACGGTATCCACGATTTCTGGGAAATCGACGGTATCGGACATTACCCTGATAATACGGTATCGATCTTCAATCGATGGGGGGATATGGTATTTCATACCCGGCGTTACGATAATCATTCAAATGTATTTACTGGTGTAGCAAATAAACTGACCGGATTAGGCGCTGGGGTATTGCCTCCGGGCACCTATTTTTTTAGCATCCAGTATCGGGATGGTCAGGAAGTGAAAAAAGTAGAAGGATTTTTGGTGTTAAGGCGCTAGCATAAACAGGATGAAACAAGTGATAATGTGGTTTTTTGTGTTTTGGGGTTCGCCCGCAGTATTTGCTCAGCAGACACCGTTGTTTGCAGAATACGATTACAATCCGTTTATTATCAATCCCGCTTACGCCGGGATGGCTGCTGGATCAGTCGTTAGCCTGAGCCACCAACGATACACCCGCAATATAGACGGTGCGCCACGAAGTTCGGCAATGAGTATTCATTCCCCTTTATCAAACGGCAGAATGGGACTGGGAGCGGCTATCGTTGACGATAGAATTGGAGTCACCACTGTCACGGATGCTGTTTTAGCTTATTCTTATCAATTATTCTTTGATCTTAAACGCAACCGCCCGTATTGGGAAATGTATGACCAGCATGTGTTTTCCTTTGGGGTGACCGCTGGCATGAAGCGGCTTCATGAAAACCTGCTGGAACTGGGAGTTGATGATGACCCTGCATTTGCAGACAACCTTTCCGAAATGATTCCGGTAGTCGGGGCTGGTTTTTTATACAATAAGGTTGGGTTTTACATCGGTGTCTCCATTCCCAATCTGCTGGGAGGTAAACTGGCGTCGAGAAATAACCTGAACTTATCGACCCCTGTTTATGGTTACTTCGGATATCGGTTTTTTACTGATCTGTATAAAGAAAATATGATTAGACCCAGTGTGCTGGTGAAATATGAAAAAGGGGCGCCGGTACAGGTAGATATGAACCTTGCAGTCACATTTAGGAATAAATTTGAGGTCGGCGCAGGGTACCGAAGTAGTTCTTCAGTAAATTTTTTGGTGGGACTATATCCGATTGAACGGCTTCGGGTGATCTATCATTACAATGTTGGTCTTAAACGTCCTGTATTGGGTAATAATCATGGTCTTGTTTTATCCTATGCGTTTGGTTATGAATAATCACTGGGTTTGAATAGTTATATCGATGAAATGACCGTCCGCAGATTGAATTACTGGATTCACTCGGAAAATAAACAGACCGACGGATTCCAAGGGTTGATGAAATGAAGAATGTAGGCTATCTTTGTTATATCTGCTAATTTATCGTACTATGATACTGCACTACCTGACACAAGAATTCGAGCACGAAGTGAACAACACGCGTAAGCTGTTGCAGGCGATTCCTGAAAAGGATCTTAATTATAAGCCTTCGGAAATTTCCTGGACGATGGGCGAGCTGGCACAGCATATTGCCACCATTTACCATTGGTATGTAGGGGCACTCACTCAGGATGTTTACGACCTGGCCGCTGACCACCTCGAACGGGGAGATAAAAATGATATTGAGGCTACTTTGGCTCTTTTCGAGCGTAATGTCGAGAAAGCAAGAACTGCATTAAAATCCCTTACCGAAGAGAAATTGCAGGATAACTGGACAATGAAAGTAGGAGAGCGGGTAGTCCTTGGACCGATGCCGAGGGGGATCGTGATGCGTGGTTTTCTGTTTAACCATATTTATCATCACCGCGGCGAAATGATTGTTTACCTGCGTGCTACAGGCAATAAGGTTCCCGGTATGTACGGACCGACCTATGAAGAAAGTAATAAAGGTTAGTGCTCGATTCTTTCCTTTGCCTGTGCCGTCCATCCGGCTATCTGCCAAGTGCATTTTTCCTGCTTAGCCGGACGTTTATGTCTTAACCATCCACCCCCTGTTCGGCATATGTTAATGTAGGACTTCTTTTCCGCCCATACAGGTAGGCAACGTTGAAAATAATAACGGCGATAAAGATCATTCCAAAGCCAATCACCTGCGCCGCGTTGATTGGCTCTTTATAATACAAAACCGCCAACAGGAAACTAATAATGGGATTTAAATACAGCAGCGTACCCACAATGGAGGAATCTAACCCTTTCAGGGCAAAAATATTAAGGAATAACGGGATAATGGTGTAACCCACAGCAATGATGGTAATAAAGCCGTAGAACGTCACGGTTTTGGGAACTGTAGCATCGACAACCGTTAAGATGGGGAGTAACAGGATGGTACTTATGACAATGTGGATGGTCAACGTGAAGAACTTGTCCAGTTGAAATGTGTTCTTCTGAAGCACCAGGTAAATGGCATACGATAAGGCAATCACCATGCTGTAAACCAGGTCCATGAAATGGCCATAGGCCAGAATGATACAGCTGGTCAGGCTTAGCAATACAGCAAACCATTGGCCTTTATTCAATTTTTCATGTAAAAAAAGACTGGCCAGAACCGTGGTTAAGATCGGGCAGATCAGGTAGGCGAGGGAAGTGGCGTTGACACTGACTGCATTCATCACATAAATAAATAAGAACCAGTTCAGTCCAAGCACAACGGCACTTAAGAGTATGTTTACCGTTAGCCTCGTCCGTTCCGTTTTGGTTATCGTTTTAAGGTAACGAATGCTGGCGAGCGTTTGTTTTCTTCTGAAAATAAAGCAGGCTAACAGGATGCTGACCGCAGCAAAGATGACACGATGAATAAGGATGTCCAATGCTGCATAAGCGCTCAGTGGTTTTAGTACGAGTGCGAAAGTACCCCAGATAGCAAAGCCTGATATGGCCGATAGATAGTATTTCATAAATTTTTGACGAGAGGAAGTGATTGTTTGCCGCTGACTAACGGCAATGCAACTACTTCTCTCTTCTTACGAGATTGGAATTCATTTGCAAAGGTATTTAAATAAAACATCAGATTTATTTTCATTACCATCGGCCGTTAACAATTATGGACTTTCCTTCAACCCGCCAGTGTATTTGAAAAAGTGAGGGTAGCCGGAATGGCCTGAAAAACAAAAAACCTGCAAACGATTAATTTGCAGGTTTTAACGTATTTCTGGTTTACAAACTGTGAACCTCCCAGTACACAGAACCGAACGCTTTATTGGCTAACTGAATTCCGCTTTGGGAACCATAAAGAAACGAAATAAACAGTCAAAACAGACAGCGGGAAAGAAATAAGGGCTGGGTTTTCCAGTTGGTGTGGTGCAGCTGCACGTCCTAATCCATACAGATCCCACATGGTGGGTGATGTCAGGATAATGATCAATGAAGCTACGATGCCCACGATGATGGAAGCCGCTATTCCAGTTGCTGAGGTTTTTTTCCAAAAAAGCAGGAAAAGGATGGCAGGTAAATTTGCTGACGCCGCGATGGCGAACGCCCAGCCTACCAAGAAAGAAACATTTATTCCCTGGAACGCCATGCCCAAAAGAATAGCAAAAACACCCACGACCAAAGCAGCAATCTTTCCGGCTTTGACTTTTTGGTCATCACTTAGATTCCGCTTGAGATAGACATCAATGAAATCGTGGGCGATCGCTCCGGAAGATGCTACAATTAATCCGGATACTGTGCCCAATACAGTGGCAAACGCCACGGCTGATATGATCGAAAATAATGCCGCGCCGAATGCTTTCGCCAATAAGGGGGCAGCCATGTTGCTTGATTCTACATCCAGTACACCATTAACAGCTGCTCCAAGTCCCATATACAACGTAAGAATATAAAAGCCGCCTATGGCCGCTATGGCCAAAATAGTGGACTTACGTGCATCACGAGGTGTTTTGACCGTGTAATAGCGGATCAGGATGTGTGGCAGTGCGGCCGTACCCAGGAACAGTGCCAGCATCAACGAAATGAAATCCATTTTGCTCCACATATTTGCATCACGGCCGATTTTGTATTTAAGCCCGGGAAGCAAAAACGACTCTCCGGCGGTAGGTTGCTGATAATATACCGAAACATTGTCGGTTCCATCCGAAAACTTTACCTGCAGGAACCGAATGATCTCACTGTCCTGCAACGTAGATAAATATTCAAATGGCCCAAGTGCTCCGGTTTTATCCACTTCTTCTCCGTTGACTACAATCTTGCTCATGTGTCCAACCTGGTAAAAGCTTCCCTTCTCCTTCGCTTCTCCGTTATATAATGCCTGGCCATCGGCTTGTTGCGTTACGGACAATGCTTCTTTTAACACTTGCTTATCGTTGTCCTGCGTCCAGTTAAACCATCTTTCAACACCATTTTGGGAAAGTTTGACAAATGTTTTACCACCGGCTGTCTGTTGCGAAACAACTTCCCAACCAGGAACACTGACCACTTTGTCATTTTCCACTTGGGGTGTCAACTCGATGAATGTATAATGACTGCTGCTGCCTTTAAAATCCGGCGTTAGTGTCAGTCCATTTTTCAAAATGAAAAAAGTCAGTATAACAGACAGAACAATCAATAAACCGCCCTTTAAAAACTGCACATAAGTGGTAGATGCCATGCCGGCACTGGCTACAATAATAATCACAATCGCCCCGACCAATAGTACGCCTACCCAATGGGGCAGGCCAAGGAGCGGCATCACGAGATCGCCGGCACCCACCATTTGTGGAATCAGGTAAAATATCGAGACAATCAATGTGCCGATTGAGGCAGAAAGGGTAATGGCCCTTGAATTAAATTTTGCATTCAATGCATCGGTAAAAGTGAATTTCCCTAATCGCTTGAATGGTTCGGCAATGAGGAATAACGCTACGATCCAACCTGCAAGGAAACCAATGGCATATAAAAAGCCATCAAAACCCGATATAGCAATCATACCGCATATACCGAGAAACGAAGCTGCCGACAAATAATCTCCTGCAAACGCTATACCGTTGACTCCCCAGTGAATCTGGCCACCGGCAGCATAGTAAGAAGAGGACGAACTTTTCTTTCTTCCGAAATAAAAGGAAAGTCCCAGAACCAACCCTACAAAAACAAGAAAAAATGCTAAGGCTGTATAGGAAATCTCGTAAATCATGCCCGGCCTCCTTCTTCAGTTTCCATAGCCTGTTCTTCCTCATCCTCATATCTTGTGCAATAATAGTTGTACACGATACCCAGGATGACGGCAAAGACAATCAGCCCAATTCCATAGGCTAGGGCCAGGTTAAGCCCGCCGATTACCGGAACAGACAATAACTCATACTGAAATACTCCAATCGCAACAAAACCTGCATAGCAGATTAAATAAACAAAAAATAAACGTATGCCTAAACTGGATTTTCGTTTTGTCAGGCGTTCGCTTTCTTCGGACGTGTTGTTAACGTGCATGATAAGTGTTTAGAAATGGTTTGTAATAAAAAACATCGGTAACATATTAATAATACGCAACCGATGCAGTTACAATAATAGCTAAAAACGTGAAAAGTTTATGCGTTTTTTGAAATTTTAACAAACTTGCAGGAGGTGAATTTATTGCGATCGCCTGTCACAAAACAGGCTTCCCATCCCGGGGTGCTGGCGGACTTATAAAGATTCTCCATTTAAATCGGTAGTAAGTACCTCACTCATATAATCGAAAAAAGGCCGCATTGCCAAAAATGTCGCAATGACTTCATTTTGAAAATCGGGAGCAAAAACCGCTTTATCAGTAAAGTTTCTCATCACAACATATTGTTTCTTCCTGATCGGGTCAATGGCTGGATGATTCTTGTCAAAACCCTTTGGAGCAGTCTTTACACCCGCTTCTCCGCTGAGTTCCCCAAAATAGTTAACGAAAACTTTGTCCGACGTGATTTTTTCGATTTCCGCTGTATCTGTTTCAAACTCCTTACGGATACGGAACAAATCTTCATTATTCGGGGCCCAGAAACCTCCTCCAACAAAGCTGTTATTTGGCTCTAAGTGAAGATAATATCCTCCTCTAAGGGCAGGTTTTGTGCGGGAGAAGCTTACTCCAAAGTGTGTTTTATAAGGCGTCTTATCTTTTGAGAAACGAACATCATTATAAATCCTGAAAATATGGGTTCCTGCTAAGTTATCGTGTTTTCGGAGCTCGGTATAAATTCGGTTGAAAAAAACTTTATTTTCCGTCACGACTGCATCGTATTCCGGTTTATTTTTTGAAAACCACGCCCGGTTATTGTTCTCTTTTATCTGTTTCAGAAATTCAAATCCGCGTTCCATTATGATCGTGTTTTCGATACTAAGTGCTGTTACTTATAAGGCTATCGAATGGACTATTAAGTTAAGCCAATTGGAAGAGGAGGCCATTACCTGCTCCCTCTTTGGTTGACTAAGTTTAAATACCTTGAAATTTAAAAGGCGCTGTGTCGACAAATTGGCTTGAAGTTTCACCTGCATAAATTTGGTTTCTATCTAATGCAAGTTTTTTTACTTTTCCAGTTTCACTGAAATCCAGTTTTTTCAAATCGACCCAAATTGCATTTGGACTAAGGGCGTCTTCGAAATAATACACCAAGTTTTTCTGGTCAGAAACTGCTCTCCATCTTGTTGTGGATAGATTGGGAAAACCTTCTGTAGAAATGCCATAAGGTACGGAGCATTGCCTAATGACGCTGAAAGCTCCCGCCACGGCGATTCGGGTGTCATCTGTCTGCGGAATAGCCTTGATATAATAGGACGCACGTACAAACCGGTCTGCTGCCCTGTTGGTTCCCGGAAGGAAAATATTGCCGGGAATGCTTTTCCAGTATTCATTTATTGCCAATTGTTCTTCAAATATCGGGTCGTTGGTCATGACCGTGTAGGACGGATCGTGATGGATGATCAGCTTTCCGTTGATGTATTCCAGAATAGCATTATCGCCGTTGGCATCCGATAAGGACAAATGTACGGTTGTGTATTTATCTGTTCCAGGGATAAAGTCTGTCACCACCACAAACTCCTCTTTTTTAAACTCCGCCACTGCATCGGCTACTGTAGCAAAATTGTCCAATGCATATTGGGCCCAAAGCGAAACAGCCAGCCCTTTCTTACCATCGCCTTCCTTTGAAAATTCAGGATATTCCGAACTTACCAGCCATAGCATATTGGCAACCAGCCCTTTTTCATTCATACCGTCTGACGTTGCAATATCCCAGGAACTCGTTGCCATACTGCCGTATTTTGCGGTCCACTTTACGGTATTTTCCCCTGTATTTCCCTCGCGCGCAATTCCCCTTGGAAACAACCATAAATTAGCCGGGATAGCAATTGAAAAATCCATGCTTCTGGCGGTAATGATGGTGTTATTCGGACCTTTATAGACTACTCTTGTACAAGCCCCCGTTTTATGTGCCGAAGCAAGTATTGCCGCCAGGAGAATCAAGGTACTTCCGATTCGTTTAATTAATTTTTTCATATGAATAGTTTTTAGGTAAGCTCAAGTAACGAGAGAATATGAAATGAATGGTAGCCATCGTCAGCACCCAGTGGCAATTAAATAAGGGATACTGCAGTGCTAAAGTTAATACATTCGACGGGTCTGGCCAACGTTTTTGAAAAATTTTCGATGTTGCCTGTTATTAGCTTTCTTATGACCTGCAGCGTATGTCTGAAAAATGAACTTGTTTTAAGTTCATATAGCAACACAAAACAAAATTAAATATTTGTACTTTAGTAGACACTCAATAACATCTGCATATGCGATTATTTTATTTGTGCACTTTACTTTTTAGCGCAGCTTCTATTTATTCGGTCCAGGCACAGCAAAACCAGATTCTGTTAGAAAACGTTCGAATACTGGACGCAAAGACACAGTCTCTTACTCCGCCTAGTTATGTGCTGGTAACCGGCAATACGATTGAAACAATCAGCCCATCGCCAATTACGGTAAGCGGCACAGATGTCCTAAAAATCGACGGTGCAGGGAAGACCTTAATGCCCGGCTTAATAGATGTGCACGTACACCTGGTGTTTGGCTCGCTGACGATGCCTCAAATGATGACAAGCGATCTGTCAGAAGAGTTCGTGATTAAAACCGCGGGCCAGTCTGCCCATGATATGCTTATGCGCGGTTTTACGAGCGTTAGGGATGTTGGAGGACCTATATTTCCGCTGAAAGCTGCGATTGATGCCGATAAAATTCCCGGCCCCAGAGTCTGGCCTTCAGGTGCGACCATAAGCCAGACGGCTGGCCACGGCGATTTCAGGACACCGGATGAGAAGTCGCGCCGCTTTTTCGGTGAACCGTCACGCGCCGAAAAATACGGGGCGACATTCATCGCGGATGGACGTGATGAAGTATTAACGGCTGTGAGGGAAAACCTGCGTTTTGGAGCAAGCCAAATCAAGGTGATGGCAGGAGGGGGGACGTCATCGGCCTATGACCCTATTGATGTCACGCAATACACGCTGGATGAAATGAAAGCTGCCGTTGAAGCTGCGGAAGATTGGGGAACGTACGTAACTGTACACGCGTATACCTCCAAAGCGATCAGGAGAGCTATTGAGGCGGGTGTAAAGTGTATAGAACATGGACAGTTGTTGGATGAAGAAACCTTGAAATTAATGGCTGAAAAGGATGTTTGGCTCAGCCTGCAAAATTTAGTTGATAATACACCTGATATGGACCCGCAGCGAATAGCAAAACGTAAACCAGTCATTGAAGGTCAGGAAAAATTATGGCCTCTGGCAAAAAAGTATAATGTCAAATTAGCCTGGGGTACGGATTTTCTTTTCGAACCGGAGCTCAATGAAAGACAAAACGAGTTTATCCTGCGTTTGCAGAAGTGGTTTACAAATGCCGAAATCTTAAAGATGGTAACTCAGGATAATGCGGCACTGCTGCAACTTTCCGGCTTAAGAAGTCCGTATCCCGGCAAACTCGGAATTATCGAAGAGGGTGCCCTGGCAGATGTTTTACTGGTTGATGGGGATCCCCTAAAGGAGCTGGAACTGCTTGCTAATCCCGCGAAAAATTTTGTTGTGATTATAAAGGACGGAAAGATCTATAAAAATACATTGGGAAAATAAAAATAAGGCTGGATTATTGCCTGTCCTGATGATCCTTTCTCCTGGTATCAAAATCAGGACTTGCAAGGACCACTGATGTTTCAATCTGCCGTAGGGGGATATTCCAATATTTCCATAACAAGCGTTCCTTTTCTATATGTGAAACTTGGCCGAATCCGTTTTTGAGATATAAACTGATCGCCCAAATTGCGTCAGCCCAGGCTCCGATTAAAATTGGTTTTTCGGTAAGTGTTAACAGGTGGTTTAACAGCTTACTTCCAGCGCCTTTGCTGCGGGCTGCGGTCCTCACACATGCGTGTCGAATTAAAGTCACGTCCTACTTACCTTTGCAGTTCTTGAATAATTGAACTTAGGAACCCACACCCAGTTGTGTCCAATCGAACAACTGCGGTTCTTTGTTGAAAAATTCGATGAGAATGAGGTTAAATAGCTCCGGTCGCTCATACAATATAAAATGAGAGGCGGCGGGAACGAAACAAAGCTGACTGTTTGCGATGGATTGGTGTAACGCCAAAGCGTGTCCGGGTATAACGATGTCATTGTCGCCTTGTACGATGAGTACACTTGACTGTACTTCCCGAAGCTTTGCATCCGGGATAATAAGCGGGGTTGCGCACATCGCACTGAAATCTCTGACAAACTTTTTCCATTGATCTTTTTGGGGAGTTCGTTGCAGATGAGGTTCCAGCCACCATTTGAAGTCTTTTTCAAACGCCTCAGGGTTCAGTTGGTCAAGACCAGCAATGGCTTCGGGATAATAGCCGGAAGTATGTGAAGCGGCCGCAAAAGCAGCTGTCTTTTTTACCTTATCCGGCCGGTCTGCTGCCAATAATAAGGCTGCATTTCCCCCGTCGCTATGACCGAAAACATAGACACTGTCCAATTTCATCTGGTCGATTATTTTGGAAAAGTAGTCGGCCAGTAACTGATAGCTCAGGGAATCCGCCTGTTCAGATCGTCCTTGTCCCGGACAATCAACAGCGATTACCCGGTATTGCTTGGATAGTTCCGCGATCACAGGGCCAAGGTCGGCAATGGTAGAGAGACCACCGTGTATGGCCAGGAGTGGGGTGCCTTGTCCATATTCCTCATAATACAATTGCGTACCGTCAATGTCGATGTATTTTCCGTTGTTGGAACCATAAGGAACAGTGTCCTGCGGGAAACAGCACGAATACCACAGTACAGCTAAAATACTTATTATTATTGTTTTCATCATTGTTTGATTTTAATGGCTACACAGCAAGCACCATTATCCGTAGTTTCCGATGTTAGGCTAACAGCGAGAAATTTGTCGTATACCCAGTTTTAATTTACTAACCCGGCATCTGGCTTACGTCCACATAGGCCACTTCCCACTGGTGGCCATCCAAATCGGCAAAACTGTGTTGGTACATCCAACCCTGGTCAGCCGGATCAGTGTAGATGCTTGCCCCTAATTCTTTTGCCTTGGCAATTGTTTGTTCTACTTCTTCACGGGAAGCTGCATCCAAGGCAATCAATACTTCGGTACTTTGGGTCGCATCGCATATTGCTTTCTTAGTGAATGTCTGAAAGTATGCTTCCGTAAGCAGCATAGCAAATATGGAATCACTGATAATCATACAGGCCGCATTTTCGTCGCTGAATTGCGGGTTGAAGCTGAATCCAAGACCTGCGAAGAACGTTTTGGACTTGTTGAGGTCCTTAACCGGTAAATTGATGAAAATTTTTGTTGCCATAATCTTTTATTTTAATGATTAACACTAATGCAAAGGAAGAAGCTATACGGCACAAAATTTGGTCGATAAGTTGGGTTAGGTAGTAAATTTCACCGTTTATGCATTTTTAGAGAATGCTGAAGGGGTCACCCCTGATTCTTTTTTAAAGAATTTTCCAAAATTCGCCGGGTCTGAAAAACCCAACCGATAGGCAATTTCCGTTATGTTAAAGTCGGTGTATAAGAGCAGGGATTTAGCCTCTCTTACCAGCCTTTCGGAAATGTACGATAATGCGTTTTTGCCAGAGACAGCCTTGATCGTGTGCGAGAGGTGATTGGGTGTCACCGAAAGAAGATCGGCATATTCCTTTACCGTCCGCTTCTCAATATAATGGCTGTTTACCAAATGTAGGTATTTGTTCAGGAGCCCCTGATCAGGGGAAGCGAACCGTGCGGCATCGTATTGTTCATTTACAAATTCTTTGACACGGTAAAGCAGCGCAAGCAGTTTTAGCCTGGCTTCAATATGTGCGCCCTCGCTGCTCCTCTCGTAAGCTATGAAAACCTCTTCAAAATTGGGAGTTAATTGGTGATAAGCGGCCTGATTTAGTGTAAATAGGTTTGTGTAAAGACGATTAAAGAACGGAAATTCCTGATGGAAGTTCGGTTTAAAAAATGAAAAACATTCCGGCTTAAAATAAAAGATATACCCTTCCAGGGCATCGGCTTTGGAAAAACTATAGACTAAATCCGGTGAGTGACAGACAAGATAAGCCTCTGGGTTATTCACGGTTTTATCGTCATATTTTACTTCGATTTTTCCGGAATTTAGAAACAGGGCAAAAAAATAGAAGGCCCTTCGAAATGGGGGACGGTAAATTTCTGTTTTTGAATCTGATTTTTGTAATTTCCTACTATAAAACAGCGGGTTGCTTGTCCTCCCGGGCAAAGGTATTGTATCTAAAAAATCATTGATTTCGGTATAGTATGGGATGGAAAAAGTTGGTTTTGTCATTATTTTTTATGTTTTTGACTTTATGGACAGCACTGCCAGTAAAAAACTGAGGACGGCTGCCACTGTACGGATCAAATTCAGTTTGTTCCAAGGGGCTTCAAATCTTTCCCTCAGCGATAAAATATCTTCCGGAGTAGCCGTATTGAGGTTAAAACGTGCTATCATATTGTTTAAAGGTACATTTCCAAACATCGTTACGCCAAATACCCCAATCGCATACAACATTGTGGCCGACAACATTAGCCAAAACGAAAACTGAATATCCGACCGGTAGGAAAGCCACGTTGCCAGCGGCAGGAAAATTAGGCTGCCCATAAAACTGGCAAAGAACCAACCGTTCAATATCGCGGTATTGATCGACTGAAACGCCATGATATACTCGCTGTCCGGAAGCTTTGCCAATGCCCCTGTAACAGAACAGGCATAGCTGTAAAAGAGTCCCGCCACCAACCCGGTTAGCAGTACTGCTACGATTTGAACAAGCTGATAAAATGCCATATTGTTTAATTTTGTATGTTCCAAACACCGGTTTGATCGGTTTTGACCACATATTCGCGAAATGTAGTCGGTTTGCGCCCGATTACGTCTTCAATATCCTGGGTGAGCGATTCGTTCCGTCCGTCCAGCTCTTCAGTAAACAAGTGTTTCATGAGCCAAATAATGTTTTCGGGAACTTGGTAATCCCGAAGGATTTTGGTGTAACCATCCATGCTTACCTCTTCATACACGACCGGCCTGTTTATGGTTTCGGATATCATGCGGGTCGTATCGTTAAAAGACAGTAATTCCGGCCCCGTAAGCTCATAGATTTTCCCGTTATGCTTATCGTCGATCAATGCCTCGACTACCACGTCAGCAAGGTCGTCAAGATCGACGAAAGGTTCCAACGCCTTGTGTTCCGGGACTACGAAGTAGCCAGCCAAAATATTATCGAGAAAAAAGAATTCACTGAAATTCTGCATGAACCAACTGGACCTCACAACTGTCCAAGGCAGTCCTGAATCGATCACGATCCCTTCGGCTTCCTCGGCCTCATCCGCACCCCTCCCGGAAAGGAATACCAGTTGCTGAGTCCCGGACTTTTTTGCCGTGTCCACAAAGCGTTGGATTTTTTCCATAGCTCCCGGGGTCACAAAATCGGGGTAATAAGTGATGTAAACCTTTTGGACACCGTCTAAAACCGTATTCCAATTTTCGGGGTGATCCCAATCGAAAGGAGGATTTCCATTTCTGGAGCCTGCCCGGACAACCATTTCCTTTTTTTGGAGTTTTTCCGCCACCCGTTTTCCTGTTTTCCCTGTTGCGCCCAATACCAAAATTTCGTTTGCCATAATTTTTTGTATTTTTTGATTTAAAAACTAGGGCAAAAATACCGGGTCGGGATAACCGGAAATTGAACAAATCGGACAACAAAGCGACTGTTGCGAATTTTTTAGTTGCAAGGGCTTTTTACCAGCGAATTTCTTGATGCTTCGTATGGTAAGTACAGCACCCAGGTACCCATTGGGAAAAAAGTAAGGTTGGCATCCTGGGACGCTAAACTAATCTAAAACGATACTGAAGTGCATATTTTATTGAAACCGGTCTCTTCATGTCGAAACAAACAGACCATCTGATTGGCTGCTGGACGTAACATCAGTTCTGTTGAGCAAGTTGTAGCAGATGGTGATAAAAACTTCATATGTCATTATTAAACTTCGCTTAAATATTGTAGCGTAACGAGGCGTTTTTATAGTTCGTCCTTTCCATTTTATATGTAAGTGTTTAAGTTGTTAACTGGATTATAAATTTCGCTTGGCGCTTTCAATGGTAATGAACGCCGGCAAATATTCTGGAGTACATCCTTTTGATACCATCTTACCTTTGTAAAGGCCTGTTTTTTCCCCAAGTGCAATACAACGATTCCGATACTTTTGGTCATAAACTCCAATCCAGCCTGCTGTCAAATTCATAGCCCATTGAACTTCTGGTTCTTCTTTTTCAATGCGTATTTCAATTTTAGAAAGTAACTCTTCGCTGTTTGGTGGTGGTGTTTGCCCAACCCAACGTAAACGAGCTTGATAATACCAAAAAACTCGTCTTTGCAGTGAGGATCGGCTGTTTTCCCAAGTTTCCATTAATGAAATAGTCTTTTTGTCTTTGGAAAGCTGATTTGCCATTAACCAATCAATTAATTGAAGTCTTTCGCTTTCTTTGTGTTGCTTAATGTCGTTATCTAAGTTGTCAATAAGTTTTTGCGAAAGTTGTTTTTTGTCCATAAGCAAAATTGCCAATTGTCGGGATAAAAATTGCCCTGTTGACCAAAGTTCCAAAGCCAATTCGTGGTCTTTTTTAATCACACTCGCAATCTTTCGTAAATCTCCTAACTTAGTTTCTGTATTGATTTGAGCCAAGATGTTTTCAGCTTGTGAAGAGCGTTCCATATCAATCTTTTGTTTTTCTAGACAAATAAAATAATGCTAACCTTAAATAATCGTCCGCCTACTTTGTTATTGTCGGTTCAGGAGAAATATTTCTTTGTATTTACTTCTATTGCATTTTTCAGCTTAACCACGTTCGTTTCCTCTTGCTTTTTAAGAGAGCTGCTCATGAATACCAACAGTGATTTAGCAAATATTAATAGTGCCATACTATTAAACAGTGGATTATTGAAAATATTATCAACCAAACGACATATTAAAAAGTAACAAGTATGAATTATATCGATAAGAAAATTTCAGATCAGTAGGCAATTGCGATATTAGCAAAAAACGAAATTCAGGTGGATGATGATGAGGCTGTTATTATATTAGCGTTCTGTATCTTGTATCAAAGAATCCCTCAAAAGTAAGGAAAGACATCGGGAGCTTAAGGAGAAATTGAACTTCAGAAAAAACTCTTAAATAGTCCATGAAGGATGTCTTTTAAAAAATCATTCAACACACTAAAAAAGTTTTTTAAAAATCGAACTATAATTGACCAGACTCTACCAGTGTGGCTCGCAGATTTCTATTGGCATAAAAAAAGGAGACAACTACTGTGTAGTGTCTCCTTAAGTGATCCCGCTGGTACAAAACTCGAACCTTTTATTAGAAGATTTGAGGCGATTGAACCAATTGAAAGATAGCTATTATATATATGATTTGGATAAAAATAAAGTTAGTTGCTCTAAACCGAAAAACACTTTAAATAGAGAAAAAAGGAAATTGTAAAAATTATCGCTGAAGAAATCACAAAGCAATTTAACCTTACCGATTAACTCAAGAATGATCCTAATTTATAGTATTTGGTGCAACAGGAATAGGTATTCATAAAGCTGACTGAAAGCTTTATCGTCGCCTTTCTACATAAAAAGTGATTTCTCAAACGTATCAAATTCAAATTGAAAGCCGGTTTGTTTTATTTTTTCATTACTTGCCTTTGAAGCCTCCAACAACATCGCAGACATTTCCCCCAAAAATAATTTTATTATAAACGCTGGTACATTGGGCAGAAAACTCATTTTTCCAAATGATTGGAGCAGGGTTTTAGAAAAAACATTCATAGAAATATGCTCGGAAGAAACAGCATTAAAAACTCCACTTATTTTATTGGTTTTCAGAATAAACTCGTACAACCTTACTAAATCCCGAAGGTCGATCCAAGGCAAATATTGCTTGCCGTTTCCTAAAGATATATTGATGCCCAACTTCGCCAAAGGTGCTAATCTTTGGTATATGCCACCCTCTTTCCCGAGGACAACGCCCAGTCTTAAAATCACCGTAGTAATACCCAAACTTTCGAATTGCAATGCTGATTTTTCCCACTTTTCACAAACATTCGCTAGAAAATCGTTCCCGTTATTGGATTCTTCTGTAAGTATCTCATCGGAAGTAAACGCCCCATAGTACCCTGTGGCAGAAGAGGAAATGAAAGTATGTATGTTAGAACCCGTTGTTTTAACATACTTAAAAAGTAAATCTATTGCCTTGATCCGGCTTTCAATTATTTCAACTTTCCTTTTTTCCGTCCAACGTTTTTCGGTAATGTTTTCTCCGGTTAGATTGATGATTTTCGTCACCCCCTCAAAGGCTTTTTCGTCAATAAAGCCATTTTCAATATCCCATTTAAAATACTGGATGTTTTCCGTGGTATCGATACTGTTCCTTCGGGTTAAGACATTTACGATATAGCCACAATTTATCAGGTGTTTAATTAATGCTTTTCCAACAAAACCTGTGCCCCCGGCGATTAATATCTTTTTCATTGATTGATTTTTGAAAGTAACTCCGGAAAAGCCTGTTTGAACCAGACCGTGTAATGCGATGGATTATTTTTTATATCTAGTATAATTTCATCCGCATTCATCCACTTATAGTCCTGTGCTTCATCTCGGTTTAAAACAGGACTTTGGTCAGAGTAACCAACAAAAACATAATCCAACTCGTGTTCTGTCAAATTATTTTCAACCTGCTCATTGTATATAAATGAATAGATCAATTTTAAATCACATTTCAGTCCCATTTCATAATTTAGCCGCTCCTCCGCACTTAAAGCAACGTCTTCTCCCCATTGCGGATGCGAACAACAGGTATTTGTCCATAAACTGGCTCCATGGTATTTGTGCCCTGCCCGCTGCTGTAAAAGCAATTCCCCTTTACCATTGAATATAAATACCGAAAATGCTCTGTGAAGCCACCCTTGTTCATGAGCAACCAGTTTTTCCATCTCAGCAATTGCATTATCGCTTTCATCCACTAGCACTACATTGTTTCTCTCCATTTTTCAATTAAGGTTACTATTTAGTTGTCTCTAACAGTCTCTCCATATACTTTTAAAGCTCTTTCTCGTGCGAAACTGTGTTCTAACATTTGTTCGGGATAAGCATCTGTCCCAAATTCGGGAAGCCATTTTTTAATATATTCCAGCTTTTTGTCAAATTTTTCGGTTTGTAAAGCCGGGTTAAACACCCTGAAATAGGGTGCAGCATCGCAACCCGAACCTGCTGCCCATTGCCAGTTTCCATTGTTAGCAGACAGGTCATAATCGTTCAGTTTCTGAGCAAAGTAGACTTCGCCCCAACGCCAATCGATCAGTAAATGCTTGCACAAAAAACTCGCTACGATCATCCGAACCCGGTTGTGCATAAAACCTGTTTGGTTCAACTGTCGCATTCCTGCATCTACAATCGGATAGCCTGTTTTTCCCTCGCACCATTTTTCATATTCCCGCTCATTGTTTCGCCATTTGATAGTATCGTATTTAGCTTTGAAGGATTGCTTAACCACTTTCGGGAAATGATACAGGATTTGCATAAAAAATTCCCGCCAGATCAATTCATTCAGCCACGTTTGATTGTGGTTCAATGCAAAAGCTACGCATTTACGGATACTGATGGTGCCAAACCGAAGAGCGACGCTCAACTGTGTCGTGCGTTGGATTGCAGGGTAATCCCTGAATTTATCGTATTCATCAATGGTTGATGCATCTAATTCCGGCTTTTCAAAAGTGAAGTCCGTTTTTTCAAAACCGATTTCACTTAACGAATGGATTTCTGCAAACTCCTGCCTGAAAAAGTTAGCGTAATCAGGATTATGCAACTTGTAATCTTTTGCTGTCAACAACTCTTTCCATTTTTTTGAATACGGGGTATAAACTGTGTATGATGTTCCATCATTTTTCAACACATCGTTTTTGTCAAAAATCACTTGGTCTTTGAATGCCTTAAAAGGAACACTCCGTTCGTTGAAAAACTGGCATATCTCCGTATCCCGTTTAATGGCTTGCGGTTCATAATCACGATTGCAGAAGACACCTTGAACAGCATACTTTTCAGAAAGCATTTTAAAAACATCCAACGGATTTCCATTAAATGTATTCAGCCTTGCAGTGAATACTCTAAGTTCAGTATTTATCGTTGAGATTGCTTGATGGATGTAGTCAACTCTTCGGTCTTTTTTATTTTCCAGTTTATTTAAAATGGTTGGATCGAAAATAAAAATGGGAAGGATAGGAATACCAGAAGATAATGCCTGATACAAACCCACATTGTCTTCCAAACGCAAATCCCTGCGAAACCAAAAGACAGAGACGTTACTTTTCATTTAGAAATGGATTATCGTTCCTATCGTGCTTTACCCAGATCAATTTAGACGTGTCGTAGCCAATTTCTTCGGCAATTTTCAGGTAGTCGGCTTTAATCCCTTCAGGAACGTTTTTTGTCCTCGATAAAATCCATAAATAATCCAGGTTCTTTCCCGCAACCAAGGCGTACTGGTAATTTTCGTCCAATGCCACGACATTATATCCCGAATAAAAAGGACCGAAAAAACTTACTTTTAATTCGGCAAGGTCTTTATCCTTTCTGAATTTTGCCAAACCATCCGCTTTTTCCCATTCGTTTTTTCTGTAATTGTAACCACTGTTTAGCACAATGATATTGCCTTCTTTATTCAAACTGTATTGAGCAGAAACATTGTCCAAGTCCCTTTCAAAACGAAAATCAAAACGGGCAATTTCATACCAAGTGCCTAAATATTCATTGACATCAAAGTTTGCGACCGCTTTTGCCTTTTTGGGAATCGAGGCACATGAATTTATCAGAACAATTAATCCTATGGAAAGGGCTAGTGTTAAAATTTTATTTTTTGCGCTCATCATGCATATGTTTAAATCGTTTAAAAAAATAAAGCACCAAAAGAAATTGCGTATATCCATAAACGGCATCCTCAATTGGTATCGTTAGTATTCGCACACCCAGAAAGTCCCGGGGGTTGTAATTCACTATGGGTGTTTCCAATCCGGTGCCGGTCAGAAGGCCGTTTACCGGAAAGAAACCCAACATCAGTACCGTAAACACCAGCGATGCTCTGCCAATCCAATCCGCCCGGGCAATAAAATGCAGGTAGATTAAGGTTGTTGTGGTAGCGATAGCGGTGACCAGCGTATAAATTTTGTCATAGTGCAGCAAAGCCATAACCGAACAGATAATCACACTGACAAAAACGATCAGGTTATTAAAGGCGGATAGCCATTCCAACCTGAAAAACTTATCGAAACAGAAATAGGTAAATATACATGAAAACGGAATACAGATAAAAAATAGCCATTCTTCAATCGGTAACCCGGCCAAGACTATTCCGAGCGTATAATCTGTATTGAACCACCAAACACCTTTTGCCGTAAACCATATATCCCAAGAAATAAATGGTATAGCAACGAAAATCGCAGATTTTATAAACGCTCCAAAATAACGATTAAAGAGAATTCGCCTATCGTAAGATGCGATGAAACATATGATAACCGTAAAAAGCAACACTAATGAGTAAGTATATGCTATCATTTTTTCTCGGAGTTAAAATACATTTTAAAATACCTGAAAGGCACATATAGAAAACCAAAACACTCGCCATCTTCTTTGCCGATATGCTTGTGATGTTGTTTGTGTGCTCTGCGCAGTGCCAAAAAATAGGGGCTCTGGGTTCGGGACAGAAATTTAATCCGTTGGTGGATAAAAATATCATGTACAAAAAAATAAGCCATTCCATAAAGCATAACGCCCAATCCGATAAAAAACAGATAATTGAAATTTTCTAACGAACCAAAATACATCAAAGCAATAGTCGGTATAGCAAATATGACAAAGAAATAGTCGTTCTTTTCAAGAACGCCCTCATTGCTGTGGTCGTGATGGTCTTTGTGCAAAACCCAAAGAAATCCATGCATAACATATTTGTGGATAATCCAGGTTGCCCCTTCCATTAATGTAAACGTGATCAATACGATTAAAAAAGCCATATCAGTTCTTTATTGCGTTAAAAAGTTTTTCTAAAACGTCGTATCGGAAATCAAAGATGTCCTCCAATTTCTTTTTCACAAAAAGTAGATGTGCCATCTTCCCAAAAAAGCCGAAAGGTAACTCATAATCTACCGTATCTTTCATCAGCACTCCGCCTTTATTGGGGATAAATTCGTGAAAATGGCTCCAGTATTTATAAGGCCCTTTCTCCTGAAAATCAGTAAAGCTTTTATTGGGTTCCACATGGGTAATTCTCGTTCTCCACTTCAAAGGAACTTTCAGCAACGGCGAAACGATATAATCGATCACCATGCCTTCAGCAATCTGTTCGCTGTTATAATCCGACAGCAGCGTAAAACCCATATCTTTGGGTGTTATCTTCGAAAGGTTCTTAGGAGAAGAGAAAAAATCCCAAGCTGTTTCGATATCGCAATACAATTGTTGCTCCCTGTGCAATTGATGTTTCATTGCTTAGCCTTTTAAAAGCGTTTCTATCATTTTCTGAAAAATCTCCGACCTGATTTGGTGGCGGTTTTCCTTAATAAAAACGGTATCCTCATTTATGTTTGATTTATATCCTAAAAAAGAGGGAGCATTTTTTTGAACCGAAAGCCTAATAAACCTCAATTCCACATTAGTAGGTTCTTTTTTGATTGCCTGCTCGATGTTTTTCTTCCCTTCTTTAAATGTATTGAGTTTACCTATCGGACTGAAAACGTGATTTGCCCAAATGGTTTTTGAACCACCCAAATAAGCCAAATGTGTAGCTGAATTATTCTTTGTTTTCGTCAATTCTGCAATCATTCTTTTGCACAACGCTTTGTTTGATATCAGTGTGTTGTAATTAGCCCTTACTTCATCCAAATCGGTTGAATTAAAACTCATAAAAAAGAATATTGTCGATATTAGTAAGTCAGTTAATTTGATCATAAAAAAGCAGTTTTATATCTTACATAACTTTTGAATGCCACAAATGCCTTTTCAGAATTAGGAACCCGAATCCTATTATTCAATATCTCTTTGGAGGATCTTCTTTTTATTTTTTGAAACAAAGACAAATAGTATTTGTAAGCTAAATATACCCCAAACATTGCAGAATTGGGCAGCTTCTTAATCCCAATTAAAGCCTCTTTAAACTCTTCTTCTATTTCCTTTTCAATTTGACATTTCACACAATTATCAAATATGCACATATCAATATTCGGAAAATAAGTCCTACCCAAAATCTGATAATCATCTTTCAGATCCCTTAAAAAATTAACTTTTTGAAAAGCTGATCCAAGTTTCATGGCATAAGGTTTTAATTCTCTATATTTTTCCATATTCCCATCTGTAAAAACTTGCAGACACATCAGCCCGACTACTTCCGCTGAACCAAAAATATATTCTTCGTATAGTTCTGAATCATAATCTATTTTCTGCAAATCCATTTCCATACTATGTAAAAACTGTCCAATCAGACTTTCGTCAATTTTATACTGATTTACTGTTTCCTGAAACGATTGCAGAATAGGGTTGAGCGAAATTCCTTCATGCAGTGCATCGTAGGTTTCTGCTTTTAATCGATTCAATAGCTTCTCTTTATCGTACCCGTGAAAACTATCCACAATTTCATCTGCTAATCTTACGTACCCGTATATCGCATATATTGCAGAACGAATAGACGGTTTCAGCGCTAAAATCCCAAAAGAAAAACTCGTGCTATATTTTTGGGTTGTTATCTTGCTTACCGAGTAAGATAGTTCATCAAACAACTGTTTCATAGTTCTTATTGTTTAAGTTTGATTATTTCATTCGCTATAATTTTACCAGATATAATGGACGGTGGAACTCCGGGGCCGGGAACGGTCAATTGACCAGTATAGAATAAGTTTTTCAACCTTTTATTTCTAATTTTAGGTTTCAAAACCGCAGTTTGACCGAGCGTATTTGCCAATCCGTAAGCATTGCCACCATAAGCATTATAATCTGAAATAAAATCGCTGGCACAATAACTTCTTTTGTATTCTATCTTTGATCGTAAATCGGTTATGCCTGTATGTTTTTCAATTCTTAAAAGCATTTCCGTTAAATATTTTTCCCGAATAAGCTCTTCATCGTTTATCCCGATGGCTAAAGGCATCAACAAAAACACATTTTCTTTACCTTTAGGAGCAACGGCATTATCTGTTTTTGACGGACAACAAGCATAAAACAGTGGTTTCTCGGGCCATTTCTTCTCTCCATAGATAGAATCAATATGTTCGTCCAAATCATTTTCAAAGAAAAGTGTATGATGGTTTAGGTTGGGAATAGATTGCTTGATACCTAAATAATAGATTAAGCTTGATGGGGCGAATGTTCTGTTTTGCCAATATGTTTCTGAATAATTTCTACACTCTTTATCTAGAAGTGTTTCTGTATGATGATAATCCGAGGAAGCAATTACCGCATCAAATTCCAGGGATTCGCCATTGATAGTTAAAGATACGACTTTGCCATTCTCTGTATTTATACTTTCAACGGTTTTGTTAAAATGAAAAACTGCACCTTGGTTTTCGGCTACATTTTTCATCGCTAATACGAATTGATAAAAGCCACCTTTCGGATAATGCGTTCCTAAAGCATAACCTCCGTAATTCATCAAACTATACAACGCCGGAATATTCTTTGGAGACGCACCCAAAAAAATTACCGGGAACTCCATCAACGTTCTTAGTTTTTCATTTTGAAAGTATTTGGCAACATAGGTTCTGAAGTTTGTCAACAAATCCAATTTTAAAGCACTTTTAGCTATTTTTAGAGAAATGAATTCCGCCCAATTGTGGCAGGGCTTATTCACGAAATCCTGCATTCCGACTTCATACTTGAATTTGGCCGATTGCATGAATTTTTCCAATTGTAATCCTGCACCCTTTTCAATTTGTTCGAACAAGAATTTAAGTTCTTCTAGATTCTTGGGAACACTGATTTTGTCTTCTGAAAAAACCACTTCAAACTGCGGGTTTAACGAAATCAACTCGAAGAAATCAGAAGTTTTGTAACCGAAATCGGCAAAAAAGCTTTCAATAATATCAGGCATCCAGTACCAACTTGGTCCCATATCAAAGACGTAACCTTGTTCGGTAGAAAATTGCCTTGCTCTTCCTCCCGGCTGGTCGTGTTTTTCAAATACGTGAACTTCACTCCCTGCTTTCGCCAGATAAGCGGCAGCAGACAATCCCGAAAAACCTGAACCAATAACGGCTATTTTCTTCTTCATCGCCTTTTATCTTTTAAAACTTCATTCAATAAATATTCTGGTTCAATATTTTTATCGTAGATCTGTTGATGAAAATAATTGAGTTTATTGAGCAACCTGATCAATTCCATTTTTTCGTTATGGGTTAAATCTCCTGTAACGATTTCAGTTGCTTTTCTGATTTTGTCCATTTGCTTTTCTAAAACCTCAAGCCCTTTATTGCTTATTTTTAAAACTTTACTTCTTTTGTCGGTCTCAGAATCGGTTTGATTTACCCAACCTTGCGCAATCAACCGATTGATAACTTGCATTCCCGCAGGTTTTTCGTGAACGTTCCTTTTTATCAAGTCCATTTTGGTCATTTCCCCGAAAGCTTTTAAGTTAATGAGGTAGATAAAATCTTCCTGTGTAGAAAAATCCGATCCGAATATGGCGGACTTGGAATAACTCTTGGCATATCTGTTCATATGGACAATTAAAGTATTAATGACACTTTCTGCACTACGTCCCTTTTCTTTTCCATCCCAATTAGGTTCATTATTTTTTTCTTCACCTTTATAATTGGCAACTATCCATCTTTTAAAACCTTCTATATCATTAGGGTATGTTCTTCCTTGAAGAATATCTTCTTCAAATTCCTCAAGCAGATTGACAACATTTTTTAAAATATCATATTTCATATAATTATATTAGTTCACAAATATACTATATTCAACTTATTAAATGTATAAATTTATACTAAATTCTTTGCGGGTTTATTTTTAGCAATACAAGACTCTTGGTAAGGTCGGTAGTATATATATATTATGAGGATGTAATTAGTGGATGAAACGGCAATAATGTATCATTCAATTTATTACCGAAAATTAGCTAATAATAAATATTGGAGGTGAATCTTATAGAAAGAAAAGAAATAAAAGCTTACCCAAAAACCATATGGACTGTTTAACAAATCAGGTAGAAATAAAACAATGGTTGGTTGTTGACAAAAGCGACTGGGTAACCACAAGTGAAGATACTCATACCAAAAAAAGCCAAAAGGTACCCTTTGGATTCAAATGGCGCCTTTTGGCTTTTGTTTGTGATCCCGCTGGGATTCGAACCCAGGACCCATACATTAAAAGTGTATTGCTCTACCAGCTGAGCTACGGAATCATCCGTTTATACGGGTACTTTCCTGTTTTGGAAAGTGGTGCAAAGATAGAATTATCGGACGTATAGTCCAAAATAAATTTCAGATAATTTTCAGTTCGACATTAACAGGTTTTATTTCAGTGTGTAGCGTTTTGATAAGCCGTAGGGGGCTGTCTTTTCAGTAGGCTACCGGCCTTCCGGCACCGCCATATCAGTTCCTTTGATACGCGGTTTCGCCATTAATGGCCGTGCGTAGCACGTCGATGTCCCGTAACGATTCTTCCGGTGCAGTCATAATGTCTGCTGCTAACATGACGAAATCCGCTTTTTTCCCCACTTCGATGCTACCACGTTTATCTTCTTCAAATTTGGCGTAAGCTGCCCAACAGGTCATCCCGCGCAAAGCAGCTTCGCGACTGATGGCATTTTCCGGTTGGAAACCGCTATTTGGATACCCGTTTTGGTCTACCCGGGCGATCGCGGCATGGAAGCCGTATAGCGGATTAATATGTTCCACCGGGAAATCGCTTCCCAGCGCAAGTAATCCGGTTTCACTGAGCAACTGCCGATAAGCGTAAGCCCCTTTAACACGTTCCGGACCCAGTCGGTCCATTGCCCAGTACATATCGGAAGTCGCGTGGGTAGGCTGCACCGAGGGAATGATACTATACGCTTCGAATTTTTCAAAATCCTGGGGAGCGATAACCTGTGCATGTTCTATACTCCAGCGTCGATCATTTTTGCCCTGCAGGTATTTGCCATATATATTCAGAATCACCCGGTTGGCAGAGTCACCGATGGCATGGGTAGCCAACTGGAAATCACTCGCCGCTATCCGGGCTATGGCCGAATCAATAGCTGCAATACTGGATAATAGGAACCCCGAGGTAGGAGCATCGGCATAGGGTTCAAGTAAACAGGCCCCGCGTGAGCCGAGCGCCCCATCGGCAAACAGCTTAAACGTCCGGACCGTAAACCGTTCGCTCACATACGGCCCTTTCGCTAGGTAATGCCGGAGATTTTTTTCAGAAAACCCGGCCATGGCATGGTTACGGATACGCAGTGCCCCGGTAAGGTAAAGGCTGTCAAGCAGCTTGATATTCCGTTGATTAAGTCCTGCATCGCTCACCGTGGTCAATCCCACAGCGAAACATTCGGTCTCTGCCTGATGGAGCATTTTCGTGAGATCCGCAGTCGTATACTCGGGGATTTTCGAAGCTACCAGCCCCATGGCATTATCAATAAGCATTCCGGTAAGCCGGTTGTTTTTCACTTCAATAACGCCTCCGGTGACGGTCATCGGCGATTGGATGCCTGCCAGCTTAAGCGCGCGTCCATTGGCTATTGCCGCATGCCCATCAATCCGCACCAGGTACACCGGGATCTCCGGAAAAACTTCATCCAGCTTTTCCCTATCGGGAAAGGTCTGGTTTTCCCAAAGATTCTGATCCCATCCCCGGCCCCTTAACCAGGTCGTATTGGGATATTCGGTGCGGAACGCCTTAAGGCGATCAATGACCTCTTCAAACGATTTGGCTCCTGTTAGGTCTGCCTGACCGAATGTCTGGGCGAAACCCGTAAAATGCGCATGCGCATCATAGAAACCAGGGTAAACAGGCTTGCCGTGTGCATCTATTGTTTCTGCTGCTTTATAATTCGTCCGGATTTCGTCGGAAGTGCCAATAGCGATAAAGCGACCGTCCTGTACGGCAAATGCTTCGGCGGTTGAGAATGCGCTGTCAACGGTATACACCAGGGCATTATACACAATCAGGTCGGCCTGTTTCGGCCGGCCACACGATGTCATTGCTATTGCCGCTGCAAGTAACAGGCGGCCCATACAGGATCTTGTCATCATTTCGGATTTATGGTTTATTTGCCGCCCGTACAATACGGTCCGCACCGTGAATATCCGAATATAGTGTTACACCCGCAAATCCTTTTTTTTCGAGTAACTCACATACTTCTTCGCCATAGCGACGGTTGATCTCAAAATACAGGTGCCCGGCAGTTGCCAGGTGCTTCAGGGCAAATGCCGCAATATGCTCATAAAATAACAACGGTGTACTGTCTTCAACAAAAAGCGCCAGTCCCGGTTCGTGGGCGGCTACGTTCCGGTGCATTTCCTCCCGTTCAGTCATCGTGATGTATGGTGGGTTACTCACCACGACGTCAAATAACTGCGTTGCTTCAAAAACGGTGTCCCATTCCAGTATATCAGCATTTATAAACGAAATGTCTGCCGATTGCCGGGCGGCATTCTGCCGGGCAACAAGTAGTGCGTCGGTGGAAACATCCAACGCGTAAACTACTGCCTCGGGAAATGCCAGCTTTAGGGCGATGGCGATGCAACCGCTTCCCGTGCCGATATCAATGATGCGGTGCGGTAGGCGGCCGGTCACCTGACAGGTCTGGATAATCCGTTCAACCAGCTCCTCGGTCTCCGGGCGCGGTATCAATACAGATTCGTTAACCAGCAGTTCCATTCCCCTGAACCAGGCATGTCCCAGCACATATTGGATAGGTTTTGCAGTAAGCAGCGTCTGCAGCTTGTTGCTTAACCAGGTAAAGGTTGCTTCATCCGGTACATCCGATTTCCTGCGCAGGTATTCGGATCTGGACCAGCCAAATCGCGCTTCCAGGAGCATGAAATAGATTTGCCTGATTTCATCAGCGTCATATAAATCCTTCAGTTCATTTATAAATTGCTGTTCAATGGTTGCTATACGATCCATGTATGCAAACATACACATGTGCCCGTAAATGAGGTACAATTCATCGCAATTTTAGCTAAGTTTGTACCATGCAGGAGCACGAATTATATATGCGGCGTTGCCTGGATCTGGCCCGGCGGGGTGCAGGTTCAGTAAGCCCCAACCCGATGGTCGGGGCATTACTGGTACACGACGGAAAAATTATTGCCGAAAACTACCATCGCATATACGGCGGCCCACACGCTGAAGCATTGGTAATTGAAGACGTTAAGAAGAAGTACGGTGATGCCGCTGCAGACATCTTTCCGGAGTCAACAATGTATGTCAGTCTGGAACCATGTGCACATTACGGCAAGACACCCCCATGTGCCGGGCTGCTGGTGCAGCAGCAGGTTGGACGGGTTGTCATTGGCTGCCGCGACCCTTTTGCAGCGGTAAATGGAAAAGGAATCCAGATCTTACAGGAGGCGGGTATTGAAGTTGTGGAAGGGGTGCTTGCCGATGAAGCGCTTTGGCTCAACAGGCGGTTTATTACCCGTATCAGGGAGCAACGTCCTTATGTCATTCTTAAATGGGCACAAACGGCCGACGGTTACCTGGCACCGGCAGATGGCTCGCAGCGATGGATTACCGGCATGGAAGCACGCCAGCTGGTTCATCGCTGGCGCAGTGAAGAGGATGCGGTGCTGGTAGGCACCAGAACGGTACATGCCGACGACCCACAATTGACCGTAAGGGAATGGGAGGGAAGAAACCCCAAACGCGTTATCCTGGACAGACAGCTTACCATACCAGCTACTGCCCGGGCAATGGACGGTGCTGCGGAAACCATTGTGTTCAATGATTCAAAAACCGATTGGGTGGAAAACATCAAATACATTGCCGTAGAAGATATGGACTGGTACCTGCCACAGAAAATGCTATACCAGCTTTACCTGATGGATGTGCAGTCGCTGATTGTGGAAGGAGGGCGTAAGACGCTTGACCTTTTTATTGCGGCCGGATTATGGGATGAAGCCCGGGTATTCAGCGGGGTCGATAGCTGGGGTGAGGGAATGGAGGCACCGGTACTGCACCGCAAACCTGGAACCGCACAGTCCGTCGGGAGCGACCGGCTGGAAATTTTTTATAACAAATGATAATCCATATGATTGTATAATGGATTTTTATATTGCAGCCATTATTCAAGCACTGTGCTTTGGCCCGTTAGTGATGGGATTATTTCTTTCGATGAAGATTTTCAATATTCCTGATATCACGACCGACGGAAGTTATACGCTTGGTGCCGTAATTACAGCGGTTTGCTTATCCAGGGGATACGGATTGCCCGCCATATTGATACTTTCCATGCTCGGTGGCGCACTTGCGGGTTGCTGTACTGCGTTTATCCATACCCGGCTGCGGATCAATGCGTTGCTGGCCGGTATACTGGTGATGACTGCCCTGTATTCCGTTAACCTAACCCTGCTGGGACGATCAAACATGCCGCTGTTGTCCCATTCAACCATATTCAGTTGGTTTTCCGTGTTCGCTGTCACCGACCAGAATACGCTGGCCGTCTTAATTGCTTTGTCGGCTGTCTTGTTTTTTGCGATGAGCTTCATGCTTCAAAGTGATTTTGGCATTGCCATGCGGGCTACGGGCGATAGTGAGAGCATGGTCCGTGCGCAGGGAGTTAATACCGCCCGGATGAAAGTTTATGGGTTGGCAATATCCAATGCCCTGGTGGCACTCAGCGGTTGTTTAATCGCACAGTTTCAGGGATTTACTGATATTAATATGGGGATAGGTATCGTAATCAGCGGATTGGGTGCAGTGATCATCGGAGATACGCTGATCAACCTGCTGAAAATACGCGCGATTCCCCTGATGCTCGGCTGTGTGTTACTGGGTGTTATCCTATTCCAATTGATGCTGGCCGTTGCACTTGGTGCAGGCGTGGATGCCAGCATGTTAAAACTGACCACCTCATTGCTGGTCCTGCTGATCGTGGCATTGCCCCGCGTTGGAAGTACGGTCATTCAGTTAAGTAAACGTTAATTGCCGGGCGATGTTAGAGCTTCATCACATATGCAAGACATTTGACAAGGGTAAAGCCACGGAGGTAATGGCCGTAGATGGCGTAACGCTTCAGCTTGAAGCAGGCAGTTACACGGTCATTGTCGGTGCTAACGGATCGGGCAAGAGTACACTCCTGAACCTGATAGCGGGTAGTATTTATCCGGACAGCGGAAAGATTTTGCTGAAAGGGGAGGAGATACAGCGTCTCCCGGATTACAGACGGAGCCCGTGGGTCGCACGCGTTTTCCAGAATCCGCTGACAGGAACTGCCGCCTCCCTGAGTATTCTGGATAATTTCCGCATGGCGGCCCTGCGAAAATCCCCCAAGTGGATGAAGCGCGGAGTGGATCGCCGCTTTAAAACCACGGTTGCCGAGAAGCTTACCACACTGGGTATGGGCCTGGAAGATAAACTGACACAGGTCATGGGCACCCTGAGCGGTGGCCAACGCCAGGCAATTACATTATTGATGACGGTGATGACCGGCGTGGATGTGCTGTTGCTTGACGAGCCGACGGCCGCACTGGACCCCCGTTCCGCAAGAGAAGTAATGGAAATTGCCGACCGTATTATCCGGGAAAACAACCTGACGGCATTGCTGGTAACCCACAACATCAACGAAGCGCTCCATTACGGCACACGCCTGATTCAGATGGAGAACGGTAAAGTGGTGCGCGATTTTGATAATCAAACGAAGTCCGGACTTCAGCACGGCGAAGTCGTCACTTGGTTCGATTATTATTAGCCTGATTTTTTGTGTGATAACATAATAATAGGTAACTTTAGGCGTGACCTTGCCTGAAAACCTGTTGCATTTTATATGGAAATACCGGCTATACCACGCTCAGCGTATGGTTTCGGTGTCGGGAAATAACCTGGACGTGCTGGATACCGGTACACACAATACTGACGCCGGTGCGGATTTTCAATCGGCCAGAATCCGGATAGGTACTACGGAATGGTCGGGGAACGTGGAGATCCACTGGCGTGCTTCCGAATGGGAATTACACCGGCACCATCGGGATACGGCGTATAATAATGTGATTTTGCATGTGGTATACGAGTATGACAGAACGGTTGCCCGTGCCGACGGAACAATTCCGGAAACACTGGAGCTGAAACCACTGATCCCAGCCCATATTCTTCCGAAATACTGCGAAATGATGGAGCATATGCACTGGATTCCCTGTGAGAAACATATTCACCGCGTTTCTCCCTTCCAGCTTACTTCCTGGTTATCGAGGCTACTCATAGCGCGTTTTGAGCATCGGGTTGCTGCGGTATATCAATTGCTGGGCCAGCAGCGCGGGAGTTGGGAGGACACGTGTTACCTATGGATGGCGCGGAGTTTCGGCTTTAAGGTAAATGCGCCGGCATTTGAACAGCTTGCGTATGCTGTGCCGTTCAGTATGGTCACCAAGTACCGTCATCGCCCCACGGTCATTGAAGCGCTGTTTTTTGGTCAGGCCGGCCTGCTGGATACGATTGGTTTTACGGATGATTACCCAAAGGCATTGCAGGCCGAATATGCATACTTGCGCAAGTTACACGGACTTTTACCGATGGATGCAAGTGCGTGGAAATCCATGCGCACACGGCCGGGTAATTTTCCTTCCATGCGCATCGCCCAATTTGCCGCGTTTTGCCAACGACTGCCGCAGTTGCTACCGGCTATATTGGAAACCCCTACCAATGAAATGCCCGACACATTGTTTAACGCATTACCTGTAAACGACTACTGGAATAACCATTACCGATTTGATGTGCCAGCAGCGGTGCACAGCAATCAGTTGGGCGAACGGTCCATGACAACCTTGCTGATCAATGCCGTGTCGGTTATTTTATTTGCGTATGGTAAATATATTGGCAAAGAAATGTATATTTACCGGGCGATTGCGTTATTGGAACGGCTAAAAGCCGAAGATAATGCAATAATAAGGCGTTTTTCAACGTTAGGTGTTCAGGCAGCGCATGCTGCGGAGTCGCAGGCGCTGTTACAATTGAAAGCCTGTTATTGCGATAATAAAAAATGCCTGGATTGCAGCATTGGGCTTTCCGTTATTAAATATAAGAAGGATGATTAGGCGAGTGCTCTTGTTTTTTGAACAGCGATCATTTGGTGTGTGCACCTATATCGGGGAACGCTTCGGCATATCCATATCCAAACTCCGTTTGTTTTTTATCTACACTTCATTTCTGGCTGTCGGATTTCCGATTATCTTTTATTTCCTGGCAGGGGTGGTATTGGATTTCCGCAATTACGTCAAGCGTATGCGCCACCGGCTTTGGGACGTTTAGTCCCTATAAGCGCCCGCTAGGCTTTCAGAATTTCCGCAATATCCTGATACCCTTTTTCGGCAGCTAAATCGGAAGCTGTTTTACCCATATCATTTTTGACCTCAACAAGTGCCCCGTGTTCCAGAAGTAAGATAATCAGTTCAATATTGCCGATCTGGGAAGCCAGGTGCAACGGCGTTGTACGCGATGATTGCAACACATTAACCTCAGCGCCTGCTTCGATCAGCATTTTGGCAATGTTTTCAAACCCCGAACCAATGGCCGTATGAAGGGGATACACCTGATAGCCATTCTGCGAGTAGGTATTGGTGTCAGCTCCTTTTGTCAATAAAAACCGCACCATATCCTCATTCCCGAAATGAGTGGCAATGCCCAGCGGTGTAAATCCATGATCCGAAACCCGGTCCAGTAAATCAGGCATATCTTCAATCATGGCCTGCACCTGTTCCAGCTCATTCGCGGCGGCAGCTTCATGGATGGTCAGCTCATCCATATGGCGGAGCAATACTTTGATGATTTGAGGTTTATTATAATAACAGGCCAGCAGCAGGGGAGATATATCATGGCTGGTTCGTTGTTTGCACAAACTTGGATTTTCATTCAGTAGATTGTCAATCGCCAGACTATTGCCCGCTTCAATATATTCTTCTAATAAACTAAGACTCATGTGGTTTTTCGGATACTGTTTTAAGTTATACAACACGAAATAACTAAAAAAATATGAAATGACGCTTACAATTACTTTTTTTATGCCAACCCCCCGGGGCTTTTTCATAGCTTTGATGGGAAAATTCCGATATCATGTCAAGAAAAATCATCGTTTCCATCACCGGCGCAAGCGGTGCCATCTATGCCAAGGTATTGTTGGATAAGCTATTGACGATCCGTGACCAATGGGATGCTGTCGGTGTCGTCATGTCGGATAATGCAAAAGACGTATGGCAGTATGAGTTGAAAAACGACGACTACCGCCATTACCCGTTTACCTTTTACGAAAAAAATGACTTCTATGCGCCGTTTGCATCGGGATCAGCGAAGTTTGACACCATGATTGTATGTCCATGCTCCATGGGGACACTCGCACGGATTGCGCAGGGAATCTCGTCCGATTTAACCTCGCGGGCGGCCGACGTGATCCTGAAGGAAAAGCGGAAACTGATTCTCGTGCCCCGGGAAACACCACTAAGCCTGATCCACCTCCGCAACTTGCAGACCATTGCCGAAGCCGGCGCCATTATCTGTCCCGCAAGCCCTTCGTTTTATAGCCTGCCACCTGATTTTGAAGCGCTGGCCGCTACGGTGGTCGACCGGGTTCTGGGGCTGGCCGGACTTGAGGTAGATGGCTACGAGTGGGGGAAACCCGCATAGTATGGGTAGTATTGGGCACCGGTCGTTAAATGTTAAAATAAGGTTTGCCATTGCGATGGATTTTGTACTTTTGTTCTTTAATGAACGCACTTATAGCAATAAATCCGTTAAAAGTCAGCTTTCCGGTCTTTTTCAGCACGTTATTTTATTTGCTTATCTGGTCTGTTTCATTGCCTAATCGAAAATCTGCAACCCCATTATTACATTCATGAATACGCTACTTATCAAGTCAGTCAATGTCGCCTTTCCCGGTCACCCTTTTCATAACAGGAAAGCAGACATTTTGATAGCGAAAGGTAAAATTGCCCGTATAGCATCCGAAATAACGACTGAGGTTGATGGAGTAAAGGTTATCGATGCCGGAGATCAGTTTATTGCCCCCGGTTTTTTTGACTTAAATGCCAACTTCGGGGAACCGGGCCTCGAAACCAAAGAGGACATCATCACCGGCAGTGCAGCCGCCCTGGCAGGAGGTTTTACCGGCGTCGCGGTGCACCCGAATACCCAGCCTCCGGTCGACAGCCATGCCGAGGTAGCACTCATTGTCAATCGTGCAAAAACACTTCCTGTCGATGTGTATCCGATAGGTACCATCAGCAAAAAAAGGGCCGGGGAAGAACTGGCAGAACTTTATGATATGAAGCTGGCAGGTGCCATTGCTTTTGGCGATGGCAATAAGCCCGTGCAGCAAGCCGGCTTAATGAGCAGGGCGCTGCTTTACAGCAAGGGTTTTGACGGACTGATTTTTTCGTATGCAGACGATACTTCGGTATCTGGCGGGGCAAAGATGAATGAGGGGATTACCAGCACGTACCTGGGCATGAAAGGAAACCCGAACCTGGCCGAAACATTGATGATCGCCCGCGATCTGTACCTGGCCGAGTATCACGACGCAGCAATACACTTCACCACCGTAAGCACGGCACAGGGCGTGGATCTCATCCGTCGGGCGAAGGAACGCGGCATCCGGGTCAGCTGCGATGTGGCCGCCCATCACCTGGTGTTAACAGACGACCTGGTTGCGGGTTTCGACAGCAATTATAAGGTCAATCCACCGCTGCGCACTGAACAGGATGTGACGGCACTGCTCAAAGGACTGGCAGACGGCACCATTGATGCCATTGTTTCACAGCATACCCCGCATGAAGTAGAATTTAAGAATGTAGAATATGAGATTGCGGCTTATGGAATCATAGGCTTGCAAACCGTGCTGCCGTTGGCGCTGCGAGCGGGACTTACACCGCATCAGCTTGTCGAAAAACTAGCAGTTAACCCACGGAAGATCTTAGGGCTGGGCATTCCAGCGCTTGATGAAGGGGCTGAGGCAAATTTCGTGCTGTTTAATCCCCGGGAAAAATGGATGTTTACTTCACAGCGCAATCGTTCCAAATCAGCGAATAGTCCGCTGCTGGGAACTGAACTCACTGGAAAGGTCACCTTGGTTGCAAATAACCGGCAATTGATAACGATATGATGAACCCGCATGTACAACAGGCGCTGGAAGCAGCCCTCCACACTTATGCAAAAATTGAGACGCTGGATGCAGCTGTAATCTCGGCCCGGCTCAGCTCGGTATTCAATGCCGACCTGCCTTACATGGAAAAGGTAGCGGGCATGGATGCTGCATTTGATGACAGTCCCCGGTTTGAAGCACTTCGCGAACCCGTGTTTGACCTATTGCTGATTAACTTTTTTGCTGCCGACGTAAACAAACTGGAAGCAGATTACCTTGAGTCGGAAGAATGGGAAGCCATTGAGGACCAGACAATCGACCGGGGTACTGAGCTGCTTAACCTGTTGCTTTATTTACGTGAATGCGCTGACGAAGACATTGATCCGTACCTGGGCGATTACCTTAAGGAATTCCTATTGGTGGATGAAGATGAGTTCCAGGACGAACACCGGATTTATGAGCCGGTAATCGCAAATCAATTGCTTGTCGACAGTTCATATGAAGCCATTGCACAGGCGGCCCATCAGCTGCCGGAAGACCAGGAGCTGGCGGAATTATTCTATCCCCTGATGGGATTTTTCTGCGAACCCAATCCGTCGGAACAAGATTGGGCAGCCTATGTGAAAGCCAGTAAAAACCCGGCATTTGATGCCGCCATGTATAAATTGATTACCCAATACAATCATTAAATCTAAAGATTATGACAATTAACCCAAACGCAGAGGCAACGGCACCTAATGCCAAGCGGGCCGCCATCAACAATGCATTGATCTGGGCGGCAATCAACATCATTATTTTTTTGTTGATTTATTACGCAGCACCCTCATTAATGGGCAATTTTGCCTATGGTCTTATTCAGCTGGCCATTGGGATCGGACTCGCCATTTATTTTACACTTGATTTACGCAGAAAGGCCGGCGGTTATTGGTCGTTCCGCGAAGCGCTGAGCAATATTTTTATCATGTTCATCGTTCAGGTAGTTGTTGTCACGCTGTTTACCACGGCATTTGCAAAATGGATTGAACCGTCATATGCGGACACCATGCGTGAAATTTCGCTGAATGCGACAACCCGGATGGCGGAAACGTTATCCTCTGATCAGGACCAGATTGATAAAATCATCGAGGAAGCGGAAAAAAGCATTGAAAAGCAGGTTAATCCCGGCTTTATGGATGTCGTGCAAGGGTTGGCCATTGCGGCTATTTTCTATTTTGTCGGTGCACTGATCTTTGCCGCTATTTTCAAGCGCGAGCGCCCGGTATTTGCACCGGTAACAGAAGAAGGTGAAGAAGAAGTTTAATGCCGGCGTGATGCAATGATTGACAGTTCCTGTAACCATACTATGGATATTTCAGTAGTCATTCCTTTATATAACGAAGCCGAATCCTTGCCGGAACTGACGGCCTGGATTAAGCGGGTGATGGACGACCACCGGTTCAGTTATGAAATCATTCTGATCGACGACGGCAGTACAGACGGGTCGTGGATGATCATCGAGGCACTGAAAGCGAAAAACCCAAAGGTAACCGCGGTGAAGTTCCGTCGGAATTACGGCAAATCGGCCGCACTCAATGTCGGGTTTACAGTTGCCCAGGGGGATGTGGTAATTACGATGGACGCGGATTTACAGGACAGTCCGGATGAGATTCCTGAATTGTACCGGCGGATTACCCAGGAAGATTTTGACCTGGTTTCGGGGTGGAAGCAGAAGCGCCACGATCCGCCTTCGAAGACCGTGCCTACCAAGCTGTTTAATTCCGTTACGCGGAGCATGTCGGGAATACACAACCTGCATGATTTCAATTGCGGGTTAAAGGCCTATAAAAAGGACGTGGTAAAAAGTATCGAGGTGTACGGCGAGATGCACCGCTATATTCCGGTAATCGCCAAGTGGGCCGGGTTTACGCGCATTGGTGAGCAGGTGGTACTGCACTATCCAAGAAAATACGGCAAAACAAAATTCGGGCCCGGCAGGTTCGTTAAGGGGTTTCTGGACCTGTTGTCGATTTTCTTCGTCGGTAAATTCGGTAAACGGCCAATGCATTTTTTCGGTGCGATGGGCGTGCTTAGCTTTCTGGCAGGGTTCATCATTGCCATCTGGCTGATTGTAGAAAAGCTGATCAGTATATCCAACCATACGCCATACCGGAATGCCACGGACCAGCCGTTGTTTTTTTTCGCGCTGATTGCGATTATCATCGGCACGCAATTATTCCTGACCGGATTCATCGCGGAGCTGATTTCCCGCAATGGATCTGAGCGCAACAGCTACCAGATTGAAAAAGTGATATAAGTCGGCCGGTAAATTAAGCACCGCAGATCCTGATCCATGTTTTTTTCCATTATCATCCCGCTATACAACAGGCCACAGGAGATCGATGAGCTGTTGCATTCGTTACTGCAGCAGCAATACACGCAGTTTGAGGTACTGGTCATTGAAGACGGTTCCACCCGTGACGCGCGCGCGATTGTGGAAGGCTACAAAGGACAGTTGGATATACATTACTACGCAAAGCCAAATGAGGGGCAGGGCTTTACCCGCAATTACGGTTTCCAGCGGGCCAAAGGCGACTATTTTGTCATATTTGATTCCGATTGCCTGATTCCGCCCAACTACCTGTCCAACGTAAAGGCTTTTCTGGATAAAACACCACTGGATGCCTACGGCGGTCCCGATGCGGCCCATGAGTCCTTCACGCCCGTTCAGAAAGCGATCAGCTATGCAATGACATCGCCCTTTACCACGGGCGGAATCCGCGGCAATAAAAAACATATCGGTGTATTCCACCCCCGAAGCTTCAATATGGGTGTGTCGAGAAAAGCCTGGGAGCAGGTGGGGGACTTTAAGCTGACTCGGCTGGGTGAAGATATTGAGTACAGCATCCGGATCCACACCGCGGGGCTAAAAATAGGCCTGATCCCCGAAGCAGTGGTATATCATAAACGGCGCACCGATTTTAGGCAGTTTTATAGGCAGCTGCATTTTTTTGGCAGGGCACGGATCAATATTTACAAGCATTTTCCCGCCGAGCTCAAACCCGTTCACTTTTTTCCCGCATTGTTCGTCGTGTGTTTGGCCCTGCTGGTCGTGCTGAACTTATACCGGGCGATGGCAGCCCCTGATGGTATACAATTGCTGTTTGTCCTCTGCGGGCTCGGCAACCTACTCCTTACCGGCTATACTGTACTTCTCTTTCTCCATGCGTTATGGCGCGTCCGGAGTGCCTACATTGCCGTACTGAGCGTAATCGCGGCTTATATCCAGCTGACGGCCTATGGGCTGGGTTTTATACAGGATTTTTTCCGGCGTGTCATATTCCGGCAATGTGGATAAAACACTTTGGGAATTTAGGAGATGTATCGTAATTTGCCGCATTGATTTAATATAAACCATTGCTTCCGAACACACAACATAGCCTGGATAAGCTCGAATCGCTGCTGCGCGATCTCGGATACCGGGTGCGGTATGAAAAAGGGAATTTTAGAACCGGTGCCTGCATGCTGCAGGCCAATAAAATGGTAGTGGTTAACCGATTCTCCAACCTGGAGATGAAAATAAATGCGCTAACCGGGCTTTTACAGGGAATAAATACGGAGAGCGATGCCCTCAGCGATAAGCAAAAGCAGTTTTTACGAAGCATCAAACAAACGAAACTAACAATTTGACAGTTAAATTTTTAGGTACAGGTACTTCCCAGGGGGTCCCGGTGATTGCATGCGACTGCAGGGTATGTACCTCGCCGGATCCAAAAGATAAGCGACTGCGCTCATCCATCCTGGTTGAGCTGAACAACCGGAACATTGTCATTGATACCGGGCCTGATTTCCGTTACCAGATGCTGCGGGAACAGGTAACCCGGCTGGACGCTATTCTCTTTACTCATTCACATAAGGACCATGTTGCCGGATTGGACGACGTGCGCGCCTTCAATAGGCAAAAAGGGGGAGCTATCGATATTTATGGTAGCACGGAGGTGCACGAGGCGCTGGAACGGGAGTTTTACTATGCCTTTTCCGCAAAAAAATACCCCGGGGTTCCCCAGCTGGAGCTGCATCAGATTACCACGGCGGCGTTCCCATTATTCGGCGCTATGATACAACCCATTGAAGTGATGCACTACATGATGCCGGTACTGGGCTTCCGCATTGGGGATTTTACGTATATCACCGATGCCAAGACGGTCGCCGAACCGGAAGTAGCGAAAATAAAGGGGACAAAAATACTCGTGGTCAATGCCTTGCAGCGCGACCCGCATATCTCCCACTTCACGCTGGATGAGGCGGTGGCGTTTGCACAGCAAGTGGGTGCCGAGCAGACTTATTTTACCCACATCAGCCACCGGCTGGGGCGGCACGAAGAAGTGCAGCGCGAATTGCCAAGCAGTATCTCCCTCGCGTACGATGGCTTGATGCTAACCGGATTGCACGCGTAATCCAATACCATACACCAAACATTTTTCCCATATGTCTGTTGATAAAGGTGATTATTAATCATTAACCTTATAATGCTATGGGAAATTTATTGTATTTCATTGCGATCATCCTGGTTATCGCCTGGGCGATCAGTTATTTTGGCGGGTATTACACCGGCGGCATCATCCACGTATTGTTGGTTATCGCAATAATAGCGATTCTACTGCGCGTAATCCGGGGAGCTGCCTGACCGGCGGCTGGTCAATAACCGTTCGGCTACCAGCAGGTCATCCGGAAAGGTGATTTTGATATTGCAGGTATCCCCAGGCACCAGGGTGATGGGGATGCCTGTTTTTTCTACCACCGAGGCATCGTCGGTGCAGGTGTTGTCTTCGGGCTGTTCATAAGCATGAAAAAGATCCGCAGCCCTGAAGGTCTGCGGAGTCTGCATCAGGTAAACCTTTTCCCTTGGGTAGGAGAACGTCCCTGCACCGTCCAATTGTTCAATCCGGACGGAGTTGCTGCTCGGTACTGCCAGTGCCGCATTTCCGGAACGCGCGGCCTCCGCATACGACAAATCAATTAAATCGGGGTTAATCAGTGGCCTTACGGCATCATGAACGGCAATAAGCACCCCGGGAGCCTGTCCGTCCGTCAACCTGATCTCTTCCAGCCCGCTTCTCACGCTCTCGAACCGGCTCTCGCCGCCAACAACAAGTTTATGCGGCACCTGAAAATGATGGGCGTTACAGAGTAAGCGCCATTGCTCCTGCATTGATGGGTGGAGCACGAGCACCAGATGCGGGGCACACTTGCTTCGCTGAAAAGCCAATAATGTATGCATCATTACCGGAAGCCCGTTAAGCAGCATAAATTGCTTGGGAACATCGGAACCCATACGGCTTCCCGTTCCCCCCGCAACGATTATGGCATAATGAATGGTCATCTTCGAACGCGAGCACTGCGCAACGCAGGATCAGTTAAAGTGCTGTAATTCCCAGTCCTGTATTTAGATAATCAGCATGGCATCTCCGTAACTGTAGAACCGGTATTTCTCCTTAACAGCTACTTCGTACGCATGCATTACATGTTCATAACCACCAAAGGCAGCAATCATAACCAGCAGCGTAGACTCCGGCGTATGGAAGTTGGTAATCATGCTGTCGGCAATACTGAAATCATAGGGAGGATAAATAAATTTACTTGTCCACTCGTTAGCCGGTTTCAGGTGCCTGTCGGCCGATACAGAAGACTCAATGGCACGCATGGAAGTCGTACCTACAGCGCACACCCGCTTTTTCGTGTCTATCGCCCGGTTTACCGTATTGGCTGCTTCCGGTGTGATGATAAACTGCTCCGAGTCCATTTTATGTTTGGTAAGGTCTTCCACCTCTACCGTGCGGAATGTTCCCAGTCCAACATGTAACGTAATTTCGGCAAAATCCACACCCTTAAGCTCAAAACGCTTCATCAGCTCCCGGCTGAAGTGCAATCCTGCGGTAGGGGCCGCCACGGCACCCTCATGCTTGGCAAAAATGGTCTGGTAACGGAATTTATCTTCCGGCGTGGCCTTGCGCTTAATGTATTTCGGAAGCGGGGTTTCCCCCAGAACTTCGATGTTCCGGCGGAATTCTTCATCGCTGCCGTCAAACAAAAACCGGATGGTACGGCCGCGGGAAGTGGTGTTGTCCACTACTTCGGCAACCAGCAGGTCGTCCTCGCCAAAATAAAGCTTGTTGCCCACCCGGATTTTCCGCGCCGGGTCTACCAATACATCCCACAGGCGGAGCTCCTTATTCAGTTCACGCAATAAAAACACTTCAATCGTTGCCCCTGTTTTCTCTTTATTGCCATACATGCGGGCCGGAAAAACTTTCGTGTTATTCAGGATCAAAACGTCCTTATCGTCGAAATAGTTCAGGACATCCTTGAATATTTTGTGTTCTATTTTCCCGGTTTTCCGGTCGAGGACCATCAAGCGCGACTCATCCCGGCTTTCGCTGGGTTCGTTTGCAATGAGTGATTCGGGGAGATTGAATTTAAATTGAGATAGCTTCATTGTTGATGCAGTTATATAGGAGGCTGTCCGATGCCGTGTGCCGTTTCAGTAGGATACCCTGAGGAACCCCTTTCGGACAATACCAATTAAATTAGCGCGCAAATTTATGAAATTATTTTGGTAATATGATGAGGGTTTCGCAGTTTTATAGCCGGTGACGGCACCCCATTTTTTTATGTAACTTTTGATGATCCTATACGTCTATAGAACATGTTGTTTCTGAAGCTAATCGGTGAGAGTTTTGGTTTCGCGTTTTCCGCCCTGCGCGAAAACCGTACCCGGACGTTGTTATCCCTGCTGGGTGTGACCATCGGGATCTTGATTATTATCGGCGTATTCTCCGCGGTGGACACCCTGCGGGCGAATCTCGAAAGCAGCGTTGAGAAACTGGGGAGTAAAACCATCTACGTGATGAAATGGCCATGGGACGGCGGACCTGACTTTCCCTGGTGGCAGTATGTCAACCGGCCCGAGCCGGACCTGCGGGATTACGAGGCGCTGAAGGAACGGATGACCACCGCGGAAGCCGTTTCGTTTTCCATTGATATCGGGAACCGTACCGTCCAGTACTTCAATAACAACGTGTCGGGTGTTACCGTTACGGCTACTTCGCACGAACTCTATGACATCCGGAACCTGGAAATCCAGGACGGAAGGTATTTTACCGAAATCGAATCCAGCCGGGGCAGTACCGTGGCCGTGATCGGCGCAACCATTGCCGAGGGATTGTTTCCCAATGCGGACCCGATTGGCAAGGAAGTTTCAGTGCTGGGCCGGAGAATAACGGTCATCGGTATTTTCAAAAAGGAAGGAGAGGGGATGATCTTCGACGTTTCCATGGATAACGTGGTGATGATTCCACTTAATCTTGGCCGTAATCTCGTAAATATCAGGCGTTACAGTCCGGCTATCATGGTGAGCGCCCGTCCCGCTATCGCACTGGAAGAAACGGAGAGCGAATTACGGGGTGTCATGCGGTCCATTCATCGGCTAAGCCCGCAGCAGCAGGACGACTTCTCCCTGAATAAAACAACGGTGATTACCGCGCAGCTGGATTCCATGTTTAAGGTAATCAACCTGGCCGGTGGGTTTATCGGTATCTTCTCCATCCTGGTAGGCGGATTTGGCATCGCAAACATCATGTTCGTGTCGGTGAAGGAGCGGACCCACATCATCGGCATACAAAAGTCACTGGGTGCAAAAAATTATTTTATCCTCTCCCAGTTTCTCATCGAAGCCATTGCGCTGTGTGTAATCGGCGGGTTTATGGGGTTATCCATCGTCTATCTGCTAGCCTTCCTGGTCAAGCTGGTCTTTGGTTTGGGTATAGTCGTGAATTTGGGGATGGTTATGCTTACGGTCTTGCTGTCTACCCTGATCGGGCTGGTAGCAGGTATCGTGCCTGCAGCCATGGCTGCCCGGCTTAACCCGGTAGAGGCGATCCGAAGCAAGTAACTTCCGGATCGCCGTAATAATATAAAAACCTGTGCGGGCCGTTGTTCCCTTAGCTCAGTTTAGCCAGGCCTTCTTTAATGCGCCGCAACGCTTCTTTCAGATTTTCGTCCGATGCTGCATAGGACAACCGGATGTAATTATTATTCCCAAAGGAGTCGCCACCCACGGTAGCCACATGGGCCTCATTTAAGAGATAAAGCGCCAGGTCACTCGAATCTTTGATGATATTCCCCTGAGGGTCCTTTTTTCCGAAAAACGAACTGATGTCCGGGAAAAAGTAAAACGCACCTTCCGGCAGGTTCGTCTTCACGCCCGGAATTTCCTTCAACAGGTTGTATACCAGGTCCCTGCGGCGCTCAAACGCTTCTTTCATCTTCAATACGCTGTCCAAGCCCTGTGCATAGGCAGCAATGCCTGCCCGCTGGGCAATAGAACAGGTTCCTGATGTGGTTTGTCCCTGCAGTTTGTCATTAGCTGCCGCTATTTCTTTACTGGCTGCCAGGTAGCCCAGGCGCCAGCCCGTCATCGCAAAAGCCTTGGAAAAGCCATTGATCAGGATTACGCGGTCTTTAATGCTGTCGAACTGCGCAATGGATTCATGCTGTCCGATGAAATTGATGTGCTCATAAATCTCGTCGGAAATAATATAAATGTCGGGATGTTTCTCAAATACCCGCACAAGCCCTTCCAGCTCCGCTTTGCTGTATACGCTGCCCGTGGGATTGCACGGTGAAGAAAACATGAAAAGCTTGCTTTTCGATGTAATCGCAGCTTCCAGTTCTTCGGGTGTGATCTTAAAATCGCTCTCGATGGTTGTATTAATGAATACCGACTTGCCTTCCGCAAGTGTTACCATCTCCGAATAGGATACCCAGTAGGGCGTGGGGATGATGACCTCATCGCCCGGATTGATCAGGGTCAGTATCGCATTGGAAAGCGATTGTTTGGCCCCGGTCGATACCACGATCTGCGAGGCATCATAGTCCAGGTTGTTTTCTTCCTTTAGCTTCTTCACGATAGCCTTGCGGAGATCCGGATACCCCGGTACAGGGGAATAGCGGGTGTAGTTTTCATCCAGCGCCTGCTTGGCTGCGGCCTTTACATGGTCCGGGGTGTGAAAATCAGGTTCACCCACGCTGAGGCTAATGACGTGAACGCCTTTTTCCGCGAGTTCACGGCCAAGTTTGGTCATTTTTAAGGTGGCCGATTCGGACAGATTATTTATCCTATCGGAAAGAATAGAAGATGTGCTCATGGTGGACAAAATTAGACAAAACTGGCGATTCCAACAACAATTATTATTTGTCGGGAATGCGGATTTCCCGGGTGTTGCCACATTGTTTTATATGTGGGTGTGCGCGGCATTCGTTATCTTTGCCTTCCAACGTTCGAACGATTGTTTTGTGTAAATAGAAAAACATATTTGGTAAGCAGAAAAATATATTTTGAATAAACAGAAAAATATAATCCGACTCGCACTGGCTGCCGGTATTCTGCTGATGCTGATAAAATTCGGCGCTTATTTATTAACGAACTCCAACGCGGTCCTCACCGACGCCATGGAAAGCATCGTCAATGTCGTGGCCTCCGGATTTGCTTTTTACAGCATCCACCTGGCAGCCCGGCCGCGCGATCAGAACCATCCGTACGGCCACGGTAAGGTGGAATTTTTTTCGGTATTCCTTGAAGGTGGATTAATTTTTATTGCCGGGATGCTGATCCTGGCCAAGGCAGTATATAACATCTTTTTTCCGGAAACGGTGGGTAACCTGATCGGGGGCATGGGACTGCTGGCGTTTACCGGGGTGGTCAATTTTGTACTGGGTACATACATGGTCACCCAGAGTAAATCGCTCAATTCGCTGACGCTGCTTGCCGATGGCAAGCACTTACAGACCGATGCGTACAGTACGGTCGGACTTTTGGTGGGACTGTTCCTGATGTATATCACCGGATTCGGGTGGATCGATATCGTACTGTCACTGGGGCTGGGCACGTATATCCTGATCAGCGGATATAAGCTCCTGCGGCGGTCTATCGCCGGACTGATGGATGAATCGGACATGAAACTACTGGGGAAGGTAGCCAATATATTACAACGGCACCGGAAAGACGATTGGATTGATGTGCACAACCTGCGTGTCCAGCGTTATGGGCATGAGCTGCATATCGATTGCCATGTAACCTTGCCCAACTATTACGATCTCAACAAGGTGCACGACGAGGTGTCGCTCATCGATACCGTGATTAACAGTAACTTGCACAGCAATACCGAATTATTTATCCATGCAGACCCCTGTATACCGGCATGCTGCAAGTATTGCCGGGTTAAAAATTGCCCTATCCGCTCGGAAGCACAGCAGGTGGATCATGTGTGGGACGAGGAGCGACTGGGTAAAAATGAAAAGCATTTTGAAAACGGCTAACCGCGCATTGATGGCCGAATTTTAACATTTTTGATAGCCGCATTGCAAAAACAATTCTTCATCTTTACCTGATGTTTAAAGAAATACGGAACAAATATTTACGATATACCCTGATCGTTGGCTATGCTATCGTCATCTTCATCTGTGCCGTCGAAATTAATTTCCTGTGGCTGTTCGGATATTCCCCCACGTCCCGCGATATCAACATGCCGGCGCAGCACGTGGCTTCGGAACTTTACACGGCCGACAGTGTGCTGATCGGGCGCTATTTCAAGGAAGACCGCTCGCCGGTGCCCTATGACAGCATTTCGCCCAACGTGACCAACGCGCTGATCGCAACCGAGGACATCCGGTTTTTCCAGCACCACGGCGTGGATTTCCGGGCCGTATTTTCCAGTTTGCTGTCCACGGCACAGGGTGATCGGAGAGGAGCAAGCACCATCACCCAGCAGCTGGCGAAAAACCTATACCGTACCCGTTATGACCAGGCTGAGGGACTCCTGGGTCGTATACCCGGCATCGGACTGGTCATCAATAAATTCAAGGAATGGGTCACGGCCTATAAACTGGAAAGTAAGTACAGTAAGGAATCGATCATTACGATGTACCTGAATACGGTTTCCTTCAGCAACAACGCATACGGCATAAAAACGGTGGCTAAGCGCTATTTCAACAAACAGCCGTCGGACCTGACGGCTGCGGAAGCAGCCGTGCTCATCGGCATGCTTAAAGGGACTACGTTATATAACCCGGTGCGCAACCCGGACCGATCTGTTGAGCGGCGTAATATCGTGCTCAGCCAGATGCAGAAAGCCGGATTCCTTTCAGCTGAAGCCTATCAGGAGGCCCGGGCAACACCGCTCCGGTTGAGTTTCGGCACGGAAGAGGAAGCCGCCCGGGAAGACTCCTACCTGCGTGCTGCTGTTGAAAAATGGCTGGAGGCCTGGTGCGCCGAAAATGGATATGACATCTACGAGGACGGGTTGAAGATTTATACCACCATTGATTCCCGCATGCAGCGCCACGCCGAGGAAACGGTCGCTGAGCAGATGAAAACCCTCCAGCGCCGACTGGAAAATGCGTGGCAGGGCGAGATCCCATGGCGCAATTCCAATGGGGAAGTGATCGATGGTTTTCTGGAAAACCTGGCCTCGCGCACCAGCTACTATCGCCAGTTAAATGAACGCTATAAAGGCAATAAAGACAGCATATTCCATTACCTCAACCAGCCCAAGACCATGCAGGTGTTCACCTGGGACGGGCCCCGGGAGGTGCAGTATTCCAGTATGGATTCGCTGGCCCATTATGCCATGATGCTGAATGCCGGAATGATGTCCATGGATCCGTATAATGGCGAAATAAAAGTATGGGTGGGCGGAATAAACCACCAGTATTACCAGTACGACCACGTATTCCAGGCGAAACGCCAGGCGGGCTCTACATTCAAGCCCTTTGCCTACCTTGCCGCCCTGGAGGCGGGCATGTCTCCGTGTGATAAATATGTGGATAAGGCGGTACGGATTACGTATACGGAGAAAGGGGAAGAAAAAGTATGGGAGCCGAAAAATGCCGACTGGGTGTTCAGTGGCCGCGACATGTCGCTGCGCTGGGCCATGGGGAAATCGGTAAACTCCATTACAGCGCAGATCACGGAAGAGGTCGGCTGGGACAAGGTCGTGGATGCAGCCAAACGCAGCGGCATCACCAGCCCGCTGGCTTCCGTGCCCTCGGTTAGCCTGGGCTCCAATGATGTCAGCGTCTTCGAAATGGTCAACGCATACGCAACCTTTATGAATAAGGGCCGGCGCGTCGACCCGATACTGGTATCCCGGATTGTCGCAATGGATGGCCGTACGGTCGCCACGTTTAAACCCCGGGACACCCAGGTGATCAGCGAGGAAGTCGCCTGGCTGATGACCTACATGCTCCGGGGAAGCATGGAAGAGCCGGAAGGTACCTCGCAGGCCCTATGGGAATGGGATCTATGGAAAGAAAATAATCAGATTGGCGGAAAAACAGGCACCTCGTCCGATTACGTGGATGGCTGGTATATGGGGGTAACCAAAGACCTGGTGACCGGCGTTTGGGTGGGATGCGACGAACGCAGCATTCATTTTAAGAACTCCCAGACCGGTGAAGGTTCACGTACGGCATTGCCTATTTTTGGTAAATACATGGAGAAACTATACCATGATAATGCTCTGGGATATACCTACGGCCCGTTTCCGGAAGCCGGTGTGCCGATAAACCGGCAATACAATTGTCCCAGCCCACGCATCATCCACCGCGACAGTACACAGACTGACAGCATTTCGCCGCTGCGACTGCCCGACTCACCGGCGCTGGAGGAACCACTTGATATGGAGGAACTGAAGCGACAGCTTGATGGTAGCCGGCAGATCACATCCGTGGACAAAACCAAAGGGGAAGCAACGGAATGGTACCGGCCGGCACGCAAAGGCTAACCGAAAACAAATAGCATGATGATTATTAAACCATTTTACCGATATTCGTTCTAACTTTACGTTCAAAAACTATCTCAGCTGACGTTCCATGACACATTTTCGTATCAACAGACCTTTTTATTTCCAAGTGCTGATCGGTATGGCGCTCTGCCTTTTTGCCCTGGGCGCACAGGCGCAATATTTCGGACAGAACAAAATGCGGTATAAGCAACTGGATTTTAAGGTATATGAAACGCCCCATTTTAACCTACATTACTATGTGCAAAACGACTCACTGATCCGGTGGCTCGCCAAGGAAAGTGAGGTCTGGTACGAATTGCATCAACAGGTATTCCGGGATACTTTTCTCCGGAAGAACCCCATCATTCTGTATGCTAACCACCCTGAGTTCCAGCAAACCACAACTATACAGGGCGAAATCGGGGTAGGTACCGGCGGGGTAACCGAAGCACTGAAGACTCGCGTGGTCATGCCGGTCATGCTCATTAACCAGCAAACCCGCCACGTACTCGGCCACGAGCTGGTGCATGCCTTCCAGTACCGGGTGCTGATGGAAGGGGGCGATACAACACGGCTTGAGAATATCGGTAATATTCCGCTTTGGATGGTTGAGGGGATGGCGGAGTACTTTTCTGTCGGGAAAAAGGATGCCTTCACAGCCATGTGGATGCGGGATGCTTACCTGAATAATGATATTCCCTCGCTGCGGGCAATGACGGAAAACCAGAACCGGTATTTTCCGTACCGGTTCGGGCAGGCCTTCTGGTCATATGTCGGGTCTACTTACGGTGATACGGTCATTATGCCCTTATTCAAAGCCACCGCCATGTACGGTTATGAAATGGGGATCAGGCGGGTATTCGGGTATGATTCCGAAACACTGTCCAACCTATGGAAAAACAGCATGATCAATGCCTACCGCAGCCTACCCATCGATACTTCCAGGGCGCCTGTGGGACGGTCCATCCTCAATCGGCAGAATTCCGGGGGGAGCATGAACGTTTCGCCGGCCATTTCACCCGATGGCAAATACGTGGCTTTCCTGTCGGAACGCGACCTGTTCAGTATTGATCTTTTCCTGGCCGATGCACAGAGCGGCGAAATTATACGAAAGCTGAGCAGCCGGCTTACCAATACCGATATTGATGAATTCAGTTTCCTGGAGTCGGCGGGGGCTTTTTCCCCCGATAGCCGGAAATTTGCGTTCAGTGTATTCAGTCGGGGCCGGAGCAAACTGATGGCCGTGGACGTGAACAATGGCCGTACGCTGTTCCTGGAAGCCATGGGTGACGTCACGGAATTCGGTAACATCGCCTGGTCACCAGATGGCGAAACCCTCGCGTTCTCGGGCCTGAAAAACGGGGTCAGTGATTTATACCTCTATCATCTTGGTACGAAAAAATTGACCCAGCTGACCAACGATGCTTATTCCGACTTCCAGCCCAGTTTCTCCTGGGATGGCCAGAAAATTGTATTCAGCACCGACCGGGTAGCCTGGCAGAAGCGTTCGCGGGATGTCAACATCCCCATGAACCTCGCGGTGTTTGACCTGGCTACCGGCGAAATCAGTAACATCGACGTATTCCCCGGGGCCAACAACCTGAATCCGCAGTTCTCTGCCGATAACAGCCAACTCTATTTCCTGTCGAACAGCGATGGCTTCCGGAACATGTTCCGGTATACGCTGAGCGATGGAACGACGGAGCGGATGACGGAATATTTTACCGGTATCAGCGGCATCACGGAGTATTCACCGGCATTAAGCCTGTCGGCAAATAACGATGTCGTTTATTCGTATTACCGACGGAATGAATACAGCGTATATAATGCAAAAGTGGCTGACTTTGAGCCGGTAAAAGTAGATCCGTTAACGGTCAACTTCAACGCCGCCATGCTGCCGCCGCCGGAAAATCTTGGCGTCGATGTAGTGAATGCCAACCTCAGCAATTTCAATTTATTTCAGCGGATTGCCGATAACCAGATAGACTCTGTAGGCTACCGGCCGAATTTCAAACTGGATTACCTCGCAAACAGCGGGATGGGTATGGCCGTCGGCAGCCGTTACGGTGCCGGTATCTCCAGCGGTATCCAGGGTATGTTTTCGGATATCCTCGGCCAGAACCAGATTTTTGCGGCCCTTTCCATCAATGGCGAGATCTATGACTTCGGCGGACAGGTTGCTTATATCAACCAGAAAAGCCGGATCAATTGGGGTGGGGCCATTTCGCACATCCCGTACATGTCCGGATTTTCGGCATACGGTACACGTCCGGCTTACGACCAGAATGGCGATATCATCCAGGTACCCAGTTTTGAAACCTATATTATCCGTACATTCCAGCAGCAGGTAGAAGCTTTTGGCGCCTATCCGTTCTCCAAGCATCACCGCTTTGAGCTTGGCGGGGCGCTTGCCCGGTACAGCTACCGGGTAGATAACTGGTGGCAGGATTATATCGGCAGGGGTGGCCGGGATAAGATAACCAATGAACAGGCCAGCGCGATTTTCGGAGGCAACTTCAATGCGTTTACCATCCAGCAGGCCAATGCGTCTTTCGTGGGCGATAATGCCGTGTTTGGCATTGCTGCCCCGCTGCAGGGATTCCGTTACCGGCTCGGCATGGAAAAATATTTCGGAGATTACAACTTTTCGGCTTATACCTTTGACCTGCGTAAATACAGCCGGTTTAAACCGATTACGATCGCAGCACGTGCATACACATACATGCGCGCGGGTAAAGACGAGAATGCGCTGTACCCGCTGTTCCTGGGCTACCCGCACCTGATCCGCGGATATGAAAGCGCATCGTTCCGGAATAATTCCAGCGTGTTTAATTTCAATAGCATGATGGGTACGCGTATCGCCGTTTTCAATTTTGAAATCCGGCTGCCTTTTACCGGTCCGGAACGGCTGGCGGCTATCCCGTCAAGCCTGCTTTTCTCGGACCTTAACCTGTTTTTTGATGCGGGGCTTGCCTGGAACAGCGATTCCAAGGTAGCTTTCCGAAGCACCCCGCGCCTGGTAGGTACCCGGCCGAACCCGCTTGATCCGACACAACCAATTGAAGTATATGAACGCATTCCTGCGTTAAGCGCGGGCGTGTCCCTGCGGGTTAACCTGTTCGGTGCCCTGGTATTAGAACCGTATTATGCATTTCCGTTTCAGCGGACTGATCTTGAATTCGGTACATTCGGGTTAAATTTCGCTCCGGGCTGGTAGGATAAAAAGGGAAAACGGGGTCTTCTTATTAGTGTAGACGCGGCAGTTAAAGCCGCGATCACTTGTTTAATCGTTTAAATAACTAACCTTAAATTAAAACCATATGATGAAAAGAACAGGCTATTACCTATTTGTTGCTATTTTTTGTTTCGCGGTGCTGCAGGTGCGGGCACAGCAATACGACCTGCTGTTAAAGGGAGGGCACGTCATCGACCCGAAAAACGGGATCGACGGTGTGATGGACGTTGCCATCGGCAATGGAAAGATTGCCGCAGTGTCCCCGGACATCAATGCCTCACAGGCGAAGAAAGTCGTCGACGCCAAAGGCCTGTATGTAACCCCGGGGTTAATCGACCTGCATGGCCATCACTTCTGGGGCACGGTTCCCGACCGGTACCTGAGCAACAGCTTTACTGCGCTGCCGCCTGACGGCTTTACGTTCCGTGCGGGTGTAACGACCGTTGCCGATGCGGGAGGCGCCGGCTGGAAGAACTTCAATCTCTTTAAGGAACAGGTGATCGACCGCTCGCAGACCCGGGTGCTGGCTTTCCTCAATATTGTGGGCGAGGGCATGCGGGGTGTGGTTCCCTATGAGCAGAACCTCTTTGATATGGATCCGAAGATGACCACGATGGTTGCCAAAGCGCACCCCGAGATCATCGGCATTAAAATAGCCCATTACCAGGGCCTGGAATGGGAGCCTTATGAAAAGGCAGCTGAAGTGGGAAGGAATGCCGGTATTCCGGTGATGGTCGACCTCGGCGGCGCCGGCGCCAGCGATTCCCCGCTGCCGCTCGAAAAGCTGTTTACCGAGGTGCTGCGGCCGGGGGATATCTTGACCCATATGTATGGCGGTGACCACTCCGGTCACGGTCCGAAGGAGGGAATACTGGACGCAAACGGCCGGGTAAAGCCCTATTGGGTGACCGCACAGAAGAACGGGCTTATCTTTGACGTGGGGCATGGCGGCGGAAGTTTCTTTTACCGGGTGGCCGTACCTGCCACCCAGCAGGGATTCTGGCCGAATACCATCAGTACTGACCTGCACACGGGCAGTATGAACGCCGGTATGAAGGATATGCTTAATGTGGTGTCCAAAATGCTGGATCTCGGTATGCCGCTCGGCGCAGCTATTGAAGCATCCACCTGGAAACCTGCGCAGGTGATCCACCGCGAAGAGCTCGGTAACCTCGATGTAGGCGCCGAGGCGGACGTCGCCGTGTTCAGTCTACAGCAGGGCAGGATCGGCTTCCTGGATTCGTCATTGAATAAAAAGGAAGGCGACAGCAAGCTGCAGGCCGAGTTAACCATCCGGGCCGGACGCGTTGTCTGGGACCTCAACGGTATTGCGTCGGCCACATGGAATGCGAACCAATAGTACTGCCGTTATGAGAACATTACCTTTTTTTCTTATCCTGGTCTTCTTTTGCTGCGTCGGGTGTACACGCATGGCGGATACACTCCCCCCGGGCGACGCCGACAATGGCGGATTAATTCTCCCCGGTGGATTCGAGGCGGTTACCGTGGTTGACAGCCTGGGGAAAGCCAGGCACCTGGCGGTGACTGCCAACGGAGATATGTACGTAAAACTGCGTGACGCACAGCCAAACGCCGGAAATGTAGCCCTGCGGGATACGGATGGCGACGGCAAAGCCGATAGCATCGTGTTTTTCGGCGACTATGAAGTAACGCCGGGGTATGGCCCGACCGGCATGCGGATTTATAACGATTACCTCTATTTCAGTTCGGCAGGGGCGGTTTACCGCACCAAGCTGACACCCGGCCAGCTGGTCCCGGAAGGCGAAACGGAGACCATCCTCGTGGACGATTATAAAAATGACGTCCATGGATACGAGCACATGGCAAAACCCCTTGCATTTGATAATGAGGGACACCTGTATGTTTCCTTCGGCGCGCCAAGTGATATCTGCCAGCTGGGCGGACGCGTGCCCGGTGCGCCGGGGCAATTCCCCTGCCCGGAGCTGGAAGACCACGGCGGAATATGGCAGTTTGATGCCAATAAGACCAACCAGACACAGCGCGATGGCAAGCGGTACGTTACCGGCCTGCGGAGCGTAGTGGGGATGAGCTGGAATTCCGAAAGCAATGCGCTGTATGCCCTCCAGCACGGCCGTGATTACCTCAATACTTCATGGCCCGAGTATTACAATGCATGGGACAGCGGCATGCTTCCGTCCGAAGAGTTCTTCCGGCTGGAGGAAGGGGATAATGCCGGATGGCCTTATTATTATTACGATCAGCTGCAGGGCAAAAAGCTGCTGAATCCCGAATACGGTGGTGACGGAAAGAAGACGGGGGGCGCCGACAGCATTGCACAGCCATTGATCGGTTTCCCGGGGCATTGGGCCCCGAACGACCTGCTGTTTTACACCGGCGACCAGTTTCCTGCACGCTATAAAAACGGGGCATTCATCGCATTCCATGGGTCGACCATACGTACCCCGTATCCGCAGTCGGGATACTTTGTCTGCTTCGTGCCGTTCCGTGACGGAAAGCCCTCAGGCCCCTGGGAGGTGTTTGCGGACGGTTTCGCGCAGCAGGACACGATTGTGAATACCAGCGATGCCGCCCACCGGCCCGTCGGGCTGGCCATGGGTCCTGACGGCTCGTTGTATATCAGCGACAGCGTAAAAGGCACAATATGGCGGGTCATGTTCAAGGGCGACAAAAATGCGTTTGGCGCGACCGAGCTGCAGGCCATGGAAGAACGGAAAATGCGGTCCAATATCAAGGATCCGGATCCCGTTGCCGATCACCTGGACCGCGGACAGGCGAACGTGGGTGCAACGCTGTATAACAGTTACTGTGCCTCCTGCCACCAGCGGAACGGCCAGGGCGACAGCAACCGTTTTCCACCGCTGAACGGATCGGAATGGGTTAATGGGGATAAGCGGAAACTGATTGAGTTGACGTTGCAGGGACTGGAAGGGCCGATTACCGTGAAAGGCCAGTCTTTTAACGGCGTGATGCCGCCCCATGGTTTTCTGGCCGACGATGAACTCGCGAAAATACTGACTTACATCCGATTGAATTTCGACAATAACTCCAGCGCGATAAGCGCGGCGGATGTGGCGCGCTCCCGTAAGGCAATTGCGGACAGAACGGAATAGTAATTAGCCGGCGACGGCACAGTGCCGGCGGGTCACGGAGAACGTGGCCGTGCGGGACAGGCTGATCCAGTTCGGGTTATACCGGCGGATCAGCCTTTCTTTTTGCATACGGGTATACCGGCTCAATTCATTGAAACGGGCCAGGGCTGCCGTTTCCGTTGGATGTGCCTCGTGGTACACCAGCCGGGAAACGGTTGACCCGGTATCGGAAAACAAGGCTGTCAGCTCACGATAGGCCGCGGCGGCCTGGCATAGGTCGGCTGTCATGCCCACATGCAGGCATTTCCGGTTGCTGTCTGTCAGGATATAAACATAAGTGCTCATCTGTTGAAAAATTATTTTCGGCTAAATTTTGCCATTTAAATTATTGTTGCTAATTTTATTGGCACAATAATACTAATTTATTTAGTTAATCAAAATTAATTTTCAATTTTATGTCCAACATTGCCAAAAATCTTAAGTACTTACGGAAGAAAAAAGGCCTTACCCAACAGCAGTTTGCGGATGAAATGGGGATAAAGCGCGCTTCTGTGGGTGCCTATGAAGAGGAACGTGCAGACCCCAAATACGATTTGCTAAAGAAAATCGCTTCGTTCTATGGGCTTACCATGGATGAACTGGCCAATGACACCATTAATGATAAATGGAAACCGACCCCCCGGGGCAATGCAGCCAACGTACGGGTATTAAGTATTACGGTAGACGGGGAAGACCGGGAGAATATCGAACTGGTTCCGGTCAAAGCCAGTGCGGGCTACCTGAACGGTTATGCCGATCCGGAATACGTTGCTGAGCTTCCCAAATTCAGCCTGCCCATGTTCAGGCAGGGGACTTACCGCGCGTTCGAGATCAAGGGCGACTCCATGCTGCCGCTGCAGCCCGGAAGCATTGTAATCGCGGAATATGTGGAAAACTGGGTGGAAATAAAACCCGGCCAGACCTATATAATCATTTCCCGGTCGGATGGTGTGGTATATAAACGTATTGCATTTAAATATAAGGAGGACAAGGGCCTGAAACTGCTTTCCGATAATAAGAATTATGAGCCGTATTGGGTGGAAGCTGCAGATATACTGGAAGTTTGGCAGGCAAAAGCCTACATCAGCACGCAGCTGCCCGAACCCAGTCCGGAACCCACAATGGAAACGCTGACGGCAATGATGGCACAGATGCAGAAAACGATCAGCACGGTGGTTGAAAAGCGTTAGGTTGTGGTTTCCGCGGCCTGATAAGGAAATCGGAAGCACGCGCGTCGGAATTATCTGACCCGGGCATTTAGTGCACTTCGACGTTTCTTCGACTGTGCTTCGAGTGTTGTTCGGGTCTTCTTCGAGTGTTGTTCGAGTCTGCTTCGGGACTTGTTCGACCGGGCTTCGACTTCGCTTCGAGTGCGCTTCGAGGCTGCTCGGCACGCAATCCGTTGCGTTACGAAGTGCCTCGAACGGACATCGAAGAAGTCCCGGAGAAGGGTCGAACCAACCCCGAACAAGTCCCGCAGGAAAGCCAACGCCCTGCCATCCGGCCGGGTCAGTTGTCCGATGTATTTTTATTAACGTAAAACACGGCTTTTTAAAATATAAAAAAATTATTATCTTTGCATCATCTTGAGAAAGAGGGGACACTTGATCGTCCCCTTTTTTAATGCACGTTAATCCCAAAAGGCATGGAAGTAGAAGCTCGGGTTATCGAATTGATCAATGCGAAGATTGCAGATCGGGAAGACCTTTTTTTAGTGGGGGTCAAGATGCATTCCAGCGGAAAATTGGAGGTGCTGGTCGACGGTGACCAGGGGATCAGCATCCAGGATTGCGCGGCAATCAGCCGCCACGTGGGATTCCACCTGGAAGAAGAGGGGCTTATCCATCACGCGTATCGGCTGGAGGTTTCCTCGCCGGGGGTGGATGCACCGCTCACCTCGGTCAGGCAGTACCGGAAGAATATCGGCCGGAATGTACAGCTGAAATTGCATGATGGCCGGATACGGGAGGGCGCATTACGCGAAGTGACCGATACCGGCATTACCATCGAAGAAAAAATAAAGGAAAAAGGGAAGAAAGCGGTTGTTCAGCAAAACACGGTTCCCTTTGATGATATCATAACAACAAAGGTGTTAATTTCATTTAGGTAAAATGAGCAATAATATCAATTTAATTGACTCTTTTCAGGAATTTAAAGAGTTCAAAAACATCGACCGCCCTACGGTCATCAGCGTGCTGGAGGAAGTCTTCCGGAGCATGATCCGGAGGAAATACGGCACAGATGAAAATTGCGACGTCATCGTGAACCCGGACAATGGCGACTTGGAGATCTGGCGGACAAGGGTGGTCGTGGAAGATGAATTTTCGGAAGATGACGACCTGGAAATTGAACTGTCAGCAGCGCATAAGTTTGACCCCGATCTGGAAGTAGGTGACGATTATATTGAGGAAATCACACTCGAAAGTTTTGGTCGCCGGGCCATTCTGGCTGCCCGTCAGACACTGGTTTCCAAAATTCTGGAGTTGGAGAAGGACGAGGTATTCAAAAAATACAAGGACCGGGAAGGGGAGCTGATCACAGGTGAAGTATACCAGATATGGAAGAAAGAGACCCTGGTGCTCGACGATGACGGTAATGAATTGATTTTGCCAAAAACCGAACAGATACCGGCAGATTATTTTAAAAAGGGCGATAGCATCCGCGCCGTGGTACATAAGGTGGAGATGGTAAACAGTAATCCCAGGATTATTATTTCCCGTACGGCACCGGAGTTTCTGCAGCGGCTGTTTGAGCTGGAAGTACCCGAAATATTCGATGGTTTGATTACCATCCGTAAAATTGTGCGGGAACCGGGTGAACGGGCGAAGGTAGCGGTGGAATCTTATGACGACCGCATCGATCCCGTAGGTGCCTGCGTCGGTATGAAAGGGTCGCGGATCCACGGCATCGTCCGGGAACTGCGCAACGAGAATATCGATGTTATTAACTACACGAACAATAATTCGCTGTATATTCAGCGGGCATTGAGCCCGGCACGGATCGGTTCCATTAAACTGGACGATGAGAATAAAACGGCTGCCGTATACCTCAAATCGGACCAGGTTTCCCTGGCCATCGGGCGTGGCGGACATAATATTAAGCTTGCCGGAAAGCTCACCGGTTACGAAATCGATGTATACCGGGAAGCAGATGAAGTGGAGGAAGATGTGGATATTGAAGAATTCGCAGATGAAATTGACAGCTGGATCATTGATGAATTGAAGCGCGTGGGATTGGATACGGCGAAGTCCGTACTGGCGCTTTCGATAGATGATCTGGTAAAGCGGACTGATTTAGAAGAGAATACAATCCAGGAGATTATCCAGGTGTTGCAAGCGGAATTTGAATAACGCTGCCACCGGTAACGCCTCGTGCCTGTCTTTTTTATTTCTTGTTGAATTTGCCAATAAACATATAAAAAAATATATTTTTGTATCAGCACAAAAAAAGGAGCTAGATAAATTAGATGTCAGAAGGTAAAAGCATAACACTGCTGAAAGCAGCAAAGGAACTGAACATTGGTATCGGTACTGCGGTCGATTTTTTGGCCAAGAATGGCTATGAAGTTGAATCCAAACCAAATACAAAGCTGGACAGTGATACCTATCATGTGCTCTTGCAGGAGTTTCAGGGGGATAAAATCGTAAAGGAAGAGGCCAACCAGATTATCATTGGCAAAATCCGCCGCGAAGAAACCCCTGCCGAACCTGTTGTGCCCAAAAAACCAAAAGATAGCGATGGCGAAGAGATCCTGATTAAAGATACGGGAGCACTTACAACAGCAGATAAAAGCACGGAAGCTCCGGTAACGGAAAGCCGGCAGCATGAGCCGGAGGAACCCCAGCAAACCGAAAAGCCGCATACTTCGGGCATGAAGATCGTCGGAAAAATCGATCTGGATAGCCTGAAACGCGGAAAACCGGCCAAGGAAGCACCTAAAGCAGCCGAAAAGGAGGAAGTCGTTATACCTGAAGCCAAGGCGGAAGAACCGAAGGTAGAGGAAAAGGCCCCGGCCGAAACACAACCCCCGGCCCCGGAAGCCACCAAGCAACCGGAAGAAAAACCGCAGCAGGAAACGAAACCCCAGGAGCAGCCACGCGATAAAGCGCCGGAAAACAGACCCGGCGGCGAAGGCGTGATCCGTGCCCGTGCGCAACGGCTTGCCGGACCGCATGTGGTCGGCCGCATTGACCTGGCTGCACACCAGCCCAAAGACAAGCCGGTTGCATCGTCGTCCAGCGCGACGGGTGTATCGGCGCATGACCATAAACGGAAACGCAAACGGAAGGATCGTCCGGGTGGCGGAGGTGGCGGCGGACAGCGTCCGGGCGGAAACGCACCGAACCAGTCGGCCGACGGTAAGGGAAGGCACGATTTTAAAGGAAAACCAAGACATACCACCGAGCATAAAGAGGAACCTTCGGAAAAAGAAATCCAGGATCAGATCAAGGCTACGCTTGCCCGGCTCAGTGGAGCGGGTAAGTCGGGAAAATTTGCACAACGGGCAAAACTCCGCCGTCAGAAGCGGGATGATATAGCCCACTCGGCGGAAGAAGCAGCACTGGAACAGGAAATGATGTCCAAAGTGCTGAAAGTAACGGAGTTCGTAACGGCAAATGACCTGGCCAGTATGATGGGGGTGCCTGTAACACAGGTTATTGGTACCTGTATGAGCCTGGGATTATTTGTGTCAATCAACCAGCGGCTAGATGCGGAGACAATTGCCATCGTGGCCGATGAATTCGGTTACGAAATTGAATTCGTGAAGCCGGATGACGAGGAACACACCGAACTGGAAGAACCCGACAATCCGGATAACCTGCTGCCCCGTGCGCCGATAGTGACCGTTATGGGACACGTAGACCACGGTAAAACATCACTGCTCGATTACGTGCGCAAATCCAATGTCATTGCCGGTGAGGCAGGTGGAATCACGCAGCACATCGGTGCGTATGAGGTGACGCTTGAGGACGGAAGGAAAATGACATTCCTTGATACACCGGGTCACGAAGCATTTACCGCCATGCGTGCGCGGGGTGCTAAAATCACGGACATCGCCATCATCGTGATTGCGGCTGATGACAGTGTGATGCCCCAGACCCGGGAAGCCATCAACCACGCGCAGGCCGCGGGTGTGCCGATTGTGTTTGCCTTTACCAAGATTGACAAACCCGGAGCCAATGCCGATAAAATACGCGAGCAGCTGGCCACCATGAATATTTTAGTGGAAGACTGGGGCGGTAAATACCAGTGCCAGGAAATATCGGGTAAAACAGGGCAAAATGTAGACCTCTTGCTTGATAAAGTACTTTTGGAAGCTGAGCTGCTTGAACTCCGCGCCGATCCGAAAAAACGGGCAGTTGGCTCCGTCATCGAAGCCAGCCTGGATAAGGGCCGGGGAATCGTGGCTACCGTACTGATCCAGTCGGGAACGCTGCGGGTGGGTGCGCCGATTCTGGCGGGATCCTATAGCGGCAAGGTAAAAGCATTGCATAACGAACGCGGACAAAAAGTAACGGAAGCGGGGCCGGCTACACCGGTGCAGATACTGGGTATGTCGGGTGCACCGACGGCGGGCGATAAGTTCTATGAGATGGAAAGCGAGTCCGATGCCCGTCAGGTAGCTAATAAACGCCTTCAGTTGCAGCGTGAGCAGGGGATGCGTACCCAGAAACACATTACGCTGGATGAAATCGGGCGGCGCCTGGCCATCGGTAACTTTAAGGAACTCAATATCATTGTCAAAGGTGATGTGGACGGTTCGATCGAGGCCCTGTCCGACTCCCTGTTGAAGCTTTCCACAGAGGAAATCCAGGTGAATATCATACACAAATCCGTCGGGCAGATCTCCGAATCGGATGTGTTGCTTGCCTCGGCCTCGGATGCGATTATTATCGGTTTCCAGGTGCGGCCATCCACCGGTGCGCGCAGACTGGCTGAACAGGAACAGATCGATATCCGGCTGTACTCCATTATCTATGATGCAATCGAAGAAGTGACAGCGGCGATGGAAGGCATGCTGGCACCGAAACTGGAAGAGAAGATCGTGGCCAACGTGGAAATCCGGGAAACGTTCAAGATCAGCAAGGTGGGCACCATTGCCGGCTGTATGGTACTGGACGGAAAAATTAACCGGAACCATGATATACGGGTAATCCGCGACGGCGTAGTGGTCTATACCGGACACCTTGCTTCACTGAAGCGGTTTAAGGACGATGTAAAAGAAGTGTCCAGCGGCTATGAATGTGGTCTGAATATCCAGAATTTCAACGACATCAAAGTGGGCGATATCATTGAAGCCTACGAGCAGGTGGAAGTGAAGCGCAAGCTGTAGCTTGCCGAAAATATAGCATATCAAAGCCGGACACCATCTGTGTCCGGCTTTTTTTATGGGTTAGCGCCACCGCCTGCGGTGGCCGGGTATCGTGTACCTTTTACACCAATATATTTTGTATTTCGCCAAAAAGACCCTAAATTCAACCCACCGATTATCCAAAAGAATACACATGTTTATAGACCGTTCCCTCTTTTTGGGCAGCCTGATGCTACTGACTGGCTTCATACCGAATGATGCGGCTGCCCAGCAGGGCTTCGATCCGTATGTGCAGGAGATCCCCGGCATTAACCTTCGGTTTGCCATGCAGCCTATTCCGGCCGGCACTTACCAACAGGGAAGCGATAGCGGAAACCCCGACGAGCGGCCGGTTCACGAGGTTACGGTCGATGCCTTCTGGATGGGCACTTACGAGGTAACCTGGGACCTCTATGAACCTTTTGTATATAAGGACCTGGAAACGATGAAGTCGGACGGGACGGTAACCCCGGCGGTGGACGCGGTAACCCGGCCTACCAAACCCTACCTGGACATGACCTTTGGCATGGGTAAGGAGGGCCATCCGGCACTTGCAATGACCCAATACAATGCCATTCAGTTTTGCAAATGGCTGTATGTTCGCACCGGTGTGTTTTATCGACTTCCTACGGAAGCTGAGTGGGAATACGCCTGCCGCGCGGGAAGCGACACAGAGTACAGTTTCGGAGACGACCCGTCGATGCTGGGTGAATATGGATGGTTCGTGACTAACAGTGACGGCACCACGCACGCGGTGGGGCAGAAGAAACCGAACGGCTGGGGGCTATACGATATGCATGGCAATGTTGCGGAATGGACGTACGATCAGTACGATGCCGGCGCTTATGGAAAATTTATGAACGGACCGGTGGAAAATCCGGTTATGAAACCCGACCAGCTGTATCCCCACAGTATCCGGGGCGGGTCATTCGAGGACGATGCCGGTGCCTTGCGCTCGGCTGCCCGGCTGCCTTCCGATCCGGAGTGGAAGCAGCTCGACCCGCAGATACCCAAAAGCAACTGGTGGTTCCCCGAGGCGCCGTTTATCGGGATCCGCCTGGTACGGCCGGTGCAACCGCCTACGGAAGCTGAAATCGGGGCTTATTACGATAAGGCACCTATTGCCGATTACTAAAACATAACCATTTATCCATGATGAATAACAGCAGAAATGACAAACAGCGCCGCGAATTTTTGAAAACTTCTGCATTACTGGCGGGAGGGACGATGCTCAGCGGCATTCCCCTTGCCGGGGCCTATGCCGGTGGCGATGACACCATTAAGGTGGCCGTCATCGGTTGTGGTGGTCGCGGCACGGGTGCAGCATTCAATGCGCTGAGTACCGATGCCAACATCAAAATCATTGCGTTGGCCGACACGTTCCGCGACCGGCTCGATGAGGCATATACGAAGCTGGCCGAACGCCACGCGAAAAAGATTGATATCCCGGAAGAGCGGAAATTCGTCGGGTTTGACGCATACCGGCAGGCCATACCGCTGGCCGACGTTGTCATTCTCGCCACGCCGCCCGGTTTCCGCCCGGTGCATTTTGAGGAAGCCGTGCGTGCTGGTAAGCACATTTTTATGGAAAAACCCGTGGCCGTGGACGTGCCCGGCGTACGGCGGGTGCTGGCGGCTGCGGAGGAAGCCAAGCGCAGGAAACTGAATGTAGTGGTAGGGCTCCAGCGGCATTACCAGGCGAGCTACCGGGAAGGCATGAAACGCATACAGGATGGCGCCATTGGTGATGTCGTATCCGGCCAGGTGTATTGGAACAGCGGCGGGGTATGGGTACACCCCCGGAAACCGGAACAGACGGAAATGGAGTACCAGCTGCGCAACTGGTATTATTTTAACTGGCTCTGCGGCGATCACATTGTGGAACAGCATGTGCATAATATTGACGTAGCGAACTGGGTAAAAGGCAGCTATCCGGTTTCCATACAGGGTACGGGAAGCAGGGCATGGCGCACTGGGGTTGACTACGGTGAAATTTACGATAACCATGCCGTGGAACTTACCTACGCCGACGGTTCGGTCATTTACAGCCAATGCCGGCACTTTGAGGGCACCTCAAACCGGGTGGATGAAACGTTTCAGGGTACCCGGGGACGGGTGTTCTTCAATGCGGGCGGTAACCAGGCTGTGCTTTGGGACAGCAAGGGAAATGAGCTTTACAATCACCCCCGGCGCGGGAACCCCAATCCATACGACCATGAGCATGTGGAATTCTTTGACGCAGTAGGTAAAGGCGAATACCGATTTGCCGATGCGGAAAACGGGGCGTACAGTACGCTGACGGGTATTATCGGCCGGCTGGCCACCTATTCGGGACAGGTAATCAAGTGGGAGGATGCCCTCCAGTCCAATGTCGACCTGATGCCCGAACGGCTTGCCTGGGATGCCATGCCAAAGGTACTGCCCGATGCGCAGGGACTTTATCCATACGCCATTCCGGGTAAAACAGTAGTTTTATAACCTGAACGGTGACGATGCGTAAACTGTTTCCCTGGACATTCCCGTTGATCATCCTGTTGTGCGCCATGAAAGCGGATGGGGTGTGGCATACGTACGCCATCCATGGTTATGCACAGGGGACAACTTATACAATTACGTACTATGCACAGGATAGCCTGGTTTTGCGGGGAGAAGTGGAGCAGGTATTGGCGATGATCGACAGTTCCATGTCGCTGTATAAACCATATTCCCTGATCAACAAAATAAATAACGGCGAAGGCACCTTTCGGGTAGATCCCCATTTCGGAAGGGTGGTGCGAAAGTCATTTGAAATCTACCGTCGCAGCGGCGGCCTTTTCGACGTGACCGTAGCGCCGCTGGTCCGGCTGTGGGGGTTCGGTGCCGAACGGATAGACCACCTGCCCGACAGCGCAGCGGTACAGCGGGCCCGCGCCTGCGTGGGGATGAACCGGATACGGCTAAGGGGCACGCAGCTGAAGAAAATGCAACCGTGCGTTCAGCTCGACCTGAACGGTATTGCGCAGGGCTACAGCGTGGACGTGCTGGCGGGCCTGCTGGAAAGCAAAGGGATTGGCCATTACCTGGTGGAACTGGGCGGTGAACTGCGTGTGAGCGGACCGAAACCCGATGGTACACCCATGCGCATCGGAATAGAACGCCCGCCGAAAGATGATGCCCGATACCCGGTGATCAGCGAGGTGCTTGAGCTGCGGAACGGGGCCGTTACCACAGCCGGGAATTACCGGAAATTCGTGATGGACGGTGAGCGGCGGATTTCACATCACATTAACCCCGAAACAGGCTATCCGTTTCATACCGGCGTTATCAGCGCCACCGTGTATGCCCCGGATGCGATGACCGCGGATGGTTATGATAATGTTTTCATCGCCATGCCGCCGGCAGCCGCAGTAGCCTTGGCTAACCGGACGGCAAATGTGGAAGTGTACCTGATTTACCAGGACGATCATGGGATAACCAGGGACACCATGAGCTCGGGATTTGGCCGGCTGATCAGCAATCTTTGAATATCAGAACAGCAAACATAAACGATATACCGATGAAAAGAAGTCAATTTATCCGGAAGAGCCTATTGGCTACGGGAACCATCGCCGGCGGCGCGTTGACTGCCATGGCCGGCAACAGCAGGCAGGACGGCAAACCGTTTAACCTCAATTACGGTCCGCATCAGGGGCTGTTTGAACACCATGCAGGGAAGAACATCATTGACGAGATCCAGTTTGCCTATGACCGGGGATTCCGGAGCATCGAAGACAACGGTTTTTCCGGCCGTCCGGTAGCCGAGCAGGAACGTATCGGCGCAACGCTCGCCAAACTCGGGATGGCCATGGGGGTATTCGTATTGGATAAAGGCGGTAATGGGGCCAATACGCTGGCGGCCGGCAAGCCGGAGCATGTGGATATTTTTCTGAAGGGGTGCAGGCAGGCCGTTGAGCTGGCTAAGCGGTCAGGCGGTAAATTCACGACCGTGGTACCGGGTGATTTTGAACGGCGCCTGCCGATGGATATCCAGACGGCCAATGTCATCGAGGCCCTGAGGCGCGGGGCGGAAATCCTCGAACCCCATGGAATCGTGATGGTGCTGGAGCCGCTGAGTGATACGCCGGACCTCTTTTTGCGCACGGCTTCCCAAACTTACCTGATCTGCAAGGGGGTGAACAGTCCGTCTTGCAAAATACTGTACGATGTATATCATATGCAGCGGAATGAGGGCGACCTCCTGGCGAATATCGACCGTTGCTGGGATGAGATTGCATACTTCCAGGTAGGGGATAACCCGGGCCGGAAGGAACCGACTACCGGAGAGATTAACTACAGGAACCTGTTCAGGCATATTTATGATAAAGGGTACCGGGGGGTAGTGGGCATGGAGCATGGAAAATCAACAGCAGGCCGGGAAGGTGAGGAAAAACTGATTGCCGCCTACCGCGAGGTGGATGATTTTTTGGGCTAAACCGTTAAAATTGTTGCGGTAATCCCGAATATATCCCATATTAGCTATACAAAATTGTAAACTTCAATCGCAGATTATATGAATGCAAGCATAAGAATCAAACTGTCTTCCATGATGTTCCTCGAATTTTTTATCTGGGGAACGTGGTTCGTTACCCTCGGGACCTTCCTGAGCCAGAACCTGGGTGCGACCGGACTGGAAATGGCCAATGTGTTTTCCACCCAGTCGTGGGGAGCAATCATTGCCCCGTTTATTATCGGCCTGATTGCCGACAAATATTTCAACGCTGAACGGATCCTCGGGGTCTTGCACCTCGTCGGGGCTTTCCTGATGTATCAGCTGTATAACGCGCCGAACGTAGGGGTATTCTATCCTTATGTACTGGCGTATATGATTTTATACATGCCTACGCTTTCACTCGCTAACTCCGTGTCATTCCGGCAGCTGAAAAATCCGGAAAAGGAATTTTCCGCCATACGTGTCTGGGGAACCATCGGATGGATCGTAGCCGGACTGGCGATCAGCTACGTGTTTAAATGGGATGAAGGTGAAGGGCTGTTACGCAATACGTTTATGATGGCTTCTATAGCCTCGCTGGTGCTCGGACTGTTTAGCTTTACGCTGCCGAAGACACCGCCGATAAAAAGTGAAACCACCGGAAAACGCAGTGTATCCGAAATTCTGGGCCTGGATGCCATCCGGCTACTCAGCAATAAAAACTTTCTGGTGTTTTTTGTTTCCTCCGTGCTGATCTGTATCCCGCTGGCGTTTTATTACCAGAATGCGAATCTGTTCCTGACGGAGATTGGTCTGGAAAACCCTACGGGCAAAATGACGATCGGCCAGTTCTCGGAAGCTTTTTTCCTGCTGTTGCTGCCGGTCTTCTTCTCGCGCTTCGGATTTAAGCAGACGATTATGGTGGGTATGTTAGCCTGGGCCATCCGCTACCTGCTGTTTGCTTACGGCAATGCGGGGGAAATGGCATATATGCTGATCCTTGGCATCGCGCTGCACGGAATATGCTACGACTTTTTCTTTGTGTCCGGGCAGATTTATACGGATGCCAAAGCCGGTGAGCGGTATAAAAGCTCGGCTCAGGGGTTGATTACATTGGCTACGTATGGCGTGGGGCAGCTGATCGGATTCTGGGTGGCCGGATTCGTGAGCGAATATTACAAGAACAATCCGACAAACGACCCGTTCTGGCAGAATGTGTGGCTGGTTCCGGCGGGCATTGCTGCGGTGGTGCTGTTCCTGTTCATGCTGTTTTTCAAAAATGAAAAAAAAGAACCACAGGCTGCCGGGCAATAAAAGCCCGGTTAGTGACGTAAAAAATGAAAAGCTAAACAACAAAATAAAACGACTATGGCAGCTAATGTGTATGATGCGATTGTGATCGGGTCGGGTATAAGCGGTGGGTGGGCCGCTAAGGAACTCACCCAAAAGGGACTGAAAACCATCATGCTGGAGCGCGGGCGGAATGTGGAACACGTGAAGGACTATGTGAGCGCTACAAAACACCCCTGGGAATTCCCGCATCGCGGCGGACGAACGCAGCAGATGATCGAGGAATATCCCGTACTCAGCCGGGACTATCCGCTCAACGAGAAGAACCTTGACTTTTGGGTAAACGAAAAGGAAAGCCCGTATGTGGAAGTCAAGCGGTTCGACTGGTACCGCGGCTACCAGGTCGGTGGACGCTCCCTCACCTGGGGGCGGCAGAGCTACCGGCATAGCGACCTGGACTTCGGGGCAAACCTCAAAGACGGGATTGCGGTTGACTGGCCGATCCGGTACCGGGATATTGCTCCCTGGTACAGTTACGCAGAAAACTGGGCGGGCATCAGTGGAAACCGCGATGGCCTGGACGTGCTGCCCGACGGTGATTTTCTGCCGGCGATACCCATGAATGTGGTGGAAAAGGACCTCGCCGCACGCATGAAAGCGCATTATAAAGGTAAACGCCCGTTGATTAACGCCCGGGTGGCAAACATATCCGTTCCTCATCAGGGGCGCGTCAATTGCCAGTTTCAGAACCAATGCTGGCTGGGTTGCAATTTCGGAGCGTATTTTAGTACCCAATCGTCTACGCTGCCTGCTGCCGTGGCAACGGGTAACCTGACGTTGCGCCCTTTTTCCATCGTTACGCAGATTCTTTACGATAAGGATACCAAGAAAGCAAAAGGGGTGGAGGTACTGGATGCCGAAACCAACCAGACGTATGAATTTTTTGCCAAGGTTATTTTCGTATGTGCCTCCGCGTTCAATTCAACCTGGGTATTGATGAACTCGGCTACGGATGTCTGGGAAGGCGGACTGGGCAGTAGCAGCGGCGAACTTGGACACAATGCGATGGACCATCATTTCCGTTGCGGTGCCGGCGGCCGGATTGAAGGTTATGAAGACAAATATTACTACGGCCGGCGGCCAGGCGGGCTATACATACCGCGGTTCCGCAATGTCGGCGATGATAAGCGGGATTACATCCGGGGGTTCGGTTACCAGGGTGCCGCGAGCAGGGGGCGATGGAGTGGGGAAATTGCTGAACTGAGTATCGGCGGCGAATGGAAAGATGCCCTGTGCGAACCCGGCGAATGGTCGGTGGGCTTTACCGCATTCGGTGAAATATTGCCGTATCACGAAAACCGGATATTCCTGGACAAGGAGGTAAAGGATAAATGGGGATTGCCCGTGCTGGCCATGGATATGGAAATCAAGGAAAATGAGCTGAAGATGCGGAAAGATATGATGGAAGACGGTAAGGAGATGCTGGAAGCCGCAGGGGTAAAGGATGTATATACCTTTGACAGCGGCTATGGGTTTGGGCAGGGGATCCATGAGATGGGGACCGCCCGGATGGGACTCGATCCGAAGACATCGGTGCTGAACGGCAATAATCAGGTATGGGATGCCATGAATGTCTTTGTCACGGATGGTGCCTGCATGACATCAGCAAGTTGTGTCAACCCATCGTTGACTTACATGGCGCTTACTGCCCGTGCGGTGGATTTTGCGGTTGGGGAGTTAAAAAAGGGAAATTTGTAGTATGAACGGTCAATCAGGGGCCGGCGGCTATCCATTTTCAGCCAATGGCCGGCAGTTGATCGCTAAAACACAATAAAATGAACAGAAGAGAAGCATTGACCAGGGTTGCCTGGATTATGGGTGGAACCGTTATCGGGGCCAACCTATTTTTGGAAGGATGTACCCGTAAGGCTACGGGCAGCGTGGAAAGCCTGTTTGAACCGGAGACCATCGATTTACTGGGGAATATTGCTGACACGATATTACCGCCGACGGGAAGTCCCGGTGCAAAAGAAGCCGGCGTAGGATCATTTATCCCCGTGATGGTCCGTGATTGCTATACCCCGGAGGACCAACAGGTGTTCCTGGATGGACTCCGGCAGCTGGATAAGGTGTCTAACGATCAGTTTGGCCGTAAATTTCAGAAATTGACTGCAGATGAACGGACGGAATTGCTGATTGCGGCGGACAGGGAAGCGAAAGCACACCAGACACAGAAGACCGAGAATGATCCCAATCATTATTTCCATTTGGTTAAACAGCTGACGTTGCTTGGCTATTTTACCTCTGAACTGGGCGCTACCAAGGCGCTGCGCTATGTGCAGGTCCCGGGTAAGTATGACGGGGATTTTCCGTACAAAAAGGGCGACAAGGCCTGGGCGATATAAATTCGTTCGCTGGCCATAATGTAATCCGTGATGCCAAAGGAAAGTGCAGGAATCCTCCTATTCCGCCGGAATCCCGATATACAGGTTTTTCTGGTACATCCGGGAGGTCCGTATTTTGCACGGAAAGATTTGGGCAGCTGGACGATACCCAAGGGCGAGTTTCTCCCGTCAGAAGAGGCATTGGAGGCCGCGAAGCGTGAGTTTCTGGAAGAAACCGGTTTTCCCGTGGATGGGAAGTTTATCCGTCTCCCGTCGATAAGACAAAAGGGAGGAAAACAGGTTCACGCATGGGCATTGGAGGGAGACATCGACCCGCAGGCGATCCGGAGCAATACGTTTACGATACCCTGGCCACCCCGGTCGGGTAAACTACAGACATTCCCTGAAATTGACCGGGCCGAATGGTTTGGAATTGCGGAAGCCCGCGAGAAAATTAATCCGGCGCAGGCGGAATGGCTGACCGGGGAAGTAATAGCTAATTTATAGTCGATATGAAATTTAAATCACTGACCGTATGCCTGCTGCTTTCCGCCGTTTACATCGGACTTGCACAGCCTGCTGACCCGATCCAGCGGAAAAAAGAAGACAGGCACCCGATCAGCGGCCACTTTGAAGGCACTGAACCGTTCTGGGACATGGAAGTCCGGGATAATGTGATTATCCTGAACATCGTAAACGATACAGTACAGGATACGTTATTTCTGTCCAGAAAGCAGACACACACCGAAACCTACGCCTTTCGGGGCGGGCATGTCTTCGGAATTATCAGGCAATCTTCGGGCGAAGGCTGCCAGCTTGATATTACGGAAACGCCAAACCCCACGCACGAAATTTATTTCAGTTATAAGGACGTGACCTACATGGGATGCGGTAAACTGAATTAAGCACACCTCCCGCGCATAAGCACTATACTGCGTTGCTGCGATCAGGTTACTCCATCCTGATGCAGAAATAATACTTATTTAAAAAAATTTATATATTTACCATACAATGTCCGTGTGCCGTTGATACCAATGTTAATCGCTAAATTTCTTGAAGCACCCCAGTTTACATAATGAACCGGAACTTTTACGGTTAATTGTTGAAGAAAGTGACGAAACTGCCTTCCGCAAGCTATTTGATCATTATGCAGACAGGTTATATGGATACGCTTGTAAAATTGTCAAAAGCGAGGAAATAGCCGAGGAAATTGTGATGAACGTATTTATGAAAATCTGGCTGAATCATCATAAGCTGCTCTCTATTGCCCGTTTTGACGCCTATTTATATTCGATTGTCCGAAATCAGTCGTTGAATGTCATCAAACGCGCCGAACAGGAACTCCGCATCATCCGGGAGCTGAGCCAGGTAAATGCCAGGCATGCAGAGTCGACGGAGGAAACGGTGATCTACAACGATTATAAACAGCTTTTGCATCAGACGGTGGACCGGCTACCGCCACAGCAAAAACGGATTTACCTGCTGAGCAGGGAAGAAGGTCTGAAATATGACGAAATAGCCGTCAATTTAAGTTTGTCTAAAAACACGGTAAAATCCCATTTAAAAAAAGCGATCAGCACGCTGCGTAACGTGCTTAGCCACAATTTGTTATTTTGACACGCTAACCGGCTTGCCACCGGTACCGTCAAAATAATTCACATATCACTAACCCCCTTTTTCCTGCCGATTGTCTCTTATTACAAAGGGCATGGTGGATGTTCATGCGTTGTGCCCGACTAACTGGCCAATATGTCTACGCATCGGTTTAATCATCTTTTTCAACAGTACATCAATGAAACGGCCACGCCGGAAGAGGTTGCGGAATTTCTGTCAATGGTCAGGCAGGAACAATACAGGGAGATTGTTCAGGATCACATGGACAGCCTGTGGGAATCGCCGTTTACGTTTGCGTCGTTAAGCGCTAAAAAGAAAGCAACGATGTTTAATGACATCGTGAGCGTGGCGGATAATAGCCGATCGGCGGCCCCGGCTGCTAGGCGGCATTGGTTCAGTATTGCTGCTGCCATCCTCATCATCAGCTCCTTTTTATTTTTTTATAGCCGGAAATATGGGCGATCCGACCGGATGCCGGTCGATGCTGCGACAAGCAGGGTTGTGCAGTCAACCGATAACGAGCTGCGGTTCATAACGCTGTCGGATGGCAGTTCGGTCGTGCTGAACCAGCGCAGTACGCTGGAAATCAGTGAAACATTCGATACGGGTAAGGTGCGTGCAGTGTACCTGACGGAGGGTGAAGCCTTTTTTGAAGTGACCCATAATGCAACCCGGCCGTTCATTGTGTATACGGGTAAATTGCGTACGACGGTGCTCGGAACCGCTTTCAGCATAAAGGCAAGCCCGGGAGCCAGTATGGTAACGGTGACCGTCACCAAGGGAAAAGTGAAGGTGGGGGATGATTCCCGGACGTTTGATGTGCTCGATCCGGACGAACAAGCCATCTACCAGCATGATCGCTCCTCCATAAAAAAACAGGTTGATGCTAAGCAGGCTATCGCCTGGAAAAATGAGGATATCTTTTTTGATAACGTAAACCTGAAAAGCGTGAGCGATGAATTGCATGACCGCTTTGGCGTAACCTTTGTTTTTGCCAACGAGACGATAAAGACATGCCGTTTCAGCGCTACGTTCCTTAAAAGTCAGTCGTTGGAGCAGATACTTACCGTAATCGCTGAATTTAATAATATCAAGTACCGGTTTTTGGATAAGAAGACGATAGAACTGGATGGAACAGGATGTGTGTGAGCGACGGCGGGGATACACCCGGTGCACAAAATAAAAAAAATGAAAAACGCCTTACCACCTTAAAAAAACAGCCCTCTATGACTTCAGGGCAATGAAGAAAAGAGGGTTGTTCGATCCTGGTATAGACCAGAATTCCAGCTAAATTAATCACATCCGGCCAAGGATATTAACTAATTTAAACTTGCTGTAAATATATGAAATATTTTACACGGCGGATAACGGGAGCCATCTCTTTGAATTACCGTCCGGAAGATCATCACCGAAAGGAAATTTTTATACAGCTTATGCGTGTCGGCTTCATTCTTATGGCGATTGTGCTTATTTCCTTGCAGCTACTGCTTGCTACACCAGTCAAAAGCCAAAAAATAACGCAGGTAGAGATCACGTTCGGTCTGAAGCATGAATCGCTGTTGGCAGCCCTAAAGGAGATTGAACAGCAGACCCCGTTCCGTTTTGTATACCGCATGGAAGACCTCAGTGCCGTTTCTTCCAAGGGAATCGGAGCGTCAACCTATACCGTTAAGCGGGCACTCGATCTCCTGCTCGGCAGCAGTGGTTTTTCTTATAAGCAAATGGGTAATAATATACTCATCAAAGCAACCGGGGAAAAGCTGGCTGTCCGGGCGCTGCATAGCCCGGCAGCGGATAATACAGTTGCCGACATTACGATAAAGGGCCGCGTCTCCGATTCGACGGGCAGGGCACTGGCAGGCGTCAGTATCAAGGTCAAAGGCACGCCAACGGAAGTGACAACCGATCAGCAGGGACAATTTACCATTAGCGTCCCCGGTAACAGCAGCTCCTTGATTTTTAGTTATATCGGCTACAACACCAAGGAAGTTGCGGTGAATAACCAGACGGTTATTGACGTGGTGCTGGAAACGGCTAATACCGCGCTAAACGAGGTTGTGGTCACCGCCCTGGGAATCTCCCGCGAGCGGAAGGCCCTGGCCTATGCCGTCTCAGAAGTAAAAGGAGAAGAGTTTACACGGGCGCGGGAGAATAACATCGCCAATGCGCTAACGGGAAAAATTGCCGGTGTGAACGCCACGGGTATGGCATCGGGCCCCGGTGGTTCGAGCCGGGTCATCATCCGGGGAAACGGGTCGCTCAGCGGAAACAATCAGCCACTTTATGTGATAAACGGCATGCCCATGAATAACGTCCACCGCGAGCAGGCGCAGGGGGAAGGTTCCACCCTGCTGGACAGGGGCGACGGGATTGCCGCCATCAACCCGGATGATATTGAGAGCATTAACGTATTGAAAGGCGGACCGGCTGCTGCGTTATACGGCAGCCAGGCCGCGAATGGGGTTATACTGATCACGACGAAAAAAGGCGCAATAAGACAAGGTGTGGGGGTGGAGGTCAACAGTAATTTTGTGGTTGGGTCCCCTTCCATGTATCCCGAATTCCAGTATATCTACGGACAGGGACTGGATGGCAGGAAGCCGGAGACGCAGGCCGAGGCAATCAGTTCCGGGCGGTTGTCGTTTGGCGCCCGGATAGATGGAGCGCCCTACATGCAGTTTGATGGCGTTATGCGACCGTATTCGGCCGTCCAGGTAAAGGATAACTGGAAAAACTTTTACCGCCCCAGCACAAACTTTACGAATACCATCGCATTTTCGGGAGGGAGTTCGTCAGCACTGGTCTACCGGCTGTCGCTTTCAGACTTGGAAGCGCAGGCATTGGAGCCGGGCTCCCACTATAACAGGCGGACGGCCAACCTGAATCTGCAATCGGTGCTTGGTGAACGGATCACCGTTGAGGCTACTTTCCAGTATAATTTTGAAGGGGGGAAAAACAGGCCCGGTAATGGTTACGCCGACAATACAACCTCCTGGGCAACGAATTTGCTGGCAAATACAGTGGATATCAGGTCGCTTGCTCCCGGATATGATGAGCATTTCAATGAAGTGCAATGGCAACAGGTTCCAGAGGCACAGAATCCCTATTTCGTAATTAATCGGATGGGAAACAAAGATTCGAAAAACCGATTCATTGGACAGGGGAGCATTCAATACAATGTCGCCGATAATTTATTCCTGAAAGTAAGCGGCATGCGGGATATCGATCGGTTTGAATCGATGGACTACATGCCCATCGGCACGGCGAAAAGACCACGAGGGCTGTTTAATTCGGGGACATCGTTTGTTACGAAGACGACCGGCCAGTTGCTGCTTAATTATAACACCGAATTGCTTCGAAACGTGGATCTCAACCTGATGGTCGGTGGAAATATGGAACGTAACACCACGGAATCAGCAAATCACAACGGATCGGAGTTCATTGTTCCCGATTTTATCAGTTTCTCAAACCTGGCCATCCAGTCGACTACCGTGGGTTTTAGCCAGTACGGCCAAAACTCGTTGTTCGGGTCGGCCGACCTCGGTTACAAAGGGATGCTGTACCTTACCTTTACCGGAAGACAGGACTGGTTTTCCACGCTGAATCCGGGTAATAATTCCATTTTCTATCCTTCGGTGGGTACAAGCTTCGTCCTGTCGGATGCATTTACCCTCCCCAAGGCAATCAGCTTTGCCAAGCTTCGGCTTTCGTGGGCACAGGTTGGCGGTGCAACCGTAAACCCTTACCAGATCAACCAGCTATACACATTTGAACAGGGAGGGCATCTGGGCCGGCCGGTCTTAAATACCTCGAGTGCATTGTCAAACCCGGACCTGAGGCCACTCACATCAACGACCTATGAAGGGGGGATAGACATACAGTTTTTGAATAACCGGCTGGGGTTGGACTTTACCTACTACAACCGGAAAACAACGGATGATATTCTCAGTACCAGTATTGCCGCATCGTCCGGGTATACGACGGCATTGATGAATGTCGGAGAACTGAGCAATAGGGGAATCGAGCTGCTGGTTTCCGGTCAGCCCGTTCGATCGGAGCGGTTCACCTGGGATGTAAGCTATAACATGGCTTACAATAAAAGCGAGATACTTAAGCTGGCCCCGGGGCTTTCCACGGTTGGGGGCGCCGGTGTAGGCAGCCCCTACAACACCCTGCGGGGGCGCACATACCTAACCAACGAAAGCGGACAACGGGTGTACAATAAATTAAGCGGCTATGAAGTCCAGGGTCCGGAAATCGAATACGGTACCGGTGTCCCTCCCTATACTATGGGATTCACGAATAACTTCCGGTACGGAAATTTTTCGCTGAACATACTCATCGACGGCAAGTTCGGCAATATCGTACAATCGGGCCTCAGCCGCTATATGTACCGGTTCGGTCTCTCGAAAGCGACGCTGCCAGGACGGGAAGGGGGGCTGACCGTAAGCGGCGTCGACGAAGATGGGGCGCCTTTTACGAAGACATGGCCCGTGGAACAGCTGGATACATATTATAATAACCAGGCCAGTATCAGCCCCCTGACGACGTCGGTGTTTGACGGTAGTTTCATCAAACTGCGCAGTGCTGTGCTGACTTACCGGCTGCCGGCCGATAAACTCCGGTTTTTAAAGGCACAGACCATTGATTTTTCGATCGTTGCGAGAAACCTGGCAATTCTTTATAAGAAAATTACGGATTTTGATCCGGAGTCTTCTTATACGGTAGGTAATGACCAAGGCCATTCGTCGAATACCATACCCCGGACCCGCGAAATCGGGCTGAATTTAATCGTTAAATTTTAATGCTGAATAACTGCGCTATGAAAAGAACTTATTACATATCATTTGGTGTATTCATGGTCATTTTGCTGCTGGCCTCATGTACTGAGGAACTGGCCAAACTCAACAAAAATCCAAACGCCTATGAAACAGTTAATGCCGATTTCCTGTTTACAAAAGCACAATTGGGCGCCGTTAGCGTAAGTCCCAGGGCCAATCGCTTTAATATCATGCAGCAGCTGCAACAGGAGGCCACATACAGTGAAGTGACAGCCCCGGGCGACAAATATTTCGCGGAGGGGTATGTCCGGGACAACTGGGGTGCCTATTCAGGCTGCCTCAACCAGATCCAGCTGGTTATCCAGCATGTTCAGGAGCCGGACCTGATAAATAAGCGCTCGGCGGCCCGGATATGGCGGGTGTATATCTTTCATCACCTTACTGATTTATATGGGGATGTGCCTTATTTTGAGGCTGGTCAGGGTGAAACGGGCAACTACCAGCCGAAATATGATTCCCAGGAAACCATTTATCAAGATATGCTGAAAGAGTTGGATGAAGCGGCCAATGCTTTTGACCTGTCAAAACCTACATTTGAAGCAGCCGACTTATTTTACAATGGGAATCCCGATCAATGGAAACGGTTGGCGTATTCCCTGATGTTACGGCTGGGCATGCGTTTAACCGAGGTAGCACCGGACCTGGCTAAGCAATGGGTGGAACGGGCGATTGCCGGCGGTCCGGTTTTGGAAGACGGGGATATCGCACAGATACCGTATGCAGACAGCGGATTGCTAAGCAACCGGAACCCGTTCTCCGAACAGATGCGCGTGCTGGATTATGCCGATGGCCAGAACCCCAATAACGTACAGGGCTCCAAGCTTTCGAAGCGGTTTATCGACCAGCTGAAGGGAAACGGGACAACAACGAGGGACCCTCGGCTGAATGTCATCGCGGTGTTGTGGGTGAAGCAACCGTCAGGGACATACGTGACCGACACGGCAACGGCACTTCAAAAGGGAATGCAAAATGCCCAGTATAATGCGTATCCACCTGATTTTGAAACGTATTCGGAGCCCAACCCCAATACGGTAATGCGCTATGATGCACCGGTGCTAGTGATGACGCCGGCGGAAAGCTATTTTCTGCTAGCGGAAGCCGCCATCCGGAACTGGTATAGCGGAAACGCAGGGGAAGCTTATGAAAATGGGGTGCGGGCAGCGATGCGGCAATGGTCGCTATACGGTTCAGCTGCTGAAATTTCGCCGGAACAGATCGCTTACTATGTGGCAAACAACCCATTTAAACTGACCGGTACGTTTGAGGAGCAGCTGGAACAGATCTCCACACAGAAATGGCTATTGTTTTACCTCGACCAGATTGAAAATTTCGCGAATTGGAGGCGAACCGGCTACCCGGATTTAATCCCCACGAACTATCCAGGGAACATAACAGGTGGCCAGATTCCAAGGCGGTTTATTGTCCCGGAATCTGAAGAGACATTGAACAGGGACAACTTTCTGGCGGCGAAAGAACGTCAAAGCGGAAATAACACCCTGCTGAGCCGCGTCTGGTGGGATACGGAATAACCGGCGGCGCTCCTCCGCAGGCGGTAATCATGCGGTGTGTCATTTACTAACCTATATACGTAACGAATTATGAAACGCAGAGAAGTACTGAAAACATTGGCTGCCCTACCCTTGTCTGGGGCCGTTGCCCCGACTGCCTTGCTGGCTGAACTCCCGGTTCCGGGCAAGCGGAATCTCTTTAAAGAATTAGGACTCCGTACATTTATCAATGCAGCGGGTGTTTACACGTCCATGTCTGCTTCGCTGATGCCGGAAGAGGTGCTTGACGCCATTACGGCGGGTGCCGGGGAATATGTCATGCTTGACGATGTCCAGGATAAAGTCGGTGAAAAAATAGCCGAATTGTGCCACGCGGAAGCCGCTATGGTGACCGCCGGTTGCTGGTCGGCCCTGGTACTCGGCATGGCGGGCGTGTTAACAGGCAGGGACATGAAAAAAGTGGCTCAGTTGCCTTTTTTGTCAGGTACAGGGATGAAATCCAAGGTGATTCTCCAAAAAAGCCATGCAACGGGTTATCACCACGCGCTGAGCAATGCCGGCGTTTCCTTTGTGACGGCCGAAACCAGAGGGGAAGTGGAAAATGCCATCGATGAGGATACCGCCATGATGTGGTTTTTGAATCGGGAAGCACCGTCTGGAGCGATTCAGCACGAGGAGTGGGTTGAGATCGCCCGGAAGCACGGGATACCGACGATGATTGATATCGCATCCGACGTGCCGCCGGTTGAAAACCTATGGAAGTATAACGACATGGGATTCGACCTGGTTGCCATTTCCGGTGGGAAGGCCATGCGGGGCCCGCAAAGTGCGGGTATCCTGATGGGAAAACGTGACCTTATTGCTGCGGCACGTTTAAACGCGCCACCAAGGAGCGGCATCGCGCGGGGGCAGAAGGTAAATAAGGAAGAAATACTGGGGATGTACGTGACCGTGGAACGGTACATCAACCTGGACCATAAAAAGGAATGGCAGCTGTGGGAAGACCAGGTTGCTTTGATTGAGCATACGGCTAAAGGGATAGATGGGGTGATGACCACTGTCTTTGTGCCGCCCGTCGCTAACCATACCCCAACCCTCAACATCTACTGGGCCAAAGACAAGATTGGTATGTCAGGGAATGACCTTTGTGAACGATTAAGGGACGGGAACCCCTCCATTGAGGTGAGAAACGGCGAGAATGACGGCATTGAGTTAACTGTTTTTATGCTGAAGCCCGGCCAGGAGCGGATTGTAGCCCAGCGGATCAGTGAAGAGTTACGGTCGGTGTAGTACAATTGAATTGATCAGGGTCCTATTAATATAACCTAATTTATGAAATGAGTAAGCGTCATTATAAAACACTGCTCGGGCTGGCTATTACCTGCCTGGTAATTGCGATTACGATGGCGGCAGCAGGCTACATGCACAGCGCCGGCCCGTTTTTAATTGCCTTTTTTCTCGGACTGTCCTTTGCGGTCAAAGGTTTTCCACCGGTGAAAGGCCTTTCTTTTACCATCCTGATCCTCGCTGTGGTTACCACGGCGATGTATTATCCCCATTTATTCGTTGAAATCGGGGGATTTGAACTCGCCATACTGATCACCCCGCTGGTGCAGGTCATTATGTTCGGGATGGGATCGTCTATGGGATTGAAGGATTTTATCGAGCTGGCTAAACGCCCGCGTGCGGTATTCATCGGTGTACTGGCCCAGTTTACGATTATGCCGGCACTGGCTTATGCCTTGGCGTTAATCAGTAATTTTCCACCTGAGATTTCGGCCGGACTGATTTTGCTGGGCTGCGCACCGACATCGGTTACCGCGAGCCTCTTTTCCTACCTGGCAAAAGCGAATGTGGCATTGGCCATTACCGTTACCTCATTGACAACATTGCTGGCCCCCCTTTTACTTCCTCTGCTGATGAAATTGTTTGCCGGAAACTTCGTGGAAATAGCGGTATTGGCCATGATGTGGGATATGGCGCAGATTGTGCTTATTCCGATCGGTGTAGGGCTGCTCTTCAACCATTTTCTGAGTGGCCGAGCCAAATGGCTGGATGCGGCCATGCCCAAAGTTTCGATGGCGGGTGTTGCACTGATTGTTGCGATTATCATCGCGGCAGGGCGTGAAAGCCTGTTAAATATCGGCTTTCTTTTATTGTTTATGGTATTGGCCCATAACGTATTGGGTTACTTCTTTGGTTACTGGATGGCCCGCCTGTTCAAGATGGATGAACGGGATTGCCGCACGATTGCCATTGCCACGGGCATGCAGAATGCCGGACTTGTTTCCGGAATCGCGAAGACCATGGGGAAGATCGCGACGATTGGGCTGGCATCTGCGGTATGCGGTCCGATCATGGGCTTTACGGCGTCCATCATTGCCTCGCACTGGAGTAACGCGGGGTCCAAGGCAAGTGTCCGTCATAATGAAAATAAAGAATTGTAACGTAAATAGTTGTGTAAATCAGATAAGCTATGGCTTTAAAAGTTGCGCTATTGGGCATATACCACGAATCCAATACGTTTGTCGAGCGTCCCACCACATTGGATAACTTCCGGAACGGGCGTTATTTAAAGGGGGATGACATCCGAAGGGAATACCGGGACGCGCACCATGAAATCGGTGGGATGCTGGAGGTGCTGGACCAGCATCAGATTACGGTCATTCCCCTGTTTTATGCCGAAGCGACTCCCGGCGGCACGATTACGGCGGAAGCCTATCGGACCCTGCTGGATGATATGATGGAGGAGGTCGATCAGGTGTCACCGGTGGATGCATTCCTGGTGGTGCCTCATGGTGCGGGAGTGAGTGAGGCAATTGCAGATATGGACGGCCATTGGCTGGGTAAATTGCGGGAAAAGGCCGGACCCGGTGTCCCCATCGTGGGTACACTGGATCTCCACGCGAATGTGAGCCCGCTTATGGTTGCATCAACCGATGCATTGGTGTCCTATAAGCAAAACCCGCACGTTGACCAACGCCAGCGCGGAAAGGAGGCAGCCACACTGCTTGTTCATTTACTGCAGGGGAAAGCCAGCCTTTCGCAACAACTGGTACAGGTACCTGTTGCCATTAGCATTGAACAGCAATTTACCGAACAGGAACCCTGCAAAAGCCTGTATGCCTATGCCCGGGAACTGGAACAGCGGGAAGGCGTACTGTCGATCAGCATCCAGCTGGGTTTCCCTTATGCGGATGTCGATGAGATGGGCACGTCAGTCATCGTGGTTTCCGACGGTGATCCGGAACTGGCTCTGGTAACAGCGAAAGAACTGGAAGCCTACATCGTGGAGCACAGGGAGCGTTTTGTGGGCCGGAAAAACAGTGTGGCGGAATCAATCGCGTTAATTGAGCACCGCGAAAAGCCGGTGTTGCTGCTGGATATGGGCGATAATATCGGTGGGGGCAGCCCGGGCAACAACTGTTGCCTGCTGGAAGCACTGGAAGCGGAACAGCAATATAGCTATTTTGTCTGTATTTGCGATCCACAGGCTGTTGTGCAGGCATCCGGACACCAACCCGGCGATCGTTTTCACCTGCTCATCGATGGTATTGGACCGGAAGGGGAAAAGCAATACACCCTAGAGGTCAGCTTGCTCCAGGTCAATGACGGGAATTTTCAGGAGGACAGGCCGCGGCACGGCGGACAGGTTAATTATAAAATGGGAAAAACGGCAATTGTGACGACCAATGTCGGGGGCGTGATCATGCTGACTTCCCTACGGGTTCCACCGTTTAGCCTGAGGCAATTGACCGCTTTCGGCATCGACCCGAAAGCGGTTGATGCCGTGGTTGCAAAGGGTGTCAATGCACCCATTGCGGCTTATGCACCGGTATGTCCGACCATTATTCAGGTTAATACGCCGGGTGTTACCCAGGCTGATATGACGCGGTTCACTTTCCGCCGCAGGCGAAAACCGCTGTTTCCTTTTGAACGGTAATCATAACGAGGCTTTTAAATTACCATTACTAATCACCAAATCAATTAAACATGAGATTTATACCTGTCATTGTCATTGCTTTTTTTATGTCGGTTTGCTGTCCGTTTAGTTTACAGGCACAAAATCCGGAAGCCCGGCTAAAGGAACTGGGGATTGAATTGCGGATTCCGACGGAACCGGCCAATATCAAACTGGCAAGCCGTGTGGGCCAGGTGGTTTACCTTTCGGGCCAGGGACCGCTGTTGCCCAATGGCGAATTGATGATCGGTAAAGTGGGCGAGGAGGTGGATGTGGAACAGGCAAAGGAAGCCGCCCGGTTAACGGCTATTGCATTGCTGGCAGCGCTTAAGGGCGAGATCGGCGATCTGAATAAAGTGAAGAAAATAGTCAAGGTACTCGGCATGGTCAACGCGGTACCCTCCTTTACCGAGCACATACCGGTAATGAATGCGTTTTCGGAAGTAATGGTCGAGGTATTCGGTCCGGAAGGTAAACATGCCCGGTCCGCCATTGGCCTGGGTTCGCTGCCCCGGAACATTCCGATTGAAATCGAGATGATCGTTGAACTGAAAGCGGAATAGCTGACGTCTACTATTAACTGAACAAAAACAATATGTGATGATACATAATACTCTAATTGTGAAAAGAATAAAATCAATATTTATGTTAACACTGCTTTTCCTGACGTGGTATACATTACCCGCAGGTGCACAGGCATCCAAGGAAAACCTGAGACCCGCGGCATTAGGGAAACAGGGCATGGTGGCAACCGCCAATCCGCTGGCTACACTGGCAGGACAGAAAATACTGGTGAAAGGCGGCAATGCCATTGATGCCATTGTTGCCGCGGCGGCTACGTTGAACGCCGTTGAACCGTACATGTCAGGAACAGGCGGCGTAGGTTACATGTTGTTTTATTCGGCTAAGGAAAACCGGGTACGGTCCCTGATCTTCGGTGGGTGGGTTCCCGAACACTTTGATGCCCGGGCAATGGCCGGCGACGATAAATATGCTGACGGTGCGGGGCATGGTGGGGTAATGGAAACCGTTGGACCCAGAACAGTAGCCGTTCCCGGAAACCTCGCGGGATGGAACAGGGCGCTGGAAGATTACGGCACGATGTCACTGGCGGAGGTTTTTGAGAGCGCCATCGACTACCTTGAAACCGGCATCCCGATTACGGAAATGGACCAGGCAATGTGGGCAGCAACGGTCGACCGTGTCATCAATTATCCGGAATCAGCAGCCATTTTTCTGAAAAATGGCAAAGATCCATATGTGATTGGTGATGTTTTCACCAATAAACCGCTTGCACGGACCATGCGGCGTATCGCGGAGGAAGGTATTGATGTCTTTTACAGGGGAGATATTGCCAGGCAGATTGCTGCTGCTTTTCAGCGCGACGGCGGTTTTATTTCCGAAGCCGATCTTGCGGCGGTTCCTGACCGGGTGAATTGGGTAGATCCCATATCCATCCAATACCGCGACTATACAGTTTATAATAATCCGCCGCCGGGAATGGGCATCCAGCAATTGCAGGTACTGAAAATCATGGAAGGTTTTGACCTGAAGGCGTTAGGGCACAACAGCGTCGACTACCTTGCCTATTTACTGGAAGCCATTCACCTGAGCCGGACCGACACCGATACGTATATCGGTGACCCGGCCTTCGTTCCTGTGCCGGTGGACCGGCTACTATCCGACGACTATATTGCGCAGCAACGTCAAAAAGTGATTGAGCGGGTAAAGCAGCGGAAAGTGAAGATGCAGGAAGCAGCGCTTTCGGACGTGCCTTTCCCGATTCCAATGGATGATGCCCGCAATCCGAGGTATACTTTTGCAACCACCAGCCTGTCGGCTGTGGATCAATGGGGCAATGCCGTGGTCATCATCCAAACCCACGGAGGTGGCTTTGGATCGGGTTATGTTGCCGGTAAAACCGGACTGGTGTTTAACAGTGCGATGGACTGGATGACGCTTGAGCCGGGTAAAGCCAACAGCGTTGCACCGGGTAAGGCGGTAGGTTGGTGCATTGGTGGGATGATGCAGTTCCACCGCAATGGAAAGCCGGAGCTGATCGTCGGGTCGCCGGGAAGCTTTGGTATTCTCCAGTCCGTTCCACAGGTGGCAATGAATGTAGTGGATTTCGGTATGAACATCCAGGACGCCATCAGCGCCGCACGGTTCCGGTGGAAAGATGAACTGGGCAGTGTGCCGGCAACCGAACTCATCATGGAAACACGTGTTCCGGCGGAAGTCCGCAAAACACTCCAGGCCATGGGCTATGTATTGGATACCAGTCTGGGCGACTGGACCATGACCGTTGGCGGGGTGCAGGGTGTGGCCATTGACCGCAGTACCGGCTGGCTCATAGGCGGAGCTGATCCGCGGCGGAATGGTTACGCGATGGGCTGGTAATTTATTTAATGTTCGTGTTTATATACATTTAATAACTAGTTTAAAATTTTGTAGTTATGAGTTTAGAATCCAATCATCCCCGGCGTAGTTTCCTTAAGCAGTCGGCCATCGCCGTGGCCAGCATGTCGCTCTTTCCTGAATGGGTAGCTGGCGCACAGGCACAGCCGGCAGGGCCACATCCCGTTCGGCAGGAACCCAAAAAAATCGCACTGATTGCCAATATCTACCGCAACAGCGCCCACGCCGATGTGATCGGGACGAAACTCTTTGCCGGGATACCGACCGACGAGGGCATCGTAGCACCGGAGGTGCGGATTGTTTCGGTATGGATCGACCAGATCGGTGCTAATGATACCGGTGTGCGCATCGCCAAAATGAATAATGCAACTGTATATGATACGATCGCGGATGCCCTTACACTCGGCGGCGACCGGCTTGCGGTTGACGGGGTAATCTATGTCGGCGAACATGGCGAATACCCGAGCAGCCGCTACGGGGTAAAAATGTACCCGCGGATGAACTATTTGGAACAGATATTCCGCGTCTTTGACGCTTCCGATAAATCGGTGCCGCTTTTTAGCGATAAGCACCTGTCCTATAGCTGGCTGGACAGTAAATGGGTGTACGATCGCGCGAAAGAGCTGCGTGTACCGATGATGGCCGGTTCCTCGCTGCCCGTTTGTTGGCGCGACCCGGGACTGGAACACCCGATCGGTACAAAAATTACCGATGCCGTGGCCATTGGCTATGCATCGCTTGACGCTTATGGGTTTCATGTGGCCGAGATACTGCAGTGCATGGTTGAACGGCGTGCCGGTGGCGAAACAGGCGTGGCCAGCGTTCAGGGATTACTTGGCGATGCCGTGTGGAAAGCCATGGATGAGGGGAAAATCTCCGAAGAACTGGTTGATGCGGCGTGCAACAGCATCAGGGGCAGGGCAAGCGGGTCGTACCGGGAACTGGTAAAAGAGCCCAAGGCCGTGCTCATCAACTATAATGACGGCCTGACGGGCGCCATTCTGATGCTGGATGAATATGTCAATTCCGGTTGGGCTTATGCGGCCAGGGCAGACGACCGGGTAGTCGCCACGGAATTTGTGCTCGATAACAGCATGAGCTATTCGCATTTCAGTTACCTCACGCTGAATATCCAAAAGCTGATGGTTACCGGAAAGCCGACCACTCCGGTTGAACGGACGCTGTTAACCAGCGGTATCATGGATATGGCGATCCGTTCGGCGGTGGAGGGCGGAAAAGTCAGGGAAACCCCATTCCTGAATATCCGCTACTCAGCGGAGGGTTACGAACCGATCCGTCCGACCAGTCCACGGCCCACGGGAAAAGACATGGAAAACTGGCCGCCCAAAGGATACGAGTTTATTATCCCGGAGAAGTTTAAACCCAAAGCATCTTAATTATTTAACAAATTACTAATTAACCAATTAGTTATGCCTAACTTTAGTTATGATAAATCTGCTGCCTTACTGGAACGGGCAAAAAAAGTAATGGCCGGCGGTGTTTCTTCTGAGTTCCGGAAATACAATCACCCGCACGCGATTTTCTATACACACGGCAGGGGAAGCCGGATTGTGGATGTCGACGGTAATGAATACATTGACTTTACGTTAAGCCAGGGACCCCTGATTCTCGGGCATTCCCATCCGCATGTGCTGAAATCGGTGTCGGATTATTCAAGGGACGGACAACTGTTTGCCGGCCAGCATCTGCGGGAAATCGAACTGGCGGAAAAACTCCAGCAGCTGATTCCTTCGGCGGAACGGCTGCGTTTCTGCCTGGATGGTTCCGAGGCTGTACAGACTGCTTTCCGGATTGCCCGCGCGAAAACGGGCAGGTCAAAATTCCTGCGTTTTGAAGGGCATTACCACGGGTGGCTCGATAACGTAAGCTGGGGGATATCCACGCCTTCCGTGGATGCGCTTGGCAGTCGCGAACATCCGAATGTATTCCCCTGGTCGGAAGGACTGCCCGACCGGTCGAAGGACGAATTTATTACGTTGCCATGGAATGACCTCGACCTGGTCAGGCAGACACTGGCTGAATCAGCAGCCGATATTGCGGCCATTATCACGGAGCCGGTCATGTGCAACAACGGTTGTATTCCGCCTGCTGCCGGGTTTCTCGAAGGACTTCGGGCCTTATGCGACCAATACGGCATCGTGCTTATTTTTGACGAAGTGATTACCGGTTTCCGTCTTTCCCTGGGCGGTGCACAGCAACATTTCGGGGTTACGCCCGACCTATCCATATTCGCCAAGGCACTGGCGAGTGGTTATCCGATCAGCGCTGTTGTGGGTAAACAATCCTGGATGGATGCGATCGAACAGGCCCGTGTAATTCACGCCGGGACCATGAATGCCGGTAACCCGACCGTAGCTGCGGCGCTTGCCACAATTGAAGTGCTGGAACAGGAGCATCCCTATCCCCGGATGTTCCAGCTTGGACAGGAATTGATGGAGGGACTGCGGAATGCTGCCCACGATGCCGGTATTCCGGTCCTGGTGCAGGGCATGGGACCGATGTTCCATATCAGTTTTACGACTAAAAAAGCCCTGACGGACTACCGGGATACGCTGACAGTAGACCGTACGAGGCTAAACGAATTCATTGAGGGTATGCACGATGAGGGAATCCGCATTATCGGCCGGGGACTGTTTTACATCAGTGCCGCTCATACACCGGCAGACATCAGCCGGGCTATTGAGGCGTCTCGCGCTGTAATGAAAGGGATCAGCGGGTAATCACTTAAATGCCCATCGGGTAGGCCTTATTTAATTGTTTGCGCATGAATCCGACAAAAAACGGCAGGGACCTGAAGACCGCATGGGATGCATTTATCAGCGATGCAAATGAACAGGCATTCTATTGTCTTTATGGACATTATTATGATTATTTTAGTTTTTTAGGCGGTAAGAGAAACCAGCGTGCCGACCGGGTAGCAGATAGTATTAACGACCTATTTCTCTATGTATACGAAAATCGGAGCAGGCTGTTGAATGTGAGGGACCATCATAATTACTTGGTTACTGCTTTTATCCGGAAATTATTCCGCAAAGTACCCGTAGAACGCGAGCTGTCCGGATGGTTATCGGAAGAGCACGTTTACCCGTCGCCGGAAGTGCAGCTGATTCAGCAAAGCATGGATGACGAACTGAAGTGCGCATTGAAAAAGCTGATTGGCCAATTGCCTGCAAAACAGCACCGGATGATCTACCAGAAATTTTACCTAGGCATGTCGTACCGGGAGATTTCGCTAAGCAACCGGGTATCAGAGAAGACGGCCTACAACACCATTTACATCGCCGTGGATAAGCTGCGTAACCTGTTGGGTAAAACGGTACATTATATTCTTTCGTTTATTGCACTTTATTTACCTTTATACATGCTGATGCTGATTGCCGAAGGGGTTTCGGCCGTTGCATCCCAATTTGAAAACCAGTAAACTATCCTATGAAATTAGCACACAACTACGGCATTCTCCTGATCAGTTATTTCCTTTGTATTACTTCTGTAATGGCCCGTCAGCCGAGCGAAGCTGTGGCAGCGGAACGGCCGAAAGAAACCTACCGGATACAACGGTTAACTGGCGATCTACCCATCAATGCCGAATGGAATAAGCCGCAATGGCAGGACGTTCCATCCATTAAACTAAGCAATTACATGGGGAAAGCACCGGGGTTCTGGCCCGAAACCGAAGTGAAAATGATGTATGATGACACTAATGTTTACGTTATTTTCCATGTCAAAGACCATTACGTCCGCAGCACTGTCCGGGAATATAATGGCAGTGTTTCGCAGGATGCCTGTGTGGAGTTCTTTTTCGCCCCCGATTCGGCTTCGCCGGAAAAGTATTTTAACCTGGAAATCAATGCCGGGGGCACCCCGTTGTTATATTACGTTACGGAACCATGGACAACATTCACTAAACTGGATTCGACGGATATTAAGCGTGTCGAAATTGCTCATTCTTTGCCCAGTGTGATCGACCCTGAGATTACGGAGCCGACAGACTGGACAATCGAATACCGGATTCCCCTCGCCGTACTCGGCGCATTTTCCAATGTAACCCAACCGGGCCCGGGTGCTATATGGCACGCTAATTTTTATAAAACGGCAAGCAAAAGCATCAATCCTCACTGGATTACCTGGTCACCTGTCGATTACCCCAAGCCTAATTTCCATCTCCCGCAGTTTTTTGGTACGTTGATTTTTCAGTAAACTTTTACAGCCGCTTTCCGACGGAACACCGGGCCGCGTAGGTTATTTTATACCGCTCCCGATAATAAACTGATTTTTTCATTGGGAAAAATCAGCAACTCCTGCTCTATTCCCTAAAATTGGACGAGATGCAGGAAAAGGAACTTTCGGCACTGTTGAACGATGAACGTTTTCTGAATTATTGCCTGGGCCGCAATGCAGCAGATGTGTCGTTCTGGGAAAGCAAACTCCAGTTCGATCCGGACCTTGCCGACCAGATTGAGCCGGTCCGGCAGGCGGTTGTTTTCCTCGCACACGAAAGCAGCATGCGGGAAAAGGAACGGGCCTATGAACTACTCCGGCAAAAAATCAGCGCCGCAAATGCCGCTTCTTTACAGCGGCGGCGACTGTACCGGACCATTGGCTATTCGGCAGCGATCATGCTCCTTGCACTGCTTTCGGGATATTATTTTTATCTCGACCGGGGCGGTGCCAACACCATTCAACCCGGCGGAAATGCGGCAATGCTCACATTGGCTGACGGACGCCGGGTGCAGCTGAGTGATGAACAGGAGGGGGTCGTCGCGCAGGGAGATAAAATGATGTACAGCGACGGCACTCCAGTTGCCGGCCCGGGCCCTGGCATCCGGTCTACAACCAATACCATCGAAACGCCTAGGGGCGGACAATATCACATTGTATTGGAAGACGGTTCAAAAATATGGCTTAACGCAGCGAGTAAACTTATATACCCCACTCATTTCCAGCACAATATACGAATGGTTGAGCTAGTTGGAGAAGCCTATTTCGAGGTGGCGGAGGACCGGACACGCCCGTTCCGGATACGTGCAGGTAGACAGGAAATTACAGTGTTGGGAACGGCCTTCGGTGTTTCGGCGTATAGTGACGAACCGGCCATACGGACTACCCTGGTCAGTGGCAAGGTACGCATAGATTATCGGAAGAAACCGGATTCGGACCGTCTTTTCCGTGATTCCGTCTTTCTTCAGCCGGACCAGCAAAGTATCCTTCGCGGCGACAGCATTGTCATCCATCCGGTGGACGCCGCTAAAGTAACGGCCTGGGTGAAGGGGATATTTTCATTTGACAACGAATCCCTGGAAAGCATCATGCAAAAAATATCCCGCTGGTATGACGTAGAGGTCGTGTTCGCCGGAGCAGATAAAAACAGCCGGTTCTGGGGAGGCGTATCGCGGTATGAAAGCGTGGATGAGGTATTGCGGCGCCTGCAGGCAACCGGGGACGTACAGTTTAAGATAGAAGGAAGGAGGGTTATGGCGACGAAGTAAGGCGGTTACCCAGCTGCGCTGCCGGCAGGTTCCGGCACCAGAAAAGTAATAACCGGAAGCAGCTGCTCCCGGTTCAGGTCTTGATTGTTCAGCGATCATATTGAGCTTTTATCCGGATAGTCTGGAGCGACAAACTTACAGGCTATCCGTTAACCAAAACATGTATTGCAAATGTATACAATATGGAAGAACCGCCAAAGTAAAGGCTTACTTTGGTGGCTGCAATTCAAACGGATTGCAATGGTATTTTCTTTTAGTATGGCGATTCTGCAGGTGGAGACAGCAGTGGCAAACCAGACGCAGTTGATTACGCTGAAGCGGAGCAAGGCAGATCTTCGGGAGATCCTGGAAGAGATCAATCAGCAAACGGGCTACCTGACACTGGCTAACGCTAGGTTTCTGGATAATGCCAAGCCGGTTGATGTAGATTTTGTACGGACACCGCTCGACGTGGCCCTGGATAAGATACTGGAAGGGCAGAAGCTGAGTTTTGAGATTGAAGGAAAGGAAATTATCCTCAAACCCGTGCGGGATGAGGAACAGCGCGATCCACCGTCATCCCGGCAGGGTACCGTCCCTGCAGCCCGGCAGAATGGTGTAAGCGGGCGCGTAACGGATAGTTTGGGTAACCCGATATCAGGTGTTACGGTACGCGTGACCGATGGCCCCCAGGGTACTACTACGGATAATAACGGCATGTATTCCCTTGAACTGCCGACAACCGTAAAACAGCTGGAGTTTTCTTACCTGGGTTACGTTACCCAGGTTGCTACCATACAATCGGGTACGCTGAACATCACCCTTGCCGCTTACAGCCAACAACTCGAAAGCGCAGTGGTAACCGCCTTAGGTATTGTCCGCCAGGCGAAATCGCTTACCTATTCCGCACAGGTGATTGATGGTTCCAGTATGGATGAGGCACGGGAAACCAATATGATCAATTCCTTGCAGGGAAAAGTGGCCGGGGTGGTTATTTCCCGCAGTGCGACAGGGCCGGGGGGATCGTCTAAGGTACTGCTGCGGGGCAGCCGCTCGATAACTGGCAATAACGAGCCATTATACATTATCGACGGCGTACCGCTGAACTCGGGTAGCCGTGCTTCCGGTGGAACCAGTTTCGGCGGTCGCGACGGTGGTGGGGGAATAAGCATGCTGAACCCGGATAATATTGAAAGCATGACCGTGTTAAAAGGTGCATCAGCGGCCGCACTGTATGGGAGTCTGGGCCAGAATGGCGCCATCATAATCACAACCAAGAGCGGTAAAAGTGGTAAAATCACAGTCGACTATAACGGTGGAATGACCCTGGACCAGGCCGTTGCACTTCCGGAATTCCAATATGTATATGGTCAGGGCGACGGAGGCGTTTATTCACCGAATTCCGAGCGGAGCTATGGCCCGAAGGCCGATGGGCAGGAAGTAACGTTATGGAACGGCAATGTGGTGCCTTATGTGGGTCACCCCGATAACGTAAAGAATTTTCTGAGAACAGCAAAAACGGTGACCAACTCCGTCAGTGCCAGCGGGGGGAATGAGCGGATGAGAACGTTTTTCTCCTATGGCAATGTTGTGGCGGAAGGTATCCTCAGGAACAACGATATGGTCCGCCACAATATCGATTTGAAACTGGATAACACCATTTCCGACCGACTTTCCTTTACGACGAAAATCTCTTACATCTATTCCGAAATTGATAATATGCCACATACGGGTGAACGGGGGTATGCATTGTCTTCCATATTACGTGCACCGGTTTCCATTCCGTTGGATCAGATGAAGGATTTTGCCTATATAGATGAGGAAGGTGTGGAGCGTCAAAGTTACTGGAATCCGGGCTCTTCTATTTTGTCAAATCCATACTGGAACCTGAACCGTGAAATTTTCCACGAAAAGAAAGACCGGGTGCTTGGGCTGTTTTCTGCAAGGTATCGGTTCAACGACTGGATAGATCTTCTGGTGCGCGGAAGCATCGATAAAACCATGGAGAAAACGGAGAACAAAATATACAACGATACCTATACCACCTATGGACTGGGATCGAACTACATAACCGGTGATTATTCCAGACAAAGTACCAACGTAGATGCATTACTTTCCCTGCAGCGCGATTTGACACCGTCCATTAACCTGAGTGCGAATCTGGGTGCTTCCCTGCAGCAGGGCAGTGCCACCAGTATGTCGGTGGACGCTAATGGGTTGAATAAGCAAAATTATTTCTTTCTGGTTAATGCACGCAGTCCGCTGACAGACAATAATTTTGTTCAAAGTCCGCAGGTGCAGTCGGTTTATGCTACCGCTACCTTGTCTTATAACGATTACCTGTTTTTGGATGTTACCGCCCGTAACGACTGGTCATCGGCATTGCCGCCGGGTAATCAGTCGTACTTTTACCCTTCGGTGGGATTATCCGGCATTTTGACCGATATGCTATCGTTCCCTTCGTGGGTGACCTATGGGAAAGTCCGGCTCTCACTGGCCTATTCCGGCTCGGGAGGCTCGGCTTACCGCGACCGGAATTACTACGCCGTGGCACGCGGCGGATTAGTCAGCACCCCGTCAACCCGGTCGCTTCCAACCTACAAGCCCGAATTGACCTCGGCATTTGAGATCGGGGCGGAATGGCGTTTTTTCAACAGCCGGTTTGGGTTTGATTTTACGTATTATAACACCGACACAAAAAACCAGCTGATCACGATATCAACACCTGCAGCCTCATTATTTGCAAACCAGTACATCAATGCAGGACTGATCAATAACCACGGAGTAGAGGCGACGGTGAATGTGGTGCCCATCCGCACCGGTGAATTCTCCTGGGATGCCACGCTTAACTTCTCCAAGAATGTCAATAAGGTGGAGCGGTTAACTGACGAAGTAACCCGCGCTATTATTGTTGATGACAGACAGGTACTTATAGATGCTGCAGTTGGGGGTAGTTATGGTGATATGTGGGGGATGGGCTGGCAGCGGGACGAACAGGGAAGACCATTGGTTTCAGATCAGGGGCTACCGTTGCTGACAGCAGGTAAAACAGTATACTTGGGTAATTATAACCCGAACTATAACCTTGGGTTTAACAATAGCCTGGCATACAAAGAGCTTTCGTTGAGCTTTTTGATTGATTATCGAAACGGGGGTACGGTAATCGCCGGAACCCAGGCATTACTGGATGCCGACGGGCATTCCAAGGCATCGTTGTGGGGCCGTGAGGAGGGAATTATATTGGATGCATATACCGTGGAAGGAGAGAAAAATACAACGAGTATCACCCCGCAGAGTTATTTCGGTACGGTCGGCGAGCGGTATCCGGCGGGCGAATTTTATGCCTATTCGGGATCTAGTATCAGACTGCGGGAAGTGGTGCTGGGTTATCGGCTTACCGGCCTGATCAGCCAAAACGGATGGGTAAAAGATGCGAAGATCTCATTAATTGGCAGAAACCTGTTTTTCTTTAGCAGGGAAGCCCCCTTTGATCCCGAGCTCGTATCCGGAACCGGAAATTATGGCGGTATTGAATATAACTCGCTGCCGGCTACCCGGAATATCGGCTTGAACGTAAAGTTAACATTTTAACCGAAGGCAATTGCTATCTTAAATTTAGCTAACATGAAATACGGGAAATCTAATTACATGACGATGATGGCCGGCCTGGCATTGTCGCTGTTCATGGGCTTGACAGGCTGTACCAAGAATTTTGAAGACAGGAATACAAGTCCATCCGGTTTAGAATCACTAAATGCCGAGGATTTAAAATCATTGTTTCCGAACGCCTTATACAGGGGCTGGAATCAAGGAAGCTACCAGACCGGGCAAAACCTGACCGGCGACATGTACAGCCAGTTGTTTGCCTGTACACAACCTGCATTTGCCTCGCACCGCTACGTAATCAATCAGATGTGGATGCAGGGATTCTGGACGGGGACGTATGTCCAGACGATGCCCTCATTGGTGACGATTATCAAAGAGTCCGGCGATCTTCCGGTGATCAATGCGATAGCGAGGATATGGAAGGTTTTTATCATGAACCGTACGACTGATTATTTCGGTCCGATTCCTTATTCTAAAATGGGGGAATATGAAGAAGGCGAAGGCGTAGCCTACGATGCGCAGAAAGATATTTACTATGATTTTTTCAAGGAACTCGATGAGGCGGCTACCTTATTGAAAAATAACCTGGATCAGCCGTCTTACGGAGAAAAGGACCTGATCTATTACGGCGATAATGCCAAATGGCTGAAGTTCTGTAATTCGCTGCGGTTGCGGCTGGCGCTCCGGATTTCGTTCGTTGAGCCGGAAAAGGCACAGGCCGAAGCAATGGCGGCACTGGCTGGCGGTGTAATGGAATCGACAGCAGATGATGCGTTCATTGAATCATCTGCTGCTAACTTTAATGGCCTGAACCGGATATCTGGATGGAATGAGTTCAGGATGAGTGCAAATATGGAGAGCCTGCTTGTGGGCTATAATGATCCCCGGCTGAGCATTTACTTTCAGCCCGCAGCGGCAGATGGCAAATGGCGAGGGGCCCGGAATGGGATGGTTCCGGGGGAACAGACCATCGGTTACAATACTTATGACTTTACGTCCGATGTAGGTGTCCGGTTTAAACCCGAAAACCAGTCGACCAACCCCATGACCGTAATGTATGCAGCGGAAACTTATTTTCTGCTTGCCGAAGGTGCATTAAACGGCTGGAATATGGGAGGAACAGCCGCAGAATTTTATAATAAGGGCATCGAACTTTCGCTCCGCACCTGGGGGATTGATGACCCGGCCGTGATCGATGCTTACATTAACGGAACCAGCCTGCCGATTGCCCCGGCACCGGAAAACGGCTGGAATACACCGCCGCTGACCGATATTCCGGTGAAATTTGCCGCCGATCCGGAAAAGCAGCGTGAGCAGATCGGTACCCAGAAATGGCTGGCTTTATATCCCAATGGCATGGAAGCCTGGGCTGAAATGAGGCGGACAGGCTACCCGAAAATGTATCCGCTGATTCACTCCGATAACCCTGATATGCCCGGAAATCAAATGATCCGGCGGATCGTGTTTACGGATTTGGATTGGCAGACGAATAGAAAAGCCGTAGAGGCAGCTGTTCCCCTACTGGGAGAGGGTGGCGATAAGGTCAGTACCCGGCTTTGGTGGGACGTAAAACCTTAGCAAAAACCCGCTGAACTGCAACATCGCCGGGCAATATGACTTTAGGTTCATGTAGCGTCGTTAAAACTGCGTTATTTTTATAAATTTGTTTATTGCGTAATAACCAGCAGCTAAACACAATTAAGATGAAAAGAACACAATTGATGACCTCAGCTTTTTGGTGCCTGGCGATGTTGATCGTGATCGGCGTTGATATTAACCCCGCATCCGGCCAGGTTGCGCCGGTACAGGCAGCAACCGTCAGTGGTGGCAATCTGGTGGGTCGCTGGAATATCACCATGGATGTAAATGGCCAACCCAGGCCTTCATGGCTGGAAGTGGAACTTTCCGGATTAAAGACGTTGGTAGGCCGGTTTGTAGGCTCGGGAGGAAGCGCGCGCCCGGTTTCAGAAGTTAATTTCGATAACGGCAAATTCGGATTTGCCATTCCGCCGCAGTGGGAGTCGTCTGACCGTGACCTTGTACTGGAAGGTGTCCTTTCGGGTGAGACCATCAGCGGTACTATTCAGACCAGTGACGGACAGCGCCATGATTTTAAGGGCGTAAAGGCTCCTTACCTTACCCGTACAGCCGAGCCGGTATGGGGAGAACCCATCGCCTTATTTAACGGAAGGGACCTGACAGGATGGAAGGCCACCGGAACTACTAACCCGTGGACGGTCAGGGATGGTATCCTCACCAGTCCGGGATCCGGGTCGAACCTGGTTTCGGAACGTACTTTCGAGGATTTTAAGCTTCATGTCGAATTCAGGTACAATGAAAACAGCAACAGCGGCATTTACCTTCGCGGTCGGTATGAACTGCAGATTATCGATAATCCGAAAACCGACCACCCCAACAGCCATTTGTTTGGTGGAATATACGGATTCCTTGTTCCCAGTGAAATGGCGGTACTCGGACCGGGTGAGTGGCAGACATTTGACATCACGCTGGTTGGTCGTATGATTACTGTTGTGGCCAACGGGAAAACCATTATCTGCAACCAGGAAATCCCCGGTATCACCGGAGGGGCACTCAACAGCAATGAGGATCAGCCGGGACCGATTTATATACAGGGAGACCATGGACCGGTTGAGATCCGTAAGCTGCTCATCACACCAGCTACCTATTGATGTGATAAACTTAATACAGATAAAACCGGGCATAAGCTGCCGCTAAATTGGGTGTGCTTAAAAAGCATACAAGCTTCATCGCCGTTGAAAATGAATTCTGCTAATGAAAATTGCCACATATAACGTAAATGGAGTGAATGGACGGTTGCCGGTATTGCTGCGCTGGCTACACGAATCCGCACCGGATATCGTATGCCTGCAGGAATTAAAGGCACCGCAGGAAAAATTCCCATTGGAAGCCATCAACGATGCCGGCTATGAAGCCATATGGCACGGACAAAAAAGCTGGAATGGGGTAGCGATACTTTCCAAAAAGGGACAGATTGCCGAAGTCCGGCGGGCGCTACCCGGTGACCCCGATGATGTGCATAGCCGCTATATTGAAGCACGCATTAACGGACTGCTGATCGGATGCCTTTACCTGCCGAATGGTAATCCGGCCCCGGGACCCAAATTTGATTATAAACTCAATTGGTTTAAGCGCTTGATTCAACACGGCCAGGAATTGCTGGCCCTGAAAGAACCGGTGATACTGACCGGTGACTTTAATGTGATCCCGACCGAATTTGATGTGTATAAACCGGAACGTTGGGTCGACGATGCATTGTTCCGGCCGGAGACCCGGTCGGCTTTTCAGGATTTAATGGCGCAGGGCTGGGGAGACGCGCTGCGAAAACTGTATCCGAATGAGCAGATTTATACCTTCTGGGACTATTTCCGTAATGCGTATGGCCGTAACGCCGGATTGCGCATCGATCATTTTTTGCTAAGCCCACAGCTGGATAACCGCCTGCAATCGGCAGGGGTGGACCGCCACGTTCGGGGATGGGAAAAAACAAGTGACCATGCGCCGGTATGGATAACCCTGGCGGACCAATAAGTCAACCCCGGGGGCAATTTCGGTTAAATCAGGCTGCCATTTTACGGCACGCTTCTGCACAATCCCGGCATGCTGCTGCACAGGCCCTGCAATGATCGGCATCGTGTTTCTCACATGCTGCAGCGCAGTCGTCGCATACCTGGGCACACAGCGTACACAGCTGGTTTACATACCCTTCGTGACCGACTCCGCTGGTCTTTGCCATAAATGAGGCGGCCATGCGGCAAATTTCTGCACAAAAACGATCCAGGTGAATGCAGGTAGCCATGGCGCCTATGTGTTCTTCCATAAGGCATGCTGTTGCACAGTGATCGCATGCATCGGCACAGGTATAACAAGCGGCGATGCAATCTTTATATTTTTCCTGTATCATAGCAAATTCGGATATGGTGTGTCATCAATGCTAACACCTGTAGTGCCGTATTGTTTAATCCGGAGTCTGCATGAATTTGCGGGATAGGCGAGATTTCCCTACGGAGTAACCGGTTCGCGCTCCATGGACTTTGTTTTGATCAGGCTGGGATTGTGGTCTATTTTCTCCATTACATCCAATATGGTTAGTACCGACTGGTAAAAGAAATCGGGCTGGATATTTTCAAATGTATCGCCCGGTGTGTGGTAGTCCGGATGATCCTCGACGCCAAAATAAATAAATGGGATGTGTTTTGCGTGGAAAGCTGCATGATCACTTTGTGTGGTCCAGTCGGCTGGTCCGGAGCCCGGAATATCGTGACCTGCCCTAAGCCTGACATGGGGGTTGTCACTTTTCACCAAAGGCAATAAGTAGGGATAATGATACGTGCCGCTGGCATACAGTTCGTGGTTTTCATTCCGGCTGATCATGTCCATATTCACATTCAGCATAATAGTCGACAGTGCCAGCGGCGGATGGGCCACAAAGTACCGGGCGCCGCGAAGTCCCATTTCCTCGGCATCGAATGCAGTGAAAATAAGCGTATGGTTTGGTTGATGGGCACTGTAATACCTGGCCAGTGCCAGTAATCCCGCCACACCACTCGCATTATCATCGGCACCTAGATACACTTCACCCTGACGTTCCCCAAGGTGATCATAATGTGCGGAAATAACCACCGTTTCGTGTTGTTTGCCCAGGATGTATCCGATAATATTGTATCCGCTGACGCTGTCATTCAGCGGAAATTGCTGAAGGTAACCGGGTGTAAAAGCGGTCAGGCCTAATTCAGTAAACCGGTCAACGATATAGTTTTTTGCTTTTTCGTGACCCGCGGTACCCGGCTTTCTTCCGGAGAACTCCGGGGATGACAAGGTTTTGATGTCGTTGATTAGCTGTGATTTATCGACGGTCTGTGCCCTGGGCGTACAGGCCCAGCTGAAAAAAAGAAATAAAAGGAGACAATGCCTGATTTCCATAATCGATATGCTAAGCTTCCGCTCCCTGGAATAAGCGGTCACATAAATAAATGTTAAAAAAAAATAGACACCCATAAAACAAAAGAAAAATATGGGCGTTATAAGTGTAGGTTTAGGTTGATAAAAAAACATTTTGTTTTTACCGCGCTTCCCCAAAGGCGCGGTTTTTTTATGTCTTTGCTGCCGGGACCATTCCGCTATTTGAGTATCCTCCGGATTTTATTTGACTTTTTAATCAGCTTATGAAACGTTTCATAATCTTCCGCAGCCAGCACATCGTATACATTTTGCAATTGCTTGATGTGCTCCCGGAGTACTTCGAGTACGTTTTCACGGTTTTGGCGAAAAATAGGTGTCCACATATCCGGTGAGCTCTTGGCCAGCCGTACGGTGGATTCAAATCCGGAGCCTGCCAGCTCAAAGATCCGGCCCTGTGATTTTTCTTTTTCCAGTACCGTAAGCGCCAACGCAAACGATGTGATGTGTGAAATGTGGGACACGTAAGCCGTATGCACATCATGTTCCCGCGCGTTCATAAAGGTAGTCTGCATCTCCAGGTGATCGGTAATAGCGTCGGCTATTTCAAACGCATCGTCATCACTGTTTGTCGCATCCACGTACACCATTACCTTCCCTTTAAACAGCCCGGGTATGGCTGCTTCCGGTCCCGAATATTCAGTCCCCGCCATCGGGTGGGCAGCAACCAGCCGGCCACGCTTCGGATGATGGGCAATGGCTTCGATAATTGCGGTTTTGGTAGAACCCATATCGATAATAACCTGGTTGGTGACCTGGTCGAGAATATGAGATAGCGAACTTAGAATGGCATCTACCGGCATGGTTAAAAAGATGACATCCGCTTCCTGGATTGCCGTATCCAGTGTTGCTGCTTCGTCAATGAGTCCAAGCTGCAGCGCCTTTTTTAAATTGCTTTCGCTTTTATCTACGCCAATGACTTTTTTGACAACTTGTTTTTCTTTTAGGGTGATGGCAACCGACCCGCCAATGAGTCCAACGCCAACTATGGCTATATTCATTGATGTGGAATTATTCGTTTGTAAATTTAGTGTAGCGTTACCGCTGCCTTAGTGATCCGGTTGATGGCCGTGTCAAAGGTTTCTTCGGTGGCGCAGAGGCTTACGCGGATATACGCGTCACCACCGCTGCCGAAAATACCTCCCGGCGTAATGAAAACCCGTGCTTTCTGCAGGATTTCATCGCTCAGCGCATAGCCGTCCGCGTACCCTCCCGGAATATGGGCCCACACAAAGAGACCGACCTGGTCCCGGTTATATACACAGCCCAGCCCATCCAGCAACTGATACACCTTTTTGCGCCGGTTCCGGTACGTTTCATTTAGTGATGCATACCAATCCGGTCCCAGGGACAACGCCTTGGCGGCAGCAAGCTGCACAGGAAGAAACATGCCCGAGTCCATATTGCTTTTAAAGCGAACAATCTCATTGATGCGTTCCTCGGCAGCAGCCAGCATGCCGACGCGCCATCCTGCCATATTACCTGATTTGCTCAGGGAATTGAGTTCGATGGCAACCTCCAGTGCACCATCGACGGCCAGGATACTTTGTGGTTGTTCGTTTAAGATAAAACTATATGGGTTATCGTGGCATAATAAAATCTGATGCTGTTTGGCGAAGGCTACCAGCTCACCGAAAAAAGAAGCAGGTGCCGCTGCGCCGGTAGGCATATGCGGATAATTCAGCCACATCAGTTTCACCCGGCTTAAATCAAGTTTCGCCAATACATCCAGGTCGGGTAGCCAGTTTCGCCCCGCATCTAATGTGTACGGAATTGCGGTTGCCTCACTGAGACGGACGGCAGAAGCATACGTGGGATAGCCCGGATTGGGAATGAGTGCCTCGTCACCGGCCTGGAGATAGGTCATGCAGACATGTACGATGCCCTCCTTGGAACCGATCAACGGCAATATTTCCTTTGCCGGGTCAAGTGAAACCCCATAATAGCGGCTATACCAGTCGCCAATCGCCTGTCGCAGAGCCGGAATACCACGGTAATTCTGGTAACCATGGGTGTTTGGTTGTTCGGCATATTCACTGAGCGTCTGGATAACGGAAGGGTGCGGAGGCAGGTCCGGACTCCCGATGCCCAGGTTGATGACTTTTTCGCCATTTTGGTTCAGTTGGTCAATTTCCCGTAATTTTTTGGAAAAATAATATTCCTCGGTGTGCTGTAAACGCCCCGCAACGTGTATTTGCATCGTATTTCTTTTGAGCGACTAAATTAAGTAATCTTATCCGTTTTTCCACGCTACCTCTCTTTTTCATACCTTTGCTGCTTGCTTATTAGTTGATGAAGACATACCTGCGATTACTTTCATATGCCAAGCCGATAGAGAAATATGCAATTCCCTATGTGTTGTGCACATTGATCACGGTTGTTTTCAGTACCTTAAACCTGGCATTGCTGGCTCCGTTGCTGCATACGCTTTTTTTGGCAGGAGGCAGCGAAGCGATGGTTGAGAAACCCGAACAATGGCATGATGTGCTGGGTTATTTCACCTACTATGCACAACAGGCCAATCTGCTGTATGGGCCTTACGGAGCGTTGAAATGGGTCTGTATAACCATTGTCTGCTCGGTATTTATCAGTAACCTTTTCCGTTATTTCTCCCAGCGTGTGATGGAAAATTTACGTATCCATACACTGCTGAACCTACGGCGTACAGTCTTTGATAACGTGATGGATTTGCACGTGGGCTATTTCAGCAACCACCGTAAAGGAGATATTATTTCTAAAATCGCTTCTGACGTACAGGTGGTTCAGTTTTCGGTAACGGGTACGTTGCAGGTTGTCTTTAAGGAACCGTTGCAGTTGCTGGCTTACCTGGTGATGCTGTTTCTGATTTCATTTAAGCTGACACTATTCACAATACTGGTAATCCCGGTCTCGGCTTTTATCATTTCCCGGATTGTGAAACGGTTGAAGGCCCAGGCAAAAGAAGCACAGCAGGTGTATGGAAATATGATTACGTACCTGGACGAGGCATTGTCGGGGATTAAGATTATCAAGGCTTTCAACGCTACTGAATTTATTAAAAAGCAGTTTAACGACGAAAATACCTATTTCTCCAAGCTCAGCCGCCGGATGGTGAGGCGCCAGCAATTGGGATCACCTGTTTCGGAGTTGCTGGGTGTCATTATGGTCGCCGTGATCCTGCTTTATGGCGGACACCTTGTGCTGAGTGGTTCCGGGGAGCTGGCTGCAACCGATTTTATTGCTTATATCGCGCTGTTTTCACAGGTTATGCGCCCGGCTAAGGCCCTGACCGATTCTTTCAGCAACATTCATTCAGGATTGGCTGCGGGCGAGCGGGTACTTGAATTAATTGATCAGCAAAGCGCGATTCAGGATGCGCCGGATGCCAAAGTAATCACCAACCTGAATGAAGGCATCCAGCTGGAGAACGTGCATTTTTCATATGGAGACAAGGAAGTACTGCGAGGGATTAATCTCACCGTTCCGAAAGGAAAAACGGTAGCGCTTGTCGGTCCATCAGGAGGAGGAAAATCCACACTGGTTGATCTGATCCCACGTTTTTTGGATGTGTCTGATGGACATGTGCTGTTCGATGGGATTGATGTACGTGCCCTGCGGGCTGACTCCCTGCGTCAGCTGATCGGCTTGGTGAACCAGGAGTCCGTATTGTTTAATGACACGATTTTCAATAATATCGCATTTGCGACACCCGATGCAACGGAAGAGGCAGTCATTGCGGCGGCAAAGATTGCTAATGCCCACGAGTTCATTCTTGATGCCGAGCATGGGTATCAGACGAATATCGGTGATCGGGGAACGCGGCTGTCAGGTGGACAACGCCAGCGGATCTGCATTGCCCGCGCGGTATTGAAGAACCCGCCGATTTTGCTTTTGGACGAAGCCACGTCGGCATTAGATACCGAATCCGAAAAACTGGTGCAGGATGCGCTGTCGCGATTGATGGAAAACCGGACAACCGTTGTGATTGCCCACCGGCTGAGCACGATACAGAACGCGGATAAAATCGTTGTACTGGAAGCAGGCCGTATTGTGGAGGAAGGCAACCACCAGCAGCTGCTGGCCAAAAACGGACTCTACAGGCGCCTGATCGATATGCAGCAATTTGGCGATTAATTGCATTTCCGTGCAAGTTTAGCTAAATTTGCAAGATAAGATTTCAGGATATGGATGCCGGAAAAAAACTCACTTTTCTTCTCAGTAATATACACCTCGACAACAGATTAAAGGCCATCGCTGAAAAAGTATATCACGGTGTCCGGATAAGCGAGGAAGAGGGCGTGTTATTATTCGAAAAAGGAGAACTGGGATATCTTGGTACGCTGGCTAATTTTATCAGGGAACGGCGGCATGGCGATCTGACCTACTTTAACCGTAATTTTCATATCGAACCCACCAATCTCTGTGTATACGATTGCAAATTCTGTTCATATTCCCGCTTGATTAAGGAACGGGCCGATGGCTGGGAAGCAACGATGGAGGAGATGCTCAGCCAGGTGCAATCGTACGATGGCGAGCCGGTAACCGAAGCCCACATTGTAGGGGGAGTGCTACCTCAGTATGATATGGCCTTTTACATGGAGCTGTTTTCGGCCATTAAACGGCATCGGCCCGATCTCCATATTAAGGCACTCACACCGGTTGAATATCATTATATCTTCAAGAAAGCGAAGGTAGATTATGCAACGGGTATGGCCATGATGAAAGAAGCGGGCCTGGATTCGATGCCCGGAGGGGGGGCGGAGATTTTTCATCCCGAGATCCGGGAACAGATTGCAAAAGATAAATGTGACGCTACTCAGTGGCTACAGATCCATGAGGTCTGGCATCAGCTGGGTATGCATTCCAATGCGACCATGCTGTACGGACACATTGAGCAATACTGGCATCGGATTGATCATATGGAACGCCTCCGCGCGCTGCAGGATACAACCGGAGGATTCCAGACGTTTGTGCCGCTTAAATTCCGGAATAAGGATAACCAGATGTCGCACGTTGCTGAATCGTCTGTCATCGAGGACCTGAAGAACTATGCAGTCAGCCGGATTTACCTGGATAATTTTCCACATATTAAGGCTTACTGGGCAATGATCAGCCGGGAAACGGCCCAGCTGTCACTGGGGTTTGGTGTGGATGATATTGACGGCACGCTCGATGACACGACCAAAATTTATTCCATGGCAGGTGCGGAAGAACAACATCCGGCAATGAGCACGCGCGAGCTTGTGGAACTTATCCGAAATGCGGGTAGACATCCCATTGAACGCGATACCCTCTATCGTGTCATTACCGATTACCGGGACGTTGTGTTCGAGGAAAAAACTACATCAACCCCTGCCGCTTATTATCAGCTGCCGGTATTGAATAAATAATAGAACTATATTGTTGGAAAAATCACTTTACATCATCCGCCACGGCCAAACGGACCTTAACCTTAAGGGGATTGTTCAGGGTAGGGGAATTAACTCCCCGTTGAATGATACTGGAAGGCAGCAGGCCGAAGCATTTTACGAACATTATAAGAACGAGCAGTTCGACAAAATCTATACGTCTACTTTACTGCGCACCCATCAAACGGTGGATCTGTTTCTCCGGCAGGGGATTCCCTGGGAACAGCTGGAAGGCCTTGATGAAATAGGATGGGGAATCTACGAGGGAAGGGAACAAACCCCTGAAGTTATGCAGGGCTTTCTGGAACTGACCGGAGGCTGGCGGAATGGCGAACTGGACAGTAGCGTGGAAGGTGGGGAAACACCTAACCAGCTGCTTGCCCGGCAGCGCCGTGCACTTGACCATATTATGGCATCTCCCGGTGAAGAACAGGTGCTGATCTGCATGCATGGCAGGGCAATGCGGGTTTTCCTGTGCATGCTCATAAACCAGGATATTGCACTGATGGATGATTTTCCGCATACCAACACCGCATTGTACCGGGTACATTTTAACGGCGAAGAATTTGCCATAACAGATACATATAACATTAAACACCTGGAGGGGTTACTGACGGATTAATGGAAAAAGTGAAGGTTTCAGCGGTATCTTATACGAATACTTTACCGTTTATTTATGGGTTACAGCATTCGGATGTGATGCAGCACATTGACCTTGCGCTTGATGTACCCAGTGAATGCGCACGCAAATTAATCGATGGCCGTGCCGACCTCGGCATCGTGCCGGTGGCAGCTTTACTGGATATCCCGTATCCCCATATTGTTTCTGATTTTTGCCTGGGGGCCTCCGGACCGGTTAATTCCGTGTTTATTTTCAGTGAAATGCCCATTGAAGAGATTCGTTCCATTCGATTGGATGCGCAGTCGCGGACATCAAATGGCCTGGCGCAGGTACTGCTCCGGCATTATTGGAAAAGGGAGGTGCTCGTAGTGAACCAGGGTGAGGCAGATGCCTATGTGGAGATAGGCGACCGCACATTCGGGAAAAGGAATTTACATCCTTACGCCTACGACCTGTCGTTGTACTGGGAAAAATTTACGGGATTGCCCTTTGCATTTGCCGTTTGGACGGCGAACCGGGCATTGCCCGATTCATTTATTCAACTGTTCAATAAGGCGTTGGCATATGGTGTGGATCACCGGGAAACCGTTATCGACCAACTGCCTCCGAGACTCGATTTTGATTACCGACATTACCTGATGGAGTGTATTGATTATCAGTACGATCAAGCTAAAAATGAAGCCGTTACATTGTATTTGAAGCTATTGAAGTCATTGAAAAATATTCCAGTGGCAAATAAAACAATCTGATCGCGGAAACTGTATTATAATAACCGACTTTAACTTAACAGCCCGAATGTTTTATCAGACGTAATTTATCCAAATGAATCCGGCAGGATTGAATAATCAGCTAACACGACGCCATGCTCATTTTACCGTAAAGCAGCTGGGCGTGAAGTAAAATAAGCAGATGAAAATCGAGGAAGAAATCAAAACGGACAAATTCGTCAACGAGCAGCACAGGGCTACGGTAAACATTGTATTTACAAGTAACTGGATTAGCCATATCCTGGAAGAAAGGGCCGGAGAAGAACAAATAACCCTCCAGCAGTTTAATGTATTGCGGATATTGCGGGGCCGGCATCCCAAGCCGGCGACCAATAACTTGCTTAAAGAACGGATGATTGACAAAATGCCGGATATCTCCCGGATTATTGATCGTTTGGTAGTTAAGGGGCTTGTCTCCAGGGGGCGGTGTGATACCGACCGCAGGGCAGTGGACGTCCGGATTACACCGAAGGGATTAGCTGTGCTAAACAGACTGGATGAGCGGATGCTGATGATGGATATGCTTCATAGGATGACGGATGAAGAATGCCGGCAACTTAATGAGTTGCTCGACAAAATGCGGGAAACAGCCATTGGGTAAAGAACTATCAATGCCTATGTCCGCCGGAATTTATTAGAAAGTTTGCCAGCGCCACCATGATTCCCAAGACAACCGCAATCATCTTCCGGCGGTTAAATTTATGATGATCTGCAGAACCTGATTCGAAGAGGATCGTGGTGGAAATATGGAGGAATACACCAATAACCATCGCCATGATCCGGTCGAAATAGCGTTCAATGTTGCCGATACCCCCAGAACTGATTCCCTTGCTGAGCAGGAATCCGAGTGGCGTCATAATTGAAAACAGAATCAGTAAAAGAATGATCCCCCGTTTGGAAAGCGATGTATGTATTAACAGGCTTCCCAAAGCGAAAGCTGCAGGTACGTGATGGAGCGCAATACCAAATACCAATTCATTTTGATGGCGTGCGGCCAATGGCATGCCCTCCAGTAGCGCATGCAGGCATAAACTGAGCATGATACCCAACGGAAAAACATTGCGGCGGCTCTCATGTGTGTGGTGCAGGTGTCCATGCTCTACACCGTGAGAAAACTGCTCCAACACGAGCTGGAAAAAGAAACCCGTTAAAACATAGATGCCAATGGTTTCCCGCGGTTCGCCCGGCGTATAATATACATGAGGGAATAAATCCAGTACTGTGATGGAAAACAGGTAGGCCCCTGTAAACGAAAGAACCAATTTCAGTGTGTTGGTGTTATCACGCTTTACGAAAAACACAGCGATCCCGCTGGCAAATGCGGAAGCAAACAATAGGGCAAAAATGGAAAAGTCGTTCATGCAGGTGTTTTTACCAGGGTTAGCCCCGGCTGTAAAAATCGGAAAACCAGTCCTAACAGGTAGCCAATGAGCGATCCTAATAATGCACCGCTGATAATATCCAATGGATAGTGTACTCCAACGTAGACCTGTGCAAAACTAATGATGGCGGCCCATACCAGGCCGATCCATAGAATAGGCTTCCATCGTCGGTAAAATACCATAATCAGAAATACGGCAATCGCGAAATGATTGGTTGCATGGGAAGATGTGAAACTGTATCCGCTTCCGCACCGCACACGTACGTTAACCAATTCCTTGAACTCGATATCATTGCAGGGACGTACCCGCTGCACGGACTTTTTAATGACGGATGAAGAGGTGAAATCGGAAATCCCGAAAGTGACCAGCGTAAAAAGCACCACCAGAATACCCTGCTTCCCATAATTCTTCACACAAAAAATAATAATAAACAAGTATAGCGGTGCCCAAGTATACCGATTGCGTAAAATGGGCATTAGCCAGTCAAAAAACACATTACTGAGCCCCTGGTTGATACTGAGGAAGGCCTCCTGATCCAATGAGACAAGCTGGTCAATCATGTTGAATAGCTAATAAGTTGATAGTCATACAGTGATGAGATCCGATGCGCAAATATAGTGCTTTATTGCTTATGTATATGTCGCGGGATAAAATCCTGTTGATTATAATTGAAACAATGTTGCAACAAATATAGGTATATATCCCGGATTTCCAACAAAGCGGAAAAGAGTTAGGCATGGAAGGGAGAGATTCCTTATTTTTACCACCCTACTGCAAAGACAAATCATTATGACACTTATCAAATCCATTTCAGGTATCCGGGGCACTATCGGAGGAAAACCCGGAGAAGCACTTACTCCCATTGATGTTGTAAAATTTACCGCGGCATTCGGATCATTCATTAAACAGCGATCCGGTATTAACAGAATCGTCGTTGGGCGTGATGCACGAATATCGGGGGAGATGGTACGTAACCTGGTGGTTGGCACATTACAAAGTATCGGGATGGATGTAATTGACCTGGGTTTATCTACAACACCCACGGTTGAAATTGCAGTACCCGGTGAGCGGGCAGGTGGGGGAATTATCCTGACTGCAAGCCATAATCCGGCGCAATGGAATGCATTGAAGCTGCTTAATGGGGAAGGGGAGTTTATTAACGATGAAGAGGGGAAGCAGGTGTTGGAGATGGCTGAAAATTTTGAATTTAGTTTCGCTGACGTGGAAAGCCTCGGACAGGTCCTTTACGACGATACTTACCTGCAAAAACATATCGACCAGGTACTGGCCCTCGAATTGGTGGACGTGGAGGCGGTCCGGAAGGCTAACTTTAACATAGCGGTGGACGCCGTTAACTCAACCGGAGGGATTTTCGTTCCGGCTTTACTGGAGGCGTTGGGCGTAACGAATATCCATAAAATCCATTGCCTGCCCGATGGGCATTTTGCCCATAACCCCGAGCCATTGGCCGAGAACCTGACGGACCTGTCGGCATTGGTTATCGAACAGGGAGCCGACCTGGGCATTGCAGTTGATCCGGATGTCGACCGGTTGTGTTTCGTCATGGAAGACGGTAAAATGTTCGGCGAAGAATATACATTGGTCGCTGTCAGCGATTACGTACTCCGGCATACGCCAGGCGATACGGTATCAAATTTATCCTCTACACGGGCGTTGCGCGACGTGACAATACAGCAGGGTTCTGTGTACCATGCCGCGGCAGTGGGCGAAGTCAATGTGGTGACCAAAATGAAGGAAGTGAATGCTGTAATAGGAGGCGAAGGCAACGGAGGCGTGATTTATCCGGCTATCCATTATGGTCGTGATGCGCTGGCGGGGATCGCCCTGTTTTTAACCCACTTGGCAAAAAGCGGAAAACGGATTTCGGAATTACGGGCGACATACCCGCCGTATTTTATGTCGAAGAATAAAATTACACTTACACCCGGACTGGACGTGGATCAACTATTGGCGGCCATGCAGCAACGCTACCGGGAGACTCCCCATAGTACGATTGACGGACTGAAAATCGATTTTGAGGAGGGTTGGGTACACCTTAGAAAGTCAAATACCGAGCCCATAATCCGGGTTTATTCGGAAGGGCCTACACCGGACCGGGCGGAAGCACTGGCTGGGAAGGTCATGGAAGAAATCCGGGCAATAGTCGGGTAACCGCCCACTCAGACCGGACCGGGAACGATGTGTCGGATTTAAATAACAGGTGAATTGTTCGTATCTTGCCATAACCTTGTTTATGAGCGATATGAACAAACATCAGATTGGCGTTTCGTCCGAAACGGGTAAGCTGCGGAGGGTGTTAATCCACAGTCCCGATAGCGGCTTGGGGAGGGTGGTGCCCTCCAAAGCGCAGGATTGGTTATTTGAGGATATTGTACACCTCGATACAATCCGTAGGCAAGAATATGACTATTATGTAAAACTCCTGCTCTATTTTTTGGATCCTGATAAAATCAGGGGTCGGCTGGCTGAAATCGATGACACAGCTCACCGACGGAATTTTTATAAACCGGAGCATACTGATTTTTATCGTTCATCCTATGTGGTTGAATTGCAGGTGCTACTGCAAGAAATACTTGACGATCATACGATAAGAAGCCAGCTGGTTGCTGCTGTATGTGCACTTGAGGCTTGCAGCTACAAAATTCAACAGGAATTGATGACCTATAATCCTGCTGCACTGGCCCGTGTATTCTTCAGTGGTACATACAACGAACGGACGATGATTTTTCCGCCGATTCCCAATTTTATCTTTACCCGTGACATTGGCATTGTCATCAACGATCATATTCTGCTTAATAAACCCATGAAGGAGGCCCGCAAGCGGGAGGCACTGATTGCGAAGTATATCTTTTTTCACCACCCTTATTTTTCGGCCTGGCGGGCCAATATCATCGAACTGACCGACACGCAGCACCATTTTCTGTTACCAAGTGATACCGATATGGAAAAAGTGACCCTTGAAGGCGGAGACGTCATGGTCATTAGTAAGCACCACGTACTGATTGGGATCAGCGAACGAACCAGTAGGGAAGCGGCTGTCCAGGCCATCCGTTGTTTGTTTGACAAGGGGGTAATAAATAAGGCTAGCGTGATAAAAATTCCCAACAGAAGGGATTATATGCATATTGACACCGTCTTTACCCAGATAAAAAAGGATACCTGGGTAATGCTGGGTGATTTTTCCAACGCCCGTATCAAAGGTTCGCAAAAAGATGAATTACGCGGAGTATTGAACATAACACCTAATCTGACGGAACAAGTTGAAATCATACAATTTGAACACGGAAACGAAGCAACTCCCAAGTATTTCGATACCTTGGAAGACCTGCTTCGGGATATTAGTGTAACAGACTTGAATTGTCCTGCAACAGACGTGCAAATCATCCTTTCGGGAAATGATACATTCCCGTATAACGCACGTGAACAATGGACGGACAGTTGCAATCTGCTGGCGCTGCGGGAAGGCGTGGTATTGGGATATGACCGAAATGACCGTACAATTGAAGCTTTTAGGAACGCTGGCTTTGCGATAGTGGATGTCAAAGATTTAATCTCCGCTTTTGAAACCGGAACCCAGCAACCCGAAAAACTGAATGATACACTGATCCTTATGCCCTCTGCTGAATTATCGCGTGCGCGGGGTGGATTCCACTGCATGAGCATGCCTTTGTTACGTGACTAAAAAACGAAAATGACAATACTGATGATTCGCCCGGCGCATTTCGAGTATAACCCGCAGACTGCGGTAAACAATGCGTTTCAGCAAAAGGGACTGCAGCACAGTGTACACGTGGATGCAGTGGCAGAATTTGATCATTTTGTTGAAGTGCTGCGGCAATACGATATCGATGTGCTGGTGGTACAGGATACTGAAATACCGCATACACCGGACAGCATATTCCCGAATAACTGGATTTCATTCCACCGCGATGGAACAGTGGTACTTTACCCCATGTTTGCCCGGAATAGGCGATCGGAACGCAAACAGGCAGTCTTTAACGCGCTTAACCAGCACTTTGTCATCAAACAAACCATTGATTATACACATTGCGAGGAAAATGACCGGTTTTTGGAAGGGACCGGCAGTTTTGTCCTGGACCGGGATAATCACGTTGCCTTTGCTGCACGTTCACCGCGGACAGACGATGCCTTGTTTGAGGAGTTCTGTAAGCAAATGGGCTATAGGCCGGTTCTTTTTTCGTCGTTTGATACATCGGGAAGGCCAATATACCACACGAATGTTATGTTATGCGTGGCTGACCGTTATGCAGTCATTAATTTGACGAGCATTCCGGAACATGAACGCGCACTGGTACGGGAAGAACTGGAAAACATAGGTAAAACGATAATACTGATTACTCCTGTGCAGATGCGACAGTTTGCGGGTAATATGCTGCAGGTGAGGGACAGACACGGGAAGCCATATCTTGTGCTTTCTTCCCGTGCTTACCGTGCACTGTTGCCCGAGCAGGTATCCCGATTGGCGTCTTATAATCCGATTATCCATGTATCACTGGACACGATTGAGGAAAATGGCGGGGGCAGCGCGCGCTGCATGATGGCCGAGGTGTTTCTGCCCGTAAAACCAATGACAAATCTGTAATTTCATTGCTATGTGTCAAGTTAATAATACACCAATTCGCTGCCGATCCATTACCAGGACGGTATGCGGGGTCTTCTGCTTGTTGCTCCTCCTGGGGCATGGCCCGCGGACAGTTGCGCAGCAGAAATGGCCGTACAGCCCGCTTACCCTATCAACGAATAGACATTATCTGCAGCACGCTGATGGCACCCCTTTTTTCTGGCTGGGTGATACGGCCTGGGAGCTTTTTCACCGACTCACCCGGGAAGAGATTACCCGGTACCTGGATAACCGGGAATCGAAAGGGTTTAATGTAATTCAGGCGGTCATACTGGCCGAAATGGACGGTCCACGTGCACCCAATCGCTATGGAGATCTTCCATTAGAAAACCTGGATCCGGAGCGACCCAATGCATCTTATTTTAAGCTGGTCGATTGGGTCGTTACGCAGGCAAAGCAGCGGGGCATGTATGTCAGCCTTTTGCCCACCTGGGGCGACAAGGTACTCCGACTATGGGGTCAGGGTCCTGAAATATTCAATGAAGTCAATGCATACCACTATGGTTATTTTCTCGGCGAACGGTACAAACGCTTCCCTAATATCATCTGGATGGTCGGGGGTGACCGTCCTGCTACGACGGACTCCATTGATCGCCGGCCGGTATGGCGGGCCATGGTGAAGGGTATTCGAGAGGGAGGCGGGACTGATGCCTTGGTGACCTATCATCCGGCCGGCGAATCATCCTCTACTAAATTCTGGGGGGACGAGCAGCTGCTTGATTTTCATACGTTGCAGTCGGGACACCGTAAGCGGGACCTGCCGGTTTGGGAAATGATTCAGCATGATTTTAACCGGATTCCGGCAACTCCGATTTTGGATGCGGAACCCAATTATGAAGACCATGCCATCAACTGGAAAGCGGAAAACGGTTATTTTACCGATTATGATGTGCGGAAACAAGCCTACCGATCGGTATTTGCCGGTGGGACCGGTGTAACTTATGGTAATCATGCCATCTGGCAATTTTACCAACCAGGCTTTGCACCCGTTACGGACGTCGACCGCTTTTGGACAGCGGCGCTGGATAGGCCCGGGGCCTCCCAGATGATTTACCTGAAAGAACTGGTGCTCTCAAGGCCAGCATTAACGCGTGTGCCGGATCAAGCCATAATCCGGAAAGGGCAGGGGGCAGCCGGGGAGTACATCACGGCATACCGTGATGAAGCGGGTACGTATGCGATGTTGTACTTGCCGGTAGGTAAACGGGTGGTTGTCGGGACGGGATGGTGCAGTGCGGCTGAACTGACCGGCTGGTGGTATAATCCACGTAACGGCGACGCACAGTTAATAGGCAAGCTGAACAGGCAAGATCAACTTGCATTCACTGCGCCTACACAGGGTAATGGAAATGACTGGGTACTCGTACTGGAAAATGCGCAGACATATCGCGCTGCACCGGGAAGCAGTCCCAAATAATAGTGATTACCTGGCGTGTATCCAGCTGAAGCTGTAAGGTTTATCCGGTATGCGCATGCGGTCGGCCAGACGGAGCAGTCGATCGGGTAGACGCATCAGGTAATCCCGGGCGCGTTCACCGGCCTCATTAAGTTCCCGTACCGATTCAATATTCCATTCCCGTAATAATTCTTTCAGGATGTCCACGTAATCGACAGCTGTATAGACACCAATCCGCTGAGCAGCGTCAGAAAAGTGAGCAAAAGTTTCACCCTGTGGCTGTCCGGCTTCACGGAGCAGATGTGCGGGCATGACAATCTTTTTGCGCATCATGTCTTCGAAGGCAATCATCACTTCGCTTGCATCCACTTCAAGGGCCTTGGAAATAAATGACATATAAGCTTTGGCGTGCCGTGCCTCGTCAGACGCAATTACACCGCACATTTTTGCAAGAAGTTTATCGCCGTCCCGTTTAGCAAACCCGGCAACACGCCGGTGTGAAACGTTCGTAGCCAGTTCCTGGAAGGAAGTATAGATGAAATTCCGGTAGGGGTCATTCCCTGTGCCAATGTCAAAGCCATCCTGCAGCAGGTATTGTGTGGATATCTCCATCTGCCGCATGTCAACGCATCCGGAAAGATAAAGGTACTTGTTCAGCAAGTCTCCATGGCGATTTTCTTCCGCTGTCCATGCGCGCACCCATTTCATCCAGCCGCCCTGCTCGTGTTTTTCCACATCTTTGACCATGGTAAGCCACGACTCATAAGTAGGAAGGGCCTCTTCAGTAATTGTGTCGCCAATAAGTACGGCTACCAGGTCGTACGATAGTTCCCTGGCACTTTCCTGTAATTCCTTTACCTCTTGGAAAAAAGTGTCACGCGAAGCGTCAGGCAAAAAATCTGCCGGTTGCCACATCTCCTCAACGGGCTTCAGGTATTCGCTCATCTCATTGAGCATAAACGGCTCTAAATAAGCCATTACCTCTTTGCGTGATCCCTCGGGTATCTGTTGGTTTAACTCTTGCATAATTTCTTACAAAGGTAGGTAAAATAGACTTGTAATCGCTTTTTGTTGTGAAGAATATGTTAAAAAATGATGCGAATCACATTTAAGACTTACCTTTAGCGTCAATCAATTAGCTCATGAATAGATTTAATGTCCGGGTTTATGGTATCCTGCTCAATAACAAACAGGAGGTACTCATCAGCGACGAACGGGAGTATGGAATGGAATTCAGTAAATTTCCAGGCGGCGGACTGGAATTTGGCGAAGGCCTGATTGAGGGGCTTCAGCGCGAATTTATGGAAGAATGCCAGTTGCCGGTTGACATTATACAACATATTCACACGACAGACCGTTTTCTAAAATCGGCATTCGACGACAGCCAAGTCATTGGTGTATACTACCTGGTAAGAAGCGACGGCCGGCTGAGTTGCCGTATTGGAAAACGTCCCTTTGACTTCGACAGCGATACTGAACCCAATCAGGTCTTTCGCTGGATCAATATCCACCAGCTACATCCCGAAACACTCACGTTTGAGATGGATCGGATTGCCTGGCAGGCATTTTTAGCGACGAAGAAACCCTGAGACCGGTTAAGCAATCGTTTGCTTAACTATTGGATTTGCATAGTAACAGGAATATTACTATTTTAGGCAGTGAAAGACCAATTTACTTCCAAACTACCTAAAATATGTACCTATGACGGAAAATAATACATCCCGCAGGACATTCATCAAACAATCACTGACCGGCGCTGCGGCGTTCACCATTGTTCCCCGTTTTGTTTTGGGCGGCCAGGGCTTTTTGGCACCGAGTGATCAGCTGACCAAAGGCGTGATTGGGGTTGGTGCAATGGGACGTGGCCATCTGCGCTACGCCGGTGCACGAACGGTGGCTATTTGTGATGTGGATACACGTCACCTGGCTATTGCCGCGGAGCAAATCGGGTATCCTGTGAAGCAATTTGCAGATTACCGCGAGTTGATTGAACTGCCCGAAGTGGACATTGTCCACATTGCCACACCACCTCACTGGCACGGCATTATGGCTGCCGAAGCTGCCCGTCGCGGGAAGGATATCTGGTGCGAGAAACCCATGACCCGCACCATTGGTGAAGGCAAGCGCGTTGTTGAAGCCATCCGGCAACACGGCAACATTTTTCGTTTGAATACCTGGTTTCGGTTCCAAGATATTTTTTACGGGATGAACGTACCGGTTAAAAAGATTAAGAAATTGGTGGATTCCGGAATGCTCGGGTGGCCTTTAAAGGTGACAATAAGCAGGCATACGGGCTTCGATTGGAAATTTTACTGGGTGGGTCGAGACAACCTTCCGGTAGAACAGGCACCGCCCGAACTGGATTACAATATGTGGCTCGGTCCGGCACCCTACAAGCCATACAGTACACATCGGGTGCATACGACATTCCGAGGGTATTGGGATTATGACGGGGGAGGATTGGGTGATATGGGCCAGCATTACATCGATCCCGTACAATATTTCCTGAATAAGGATAACGAAAGTCCGGTATCGGTAGAGGTGGATGCACCACAGCAACATAGCGATGCAGTTGGTGTCTGGAGGCGTATTGAATTTACCTATGCCGACGGCTGTAAAATCATACTCGATGGAGAGGGCCGGGATGTTGGCATGCCCTATATTGAAGGTCCGGAGGGAAAGCTATATCGCGGATTTCAATCCGATATTCCTGATATGGAACGTAAGTTGGCGGCTTTCCCGGAACCGGCAACCCAAGTGACTGATTTTATTGAAGCGGTAAAAACGCGGCAACGGTTTGCCCTGAACGAGGAAAACGGCTATCGCTCCTGCACCATCGTCAACATGGGGCTAACGGCGCTCCGCCTGGGGAAATCGCTTCAGTTCGATTCGCAGAAACAGGTGTTCATAAATGACGATGCCGCTAATAGGTTACTGGACCAACCCATGCGCGGGCCGTGGTCGATATAAACATAATGAAAACGCTGATTTGATTGTTATGCTAAAACCGATATATACTTTCCTGTTCCTGTTGATACTGCAAACGGTTACCTATGCACAGGACATCCAACAGGGGAACCGCGACAAAATAGCCGACGTACTGGCATTGCAGCCAGCGGAAACTTCGGCAGGACTTAAGGTATCCATGACACTGCTCGAAGCATTTTCACCTTCGGAAATCGCAGATCTCCTGCAACGGCTGCGTCCTCCCGGCCAGGGAAATAATGCGGCCATTGAGTATGCTACAAACAGTTATAGCTACTACGTCATGCAGCCTGGAAAATCGACCCAGCGTGCGTCTTTTGTCAAGGGCACGCTGATGGCATTAGAAGTAGTAACCGATAACGATAACCGGGGCTATCTTATCCAGTTATTACAAAATGCAGCTGATGATACTGCGATTGAGGCACTCAGCCATTACCTGAACGACCCGTACCTCAGTGAAAAGGCTGCCCGGGCGCTGGCCAGGATCGGCACAGAACCTGCCGGTAGGGTATTATTGAATGGACTTGCTGATGCTACGGGTGCCACGGCCGTACAACTGATCAATGCATTGGGGTTTATGGCATATAGACCCTCGGAATCCGAGATAATAACTTACGCTAGCCTTCCGGATACTGCGATGCGGCGGACGGTATTTTATGCGCTTTCACAGCTTGGTGGCAATGTATCAGGCGTTGTACTCAGGAAAGCAGCCCGGGACGCCGCATATGCTTATGAGCCGACGCAGGCGACGAGCGCTTACCTGAATTACGCTCACCGGTTGCAGGCACAGGGGGATGCGGCAACCGCGGCTAAAATAGCGTCTGAGGTGTTTAAGGGGGCGGAACGGACTGGTCAGACACATATCCGCGGGGCTGCGTTGGCATTACTCACGACCATCCATCCAGACAAGCAGAAGAAGACCTTGATTCGGGCTGCGAAAGACGAAGATATGGTATACCGGAATAGGGCGCTCCGTGTATTGGCCCCCCACCTGAACGACCGGGATGTGGCACAGCTTGTCCGGGGATTTTCAGGGTTAGATGAAGGGGTGCAGGTAGACCTGTTGCAATTTTTAGGGAAACAACAGCAACAATCTGTATTACCGGAGGTAAAGTATGCGCTACGGAGCGCGTCACCAGCCGTCCGCATTGCCGCGATAAATGCCTTTTATCAGCTCGATGCCGGAAATGCCGTCCCTGAGTTGATGCGGTTGCTTCCGACGAGCGAAGGGGAGGTCAGCCAATCCATCAGGGAAGTACTGCTGACGGCCGATAACAAACAGCTTCCGCAATTATTGATGGATGCATTAGCTGCCAGCCCGTCGCCGGCAACAACGGTAGCCATATTGGAATTGCTGGCACACCGTGGCGTAGGGGAGGCGATGCCTGCCGTGGTCGCTCGGATTCAGGGTGATGCGCCGGCCGAAGTAAAAGCAGCCGCATTCAACGCGCTGCCACAGCTGGCCCGGCCGGTGGATTTGAAGATTTTACTGCAGCTGCTTAGCCATGCTACCGGTGAGGAAGTAATGCCAGTACAACAGGCGATAACGATCGCAGTCAACCGAAGCGAAAGCAAAGCTGAATTGACCGGGCAAGTGATTTCGGCATTGCATGCCGCAGACGCTCCGCAACAGGCCGTCTTTTTCCCGGTTTTATCGGGCATTGGTGGTGACAAACCGCTAGCTGTGGTACTGGATAATATAGAAAACACTAATCCCGAACTACGGAATGCTGCCGTCCTTGCGCTAGCTGCGTGGACAACTGTTGAAGCATTACCCCACTTGGTCGATCTCAGTCGCAGGATAACGGATGCCGGCGAGCTGGATGCTGTGGTAAAAGGATTGGTTCGGTTAGTTAGCATATCCGATGCCCCAGCATCCCAAAAAGTGCTTTTGCTTCGTGACGCATTTGAAGTAGCGCAGACGGACGAACAAAAAGAAGGGATTTTGCGAACACTTGAAGCGAATAAAACTTACAATGCTATGCTGTTTGCCGGTCGTTTTCTGGATGATGAACAGCTTAAATCAACTGCGGCGAATACGGTCATGAATATTGCCCTGGAAAACCGCAACCTTTATGGGAAGGAAGTGACCCGGCTATTGGATAAAGTAAGTGGAATCCTTTCAGGAAGTGAGAGCAGCTACCTTCGCGCAGCCATCCGAAAACACCTTGCAGAATTACCTGAAGGCCCCGGTTGGACATCGCTGTTGCAGGACGATAACTTATCCGGATGGAAGGGCCTCGTTGGCGATCCAATTAAACGGCGGACTATGAGTGAGTCCGCATTGATTGCAGCACAGCAAAAGGCAGACGAACGGATGCAGGAGGGTTGGTACGTGGAAGGTGGGGTTTTGCATTTCCGTGGTGCAGGAGATAACATCGTAACCGAAGAGCAATACGGTAATTTTGAAATGTTAATTGATTGGAAATTAGCTAAGCAAGGCAAGGATGGTGATGCGGGAGTTTACTTAAGAGGTACACCCCAGGTGCAGATTTGGGATACTTCCCGGATTAACGTCGGTGCACAAGTTGGCTCCGGCGGGCTGTACAACAACCAGAACCACGAAAACAAGCCACTTACCCTTGCCGATAATCCATTAGGAGAATGGAATACATTCTATATTAAAATGATAGATGATAGGGTAACGGTATACCTTAACGGCATACTGGTGACTGACAGTGTGGTGCTGGAAAATTACTGGGACCGAAGCCAGCCAATTTTTCCAAGTGAGCAAATTGAGCTCCAGGCACACGGTACGCAGGTATCTTATCGTGACATCCACATCCGGGAATTGCCCGCAAAATAAATAATAAGGAGAAGTACGGGCCTAACGCAACAACTGCAGCTCATCGGCGATTGCCATTCTTGTGGCATCGCTGACTTCTACCAGTGGTAACCTGACAGTGCCACCGCAGATGCCCAGCTGGGTTAGTATATTTTTTATGCCGGCAGGATTGCCCTCTACAAAGCACAGTTCCGTAATGCGGATGAGCTTGTTGTGTATTACCCGTGCCGATTCGTAGTCGCCAATGCGGCATAACCGGGCTAATTCAGCAATTTCACGTGGAAATGCATTTGCCACAACGGAAATAATTCCGACAGCCCCCAATGCCATCATGGGAAGTGTCATGGGGTCATCCCCCGAAATCAGCAGAAATTCTGCTGGTTTGTCCCGCATGATCCGGCTGAACTGGTCAAAACTTCCTGAAGCATCTTTTGTGGCCACAATATTATCAAAATCCCGGGCCAGCCTAACCGTGGTCTCAGGACTAATGTTACTGCCGGTCCGTCCTGGAATATTATAAATAATCAGTGGGAGCGGAGTTGCGACGGACAGCGCTTTATAATGCTGATAAATACCCTCCTGTGTCGGTTTATTGTAATAAGGACTTACAGATAGTATTGCTGCATAACCCGTCGTATCAAATGCAGCTAACTGATGTACGATCTCGGCGGTATTATTGCCTCCGATTCCCGCAACCAGAGGAATACGCCCGGCCGCATGCCGCGCAGTAAACTCCCAGACAGATTTGCGTTCCGTTTCCGAAAGCGTAGCCGTTTCACCAGTAGTTCCCAGGGAAACAAGGTAATCCATCCCGCCCTTGATCTGATGATCAATCAATTTCTCCAAACTGCCGAAGTCAATTGTTCCATCCGCATTAAATGGAGTGATCAAAGCCACTCCCGCGCCGTTAAGCTCGTCCATGATACCTTATTTTCCTGTAATGTGTTTTATATGAAGTTGTTGACCCTAAATATCGCGTTCCTGCGAGCAACCTGCTGCAGAAAAAAGATGCGGGCGGGTAAAATTAGTGCAAATAAATGATTTTATCGTACGATTTAAGCAATCATATCCAGTAAATCCTGATCTGAGATAATGGGAATGTTCAATTTTTCCGCCTTGGTCCGTTTAGAAGGTCCCATCTTGTCTCCGGCGACAAGGTAATCTAATTTGGCCGATATGCTGCTCAACATTTTACCACCATGGCCTTCAATCAGCGCAGTAAGTTCCTCCCGGCTGAATTGTTCGAACACGCCGGAAATGACAAAGGTCTTTCCCTGCAACCGGTCGCCCAACCGCTCCACCTTTTGCTCCACCAAGGCCAGCTGTAGTCCATATTGCTTGAGCTGCTCCAACTGTTCCCGGTGTGTTGTATTGGCGAAATACTCCAGTACGCTCTCGGCGATCCGTTCGCCGATTTCATGGACTGACTCGATTGCTGTTCTGGATGCAGCAGTAAGTGTGTCGATATCTTTGAAATGAGCAGCAAGTTTTCGGGCAACCGTTTCGCCAACGTAGCGTATACCAAGTGCGAAAAGTACTTTTTCAAAAGGTTTTTCCTTGGATTTTTCAATGCCCGTCAACATGTTGTCAATGGATTTCTGTCCAAAACGATCCAGTCCGATCAGCACGTCCTGTTGATCCTTTAGCTTATAAATATCGGTGATGTTATGGAGCAGTCCGTGCCGGTAAAATGTTTCGATCGTTTCATCGCCCATGCCTTCGATGTCCATCGCTTTACGGCCGATAAAATGCTGCATGCGGCCGACAATCTGTGGCGGACAACCCTCTTCATTGGGGCAATAATGTACCGCTTCCCCTTCTTTGCGGATGAGCGGAGTGTCACATTCAGGGCAATTGGATGGGTATACGATGGGGTGGGTGTCCGGGTTACGCTTCAACATGTTGACACCCATGACTTTGGGGATAATTTCCCCTCCTTTTTCTACAAAAACCGTATCACCTTCGCGCAGATCCAGTCGTGCAATCTCATTAGCATTATGCAGACTGGCACGTTTTACGGTGGTGCCAGCCAGCAATACCGGTTCCAGGTTAGCCACAGGAGTCACAGCACCCGTTCGGCCCACTTGGTAACTGACTGAATGGAAAATCGTTTCCACTTGTTCCGCTTTGTATTTATAGGAGATAGCCCAGCGTGGCGATTTGGCCGTAAAGCCCAGCTCTTCTTGCTGACCATAATCATTTACTTTGATGACGATGCCGTCAATATCGTAACTCAGCTCATGACGTTCCTTATCCCACTTGGTAATAAATGCAAGTACCTCGTCGATTGACGAACATAAGGCAGTATGCTCGCATACATGGAATCCCCAGGATTTCACCGCCATGAGGCTTTCCCAATGATTACTGAAGAGCCGGTTGCGGTTATCACTGTATAAAAAATAGAGAAAACAATCCAGCGGGCGCCGGGCAACTTCGGACGAATCCTGTAGCTTGATCGTGCCTGCGGCAAAATTGCGGGGATTGGCGTAAGCCATTTCTCCATTTTCGATGCGCTCGTTATTCAGTCGCTGGAATGCCGGACGGTGCATGAAAATTTCACCCCGTATTTCAAATAGGTCGGGATATCCGTTCGTTCGTAAGCGATTCGGTATTTTTTTGATGGTACGCACGTTGGTAGTAACATCATCACCCTGCACCCCATCTCCGCGGGTAACCGCCTGTTTAAGCAGCCCGTTCTCATAGGTAAGACTGATGGATAAGCCATCAAATTTCAATTCGCACACATATTCGAAATCATCACCGATAGCTTTGCGTACCCGTACATCGAAATCACGAAGCTCCTGTTCGCTGTAGGTATTGCTGAGCGAAAGCATAGGCCATCTGTGACGGACCGTGGTGAATCGTTGTGTAATATCGCCGCCAACTTTCTGCGTGGGTGAGTCGGGGTCAAGGAATTGGGGGAATAACCGCTCCAGATTCTCAAGTTCCTTGAGTTTCTGATCGAAATCATAGTCTGAAATGGACGGGTTTGCCAATACGTAGTATTGGTAGTTATATTCGTTCAGTTCCGCGGTCAATGCAACAACGCGTTCCGCTGCTTCTGCTGGTGACATAGGGGCGAAAATACGAAATTATTATTAGTGATTGGCGTGCTATCCGCTTACTGTTCGTTGATTTTCGTTTATCCACCAATCACGCGTTGTCGGTCATCGATTACTCTTCCAGCTTGCTCCATATTTCATAAATCGGATTGCCCGTGGAGCTGCGTCCGGAATGATGCCATTGCCCGTTTTCAATTTTTCCATCAAAGGATAGCGAGGCACCAACGCGGTTGTTGTCACGCGAGAAAAATTCAATGTGCTCGGTATATTTGCCGTTCTGGAAGGTGTATGTGCCGCCGCCCGTACCCGAAAATTCACCTGTCTTTACATTAATGGCCACCCACTGGAATCGGGTGCCACTCATGATCTTTAACGTCCGTCTGTCACGCAGGGGCATCTGTCCCATATCTTCACCCTGTTTCCGGCCGGTAATGCGCCACACACCGGCCATCGCTCCTTCATCGCTGTCGATACGCTGCCAGGTAGCCTGTGCACCCGACAGATTGGTGGTGAGCGTGTTGTCCGCTGCATAGTTAAATGTGGTCGATTGGTTTACCCAGGCTCCTGCATCCACACCACTGGCCGCTTTTTCGGTGTCATATTGCCACGTAACCGTAAGTTGGTCGCCATCAGTGGTGTAGGTGCCGCCCCTTGTGGATATAAATTGCTTGTTTTTAACATCAAAAGTACAGTGAGACAAATAGCCGTCTACAAACACGGCTGTTTGTTTTTTGTCTCCTTCCTGGTGATGCCAGGCTCCCGCGAGAATATTCTCGGATGGCTGCGCCCGGCCGACAAATATCCCTGTAACCAGCGTTACAAAAAAAAGTGCGATCCTATGTTTCATAAAGCTATAAATTGGTTTATATGCTAAATAACAACTTAATAATTAAAAAGTTGCTATGTAGTTTCTATGTTACAGAAACCGTCTGGGGTTCAATTTACTGAACATGGTTTTGCCGTGGACATAAAATGCCCACACAACGCTGCCGCGGTAATGTCCGGCATGCTGGAATACCGCAGCGTATTTTCTTCTTTTCTTTGCTGTTTTTGCAAAGTTGGCAAAGAATTGCTGGTGTGCCCGACTAATTGCCCAGGCATCGCTGAATTTTCCCAATGACAAGAAGTGGAAAAGTGCCACCAGGTCAATCCACATCCGTGCAAAGATGATCCATGCAGCCTTGAAAAACGGTAGGTTTTTTTGCAGCAGAAACAGGCTGTTACGGAAGTTAAGGAACGTCTTCTGTGGGTTACTGGCACTTAGTGTGCCTCCTCCCACATGAAAAACAACGGATTTCGGACAATATCCCATTCGATATCCCATAAGTTTCAGCCGCCAGGCCAGATCCACTTCCTCCATATGGGCAAAAAAATCATCATCAAACCCTCCTACAACCTCCCAGCAGGTACGTTTGATGAAAAGTGCTGCGCCAGACACCCAGAATACCTCCCGGATATCATCGTACTGGCCATTATCTTGTTCAATAGCATGTAGGATCCGGCCACGGCAAAAGGGGAAACCATAACTATCCAAATATCCGCCGGCAGCTCCCGCATGTTCAAAATGGTCGCGTTGATGGAGCGAGCGGATCTTGGGTTGGGCAGCAGCCATGTCCGGTTGGCTTTCCAATAGTTCAATGACTGGCTGTATCCAATCCGGTGTCACTTCCACATCTGAGTTCAATAATACAAAATAGTCCGCATCTACCTGTTTGAGCACTTCATTGTACCCACCTGCAAAACCCAGGTTTTGTTGGTTAGTGATAACGCGGATTGTCGGATAATCGGCACGGACAAAAGCAACGGAATCATCACTTGAAGCATTATCGCCTACAACAAACTCGATATTGGGATAGGTGCTGTTATAAACGTATGGTAGGAATTTCTCGAGGAAAAACCGGCCATTCCAATTAAGGATCACGACGGCTACTTTAGGGTGCTGTTTCATGTGCGCGGCTTCCTTTTCCACCGCCGGTGCGACCAAAGCCATAGGGCTGGTTTCCGACGAATGATTTCTTCTGTAAATCGGGTATGTATATCCGTAATCCCATGTGCATCCACACTGGCTGAATTTTCAACGAGTGTGGTAAACGTGCATTGGTAATATCCCCGACGGATCCGGTCAATATGGCAAAATACAACAGCGGCATCCGTCATCTTTGCTATCCGTTCAGCGCCCGTATAAACCAGTGTATCCTGGTTAAGGAAGGGGATGAAATAATCGGAATCGCGGTATTGCGGTGTCTGGTCAGCTACAAAGATGCTGATGTGAGGTTTATCGCGATAAGCCACAATCTGCCGAAGTGTCTGTTTCATCGGTACCATTAAAGCGCCGAACCGGCTTCGTATTGCATTGTACAGGGTATCAAATGCCTTGTTTTTCAGTGGTTTGTATATGATTAATACCGGGTTTTCTGTCAACAGGCTGAGTCGGTGAATCCCCAATTCCCAATTAGCATAATGGGCGGTTACTCCAACAATGGGCCGCCCCGCTGCAAAGTGGCGCTCGATCTCTTCTATTTGATGGATGACTATTCTTTCTTTTACTTCCTTCTCCGATATCCGGCTCATTTTTATTGCCTCTACAATAAGGTCAGGCAGAAAGCGGAAAAACTGGCGTGCGATGGTACGCCGTTCCTCCGCTGATTTTTCGGGAAACGCATTCCGTAGATTTTCAAATACTACGTTTTTCCGGTACCGGATAATATAATACAGCACGACAAAAAGTATGTCAGACAAAAAATAGAGCGCCCAAAAAGGCAACATTGCCAGCAGGTTAATGAAGAAAGATAGTAAGGAAGACTTTCGCATTACGGCTAATGATCGTGCGTATGGCTGCAAATATCCTTAATTTAAGTTATTTTTGCAGCACAAACTTAGATAAAGTTGCTTTTGAATAGATTTGTTGCCGCGCATGGACAATCAGCTCATTTTACCTGTATTTTATTTACCCCCAATCGCTTACTTCAGCGCTATCTTTAAGACCGAAAAATCCATTCTACTGGAAAGATACGAGCATTTTCCCAAGCAGACATACCGGACCCGTACGTCGATTTGTTCCGCCAATGGGAAGCTTGACCTGATTTTGCCGGTACAAAAGGGGAGTAACGGACATACGCAAATGAAGGATGTTAAAATTAGTTATGAAGCTGACTGGCAGCGGTTACATTGGATGGGCCTGCAGACAGCATATCGTAGTTCCGCTTATTTTGAATATTACGAAGACGACTTTTCGGTTTTTTATAACAAGCGTTACGACTATCTTTTTGATTATCATGAAGCCCAGCTGAACCTGTTGCTTACCTTGTTGAAAATAAATCGGGAGATCGGTTATACGGAAAGCTATCGGGAAGATTATGCGCCGGCCGTTGATCTGCGACAAACAATCCATCCCAAGAAAACACCCCTACACAATATAACGCAGCCCTACTACCAGGTGTTCGAGGGGAAATTTGGCTTCATAGCTAATCTCAGCATAGTAGACCTGCTGTTTAATCACGGACCACAGAGCACCGACTATTTAATTGACTGAGTCAAACCGTGTAATACCGGTAATGCCCTTGATCTGCTTGAGGTGTTTGATGAGGTTTTCGAGATGGGCGGTATCGTTGACGAAAATCATGATCGAGCCCTCAAAAATACCATCATTACTTGAGATGGTAATGGATCGGATGTTTACCCTGAAGTCATCCGAGATCACCTTGGTGATCTTGTTAACAAGGCCTACGTCATCAATCCCGACAATGTGCAACCCGGTAAGGAAGGCCAATTCCTTCTGAGATGTCCATTTGGCCTTGACGATTCGGTATCCGTAATTGGCCATCAATTTTGCGGCATTGGGACAGTTGGTCCGATGTATCTTAATTCCTTCATTAACCGTGATAAAACCGAAAACGTCGTCACCGGGTATCGGATTGCAACAGGGCGATAATGTATAGTCAATTTTCTGCAGATCGTCGCCGATCAGCAGGGTTTCATAGTCCTTTTTATTGATTTTATCTACCAGTCCGCCAATGTGTGAATTGAATTGTTGGCCATTCTGTTGCTCTGCACTTTTTTCATTTAGCGCAAACTCCTTGAGGTTCCGGATGTCGATTTCACCCTTTGCCACATTATAAAACAGATCCTGTGAAGAATGAAACTTGAAATACATCGTCAGTTTATTGATGTTTTCAGTATTGTAGGTGATCTTCAGTGATTTAAGTTTGCGCTCGAGAATCTCTTTTCCATCTTCGGCTATTCGTCGTTTTTCTTCCTTGAGTGCCGATTTGATTTTGGATTTTGCCTTCGCTGTTACGACAAAGCTCAGCCAGTCTTCTTTAGGTGTTTGCTTGCTCGAAGTAATGATCTCTACCTGATCGCCGTTCTGCAGTCTGTGGCTTAGGGGGACCAGCTTATGGTTCACTTTGGCACCAATACAGCTAGCGCCGAGGTCAGAGTGGATTTCAAAAGCAAAATCAAGCGCTGTAGCGTCGTGCGGTAGCTGAATGAGCGCACCTTTTGGTGTAAAGATGAAAATCTCGTCCGAAAAGAGGTTCATCTTGAAATCGTCGAGAAAGTCCATCGCATTAGGCTCTGGATTACTTAAAATTTCCCGGACCTTCTGTATCCATTGATCCAATCCGCTGTCCGAGTTGGATTCTTTGTATTTCCAGTGTGCAGCAAAGCCTTTTTCCGCGATTTCGTTCATTCGGACGGTGCGGATCTGCACCTCTACCCACTGGCCTTTGGGTCCCATCACGGTCGTGTGCAGTGACTCGTAACCATTGGCTTTGGGTGAAGAAACCCAGTCACGCAAACGGTCGGGATTAGGCCGGTATAAATCGGTCACAATGGAATAGGCTTTCCAGCAGTCAGCCTTTTCGTTCTCCTGCTCGGAATCGATAATTACCCGGATTGCGAACAAATCATATACCTCCTCAAAGGGAATCGATTTCTTACGCATTTTATTCCATATGGAAAAAATGGATTTAGGGCGGCCGAACACCTGCGCCTTGAGCCCCTGTTCGTGCAGAATTTCCTTAATCGGCTCAATGAAGTTATGGACAAATCGCTCCCGCTCGGCCTTTTTTTCATTCAGTTTTCTCGCAATGAACTTATATGTATCCGGATCGGTATATTTCATGGATAGGTCTTCCAGCTCGGATTTGATCGCATACAGACCCAGCCGGTGGGCTAGGGGAGCATATAAATAGGAAGTTTCAGATGCAATTTTCAACTGCTTATCCCGCGGCATGAAGTCCATCGTACGCATGTTGTGGAGACGGTCCGCCAGTTTGATCAGGATTACCCGGACGTCGTCGGCAAGTGTAAGCAGCATTTTCCGAAAGTTTTCGGCCTGCATGGAACTGTTAGGGTCAAATATTCCCGATATCTTTGTCAGACCATCAATGATCCGGGTCACCTTTTTGCCAAATTCCCGTTCAATGTCTTCCAGTGTAATGTCGGTATCCTCCACCACGTCATGCAGCAGCGCGCATACGATGGATGTGGTGCCCAGCCCAATCTCCTCAGCGGCAATCTGTGCGACGGCGATCGGGTGATAAATATATGGTTCGCCCGATTTACGGCGCATATCTTTATGGCTTTCCAGCGCCATGTCAAAAGCCCGGCGGATCATCTGCTTGTCACCCCGTTGCAGCGTAGGCTTACAGGCGCGCAACAATGCCCGGTACCGCTTGCGGATTTCTTTACTCTCTGCTTCTAAATCAATCACCAATTCTTTCATACAGATCGCCTTATCTTTTTATAACGTACAATTCCTATATTTGTATAGCCGTATTTATTGGACTGCGTTTTGCTGTGTCCGTTTAATTCAGATAAATATACGGAATTTGTCAGTGATTTTAAAACAAGGGTTCCCATGAATCTGCCTGCTTTGTTGATTTTTTGTGGCGGACTGCTGTTCGGTACGGGTGCGGTGGCCCAGGACACCGTTGCTATGGATTCAGCGACCGTGCAGCCGGGTGGCCGGTTGGTACGCACTACGGTGACGGATGGCGAGCCTATGCCCTGGATGCGGATCCCAGAGGTGCAAGTGGTGCGGAAACGTATTTTTAGAAGCCCTGAAGACAAGGCTCGTTACATGCGTCTGCGTTATAACGTCATCAAAGTATTACCCTATGCCCGTTATGCACAGCGACGGTATGAACAACTTTATCGTGACCTGGCAATGACCAGCAGCAGACGCGAACAAAAGCTACTGGTAAAAGCCTGCGAAAAGGAAATTAAGGATATGTTCAACCGGGAAGTGAAAAAAATGACCATTTCGCAGGGCGAAATCCTGATCAAATTGATTGACCGGCAGACGGGCAACTCCAGTTATGAGGTAGTGCGCGAATTACGGGGCGGGTTTACAGCATTCTTTTACCAATCGATTGCAAGGGTATTTGGGCATAATCTCAAAAGCAAATACAATGTGGAAGAGGAGTATGAAATAGAAAATATCATCCGCAGCCTGGAGCACCCGTCATCCAGGTATTTTTGACCCGGTTATCGTATCTTTGTGCACGGTAACGTAAATACATAAGCACACATACATGAGCGAGATTCATACCAAGTTAGCTATATTGGTTATCACCGTACATCCAGACGATGCCGAATTGGGTTGCGGCGGTACAATCCTGAAACACGTGGCTATGGGCCGTAAGGTTGGCATCGTCGATCTGACCCGCGGCGAACTCGGTACCCGTGGCACGCCAGAAATACGGGCGGAGGAAGCTTCAGCCGCGGCCAGGATACTTGGCCTGCACACCCGGGAGAATCTGGGCATGCGTGACGGGTTTTTTAGTAATGATGAACGTCATCAGCTGCAGGTAGTCCGCGCAATACGCAGGTACCGTCCGGAGATAATAATTACCAATGCGCTGCATGACCGCCATCCGGACCATGGACGGGCAGGTGAGTTGGTTAATGATGCCACGTTCCTGGCCGGTCTGCGTAAAGTGGAAACGGAGGAGGACAATGGGCAACCACAGGTACCCCATCGTCCGGGGCTACTGCTTCAGCTGATTCAGGACCGCTATATCAAACCGGATATTGCTGTTGATGTAAGCGACTACTGGCAGCAGAAAGTCCAGGCCATACAGGCATATAAATCACAGTTTTATCATGCTGGATATCATGCAGATGAGCCCGAAACCTATATCTCCCGGCCGGATTTTATGGAATATATCGAAGCTCGTGCCAGGGAATACGGTAAATATATCGGAGCCCGCTATGCAGAAGGATATACCTGTCGCAGGCTATTGGGTGTCGATGATCTGTTTTCGCTGAAATAAATCACCGTACACGTTCGGATGCGGGAATAAGGTAAGGAAGTGGAATTACACGATTAAACGGCAAAGCTCTCGCCGCAGGCACACGTACGTGACGCATTGGGATTATGGAATTCAAATCCCTTGCCCGTCAGCCCGTCTGAATAGTCGAGTTCAGTGCCGGCAAGATACAGGTAGGACTTGATATCCAAACAGATGCTGATGCCATTGTCTTCAAATACCTGATCACCTTTTTTTTCCTCATTGTCAAAATGAAGCTTATAACTTAAACCCGAACAGCCGCCACTTTCCACCGCTACGCGTACAAAGTAGGAATCGTCGTAATTTTCATTGCGCATAATGTCCAGAATGCGCGCTTTAGCCTTTTCTGTTACGGTAACCATCGATTTTATAATTTAATCCCTATGATTATGGTTACAAAGATCGGCATATTCATTAACTATTGCAAAAGTGTGCGTTTGTGGGATGTCATTTTTTGGACCTCCGATAGTTGATACGGAAATAAGATGAGTTCAATGTGGCAATAGATTAACACCGTTGACTTACAGATCATCAATACACCGTACACCCATTTTATCCGGATGGATGTACGGTGTAAGTAATTGTAATCCTGCTCCCAGGATTGGTCGATGCCTTTTTGATTAAGCAGGCAAGACGGAATCAGAATGCAAACGATACATGTGCCATCCATCGGTTTCCGGCAATAGCCCGGCCATCTGCCAGGTGCTGGTCAAGCAGTAATTGGTGATTCGCACCGAGAGATAGTCTACCGGCATTCAGTTCCAGGCCGATAATACCGGTAGTTGCATATCCACCGGACTGAGCAACCGGATAGCGTTTCTGTGTTTCATCTTTTTCCTGTGTTTCATACATAATTCCGGCATTGGGTGCAATGCGTAGGCGATTCTGAATATTAAACTTATAATAGAAGAGGGCATTTGCAGTGAATTTGTTACCATAGCGGTATGCGTAGTTGTTCTCCGTATTGATTTTGTAGCTTGCATTCACATTCAACCCCAGATCCATTAACCGGATGTCATAAGCCAGGTTAGCCATGAAATCAGTGCTGGCGGTACCCAACTGGAAATTGTTAGGTGAGTCCTGTGACGCATTGGTCCGTTCACTGTTATCATACTGTCCTGTAGGTGTTTTTATTCCAACGCCTGCCCATAGGGAGTGGATTAGGATTTTATTGTCGGAAGTACCGGTTAGCTGTTCAAATACTTTGTAATAGCCCATTAAGGCCACGTCGCCCAAGCCACTTTTCTCACCTGTCTCCCCACTTCCAGGTATTTCCCTGCGGTTGAAATTGTAGGGGATAATGGCCATCGCCCGCCAGCGGGTACCAAAATTCCAGGCTCCCCAGAGCTCGTAGCTTTGATAGGTTTCGTCAGCCGTAAGGGGCGTCCGGTTTCCTGATGGACCCAAATGCGTCGTCAGTGGGCGGTGTTGATAACGTAGCCCCACGAACCGCTTGTTGAAGTCGGGTAGAATGCCGAGATAGTATGTGCCTACGCCACATCCGCAGATGTCGCAGGCAAGGGCAGGACGCAATGCTGCCAGGCAGAGTAAGAGCGTAATGATGGTATGTTTCATGATAATAATTTTTTAATTTCCTACCCCCAGAAAGGGATCGGTTACGAATTTTTCGTCATTCAGGGTTTGCAAAAAGGCCAGAAGGTCCGTCTTTTCCGTTTCGGAAAGCACAATACCCCGTGACCCATCGGGATTACGCAACAGCGGGTCAAGGTTGGGTGTATCCCGTACTTCGCGACGATAGTGCGCAATTACGGCCGCTAAGGTAAGCAGCCTGCCATCGTGCATATACGGTGCGGTATATTTCAGGTTCCGGAGACTGGGTACCTTAAACTTGTAGCTGTCCGTGTCGTTGAGCGTAATCATATACCGTCCCTGGTCATTAATGGGATTCGGCCCCAGTCCGTTGTCCCGGAACGACTGGTCGGTAAACAACGGTTCCGCATGACAACCTGCGCAATGTTGCTGATAAACGGCATAACCTGCCTGCTCATCGGCAGTGAAGGCTGTGTGACCCTCGCCGCGCATGACCTTATCGTATTTTGCATTGCTGCTCACGGCCATCAGCATAAACTGCGATAACGCTTTCAGGAAATTTGCTGTGCTGATTTCCGGACTACCGAATGCCTTTTCGAATAACCGGGGGTACTGTGTGTGCTGGCGGAGTTTAGCCAGTACGTTCATGAGCGACTCATCCATTTCCACCGGATTTTCAATGGGTGCGATGGCCAGCATGTCCAAGTGGAACACACCGCCGTCCCAGAAGAAATTTTTGCTCCAGGCCAGATTCATGATTGGCGGTGCGTTCCGTGTACCCAGTTTGTCATCTATTCCGTGGCTTACGTCATGACCGTGATGGGTAAACGCGGACGACTGAATGTGACAACTCGCGCACGAGATGGTGTTATTGCGCGATAACAAAGGGTCATGGAATAACTTCCTGCCCAGTTCGAAACCTGCCTGGTTAATTGGGTTGGCATTCAGGTCGTACACCGGTTCGGGAAAGTTGGCAGGCTTTTTAAACCCACCGAACCAATCAGGAGCAACATCAGCAGCCTTGTTACAGGCTACGGCGCAGGCGAGCACCAGGCAGAGCACGGCGAATGGCCTCCCTGTTCGTCGACTATTCATGTGTGCCATTCAACGGTTCAAAATTATGTGTATGGTCATGCGAAAACATAGCCTGATAGTTATTGGCAATGAAGGCGCTGTAATCACCGAACATCACAGTAGGGTTTTCGGCTAGGCTCACGGTTGTACTTCCATTGAAAACCTTGGCCAGGTCAATAAAAAGATGGACATTGCTGCTGAGTTCCTGCCGAACATTGGCGGTGCCTGCGCGGCTCAGGTCGAGCGATACCGTCTTAATGTTATTGAGCGTCGGCGCGTCATAACCGCCAAATCCACCGATATGATAACGGTATCGGTGCTGTCCGGTGGGATCACCTTCAAGGTCAACCGCCGGGGATTGACCTTCCATCTTAAAGAAGATGTAACCGCTGTTCCACGACCAGTACATGCCACCACCGTTGTGATCGCCGGCAGGGTCAAGTACTCCCGTTCGATCTTCTACGGGCATGGTGCTGCGCAGGCTATCTACACCCAGTAGGAACGTCAGCTGAGTATAGTCACCCTCGGGTACCTCAATATTCACAAACTGGCTTTCGGTAACCGACGCGTCGATGAGGAAATAGCTTTCTTCTTGGGGCACCGTGTAAGTACGTCCGTCGGCTGTACTGATTTTGACATTACTGACATAATACTTCAATAGATCAACTGTAAACAATTCGCCGGCTGTATTGGTATATTCGCCACTGCCGAGTTGCAGCTTTTTGTCACCCACGATGTGGTCAAACTTCAGCTGCAGGTTACCCGTCAGTTGCTGGTCGGGTGCAGGCCCCTCATTCTTGCTGCAGGAAGTGAATGATAAAACACCTAAGGTGAATACAATGAGATATTGATAAGCTTTCATTTTGCTGTTATTTGTTATTCCGATAATTTGTTTATTCACAGGATATCCGGTATAGAACAGCTACTGCTCCATACGATGGGATTATGTAATTATGGTGTGTTAATTATCCTGCAATTGGGGGTCGGAAAATATCAGCGTCGGGGAGGAAAGAATAAGGAGTTAGTGCATGAGGGAAACGATGGGTGGCCTTTTCATCGAAGTCAATTGGCGTGATGCGGTAATACTGTACAATAAAGGCGGGGATTTCGAGTTTCAAAGTTCCAGAGGCCCCCTGGTTGGTTTCTTTTCGGTCTGAATCATCCAGGTTCCGCAGTTTCTGCGCCAAAATACATTTGCCATTGCAATGCAGTTCGGGTTTATCCCGGTTGATGCACAGGTTAGCCACAATAGATGTACGGTTCGCCTCATACCAGGCAAATACACCAAGGCTACCCAAGCATTGGTAAACCAACGACAATAGCAGTAAAAATGCGACCGGGGTTTTCAATCCATGTAAAAATGAAACGGAACGAACAAGAAGTTCCACTTAAAACAAAAAATGAGTGCTGCATGCAACTGGGCATGCGATGATAGGGACTGTGGGGCTAAGCGGCCGGTGGACGGAAAATAGATGCGAAAAACGTATGGACATGCAGAGATTCACGGTAAAGTGACTGCCGTTCGGTACGCCGGTCGGTTGACGGACGCAGTAAGTTAACGACGCCTAAATGCTGGTTGAACAGCAGCGCTTCCTTGAATTTAATATCGGGCTGCCGTCTTTCCTTTTCTTCCTGTTCTTTCAGTTTTTTCATCAAGACGCACTGTCCAAGGCAGGAATTGTTGAGTGTAAAGCGATTTTCGCAGCGGGTTTTGGCAATCAAATCCCGATTGGCGTAAAATCCGACTGAAATCCATAACGTAGCGAAGCTTTGTAGCAGTACAATGGGGATCAGCAATATAAATACAATGCGTTTCACGGGATGGCTATGGTGTGCTGTTTCGTCGGCAACAAACTTAGTTAAATTTACTTTTATATGCAATTTAACTGCACTGGATACGATAGGGTATTCACTGCATCTGACTTTCTTGGATTCGCTGACGCGCGGCATTTATCAACCTATCGAAAAGGGCACAGGAAATCTGTCGTCAGAATACACCTACTATTGTCTGACAGAGCCGGCACGTCTGAAATATTTGTAATACCAGGTGTCGCGCAGGTCGCTGATGATGACTCCACGGCTGGTGGAAACGTGGACGAACTTGCTATTCTGCAGGTAGATACCTACATGATCGATGCTTCCCCGTCCAAATGAAAAGAAGACCAGGTCACCTTCCTTAAGTTGCCTTTCGTATTTTCGCTTAACCTGCTGGGCCATGTCCTGTGAAGTTCGGGGTATCGACTTGCCATAAACGTCGTGCATGACCATACCTACAAAGGCAGAACAGTCGATACCCCGCCGGTCAGTGCCTCCCAGCCGGTGCGGGGTGCCTATCCATTGGTCAATGTATTGGTACAACTTCTGGTTTTCCAGTTCGCCGGGTCGTACGCCAAGCACTTCCGCATACCCTTCGAGTAACCCGCTTTTGCCGTGTGCTGGCACATTCCTTCCTGCCGATGATGCATCGGTAGGGATTGTTGCATTCCTTGCTGGCTTACGGTAGGGAACCGAAGAACCCGTCCGGTTTGGCGGAAGCGCATTTCTGCGGGTAAGACAGCCGCTTAGTAAAATGGAAAGCAAAAGGCAGAAGGAGAGGGTCCCGAATCGATACATGACGTACATTTGGGCGACTAATTTAGTGAATTTACCCGGAAGGGGAAAGAAATGGTATGAATTTGCGCAGCAACGCCATTTAGTCTTACCTTTGCATATGCTTATCAAAACGGCAGTATTTATTTGTAGCAATACCCGGGTCGATCAATTACCGAAACCGAGTCTTCCCGAATATGCATTTATCGGGAGGTCTAATGTAGGTAAATCATCGTTGATTAATGCCCTTACGGGCAAACGAAGCTTGGCAAAGACATCGCAGACACCTGGTAAAACACAGGTTATCAATCATTTTTTGATAAATGACGATTGGTATCTGGTGGATTTGCCTGGCTATGGTTTTGCAAAAACTTCCAAATCCAATCGTGCTGCATGGGAAAAGTTTATCCGACGGTACTTGTTGATGCGCGAAAACCTGCAGTGTGTTTTTGTGCTGGTTGACAGCCGGCACGGGCCGCAGCAGATCGACCTTGATTTTTGCTGTTGGCTAGGTGGGCAGCGTATTCCATTTATGCTGGTTTTTACAAAGGCTGATAAACTGTCTCAGGCCGGGTCCGCAGCGAACATCAAGAAATTCCGACAGGCGCTACTACAATGGTTTGAAACGGTTCCTCCCCATTTTCTCACATCGGCCGAAACCCGTATGGGGGGCGAACCATTGTTAATGGCAATCGATGAGATCAATCGTAATTTTAATGAACAACAGATTAACGCGCTGGACAACGATTTATGAATAAATATTTTTCCCTCGTATTATTTGCTCATAGCATATTTGCACTTCCGTTTGCCATCATTGGCTTTTTTCTTGCCGTCAACACAACCGATTATCCATTTGCATGGATGAAGTTGTTGCTTATGCTGGCATGCATGGTATTTGCCCGTAACGCGGCGATGGCATTCAATCGGTATCTCGACCGCGATATCGATGCAGCTAATCCACGTACCGCCATGCGGGATATTCCGGCCGGACGCGTAAGTCCACGCCAGGCGCTTACATTTACGATTGTCAACTGCGTGCTTTTTATCGGCGCAACGGCATTGATTAATACCGTTTGCCTTTACCTGTCGCCCGTTGCCCTTGCCGTGGTGCTGGGCTACAGCTATACAAAGCGGTTTACACCACTTTGTCATCTGGTGCTGGGGTTGGGCTTGGGGCTTGCACCTTTGGGGGCTTATCTTGTCGTTACGGGTACATTTCACCTTGTCCCCGTATTTTATTCACTGGCAGTGCTGTTTTGGGTCGGTGGTTTTGATATCATTTATGCATTGCAGGATGAAGAATTTGATCGCGAACAGCGCTTGAATTCCATACCCGCCTGGCTCGGGAAACGAAAGGCGCTGCGACTCTCGGAATTTTTCCACGTATTGTCAGTTGTATTCGTGGTGTTACCCTTATTTTATGTGCCTTTACGTTGGTTTTATATAGCAGGCGTTGTTTTTTATATGCTGTTACTTATTTATCAGCATCGAATTGTAAGTCCAACTGATCTAAGTCGCGTAAACCGGGCATTTATGACAACCAATGGTGTGGCATCTGTTGTTTTTGCCATTTTCTTTTTGTGCGATGTAATTTTTTTGTGGTGATTGGTCTTTAGTACCAATAATCAATAATTAGCTATTGTTAATCCTACTGTTATGGCTTCCCTGGAAGCCATTGACTGAAAACAATAGCCGACAGATGATCGCTAAAAATCACAAAACGTTTTGTCATTCCCTGAATAAATCCCTTTATTTGCAGAAATCTGAAAATTAATGGCGAAAAACTTACTGATCGTTGAGTCTCCGGCAAAAGCAAAAACAATAGAAGGATATCTGGGAAAGGATTTTTTAGTGAAATCCAGCTATGGACATATCCGTGACCTGGTAAAGACAGACGACGCCATAGACACCAAAAATGACTTTACACAAAAGTATGAGGTGCCTGCCGATAAAAAAGCCATAGTCAGTGAGTTGAAAAAATTAGCCAAAAATGCAGAAACGGTCTGGCTCGCATCCGACGAGGACCGCGAGGGAGAAGCTATTTCCTGGCATCTTTACGAAACGCTTGGATTACAGGATAGCAATACGCGGCGCATTGTATTCCATGAAATTACCAAACCCGCTATTCTCCGTGCTATTGAAACCCCGCGGAGCATCGACTTTAACCTGGTGAATGCACAGCAGGCGAGAAGAGTGCTCGACCGCCTGGTTGGTTTTGAACTCTCACCTGTGCTATGGAAAAAAGTGAAACCCGCACTGTCCGCCGGTCGGGTGCAGTCCGTGGCGGTTCGCCTGATTGTGGACCGTGAACGGGAAATCAACCGATTTCAGGCAGAAGCGGCATTCCGAGTCGTAGCGATATTCAATACCGGGAATGCCAAAGAGCTTTTTAAAGCGGAACTTCCGCAGCGATTTTCAGATGCAGCAGCAGCGGAACAATTTTTAAGGGATTGTTCCGGCGCCGGATTTTCCGTGGCGGAACTGGAAACCAAGCCCTCAAAGCGTAACCCTGCCGCTCCATTTACCACCTCGACGCTGCAGCAGGAAGCAAGCCGTAAACTGGGGTTTTCTGTAGCCCGTACGATGGCCGTGGCACAGCGTCTTTATGAATCGGGCCGCATTACCTATATGCGTACAGATTCAGTGAATCTGAGTGATACGGCACTGGAAGGAGCTGAGCAGGAAATCCGTACGGCCTATGGTAACCAGTATCATAAGCGCCGGCAGTATAAAACAAAATCTTCCGGAGCCCAGGAGGCCCACGAGGCCATCCGGCCCACCTATTTCAATCAGCATACGATTGAAGGTGACCCAGCCGACAGGCGGTTATATGAATTAATCTGGAAACGGGCGATTGCCTCCCAGATGAGCGAAGCCATGTTTGAAAGGACAACGGCGAAGATCGGTATTTCAACGCGGGATGAATTACTTGTGGCCAATGGCGAAGTAATGAAATTCGATGGTTTCCTGAAAGTATATTTTGAATCAACTGATGAGGAACACGAACCTAATCTGGATGATGATACGGGAAATGCATTATTACCCCCATTGCAAAAGGGACAGGAATTGACGTTGAAAACCCTTACTGCCACGGAACGGTTCTCCCGTCCGCCGGCCCGGTATACCGAAGCCAGTCTGGTGAAAAAGCTCGAGGAACTGGGTATTGGACGCCCCTCTACTTATGCACCGACCATTTCTACTATTCAAAACCGCGGTTACGTTGTAAAAGAGGACCGGGAAGGCAAACCCCGGGATTATCGCGTACTGGAACTTCAGTCCGGCGAAATCGCCATGTTGAAAAGAACAGAAACAACCGGTGCGGAGAAAGCCAAATTATTCCCCACAGATATTGGTGCGGTTGTCAATGACTTTCTTGTGGAGCATTTTAAAGGTATTGTGGATTTTCATTTCACTGCCAAAGTAGAAAAGGAGTTTGATGAGATCGCCCAGGGACTCAAGGCGTGGACAGATATGCTCCACGATTTTTATGGCCCTTTTCATAATGAAGTAGAAACAACGATTAAAACGGCTGATCGGGCAAATAGTGAGCGCGAATTGGGTACGGATCCGGAAACCGGCAAGAAAGTCAGTGTACGTATCGGCCGCTTTGGCCCTATGGTACAGATCGGTACGGCCGATGATGAGGAAAAGCCCCGGTTTGCCAGTCTACGCCCCGGACAGATGGTCGAGACCATTACCTTTGAGGAGGCAATGGAATTATTTAAGCTTCCCAAAACAGTAGGTCAGTTTGAGGATAAAGATATGGCGGTTGCCATCGGCCGATTCGGGCCATATATCCGCCATGACAATGCGTTTTATTCCCTGCCCAAAACGGTTGACCCACATGATGTGACAGAGGAGCTCGCTATCCAGATTATCCGTGAAAAACGCCAGAAAGATAAAGAGAAAGTAATCCGTGTTTTTGACGAAAACCCAGAAGCGCGCATTGAAAACGGACGATGGGGACCGTTTATTCGGTTTGGTAAGCAAAATATCAAAATACCCAAAGGGACGGACGTAGCGGCAATTACTTATGCCGACGTGCTGAAGTGGGCGGAAACAGGGGAGCAGAAGCCGAAAAAGAAGACGAGGGGAAGAAAGTAATTTATATGGCTACCGCTAGCCGATAACAGCTGATCAGCTGCCAATCGCAGAAAGAAATGAAAAAAGACCTGCCGGAGAATATTGTTGAAGATGTTTCCATTGCTATTGTATTGGAGCGTGAATCACCCGGTGAGAAAGTATGGCATGTGTATCTCATTAATGAAAAAATGACACCGATTCAGAATGTCATGGTGAGTTCCAAAGGTTATGGCGTGAAAGATGGCAAAGATGTGAAAACATCTATATTGCGGCATTTTATCGGTGATATAGATTCAGGAGATTACGCCCGGATTGAAGCCATTGACGAACAGGTTTTCGGATTGACCAATGAGTATTGGTTGAGCTACTACGTTAATGGAACAATTTACGATAAAAAATATATTTTTCTGCCCGAAAGCATTATAGATGAGAACCTTACCAAGATACCGGTGCTTAACAAGCCAGGCGTGCTGATCGGGGGCAACAACTGACGCTAATGGGAAGAAAAAACAACATTATTGCCATTGACGGCTATTCCTCATGCGGTAAAAGTACACTGGCCAAGGCACTTGCCAAACGGCTGCATTACCTGTATATCGATAGTGGCGCAATGTACCGTGCCGTTACCCTGTATTTCCTTCGGAACGGGGTGTCATTGGACGATGAGCAGGAGGTAAATAAGGCGCTGGCTAATATCCGGATCGATTTTCACGCTACACCTGAAAAAACCAGTATCTTCCTCAACGGAGAGGATATCAGCGATGAAATCAGACAAATGCATATCTCGGATAATGTCAGTGAAGTAAGCGCCATAAAAGCAGTCCGGCAGTCCATGGTGGCATTGCAGCAGGAAATGGGCCGGAGCAGGGATATCGTCATGGATGGTCGGGATATCGGGACTACCGTCTTTCCGGATGCTAATGTCAAGATTTTCATGACTGCCGATCCCAATGTTCGTGCCGAGCGCCGGTACCTGGAACTGAAAAACAAGGGGGAACAGATCACCCTTGAGGAAGTATTTGAAAACCTGGCGCACCGAGATTATATTGATACTACGCGCGAGGAAAGCCCGTTAGTGCGGGCACATGATGCCGTCATATTGGACAACACGGAACTGAACGAAGAAGAACAGCTTCAGTTCGTGCTTGATAGACTACCTTAAACCCGACCCGGATAAGTGGCTAATCCTTTTTCAATACAAATCAATGCCTTTTTTAAGTCGTTGATGTTTAGTACATAAGCTAGCCTTATCTCTTTTTTTCCTTCCTGTTCGTGACTATAAAATCCGGTGGCAGGTGCCATCATTACGGTTTGATTTTCATAAGCGAAATCCTCAAGCATCCACTGGCAGAATCGGTCCGAGTCATCAATGGGAAACTGGGCTAGCACATAAAAGGCTCCGCCGGGAAGGGGACAGTGTACCCCGGTTATCCGGTTCAGCCCATCGACTAATACATCGCGTCGGGCCGTATATTCGCGTTTTACGGCATCAAAATAACTTTGTGGTGTATCTACTGCGGCCGTCGCTGCCAGCTGCGCAACGGCGGGTGGACTCAGACGTGCCTGTGCAAATTTCAATGCAGTTTCCCATACGGCCCGGTTTTTTGTGATGATACACCCTAAACGGGCACCACAGGCACTGTATCGTTTGGATACCGTGTCGAGTATAACGACATGCTGATCAAAACCGTCCAGGTGCAGTGGGGAGATAAAGGAGCGGTCGCCGTAACAGAATTCCCGGTAAGCTTCATCAACCAAAAGAAAGAGATCGTGCTTAATACAGAGGTCGCGAAGTGCCCCCAACTCTTCACGCGAGTAGAGATAACCGGTGGGGTTATTGGGATTGCAGATGGCAATCGCTTTAGTTTTTTCCGTTATCAGTGATTCAAATGCTGAAATTGCCGGCAGGGCAAACCCATTTTCAATGTGTGAAAGAATGGGTTTAATAATAATGCCGGCAGTATGCGCAAATCCACTGTAATTGGCATAGAACGGTTCCGGTATGATGATTTCCTCATCCGTATTCAGACAGGCCTGCATGGCGATGGTAATCGCTTCCGAGCCACCATTGGTAACCAGGATATCCTGCGGATTAATACCATATCCCAATTTATTGTAGTATTCACTCAGTTTCTTCCGGTAGGCAAGCGTACCTTCAGAAGGTGTATAAGCCCATATTTTAAAATCGATATTCCGAATAGCATCCAGCATGATTTCGGGTGTTTCGATATCCGGTTGTCCAATGTTGAGGTGGTAGACCGTTTTTCCTTCCTCCTTAGCCCGGTCGGCATAAGGTGTAAGTTTACGTATAGGCGAAGCCGGCATTTCCCGGCCTTTTTGAGATATTACAGGCATAATGTTTTATTAATGAAGTCACCCTTCATGGTGCAATATTACACATTTTAAGATATAAAAAAAGCCGCTTTTTTTAGAAGCGGCTCTGGTTTGTTATGCTTTTTTAAGACAACTATCCGGTCACTTCTCCTTTGATGTAAAGGGTCTTTACGGGGGTCTTGGTGTTGGAACGGACCGTAAAGTTCTTGGTAAAAGGCGCTTTTGCCGCCGCATTATAAGTTACCGAAATCGTTCCTTTTTCACCCGGCTTTACCGGTGTCTTTGTAAATTCCGCAACAGAGCATCCGCACGACGGTTTTACCTCACTGATAATAATAGGTTCGGTACCCACATTGGTAAAGGTAAATTCATAAGTAACCGGTTTGCCCTGTGGTATTTTCCCGAAATCATGTGTCTCTGTTTCGAATTTGAACTCGGCCTTGCTGTTTTGCTGTGCCATGGCAACGCCTATAAAGGCAATCAGCATAGTACATATGGTAACAATTTTTTTCATGATGTCTTTTTTATTTGGTATTTCACGATTGATGTTAGACAAATTTATACGTTTCAGGTAAGAAACACAAAAAAAGTTCCAAAAACAACAGATTCCAACAAATGTATTATAAAAATAGATGGGCCAACTCAGGGAATGTTCAGGTACTTGTGGGTCTGGAGTGAAATTTCCCACTGAGGGTGCTGCATAACGTAATCGACAATAAGGGGTGTCATCTCCGCTGCTTTCGACCATTCCGGCTGTAGGTACAGGCGGCAGGCGGGAGGGACGAGCGCGGCATGTTGTTCGGCCCAGGCAAAATCACTTTTATTAAAAATAATGACTTTAAGTTCACCGGCGGCGGCAATGACATCCGGGAGTGGGGCTTTAAATTTTTTTGGCGAAAGGCAGACCCAATCCCAGCTGCCGCTCAGCGGATAGGCTCCTGATGTTTCAATAAATGTTTTGATGCCGGCAGCCTGCAAGCCCCACGTGAGGTAATCAAGGTTGTATAACAATGGCTCACCACCGGTAACTACTACGGCTTTCGAAGGGTGTCGCTCTGCGTGTTCAATAATGGTGTCGGCAGCAGTAAGCGGATGCAGCTCGGCATCCCAGCTTTCTTTTACGTCGCACCAATGGCAACCCACATCGCAACCGCCCAAGCGGATGAAATAAGCCGCTTTGCCGGTATGGTAGCCTTCACCCTGTATCGTGTAGAATTCCTCCATCAGCGGAAGTAATGAGCCGTCTTCGGGGACCTGATGCGCCATGTTTCTTTTTTAGGGTGCAAAGATACGGAAAATATTGCGGTAAGCGTCCGTTGACCTTTGCAGAGTAACCTGACGATCTACTGGCAAAGACTGGTTTTGTTTTCAGCTTCCCTTTCTTTACCTTTGTGCCCGAAAAATAATCACACCTTGTATTGTGGTTTATGTCATTCGTTTTATTAACATTAAAATCATAGTTGTACATGATTAACATTACCTTACCCGACGGTTCCGTGCGTCAGTATGCGCAGGGGACGAATGCGATGGAGATCGCACAATCCATTTCCGAAGGCTTGGCCCGTAACGTGTTAGCCGCTGTTGTTAATGGCGAAGTATGGGATGCTTCCCGGCCCATTGAACAGGATGCCGACGTCCGGCTGCTGACCTGGAACGACCGCGAAGGAAAATCCACATTCTGGCATTCCTCAGCCCACTTAATGGCGGAAGCGCTGGAAGCGCTGTACCCCGGTATAAAATTTGGTATCGGTCCGGCAATTGAGACCGGATTCTACTATGATGTCGATTTTGGCGACCGCGAGTTCTCTTCGGATGATTTCAAAAAAATTGAGGATAAGATTATCGAACTTGCCCGTACGAAGTCAGCATATACCCGTACACCGGTGAGTAAAGCGGATGCGGAAGCCTACTTTACGGAAAAAGGCGATGAATATAAGCTTGACTTGATTAAAGACCTGCCCGACGGTAGCATTACGTTCTATACGCAGGGTAACTTTACGGACCTCTGCCGCGGTCCCCATATTCCGAACACTGGTTTTATCAAGGCTGTAAAACTGACTAACGTGGCAGGGGCGTACTGGCGCGGAGACGAAAGCCGTAAGCAGCTTACCCGTATATACGGCGTAACGTTTCCCAAAGCAGGCGAGCTGGCCGATTACCTGCACATGATTGAGGAAGCCAAGAAGCGCGACCACCGCAAGCTGGGCCGCGAGCTTGAACTGTTTACCTTTTCTGAGAAAGTGGGCATGGGATTGCCACTGTGGCTCCCCAAGGGAGCCCGTCTGCGCCAAAAGCTGATTGATTTTCTGCAGCGGGCACAGATCAAGGCGGGCTACGAACCTGTGGTAACACCCCATATCGGCCATAAAAATCTTTACGTCACTTCGGGGCATTACGACAAATACGGAGCAGACTCATTTCAGCCGATCCATACACCGCAGGAAGGCGAGGAGTTTTTCCTGAAACCGATGAATTGCCCCCATCACTGCGAAATCTACAAGACAAAACCCCGCTCATATAAAGATCTTCCGATCCGGTTTGCTGAATTCGGTACGGTCTACCGGTATGAACAAAGCGGTGAATTACATGGTCTTACACGGGTACGCGGGTTTACGCAGGACGACGCACACCTGTTCTGCCGTCCGGATCAGGTAAAGGACGAGTTTAAAAAAGTGATCGATCTGGTACTCTATGTATTTGGTGCGTTAGGTTTCGAGGACTATACCGCACAGGTTTCATTACGTGATCCGGATAACCGGGGTAAATATATCGGATCAGATGAAAACTGGGACCTGGCGGAACGCGCAATTATTGAGGCCACTGCGGAAAAAGGACTGAAAACCATCGTGGAACTGGGGGAGGCGGCATTCTATGGGCCGAAACTGGACTTTATGGTGAAAGATGCATTGGGTCGCAAGTGGCAGCTGGGTACGATTCAGGTAGATTATAACCTGCCCGAACGTTTTGAATTGGAGTACACAGGAAGTGACAACACCAAGCACCGTCCCGTAATGATCCATCGGGCACCCTTTGGGTCGCTGGAGCGGTTTGTGGCGGTACTGATTGAGCATTGTGCAGGGGAATTTCCACTGTGGCTCGCACCCGAACAATTTATCGTGTTGCCCATCTCTGAAAAATATGAAGAATATGCGAAAAAACTTTTAGAATCGCTTAATAATTCCGATATTCGCGGCTTGGTTGACCTACGTGACGAGAAAATCGGACGTAAGATCCGGGACGCGGAAATAAAGAAGATTCCGTATATGCTGATCATCGGTGAAAAAGAAGTGGAGAATGGCACAGTTTCTGTGCGGAAACACGGCTCCGGTGATTTGGGTGTGATGACGGCAGATGCGTTTGCTGAACATTTAACAAAAGAGATAACCGTTTAATTTTTTAACATTTGGCGTTAAATAAACCAGGATTTAAAGGCCGCGGACGGCCCCCATTTAAGAAAAAAGAGCCGGATCACCGGATAAATGAATATATTAGGGTACCAGAGGTGCGTCTGGTCGGAGATAATGTGGAGCAAGGGGTTTATCCTACACGCAAAGCATTGGAACTGGCTGATGAATTGGAATTGGACCTGGTGGAAATTTCCCCCAATGCCCATCCCCCGGTGTGTAAAATCATCGATTATAGCAAATTCATCTACGAGCAGAAGAAGAAGCAGAAGGAAATCAAAGCCAACGCCAAGCAAACGGTTATTAAGGAAATCCGCTTCGGTCCCAATACCAACGACCACGACTTTGAGTTCAAGCTGAAACACGCTGTCAAGTTCCTGGAAGCTGGCGAGAAGGTACGTGCCTATGTTCACTTCAAAGGGCGGGCAATTGTATATAAGGAACAGGGTGAAATTCTACTGCTCCGCTTTGCACAGGCGCTTGAAGACTACGGAAAGGTGGAACTACTTCCCAAACTGGAAGGCAAGCGAATGTTCCTCACGGTTGCACCGAAAACACCCGGAAAGAAATAATAGAAACTGACAGATCGATATAAAAATTAAGTAATCATGCCAAAAGTGAGAACCAATTCCAGTGCCAAAAAGCGTTTTAAGCTTACTGGAACAGGTAAGATTGCACGTAAACATGCATTCAAAAGTCACATCCTGACCAAGAAAAGCACCAAACGTAAACGCAATCTAACGCAGACCGGTTTAGTGTCTGAAGCAGATACAGGCAACGTAAAACGTATGCTTGCTATCGGTAAATAGTAGTTGTAATTAACAAAAATCATTAACCGGGTACCGGGTTGTAAGACCGTTGTAAGACACGGCACCTGTTACCAAAAAATTAGAAATTATGCCACGTTCGGTTAACGCAGTAGCGTCTCGCAGAAGGCGCAAAAAAATCCTCAAATTAGCGAAAGGCTATTATGGGGCACGTAGCAAGGTTTATACCGTTGCTAAAAATACCGTAGAAAAAGGATTGCTGTACGCTTATCGCGACCGCAAAACCAAAAAGAGGGAATTCAGGGCTTTATGGATACAGCGTATCAATGCCGGTGCCCGTGAGCATGGGATATCGTACTCCCAGCTGATTGGTAAGCTGAATGCCAAAAACATCGGATTAAACCGCAAGGTACTGGCTGATTTGGCCATGAATAATCCGGAGGCATTCAAAGCCGTGATTGATGCAGTGAAATAAGTTTTGAAAACCCATATCGACTTGTCAGCAAAAAAGGAAGCCAATGGCTTCCTTTTTTATTTATGAACCATGATAATAAGCTAACTGAGCTGGAGGTACATGACACTATGTGGTCCAATGCCGTGAATCTCAAACTCCGCGGAGAGGAATTGGAACCCGGCATGCTGATAAAATCCGTAGGCGATTTTACGTGCGTTGCACCAAAGGTAATCAGCCGCTAAGTCGTTGGTTAGGTATGTAATGGTTTGCTGAAGCAGTTGCCTGCCGAAACCCTTACCCTGCCATAACGGATCCGTTGCCATACCCCGTAACCGGTAGCCAATGCCAGCATAATCTTCCAGGTTTTCCAGCTGGCAGGAGAGGACAGCCGCAATGACACCGTCAGTCGGAAAGTATCCCATGTGAAATGTCGTGGGTAAATTGTCCGTTTCAAAAAAACAAGCTTCGGGTGCCAGTCCATTCCGGAGTACCTTGCTGCGCAAGGCCAGCGTATCTTCAGGTTTGATCAATTCGATCATCGCGAGGCGATATTCGTCAATAGGTCGACCAGCCGGTTGGAATAACCGTATTCATTGTCGTACCAACCCACTACCTTTACCAGGGTGCCGACAATCGACGTTAATTGGGCATCGAATACACAGGAATAAGGATTATTGAGGATATCTACGGAAACGATAGGATCTTCAGTGTATTGTAATACATTTTTCAGTGTTCCATTTGCCGCCTGGTGAAATGCTGCATTGATTTCGTTAACTGTCGGTAGGCGTTCCAGCGTACAGGTAAAATCAGTCAGCGAGCCATTCAATACGGGTACCCGGATCCCCGCACCGCCAAGTCGGCCTTCAAGATGCGGAAACACGTTGGTAATGGCCTTGGCCGCTCCCGTCGTCGTGGGAATGATTGAAGCCGACGCTGCCCTGGCCCGTCGGAGATCACGGTGCGGCGCATCGTGGAGATTCTGGTCACCGGTCATGCTATGTACGGTGGTAATATAGCCGTTGACAATGCCCCAGTTTTCATCCAGTACCTTAACCAATGGCGCTACGTTATTAGTGGTGCATGAGGCATTTGAAAGGATGGGAGTGTGCATATCAATGGTATATTCATTGACACCCAGCACCACAGTCGGAATCCCTTTGTCAGGCGAAGGCGCGGAAAGGAGTACCTGCTTGGCCCCTGCAGCCAAATGCTGCATGGCCAGTTCCTGCTTAAGAAACTTACCGGTCGATTCGACTACCACATCAACCCCAAGAGCGTTCCAGGGTAAATTTTCCGGCAGCCGCTCCGTATAGGTTGAAATCGGATGCCCGTCGATAATCAGCTTACCGTCCCTGGCCAGTACCGTTCCGGGATAAGGACCATGTACCGAATCATATTTGAAAAGATGGGCAATGGTAGCGGTATCTGCGAGGTCGTTAATGGCCACGACCTGCACACCAGGGATATTCCGAAGCAGCAAGCTACGTAGCGTATGGCGGCCAATGCGTCCGAAACCGTTTATTGCAACGTGTAGCATCTGATATGTTGACTGGGGTGGATTCGACTATTGGGTGATGGCCGTAATGATTTCATCAATCGCCCGGTCGCCACTCCAATGCTCTTTTAGTTGCCCATCTGCTCCGTAAACGTAAGTTGCCGGATACTGTGAAGGAATATGGAATTTATTGATGAAATCGGCATCACGGTCATACAATACTGTAATATTTGTTTTGTCTACCAGTGGTTTGGCGAACGTCTCCAGGAAGCTATTCATTAGCGCAGGATCATTCATGGATACAAAGTAGAGGTTGCTGTTTTTCAGCTTGTCGTAATGCTGACCGAGATCCCTTGCTTCATGCTGGCAATGGCTGCAGCTGGGATCAAACAGGATAAACGTGATGTTGCCATTTTTAGCCAGGTCCTCTTTATTGAAGCGAATGCCATTTTTGAGAATGTAAAAGGTGAAATCGGGAATTGCTTTTGCCGGTTCGGCTGATACCGGTGCTGAGGGAGCGGCCTGTTGTGTTTCCTGTGGAGCCGCTGTTTCTGTTGCCGTAGTTTCAGCTGTATTATTGGCTTGTTGTTCCGTGCCGCTATTGCAGGATAAAGTGAAACAAAGTGCTAATAATCCCAATGTACCGGTCGTGTATTTATGTCCAATGCTCATGTTTGAAGAATAAAGAATTTTTATGCCAAAGCTATATAAAAAACGCCATATTAAGAACGTGTAATGAGGATATGACAGAAGATCGTTATCCCATTCCCTGTTTTTTTACCAGCAGCTGGCAGGTGTAGCTATCTTTGAGCTCCATAATGATCTCCTTTTCCACCAATACCCGTGCGATGGTCTGGTTATTATAATGGCGTATGGTAATCAACTCCAGCCCGCGCTGCTCCTGTACTGCGTAACGTTCCTGCAGATCACGGAGCAGCTCATTGATATTATCGCCGGTATCGTCCACACTGACTGAAAAGCTGACTGCACTGTTGTGCATCATATTCACCTTGATCCGGTAACGGTGAAAGCGGTTGAAAATATCACTGAGGTTATCTTCAACGATAAAGGAAAAATCCTTCGGAAGAATAGAAATCAATACCTGATTTATCTTGAAGATAAAGGAGGGGATAGGCAGGGCTTCTTTGGTGGTACGGATTTGTGTTCCACCATTTTCAGTGTCGATAAAAGATTTGACATATAGCGCGATGTCTTTGTTCTGAAGTGGTTTGATGGTCTTCGGATGAATGATATTCGCACCATAATAAGCCAGTTCAATTGCGTCCAGGTATGATAACTCAGGTATCAGCTGGGTTTCATCAAACCATTTTGGGTCAGCATTGAGGACACCGGGTACGTCTTTCCAGATGGTAATATCGTCAGCAGGCAAACAGGCAGCGAAAATTGCTGCTGAATAATCGGATCCGTCGCGACCGAGTGTGGTGGTGAAATTCTCAGACGTAGAGCCGATAAAGCCCTGGGTGACGACCATTTCCTTTGCCAATATGGCCGGAATATCCTGCTGCACGCGGCACTCGGTAATTTCCCAGTTTACCCGCGCTTCACGGTGAGTATTGTCGGTAATAATATAGCTCCTTGCATCAAGCCATTGATTTTTTAGTCCACGTGCGTTTAAATGGTGGCTCACAATTGTTGAAGAAAGTAATTCTCCGACGGCTACGATCTGGTCATATAAATAATCGTAATCATCCATTGGCGGCTCTTCCAGAACCCATTCGATTTCCACAATTAAATTAGCGACCTGGTTATACACCGGATGGTTTTCATCGGGAAACAGCGCCCTTAAGACGTCACTGTGATAAGTTTTCAATTGTTGCAGCAACGCCGCACTGTTTTCTTTTTGCTGAAAATAGGATTGTGTCAATTCTTCCAGCAGATCGGTGGTTTTGCCCATTGCTGATACTACAATCAGCAGGTTTTTATCAGCATATTTGGTTAGGATGTTGCCCAGATTAATGACACCGTTGGCGTCTTTTACAGATGCGCCACCGAATTTAAATACATGCATAGGGTAATTAGGGGGTTTTTACTGTTGCAATTTCATTGACGATCCGTCTGGCACGGTCGGTCAAAAGCCGGTCAATATCAGTATAAGGAACGCGTAATTCCGTTTGCCCGTCTACATAAGGCTTAATTTCATAGATGTTGTACAGAAACAGCAGACTATCCTGTTCCAGTGCAAAATTCGCGGGGATGCTGAACCGGCCACCGTCAAAAAAATAACGGTCTTCCAGCGATTGGTCTACCGCGAGGCCTTCCCGTTGGCGGAAATAACGCTCGGCAACAGCCGTCAACTCATTCTGGTAAGCGGTATCTACGACATCACTAAGTGTAAACGGCTGTCCATCAGTGAGGTCATAATGCTCGAACACCGTAGCGTAGTTGCCATGGGCACCACCCGTATAGGAATACGCATCGATTGTAAGTCCCAGATAGGAGGGGGTGATACAATATACTTTCGCATGCGATTCAGATACCCAGACCCGGGGAAATGGGTCGGTTTCCATAAAGCGGTCAAAATCGGAAATGAACTGGCCGGCTGCTTTTTCCACGGAAGCAGTGTCACTGCCCAACAGCGCTTCCCGTACAAACAAATTGACGGTCGAATCGGGGAAAACCGGATAAGAAACCGAAAAAAATGTAGTATCTGTTGTTTCGCTGGTCTTTACCGGGTGATCGCTATAGCGGGTATAATCGGTATACTGGTAGGTAAGGGTATCTGTGGCCGCCTGTTTGTCGTTCGATGCCCGGCCGTTGCCGCTGTCTGGCTGACAACCGGAGAGTACTGCGAAAGAAAATAAAAGAAACCAGGTTCCGGTATTGTTTATGTTGTTTTTCATGACTACCTGTTGTTTATGCATTTATTGATGCATTTAACCATTCTGAATCAAAAGCTGCACCATATTTTTGGTAGAATTTAATAGCGGGCTCATTCCATTCGAGCACCTGCCAAACCATTCCTGTATATTGACGTTCCTTGCATAGTTCCCGGGTGCGTTCAAAAAGCTGCCTGCCAATGCCACTTCCGCGCCTATTTTCGGTGACAATGATATCTTCGAGATACAGCCGCCGGCCCTTCCAGGTCGAATAACGGATATAAAAGAGCGACATGCCTACTAAGCGGTTATCTTCTTCCGCTACAAAAGCCTCCCAAACTGGCTGATCGCCAAACCCGGCATCCACAAATTCGGTCATGTTTACCGTTACTTCGCCCGGCGCCTTTTCATAAACGGCCAGCTCCCGGATCAGATCCAGCATCTGCGGACAATCGTTAGCCGTTGCTTTGCGGATAATTGTTTTCATTTTATTCATGTTCCGTGGCTGGGGTTCCATAACCTGCGCTGTAGTCGGCATGTAGCGCCCGGGGTCCAATGGCTTCCGGGCACGAATTGCTGTTTCAACGCCCGCCAAATAGCGTACTTCCAAGCCGTACCATGGTGCTGCCCTGCTCGATGGCTATTTTATAATCGGCGGACATGCCCATGGATAGGGTGTCAAAATAGGATGCATTCCTGAAAAAACTCTGCTTGATGCCGTCAAATAATGTCTTCAATTCATAAAATTCCGCTTTGACCACCTTTTCATTTGGTGTGTTCGTTGCTATTCCCATTAAGCCGGTAATGCGAATGTTTTTTAATCCGGCCAATTCATCTGAACGCAGCAGTTCAATCAATTCGGCATGGTCGAGTCCAAATTTGGTGTCTTCTTCCGCAATATACACCTGCAACAGGCAATCAATGACACGCTTGTGCTTCCCGGCTTGCTTGTCTATTTCCTTCAAGAGCTTGAGGCTATCCACCGCATGGATAAGGGAAACAAAAGAAGCGATGTATTTGACCTTATTGCTTTGTAGGTGACCAATCAGATGCCACTCAATGTCTTTGGGTAAGGCCTCCTGTTTTTGGACTAATTCCTGAACGATATTTTCGCCGAAAGCGCGTTGGCCCGCTCCGTACGCTTCCAGAATAGCGTCCTGTGGTTTAGTTTTAGAAACAGCAATTAATTTAACACCCAGGTGACTGAGCTCTTCCTGTGCGACTTGGATATTTTTTGCAATGTTCATTTCGATAATGCGATACAAAAGTAGTGCTTTGGGCCGCTAAATCCGGCCTCATTTTTGTGTTTTTTGTCCTGTTAAACTTGATCTGCTAAATACAGAAGAGCTATTGATAAATTGTGTAAGAACGGCAATTTATCTAATTTTGCACAAAACTACAAAACCTGTCTTGATCTATCAACAGATAAGCGGCAGGTCAAAATTGAATAGCATGCGATTTCCTCTGGTTGGACTGATGTTTATTTTGCTGATCTCATGCGGCGAGAAAATCCCTGCGGGCATTATCTCCAAAAAGCAGATGCCAGATGTATTGTTTGATGTACACCTGGCCGATGGACAGCTGGCTGCGATACCAATTGATTCCGCACGGCTATACTTGGATAGTTATTATGCAGCTATTTTTGACCGATATGGAATTGACTCCGCTATGTTTGCAAACAGCATTGCTTACTATTCCCGCAGGCCCCGGGTCATGAATGAATTTTATACCGTGATAGAGAAACGGCTTGACGCCCTGAATGCGGCGGCACAACAGGTCCAGGATGCATCGTACCAATCGCGTCGTATGGCTGATTCTGTTCAGCGCGTACAGCAACTGAATCATCAAAACCGTGCCGTTCGGGACTCATTGGATTATATGCGAAAAAAAGACCTGCTTTTCCTCCAGGGAACAGACACCGCTTATAACCAGCCGGTACCGGTGACGTACGACAGATTAAAAGACAGGCTGTGGGAACAGCTGGGCCTTCATCATATAACAGCAACAAAAGAAGCTGATGACGCTACAGCCGTTACCGGCCGGCAGCCGGACCCTGCCATAACACCCGATACGTTACGGACCATTCGTCCGCTCTCCATAACGAAATAAGGCAACAAGCATGATTTATCCCGATAACGCTGCAGAAAAACTTGGTTTTACCGCCATTAAATCGCTGATTAAAGCGAAATGCCTAAGCGAAGCAGGCGGTGCATTGGTAGAGCGGATACAGCCGCAGACGCGGTTTGATCAAATCAACAGATTTTTAAGGCAGGCACATGAATTCAAAGAGCTGCTGACGAATGATACGCCATTACCAGTAGACCACCTGTATCCCATCCGGCCACTGGCGGAAAAGGCCAGGGTGGTGGGAACCTTTCTCCTGGAAACAGAATTTGCAAACCTGTTGCTTTCGCTTAAAACGGTATTTGCAGTCATCCGGTATTTTAACGAACGTGGTGGGCAATACCCCACCCTGGAGGCTCTTTTTCAACACCTGCCCGTGGAAGGGACCCTCGTTACTACGATTGAACGTGTAATTGATCCGAAAGGAAAGATCAAGGACAACGCATCACCGCTTTTGGCGGAAATTGTAGTCAGTATTGCCAAAGCAGAACAGGAAGCACGAAAGCGCCTGGACCAGGTTTTTAAGTCGGCGCAGCAGCAGGGGTGGACTGCGGACGGAAATCTCACCGTGCGCGACGGTCGATTGTGTATCCCGGTGCTTGCGGAAAATAAACGCAGGATCAAGGGGTGGGTACACGATGAGTCGGCCACCGGGCAGACCGCCTATATCGAACCGGAAGAGGTATTCCACCTGAATAACCGAGTCCGCGACCTGGAATTTGACCGTCGGCGTGAGATCACGCGCATACTTATTGCACTGACCGATGAAATACGTCCCCATATTCCGCTATTATTTGATTATCACGACCTGCTGAGCAAGGTTGATTTCGTGCGCGCCAAGGCATTGTTCGCTATTGATATTGGAGGACAGCTGCCCCAGCTGGTAAATGAAGCGCGGCTTTCCCTGATTAATGCCCGTCATCCCTTGCTGTTACTGAATTTCAAGCACACCGGACAGCAAGTCGTACCGCTGAATGTCCATATGGACGATGAACAGCGGATTATTGTGGTATCCGGACCCAATGCAGGCGGAAAGTCGGTATGCATGAAGACGATTGGCCTGCTGCAGCTGATGACACAGGCCGGATTGCTGATCCCTGCCGACCCCGATTCAAAAATGGGTGTCTTCCGTCAGGTATTTGCCGATATTGGCGACGATCAGTCGATTGAAAGTGATCTGAGTACCTATAGCGCACACCTGTCGAAAATGAAATATTTTTCCGAGCATGCCGATTCAAAAACATTGATATTGATTGATGAATTCGGGACGGGTACCGACCCGCTGTTTGGCGGGCCGATTGCTGAAGCCGTATTGGAGGTACTGAACCGGAAACAGGCACGTGGAATCATTACCACCCACTATTCGAACCTTAAAGTGTATGCAAGTAACACAGCCGGCCTGGAGAATGCATCTATGCTGTTTGACAACACGGCCATGCAGCCACTTTACATCCTGCAAACCGGAAAACCGGGCAGCTCTTATGCATTTGAGATTGCACAGAAAATCGGGTTAAGTAAAGAAATTCTACATGCGGCCAAGCAGCGGATCGGTGCGCACCAAAAAAGGGTGGACTCGCTGCTGGTGGATCTCGAACGCGATAAGAAGGAAGTGCAGGAGGTGAAAATTTCACTCGCGGAAAAGCAACGGCAGCTGACCCGGATGCAGGAAGAAAACGAACAATTGCAGGCCTATTTGGAGGAAAATAAAAAGTCGATTCTCAGGCAGGCACGGGAAGAGGCCGGAAATATACTGAAGGATGCCAACAAGCTGGTTGAAAATACCATTGCAGAAATCAAGAAAAATCAGGCGGACAAAACAGCGACCAGCGCGCTGCGCAAGCAGCTTGATGCCACACGGGAGGCACATGCGGCGGCAACGGTAAAGCCGGCCGCTGCTGCGCCGCAGTCTGCTGCGGATGCCGAGGTCCGCGTTGGCGACTGGGTAAAAATACTGGACACCGGCAGTGAGGCACAGGTAATCAGTGTGGCGAAAAACAACCTGGTGCTGGCTATGGGCGAATTGCGGACTGTACAAAAACGTAATAAAGTAGTGCCTATTCCCCAAAAAGCAAAATCAACCACTTCGCGTTCATCGCACTATGCTGCGATGACGGATGATGTAGCTGATTTTCTCCACGAGGTGGATGTGCGGGGCATGCGTACGGAATCTGCACTGTATGAGATTGAAAAACAGCTGGATCGGGCAGTGATGATGGGTTTTCCCACCCTCAAAATCATCCATGGAAAAGGCAACGGTATATTGCGTAAATTTATCCGTGATTACCTTCATAAATACGGTGAAGTCAAGCGACTGGAAGACGAACACCCGGATCGGGGCGGCACCGGAATCACATATGCTTATCTTGATTAGCGATCCGTGACGGTGGATGGGTATACCATCACCTATCATACACTACGAACCACCATCCAATACAAACAAAATGGAATTTTTCCCAGAAGACAACGACCTGATATCCATAGGTATATCCATATTGTCAGGAAGCCTTGTAGGCATTGAACGCGAATACAGGAATAAATCCGCTGGTTTCCGTACCATTGTTCTTATTTGCCTGGGGGCTACCGTGTTTACCATCGTGTCGCGCTTCGGGGTAGGCAGCGATGACCGGATTGCTGCCAATATCATCACCGGTATCGGCTTCATCGGTGCCGGTGTAATCTTTAAGGATAAATTTTCGGTGATGGGGCTCACGACCGCCGCAGTTATCTGGATTGTTGCCGGAATTGGGATGGCTGCGGGAACCGGATACTATGGCCTGTCCCTGGCAATTGCGGTTATTACGGTGATTGTTTTGTCGGTACTTAACAAAGTAGAGAGTGCCATGGAAAGGCTGTTCCTTACACGTACTATATTTGTGGTTTTTCAAAGCACCGACATCGGCCACCTGGAAGAATTGAAACAGGTAATGGATAACCACGGTATTAATTATACCCGAAAGACCGTAAGCAAGCGTTCCCGGAAACTGTCGGTTGTCTTTGAGTTATCGGCCGACCGCAAGAGTCTGCAGCAATTTAACAATGAAATGATGACATTGACCTATATCGATGAATTTTATTATAATGCATAAAAGGGAAGGCTGTCCGAAATGGGCAGCCTCCCCGGTATAATAAATAATCGTCCCCTGTCAATTAAAAGCTGTAGGTCAATCCCGCATTCCAGGTAGTACCAAGTCCGTAGTAATAACCAAATCCGTCTTTCCTGCCAAAATATGTTGTATTAAACAGATTCAATACATTGCCCCGGAATTTCAGCTGCTGGCTACCCACACGGAATAAGTAAGTTAAACCGGCATCAAAGGTGCCGAATGCATCCAGCTTTTCCGGCGCATATACTTCGCCCTCCAATGCCGCACCTACTACATCTGCCGCTTCCACCTGTGCATACAGGTTGTCGTAAAAGTTATAATTGGCATCGATGGACAGGTTTTCCAAAATATCGTATTCCGTACCAAAACCGAAGGAAGTCTGCGCGGCGTTACCCACCTTTACGCCGGATAAACCCAGATTACCGCTTTCAATGATCTGCGAGTCATCGTTGTTTCGCAGCCGGTAAGGTGAATCACCATCGTATTGCCAGTCGCCGAGAGACCCATATCCGCGGAACATCCACTGTGGGGTAATCTGAGCCTGGAAATCCAGCTCCAGCCCTTTATGCAATTGCGTAACCCCTGTGAGCAAATAAGTAACGTCCGGGTATACAACATCATTCACTTCCCGATTATCCGCATCATAGCCCAGGAACCGGTTGCGCCACGCCGTATAGTAGCCATTCAGGTTGACCGTAAAATTAGCGGCGGCAAACCGGTATCCCGCTTCCAGACCAAAAATCTCCTCATTGTCTACCCCCGGGTCTGTAAAATCGATGGTGCCCTGCTGGAAAACGTTATCCAGGAAAGGCTGTCGTGAGTATTGGCCGATGTTGGCAAATAGCGTATGCTGGTCATTGATGTTATATGAAGCCCCTCCCTTGATGTTGTATCCGATTTTACTTTCGGTATCGGACTTGGCTTCGCGTTCGTCGTAATTCCAGCGATTGTACTTGATATACGACTGATTGGACACGGAACCCTGAACGAATACCGAAAAATCATCGTTGCTGTATTCCACCTGCCCAAAAGCACCTTGGTAGTTAATGTCTTCGGAGTCATCGTAGCCAACCCGTTGGTCTACCGGAGCATAATTAAACAGGGAAGCCCAGGGATCCGCTTTGTATGTTTTCGTAATCTCGAAATCGCCACCGTGTGCCGCACTGTTCTCAATCCGGCTATTCAACCCAAGCTTGTTAATGAGTTGCCGGAAATGGTCCCCATGATAGAAGCGCAGGTCGGCGCCCACATTAAACGTCAGTCCGTAATCCGTTTCATGACTGAAATTGGATACTAAACCGTACCAGAAATGATTGTTCATCGATGCGCGTAACATGGTGCCGTTAAAGCCGGAACTCACGCCGTTGGGGATATCTGCATTATACTTGGCAATGTTATCCCATAACAGCTGACCTTGTGGTCCGTAAGCGGGCCCATATTGACTGTTCAGCCGGTTCTGGCCATTACCCAGCGATCCGGTACTGCCACCGCGGCCCATTGATGCATAAAGCACAGTCGAAAGGGAAGATTTATCAGTAATGTCAAAATCCCAGTTGAGGTTAGCTACCGGCTTGTGGTAGAAATTGGTAACGAGCGAAAGCCCCTCGCCGTTATAATGCCCATAGTTGTGGTTGCCACGGATACCGGTCATGTCGTATCCCGGTTGATTCACCGTACCGGCAATACCACCGCTGGCATTATCGGGCCAATAGGTCGTTGTCAGTCCCTTGGAATAATTCTGGCCATGTTTCTGGGGCGCCCCGAAAATCATGAAGTTGAAGTTGTGGCGTTCATTCGGCTTATAACCGACGGAGAAGAAGTAGCTTTGTCCTTCACCCTGTGTTCCCACGGCGTATTTTCTGTCCGCCCTCCAATAGTCCAACAGCATGGAAAATCCCCATTTGCGCCGGAGTCCGGTATTGTAACTGATGGTCCCTTTCAGGAAACCGTCGTTACCGGTCATCAGTCGTACGGATCCGCTCCGGGTTAAATCGGTAGCCTTAGTGATGATATTCACGGTGCCGCCTACCGACGAGATAGCCAGCTTGGATGAGCCTAAACCGCGTTGTACCTGAATGGCGTTTGCCACATCGGCGATGGAACTCCAGTTTGACCAATACATATTTCCGTCTTCCATGCCATTGATCGGCTGTCCATTCAGGAGGTAAGCCGTGTTGGATTGGTCAAATCCGCGTAGGAAATTCTGTCCATCTCCAAATCCGCTGGCTTGGTTGGCGACAAACACAGACGGTGTATTTTTCATGATTTCGGGAAACTCGACATTTCCGACTCCCTTGTTTTGTATCTCGGCACGTGATACAGTTGATACAGCAATGGGCGTTTTCCGGTCCTCGGCAATGTCAATGATTCCACGCCCAACGACAACCACCTCATCCAATGTTTCTGAGCCGGAGGGTATCAGCACAATGGTTCCCAGGTCGGAAGACGCCGAAAATGACAGGGTTTGTGTCGTGAAACCGAGGACACGGATCGTCAGTACGCCGGTTTCGCTGTCGGTGGATAAACTAAAGTTGCCATTGGCATCCGTGGAAGTCGCACCGGAAGTGCCCCGGACGGATATCGTGGCGCCGGCCACAGGTTCTGTTCCATCGGTTACTTTTCCCGTAAGCACCCGCTGTGCCCAGGAATAGTTGCTCAGTAACATTAAAAAAGCAACTAAAATCGAAAATTTAGTAGTCTTTCGTTTCATAGTGATAAGTTGAGTGAATTTCTGTATGGAAAAGAAGCAATTCCCTCTGGAGGGAAGATGTGCTGTCGTTTAATCGTTTTGAGAAACAATCCATTCATGGCATGAATGATGAACAGGACAAAGGTAACGCATTTTGGATTAACGGAATGTTAATTGATTATTATATAACATATTACGGCAAAAAGAAAGCGCCCCGTTGATGTCGGGGCGCTTCCAGTTATCTTATTTTCAGAACCGGGTTTACGGTTCCATCCGGTTTTCATGATGTGATTTTACGTCGATACGTATTTTACTGTGCCGTTTTCCATATAAAAAGTAGATGACCATGCCGATGACCATCCATATGGCCAGCCGTTCCCAGCTTTCGATGGGCAGTGACGCCATTAATGCAATACAGACGATTACACCGAGTATCGGTACAACCGGCACCAACGGTGTCCGGAACGGACGGACGGCGAGCGGATTGGTCTTACGTAATACAATAACGCCAATACATACCAGACAGAAAGCGAATAGCGTTCCGATACTTACCATGTGGCCCAGATCTGCCACCGGTACCAGTCCGGCAAACAGACTCACAAATACCATGAAAATCAGGTTGGTCTTCCAGGGGGTTTGCCGTTTGGAAAGATCGGAGAAAAATTTGGGCAGCAGCCCGTCTTTACTCATCGTATAGAAGACGCGGCTTTGCCCCAGCAGCATGACCAGCATCACGGAAGTATAACCGGTGAGAATGGCAACAATCAGTGCCGTATTCAGAAAGGTGTATCCGGTTTGGGAAAATGCCGTGGCAACAGGTTTTGCATCGCCGGCGAATGTTGTATAGTTGGCCAGCCCGGTAAGTACAAACGAGAAGAGCATATACAATATGGTACAGACGACCAGTGATCCGATAATGCCGATTGGCATTCCCTTTTGCGGGTTTTTAGCTTCCTGTGCGGCGGTACTCACGGCATCAAAACCGATGAAGGCGAAAAAGACCACGCCTGCCCCGCGCATAATACCACTGATGCCGTATGCACCAAAATAGTCGCTGGTAAAGAAGTCAAAAAAGCCCAGTTTGCCGGCTTTGACCAATTCTTCCCCTTCATTGGTAGGAATAAAGGGTTCATGGTTAGCCGGGTTGATAAAACTCCATCCCAGTGCAACAAATATCAGTACCACCGCCACTTTGACCACTACGAGGATGTTATTGACCAATGACGACTCCTGCGTGCCGCGGATAAGCAGCAGCGATAACAGGCATACAATGAAAATTGCCGGTAAGTTAACGATGCCTCCTTCCCACGGGCCATGCAGGAATTCCGGGGGGATGTTTATGTTAAATTCCTGTAGAAATTCGTTAAAATACTGCGACCAGCTGGAAGCCACGGTAGCGGCGCCCAGCGCGTATTCCAGCACAAGGTCCCATCCGATAATCCAGGCAACGGCTTCACCCATGGTTGCGTATGAATAAGTATACGCACTTCCGGCCACCGGAATCATGGCTGCAAATTCGGCGTAGCACAACCCGGCGAGTGCACATCCGATGGCTGCGATGACAAAAGAAAGCGTTACCGCGGGACCGGCATTTTCCGCCGCGGCTATTCCGGTCAGGGAAAAAAGACCGGCGCCCACAATCGCGCCTACACCCAATGCCACCAACCCACCGCTTGACAATGTCCGTTTAAGGGTTCCTTCACCGCTCTCTTGCGCCTCGTTCACCAATGTGGCAATCGATTTTTTAAATAACATGTTGATTTTCTTTAATGATAATTTAGGATTATCTGCATTAGTTACGTTTCAAACCTACAAATATTTATTTTATTAGTGCAGAAAAAAAATGACATTATTCGCTGTTAAACCATAAAAACAAAGGAGGCAAGTTGTGCTTACCTCCTTTGTTTTTATGGTTTTATGGAAAGGGTCAGAACCGGGTTGCCGGCAGTACCACGGTATTGTCGGTGGTCGCTTTTTCTGTTTCCACGTGCGAAATAACCTTTTCGGACGACGTGTTTACACGAACATCCGCCGAGTGCCCGCCGTTGACGCTGATATGCGGCGCAATGATGAGCGATACGATGGACATCAATTTAATCAGGATATTCATGGAAGGGCCGGAAGTATCCTTAAACGGGTCACCTACAGTGTCACCGGTCACTGATGCTTTATGCGCATCGGAACCTTTGAATTCCATCGTGCCATTGATTTCAACGCCGGCTTCAAAAGATTTCTTGGCATTGTCCCAGGCACCTCCGGCATTATTCTGGAACATGCCGAGCAATACGCCCGATACCGTGACGCCGGCCAGCAGCCCCCCTAAAATTTCAGGAGAAGAGGTGTCTTCAAATACGTTCTGGAAACCAAACCCTACAAGGATTGGCACAACCAGGGCGATTGCACCCGGTAAGATCATTTCACGGATTGACGCCTTGGTGGAAATGGCAACACACTTGTCATACTCCGGCTTTGCTTTGTATTCCATAATACCCGGGATTTCACGGAATTGCCTACGCACCTCCTCAACCATGGCCATCGCTGCGCGGCCCACGGCAGCAATCGCCAGAGACGAAAAGATGAACGGGATCATGGCACCAACGAATAGCGCACCTAATACCGGTGCCTTATAGATGTTAATTGCGTCAATACCGGATATACCTACAAATGCGGCAAAAAGTGCCAGTGCTGTCAATGCGGCTGAAGCAATGGCGAACCCTTTTCCGGTAGCCGCTGTGGTGTTACCTACTGCATCCAATTTATCGGTGCGCTCACGTACTTCCTTCGGCAGGCCGCTCATCTCCGCAATACCGCCGGCGTTATCGGCGATCGGGCCAAAGGCATCGATCGCGAGCTGCATCGCTGTGGTGGCCATCATGCCCGCTGCGGCAATCGCCACACCGTACAATCCCGCAAAAGCGTAAGAAGAAATGATGCCTGCGGCCAGGATGATGGTTGGTATCATGGTCGATTCCATGCCGATGGATAAGCCGCCGATAATATTCGTGGCATGCCCGGTTGAGGACTGCCTGACAATCGAACTTACCGGCCGTTTTCCCATTGCTGTATAATGTTCTGTAACGATACTCATCAATGCGCCGACCACCAGGCCAACGATGATTGCAAAAAACACATCCAACGAGGTGAAAGAAACGCCCCGCAATTCAAGTTGGTCGGGCAGCAGCCAGCCTACAACGAAATAGGATGCAATTGCCGTAAAAATAATGGACGACCAGTTGCCCAGGTTCAATGCCTGCTGCACATCGCCCTGATCATTGTTCACCCGTACCAGGGCGGCACCCAGGATAGAGAAAATAAGTCCCAGTCCAGCAATTAAAATGGGCAGTAGGATAGGGGCAATACCCCCAAACTGATCGGCTGAGATGATTTCACGCCCCAATACCATTGTTGCCAATATTGTGGCCACATATGAACCAAATAAGTCCGCACCCATGCCTGCAACGTCTCCCACATTATCTCCCACGTTGTCTGCAATCGTGGCGGGGTTGCGCACGTCGTCTTCCGGAATCCCGGCTTCGACCTTGCCAACCAAATCCGCACCCACGTCTGCAGCTTTCGTATAAATACCACCACCTACACGGGCAAAAAGCGCAATGGATTCCGCACCAAGGGAGAAACCGGCCAGTACTTCCAGGGCTTTCTCCATTTCCAGTCCATTTACATTGCCCCCGGTGCTAACTACAAAAGCCTGGTAAAATATGATGAATAGCGTACCCATACCCAATACGGCAAGCCCTGCTACACCAAGCCCCATCACCGTACCGCCGGTAAAGGACACCTTAAGTGCTTTGGTCAGGCTGGTGCGGGCGGCCTGTGTGGTCCGTACATTAGCCTTCGTGGCGATATTCATGCCGATGTATCCGGCAAACGCTGAGGTAACGGCTCCAATTACAAAGGAGACCGCAATAACCCAACTGGATGTTTCTACCAGCGTGCCCGACCAGGCCAGTAAAAGGGCGGCAATAATGACAAAGTAGGAAAGTACTTTCCATTCGGCCCTCAGGAACGCCATCGCCCCTTCGGCAATGTGCCCCGCCAATGAACGCATATTCTCGTCACCGGCGTCCTGCCTGGTTACCCATGCCGACTTGACAATCATAACTACGATGCCCACTACGCCGAGTGCGGGAATTAAATAAATAAGATTTTGCTGTAGAAATTCCATTATATTTGATCCAATTAACTAATAAAATTTAAGATAGGCCTAAAATCATGCGATGCCAAAAATAAGATGCTTATTGAAATAAACAAATTTATTTGCGCTTTTTTTGCAAGGTATGGCAGGTTCCCCCGACAGGCTGTACATCAATTGTTATCATCCGGATTTGCAGCCATTTCTGTAAGGAGAGCCGAGGTGCCGATCGTTGTCAGAATTACCAAAAGGGACAGCGAGACCAAGGGTGATCACCTAATTATAAATAAACCTAAAATATGATAAACACAACCATTAATGAAGAGGCGCAGGACATGAAGCGCGAACTTAAATTACTTGATGCTACCATGCTGGTGGCCGGTTCCATGATCGGCTCAGGTATTTTTATTGTCAGTTCGGATATTGCCCGTCATGTAGGCAGCGCGGGTTGGCTAATCGCGGTGTGGCTACTTGCGGGTATCATTACCGTCATCGCTGCCCTGAGCTACGGCGAGCTCTCCAGCATGTTCCCCAAAGCTGGGGGACAATACGTGTACCTGCGGGAAGCCTATAATAAACTAGTTGCTTTTCTATACGGCTGGTCGCTGTTTATGGTGATCCAGGCGGGTACCATTGCCGCTGTGGGTGTGGCATTTGCCAAGTTCGCCGCTTACCTCTATGAGCCGCTTGGCGACGGGAATATCTTATGGGATTTCGGAATATTTCAGCTGAATGCTGCCCAGCTGGTAGCAATCGGAACCATCATTTTCCTCACCTGGCTGAATACCCGCGGAGTAAAAAACGGTAAGATCATCCAGACGGTGTTCACGCTGGTTAAAATCCTGTCACTGGGTGGCCTGATTGTGGCAGGGCTCTTCGGTGCGTTCAATACAGACATATGGAATGCCAATTGGGCCGCGCCCTGGGAGACCATTCGCTGGGATGCAGTTGGCGGGCACGCGGTTTCGGTAAGCGGTACGGCAGTTTTTGCCGGCATCGTATCGGCCATGGTGGGTTCGTTATTCGCAAGTGATGCCTGGAATAACGTTACATTCATTGCCGGAGAGATACGCAATCCCAAGCGGAATATAGGCCTTAGCCTGTTTTTAGGTACGCTTATCGTGACGGTCATCTACGTGTTGACCAATCTCATGTACCTGGCGACATTACATATGCCTGAAATTGCATTCGCGCCGGCCGACCGTGTTGCGGTGGCGTCTGCACAGGCGATCTTCGGGTCCGTGGGTACCATGGTCATTGCCGTCATGATTATGGTGGCTACTTTCGGTTGCAATAACGGGTTGATCCTGGCAGGTGCCCGGGTATATTATACCATGGCCCAGGACGGACTTTTTTTCAAAAAGGCGGGGGTCTTAAACCGGTTTGAAGTGCCGGGCTGGGGGCTTTGGGCGCAATGCGTCTGGACATCGGTACTGTGTCTGACAGGCCGGTACGGCGACCTGCTGAACTATGTTATCTTCGTGGTGCTGATTTTTTATTCACTGACCATTATCGGTGTATTCATATTACGGCGCAAATACCCCGATATGCCCCGGCCTTACCGGGCTTTTGGATACCCGGTATTACCTGCTTTTTATGTGGTAGCCGCGCTGACGATCTGTATCGGACTCCTGATCTATCAGCCAACGTTTACGTGGCCTGGACTGATTATCGTGCTTTTGGGTATTCCTGTGTATTACCTTTGGAATAAGAAAACGCCAGCGGCACAATAAATAATAAGGGGGGCGTTTCGTGCCCCCCTAAGTTTTTGCCGGCCTGTTAGCGTCGCCGGCACCGGATATTATTTTGCGGGTACCGTCCACAGATAAACGGTGTCATTTCCCACTTCAACGGTCTTTTCCGCTTCCCAGTCGCCCATATCAAAATCATGCGAAACAATGCGGCTGCCCGGTTTCAGCTCGCTGAGCAGCTTGGGCCGTAACTTCAGGTTCACGGAAGGAAGCAGGTACATGGTCACGACATCCGCCTCGCTGAAATCGAACTCAAACAGATCACCTTCCACGAATTTAACCTTGTCGGTCACGCCTGCGGCTGCTGCGTTGGCGTTGGCCTCCTTAATGCGCTGCGGGTTTAAGTCGACACCAACACCCGTAGCGCCGAATTTCTGGGCGGCAGTAATCACGATCCGCCCGTCTCCGCATCCAAGGTCATAGACTACGTCGCCCGGTTTTACATTTGCCTGTTTCAGCATCTCTTCGACAACTTCCTGCTTCGTGGGGACATACGGAACGTCCAGATTCGGTTGCTGCGCGTACGCACCGGCGCACGCCGTGAGGAAGAAAACAACCAACCAGTTTTTCAATGTGCTCATTGTGTTCATTTTTAAGGTTATCTATTTAGTGAATATCCAAATTAGTTAATTGGTAAACACGGCTTGCAGTCCGATTGTTTGGGATACTGCTCCGCAGTATGCAGACCGTGAATCAACGTATTGCAAAGAAAAACAGCATGCCCAAAAGCAGGATCGCTACCCCTGCCATTGCGCCGAGTCCGGTATATGCCAGGCTGGAATAAAGGAGATAGGCGCATGACCCGCAGAAGATAAGGGGGGTAACCGGATATAGCGGAACCTTGAATGGCCGTGCTGCCCCGGGTTCCCTGGCCCGGAGCACAAACAACGCGACGCCGATGGCAAGGAAAAAAAACCAGAATACAGGTGCAGTGAAGTCGACCATCGACTGGAAGCCGTCGCGTGTGAAAGCCCCAAGGCCAATCAACGCCAGTGCAACGATACCCTGAACCATCAGGGCATTGACCGGAGCGGAAGTCCGGGCATTCCATTTACCCAGTGGAGCGAACAGTTTGAAATCACGCCCCAGGGCATAATTGGTCCGGGCACCTGTAAAAATGGTGGCATTGATCGAGGTCAGCGTAGCCATGATCACGATAATGCCGATTAAGAAAACCCCGGGCTCCCCAAGGGTTACCCGCATTAAATCAATTCCCACGGCAGCCGATGCCGCCATGCGTTCGACGCCAAGCGCCCGGAGAAATGCCCAGTTAACCAATAGGTAAAGCACGGTGATCATCACGATGCTGATCACCAGTACAGGCACCATTTTGCGGCTTCCGGCACGTAATTCAGCGGATATATAACCGGCCTCGTTCCATCCACCAAAGGTGAGCAGCACGAAGACCATGGCAAGCCCCATAGCTGTTGTCATCCCAGAAGCGGGGGCAGCCGGCAATGCGGCCAGCGCTCCGGCAGCGGGCTGGATAAACAAGCCGACGATGATGACGCACAGGGTACCGCCGAATTCCAGTATAAACAGTAGTTTTTGCGTACCCGTGCCGAAACGGACACCAATCATGTTAATAGCCGTAAGGGTCACCACAACCAGTGCGGCAAAGATGGCCGAGGAATAGGGACCCACGGAGTATAACTGGGAAAGGTAATCTCCAATAATGTAAGCCAGCAGAGCAATGGAACCTGTTTGTATGATGCTGATCCGGGCCCAGGCAAAAAGAAATGAAAACCGCTTCCCGAACGCACGCCTTAGAAAATGGTAGTCGCCCCCGGTATTGGGAAACGCGGTGCTCAATTCCGCATAACATAAGGCACCGATTAATGAAACGATCCCCCCGAGCAGCCAGGCCAACAGGAACAGCTCCGTGCTTCCGGTATTGGCTGCAACCAGCGACGGTGTTCGGAAAATGCCGGCACCCACCACAATGCCCACAATGATGGCGATGGCATCGACCATCCGTAACGTAGGCGTGGGATCGGATTTGCCCGGAGTGGGAATTGAGCGAAGGGGGGAAGGAGGGCTAACGTCGTTTCCGTACCCGGTTAACGGGGAATGGATAGACTTGTTGTCTTGTTTCATAATTTAAGGCAATCAATGCATGTATAAAAGGCAATGATGGAGAAACAACTATGCAGGTACTTTGTTTACAGTATGTTAGCTTTTGTTCTGTAATAATTTTGTGGCGTTGGCCAGCAACTGTCAGGCCCGGTGGCTCATTTTCGTCCGGGTTTCGGAAGCCACACCTGCCAAGGGCGACTTTCACACAGGCTGTATTTTCTTCTTTCGAAAATCATCCAAGTAACGCGTAAATCAGAAGGGGAGGAGATGGAAGCCGGTTTAGTGTCAACCCTTACCGGTACGTTTATGGCTGGCGGCCGGTGGTTTCATTCAGAAAGAATTGATCGCTGAAATTGACCAGGAAGAGTTCATGGGTTGCCCGTGTGCACGCGGTATATAACCATCGCAGAAATTCCGTATCCAGCATTTCGTCGGTTAAATATCCCTGATCCACAAACACGCACGGCCATTGACCACCCTGGGCTTTATGGCAGGTAACAGCCATCGCAAATTTTAACTGCAACGCGTTGTAGTAGGGGTCTGAACGCAGTGCCTCCAGTCGGGCTTTCTTGTCGCCTATGTCGCTGTAGTCGGCCATAATGGCATCATATAGGCGTTGCTGATCTGCCTGTGTAAGGTTTGGAGTATCCATATGCAGGGTGTTAAGCAGTACCCGGCAGTCGAAGGGCCCTTCGGTGTCGGTGTCGATCAACTCCAGGCTGACATCCGCAAACCGGAACCCGTGCTGCTCGTGCACGTTGCGCACCCGACGGACGTGCGCCATATCGCCGTTGGCAATAAAGCCGGAGCCTTCGTTCGCGTCGGCGAGCCAATGGTAGTTGTTCCGGACAACCATGATGTAATCGCCACCGGTGAGTTCCTCCTCGCGAAACAGAATGCGGTTTCGGATATGCTGGTTGTACAGGTTTGCATTTTTATTGGAGCGGCAGATCACCATGGTGTTCTCCATACCGTATTTACCATAAGCATAATGCAGCCCCTCCAATAGCCGTTCGCCTGTCATCCGAAAAATATCAGGAAAACCCCTGACCCGGAACTGCGGGAAAGCCGGTACTGCCATATCCGTTTCCACCTGCACCTGCTCACGGATCCGGGTGGCGTTATAAAGAATGCCTGAATCCTGCTGCTGCCGTACTACCTCGGTAAGTTCGTATGTGAAAACACGGAAACCAAAGGCGCTTTCCAGCGACTGGATGTCCAGGGCAGGACTTTTTAACATGCCCACCGGGGGGAGCTGCGCCCGGTCGCCCACGAGCATCAGTCGGCAGTTCCTGCCTTTGCGGATATAGGCGATGAGGTCTTCCAGCAGGCTTTTTTGATGGAATGTAACCCGTTCATTGGAAATCATGGACGCCTCATCCACGATGAACAGCGTGTCTGTATGCGGATTTTCGGCCAGCTGAAAAGCAAGGTCGGGCGATAGCGCCGTTTTTTTCCGGTATATTTTTTTATGTATGGTGAAGGCTTTCCGATGTGCGTACAGGCTCATCACCTTCGCTGCCCGTCCGGTGGGAGCAAGCAATACGGAACGCATGGACAACGCGGGGAGCGTTTTTACCAAGGTACTGATGAGGGTAGTCTTTCCCGTTCCGGCATATCCTTTCAATACAAAACAGCCATCCGGCCCGCTGTAGCTTAAAAAATCAGCCAGCACCCGGAAGGTATCGCGTTGCTGGTCGGTTGGCGGCAGCGGAAAACGATTGGATAGCAATTGGGCGATATGCACGTCCAAAGGTATTTAAAAGTTGTCCAATTCAGCGGTCGCCGCAAAAATTGTTTTTCAGGATTTATCTAAGTATGTTTGTCGATAATACATGAATCATATTTATACTTCAACGGATTTCGACAGCCGTCGGGCAGCAGATTATACGTTACTGGTGCGGGTGGGACAGTCGGCGGATACGCTGGCGGTTGTTGACAGTCAGTCGCAGCTCAAATTCTTTGCGGTTGCTGGCCCGCAGCAACAGATAGAAGCGCTGGAGGGACTTTCATTCGGACAGGTAAGGATTGCAGCTACAGACCATAGCTATTCATTTGTTCCGGAGGCGGTGTACGACGACGCGTTACTGCCCGTATACGGGCGGTTCCTGGCAAATGACGGATTGACTGTCCCGGAAGTATCCCCTGTTGCGCCTTACGATATCAGGCTTATTTATCAGCTGAACAGGCTCGGACTGGAGCGGTATACCGCGGAATTCCAGGAAGTTACCGTTTATTCAAAAACACACGCTTACCTGTGCAGTATCAGCGGCCGCACCCAGGGAGAAGAACGGTTGCTTACCGTAGACATGACCGGCGATGCCAATGCGTGCATCGGCTTCTTTGCAGATGGAAAACTTCGTTATTGCAATGACTTTGAAATCCATGAGCCTGCCGACCTGCATTATTACATGCTTGCCGTGCTGGAGCATCTGGAATTATCGGACGGGAAACTGCCGATGCTGCTGTCGGGTGATATCGTGGCCGGCGATCCTTATTATTCGTGCCTCGCCACCTATAGCGAAAGCATTATGTGGGCTGATCTGGAGGAACTGACCGGTATCGCAGTGTTACCGGATCTGCAGCAGGACCAACACCGGTTTCTTTCGCTTTTTGGATTGCTGCGATGCGTATAATCGGCGGTACCCATGGCGGACTCCGGCTGCATCCACCCACCAGCCTGCCTGTGCGGCCAACAACGGACCTGGCCAAGGAGGCGCTATTTAATATCTTACAGCATCAATTGGATTTTACGGACCTGCATGCATTGGATTTATTTGCCGGCACAGGTAACATTACTTTTGAGCTAGCCTCCCGCGGTGCCATGGATGTGACGGCTGTGGATATTCATTTCAAATGTGTCCAGTACATTGCCGCAACGGCAAAGAAGATTCAACTTCCGGGAATAAGGGCAATAAAGGCCGATGTGTTGCGGTTTCTTGTAAAATGCGAAGATACGTTCGACTTTATTTTTATTGACCCGCCCTATGACCTGCCACAGCTTCCGCAGCTTCCGCAGCTCGTCCTTGAACGGAACCTCTTGCGTGAACAAGGACTTTTAATATTGGAACATCCTTCCACCCGCCAGATTCCGGCGCATCCGGCATTATCCGATACCCGTAAATACGGCTATTCATCGTTTTCGTTCTATAAAAAGTAAGGACAACGCTTACCCTTATTTTCTTTTTTTGGGAAGCACTCCTTTATCAGCGAAATAAACAAAATCAAGATAATGGAAATTGCAATTATAGGGGGAGGAATCGGTGGGTTGACAACAGCTTTGGGATTAAAACAATGCGGAAAAGCGGTGACAGTTTATGAGGGTGCCCCCGAAATTAAACCTGTTGGTGCAGGCATTATCATGGCAAATAATGCGATGCAAGTATTTGAAAAGCTTGGTATTCGTAATAGGGTTGAAAATGCCGGATGTAAGATTTCCCGCATTAAAATCACCGACGTCCGGCTCAATACACTTTCCGAAACAGAACTTACCCCGTTTGAAAACAAATACGGTGTTTACAATGTTGCCATTCACCGCGCGGATCTGCAAAAAATATTGGCAAGCGAAATCGGTTTTGAGCATATAAAACTATCAAAAAGACTGGTCAGGATTGAGCAGGAAAATGATTTCAAACTAATTTTTGAGGATGGAACAAGCGCAAATACTGACGTTATCATAGGTGCTGATGGCATAAAATCAGTGGTAAGAAATGAATTGTTTAAAACAGGGAAAATAAGGGATACCAAACAAAGATGCTGGCGTGGAGTAAGCGAATTAGACCCCACTTCAAGATTCGACCACGAAGCTTTCGAATCCTGGGGCAAAGGCAAGCGTTTTGGGTTTACAAAGATTGCTGAAAATAGCATCTATTGGTATGCTGTGATTAACGAATCCCTAATGAATGAGCACGCAGACATCATCGGACTGTTCAGTGAATTTCATCCCGAAATAATCAACATGATTGCGGGAACACCTAAAAACAACGTGATATTCAGCGACATCATTGACTTAGCACCCATCCATCAATGGCAGCATGGAAAAGTTTGCTTAGTGGGCGATGCTGCGCATGCCACAACACCCAATATGGGACAGGGTGCCTGTCAGGCCATAGAGGATGCGTATATCATTGGGAAACTATTTGGACAGGAAAAATCCCCTCAGGAAGTATTTACGCAATATGAAGCATTAAGAAAGAAAAAAGCACACTTTATCGTAAACACAAGTTGGAGGCTTGGAAAAGTCGCACATTACCAAAATAGCGTTGCTGTTTGGTTTAGAAATACATTGATGAGAGCCATTCCGCAATCAGTTAGCAAAAAACAGCTGAATAAAGTTTTTGATATTGATTACACATAGACTAAGCGCTCGCAAGCACCGGCAATAAATAGCGTTCCTATTTTATGAAATTTGAAAATATACTTCAATATAAGTGGAAGAAAGCAAAAAATATTTAGCCGAGTTTAAGGAAACGGTGATGAAATATTATCCCCTAAGCGAAGCGGCATTTTCGATGTTTACGCATATCGTCCAGTTTAAAACATTAAAAAAAGATGAGATACTGCTTCAGATTGGGGAAGTGTCCAGGCGCCTGTACTTTGTTAGCAAAGGTGCAATAATAGCCTTTTACGTAGATGATGAAGGGAATACATACAATAAAAATATCTTCTTGGAACGGCAGTTCGCCGGCTCAACTGTTTCCGCACTTTTAAATATACCCTCCGAGTTCACACTGCAGGCAATCGAAGAAACTGTGCTCATCAGTATTGATTATCGCCTTTACAGGGAACTTATTGATAGCAATAATGAGTTTAAGCATTTTTACATCGCCTATCTTGAAAAGAATTGGATAATAGATAAAGAACAACGGGAAATATCGCTGGTCATGGAAAATGCAACGACAAGATACCTAAAACTTTTATCTGCCTATCCTCATATTGACAAAAGAATCCCACTCCAGCATATAGCGTCTCATTTAGGTATTTCTCCTACGCAGCTGAGCAGAATCCGAAAAGAGTTAAAGGAAAAATAACGGCACTCAACATATGTAAAGTGGGTAACCAATTCCTTAAAATAACTTTGCCTTATGAAACTACAAATATTACAGGCAATCGCATTTTTAGGAGGGGTTTGCTTAGCAATACAGGCTGGCTTCAATGCCCAATTAGGTACTATTCTTAAAAAATCAATCCTTGCTTCCATTTCAACAGCTATTGCAAGTGCACTTTTCGGCCTACTGTTTTTATTGTTGTTTTTTGCAAAGGATATACCCGGTAGTCAGGTAATCAGGCAGGTGCCTTGGTACTTGTGGCTTGTCGGCGGATTGTTTAGCGTGGTTGGGATTACGGCTTATTATTTTACGATCCCCAGACTGGGAATTGCTAAAATGATTTCATTGGGATTATGCGGACAGCTTATATTCTCCATGATAGCGGGGCATTTTGGCTGGTTAAACTTACCAGCTAATCCAATAACACTAAAAAAAATCATTGGTGTGGTAACGATGGCTGCTGGAATAATCCTCATTAACTCAAAATAGAAAAGCAATGGAAGATACGCAACAGAAAAATATCGACAACTTAGTTTCAATCTGGCAACTTGTTGCTGAAAGTTTCAACCAGTCAAGCCACACTGACAACGCCGTTAATCATTGTGAAATCAAATCATCTGACTGGCCAAATCGCATCTGGTTCTCGACACGTATAACAGGTAAAATGGTCAAAGCAGCCGCTGAAATCGTTCAACATGCTTCCATTCCCCTTACCGTGAGCCATTGGAGTCCATTTGAAGACAGCGCAAAGCCGCTGTTTGAACAAGCTGGTTTCACGGAAAAATCCAGCCAGATTGGAATGTTCCTTACGAATCCACAAAAGGTAAACCACTCCAATCGCATAACATTGGAGAAAATAACAACCGAAGCACAGGCAAACCGTTGGGAAGAAGTATATCCCGCTGGTTTCGGATATAAAATAGCTGCCGAGATCCTGAATAGAACCAACCGGCTGATCTCCTATTATTTAGTTTACCATAATGAAAACGTCATTGGTACGGTTTTCACCCATCGGACCGGAAATACACTCGGAATACACGGATTAGGTATCTCGCCGGCGTATAGAAACCAGGGTTTTGCTGAGGAAGTGATGGCCAGGCTCATCAACCGCGCAGTTGACGAAGGGATCGATTTAATAGTGCTGCAATCATCCGCTATGGGCCGAAACATTTACCTGAAAATGGGCTTTTCGGAAGATTTCCTAATGACAAATTACCGTTTAGTAAAACGCGGAAAGGCACTGGACGCTTAAAAATGCCAAATGGAGTCACCTTGCTATTTCACCATTGATAGCAGACGCTCCATGTTTCGGCCATTTTAGTTTTCGTGTAGGGGGTGGAAAGTTTGAAATTACTTAATCCAATGGGGTTCTACTGGTTATTGTAATCCTGTTCCAGCCGTTAATCGCTACGATAGCCATCATGACGGAAGCAATTTCTTTCGATGTGAAATGTGCACTGGCAGCGTCGTACACTTCATCCGAAACCGGACCGTTCGCAATCAGGGTCATGGCTTCTGTCAGCGCCAGCACTGCTTTCTCTTTTTCGGTAAACAGGTCTGTTTCCCGCCAGGCATTCAACAGAAAAATGCGTTGTGCTGTTTCTCCAGCCTTTATCGCGTCCCGAGCATGCATATTGATACAGTAAGCACATCCATTAATCTGGGAAGCCCGGATTTTAATGAGTTCAAACAGTTTTTTATCCAGCCCGCTTTCGGCAAGGTATTTTTCAATGCCCAGCATTGCCTGGAATGCTGCTGGATCTATTTCTGGTAAATTTAGACGTTGGGCCATTATTTTAATTGATTTTATTGATGAAATTTAATGGTATCTAGTCTGGCAAAAGTACAGAATAAACTGATTTCGGGAAAGCAAAGCGTTCAGGCCAAGATCACCAAAATTTACAAGCAGCTCCGAAAAGATGCCATCCAAAATGAGTTCAGAGGCTGCCACTTTCATAACTTAATGTCCAAAGTCTCCAGTCCGTAGTGATGGAAAAGTTTGTTGATGCATTAGGTATTAAAAAAGCAAGCTTCCTGATGCACGACTATGGCGGTCCCGTTGGCTTTAGAATGATTAGCAGACGACCGGAGTTACTGGATGCCATGATGATAATGAATGCCAATGCGTATCAGGAAGGACTCACTGCAAGCTCGCAGCCACTTTTTGATTATTGGAAAAATCCCTCCGGGCAGAATGAAGCGATTTTAGCCCAGCTATTAACGGTTGAAGGCACCAAGTTTCAGTATTACGATGGCGTGTCGGATCAAGCAGTTATTAATCCTGCTGCCGTTTATACTGACCAGTTTTTTTTGGACAGGAAAGGCAATAAGGAAATCCAGTTAACGCTTTTATACGATTACCAGAATAATGTATCGTTATATCCGGAGTGGCAGGAATTATTCAGCAAATTGCAACCTGCTACGCTGGTTGTTTGGGGAGAAAACGATAAATTCTTTTCTAAAGCGGGTGCCCTGAAATATGGTGTGGACTTAACTCATATTGAATACGCTTTTTACCCGACCGGACATTTCCCGTTAGCGGAATTTCATCAGCAGATTGCAGAAAAGGTTGATGTGTTTTTGCGCCATAATCTGCGCTGGTACAACGGGCAGTAGATTTAAATTCAGGCGCAGCATCGTAACGGATATAGGCGGAATGGCCAATTCCCAATGTGGCCATTTTCTTTCCGGGATTTTTTACGGAGGGCGGATAAAAAAGGGAAGTACAGTTGTGCTTTATCCTTATTTTCTATATTTGCATGAATGAGTTACAAGGTAACCAAATGAAAGCGAGTGCAGTTGGCGCCATTAATAAATCGTTGTCGATAACGTGCTAAACGCCTGTAAGCTGCCTTGTATAAACAATTTTTGGCCGTTGATCTTTTTATACAAAAAAGGGGTGTTATGAAAATCGCAGTATTCCCCGGATCGTTTGATCCGATTACCAATGCACACGTGGATATTGTCGAACGGGGCCAGCGACTCTTCGATAAAATATATGTGGCGGTCGGTGTCAACCAGACAAAAAAAGGACACTTTTCGACTGCGGAACGGCTGGCGATCATTGAAGAAGTGTTTCACGGCAACAACCGGGTGGAGACCATGCAGTTCAATGGACTCACCGTTGATTTATGCCGCCAGGTAAATGCCGGATACATCCTGCGCGGCATGCGGAATACACTTGACTTTGAATATGAGCAGGCCATTGCCGGTAATAATGGCATGCTGGCACCTGATATCGAAACGGTATTTCTGATCAGCCGCAGCGGATTGTCCCATATCTCGTCGACCATTATCCGTGAAATCATGGCCAACAACGGGGATATCAGCCAGCTGGTTCCGCTGGCCGTGCAGCAGGCCTATCAGCGCCGGTAACCCGCTGCTGTGTCGTTTGTACGGCTACTGAACTTAACGTACGATACTTATAGCCTGTCCAGTATATCCGCAATCAGCGGATATGTGTTTTTCCGTATTTTGTTGAATTTATCCTTGGCAAGCCAGATGGCTTCGGTAATGTCTTCTTCAAGCTGCGGTTTTAGCCTGGGCACTTTGTTGACGCCCATTTCATACCAGTTTGTCTTCTTGAGTACCGGTACTCCTTTTATCGGATATACGTGATATGTGGTGGTAACTTTCGGACCCAGGTAATCCACTTTGATGCCGCATTCTTCCTGTACCTCCCGGATAGCGGCTTCCTTCATCTGTTCGCCTTCATCCACCTTGCCCTTCGGCAGGTCCCACTTTCCCAGACGATGGATAAAGAGATAGTCGCCGTCGCCATTTTTTACTACGCCACCGGCAGCCCTGATTTCCTTTATTTTTTTTAACATACTGCTGAAAATGGCCTTTGGATCGTTTACCGGCACGAAATATGTTATTGGTAGGGCAGCGTCCTTAGATTGCCTGACGAGTTTTTTCAGATCAATATCTTGATGGTCAATTGATTGAATATCGGGTAGATTTTCAGGCATAAAATCTGCAATAATAAGAGCAGATTGGTTCATATAAATTTTATAGATTTGCGCCATGAATAACATGAATGAGGTTGAACAAAAAGTTGCTGAATCATTATTGCAAATAAAAGCAATTAAATTACAACCTAAAAGCCCTTTTACCTGGGCTTCGGGTTGGAAGTCGCCTATTTACTGTGACAACCGGGTGGCGCTGTCCCATCCCCCCATCCGTACGTACATCCGTCAGAAGCTGTCTGAGCTTATCCAGGAGGAGTTTGGTTCTGTGGACATGGTTTCCGGCGTAGCCACTGCCGGTATCCCGCAGGGAGTGCTGGTAGCCCAGGATCTGGGACTGCCGTTTACGTACGTGCGAAGCAGTGCAAAAGATCATGGCCGCGAAAACCTCATTGAGGGCGAAGTAATTGAAGGCCAGCGGGTCGTGGTTATTGAAGACCTGGTTTCTACCGGTAAGAGCAGCCTGAAGGCCGTACAGGCGCTGCGCGATGCCGGTTGCAACGTGGTGGGTCTGGTATCGATATTTACGTATGGTTTCCCCGAGGCCGAAGCCAACTTTACGGCTGCCAAGTGCCGGAACATCAGCCTATGCAACTACAATGCCCTGATTGATGTCGCCGCGGAACGCAACTACATTCTTTCAGAAGATATTGAGGTGCTGAAACGGTGGCGGGAGAATCCTTCGAATTGGTCGCCCGACCAATCAGCATAAACAAAAAGCCGCAACTGTATAAAGCTGCGGCTTTTTTTATGAAGTTGATAGCGCCATGTCTTAAGTTATGCCTGCTGCAGGTTACACCTGCTGCGCGACAAAATCCCAGTTAACCACATTCCACCAGTTGCTGATGTAGTCGGGCCGTCTGTTCTGGTAATGCAGGTAATATGCATGTTCCCAGACGTCAAGACCCAGTAACGGTTTACCGGATAATTCCACATCATCCATCAGCGGATTGTCCTGATTGGGTGTAGATCCTATTTTAAGTGTACCGTTATCACTCACCAGCCAGGCCCAGCCCGATCCGAACTGTCCCGCTCCGGCGGCGGCAAACTGCTGCTTAAATTCATCTAATGATCCAAAAGTGCCGTTAATGGCGTCGAGTAATGCGCCGGTCGGTGCGTTACCTTCTACAGGTGCGCGCAGCGACTTCCAGAAAAAAGAATGGTTCCAGGCACCACCGCCATTATTGCGCACGGTATCCGATAGTTTCGATATGCTGGCAAATAATTCCTCTGGCGTAGCATAAGTCAGTCCTTCGTCCTTGATAGCGGCGTTTACTTTGTCGATATACCCGGTGTGGTGTTTGGTGTAGTGGATTTCCATCGTACGTGCATCGATGTGCGGTTCCAGGGCCCCGTATTCAAAACCCAGCGGATCCTGGGAAAAAGTCAGTGCATCGCCTGTTCCCGATTGGTTGGATGACGTTGGTGCGCCGCATCCGGCCAGCAGATTTACGGGGTTTACTCCCAATACGGTGGATGCTGCGGTAGCGGCGGAAAAACCAAGGGTTGTACGTAGAAAATTCCTTCTGTTTGTGGATGCCATAATGGTTAACGATTTGTATTTACCTGATATATACAACCAAATGTAGGAATTTGTTTTTAAACAGGGCCGATTTCAGCCATTTATTTAAGGAATGTGACAAAGCCGGTTGCTACGCACACGTGCCGTCGGGACTGCAGGAAGGGCCTTCGCTCACCTCCAGCGTTACCTTCGGGTGGTCCGAACGCCACTCCGCAAATGATTTTTCCAGTGTTTGCAGAAAAACAGCGGTTGGCTGTGCACCGGATACCGCGTATTTTCGGTTAAATATAAAGAAAGGTACACCCTGAATTCCAATTTGCCGTGCTTCCCGGATATCGGCGGCCACCTCGTCGGCATATTGATTGCTTTGCAGTACCTGCTGCGCATCCCCGCCATCCAGGCCTATTTCCGCGGCGAGGGTAACCAAGGTTGCCGTATCGCCAACATTTTTTCCGGCCGTGAAATGCGCATGGAATAGCTTCTCCTTCAATTCGTTGCCGAGCTGCCGCGCCTTTGCGAAATGGAGCAGCCGGTGGGCGTCAAAGGTATTGGTGACAATGGCCCGGTCGAAATGGAACTGTAACCCCGCAGCCGCGCCGGCCCGGGCTACATTGGCGGTCATTTCCTCGGCCTGCGCCAAACTGATGCCTTTCCGGTCCGACAGGTACTGGTAAGTGTCTCCGTAGGATGTATTTTTAGCCAGCGTGGGGTCAAGCTGAAAGCTCTTCCACTCCAATTCCACAGCAGCGGCATCGGCAAACTGTTGCAACGCATGTTCATAGTTGTGTTTGCCAATATAACAGAATGGACACATGATGTCCGACCAAACTTCTACTTTCATATCAATTGTCTTAAGCTGATTTTACTTTGATTATTTATTTCCGGAAACCGCACTTGCCTCGTCCAGCTGCGCCATTTGGCCGGGAGTAAGCCGCAATGAAACGGCTCCTGTGATATCGGCCAGCTGTGCCTCGGTGGTGGCGCTTACGATTGGTGCAGTAATAAAGGGTTTGTGTAGCTGCCATGAAATAGCTACCTGAGCAATAGGAACATCAAGGTCAGCCGATACTTGGTCTAACGCATGTAATATTGCCATCCCGCGTGCGTTCAGGTACTGGTCAACAATGCCCGCTCCACGTGGACTTTTACCGGCGTCGCCGGCATTCCGGTACTTGCCGCTGAGGAATCCACTGGCCAGTGCGTAGTAGCTGATGACGGCCAAGCCTTCCGCATTCACCAAGGGCAGGTATTCCTTTTCAAACTGCTCGCGGTCGTACAGGTTGTACAGTGGCTGTACACTGATGTAGGAAGCCAGCCCGTTTGCCGCAGCATACTGGTTCGCAGCCGATATGCGCTCGGCGGACAGGTTGGACGCGCCGATGTAGCGCACCTTGCCCGCCCGGACCAGGGCGTTGAAGGCGTCCATGGTTTCTTCCTGCGGCGTGTCAGGGTCATCGTAATGCGACTGATAAAGATCGATGTAATCAGTTTTCAGCCTTTTCAGGGATGCATCCACGGCCTGTTGGATGTAGGCCGCACGCAATCCCTTTTTTCCATCTCCCATGTCGCCGCCGAGTTTTGTGGCAATAACCAGCTGGTCCCGTTTTCCGGTTTTCCTGAGCCAGTTGCCGATGATCGTCTCGGATTCGCCGCCACGGTTGCCCGGAACCCAGGTCGAATAGGTATCAGCCGTGTCGATAAAATTGAAGCCGGCATCCACAAATGCGTCGAGGATCCGGAAAGACTGCTTTTCATCCAATGTCCAGCCGAATACATTTCCGCCGAAGGCGATGGGGGAAACTTTTAAGTCGGATTGCCCGAGTGTTCTTTTATCGGTCATTTTAGTTGTATTTATTGATATTACAATCTGGTCACGGTTTCGTTTTCCATTAAAGGCGGCCCCGGGGCTGTGACATTTCCCAGGACCACCTAACCTGTGTAGTGATCGCCGTTATTAAGCGATTTTTAAAAACAGTTCATCGCTGGGGATGCGTACCTTTTTCTGGTTTACCAGCCAGTCGTTTTCGCTGTCACGGTAGCCCAGTGGGAGCAAGGTTACACTTTTTAATCCCTGCTGGGGCAGTTGCAGCAATTCGTCCAGTGCCGCATTATCGAATCCTTCCATCGGGGTGGCGTCCACTTTCAATTCAGCCGCCGCGGCAATGGCCACGCCAAACGCGATGTATGCCTGGCGCGCAGCGTGTTCAAAATTTACACTGGCGGGCCGAGTTAAATACAGACTTTTTAACCGGTTTTTGTAATCGTCAAACGTGTTTTCGGGCAGTCCCCGTTCGGCTACCGTATGGTTGAAGATTTCGTTTATCCGCTCATCTGAGTAGTTATCCCACGCCGCGAACACAAGTAAATGTGAGCTCTCCGAGATCTGGGTCTGTCCATAGGCAATCGGCTGGATCTTCGCCTTCAGTTCCGGGTTGGTAATGACGATTACTTTAAACGGCTGCAGGCCGGATGAAGTGGGAGCGAGGCGGGCGGCAGTTAAAATCTTGTCGACCTGCTCCTGAGGTACCGGCTGACCGTTCATTTTTTTTGTGGCATAACGCCAGTTTAATGCTTCAATGAGTTGCATGTGTGCTTCAGTTAAATAGTGTTTAATATTTAATAATCAAATTGTTTTAGTTCATCAGAGCCTTCACAAATCCGTTGATGGCATCCTCCAGTGTGAGCCTTGCTTTTTCAGGGCATCCGGGGACGGCGATCAGGCTCATGGCCACGAGGCCGTGCAGGATGGACCAGAATGTGGTGGTCTTCAGGTGGGTGTCCGTTTCCGGGTTTTTCCCGGCGCGTATCGCTTCTTCAATTGCGGTATGCAACACATCGCTTACCTCTTTGATTTCCCTGATCTCCCGGACCATTTCACAGGTGGGGATACCTAAACCATACATGAGCTGGTAGTGCCTGGGATGCTGGGTAGCAAATTCCCAGTAGGCCCGGGCAAGGGCCATCAGTCGGGCTTCGGGGGCGTCACCCGCCTGCTGGGCGTCCGATAGCTGGCTGGCCAGCAACACATAGCCTTCCCGTGAGAAAGCTTCCAGAATAGCGTCTTTACTTTCGAAATGCTTGTATACGACCGGGGTACTGTATTCAATACCATCGGCAATCCTGCGGATCGACAACGCCTCCCAGCCCAATTCTTCAACAATTTGCCAGGATTGCGCAAGTATTGCGGCGCGGACCTCATCCTGTTGTCTTTGTTTACGTTCAGCGATTCCCATTTGTGACACCGTGTATAAAAGTTAACACTGTCAGCAAAAGTAACAATAGAAACATTATGCCGGAAATGGATTGGCTGAAAACGACAATTAGATGACGAAAAGCCGCCTGTAGTGCCCGGTTTAGGCGTTGGGGCGGCGGAATATCAGGTGACCCAGCAGCATCAATACCGTACAGCCGATTCCCACAACCGTCACACCGGTCCACGCCATGTATTCCCAGGCCAGCGCAGCAATGAGGGTACCCAGCGATCCGCCGATAAAATAGCTCGTCATGTAAATGGTATTTACCCGGTTTGTCGCTTCGGGGTGCCGGGCAAAAATGATGGCCTGGTTGGTCAGGTGGATGGCCTGCAGCGCCATGTCGATGAACAGCACGCCCACAATCAGCGCCAGGTAGCTCGTCGCTCCCGGACCGCCCAGCAGGAACCAGGAAAGCAGGGTAACGGCAGTCATAATGATAATAAGCCGGTTTTTGTTGAGCCGGTCAATCCGTTTGCCCAGGATGGCCGGTGCGATCGCGCCGGCTACCCCCAGAATTCCGAATGCGCCGGCTACTCCGCTCCCGGCATGGAACGGCGGTCCTTCCAGGTGAAAGACCAACGTAGTCCAGAATGCGGTAAATGTGGCAAAACTGCATGCTCCACGCCAGGAAGCCAGCCGCAGTTCCGGGTCCGACCGGAAGTAGTGCGCGAGCGACCGCATCAGGGCGGCATAGCCGCCGGTGAAACCGGGTGCCACCTCAGGCAACTGTCGAATCAGGATAATCCAGTAGATGAACATGGCTACCGCACCGCCGAAATACATATAACGCCAGCCCAGGTATTCGCCCACTACACCGCTGATGATGCGAGAGGCGAGCACACCGATCAGCAGACCGCTCATGACCAGACCAATGGCGTGGTTTTTCCGGTCGGGGGTAGCCAGCGTGGCGGCCATCGGCACGAACAGTTGCGGTATCACGCAACTCAATCCGATCAGGAAGCTTGCCGTTGCCAGCCCCGTCAGTGAGCCGCTGAAAGTCGCCAGCAGAAGTGAAAGCGGAATAAACGGAAAAATAGCCAGCACCAGCCGCCTACGGTAATACATATCGGCCAATGGTACCACAAAGAACAGCCCGGCCGCATACCCGATCTGCGTTAGCATGGCCACAATACCCACTTCACTTTCCGAAACGTTAAAATCCCGGGCAATCTGGCCCAATAGAGGCTGGTTGTAATAATTATTGGCCACAACAAGTCCGGCACCGACGGTCATCAGCCACAAGGTCCGTTTATCCAGGCCACTGTCGGGCGGGGAGGGCTGCCTATCGTAAAACATCAGGCGAAGTCCTCCTTTACCTCCCTGTGATAGCCATACGGACCCAGGGAAGCGAAACGATGACCAGGTGCCCGGCGCCGGTACGGCAATGACAGGAGAGAACCGGGGATAAATACAATCATTTGCTGCTTTTTCATCAGGTAGTTTTTGAAACCGGGCAAAAATACCTAATTTTTTTTCGCCCTGCCATAACGTTGTCATCCGCGGCCGCTACTTTCGCTTATATAACAAATAATTGCAGAACATGGATATCATTAAAGAACTCTTAACTGAAATGGAAAATGAAGCGGTAACCACCCGCAAAATGCTGGCCCTCGTACCGGACGACCGGCTTGACTGGTCGCCGCATCCAAAAAGCATGACGCTGAAACAATTGGCCACACACGTCGCTGAGATCCCTTCGTGGGTGGTAATCGCCGTTGATCACGATGAACTGGATTTCAATGCAGGCAGCTATCAGCCGGCACCGGTTAGCAGCAACGCGGATTTATTGGCGCTGTTTGATCAATCATACCAGGCCGGGCATGCCGCATTGAGCCGGTTGCCGGAATCCAATCTGGACACGCCCTGGATTATGCGTGGTGGCGAAATCGTTTACCTGGACACCACAAAATACGGCATGGTCCGCCATGCTTTTGCCCAAACGATACACCACCGGGCACAGTTGGGCGTATTCCTGCGATTGCTGGACATCGCCATTCCCGGAAGTTACGGTCCGAGTGCCGATGAAATGGGGGGATAGCCCCCATTTTCCGGTGTGTGCCGCTTTCACTGCCCGGTTTTTCGGAAAAAGAATGTTAAATTTGGCACATGTCACGCACAACCGGTCAGCATACCAAAACCCAGGAATTCATTGCGAAGGAATTAACCTACAGCGCCCATAACTACCACCCCCTGCCGGTAGTGCTGGAACGGGGTGAGGGGGTATACCTCTGGGATGTGGAAGGAAATCGGTATTACGATTTCCTTTCCGGTTATTCTGCCGTGAATCAGGGACATTGCCACCCGAAGATCATTGCGGCGCTGGTAGACCAGGCCCAAAAGCTCACGTTAACGTCCCGGGCGTTTCACAGCGACCTGCTGGGGGAGTATGCACAATACATCACGGGATATTTTGGATATGAAAAGGTACTGCCGATGAACAGCGGGGTGGAAGCGGTGGAGACGGCACTGAAAATAGCCCGCCGCTGGGGCTATGATAAAAAAGGCATACCCGCCAACATGGCCAAAATCATTACGGTGGAAGGTAATTTCCATGGCCGTACGCTTAACGTTGTTTCGTTCAGCACGGACCCGTCATCGCGCGATGGTTTCGGACCTTTCATGCCCGGTTACGAAATTATTCCATACAACGACCTTGATGCATTGGCTGCTGCATTAAACGACCCGAATGTCGCCGGTTTCCTCGTAGAACCCATTCAGGGCGAAGCAGGGGTTTATGTGCCCGATGACGGTTACCTGGCGGCGGCCTATGCGCTGTGCCGGAAGGCCGATGTGTTGTTTATCGGCGATGAAATCCAGACCGGACTGGCCCGCACAGGCAGGATGCTGGCATGCGACCACGAAGGGGTGCGGCCGGACATCCTGATCCTTGGTAAAGCACTAAGCGGCGGAACGATGCCAATATCAGCGGTACTGGCGGATGATGCCGTGATGCTTTGTATCAGGCCGGGCGAGCATGGTTCTACTTTCGGAGGGAATCCTTTGGCCTGTAAGGTTGCCATTGCTGCCCTGGAAGTACTGAAAGAGGAAAACCTGGCCGCGCATGCGGACGAGCTGGGTGCGTATTTCCGGGAGCGGCTGCTGGCGCTCCGCCACCCCAACATCAAGCAGGTGAGGGGTAAGGGCCTGCTTAATGCCATTGTGATTGACCACCCCAACCCGGATGCAGCCTGGGAACTTTGCCTGGCCCTGAAAACCAATGGGCTGCTTGCCAAGCCGACACACGGCGATAAAATCCGTTTTGCCCCCCCGCTGGTGATTACGCGGGAGCAGCTGGACGAATGCATTGAGCTTATTAAAATAAGCCTGGCAGCCATAGCGTAGTCATTTTCTCCGCACACGTTTACCTATTCCGGTCTTCTTAGCCGCAACCCGATGGCGCGGCTTGAAAATCCATTCGATTGTTTCTGGGGATTTGTCCGCCCCTCCGTCGTAACACTTTCGCTTTGCGGACAGGGTGCGACCGCACTCCCGCCACGGTGGCAGCACGTGCCACCACGTAAAACGTGGACTCACCGTGGACTTACCGTGCATTCAGGGTGCACGCATGTCGACGCAGTGCCGGGGCATGGCCGGAGCGATACCGAACCAATTGCGGGGGGTGTACTAATTTCCATTTTCATAATAGCGTTCCGAAAGGCCATTATCAATTTTAAAAGGCATGCCGAAGCCTGGCTTTAAAATCCATAAAAATGAATAAATAATTGATATACAGTATTTTGTTTACTTAACTTAGCCTGATATTACACTAAAAAAAAGAAACTATGGGAAAGGTAGAAAATGGTTATGTCCGCGGGTTGGTGGGCTCCGTAATCAGTCGCCGGGTAGGCGACCTGAATGTGCTGCAGGGACGTCCCCGGTTACGGAAGCAGCAGACCGCGGGCACAAAAGCCGCGGGAGTGGACTTTGGCACGGCCAGCCGTAGCGCAGGAATGATCAGGCGGGCGTTCTGGACCCTGATCCTGGATTATCAGGACAGCGGCATGATCAATCGGCTGAATGCACAAGTACTGCGGGCCATGCGGGCGAACCGCAGCCAGCAGGCAGGAACCATGCAGCTTGCCGCCGGAAAGTTACACCGCCTGGCGGATTTCCAGTTCAATGCCAAATGCCATATGCAGGATTACCTGTTTGCGGATGTTGATATCACCTGCACAGCATCGGGCGGACTGGATATCATTATCCCGGCCTTTGATTCGGAGCGGGACCTGCTGTGGTCGGGTAACGTGACGCACTGCCGTATCCGGCTCCAGGCATTTGCTTTTGATTTCAGCACCGGGGTCCGGCGTAAGGTCGGCAGCGATGAATACCTCATCCCGCTGCGCACGCGGGAAAAAGCAGTGCCACGGCAATCCTGGCATTTCGATGTGTCCGATCCGGCCGGGACGGTAATTATAGTGGGCATGTCCCTTGAATTTTTGCGTCATATGCCGCAGGGTTTTCATTTACTGAACGATATGGCACTGCATCCTGCGGCCATATTGGGTGCTTTTGTGGTATAATATCCGTAACTTCGCCGGCAAATACGAATATATGCAACAACAGCATTGGCGGGGTGGTCAGGAAAAGCGGGAAACAAACCAACAGGTTTATGGCATTCGTGCAGTCATTGAAGCCATTGACAGCGGGAAGGAAATCGAGTCTATTTTCGTTCAGCGAGGGCTTAGCGGCCAGCTGCTTGCGGAGCTGAAGCAGGTGCTTAAGCAATACGGCATCACGTATCAGCAGGTGCCTGTTGAAAAACTGAACCGCATGACACGCAAAAACCACCAGGGGGTTATCGCGGTTATCTCACCGATCACCTACCAGCGTACGGAAGACCTGGTGCCGGCCATATACGAAAGGGGAGAAGTGCCCCTGTTGCTTATACTGGACGGTGTTACCGATGTACGCAACCTGGGTGCTATCGCCCGTACTGCCGAATGTGCGGGTGTGCATGCGCTCATCGTACCGAAAAGAGGTTCTGCCGAAATTAATCCTGACGCGATCAAGACGTCGGCGGGCGCACTGTTTAAGATAAACGTATGCCGGGAAGATAGTCTGGCCAAAACCGCGCGATTCCTGCAGGATTCCGGTATTCAATTGGTGGCCTGTACGGAGAAGACAACCGACAACCTGTATCAGCTGGATTATACCACGCCAACGGCGCTCGTGCTGGGGTCGGAAGAGCACGGCATTTCAGACGAACTCATCCGCATAGCGGATCACCTGGCGAAGATACCCATGGCCGGATCAATCGCGTCACTCAACGTTTCGGTATCGGCCGGCGTGGCACTGTACGAGGCCCTTCGGCAACGGATGGCAACCTAAAACGTTACGCTTTTGCTGCGGTACCCGACGGTACCCGTTGCTGCTTCTTCTGCTTTTTACGCGGCCTTTTCTTGCCGTAGGACCCAGCTACAATTTTTCCGCGTTTTGTTTTTTTATCTCCTTTTCCCATGAGTTGCGCATGTATAGGGGTTAAAATAAATGTTCAACAGGTATAAGGCTGATTAAACGAAATTGTTTTATAAAAAATCATTTCGGGAGGTATTACCGGATACATCCGGCAGCGGTCCGGCCGGATGCCAATGAAAAATGCCACCGGCAAAGGGCACGGTGGCATAAGTAACGGTATGTGTTTTTCCGGGGCAGTTATTGCCTGATGAACTCGCCATCGGCCTGGATGCGCACCTCATCACTCAGCATGGGCGCAGGGAACTTCGGACCGATACCGAAATCGGAACGTTTGATGACACCGGTAAGTTGAAAGCCGGCCGTCTGGCTGTTATTGTTTGGATTTTCATTTGTACCCCGGTACCAGAGGTCCATCGTTACGGGTTTGGTAACGCCATGGATGGTCAGGTTTCCACTGAGTTTATAGCGGTTTTCACCAGCGGCTTCAATGCCCGTGCTGCTGAAAGTGAGTTCCGGGAATTTCTCCACATCAAAAAAGTCGGCGCTCCGCAGGTGGTCGTCCCGTTTTTTTACTTCCGTATTGATGGAAGCCGCGTTTATCGTAAGTGTAAAAGCAGCATCGCTGAAATTGGGCTGTGCTGCGCTGATGGTGGCATCAAACTGCTGGAAGAGTCCCAGAATGTCGGAGATGCCCGAATGCGTAATCATAAACGTGATTTTCGAGTGGTTAGGGTCTGCCTTCCACGTTTGTTGCGCGGTAGCGACCGTGCTGGCAAGGCAAACGAGCAGAACCATTGCGAATGCCCGCTTGATTAATTGTTCATACTTTTTCATCGTTATTTGTTTTAAGGGTGAATATCAGTTCCGAATCCGGTACAGTCTGACGGCCGTGCAATGCCGTGACAGCCGGATAACGCATAGGGCTAATATAGCAAATGTGTTTCAAAGATCAGATCAACAATTTGTTAATGTATTTTTTGGCCGGCAATCCGGCCACTGTTTAGGCAACCTCGCGCATATCGACGGCAACAACCCGTGAAATGCCCTGTTCTACCATGGTAACCCCATAGATGATATCGGTACTGGCAATCGTCCGTTTGTTGTGTGATACAATGATAAACTGCGACTGTCCCGAAAATTCGCGGATGATGTTGTTGAATTTATCGATGTTCGTATCATCCAGCGGTGCATCCACCTCGTCAAAGATACAGAACGGCGCCGGTTTAAGTAAGTACAGGGAAAACAGCAGGGCAGTGGATGTCAAGGTCTTTTCGCCGCCCGAAAGCTGGTTAATGGATAGCGGGCGTTTGCCTTTTGGGCGTGCCATGATCTCAATATCCGATTCCAGGGGATTATCCGGTTCACTGAGGACCAGATCGCAGCTGTCTTCCTCATTGAATAATGAGCGGAATACAGTAATGAAATTTTCACGGACCCGGGTAAAGGCATCCATAAATTTCTCCCGGGCAATGTCGTCTATTTCCCGGATGGTTTCCAGCAGTGAATTCTTCGCATCCAGCAGATCCTGCTTTTCCTTGATAATAAATGTATGTCGCTCATTCATCTCCTGGTAGGCTTCCATCGCCATGGGGTTGATGCTGCCAAACTCATCCAGTTGCTTGCGGAGCTTCTCGGTTTTTTGTTTCAGTGTCTCTTCACCCTCCTCCATATCGGCGGGCGGTGCCTCCAGCAGATCCGCAATATCAATGGAAAACTCGATGGACAGCCGTTCTTTCAAGGCATTCAGTTCGAGTTTCAGGTTCGTTTTCTGGTCCCTCAGTTCATTGAACAAAAGATCAGTATTGTCTTTCTGCCGCCGCAGCTGGCTGATCAGGTCCTCCAGCTCGTTGATGCTGCCCCGTGACGCGTAATAATCCTCTTCCAGCTGCTGAAGCCCCTTTTCATAAGCATCTTTCTGGGCATACATGGCCAGCAGGTCATCATCTGAATCATCGACATGTTGCAGGGTGTCTTTGATCTGCAGCTGCACCTGTTCGTATTCCGCGCTGTTTTTGGTAATCCGGTCTTCGTATGTATCGTGCAGGGACTGGCGGTATTCGAGGTCTTTTAAGGTGCTGTTCACCTTATTCTGCTGCTGGTGGAAGCGGATATTTTCCTGGTTATAGGCAGTTGATTTTTCCGTTAGCCATTCCGATACTTCCTGGAATGCCTCCTGCAGGGCCTGCAATTCCGTGCGTTGGCCTTCCTGCTCGGATTTCTGCGTCTCCAGGCGGGGTTCGGCCCCGTGGAGCTCTTCGGCTATCGTTGCCAGTTTCTGTTCGATGTCCTGCTTCCGGTTCCGGCTGTTGGCAATAAATGCCTGGTACTGTTCTTGTTTTGTTTTTACCGAAACCAATTCATGGTCGAGCCTGTTGAGCTGCTGGCCCAACTCTTCGGCAAGCGCCTTTTTAGAGGAACCTTTCAGGTCTTCCATTTTTTTCGACGCTTCTTCAAGGGCTGCCTGGAGCGCGTCGATGTCACTGCCCAGGGATTTGATTTCCTTCGCCAGCGTTTCGAGATTTTTTGCCCGGCCGATGCGTTTTCCCTCAAAGAGGCCTACGGAGCCGCCGGACAGCCCCAGCTGGTTTTTGTTGAATTTGCCGCTTTTGTGCAACAGTACCCAATGGGCATCCGGCAGGGCGGTTTCCAGCGCCTGCTCGTCGCCGGCCTCGAGCATAAATACATTATGCAGCAATAAGCGGCATAACGGCAGGTATTGCGGTGCTACACTGATGATGTCGAGTGCGGGTACCAGTCCGGCCTGCGGAGCCGGGGAAGTAGCCGGTGCTGCGAGCTGGTCGATCGCGTCAAGGACAAAAAAATTGGCGCGTCCGCGTGTGGCGTCGCTGAGCAACCGGATAGCCTGTACAGCCTCGTCCTGCCGTTGTACCACGTAATGGTTCATGAAAGGCTCCAGGTAATTTTCAATGGCGATGCGGTATTCGGGTTTGCAGGAGAGTACATCCGAAAAGAGCGGGTAATTCTTTTTCCAGCCCGCGTTTTTCCGAAGGAAACGGATCGACTCCGGAAATCCCTCGAGATTATCCACCAGCGACTTGGTCAGGTTATATTCGTTTTGTTTGGCATCCAGCTGGCGATTGTTGCTGCTGAGCGTTTCTTTAATCGACTGGATCTGTGCCGCTGTACCATCCAGTTGTTGCTGGAGCTCCTCTTCAAACCGAATGGCAAGGTCATACGCTTGCTGCTGGCCTTCGATCCGTCCCTCAAGATCAGCCACCAGCGTGTTGAACTGGTTGAGCTCCGTCGCTTTTGATTCGGTATCGGCCACGTTGCGCAGGCTCTCCTGGGTCAGCGCGTCGCGCTGGATATGGAGCACGGCAATTTCCTTTTCCAGTTTGTAGATTTCATTCTGCGCTTCGGTATTTCTGCGGCTCTGTGCATCGAGTTTGTTTTTGGCCGTTTGCTGCTGGCCGCGCAGTTCCTCCACTTCGGCGCGCTGCTTTTCAAGTCCAGCCACAATACCGTCCAGCTTGTTCTGCTCTACGGCATGCTCTTCGTTGAGCCGCTTGATGTTATACAGGGCATGGTTAAGCTGCTGGCGATCCTGCGCCAGTTCATTGCTCAGCCGTGCTTCTTTATCCTGTAAGTTCCGGAGCTGCTCGTTTTTTACCTTTTTATCACTCTCATACGCCCGTATTTTAGCGACGTACTCGTTCGTGACTTTCTGCTGGATGGCCAGGTTCTTTTCCTTTGCCAGGCTTTCCTGCTTCTGTTGCTGGAGCAATGCCTCCTGCCGGCCGATTTCCGTGGTGATCCGCGTCTGGTCTGTCCGCTGCGTCAATTCCTGTGCCTCGAGCGTGGCGAGTGATTCGCTGAACCGGGCAATCCGGTGGGTGGCCAGTGCTACGCTCAATGCTTTGTACTGCTCCTTGATGCGGTAATACCGTTCTGTTTTTTTTGCCTGATTTTCGAGTGTTTTGAGGTTTTTCTCAATTTCGAAAAGGAGATCTTCCACCCGTTCGAGATCGTTTTCCGTATCGCGCAGCTTATTCAGCGTCTGCTTTTTCCGGACCTTGTATTTGGAAATGCCCGAAGCTTCCTCAAAAAGGTTACGTCTTGAGTTTTCCTTGTTATTGATGATTTCATCGATCATCTTCAGTTCGATGATCGAGTAGGTGTCGGCCCCGATGCCCGTATCCAGAAACAGGTCAGTGATGTCTTTCAACCGGCATTTGACATCGTTCAGCCGGTACTCGCTTTCCCCGGTTCGGTATAACTTGCGGGTAATTGTCACCTGGGAGAATTCAGTGGGGAGCACGTTGCGGGTATTATCGAACGACAGTGAAACCTCGGCCAGGTTGGCGGCCTTGCGGTTCTTGGTGCCATTGAAGATAATGTTCTCCATCTTTTCGGAGCGCAGCATGCGTGTGCTTTGCTCACCCAGTACCCACCGGATGGCATCCACCACATTGGACTTGCCACACCCGTTAGGCCCTACAATGGCGGTAACCCCAGCATTGAAGTGGATGGTGATTTTATCGCCGAAACTTTTAAAGCCTTTTATTTCGAGTTTGGTAAGCTGCATGCAACGTAATTATACTCCTCGCGAATTTAAGAATTTTGCTGAAGTTGCGGCGTTTTGTTCGGTGATGAAATGCTATAGTTGTGCCAACGCCGCTTCGACATGCTGTTTTCCTTGGACTGAATAGTCGAGCGCGAGGGCGTGGCGATGACCATCGGCGTCCATTTTTTTGAGTGATTTGCGGAGGATATCCACTATTTTGTCCGTGTGCCGGGGCCAGAAATCCTCGTATTGGAACTGCAGGAAGACCAGACACAGTGCGTTTTCCATGAGCTGTACCTCGTGGTCTGCTTTCAGTTTTATTTTACGGACGATTTGCTTTACCCGCTCAATGGTTTCGGTGGAATAGCCAATCGGCGCCAGCAGCTCCTCCGCTTTTTCGGCATGGTACAGGCTCAGTGCTTTTCGCCAGGTCAGGTATCCTTCCCGGTCCTGTGGGTAATCACCCCGGGGTATTTCCCACCGGCCGATGTGCTGGCACCGGGATGCAAGCAGCAACGCTTCGCTGGCATCGGGGTTTAATTTCAATATCCAGCCGTGGAGTTTAAGGGCAAGAAAATATTCCTGGGGATAGGTATTCCCTTCCCATGAAAAGGGATTGGGATCCTGTTTATTATACTGGTCAAATACCTGGAATGCGCGTTCCAGTTTTTCTGTTGATGATGTCATTTTTCACGTGTTGTCTAATGTCGGGGGATTAGCTTACCATAATAAAGCCCATGATCAATGGATATGGCTGTGTATGCAAACATACGAAATGGCGATTTATTTTACGTCCGGACCGTTCCCGGCAGGGGAACGTACTCCTGTTCGTCGCCGGGAACCAAAGGGAACGCATCGTGATGCTGGTTTTCCCAGTTCACTTTGGCTTCTTCAATCAACGCTTTATCCGAGTTTACAAAATTCCAGTATATGAAACGTTCCTCGTCGAAAGGTTCCCCGCCAAAAAGATAGACCGTTGTGTTCTCATTCATTTCGAAGGTGCAAAGGTTGGCCTCCTTGGCTATTAACAGCTGTTTTGAGCCATAGGGATTGCCTTCGATGTTTACCGTGCCCTCCAATACATACAATGCAGCCTCGCCATATAAATCCTTTCCGATCGTTAGTTTCCGCGCTGTTTTGGTCTTGATTTCAATAAAAAACAACCTGCTGTGAACGGGAACGGGGGATTTTCTTCCAAACGCTTCGCCGGCGATTAGTTTGTACTGTGTATCCTCTTCCTGCCAGACCGGGATGGCATCTGCCTCAATATGAAAGAAAGTGGGATCTTGTTGTTCGACCTGTTTTGGAAGGCCTACCCAGATCTGGAAACCATGGAGGTTCTTCTCCGTTTCCCTTAAATACTCCGGTGTTCTTTCCGAGTGTACGATGCCTTTTCCGGCGGTCATCCAGTTGACAGCTCCCGGGGCGATTTCCACCGCATTTCCGATACTGTCGCGGTGGAAAATAGCACCTTCAAGCAGGTACGTCAATGTAGAAAGTCCGATATGGGGATGAGGCGGGACGTCCAGGTTCTGGTAATCTTTCAATGCTGCAGGCCCCATGTGATCAATAAAAACAAAAGGTCCGACAGCTCTTTTCTGACGAAAGGGAAGCAGCCTGCCGACTAAAAAGTTTCCGATATCCGCCGCTTTTTCCTCAATGATCAATCCAATATTTGACATCATAACGTTATGCCCATTAACACTTTTTTTCAAAATAAACGTGTAGTAAATATATCGGATTCTATGGCAATATACAAGTGGATTCCTTCCGGTAGCATTATTTGTTATCTGATAATTTATGAAGATTAATATAATATATTTTAAATCAGTATATTATAATTTTAATAAAATCGTGAATATCCGATTGTACGCAATTGAATTTTGGATCAGCGGCATCCAGGCCACGTGATAGAAAACCGCAAATTTCGGATTTTATGCCGCCGGTAAGGGCGCTAATTTTACCCCTGATAAGCACATAATTATGGAGAACATAGCAATGCGGTTAGCCGCGAGGGACTGGCAGGCCATCACAACGGAACTGCATGATAAGGGTTTTGTTATCGTTCGGGATGTCCTGCACCGGGAGGAATGCGATGCGCTGATTGCGGCATACGGCGCTGACGGCATTTACCGCAAAACAATCAGCATGCAACGCTACCGGTTTGGCCGGGGGGAATACAAATATTTCCGGTATCCATTGCCCGGATTGATTACGGCATTACGGGAAAAGGTATATGCTGAAATTGCACCCGTTGCCAATCAATGGATGCAGGAGCTGCATATCGACAACATGTTCCCAGCTACACATCAGGAGATGAAAAAACGCTGCGAGGAATATGGGCAGCGGGAACCAACGGTTCTTATCCTAAAATACGGCGAAGGGGACTTCAATACATTGCATCGGGACCTTTACGGCGAGGTTTATTTTCCATTGCAGGCGGTCTTTATGCTTAACCAGGTGGGGAAAGACTATACCGGTGGTGAATTTGTGATAACCGAGCAAATACCCCGGGCACAGTCCAAGGCAAATGTATTGACACCTGACCGGGGTGATATGGTCATTTTTACCACTAATTTCCGCCCGGAGAATGGAAGTCGCGGTCACTATCGTGTACAGATGAAGCATGGTGTCAGTCCACTCCACAGCGGCAACCGGCACAGCCTTGGTATCCTATTCCATGACGGGCTTAGCTAACCAATGCCGTCCGTTGGTTACTTCCGGGGCAGCATGGGAAACAGTATGTGCATTTCGCTTTCCGTGAGCTGACGGCCGAATTCGGCTATTTCAAAGGCTTCGGCGTATTTGATGCCGGAAACGTCTGCTCCGTACCATTTCGTCAGCGCGGGCATATTGACGGCAGTCACACTGCTGAACGGGTAGGTGTTTTCGTAAATCAGCTTTTTCTGTTTTTCCGGATCTGCCCTTACCTCGTCTAATATCCCCATACCGTGGGGGATGGCATCATTGACCTGTGACCGCTGGGCAGCACAGGCTGCCAGCTTGGTTGGCCATACCGAGTCAATTCCAACAGCGAAATCAGGTATATAGGAAAAATTGATGGTATGGAAATCACGGATATAAACAAAAACAGGTGTTTTTTCCATTTGGAGGCGGGGTGCAGCATCCCGGACGATGTAGCCGGCGGTCATGTTATCGGTGTGGCCGCCTGCTGCCGGAAAATAGGTGAACACCACATCTGCATTCCAATCCTGGATGCTCTTGATTACTTTGTCCTGTACTTCTCTGGTGTTTTTCAGGTATTGGTCGTGGTAGTCGAGCACTTCATAGTCGCCAAGGGAGAGGATTTGCTTGGATTCCATGGCTTCCCCGTAACGCATTTTAGCCAGCGCGGCGGGTTCCATAGAATAGTGTCCCGCATCGCCGTTGGTTAAAGACATGAACTTGACCTGGTGTCCCATTTTGGTGTAAAGCGCGGTGATGCCGCCGGTATATATTTCCCCTTCGTCCGGGTGCGCGAAGATGACCATTACCTTCAGTTTTTGCTGGGCAAAGGCAAATGAGGTACATAGGATGGAAATTGTGATCAACTGAAGTAATCTGGTCATAATCGTTTATTTAAAGGTTTATCCTCAAAAATAACGATCTTTTCGGAAGATACATACAGCGCAAAATGCTTTTTCGCTGCGGCACTAACCGGTGGAACGGGTTTAAAATCCGGACGGAGTCAACGCGGCTGATGCGCTATCCCCGTTTTTTCCGAAACTTTTATCCAGTTCAATTGCCTCTTTTATCACGTCAGTTAAGGCGGGAATATCAATTTCTTCGACCGATTGAAAAACCTTGTAGAAAATCTGTTTGTTAGTGCCGTGCGTCAGGTAGTTATTTTTATCCTTCAGCTGGTTGCCATACCAAAAGCCGAACAACACCCCGCTTTTTATGCCGCTCCGGGGAACGGATGCGGGAAATATCAGGCAGATCGATCTGTTGCCGTAGAAGAACGGAACGTTGTAGGATAACTTCTCCTTTCCGTATCCGTTTAAGGTTTCTATGGTTATCTGACGTAAAATGTCTGTCAGCAAGGCTTCATCCTCGGGAAGAAACTCAAATAGTTCTACGGGTGAATGGAATTTTAACTGTGTTTTTGCCATTTGCTTTCAGATAGCCGTAAGACCGGTTTTTTTACTTTTTGAGGGTCGATAACAATTCATCCAACTGCTGGAAGTCTATCATCATGCCTTCTTTAAAACCCATCTCCATCTCCTTTTCAAGGTCGGTAAGCGTATCGTATGTCAGCAGCATATCCACGCGGACGTTATGATCTCCCGGGGTAAACCTATTTTCCCATAAATTCTGGGGAAATGCCGGATTGATCTTGCCGTTTTCATCACTGAAACCTCCTTTTGAGGAGAAGGATTTTTCCTTTGCAATAGAAATGAAATTGGTTTTGCTCCAATGTTTTTCGCCTTCCGGACTTACCATTGCGTAGAGCCAGGAGCCGCCTTCACGGAAATCCATGGTCTTCGTTTCGGCCTTCCAGGGTTTGGGGCCCCACCATTGGTCGAGCAATTCCGGGGTCGTCCACGCCCGCCATACCAATGCAAGGCCGGCATCAAATTCACGCGCGATGTGAAGCGTCTTGTTTTCTTTGTTGACGATGAAGTCAACTAATAGCTTGCTGCTCATTTTAGTTGTTTTTTAGTGTGGATAATAGCCTATCAAGATTTTTAAGGTGTGACGAAAATCCTTTTTTGTGGCTGTCTGTTGCCATCCGTTCAAACATTTCGGGACTCCGGTATTTTTCGGTCATCGTTACCCGTGTTTTGCCATTTGTTTCGCTGAACGTAATGGTGCATTCGGTAGGTAGGAAAGCTGGACTTATCCTTCCGTTTTCGTCACTGAATGCCCGCAATTCCGTAATGCTTTTTTGAAGTTCAATTTTTTTGTAGTCATACCTGCTCCAGTGTTTATTCCCTTCGGGACTTACCAATGCATAATGCCAGAAACCGCCTTCGCGGAAATCCAATGCCTTTGTTTCTGTTCTGAAAGGGTTTGGAGCGCACCACTGGTCGAGTATTTCAGCTGTTGTCCATGCCTGCCATACCAATTCGGCGTCAGCATCAAATTCACGTGCGATGCGAATGATCTTGTTTTCCCTGTCTACGGAAAAATCAAATAAGGTATTGCTATCCATGCCTTCTGTTTTTTAATTCTTGCCAATAATTGCCTGACTGATAAACGGGATCAGCAGCTATTGTCCGTGGTTGTTTATTTCTTTTGGAAACTTGTCACCAATTAAATTCAGTTTTAGGTTATGTTCCAGGTAGGCTTTCATTCCGTCCAAAACTGTTGTAAAGCCGCCAGTGTTGTCTTTTATGGCTTGTATTAAATCGTCACCTGTTTCTTTGAAGCCGTAATTTTTGATAACAACATAAGTCGTATCGTCCGTCAGCGGTGTAAACTCAAAATCGACGGTTACGTCCGGCGTATTGTCCCATTCAATGGATATCTTCCTGTTCGGAATGATATCCTTTACGAATACGTTCGTTGAAACGTTGTACATTTCCCATTCCCAGGTGATTGTTTTGCCTACCTCCAGTTGTCCGCTTGATTTTGTAAACCAGAAATTAGTCGTGATTGCAGGGTCAATAAATGCCTGGAAAACTGTTGTAACAGGTTTTCTGATCAGCATCTGCGCCTCTACCGTTGGGATTTTTGTTGCTGCCATTTTTGCTTTGTTTTAATTGAATTTTATCGCCGTTCCGCCAATCCGGTCTCCATGGAAAATCAATCACGCTGGTTCACGACAAGACGCTATGGTAACTGCATAAAACTTGCGCCGATTACTTTCAGTGTGCCATCAATGCGTTTCCAAACCCTGAAATAACGGAATTGCCCTTCCAATGGTGCTCCCGACACTTTTCCCTTCGCCGTCATCGTGACAATGGAAAGTGCGGTTTCGCCTGTTATTTTAATAGCGTCGATTGCGGTTGAAGCTTCTTCAATGACCATTGTTTTTGTGCGATGTGAGTCGAGGTCCATTTCCTTGGTTACGATCTGTCCTGTCGGTGCGACCGCAATTAAATCATCGTACAATAACTGGTCAAGCATGTCGACATTGCTGATTCGTTGAGCCGAAAAAAGCTTGTTTTCCGCTTCAGTGACTTCTTCTTTGGTGATTGGTTTTTCCATATGTTGTTTCTTCAATACATTCCGCTCCTGTTTAAATACAAATTTCAGCAATAAAGGTTGGACGGTTACGGCGTAAATGCGACAATCTTACGGGCCGATTATGACAAACATGGACAGTGGAAGGCGAGGCGGACGGCTCCTTTCAGCTGCCGGGCTCATAGGTATGCAGCATGGTACCTTCGGAAAACGTTTTGCTCCCGGTAAGTTTTAAGGGAAACAGCTTATTACGTTCAGGAAATAGCCGGTATCCCTTCCCGATAGCCACCGGGGCGACGACCAGTTGTATTTCATCAAACAGGTTGGCTTGCAGTAATGACTGAGCGAGATGCAGGCTCCCCCACATGATCATGTTTTTACCGCTGCCTTTCTTCAGGGACCGGATATAGGTAATGGCATCATCCGCTACCAGGGAAATATTTCCGTGGCTTCCCCAGGCTACTTCCTTCAGCGAGCTGGAAAATACGATCTTGGGGATGCTGTTCATGGCGGTGGTTATTTTCGGATCTTCACCGGTGGCCGTTGGCCAGAATCCGGCAAATAGCTGATAGGTATTAGTGCCCATCAGGATCAGGTCTATGCTGTCGATCAGCGACCCCTGATTAGCGTCCACATCCTTTTCCAGGATATTATAGGTGCCGTCAAAGAATCCTGTTGTCTTATCACGGTCAGCGCAGAATCCGTCAACGGACATAAACGCCTGTAAAATAAGTTTTCTCATAACGTATGCTTGTTGTACTTATTAAGTGTTCCTACACAAAATTAGCCATAAGCGGAAGGATGTGCGTAGTGCAAAAATGACAACCTGAGGGGGGACCTAGGACAATCGGGAAGACAATGGATTGCCGATGGGGGTGTTGCCGGCTTTTCAACACCGGCAAGCAGATGCTTCACCTGCTGTTTTGGATAAACCGGAATATTGTCAACGGATCAGCTACCCGAAACAATCCGTCGCCGGTGTTCATAACCCCATTTTTCCATTGCGGACAGCACTTCGCCCAGGGTGTCACTGTATTCGGTCAGTCCATATTGGACTGTTACCGGTTTGGTATTGCATACTTCGCGGCTGACCAGGCCGTTCAGCTCCAGCTCCTGCAGTTCTTTCGAAAGGATACGGGGTGAAATGCCCGCTTCCCTGGATAATTCGTTGAATCCTTTTTTTCCGCTTCGCAGAACGGAGATCAGTACCAGCTTCCATTTTCCGCCTACAACATCCAGTGTATCCCGGATGGCGAGTTTGGCTTTGGCGCAGCTTTCTACCGTGTGGGTTTGCATATACTATTCTTTTTGTTATTACTATCCTTTATGTAACAGATAACAAATGTATAGTATTTATCCGGAAATTTGCTCCGTAAATAAAAATTAAATTATGTCACAGAAAGCAATCAAAATCACCGGATGGGCACTGACCATCATATTGGGGCTGTTCCTGGCGATGAGCGCCCTAATGAAAATTATGCAGAACGACACCGCTGTGGCCCAGGCTTCGTCATTTGGAATTGATGCAGCGGTTTATCGGTTTATTGGGATCCTCGAAATCACCTCGTTGATTTTGTTCCTTATCCCGAGGACGGGTGTTCTGGGGACCCTGTTACTGGCTGCTTACCTGGGCGGGGCCATTGTAACGCACCTGCAACACCACGAACCGGTCATCATGGCGGTCATTTTTCAGGCCGTATTGTGGATTACAGCCGTGATCCGTTTCCCCGAATTGAAACAAAGACTTTTATTGGTAAACAGTAAGACAATAAAACAATGACACGACGAAGCATAGCAAAGATTACCCGGAACCATTGGCACAACGGCTTCCTGGGTGCCGGCCACAAAGCAATGGCCGTACTGGACGGAACCAGCTTTAAGGAATCCGACCCTTTCATCTTATTCATGGACGACAGCCTGAATCTTCCGGGAGGTAAACCCGTGGGCGGCCCCCATCCCCATGCAGGATTTGAGACCCTGACTCTGGTGCTGGAAGGCAATGGAAAAGACTGGGAAACCGGCAGTTTTGAACTGATGACCGCAGGGAAAGGCATCATACATACGGAGGAGATCACATCGAAGCAGCAATTGCGCATCCTGCAGGTATGGCTGGTGCTGCCACCGGAAGAACGGTGGGCACCGCCGCGGTTGCAGCGGATACTGCTTGAGGATGTCCCGAAAATCAGGACAGCTGATTATGAAGTCCGGGTTTATAGCGGAACCAGCAACGGACTGGCCTCGCCGCTCAAAAACCACACGCCCTTTACCCTGGTGGATTTCAGGCTGAACAGGAATGCTGAAATACACCAGGAAATACCGGCGCATTACAACGGGCTGGTATACGTGCTGAAGGGGAGTATCGTGGTAGGCGACAAAATGATTAAAGCCGAAGAGGCAGGCTGGCTGTCCCCATCCGGAGAAACCGGCGAAATGCTGTTCCGCGCTTTGGAAGACGATACACGGTTTGTGTTGTATGCCGGTCAGCCGCACAACGTTCCCGTCATTCATCACGGCCCGTTCGTTGCCGATTCAACGGAAGATATTGCCGGGCTGTACCGGGAATTCCGCGGCGGTGCGTTTCCCCACCTGAATGAGCTGCCCACGGAATGGAAAGTAAACTACCGGATTGTAGATGGTCTGCATATTGGATTCAATTTCTGATGAACCAGCCAATAATGTATATTTGAATGCTGCTGATGTTTCAGGAGGAATCCCTGGGATGACGTCACTAGTGATCAACAGGGATAATAAACGGATTATGACCATTGAACAGATTTTCCAGGACAAATCAGTAAAGGCAAAAGCAAAGGTGGCAATTATCGGCGAATGGCTGCTAAACCGAGAGTTGCCTTTAGACGAGTTATTGGCATATGCCGGACAGCAAAAAGCTACGGATAAGGCTACCTGCATAGAAGCCGTGGAGTATGCCACCAAAAAGACGCCGGCTATTGCAGATGAAAACCTGCTCGCCTATGTGACGGAAGCATTGAAAGATGATGAGCCAAGGGTAAAATGGGAACGTGCAAAGGTAATCGGCAATATTGCCGGGCTATTCCGGGACGGACTGGGTGAATCTATCGCCGGCCTCTTATCAAATGCTGTGCATAAGGGAACGGTTGTCCGTTGGGCAACGGCTTATGCGCTGGCTGAAATACTGAAATTGAAGACAGTGAATAACGATAACTTACTACCTAAGGTTGAAGCACTTTGTGAAAAGGAAGAAGACAACGGTGTCAAGAAAAAATACCTTGACGCATTGAAAAAGGTGAAGAAATGAAATGTTTGCAGGATGAGAAAGTTCAAATAGCAAATTGAATACGCGCGGTAAAAATACCATCTATACCATAGGCCATTCCACACATAGTTTAGGTGATTTTTTGGCTATGCTTCAATCTTTCGATATTAAGACGCTGGCTGATGTTAGAAGGTTTCCGGGCTCCCTGAAGTTTCCGCAGTTTGATCAGGAGAATTTAGCAGTATCATTGCGGGAAAACAACATCAGGTACATGCCCATGAAAAATTTGGGCGGCAGAAGGAAAGTACACAAAGATTCTAAAAATACCCGCTGGCGAAATGCTTCTTTTCGTGGTTATGCAGATTATATGGAAACCGGGGAATTCGTACAGGGTGTTGAAGCGTTAGCAGCCATCGCATTGGAATGGCCAGCTGCGTACATGTGTGCCGAGGCGGTGTGGTGGCGTTGCCATCGTGCGCTGATATCTGATTACCTGAAAGCAAAAGGGTGGACGGTACTTCATATTATGGACGTGGGTAAAGCGGAAGAACATTCCTATACGTCGCCTGCAACCGTGATTGGCGACCGGGTGTCCTATGCGGATGAAGATTTGTTTAACCAATAAAATAATGATGGCAGCGAAATTTAAAATAGGTGACAAAGTAAGCTGGAATTCTGAAGCAGGAAAAGTCTCGGGTACAATAATTAAAGTGCATACAAAAGACTTCGATTATAAAGGGTATACACACCACGCCACAGCAGCCGACCCGCAATATGAAATAAAAAGCAATAAAACAGACCATATCGCTGCACATAAAGGTGCCGCACTGACTAAAATTTGATTAGAAATAATTCCAATGCTGTTCGATCCGTAAATGTAACCCATAGGTGCTGATAACGAGAAGGACATCTGTTTTTTTGTTATGCAGGTACGTTGGAAAAAATGCTGAACCGGCTATAGTTGCCACTTCGCTGAAAACGACAAAGCCCCGCTATTGCGGGGCTTAACTGCAGTTGGCGGAGAGGGAGGGATTCGAACCCTCGATACGCTCAACACGTATACACACTTTCCAGGCGTGCTCATTCGACCACTCTGACACCTCTCCAGACGGGCTGCAAAAATAAGCGATTATTTCAGGAATTCAAATGAAATATTGGCCCATTTGCGAAAAGCGCTAAAAGTGATGGCACGATATGCAGGTTGCATTTGTAAAATAGGTGATTTATTCCTATTTCTGTAGCATGATTGCGTTTGCGAATGCGAAGATAAATATCGGGCTGCAGGTGGTTAGCCGGAGAGAAGACGGTTACCATAATCTGGAAACAATCTTTTATCCCCTGAATTTATACGATGTCGTCGAGGTGGTAGAAGCATCCGAGGTACAGTTTTCGCTCTCGGGAATACCGATTCCGGCGAGCGTGGGAGAGAATCTTTGTTTACAGGCTTACCGCTTGTTGGCCAGTGATTTTAAATTGCCTCCGGTGCACATCTACCTGCATAAGGTAATTCCGATCGGTGCGGGACTGGGAGGGGGGTCGGCCGATGCGGCTTTCTTGTTGAAACTGCTGAACGACCAATTCCAATTGCAGCTCGATGAGCCCCGGTTGATGGGGTATGCACGAAGGCTCGGAGCCGACTGTCCTTTTTTCATCCGTAATAGGCCTTCCTTCGCAACAGGGATTGGTGATGTGCTTGATGACATTGCTGTCGATCTTTCCGCGTATCATATCGTCGTGGTAAAGCCCCATATTCATATTGCCACAGAAACCGCTTATCGCATGGTTACTCCCGATCCGGCCGGCCGGCAGCTAAGGTCGGCGATAGCACATCCTGTTGCGTCCTGGAAGGATATGATTTTTAACGATTTTGAAGCGGGTATTTTTTCAAAACACCCCGAAATCGCTGCCATAAAGGAAATGCTTTACGGGTACGGTGCGCTATTTGCTTCCATGAGCGGAAGTGGTTCCGCTGTTTACGGGATATTCTCCGAAAAGGTATCGATACCGGCGTCAGCTAAACAATATGACGTTTTTCAGCTTGATTGAATAATATCGAACGGATATGGTTGATTTCAGTGCAATAATATTACGGTTTGAACAGAAGGGCGAAAAATCGGGATGGTCATATATTGAGCTGCCGGCTGCATTAGTGCAACGGATAAAACCCCATGAAAAACGAAGTTTCCGTGTCCGGGGTACCATAGATGACCAACTGTTTGCCGGTATGGCGCTGGTCCCGATGGGAGAAGGCGATTTTATTTTGCCTATCAATGGCAAGATGCGCCGGCAATTGAAGAAACAGCATGGGGATGTACTGCAGCTGTCGCTGGAGGAAGATGTCGATTTTAAGATCGAAATGCCGGAGGACCTGGAAGTCTGCCTGCTGCAGGAAGATGACGCGCTGATGAACCGTTTTATGTCGCTGGCCAAATCGCGCCGGAATTACTTTATCAATTACATCAATGAGGCCAAGACGCTGCCGACACGGACAAAACGCCTGGCAATGACCGTGGAGGCCATGGCTATGGGACTTGATTTCGGTGCAATGATCCGCCTTGAAAAGTCGAGAAGGAACGGGGAATAATAGTTTGGCGGACTTTAAATAAAAAGCTGACCCCGGGACCGGATGAAACATCCGTTCGGGGTCAGCTATGTATAAATGCGATACCCGGCGATTAGCTGAAGATCTTAGTGATCATCGCCATGACCGGCGACTACGGGGTGCAGTTCAAACTTCAGGTCGAGGTCATTCGCGCCACCGAACCGGTTGTAGCCGGTGTTATTCCAGTCTGCCGCGGTGATACCAGCCTTGACACCTTCATTAAGGTGGCGTACAATGAAATTAAAGGTAAATCCATCGGACGCCTTTAGTACATGGATATATCCAGTTACCCCGACACGCGCATTATCCGGATCGGCGTAAACGTAATCGAGTACGCCGTCAGGGGCTCCCAATATGAACACCTGGTGCCGGTCGGCATCATTTAGAAACTCCTGTTGCATTTCCCGGTTCGCAAAATCATAAGCGGTCAGTGTCAGCCGGTATGTTTTGCCCTCCTCAACGTGCGCATGTGCACCTACCGGTGGCAGTCCCTTGTCGTCAAAAGTAATTTCGATGGGTTCGACACCCGTGACGACTTCGCCGTTTTCACCCGTTACTTCCACAAAGGTAAGTTTAGCTCCGTTCACCTCTTCCTGCGGAATTTCCGGTTGCGGGTCGTCCTTGCTGCACGCATTAATGCCCAACGTTCCGAGGGCCAAAAGGGCAATAATGATCGTTTTTCTGTTGTTTTTCATAGGTAAGCAGTTAAAAAGTATAGCTAATATGATTTATTCTTTAAAAAAAGTAGGCCAGCTTCAGGCTCGTATTGCGTCCCATGTCATGACTGAAATACCGGAATCGGTTCATGTATTCTTTATAGGAACTGTTCAGTAAGTTGGTTACGGATAGCGTAAGGTCCAATGCATGTTTTCCCACATTTATGCGGGTCCCTCCATAAGCCGACAGCAACTGATAAGCGGGAGGGGGAGGTGCATAATCTGTGCCCGGTTCATAACGGGTTTGACGCCGCACTACGCGGTGTCCCAACTTGATGTAACTATTGGTAAATTGGCCATGGACCGGTATTTCCCACCGGATATAATGATCGAGCCGGTCCGACGGAATATAAGGTAAGTACGTGTCCTGTTCCACATCCCGTGCCCGGATAATGGAGGCATCCAGTTGATAAGAAAGTCCCAAAGGAAAGCGATACTGGGCGGAGAGATCGGCTCCGAGAAATGTAGCATTCGTCTGTCCATACCGGAACACCGGAAACGTGCCCCGGATGCTCTGGATATATTCTCCTGCGGAGGGCTGGGCGTAGATATAATGGTTAATGTATTGGGCATATAGATCGAGGCTAAACGAAAAATGTTCCCCGGCATAAGATGGAGTGGTAATCCATTTGAAGCTACGTTCGCTGAGCAAATTCGGATCGCCGATCTCGTACAGTGCCGCACCATGGTGCAAACCATTGCTGTATAATTCATTGGCATTTGGTGATCGCCATGCCAATCCGACATTGCTGTGCAATTGCCAGCCGTTACCCATCTTCAAAACGCCACCTAATGTTCCGCTGACATTATGAAATTGCCGATAACCGCCATAGAATTCAAGGTCGCTGTCGTAGCCCGCCGCATCAAATGTTTTAAAGTCGTACCGCACTCCGGCCTCCAGTTCATACCGTTCGCGGATGAACCGCTGGATTGCAAACAGCCCGGTAGAAAAACTGTCGTAATTCGGGATTAATGGTGTATTCAATGTTCCGGGAACATTATTATTCACCTGGAGGGAAAGATTGGTGCCAAATTGGCTTTGCCATCCTTTTCTTTGTGCCATCCGGTAGCTGGCATCCAGGGTTTGCGTGGTCAGTACCATATCCAGCATGGGTAGCGCGTCGCGGTCGCCGCGCCTGAGGTCGTATTCCTGCCGGTGATTCCGCTGGATGCCGTACTGAATGTCCAACGAGCCACCATTGACGTGATCGCGGTGCCATTTGAGCTTTCCGAGATCATGAACAACCGCCTGCCGCGGTGCAGCGATCGCATAGCTGAACGGATAATCCTCAAATGGGCGTCCGGCTTCCAGCCGCGCTTCAATATCCTCCATGCTTCCGATATGCGCACTAGTCAATATTCCCAATGAGGTTTGAAAACGGCTGTAATAAGCCTCCAGTGAGGTTCTTCCTCTTGAGTATTGTAATGCCGCCGATACATTGGCTTCGCCCACACCGGTATTGCCCAGGTAATAGTCGGCCGTCTGAATGTTACCACCCCGCTTGACAGTGCCCTGAAGGCGCCAGCTTAATCCCTTTATTTGTTTAATTGCCGATTGAAGCATGCCGGATACAACGCCCATCCGGCCATTGGTCTGATAAAGTGTGTGGATTTCACCTGATAAGTGCGGATCTACGGGAAGGGGGGGAGGTGAGGCAATAATGACCCCGCCAATGGCATCGGCTCCGTAACGAACGCCTTCCGCGCCCTTGATCACCTCAAAATCCTTTGCGATAAATGGGTCGATTTCGGGGGCATGCTCGCTACCCCATTGCTGGCCTTCCTGGCGGATGCCGTTATTGAGTACCAGGATCCGGTTGCTATGCATGCCATTGATAACTGGTTTTGAAATTGTACTGCCGGTTTGCAGCATGCTTACACCGGGGAGCACCCCAAGGTATTCCGCGAGGTTACCACCGCGGGCTTCGGCAATGGACTCACGTGAAAGGGCCTTTACCGGATTGGCGGTGATGACACTTCTTCCATGTCCAACAACCTCCACATCATGTAGTTTAATGGTGCCGTGCTGGAGCGCAATGTTCAACCGGGTATCGCTTTGGGGTGTCAGTTGCATCGCTGCGCTTTCGAATCCGACACTGCTCGCGGTAACCTGATAGCTGGTGCCGCTGCACAGGTGTGAAAAATGAAAATAGCCATGGGCATCGGAAATGGCCTGCAGCTCGCCCGGATCAACCTGTACGGTCACTTCCGATAGGGGCAATCCCGTGTCACTGTCGGTGACGCGGCCATTGACAGTTAACGTGCAGCCCTTGTGCTGGGCATAAACCAAGGAGCAAATGGCTGAAAACAATAGCGCAGTAATCCCTTTCCGTATGTATAGCGGCATATTTTTTTATGTATGAGGTATGGAAAGTACATGCCTTTCCCTAACAGGTGGTAAAAATACAATTTTGTTGCATTAATAAACAAATTAAATGCAACAAAATTTCATTATGATCGTGGATGGTATTGGGTGATAACCGATTGCAGGTACTCTCGGTCGACATGTGTGTAAATCTCGGTGGTTGTGATGCTTTCGTGCCCGAGCATGTCCTGCACCGCACGAAGGTCGGCGCCGCCTTCAACCAGGTGACTGGCAAACGAGTGCCGGAAAGTGTGCGGACTGATCTGCTTTGTCAGACCTGTTTTTTTTGCCAGTTCCTTGATGATTAAAAAAATCATTACGCGGGTCAGGGGAGCTCCGCGTCGATTGAGGAAGACAAAATCCGTATTTTCCGGTTTAATGGACTGGTGTACCCGCACTTCTTCCAAGTACATCCGGAGGTGTTTGACAGCCTGGGAGCCAATCGGAATCAAGCGTTCCTTGCTGCCTTTGCCCATTACTTTGATGAATTCCACATCGAGGAATAGATTGGAAACTTTAAGTCCGGTTAATTCACTGACCCGCAAACCGCAGCCGTACAATAATTCGAGCATGGCCCGGTTACGCATGCCCGCTGGTGTGGATCGGTCGATGGCGGATAGCAAGGCGTCAATCTCCGTAATATTCAGTACATCCGGTATTTTTCGCCCCAGCCGTGGTGCCTGGATAAGTGCTGTGGGATTTTGGATCAGCCCCAGCTCAATACTGAGAAAAAGGTAAAAGGTTTTAATGCCGGAAAGGATCCGGGCCTGGGTATAGGCCGATATCCCAAACCCATTAATCCATTCAAGAAACGCCTGGATGTCTTTTGCGGTGATATCGGCAGGTAAAATCGCAGGGGTTTCGGCATATTGTCTTAATTTATGCACATCGCTCAGATAGGCCTCTATCGTATTTTGCGATAAGGCACGCTCCAATTGCAGGTATTCCTTAAATGCGTGTATTGAGGTTTCCCAGTCCATGGTGAGTCAATGTGCTGATGGCGATATGATTGGCTATGGGTAGCTTAGCTCCGTAGTGCCAGGATACGTGCCACATATTTGCCGATGATATCGAATTCAATATTTACGGCATCACCGGTTTTAATTTGCTGCATGTTGGTATGTTCATAGGTATAGGGAATGATTGCGACTGAAAAGCGATCGGCCAGCGAGTCAACCACGGTCAGACTGATGCCATTAACGGTTACCGAACCTTTTTCCACGGTCAGGTTATTCGTCTCCGGTTTATACCGAAACGTATATACCCAGCTTCCGTTTTGCGGTTCAACGGAAAGACATTGTGCAACCTGATCCACATGGCCCTGCACAATGTGCCCGTCCAGACGTCCGTTTACGGGTGTACAGCGTTCGAGGTTGACGCGATCGCCGATAGCGAGGTCAGCGAGATTGGTCCGCTTCAGGGTTTCCTCGATCGCCGTAACGGTATGCACGCCCGGCGACAGGCTGACAACAGTCAGGCATGCGCCATTGTGTGATATACTTTGGTCGATCTTCAGTTCGTCGGATATGGACGACGCAATGTGTATATGTAGGTTTCCGCGATCTTTTCGCAAATCCGTGACCGTTCCCAGTGTTTCAATGATTCCAGTAAACATAAATGTGTCCTAATTGATAAGCAAAGGTACGCTACCCGACGCTATATAACAACAGCAGCCGGGGATTGCCCGGCTGCCATTACACATTTGAATCAGGTGTGGGGATAGTTATTTCCCACCCTGTTTTCGCACAGCGGCAACTTCTTCCGCTGTAATCGGACCGGAGTCATTGCCGAAATTCCCGCGGATGTACGTTAATACCTCCGCTACCTGATCGTCGTTCAGGAAACTGCCGTGGGCAGGCATTGCCTCATTATACGACACACCTTTAACGGTGATCGGACCGGTAAGCCCGTTCAGAATAACACTGATCAGCCGCGTCTTGTCGCCGCTGACCCATTCAGATTCTGCGATGGGGGGGAAGCGGCTTCCGTCGCCCATTCCGTTGGACTGGTGGCATGCTCTGCAGTATGTTGTATACACAACAGACGCCGTTGCTGCAACATTGCGTTCAAGGTCGTCGGCAACCGGATCGGGAGTCTTAATGTTGGACGCCGTAAGTTTCCGTTCTGCCATTCCCGCCAGCTGTGCTTCTCCAAAGGCTTTTTTGTCGCCCTTGAACATAATCCGCCAGATTTTACCTTTCTGACTGTCGCTTACATACAGCGATCCGTCGGAACCTTCTGAAAGGCCCATGGGACGGTGATCGGCGTCGGGAGCGGTGGGGATTGTGTCAAGTCCGCTGAAACCGTCTGCGAATACTTCCCAGGGACCGGTTACCTTGCCGTCTTTCATGGGTACGAAAGCAACAATATAGCCTGCCTGTGGGTAAGGCGGACGATTAGTTGAACCATGGAAAGCAATGAAAGCGCCGTCTTTGTAACGGGCAGGAAACTGATCGCCTTTATAAAACAACAGGTCCTGGGGAGCAAAGTGACCCGGAAAGCCGACAAGCGGTGCGTCCAGTTTTGCACCATTGCCTTCCTTTACACCGTCGCCGCCGTATTCTGGGTTCAGTTTTCTTTTGTTTTCGATCTGGTCGTAATAGTAATAGGGCCAGCCACCGTCAAATCCCTGCGGTACCTTGAAAAATTCTTCCGCCGGGAGCATCGCACTCTGCCAGTAGTTGTAATATTGGGGCCAGGTAACCACCAGGTCGTCACGACCATGCACCGCAGAATAAAGGGAATTTGACGTTTCATCCCATTCCAGTGCAACGATGCTTCGCATCCCTGTAGCGTACCTTACACCATCAGACTGGTGCTGGTTCAGTTTGTTTTCGTCAAACATCCAAACGCCGCCATGGTCAACTAAAAGCGGACAGCCATTGTCGGGATTGTCTACTTCTCCCATGCCCATGGATCCAGCTACGCGGTTATACTCCTGGCAGGTGTTGGATCCGGCGCCCCAGCCAACGTACATATTGCCTTTGCCGTCGAATGTTACCGGCTTGGTAATGTGTTCGTGGGGTGGGCCGTCATCAATCACGACGGTGTCGACCTTGCCATCGGGGAGCAGGGTTCCCGGAATCAGCTTGCTACGCAACACCAGCAGCTCGGAGCTGTAGTATAGGTATCCGTTGTGAATACGCATGGCTGTTCCGTATTGGCGGCTTTCGTATTTTGCCCAATAAGCCACGCTGTCTACGCGGCCGTCTCCGTCGGTGTCGCGAAGGGCGGCATTGGCCTCGCCATCGGGAGTGCTGACCCGGAGTTTAACATAAATGTCGCCATTATCATTGACCGCGATATGCCGTGATCCATAATAATTGCTTCTTGGCTTTTGGCGCGTAGGCTTTCCCTGATTACTCCTGACAGGCATGGGCCGGTTGGGATCACGTGGGGGGCGTCTTCCGGACCAGCCCTGGTTATTATTTTCAGGCATCGGGCCACCGCCGATGCTGTCGATAACGACCATGGCCTCAAAGCCACCGGGTAAAAATAAACCGCCGTTGTCCTTATCGGACGCAGGCAGGTTCGAGCTGTTTTGACACCCTGCGAGGAAGCAAACGCCCAGAATTGCGAGATAAAATCTCATTATGGCATTGTTCTGCATTGTAATTTAGTGTGTAGTTATAATAATAGTTGAAAATTTGGCCCGATTCTATTAAAAACAAACTGAATTCCGAAACTGTATCTTAAATTTTACTTACCCGTTACGGCCGGATGCTCCCATTAAAAAAGCCGTTCTGGTTTTGTTAATCGTGTTTCCAGTGCGTCAACAGCCTGTGCCAATGCGGTTTCATCCATAGATGCGAAACCAAACCTGAAGGCATTCCGGTCGGCATCCCATCGGATAATTTTAAAGGGGGCATTTGTGATAAATTGGGTAATGGGAAAATCAGGGTTTAGTTTTATCCAGATTGCCATGCCACCAGTAGGCAGCGTGTAGGAAACGTATTTGCTTAACTTTTCTTTCAACAGTGTATCCAGAAAATCACGCCGTTGATGATAACGTTTCTTTGCTTTTTTCAGGTGTCTTTTCAGCTCGCCCTCTTTTATTAACAGGGCCAGCGCATTTTGCATATACCCATCGCCGCCGACATCGATGATTTTCCGCAGGGCGGTGCATTGCGTAATAAAATTCGCTGGGGCAACCATGAAACCAATCCGTAGTGAAGGATCCAATATCTTGGAAAAGGAACCGATATAAATTACGTTTCCGCTGTGGCTGCCACTCGCCAGCGGCAGATAGGGTGAAGAAGAGTAGTGGTAATCGTAATCGTAATCATCCTCAATAATGGCGAATGCATATTGTTTGGAGAGTTCCAGCAATTTCACCCGCCTTTCTACGCTTAGTGTTACGGTTGTTGGGTAGTGGTGATGTGGAATCACGTATACGGCATCAATTTTTTTTCGTTTGCATATTGTTTCAATGGCATCCGTGTCAATGCCCTTGTCATCCACATTTACCTCAATGATGGATGCGCCGGTTTCTTCAAATGTTTTATCGGCAACGGGGTAATTGGGCCTACCCACAATGATGGCAGATGAATCGCCTAAAAGCAACCGGGCAGCTAGGTAAATACTCATCTGTGCACCGTGTGTAATCAAAAGGTTGTCAACGGAAAGGTTTATTCCCCGTGTTACCGACAGGTAGCTGACCAGCTCTTCTCTTAATTTCAGTGTCCCCTGTGTCGTTCCGATGCTTGCATTTTTTATGGTATGCTTTCTGGAAGTAAACGAACGGTAAGTTTTCAATAAATCAGCTATTGGGGAAAGACGCACATCCGGGTATCCATCATCGATAATGAGGTCGGCATACGAAATGGCATTTTCATCAACCGGATGTGTTTCTACGACCCTAAATGGCACATTCAAATTGTGCAAATAGGGTGTCTGTATGCCGGTGTCGGGGTCACTCCATTTTTGCGGTTTTAGCAACGGGATATGTTCCGATACGGCAATGTGTTTTCTTGGTACGACCGTAATCCAGTCCTGCGCTTCCAGTTCCTCATAACCCGCAATCACGGTCTTGCGGTGTACACCTAGGGTCTTTGCCAGTTCACGGCTGCTTGGTAAATGCATTCCGGCTTGCAAAGTGCCGTCCCTGATCGCATTGATTATTGAAATAGCAATCTGCCTGTAAACAGGAATCTTGCTTTCTTTCGTGATAACGATGATGTGTTCGTATGGTAACAAGCTGGACTACCTTTTATATTAGATTTGGACTACAAAGGTAGTCCTATTAAGCCATAATTTTACCGGCATAACCAAAACATTTTAACGCCATGGATTACAAAATCAAGAAAGCGGGACTGGAAGACTTAGACACCGTAGCCGGATTATTCAATCGTTACCGGATTTTTTACCGGCAGCCGGATGACTACAAAAAATGCAGCGCATTTATACAGGAACGCTTAGCCAACAAACAGTCGCATATCTTCCTTGCTTATGTGCAGGATGAGGCGGTCGGATTTGTACAGCTGTACGAACTCTATCATTATATCAAACTAAAAAAGCAATGGCTGTTGAGCGATTTGTTTGTTCATCCCGACCATCGGGGTAAGGGGCTTTCCGTGGCATTGATAGACCGCAGCAAGCAATGGTGTGAAGAGACGGGGGCCTGCGGACTGATGCTTGAAACCGAAAAGACAAACGACATCGGCAACAAGCTGTATCCGCGTTGCGGGTTTGTGTATGACGGGTTACACAATTATTACTATTGGTGGAAATAAGGAGGAAACAAAAATACCCCGACTTGCGGGGTATTTTTGTTTAGCGGTGAGGGAGGGATTCGAACCCTCGGTACCGTTTCCAGTACGACAGTTTAGCAAACTGTTCCTTTCGGCCTCTCAGGCACCTCACCGGCTTTTTTAGAGACTGCAAACCTAATATAAAAAAACGAATTAAGAAAATTGAATACGAAAAAATGGATTTCCCTTTTTATCACCCGTCTTTTGTGATTTTATTATTGATTTACAGCGTATTAAGCAATTCCGTCCTGTGGTTTCAGACTGACGGTTTCCTTTTTGTTACCTTCGTAATCGATGCGTACGTGATAAATACTTTTAAGCATCTCCTTGAATATTTCGCTGATTTCCGTGATATCCTTTAACGTAATATTGCTGTTGATCAATTGCTTCTGAGCCAATTTGGATTCAATAATTTTATCTACCAGATCATTGATGTTCTGTGCGTTAGGTTCCTTAAGGCTTCGGGACGCGGCTTCCACGGAATCGGCCATCATGAGCACGGCTGTTTCGCGGGAAAAAGGGATGGGACCCGGATAATGGAAGATGTCCTCATCAACAAACTTTTCCGGAAATGATTTAATGTAAGACTGATAGAAATAATCGACCCGGGTGGTGCCGTGATGTGTACGGATAAAATCGATAATCACCTCCGGCAGCTGATTTTTTCTAGCCATTTCCACACCTTTGCTTACGTGTGAAATAATAATCTGTGCACTCTGTTCGAACGAAAGTCCATCATGGGGATTGTAACCCTTGGTCTGGTTTTCAATGAAATATTGCGGGTTGGCCATCTTGCCGATATCATGATAAAGTGCACCTGCCCTTACCAACAGCGTATTGCCGCCAATCTTATAGATAGCGGCTTCCGCCAGGTTGGCTACCTGCAGCGAGTGCTGAAAGGTACCCGGCGCTTTATACGACAATTCACGGAGCAGTTTCGAATTGCTGTTGGTGAGCTCCATGAGCGTTACATCCGAAATAATACCAAATACCCGTTCAAAAGCATAAATAAGCGGATAGGCCAGCAGGGTAAGCAATACACTGAATACAAACGGAGCGATATTCGACCAGTAAATATTATTGAATGACCCGTCGCGCATCAGTGCCATGCCGAGATAAGCGGTCAGGTAGGTCCCGAGAATGATTGCCGAAGAGATGAGAAACTGTTCTCTTTTCACCAGCGTCTTGATGCTGTAAATGGCTACCATGCCTGTAGACAGCTGAAGGAATACAAATTCAAAGCTGTTGGGGACAAAAAAAGCGGCAAGCAGCACCATCAGCAGGTGAATGTTCAGGGCCAGCCGGGTATCGAAGAGTATGCGGATGATGATGGGAACAATACAATACGGGATATAATAGAGGCTGGGCAATTTGATTTTAATGGCCCAGGACAGCGCCAGCAACATGCCTGTTATAGCAATCAGGATTAGGAAAATTAGCCGGTTATTGTGGTAAATATCCTTCCTGAACAAATAGATAAATACGAAGAGCAAAGAAACCACCAGGCCAACGAGGAAAAACTGACCCAGCACCACCAGTGTCCAGTTCCCGCCGATACGTGCTTCCTCTTCATAGGCTTTTCGCAGGGACTCGATTTTCTGATAGACTTCGTTATTAATGGTTGTACCATTGGCCACGATCAACTCGCCGCGTTGTACCATGCCCCGTGTGGTTGAGATATTTGCCAAGGCATCTTCCTCCAGCCGTGCCGTAAGCGGTTCGTTAAACAGGTAATTCAGGGTAATGTAGTTGCTGACGGCATCAACCAGCCAGTCCTTATGCCCGATAGCCGACCGGTTGCCGATCGTTTTGCGGGCGTATTCCATCGCCGTTTCCACGGTAAACACTTCGGCGGTATTGCGCTGGGTGGCTACGTTATCCGTAAGTAGCGTAAAATTATAATTGGGACGGTCGCTCTGAAATTTGTTGTTCAGCGCAATGACCCCGCGTTTATAAATGTCCGAAAGCAACTGCCTGCCCACCTGTTCGTAAGTCGCCATGTTTTCATCCAGGGTATCGAGTCCGGCTGTCTGCCATCGTTCCGGAAGCGCCGTTTCGAACTGGGCAAGCTGCTGCTCGGCCACCTGGGTGTTTTGATTATAGATTGGATAAATGGACTTCAGGATGTTTTCGCGGTCTTTATCCAGTTCCGACTGTGTTTTGAGAATAGAGAAATTGTAAGGCGAAACCAGGTCTTCGTGCATCCACACCTTACCCTTCTCAAATTCATAGCGGAAACGTGGCTGTTTGGGCAGAAACATCGTGATCAGCACCACGCTGGCCAGCATCATTCCATACCGGAACACCGGCGCATATTTTCCACCTTTATAACCCGACTTATACTTTATTTTTAATCGTGCCACTGCGTTATATTTAACTCAAACCTAAGTAAAAAATCCCAATTCCCCTGTCTCATCCGGGCGCTTGGCATACAAATGTACAAAAACGGTGCATATCAGGCCGATCGTTTTCCGGCCGGATTTCACGATATCATCAATGAAACTTAACAATAAGTTATTATGACGCCCGTATCTTAGTGACAATGTATAAATTAAGTGTCATGGCAAAATCAACCATTGAAATCACGGAAAAGGAATACCTGATCAAATTGAATAAATCAGAGTTTGAGTATCCGCTTGTTAGAAGGCTGTTAAACAAATTGTTAAACGGAAGCCTTCAACGGGAATTAGGTTATTCTGAAGATGAAATTACCGCCCGGTATGCGCCCGAACTGTGTGAACGGTTCGACCTGCTTCACGATAAATAACGGCGTTTATTTCCATTTTACATGGTCAGCGCCGGGTATCCGGCACATGTGGTGCAATTACAGGGATTGTTGCGATGTCTTTGAAATGAAATCCTTTCGGAATCGCTATATTTGTAAAAAAAATACCACATGTCCAAACACAAACACCTTGTAGCCCCTTCCATACTTTCCGCAGATTTCGCCCATTTATACGATGATATTGCCATGGTTAACCAAAGCGAGGCAGACTGGTTCCATATCGATATCATGGATGGTGTTTTCGTTCCGAATATTTCGTTCGGATTTCCGGTGCTTGCCTCCATCGAGCACTATGCGAAAAAGCCGCTGGATGTTCACCTGATGATCGTGGAGCCGGACCGTTACATCAATCAGTTTAAGGAAGCCGGGGCGGACCATATCACGGTACACGCGGAAGCGTGCACGCACCTTCACCGTACGGTTCACGCCATCAGGGATCTGGGGTGTCTGGCAGGTGTGGCGATCAATCCCCATACGCCTGTTTCCCAGCTTTATGAAATTATTGAAGATATTGACCTGGTTTGCGTGATGGCAGTTAATCCGGGGTTCGGCGGACAGAAATTCATTGAAGGTACTTATCGGAAAATCCGGGAACTGCGTGCACTGGCCGCCGACCGGAATGAACGCCTGCTAATTGAAGTGGATGGCGGGGTTAACGATCACAATGCGCTGGCGCTGCTAAAAGCCGGAGCAGATGTGCTGGTAGCGGGGAATTATGTGTTTGCCGCTAAAAATCCGGCGCATGCGATTGCAGAACTGAAAAAAATCACACCAAAGCTGATATCCGTTTAGCTTTTTATATGACAGCCCCGGGGTGGTTGCATGCCGGCGACGGAACACCGCAACTGCTTTGACAGGCCACGTTTCTGTTGGTAATTTGGAATATTTCCAAATTAAATGGCGTTAACTGGCATTATTGCTAAAACATGGTTTTTTTCGTAAATTCGCAACAATTTAAAAAAACGGCAGGGTGCGAGCCCGGATGCCGTCGTTTGAATAGGTATTCACTTCATAAATTTTATAATAAATGGCATTTGATATCGATATGATCAAGAAGGTCTACGCCCAGTACGGGGAGCGGATTGCCGCCGCCCGTAAAGTGGTGGACAGACCCTTAACCTTAACAGAGAAAATTTTATATACACACTTATGGAACGGCAATGCGGCACAGGGTTATGACCGGGGTGTTTCGTATGTTGATTTCGCTCCTGACCGGGTAGCCATGCAGGATGCTACGGCCCAGATGGCATTACTGCAGTTCATGCAGGCCGGCCGTCCTAAAGTGGCTGTACCGTCTACCGTGCACTGCGATCACCTGATCCGGGCCAAAGAAGGTGCTGAACAGGACCTGGCGGTAGCCACCACCGAGAGCAGGGAAGTGTTTGATTTTCTCGCGTCCGTATCCAACAAATACGGTATCGGCTTCTGGAAGCCGGGCGCGGGAATCATCCATCAGGTTGTATTGGAGAACTATGCGTTCCCGGGCGGCATGATGATCGGTACCGATTCGCATACGGTTAATGCCGGCGGACTTGGTATGCTGGCCATTGGTGTCGGGGGCGCGGATGCCTGCGACGTAATGGCGGGCCTGCCGTGGGAACTTAAGTTTCCCAAGCTGATCGGCGTGAAATTAACGGGTAAACTGAACGGCTGGACAGCACCCAAAGACGTTATCCTCAAAGTGGCCGGTATCCTTACAGTAAAAGGCGGTACGGGCTGTATCGTGGAGTATTTCGGCGAAGGTGCCCGTTCCATGTCATGTACCGGAAAAGGAACCATCTGTAACATGGGTGCTGAAATCGGAGCTACAACCTCTACGTTTGGCTACGATGAATCCATGGAACGCTACCTGCGGGCCACTAACCGCGCCGACGTAGCTGACGCGGCAAATGCCGTTAAAGAACACCTGACGGCAGATCCGGAAGTTTACGCTGATCCGGAAAATTATTTTGATCAGGTGATTGAAATTAACCTTTCGGAACTGGAGCCACACCTGAACGGGCCGTTTACTCCGGACCTGGCAACTCCAGTATCTAAGATGAAAGAAGTGGCTGCACAACATGGCTGGCCGCTGAAAGTAGAGTGGGGGTTAATCGGGTCCTGTACCAACTCCTCCTATGAGGATCTGTCGCGTGCTGCTTCAGTAGCCCGTCAGGCGGTCGAAAAAGGACTGGTTACCAAGGCTGAGTTTGGTATCAACCCCGGATCGGAACAAGTGCGTTATACGGCAGAACGGGATGGACTGCTTGATACGTTTACCGACCTGGACGCTACAATTTTTACCAATGCCTGTGGACCCTGTATCGGCATGTGGGCACGTGTAGGCGCTGAAAAAGCGGAAAAGAATACCATAGTACACTCCTTCAACCGGAACTTTGCCAAACGTGCAGACGGCAATCCCAATACATATGCGTTTGTGGCTTCACCGGAACTGGTGGCTGCAATTGCTATTTCGGGTGACTTGTCATTCAACCCGCTGACCGATACCCTGGTCAACGATAAAGGCGAATCTGTAAAATTGGATCCACCTGTCGGTGATGAATTGCCGCAAAAAGGATTTGACGTCGAGGACCCGGGATACCAGGCACCGGCAGCGGATGGCAGCAGCGTAGAAGTTGTTGTTGCTCCCACATCGGACCGTCTGCAGCTGCTTGATCCTTTTGCGCCATGGGAAGGTACCGACTTATCCGGATTGAAACTGCTGATTAAAGCCAAAGGAAAATGTACGACAGACCATATTTCCATGGCCGGCCCGTGGCTGAAATACCGGGGTCATCTGGATAATATCTCCAATAACCTGCTGATCGGTGCGGTGAACTACTTCAACGACAAAACCGACGCTGTAAAAAATCAGTTATCCGGTGAATACGGTGCAGTACCTGCTACACAGCGGGCGTACAAGGCTGCTGGTATCGGCTCTATTGTTGTCGGTGATGAAAACTACGGAGAAGGCTCATCACGTGAGCACGCAGCCATGGAGCCGCGGCACCTGGGTGTGCGGGCAGTACTGGTGAAATCGTTTGCCCGTATCCACGAAACCAACCTGAAAAAACAGGGGATGCTGGCGCTGACCTTTGCCAACAAGGAGGATTATGATAAAGTACAGGAAGACGATTCCATCGATATTATTGGCCTCACCGGATTCGCACCGGATACGCCGTTGACGGTCGTGCTGCATCATGCGGACGGTACCCGGGACGAGATTACGGTAAACCATAGCTATAACGAACAGCAAATCGGCTGGTTCAAAGCAGGCGGTGCACTGAATATCATCCGTCAGGGGCTGACAGCCAATTAACCCCATTCATTAACTAAACTAAACAAAGCCGCCCTACGGATAAAACCCGGGGCGGCTTTTTCCGTTTATGCCGTTAACCAGTCTGTTAATGAAAAGGTGCTTTTGAGCCGGTATCCCTTTTCCATGGACAGGATGGAGCAGCATTCATGGACCGGGTCGTGTTCCAGAAACAGCGCGTAATCACCGTCCACGGCTTCCTGCCAGAAACGTTTTCGTTCTTCCATGGTGGTGAGGGGCCTAACATCGTAACTCATTACATAAGGTAATGGAATATGCCCCGCGGAAGGCAGTAAATCGGCCATATAAAGCAATGTCTTTCCGTTGTAGTTAATCTGCGGGAGCATCATCGCATCCGTATGACCATAGACGAAGCGGACCACGATATGTTCCGAAAACCGGATGCCGTCTTCCACGTCGATGAAGCTGAGTTTTCCGCTTTCGTAAATGGGCAGGATATTTTCCTGCAGGAATGATGGCTTTTCCCGGTGGTTGGGAAATAACGCCCATTCCCAGTGCTTTTTATTGCTCCAGTAAATCGCATTCTTAAAGGCCGGAACCAGCCTGTCGCCGTCGCGGATAATCGCACCCCCTACGTGGTCAAAATGAAGGTGGGTGAGGAACACATCTGTAATGTCGTCACGGTGGAAACCATGGGCAGCCAGTGAGCCGTCGAGCGTGGCATCGCCATGACGGTAATAGTGGCTGAAAAATTTTTCGTCCTGTTTATCGCCAAGCCCGGTGTCGACCAGTATCAGTCGGCCGTCGTCTTCAATGAGCAATAAACGGGCAGCCCAGGTGCACATATTCCGTTCGTCGGCCGGGTTGGTACGCTGCCATATGGATTTGGGAACCACGCCGAACATAGCGCCGCCATCGAGCTTGAACAATCCGGTATCGATAGGGTATAATTTCATACGTGTTATAGCTGATGTAAAATGTTAAAGGTAGCGATTACCCACCGTAATGAAAATACCCCGGTCGCAAAATATTCCCCATCCGGCTAAATCGTTAAACAGTTCTGTATGTCAGTCCGTTAACTTAGTGTAAGTTTTACAACTTATTGATTTTCAGTGTATTTTACTTTTTTATATGTGTTTTTAATCCCTACATTTGTCGCGTTAAACCAATATAAACCAAACAGATTGTTATGAATTCGCTTGAAACTGTAATGCCGGATTTAACCTATCTTTTTATTAACGAAAACGCAACCGTACACTATCAAAAAGAGGTGGCCGAACTGGTGGAAACTGCCATTTTAAATCAGGAAGGCCACCTGACCCATACCGGCGCGCTGGCGGCCGATACCGGTTATTTTACCGGCCGGGCACCAAAGGACCGGTTTATCGTTTATGACGACCTGACAAAGGATGAAATATGGTGGGGGCCCGTTAACCAGCCCATCTCCGCGGATTCAGCCGGTACCCTGCTTGAGCAGGTGGGCGCTTACCTGGGCGAAAGGGAGCTGTATGTCCGCGATGGATTGGCCGTTTCCGATCCGGACCACTGCGTCAGTATCCGTGCTATAACGGAAACGGCGTTTCAGAACATCTTTGTCAATAACCTGTTTATCCGACCCGGAACCGCAGATGTAAACGCACGGCCCGATTGGTCCATTCTGGCAGCGCCGGGATTCCGCTGCCCGAATCCGGAACAGTATGGCCTGCGCCAATCCAATTTCGTGATTATTGATTTTACCAGGCAGGTGATCCTGATCGCCGGAACGGCTTACACCGGTGAAATCAAGAAAGGCATGTTCTCCGTGCTGAATTTTATCCTGCCACTCCGGAAACGGATCCTGCCGATGCACTGTTCGGCCAATACAGACACTTCAGGGAGTACCGCACTTTTCTTTGGCCTGTCCGGTACGGGGAAAACCACCCTGTCCGCCGATCACGACCGGTTATTGGTCGGGGATGATGAACACGGATGGGATGCCGGGGGCATTTTTAATTTCGAAGGCGGCTGTTATGCCAAATGCGTCGGACTCGACCGAACCCGGGAACCGGAAATATTCGATGCAATCCGTTTCGGCGCGCTGCTCGAAAATACGGTCTTTTATCCCGGTTCACGTACCCCCGACTATGAAAACACCACCAAGACGGAAAATACCCGCGTGGCATATCCGATTGAACACATTGCAGGCAGCGTGCGCTCGGGACGGGCACCGGCTCCGAAGAACATCTTTTTTCTTACGGCTGATGCATTCGGTGTTATCCCGCCGATATCCCTGCTATCCACCACGCAGGCCATGTACCATTTTATATCCGGTTATACAGCGAAGGTTGCAGGTACGGAAGTGGATGTTAAAATACCACAAGCGGTCTTCTCTGCCTGCTTTGGCGAAGCATTTCTGCCTTTGCACCCCGCACATTACGCCGAATTGCTTCGCGGACGGCTTACCGGAACGGACATCCGGGTGTGGCTGGTCAATACCGGATGGATTGCCGGGCCTTACGGCGTAGGCAGGCGTATTAAGCTGGACTACACCCGGGCCATGGTCAGGGCCGCGCTGGCAGGTTCATTACATGATGCGGCCTTCCGCACCCACCCGGTATTTAAATTGCAATACCCCACGGCATGCCCCGGTGTACCGGATGCGATCATGGACCCCGTGAGCCTGTGGGCGAATGATACGGCTTATTATGCGCAGGCAAACAGACTGGCTGCACTGTTTGTTGAAAATTTTAAAAAATTTGAGACGGCAGTAAGCGCCGACGTACGGGCAGCCGGACCGTACATCCCATAGGATACACAACCGGCTTATTCGATTGAAATAACACTGAAAATAGTGCAATCGATTGCTTTGTGGAAACATAGTGGTTATTTTTCCGCTTATTTGCATATTGCATCATCAAAGGAAAAAACCGTTCAGCAGTTTTTTATGAATACACCTGATGCAGCACAATTAGCCCGGCTGGCGAACCAGTTCCGTATGGAGGGAAATGTCCTGGATATCGCACCTTTCGGCTCGGGACATATCAATGACACCTACCGGGTAAACACAGACGCAGCTGACAGTTACCTGCTTCAGCGCATAAACCATCATGTGTTCCGGAATGTGCCGGCACTGATGGATAATATGGAGCTGGTCACAAGCCACCTGAAACAAAAGTACAGGCTGCTCAATGAAAAAGATCCCGATAGCCGGGTGCTCACGCTTATCGGGCATGAGTCAGGGAAATCGTTTCATGAGGATGCAGAAGGCAGCTTTTGGCGGATGTTTGTCCTGTTGCCCCACACCCGCAGTTACGACATTGTGGAAACGCCGCAGCAGGCGCGGGAGGGGGGACGTGCATTCGGCCAGTTCCAGCGGCTGTTGTCCGACCTGGATGCCACACGCATTCACGAGGTGCTTCCTCATTTTCACCACATCGGCAAGCGGCTGGAACGCCTTGACGAAGCTGTTGCCAAAGATGCTTTCGGCCGGGTGGCTGGCGTGGTGGACGAACTGGCATTTGTTGCTGCGCGGAAGGATCGCATGCAGACCATTCAGCACATGGCTGCCGAAGGACTGCTGCCATTGCGCATTACCCATAACGACACGAAATTCAATAATGTACTGCTGGATGGAAATGATCAGTTCCAATGCGTGATCGACCTGGATACGGTAATGCCTGGATATGTCGCCTGTGATTTCGGGGATGCGATCCGCAGTATCATTAACCGGGCGGCAGAGGATGAGGCCGACGTGGAGCGTGTTAAATTGAATATCCCGCTGTTTGAAGCGTATGCCGAAGGGTATTTTGAACAGGCCCATCACTTTCTGACATCGCACGAAACGGATTCATTGTTCGCGGGTGTACTGCTCCTCCCGTATATGCAGACCGTGCGGTTTCTGACCGATTTCGTGGAAGGTGATCATTATTACAAGATCCATCACGCGCAGCACAACCTGCAGCGCACCCGGGCGCAGCTGCGGCTGGTTGAAGAACTGGAAAAACACGAACCGGAGCTGCGTGTTATCCTCCAACGGATTGCCGATAAATACCGGAAGAATTAAATACTGACTACCACATGAAAACACTGGTTATTCCGTTTTTGCCGAATGTTGGTTATCGGTCCGACGAAAAGTCGGTTATGGATGCGTTGGCTCCGCTTACGGCGGTCACATTGGAGGAAGCGCCATGGCCACAATATCCGGATAAACCAGTAGTGCACATGAAAGCAGGCCATACCGGAGACAGTCTGGTCCTGCAGTTCTCAGTCGAAGAAAAATACATCAAGGCCGAATACCGCAACACAAATGACCCGGTACACCGGGACAGCTGTGTCGAATGTTTCATCGCATTCGATAACCGGCATTATTATAACCTCGAGTTCAATTGCATCGGTACGGCGTTTGCCGGTTACGGCAGTGCGGATAAATCCACACGTAGAACGCTGCCGAAAAGCACCGTTGAACGGATCAGGACTTACGCCGTCATCAATCCGGACAAGGAAAAGCACCAGCCCGTATCATGGCGGCTGCTACTGAATATACCACTGACTGTCTTTGAGGCCAGCGGTATCAGATCCCTTTCGGAAATATCCTGTACGGGTAATTTCTATAAATGCGGGGATGGTCTGCCCGAGCCGCATTTCCTGGCATGGAGCCCGATCGCCTATCCTGAACCCAACTTCCACCGGCCCGAAAGTTTCGGAAAACTGTTCTTTTTATAGGATAAGCATGCCATCCGCGATGCCTGTTCCGAAAAGCCAAAATATTATTGGAATTGTCATATGGATAAATTAACTTTGCAGCCTCAATTAAGCATGTATAGTAATGTAGGGGTTGGCCGTCGATAAGTCGCGGTCATGACCATAAAAATAATAGTTAAGAAATGAAAAAAGACTTGCATCCTTCAAATTACAGATTAGTGGTATTCAAAGACATGTCTAACGAATATGCCTTCATCACGCAATCGTGTATCGATACCAAAGAATCCATTACATGGGAAGATGGCAACGAATATCCGCTGGTAAAGCTGGAAATTTCGCACACTTCACATCCCTTTTACACCGGTAAGATGAAGCTGGTGGATACCGCCGGACGTATCGATAAGTTCCGCAGCCGTTACAAGAAATAAGCAGAACGGTAAAAAATATTTAGTCCCGGTATTTTATCGGGACTTTTTTATTTTAGCCGTACGAATTTACGCCCATGCATATCGTATTATTTGACAAGGCTGATTGGCGGCAGGCACTTTATCCGCTCACATTGACGCGCCCGGTAGCTGATTTACGTGTTGGCATACTTACCATCGCCGAAAAATGGGGAAAATGGCTAAACACTCCTTTCTCATTTCTTACGCCCACCTATTTAAGTGAAAAATACCCGTTAACCGATGATACCGGTCCATTATGGCTTATTCGGGGCAACTGCTGTCCGGACGACCGCCTGTGCGACACCATCGCCGGACTGCGTCCCGGTGAAGGGCTGACCGATGAGGACGGGTGGATTGCAATACACACAGATACGACTTCCCTTGCTGCTGCCGTTGCAGGCGACTATGCACCGGTACGGTATCCGCATCCGGTTACCTGTATCCGTCATCCCGAAGATATTTTTCTCCGTAACGGCGCGGCAATCCAGGCCGACTTTGACCTGCTTACCAAGGGCCGGATGTCGGCTAAGTTATCCGATAGCAACCGCTTTATTGGGGACCAGGTGTTTGCGGAACCTGGAGCAACGGCAGAATGTGCCACCTTTAACAGTACAACTGGCCCCATTTATTTAGGTAAGAACAGTGAGGTATGGGAGGGAAGCTTGATCCGGGGTGCATTCGCACTGGGGGAGGGCGCGCAGGTGAAAATGGGAACCCGGGTCTACAGTAACGTCACCGTGGGCCCCCAATGCCGTGTGGGTGGCGAACTGAATACCTGTGTGATCTGGGGCAGGTCTTCCAAAGGACACGATGGTTACCTCGGCAGTGCCGTAGTGGGCGAATGGTGTAATTGGGGGGCGGATACGAATAATTCCAATATGAAAAACAATTATAAACCTGTGCGTTTATATGATTATGACCGTAGGGATTATCGGAATACCGGATTACAGTTTTGCGGCACGATCATGGCCGACCATGCGAAATGTGCCATCAATACGGCATTCAATACAGGCACGGTGGTCGGTGTTGCGGCAAGTATTTTCGGTGCGGGCATGCCACCCACTTATATTCCTGATTTTTCATGGGGGGGGTCGGAAGGATTCACCACCTACGACCTGGATAAGATGGTTGAGACAGCCCGGCTGGTATACGAACGCCGGGATTGTACGTTCGACGAAAAGGAACAGAAATTATTAACTGCTGTGTTTGAACTGACCCGGGAAAACCGGAAGTTTTAACAGCTATTAGCTATTCATTAAAAGCACCTTTTTATTATGCGTAGAAAAATCGTTGCCGGGAACTGGAAAATGAACCTGGATTATCAACAGGGAATCAGCCTGTTTTCCGAGATTATCAACATGGTAAAAGACGAGGTACGGGGTGATCAGCATGTGGTCGTGTGCAGCCCGTTTATACACCTTCATGCGATTTCACAGTTGGCTAAAGGCCACCCCCGGGTATCAACCGGCGCCCAGAACTGCTATGCGGAGGCTGCCGGTGCATACACCGGCGAAATTTCAGCGGCACAGGTAACGTCAACCGGTGCTACGTATGTGATCCTGGGCCATTCGGAACGGCGGATCTATTTCGGGGAAGACGGCTATTTATTAAGCAAGAAGGTCGACCTGGCGCTGAAAAGCGGATTGTCGCCTATTTTCTGTGTCGGCGAAACCCTGGAGGAACGCGAATCCGACCAGTATTTCGATGTCATCAGGCAACAGCTGGAAGCGGGTGTTTTCCATCTTTCCAATGAGGCCTTTAAAAATATCATATTGGCTTATGAGCCCGTATGGGCCATTGGTACAGGCCTCACTGCCTCGCCGCAGCAGGCACAGGAAGTCCACGCCTTTATCCGCAATGAGATCGCCGCGCATTACAATCAGGAAGTGGCCGACAGTACGTCGGTGTTATATGGTGGCAGCTGCAACCCCGGGAATGCCCCCGACCTTTTTTCACAGGCGGATATCGATGGTGGACTGATTGGCGGCGCTTCGCTGAAATCCCGCGACTTTGTGGAGATTGTGAAAGTATATAATGCGTAATTATTCGCGGTTATTTGGAACTATGAAATACAGTGAGGTGATATTCACCTGCAAAGGAGGTGCCGACTGGCACCGGGAACTGCTGGTGCAGGACCTGGCCAATATCGGCTTTGATACATTTGAAGAACGGGAAGCGGGCTTTGCCGCCTACATTGCTTCCGAACAGTTTGATGCGCCGCTGCTTGAGTCGCTTTTGATCCGGCAGCCTCCGGGATTCGAGGTAAACTATACCCGGCAGGAGATTGCACCGCAAAATTGGAATGCCGTATGGGAAAGCAATTTTGAACCGGTTGTGATCGCTGACCAGTGCTATGTACGGGCAACCTTCCATTCACCGCGGCCGGACTACCCTTACGAAATTGTCATTGACCCAAAGATGGCATTCGGCACCGGGCACCACCAAACAACTTCGTTGATGATGCGTTATATGCTCGAGACGGCGTTTGCGGGAAAAAATGTGCTGGATATGGGATGCGGTACGGGTATATTGGCTATCTTAGCCGCGAAACTTGGCGCAACGCAGGTACTGGCCATAGACAATGATCCGGTATGTGTTGCAAGCGTAGCGGAAAATAAAAAATTGAATGACGTTGAACACATTGAAGCCCGGTGCGGAACAGCCGACCTGATTTCCGGCATGCAGTTCAACATCATATTAGCAAATATCAACCGGAACATCCTGCTGGATCAGCTAAGTAGCTATGCGCAATGCCTTGGAGTGGAAGGGGAACTGTATATCAGCGGGTTTTATGATGGCGATGACCTTCACACGCTGAAAACGGCCGCTATGGGTTACAACCTGCATTACAGTGGACATAAAGAGCAGAACGGATGGGCAGCTGCACGATTTATTAAAATCAACTAGCTATGCGAGTACACTTTATTGCCATTGGGGGCAGTATCATGCATAACCTTGCCATCGCACTGGCTCAAAAAGGGTTCATCGTCAGTGGATCCGACGACCATATCTATGAACCGTCGCGGACCAACCTCGCCCGTGAGGGCCTGCTTCCCAAACCGGGCTGGTATCCCGAACACATCACGCCCGATATCGATGCGGTGGTTATCGGTATGCATGCTAAGGCAGACAACCCTGAATTACTGAAAGCACAGGAAATCGGGATCAAAATCTATTCATACCCCGAGTTTATTTACGAACAGACCAGGGAAAAAGTACGGGTAGTTATCGGCGGAAGTCATGGCAAAACGACTATTACCAGCATCATCATGCACGTACTGAAGTCCATTGGCCGCGATTTTGATTACCTGGTCGGTGCGAAACTGGATGAATTCCAGTACATGGTCCGCCTGACCAAGGATGCACCCATTGCCATTATTGAGGGCGATGAATACCTGGCGTCACCCATTGACCAACGCCCCAAGTTCCACTTGTATAAACCCAATATTGCATTAATCAGCGGCATTGCGTGGGACCATGTAAATGCCTTTCCGACGTTTGAAAAATATGTGGATCAATTTCGGCTTTTTATCAAACACATCGAGCCCAAGGGCACGCTGGTCTATAATAAAGAGGATAAGAAACTGCAGGAAATTGTGCTTGAGGATCAATCCAAGATCAATAAGCATGGTTACCGCACGCCGGAGTACACCATCAATAAAGGCGTCACTTATATCCATACGGCCGCAGGCGACATCCCGCTTCAGGTGTTTGGCCGGCATAACCTGTCCAACATTGCGGCGGCCTTCACGGTATGTGACTGGCTGGGGGTAAGCCGGGAGGCATTTTACAATGCCATCCGGAATTTCCGCGGTGCTTCCAGGCGACTGGAATATGTCGCCAGTGACGACGATAGTGTGGTCTATCAGGATTTTGCCCATACACCGTCCAAATTAAAGGCGAGCATCCATGCGCTGAAAGAACAGTTTCCCAATAAGGAACTTGTCGCAATCGTCGAACTGCATACCTACAGCAGCTTAAGCGAAGCATACCTGAGTGAATATAAAGATACCATGCAGGAGGCGGAGTATCCCGCGGTATTTATTAATCAGGAAGCACTCAAACAGAAAAATGCGGAGGCCATTACCACCGATACCCTGAAAAAGGCATTTAACCAACCTGATTTGATTTACTTCAATAACATCACCAGTATCGGGGAATACCTCAGCCAGATGGACCCGGAAGGGAAGAACCTGCTGTTGATGAGTTCGGGAAATTACGGTGGTGTAAATCTCGTTAACTACGCCGATAAGTTTTTGGTAAAACCGGCTAAAGGTCAGGCGTAAACACATCCGCCATGCCAGTTAACCAGCATAGCGGATGTGATTTTGTCATGTCATTCTGAACATTGGGGTCTGAAAGCCGGATATGATGGTATAGGTGACCTCAGCTTTCTCGTATGGGGTTTCGTGGACCTGCGTAAACAGTCTTTCAAATACGGAGACGTTTACGCGTAATCGTCGTCGTCGTCAAAGTCGTCAAAATCATCCATTGAATCGAACTCATCCAATTCAAAGTCATCTCCCTCTTCTAAAAAACCGTCTGTGTCGTCATCGTCATCAGGCCCCTTGTCCAAAACGGCTAACACCTCATCCTCCAAAATTGCTAATTCATTGTCTTGCATCCTTAGCGTTTTCATAATTATGTTTTATTGTATACTGTTTTTTAACAAGGATAAAAATAACAAGTTTTTAACTTCCTGTCACTTTTTTTAAAAAAAAATGGATGTGAAGATAAATAACTGATTGCTAGTTTGTTGATTCTCCTATAGTGTTGCTTTCCGCTACAATTTCCTTTAATTTCGGAAGATCCGCCACGCTGTTCAGGCCGAAATGATCCATAAAAAGACTGCTGGTGCCGTAAAGAATCGGCCGGCCGACGCTTTCGGATTTGCCGGCGATAACGATCAGTTCCTTTTCCAGCAGGCGCTGAACCGAATAATCGCAGTTAACGCCACGGATCTGTTCAATTTCCAGTTTCGTGATCGGCTGGCGGTAAGCGATGATGGCCAATGTTTCCAATGCGGCCTGACTGAGCTTCTTTTTGGCCCGGTGTGCCTGCAGCTGGTTGATCGTCCCGTAAAACCGGGGTTTGGTCAGGAACTGGTAAGCGCTATTTACCATCCGGAGCTCCATCACCCGGTCCTCCTGTTGATAGCGGCGTTCAATTTCACTGAGAACGGAGTGGATCTCCTGCTCGTCAAGGGGCTTTTCAATAACGGTTTCCATGACCTGCCTGATCTCCGCAGGGGTAATCCCGTATTCCGATGCATAGATCAGGGCCTCTATTTCGCAGATCAGCTTTTCCAATTTTTTATCGAATGAACTCAATAATCAATCACCTGTTCTTCCATTACTGCCGGTAATTCCCGGAATTCATATTTCTGTGTCCGGAGCTGTGGCTCGAAGCCGGCCTCCCGGATGGCCTGCTGAATGGAGGCAGACGTAAACCGGTGCGGTGCGCCGGCAGCGGATACCACATTCTCCTCAATCATGATCGATCCAAAGTCATTTGCCCCCGCGTGCAGGCAGAGCTGTGCAACGCGTTTTCCGACAGTCAGCCACGAGGCCTGGATGTTTTTTATATTGGGCAACATGATACGGCTAAGGGCAATCATGCGGATATACTCCTCGCCGGTCACATCGTTGGTGATGCCGCGCAGGCGCTTAAGTAATGTGCCATCGTCCTGGAAAGGCCAGGGAATGAATGCGATAAATCCGTGCGCATCCCGGGGGCGTTCTTCCTGCACCTCCCGGACCCAGACCATGTGTTCAAAACGCTCGGCTATTGTTTCCACATGGCCAAACATCATCGTCGCGGAAGTCGGAAGGTTGATCTGGTGGGCTGCCCGCATGACATCCAGCCATTCCCGTCCGCCGCATTTTCCTTTGGAGATCAGCCGCCTGACGCGATCGTTAAGGATCTCGGCACCGGCTCCCGGAAGGGAATCGAGCCCCGCGTCCTGGAGTGCCTTCAGTACATCAATGTGACTCATCTGCTCCAGTTTGGCCACGTGTGCAATCTCGGGCGGGCCCAGGGAATGCAGTTTAAGTGTGGGGTACAGTTCTTTTAGCTGCCTGAACAGGGTGGTGTAAAATTCCAGCCCCAGGTCAGGATGGTGGCCGCCCTGCAGCAGCAGCTGGTCGCCCCCGTACCGGAACGTTTCCTCGATTTTCTGTTTATACGTTTCGATGTCGGTAATGTAGCTGTCGGCATGGCCCGGTCTACGGAAAAAATTGCAGAATTTGCAGTTGGCAATGCATACGTTGGTGGTATTCACATTACGGTCGATCTGCCAGGTCACTTTGCCGTGGGGCACCTGGATTTTCCGCAGTTCATTGGCTACGTAGGTCAAATCCGCCGTTGCTGCATTTTTATACAGGTAAACGCCTTCGTCGACCGAAAGAAAGTCAAATTGAAGCGCGCGTTGAAGCAGTTGTTCTGTATTCATCGTTATGCAAAGATACACCAGATAAAATAAACGTCATAGGCTTTTCTTGCCGCCACTGACGATGCCTAACCCCCGGCCGGGATCAATTTCAGTAAAAGGCCCGGCCCTTCAGTAAGTACATATATATAGCCGTCGGGCGACTGGGCCACCTGGCGCACGCGACCGATATCCTGTAACAGCTTTTCCTCGTGCCGGTATATTCCGCCGGTTACCGTTATCCGCGCCACATGCATGCCGGCCAGCGCGCCGCTGAACAGGCTGTTTTCCCATCCCGGGTATCGGTCGCCGGTGTAGAAAAGCAGACCACAGGTAGCAATGGAGGGTACCCAATATTGAATAGGCTGCTCCATGCCTTCCTTTTCGGTAAGGTCCGAAATGATGGCCCCGTCGTAATCAATGCCGTAGGTGATCACCGGCCAGCCGTAATTACGGCCTTTTGCAATGATATTGAGCTCGTCGCCGCCACGTGGACCGTGTTCGGTGGCATAGATCACATTATTTGCGCGGTCATAGGCCATGCCCTGCACATTGCGGTGCCCGTATGACCAGATGCTGGGCCGGGCATTGGGCGTGTCACCAAATGGATTGTCGGCCGGAATGTTGCCATCATCGTGCAGCCGATGTATCTTGCCCATATCATTGGAAAGATCCTGGGCATTTTCCTTTGTGCCCCGCTCGCCGGTGCTGAAATAAAGGTAGCCGTCGTCGTCAAATACAATCCGGCTACCAAAATGTACACGTGAGTCGGTGACGGGACCGGTTTGGTACAGTTCCTCCAATTGGTCGACCCGGTTATCTGTTAACCGGAAGCGGACCAACGTGGTACTTCCGCCGCCATTTGCAGGTTTAGCATATGTAGCATAAATCCAGCCGTTGTTTTCATAGTCAGGATGCACCTGAATATCCAGCAGGCCGCTCTGCCCGTTCCGGTAAGTTTCCGGAAATCCCGTTAGCTTTTCCCCGCTGTAGCGGTCGCCTTCGAAAACCAGGATTTCGCCGTTCCGTTCCGTGACCAACAGCCGCCCATCAGGCAGCCAGGTCATCCCCCAGGGGTTTTCCATCCCCGTGTGCAGGGTGTCAATGGAAAACCGGACTTTTTCCGAAACGATAACCGATGCGGTATGGCCCGCGGAAGCCTGTTCTCCGTCCGTTCCGCCACCACCGCAAGCGGCAAACAAAGTAAGTGCGGCTAATATACCGGCCTGTACCGGCAGCTGTCCTGTTCTCATGTGTTTTCAGTCGATTTAAAGCGCTGTATTCAGTTGATTATGATGCTTCAACCTGCGATGGCCCGCCTGAAACGAATGATGTGGTCCGGCAGATCGCAGATATAAACATAATGAAGGCATAAAGATAATAATAATTGATTGCCCGAAGAATACGATCTGGCGTTGAATCGATGTCGCCGGTTGACCGGGCCACCGTCGGAACCGGGCCGTACCCGCGTTGGACTGAGTCCAGTGTGAGTCCAATATAAGTCCAGAGTGAGTCCAGGGTAAGTCCACCTTTTTTCGGAAAACTACTGGACTCACACTGGCTTCATCCTGTACGGGCGTTGCCCGGAGGCCGAACCAGGGTAAATGGAAGTACCAGCGGGTTGCTGTGATTGTACCGGCTATTTTCTATCTTAGTCCGCAGAATGGAACAATTATCAACACCTAAAAACCACAAACCCACCATCCGGGCATGGGCCATGTTTGACTGGGCAAATTCCGCTTATAACCTGGTCATCACGTCCACCATTTTTCCGGCGTATTATACCGCGATTACAACCACGGAGACGCATGGCGACCGGGTTTCTTTTTTTGGGATCAATCTGATCAATACGGCGCTTTCCAACTTTGCACTGTCCTTTGCTTACCTGCTGATGGCACTTGTCCTGCCTATGCTGTCGTCTATTGCCGATTTTAAGGGAAATAAACGATCATTTATGATGGCCTTTACCTACCTGGGCGGTATTGCCTGTATGGGGCTGTTCTTTTTTAAACTGGAAACGCTCGAATGGGGCATAATCTGCTTTACACTGGCGGCCATGGGGTACGTTGGCGGTGTGCTGTTCAATAATTCCTATTTACCCCAGATTGCCACCAAGGACCAGCAGGACCGCGTAAGTGCGCAGGGATTTGCCTACGGTTATGTGGGCTGTGTGACCCTGCAGATCATCTGTTTTGTTTTTGTACTGAAACCCGAGTGGTTCGGTATCACGGATCCGAGTTTTCCAGCACGGCTATCCTTTTTGCTGGTCGGCCTCTGGTGGATCGGTTTTGCACAGATCCCGTTTCGGAAGCTTCCCAAAAACACGTACAATGGCCAGCGTGTTACCAGGCATGTGGTGAAAAAAGGGTTTTCCGAACTGGCGGCGGTTTGGCGTAGGTTGAGGGAGATCCCGGAAATTAAACGTTTTTTACCCGCATTTTTCTTTTATGCCATGGGAGTGCAGACGGTTATGATTGTAGCGGCCTCTTTTGGTGAGAAAGTGCTGCATCTTGGCGCGCCGAAGTTAATTGCCACGATTCTGATTATCCAGCTGGTCGCGATTGCGGGGGCCTACCTGATGTCACTGCTGGCCCGGTATATCGGCAATGTCCGGGTACTGATGCTCGTGGTTTGTATCTGGACGGGGATTTGTATCTCCGCATTCTACATTACCCATGAAGTACAGTTTTATTGCCTTGCTGCACTTGTGGGACTGGTAATGGGGGGTATCCAGTCGCTATCACGCTCCACCTATTCCAAGCTGGTGCCGACGGATGAAGTGGATACGGCTTCGTTTTTCAGTTTTTATGACGTGACCGAAAAGGTGGCCATTGTGCTGGGGTTATTTTCCTTTGCGCTTATTGAACAGATCACCCATAATATCCGTTACTCGGCATTGTGTCTGGGTATATTTTTTCTTATCGGGCTGGCGTTGCTGTGGCGGATGCTCCGGGTTTCGCGGGTAAGTGGTCAGTAACCGCTGGTTGTTTTTTATCGTGGAGACACAGGGAATGTCCCGTTTTTATCGCTGCATAGCGGCAATATGTTTAATATGCTGAATTTTTGTCGTATGTTGTACGGCCTAAGGACACAAACCACCATGTGAACGCTAACAAGAACAAGATGAATTACAAGAAAAAAACAGTTAATTTCCTTTTTGGCAGCATCGTATCGTGTGCAGTCGTTTTAATGAGCGTGGCGCCGGGCGGAAGTGCGTTTGCCCAATCGGGCCCGCTCGCAGGCAAGGTTATCTGCATTGACCCGGGTCATGGCGGCACCGCGGCGACTGACAGTTACCGTCAGGGGCCGACCGGTGAGCGGGAAGAATGGGTCAACCTCCGCGTGAGTACATATTTACAGCAGCTGCTTGAGGCACACGGAGCCAGGGTAATCATGACGCGGACGATTGATGAACAGGTGCCGTTAGCCCGCCGTGCGGAGCTTGCACGGGAAAATGATGCGGACGTATTTCTTTCCATCCACCACAATGCAACGGCCGACGACGCGGTAAATTTTCCGATTATTTATTTCCATGGCAATATCAGTGAAAACCTCGCCGGTGTCCGGCTCGGCGAAGCGTTGGCAGAAGCATTCCGGAAACACATGTACCAAAAAGATGTGCCGGTAAGCATCGTTTCGGACCATACGGTCTTTGCCGATGCCGGAGCTGCAGTACTGCGGGGTACCTACGGCATTCCGGCGGTATTGGCAGAGGCTTCGTTTTTTACCCATCCGCCCGAAGAGCAGCGGCTTAAAGATACCGTTTACAACAGGCGGGAAGCCGAAGCATACCTCGATGCGCTGATCAACTACTTCAGTGCACCGGTGCTGCCGATCCATGCTAAAAATTCCATCGTCGCACAGATCCCCCCATTCCGGGGATTGCAGGAAGCTGACCGGATGAGCCCCGTAGCCAAGAAATGGCACGACGACTATGCCGCGGGTCTTGCCCTGATGAATAAAACAGATTCGGCTGCATGGCGGGAAGCCTATGAATATTTCACGCGTTCCGCCCGTTCATTTCCTGATTCTTACGTGGCCGGGCAGGACCACCGGTACCGGGCAGAATTGCTGCATCGCCTTGGCCAGGAAACCGAAGCAAAGCAGGAAGCGATCCGCACGGCCGAATATTATGTCCCCGGCTGGGATGCTGCGGAAGAAAAGTGATTGCCGTATCCTATATAGCGGCCCATATACTGGAATGAGCGCCGCAAGCCATGAAATGATATTTTTGTTCCCGGGTTTCCAATATTGCGCTAACTTTGCCGTTAACGACATATGACTGTACAGCTATTTATCCCCTGTTTTATTGATCAGCTATTTCCGGAGACGGCCTTTAACACCGTGCGCGTACTGGAAAAAGCAGGCTGCACGGTAATCTACAACCCACAGCAGACCTGCTGCGGCCAGCCGGCTTACAATGCCGGGTTCTGGGACGAGGCAAAACAGGTCGGGCAGAAATTCCTGAATGATTTTTCCGGCGAACACCCGATTGTTTCACCGTCCGCATCGTGCACGGGAATGGTCAAAAATGCATATGACGACTTGTTTACCAATACCGTGATCCACAACCATTGCCGGACAATACAGGGCAATATCCATGAATTATCCTCTTTTCTGGTGAACGTGCTGAAAAAGGATTACTTCGGGGCAGAGCTGGAAGGACGGGCTGTATACCACGATTCGTGTTCGGCCCTGCGGGAATGCCGCATCAAAGAGGAACCCCGCCAGTTGCTGGAACGGGTGGATGGCCTGGAACTCGTGGAAATGCGTGATACCGAGACCTGTTGTGGCTTCGGCGGTACATTTGCCGTGAAGTTTGAGGCGATATCCAGTGCCATGGCCGAACAGAAAGTGCATCATGCGCTGGAAATGGAAGCCGATTACCTTATTTCCACGGACGCTTCCTGCCTCATGCAGCTGCAGGCCTACATCACCAAGCATCAACTGCCCATTAAAACCATGCACCTGGCCGACGTGCTGGCACATGGCTGGGCGAATATCTGAGGCGCTCGTTACCGGCGCTTCAGCCATCCCGCTTCCGTTAAGGCCGTATACAGGTCGTGTTGTCCACGGTAGCCGATCGTTACCGGTGACCCGGGCCGGTTGATCATCCCGGTATATTGGTATATGAATACCTGTTCCACCAGTTCAGCCAGTGCCCCAAGCTGTGCCAGCACCCGTTCCGGGGCAGCGGGCAATAAGGCCGAGCGATAGACCTCCCCCTCAAATGCAAAAACCTCGACATCAGCCCATAGCTCGTTCCGGCCTGATTTACGGTGCAGGCGGTGCAGTTTTTCAAAGATTGCCGTGCTTTCATCCACCCGGGTTTTCTGCACGCCGATTTCGTCCTGATAGGCAATAAAATCCACGTCCAGCCGGTCGAGCTGCGCCACGTAGCCGTCGTCGGCCGCTACGTTTCTTGTGCCGTAGGGTGCAATCAGTGTTTTCGCTCGGGGTGTCAGCCGATGGGCTTCCAGCGAGCATTTGTTCACATATTGGATGAAATTATCATCGAAATGGCCGTTAATGCCCGTTTCGTTGGGGTAATACCAGCCGTAAAAGCTGGGATGATGGCCATATTTCCCAGTGAGCTCCTCCATGGCCCTTACGCGCAACAGGTGTATGTCTTTATCCTGCATCAGGAACGCCGGGTTCCGCCAGTCGCCAAAAAAACCATTACTCATAAATACGCGTAGCTGATGCTTATCCGTTGCCGAAAGCACGGTTTCCAGGGGATCGTTATCGGTCAACGCGTGTTGGGGCAATAGGGCTGAGGGGTAAAAACTTTTGCCATAGATCGCCACATCCAGCAATACCAGGTAGCGGATGCCGGTCCCGGCGATTTCCGCAACCTTTGCTTCCCAGTCGTCCGCCGTAAATGCCGCCAACGCCGGATTCCAGTAGGTTCCCTCCACTTCACTGTGATGCTGGAACTCAAACCAGGTGCCGGTGATGGCGTGTACTTTCCGGTGGTTTCCGGCAGGCGCTGCTGTGGAATGTCCATGAAAAAGCGCCAGCGCTGCGGAGGCCCCGGCCAGTTGCAGGAAATTTCTTCTTTTCATTCGTTTAATTGGTATTAACGGCAGCAAGATACTGAATTTCGGTAACGTTCTCGGTAATTTTGGCTGATCAATGCTTGTCTGCTAACGCCACAACGGTTATTTTTGGTAGGCACATAAGTGTCTGTATCACCATATTGACCGGTTATGAAAAACTTCCCATCTGCTGATCTCCTTGCGGGCCACCGTAACCACAGGGGAATTATCGACGATCCGCTGGCCCGGCAGCTACGCACGCAGGCTGCGGAGGCAGCTGACCGGCATTGGCATACCCTTCAGGCAGTTGCCTGGGAGGAAACAGCAGCACAGCTGAGGGAGCATATCGTTGCACAGACCGGAGTTGCGTTTTATCCCCAATTGCCGCTGCTGCTGAAAGAAACAAAACGGATACCGTTACAGGGGCTGACGGTTGCAGCCATCCGGTACCAGACGCTTCCGGACGTGTTTGCCACCGCCAGTCTCTACATCCCTTCGGGGGAAGGACCACATCCGGGTATTGTACTGACACACGGCCATTGGGAAGGTGCCCGGAATTCCGTACTGTTCCAGGAGGTTGCACAATACATTGCACGGCATGGGTATGTTTGCCTGGTGCCGGACGCATGGGGCGCCGGCGAACGTTCGACCGTTGCCGGGGTGGAAGAATACCACGGCAGTAATCTCGGCGCTTCGCTATTGAATATCGGAAAAACGCTGCTGGGTATGCAGGTTACCGAAAATATCCGTGCGGTGGACCTGTTGTGTACGCTGCCCTATGTGGACCATGACCGTATTGGGGCAACCGGTGCCAGCGGGGGAGGAAACCAGGCCATGTGGCTGGCCGCTTTGGACACCCGTGTCAGGGCGGTTGTCCCGGTAGTCAGCGTAGGTACATTTCAGTCGTATATCATGAACAGCAACTGTGTATGCGAGTTATTGCCGGGGGGGCTCACTTTTACTGAAGAAGCCGGCGTACTGGGGCTGATTGCCCCGCGTGCCCTCCGGGTCATCAACGCCGGGGAAGAAGCAAACCCGTCGTTTATGCCGGCGGAAATGCAGCGGAGTTATCGTTATGCACAGCCAATATTCGAGCAGCTGGACGTGGGAAACCACATCGACCACCAGGTAATAGCCGGCACGCATGGCTACAATGTGGCAATGCAGGCATCGATGATTGCCTGGTTTAACAGGCACCTTAAGCAGCGGCCAGCCAATGAACCGCCACTGCCCGTATCAGCTGCAGAAATCCGCAGTGCCGGAGAACTGGCCACATACGGTCCGGGAGCGCGTGAAGCCGCTGTACAGACAACGGCGACCTTCTGTACGGGCGAGGGACACCGGATCCGGGAAGCGCTGATGCAGGTGTCGTCCATTGAACCTGAAAAAAAGAAACACCGGTTGCGGCAGCTTCTCGGTCTGCAGGAAGCGCAGCTTCGGCAGGTGAACCCACAGTTAGTGACCGACGGCCGGCAAGCCGTGCAACTGATAACGGCATCCGGCAATGTATTGCCGATTTGGCTAAAGCAACCTGCCAATCCTGCGGCCGGTATTGCCGTGCTGGTTCACGGCCAGGGCCGCGACCGATTGCCCGCATCGGCCGTCTCGGATATCACGGCGGAGGGAAAGGGAATTCTTACCCTGGATTTGTGGGGCACCGGATCGCATGGTTCCGTCACGGCGACGCAAATAGACGGCAAGCTAAGTCCGCACCACACGTTATCCCGTTCCATGCTATGGCTGGGCCAAACGATGATGGGGCAGTGGGCCGGTGAGCTGTGCCTGGCAATGCAATGGGTGCAGTCGCAGTATCCCGAGGCGGCCATCCAGCTAACCGGATTCCGCGAAGCGGGGCTGGCAGCGTTGTATGCAGCGCCTTTTACCCCCCTACCAAGCAAGATCACCGTTGTAGACACTCCGGTAAGCTACCTTTTTGATACCGCGGAAGGGGTTGACCATTACAACATGAGCGTCCATGTTCCGGGTATTCTTCCGTGGGGTGATATCGGCATGCTGGCTGCATTGGCGAACGGACCCATAACCTTCCGGAATCCGTGTACCCTTTCCGGTCGCCCGCTGGATGCTACCGCGTTGCGGGCACACTGGGGTTTTTTCAAGACCATGCAGCGTATTGCGGACCGGCAGGTGGATGTCCGGTTTGAATAGTCCGAACCATTTATCCTAAATAAACCAAATATGAAAAGAAACCGAAGAGCATTTTTGAAACTGTCCGGCCTCGCCGGGATCGGGCTGGCAGCCACCCCGGCAATGGTATCCTGTTCCGGAGCCGGTAATCCCGAACAGGAATCGGCCCTTGGCCATATCCGGAAGTACGCGATGCAGTCCCATACCCAGGCATTTAACATGAGTGGATATGCGGCACCCAAAATGGACCAGGTGCGTGTGGCTTTCATCGGTGTGGGCAACCGTGGAGCCGCTGCGGTGGAGCGGTTAAGTTACATCGAAGGCGTGTCCATCGTTGCCCTGTGCGACATCCGGGAGGAACGGACCAAGGTTGCCGAAGCCCGGATCAAACGCCCGGGGCATAAGCCGCAGCTATATGGCGGAAAGGCGGAGGACTGGCGGCAGGTATGTGAACGCGATGATGTCGATCTGGTTTACATCTGTACCCATTGGGAACTGCATGCACCGATTGCACTTTATGCCATGGAACAGGGCAAACATGTGGCGGTTGAAATCCCGGCTGCTACCACGGTGGAGGATTGCTGGAAGCTGGTGGAAACTTCGGAACGCACCCGCAGGCACTGCGTTATCCTGGAAAACTGCTGTTACGATTTCTTTGAGCTATTGACCCTTAACCTGGTCAGGCAGGGATTCTTCGGTGAATTAATCCACGGTGAGGGGGCATACATCCACGATATTATGGACAGTTTCTTCGACCGTGAAAAGCGTTACGATCTCTGGCGGCTGAAGGAAAATACGCGGCGCAACGGAAACCTGTATCCCACGCATGGCCTGGGACCGATCTGCCAGGCAATGGACGTTAATCGCGGCGACTGCATGGACTACATGGTTTCCATGGCATCCAATGATTTTATGATCGGCGCCGCGGCAAAGGAAAAGCTATCCGAAGATCCTTCTTACCAACCGTATATCGGCGACAACATCCGGGGGAACATGAATACCAGTGTCATCCGGACCAAACGGGGACGGACCATCATGCTTCAGCACGACGTGACATCGCCCAGACCCTATAGCCGCATCCACCTGTTGAGCGGTACCAAGGGAACGGCACAGAAATATCCATTGCCCGGACGGATATCCAACAGTCACACGGGCTGGCTGGATGAGGCCGAAGTCAGCGCACTGGAAGCCCAGCATACGCCGCCGCTGGTACGGAAGCTCGGGGAACTTGCCCGGGAAATCGGAGGGCATGGCGGCATGGACTTTCTTATGGACTGGCGGTTAATTGACTGCCTGCGGAACGGGTTGCCAGTGGATATGGACGTCTATGACGCCGCATCGTGGAGCGTGGTGTCGCCACTGTCGGAATGGTCCGTGGCGAACGGCAGCCAGCCGATCCCTATTCCGGATTTTACCGGGGGGTCGTGGAAAACGAATCAACCCGTCGATATTTCATTAGCTGCCGGGGGTACAACACAGGTTATCAGTGCTTAACATTATTCAACAGTATAAATTATTATCATGAACGTTATTATTTCAGCAGATGCAAAGGCACTTGGCGATAAGGCCGGAAGATTGGCGGCAACGTATATCAAGAAAGCGATTGCCGAAAGGGGGGAAGCCTTTATTATTGTCGCCACGGGCACCAGTCAGTTTGAAACCCTCAACACGTTACTGCAGGATGGGGAGATCGACTGGTCCGCGGTTACGTTATTCCATCTGGACGAATACATTGACCTACCGGTGCATCACCCGGCTAGTTTCCGTAAATACCTGATAGAGCGTGTGCTGGCCAGAACCGGACCATTGAAGGCAGCCTACCTGATTGATGGTGAGTCGGATCCCGTATCGGTCATTGACGCACTGGCTGACCGGATCAGTGGAATTACCGTGGATGTGGCACTGGTGGGGATCGGCGAAAATGGCCATCTCGCCTTCAACGATCCGCCTGCGGATTTTGAGACGGAGGCCCCGTACCTCGTTGTGGACCTTGATGAGCCCTGCCGGGCACAGCAGTGCAATGAGGGTTGGTTTGCCGACATCAGCGAAGTACCCCGGCAGGCGATAAGCATGTCGGTGAAGCAAATACTCAAATCGACACACATTATCTGCTCAGTGCCCGACCGCAGAAAGGCCCAGGCCGTTAAAGACAGTCTGGAACAGCCGGTAAGCAACCGGTATCCGGCGAGTATTTTACAGACCCACCCCAGTTGCTATTTCTTTCTCGATGAGGAATCGGCCTCCTTATTACAGACACCTGCGGGTGGAATCGCGGATCAGTAGTTTTCCGGGAAGAACGACTTCACGTGGCTGGAATGTGCTCCGGGTGATGTGGCTGATCAGCAATTCACAGGCTTGCTTACCGATATCGTAGGCAGGCTCCGCGACCGTGGTGAGGGATGGCGAAATGATTTCGCCCGATGGATCGCCGGTGAAGCCGATGACCCCGATTTCCGGGCCGATGGCGATGCCGTGTGCTTTCAGTGCCAGCATGGCACCGATGGCCTTCCGGTCATTGACAGCAAACACCGCATCGGGCGGATCAGCCAGCGCCAGCAGGCGTTCCATGTCACTGAACCCGTCCTGTTGGGAAAAACCCGAATGAACCATCCATTCCTCCCGTACGGGGTGTCCCGATTTGGCTAGGGTATCCAGATAGCCCTGCTTACGGCGTAACGTGAAGTCGAGGTCGGGCGGCCCGGCGAGGTGTGCAATGCGGCGGTACCCCTGTGCTAACAAGTGCTCGGTTGCGGCAACGGCACCATTGTAATCGTCCTGCCTGACGTGTGATGTTGCAATATCCGGCAGCACGCGGTCAAAAAAAACGACTGGTATGTTCTGCAGTAGCATTTCAAAAACCGGAACGGCATCGTCGGCCGAAGAAGCAGCAATCAGGATGCCATCCAGGTGCAGCGGATTCAGGTTTCTGATAATGGCCGTTTCCCGTTCCGCGGCATCGTTGGTGACAAAAAGGATGATGTTATATCCCTCGCGGTAGGCAGTTTCCTGAATGCCCGTGATCACAGTGGAAAAATAGTAATGGTTAATAGCCGGCAATATGATGCCGATATTTTTTGATTTGCCGCCGGCAAGTCCCACAGCATACACATTGGGCTTGTAATTTAACTCCTCGGCTTTTTTTAACACCCGTTCGCGCGTGGTTTCACTGACATCGTAGGTATCGCGCAGGGCGCGGGATACGGTAGCCACTGAAATTCCAAGTGCCTGGGCGATGTCTTTTATCGTAGTTTGAACCGGCATGTTAACGGGATCCTAAGGAAGACCGGTACCAAGATAACAAAGTTTTGCAGTATAGCCAACGCCGGCCGGTGCGGCCGAGACTTGGTAATTTTTTTGTTCTGTGGGAACAGGAGCGGAAAAAAGTCGCTATTTTTAAGTCGTAATTACCTGTAAAACCAGCGCTGATGAAAACATTCCAATACCTAACCGTAGTTTCTTTACTGTTATTATTTACTGCCTGCGGGGCCGACCGCACCACGGAGGAATCCGCATATACGGCTTTTGTAGGGGGCACGGTCATTGATGGCAGTGGCGCAGCTCCAATCAGCGATGGCGTTGTGCTGATGCACGGCGGCCGCATTGTTGCGGTGGGCTCCCGGGATCAGGTTACGCTTCCGGAAAATACCAAAATCAGGGATGTTACGGGCAAGACCGTCATCCCCGGATTGATTAATACACATGGACACGTAGGTGATGTCAAGGGGGTGGAAGGCGGCCATTATTCCGCTGAAAATGCCGCCCATGACCTGGAACGCTATGCGCAGTATGGCATTACCACGGTAGTGAGCCTCGGAGGCGACCGGAAGGAAGCCGTTCCGATGCGGTTTGTGAACGACACAACCGCCAATCAGCGGGCACGGCTGTATATTGCCGGCGAGGTCATCAATGGCAACACCCCCGAAGAAGCCGTTGCCGTGGTAGACAGTAATCACCGGATGGGTGTGGATTTTATGAAGATCCGCGTGGACGATAACCTGGGAACCAGCAAAAAAATGCCGGCGGAAATCTATCAAGCTGTTATTGACCGGTCGCATGAACTGGGCTATCAGCTCGCCGTGCATACCTATTACCTGGATGATGCAAAGAAACTGCTTCAGTCGGGGGCCGACCTGGTGGCCCACAGCATACGTGATCAGCAGGTAGATGACACCTTGATTGATCTGATGAAGGCCCGGAACGCCTGCTATTGTCCGACACTTACCCGGGAAGTGTCCACTTACGTATACGAGGATACAGCGGCATTTTTTGATGACCCGTTCTTTCTGCGTGTATATAGCCGGGAAGAAATCCAGCCATTGCTTGATCCGGAAAGACAGCAGCAAGTTCGAAACAGCATAAGCGCGCAGACTTACAAACGCCAGTTACCCGTTGCGATGGCTAATATGAAAATATTGTCCGATCGCGGAGTCCCCATTATCATGGGTACCGACAGCGGAATGCCCGCCCGGTTTATTGGCTATTTTGAGCATATGGAAATGCAGCTGATGGCAGAGGCAGGGATGACACCCATGGAAATAATACAATCGGCCACCGGCAATGCCATTCCCTGCATGAAGCTGAAAGATATCGGTCTGCTGAAGCCGGGTTATTGGGCCGACCTGGTTGTGTTGGATGGGAACCCGCTCGATGACATCAGGAACCTGCAACAGATTGCCGAAGTATGGATAGGGGGCGCGCAGGTTGTACAGTAAACGGCCGCGGTAGACCGCCGGCCAGTACCGGTTGTCTTTAAACGGAAAAAGCCAGGGATACTGTCCCTGGCTTTTCATTTGCTTACGTACCTGGAGCGGGAATCGAACCCGCACTCCTTTAACGGGAACAGGATTTTAAGTCCTGCGTGTCTACCAGTTCCACCATCCAGGCAAATGGGTTGTTACCTAACAATAAATCCCTTCTCTTTTTGCAAGAAGAAGGGATCTCTTGGAGCGAAAGACGAGGTTCGAACTCGCGACCTCAACCTTGGCAAGGTTGCGCTCTACCAACTGAGCTACTTTCGCCTGAAAACGGTGATCGTTTACCGTTTTGGTGATGCAAATATAGCGAGTTTTATATGTATGCCAAATATTTTTTTCAAAAAATGGAAGGGTGCATTATAATTCGTTGTCACTCAATATTTCCAGAATGACACTGTTTTCATAACCCTTGCCGGCGGCGTATTGCAGCAGCTGGTGTTTGCGCTTATAGGGATTGTCCGTGGAAAGCATCGCTGCTTTTTTCTGGAGTAGGTGTTGCAATGTCAGGCGATATTGCGCGTCGTCAATGCTATTTAATGCGACAGTGATTAAGGGCTTTGATACAGCTTTGGTTATTAAGCCCTGTCTTATCTTAAGCTTTCCCCAACGTTTGACGTTAAACTTTCCGGATACGTACGCCATCGCAAATCGTTCCTCATTCAGAAAATTGTCGGCGATCAATTCCGCAATAGTGGCCTCCACATCGGTCCGGTGCAGGCCCCACGAATAGAGTTTATCGCGCACTTCCTGCTGTGAGCGTTCCTGGTACGCGCAATAGCTTTCGGCCTTTGACCTGGCCTGTGCAGGGGTCAGTACCTGTTTCCGGTGTGCATGAGCGTCATCCATGTGTCCAAAATGCCAAAAAATTCTTGCAGTACCTAAAAAATGCTGAAATTCGTGGCAAATATGCACAAACAGCGATATACGTTGGATACCGTAATTGCGGCAATCACTGCCGTGCGGACTGTTATAGGCGGTCCGGTTACGCAGATTAACAGCCTGTTGTACGATAGCCGCAAGCTGATCGATACCGAACATGGGCTGTTTTTTGCCCTGGCGGGCCGGCGTGACGGCCACCAGTACATTCCGGAAGCTTACGCCGCCGGTGTGCGTAATTTTGTGATTGCCGAGCACCGGATTGACGTTGCGCAATTTCCGGAGGCCAATTTCCTGATCGTCCGTTCACCCTTAACCGCGCTGCAGGAACTGGCGGCTTTCCATAGGAGCCGGTTTAATTATCCGGTTATCGGGATTACGGGCAGCAATGGAAAGACTATCGTGAAAGAATGGCTGTATGAGCTGTTGGCACCGGAATACCGTATTGCGCGCAGCCCGAAGAGTTATAATTCCCAGTTGGGTGTGGCTCTTTCGCTGTGGGAGATGGATGATGCGCATGATCTGGCCCTGATCGAGGCAGGAATCAGTGAGGTGGGTGAAATGGAGCCTCTGCAGCGTATGATTAAACCGACAATCGGCGTGCTTACCAACATCGGACCGGCCCATGATGCCGGTTTTCCTTCGCTACAGACTAAAATAAATGAAAAAATCAGGTTGTTTTCTGACGTGCCGCAGGTGGTTTACAATCCGGATTACACTGGGGACGCGGTTATTCCAGCCTCGGGCCGTCATTTTACCTGGGGACCACAGGGGACGGTACTTGAAGTAACGGGATATGAGCCGTTGCCGGACCGGGGCTGCCGTATCCATGCCCGGTACGCGGGAGGGGATGTCAATATTTCCATTCCGTTCGCCGACGATGCCGCCAGGGAAAACGCAACCTGCTGCTGGGCCGTGTTGCTGGCTATGGGTTATCCGCAGGCTACGATTGAGACCCGTATGGCCCGACTTCGTCCAATTGAAATGCGGCTGGAAATGAAGCAGGGGATCAATCATTGTTCCATTATCGATGATTCATATAGCAATGATCTTTCGTCGTTGTCCATTGCGCTTAATTTCCTGAAACAGCAGCACCAGCACCCAACCTATACAGTTGTATTATCGGATATACCGGACGGCGCTAATAATGAAGAAGAAATATATAACTCGGTATCTAAATTGTTGTACAACAACAAAGTAAACAAATTAATATCCGTGGGTGATACCTTTCTCCGGCACCGGGATAAGTTCCGGTTTCTGACGCATTATGCGTTTCAGGATGTCGACCACTTATTGGAGGCTCTTCCGGAATTGGCTTTGCGTGATGAAACGATATTGCTCAAGGGTGCACGGAAGTTCGCATTTGAGCGCATCAGCCGGGCGTTGACGACTAAATCGCACGAAACCATCTTTGAGATCAACCTGAACGCAATGGAGCATAACCTGAATCAGTATCGCGCCCGGTTATCGGACGACGTGAAGCTGATGGTAATGGTGAAAGCATTTTCTTACGGCAGCGGGAGCTTTGAGATTGCCAATCTGCTGCAATTTAACCGGGTCGATTACCTTGCTGTGGCTTATGTGGACGAAGGAGTGGAGCTGCGCAGGGCAGGTATCCGTCTGCCCATTATGGTGATGAGCCCGGCTGTGGCTTCCTTTGACGCGTTGCTGCAACATCGCTTAGAGCCCGAACTTTTCAGTTTTTCCGTGCTCGATGACTTTATCCGGTTGCTTGATGAGCGGAAAATAACCGACTATCCGGTTCATATTAAGGTAGATACCGGTATGCACCGTCTAGGTTTCTCAACCGGTGACGTAAAGCTGTTGGCGGATCGGCTGCAATCGACAGATACTGTCCGGGTGCAATCGGTATTTTCGCACTTGGTAGCAGCCGGTGAACCGGCTCATGACGCGTTTACGCTGGAGCAGCTGGCTGCCTTCCATGAGTTTACCGGACGGTTACAGGACGCGCTGGGTTATGCTTTTCTCCGACACATTTCCAATACTGCGGCGATTCAGCGCTGGCCGCAGGCGCAGTTTGACATGGTTCGCCTGGGCATTGGACTGTATGGCATCGGTGCTGGCGAGCCGCCATTGGCACTGCAGCAGGTAGGTACACTGAAGACGACGGTTACCCAGCTGCGGACTGTCCCCGCCGGTGATACGGTGGGATATGGCCGTCGGGGCGCCAGCACGCACGACCGTGTTATTGCGACCGTCAAGATCGGCTATGCCGATGGCTACGACCGCCGGTTTGGCAATGGAGTTGGCCAGATGCTGGTACGCGGGACGGCAGTACCCACGGTGGGGGATATCTGCATGGACATGTGCATGCTTGATGTAACGGATGTCTCCGTTGAAGAAGGGGATGAAGCAGTGGTTTTCGGCGATGTTGAAGCGCTGGCCCGTACCATTGGCACGATTCCCTATGAACTGCTTGCCGGCGTATCCCAACGGGTTAAGCGGGTATATTATCAGGAATAAAATGTATGACGTATGCGAAAACAGAGAACAATCCGATTATTTTTTAACTACCTGATTAAAGGTACGTTGGTGGTGCTTCCGTTGGCGGGCGCGCTTTTTCTCATGGTATGGATTGTAGCGAGTGTCGACTCCGCATTGAACCTCAGCAGCTGGTTCTGGGAAGACGAACATGGAAGGCCGCTGTATGTTCCGGGATTGGGTATCCTTACGGTTATCCTGATCCTGGTTGTGGTGGGCATGATCTTTACCAATGTGGTCACCGAGCCGATCTACAACTGGTTTAATAGCCTGATCAACCGGATACCGCTGTTTAATACCCTGTATTCGTCCATTAAGGATTTTACGGAAGCCTTTGTTGGTGATGCGAAGAAATTCAATGAGCCGGTGATGGTGGAAATCAATGAAACAGGATTTAAGCGCGTGGGTTTCCTTACCCAGCGCGACCTGAGCAAGATTGGCCTGGAAGGGGAGGTGATTGTCTATTTTCCCTTTGCTTATTCCGTTGCAGGACAGATTGCTATTGTCAAGACAGAACGTGTAAAACGCCTGAATATGACCGCTACGGACGCGATGAAGCTGGTCGTTTCCGGAGGGGTAACCGGCCTGGAACCCAAGGCTACCCCAAAACCTCCTTCAACAACCGGAACGATTTAAGCCGGGCACCGCTGTCATAGATATATCCGGTGGTCATTAGTTCGTCAATACCGGTTTCTTCAATGAATTTTTCCAATTGCGGGCGCAGCGAGTCCGGACTGCCGGTGAATGTGCAGGCCAGCATCTGATCAACTGCGGCCCTGATGTCCGCTGGCCAGTACGTCCGCACATCGACAACCGGGGGCTGCAGGGGCTTGCGGGTGTTGGTGATCACGCCCAGAAACATATTGTAGAGGCTGCTGGCCAGTAGTTCGGCCTCCTGATCGGTATCGGCAGCAAGGACATTTACACATGCCATGACATACGGCTGTGCCAGCTGGGCCGAAGGTTTAAAATGCGTGCGGTACAGCGCAATGGCATTCCGGAACTGCCGTGGTGCAAAATGGGCAGCAAAAGCATAAGGAAGGCCCATTTCGGCGGCAAGGTAAGCGCTGTCAGTACTGGAACCCAGGATCCATATCGGGATATCCAACCCCTCTCCGGGAAACGCCCGTACACGCCCGCTGACATTATCGTCGCTGAAATACAGCTGTAATTCGCGGACATCTTCAGGAAAATGATATACGGCGTTCGGATTGTTGCGGCGAAGCGCCATGGCCGTAAGCTGGTCGGTGCCGGGTGCACGGCCCAATCCCAGATCGATCCGCCCCGGATACATTGTTTCCAGTGTGCCAAACTGCTCTGCAACGGCGAGGGGTGCGTGGTTGGGCAACATGACGCCACCGGACCCGATCCGGATGTGCCGGGTATGTGCGGCGACGTGGCCAATCAATACCGCGGTGGCCGAACTGGCGATGTATTCCATGTTATGATGTTCGGCCAGCCAAAGGCGTGTATATCCCAATTGTTCAATCTGCTGCGCCAACTCCACCGTGCGGGCAATGGCGGAAGCCGCGTTTCCACCCGCGATTACGTTGGCCAGATCAAGTGCTGATAGCTTTACTTTTTTTGACATGAGGACAAATTACCGCATTGGCTGAATAAAGGCAACAGGTGTTCAGCTTTTTGATGCAAAGATGACCAATAGCTCGTCCTGCGGGCCCGTACAAAAAAACAGGAAACGGTTGCCACCATCGGGTATCCGGTGTTTTTTTCGCAGTGCTGCTGCGTCCAGCGGAAAATTACGCGTAGTGATATTGGCCTGTGCAGGATGCTTCTCCTTTTTGAATGTGCTGTAAGGTTCGACCCGGTCAATGCGGAAGGTGCGGCCGATAAAGTCAGGGTTCTGCTCACCTGACGTATATAAATGGGTGTGCGGATGCAATTTGTTCAGCCCGAACCGCTGGCCGATGCTTTTGAACGCACCCGCCTTGAGCAACGCTGCGTCCGGCTCATAAAGGTAATTCAAAGGCGTACTGAATACGGAAACTGCCGCCTCTTCATCTGCAGCAGTAAACACGAATGTCCGCTCGCTGTTAGGCGTAAGGGCAGCCGCGATCAACCGGGGCACACCGCTGTAGGTGCGGTCAACCAGAAACAGCAACTCCTTGCATTCGTTATCCACACTGACGATATGGACATCGCGGACGTGATGAAGCGAACGCAGGGCTGCGGAAATATCCAGCAGGGGAGCGGCTTTAATATACAGGTAAGGTGCCTTCTCCAACAGCTCAGCCTGCATCGCGGCAACATCCGGTTCGCAGTCCTCCAGCAGAAACACTTTTTGCCGGTTTTTACGTCTTGAAGGGTCGATGTAAATGCAATCGAACACGCCGGCCGGCTGTGTGTTTAAGTAAGTTATGCCATCAAGTGCATGCGTGTCGACGTTGGTTGCACCCAGCACTTTGAAATTGTGCTGTGCAATGCGAGCCAACACATCATACCGTTCGCAATACGTAAGCAACTCCACCCGCTGGGCGAAATAAAACGCATCCACACCGAAACCGCCCGTAACATCGATGACCCGGCCCCCGGTGGGTAGTTGGCGGCTTTTATATTGTGCCGTAAGTGCGGAAGAAGCCTGTTCAATGGAAATTCGCATGGGATAATAGATACCGGGTGTATCGTGCCACAGCGGAAGTTTTTTACGGCATCGCTGGCGGCCTTCTACCTGCTGGGCCAGCGCCGCGGGCGGGATGTCAGTAAACGGGCTTTTCCGTAACGCTACCTGCGCCGCATCTGCGGTTTGCTGCGTCTGTAAGTATTGCTGTACCTCTGGCCGGAGTATCGCGGTGTCCATGTGTCCGTTAATTAAGCACACGCTGCTGGATGGAATCGAAAGCGGCTTCTGCGGCTCCCTGCTGCTTTTTAAGCGATAAGTCGAGTGCCTGCCGATCGGCCTGCATCGCGACCTGCACACCGGCATATAACTCATTGAGCGGGACTACCCGGCTGAGCGTTTCAATACCCCACGTTCCCAGGTAACTGTTCAGCTTGGTTACTTCCACACCGACATAGGGAACAGCATAGCTCATGGCGGTAATGGCACCATGCAGGCTGGTGCCCACATACACTTTCGCGTTTGCGATCAGGTACATAATATCCCAGATATTTACCTCATCGAAGACTGCAGGGGTGGTTTCCAGGTAAGGTGCGATCCGCTGGAGTGCGAGGTGATCGTCATGATTAAGCGCTTTGCCTATCGGACAAAAGCACAATGCGCTGTCTGTTTCAGTGGCAATGCGGTCGAGCTGGCGGGCAATCAGCTGCTCCTTTTCCCGTGCATAGCTGTTTTTCACCTGGAAGAAAATATATTGCCCCTGTTTTTCGGCAACGTACTTGCGTACGGAGGATGACACGCGGGCCGACAGCACGGTTTTCGGAAAGAATTTAGACATCAGGATAGCGGAATCCGGATACAGCTGGGTCTGAATACCGTACACCGCCAGTTTCTCCTGGGTTGCACGGTCGCGCACAGCGAAAAAATCCACCTGCCGGAGTTGGTCGGCGAGCTGCGGAAAACGGGAGAAAAGGACTGGGTCCAGCTCCGAACCGCCAAGGGAGTTATAGATGAGCTGGTCGACCCGGCCAAAATCAGCCTTCGGAAACACAAAAGGCAATTCCGTCTTCCCCCCCAGTACCCACCTGGAAAAATTATTCAGGTCGAAGACCTTTCCGATGCGATGGTGAAATCGATGGGTGCGCTTAAACCAGCTGTTCAGGGCAAGTAAAAGGGAGTTCCACGTTACTGCAATGGCTTCGCCACCGGCAACGATGATGCTGGTGTGGCCTCCACCTGCTGCGCATGCCCGGTAAAACGCGCCAATATCCGCTGTGGGCTTACCGCCCACTGCCTGCAGGTCGCTGTTTACCAGTCCGAAGAACTGTGCGTCAAAATCCCGGCCGTATGTTTCCAGCTGTTTCTCGATGATCAGCGGGAACAGCAGATCGCCGTAATTATACCGGTCAAAAGCGCCAATGATTAAAATTCTATTTGTTGTTGCCAAGCTGTATTTTCTCCTTTTTTTACATCCCGTTTAATCTATTGCGCCCGAGCGGTACAGTTGCCATACCGGTGAGCTGGCGCGTAACGACTCAACAGCTGCCCGGACTTCCCGAATACAAGTGTCAATGTCGTCCGCTGTATTGAACCTGCCCAGACTGAACCGGAGCGAGGCATGGGCATCCGCTTCGGCCAGTCCCATAGCCAGGAGCACATGGGATGGGTCGCGGGTGCCGCTGACGCAGGCTGATCCGGAAGCAAGGGCAATATCCGGTGCCTTCACCATGATTTCCGCAGCCTTAACGTGGCGGAATGTCATGTTGCTTACGTGGGGCAGCCGGGGCTCCCCGGCGCCGTTGATGCCGGTTTCCGGTAGGGTGGCCAGGGTCTGTTCGAGTTTGCCGCGAAGCCGCATCAGCCGGGACGCTTCCACTTCCCGTGTTTCTTCCGCAATTTCCGCAGCCTTACCCAGTCCGACAATGCCCGGCACATTCAGCGTGCCGGCCCGGAGCTTATTTTCCTGACCGCCGCCGTGGAGCAATGCATCCAGCTGGATACGCCTGTTCTGACGGCGCACGTACAGTGCACCGATACCCTTGGGGCCGTATAATTTATGGCCGCTTAAACAGAGCATATCAACGGGAAAGTCTGCAATCTGCCAGGGAATTTTCCCGGCAGATTGCGTGGCATCGCAGAAAAATAGGATTTGGTGCCGACGGGCAATTTCCGCGAGCTTCTCTACCGGATGGATGACCCCGGTTTCGTTGTTGGCATGCATGAGGGCCATCAGGACCGTATCGGGTCGGATTGCATTTTCGAGGTCCTGCAGATCAATTGCGCCCTGTTTGTTGACGGGCAGATACGTGACCTCCGCACCGTGTTTCTCCAGGTAGGCCAGGGTATCGAGCACCGCTTTATGCTCGGTAACACAGGTAATGAAATGGCGGCCCTTGGACTGATACCGGGCAAAAACACCTTTCAGCGCCAGGTTGATCGCTTCAGTAGCACCGGAGGTAAATGTGATTTCCTCGGCCGATGAGCCGATGAGCGACGCCACCTGCTGCCTGGCCGTAACGACGGCTGCCGCAGCAATCCGTCCGGCACGATGGGTCAGGCTGGAGGCATTGGCAAAGTGCGTGGTCAAATAGGGCATCATGGCTTCCAGCACCTGCGGGTCAAGCGGTGTGGTGGCGTTATTATCAAGGTAAATGAGCCGATCCATGAAGCGAAATTAAGCTTTTTCGCGATTATGTCTTTAATCCTTAATTTTATTGACGAATAATCCGATATAAAAAACCATTTTTGGATCATTCGGTTTAACAATATGACCATTCATTTAAAAAAGGAACAATCATGAAGTTTACAAGAAAAGCAAATGCCATTTGGAAAGGTACCGGAAAAGACGGCGCCGGAACGGTAACCACCCAAAGTACGACACTGGATCATGCCCAATATTCTTACCGGACCCGGTTTGAGGACGGTGTGGGAACGAATCCGGAAGAACTGATTGCGGCAGCCCATTCCGGATGCTTTGCCATGCAGCTTAGTTTTCTATTGAGTGAAAAAGGATACACACCAACCAGCCTGGACGCGGAAGCGAAAGTGACATTTGAAGATGGCCGGATTACGGTTGTTCACCTGGATCTGAAGGGGGAGGTGCCCGGGATTTCCGATTCCGAGTTTGAGGAAACGGCGCAGAAGGCAAAGGAAATCTGCCCGATATCCAAGTTGCTGAATGCCGACATTGAATTAACAGCTGCACTGGTAAAGTAGCCCTTGTATATAAAAGCAACTTTCCCTAAGTTTGCGCCGGCATTGCCGGGCAGGCCGACGTAGCTCAGCTGGTAGAGCAACGCATTCGTAATGCGTAGGTCGTAGGTTCGAATCCCATCGTCGGCTCTCTTTATTGCCCCATGATATCGGATCATGGGGTATTCTTTTTTCCTTCCGTTAACGTGCTTGCTGATCCTGTGGAAATCACAGCTCCACTTTTGGTGTTTTTGCTATCTTTGTATAAATAAAATTGATAAGATGACGCTAGTTCAATTAGAATACATTATAGCGGTGGATACGTACCGCAGTTTCGTTGCCGCCGCTGAGAAATGTTTTGTAACCCAACCGACATTAAGCATGCAGATCCAGAAGCTGGAAGAGTCACTTGGTGTCCGTGTTTTTGACCGCAGCCGCCAGCCGGTTGTGCCCACGGAAATAGGCGTGGAAATCATCAAGCAAGCCCGCGTCATTATCACCGAAAGCCGTAAGGTAAATGAAATTGTACAGGCGAAAAAAGGGGAGTTGGAAGGCGAATTGCGCATCGGTGTTATTCCCACCGTCGCGCCATACCTGCTACCCCGGGTACTGGGCAGTTTCATGGAAAAATTCCCGAAGATTCAACTGCAGATATGGGAACATACTACGGAAAAAATTCTCCATGAGCTGAAAGTGGGTTTGCTCGATTGTGGTATTCTATCCACTCCCGTACATGACGCGTCGTTGGTGGAACGTCCGTTGTTTTATGAGCCCTTTGTTGCTTACGTGGCAGCCAAAAGCAAATTGTTTGATAAAAAGGAAGTTACGTCCGAAGACATACTGGGTGATAAACTGTGGCTGCTGAACGAGGGACATTGTATGCGGGGGCAGGTACTGAATATCTGCCAACGTAAACGCAGCCTCGAACCCGAGGGGACATTTGAATACAATACGGGGAGCGTGGAAACCCTGAAACGGATGGTCGATATCAATTCGGGAAGTACGATTCTGCCCGAACTCAGCATTGTCGATTTCGATGAGGACCAACTGCACCGTGTCCGTTATTTCCGTTCTCCTGAACCCGCCCGGGAAGTCAGCATTGTCACTACGCATAATTTTCTGAAAAAAATGGCCATTGATGCACTGGAAAAGGAAATTGTGGTGGCTGTGCCAAAACGGTTCCGTTCAAAGAAAAAGAAGGACGTGGTTGGGTTTGATTGATAAAATTGCCTAAATATATTGCCTGTCACGATGCTTTCTCTATTTTTGCATCGATACGCATGCGGAAAAATCCCCGTCATATCATTCAACGCCTTAATCAATGGCGGATACAAAAAATATCCAATCGCAATTTTTTGGTTGTTTTGGCTTTGGTTGTTGGTCTGATCGGCGGACTGGCTGCGGCCGTGCTTAAGGGGCTCACACACCGTATCGCTGCATTTTTGCAGGACGATGTCCAATGGCAATATAAATATTACCTGTATTTATTTTTTCCACTGATCGGTATCCTGTTGAGCGTACTGTATGTCCGGCGGTTTATCCGTAAAGGCACGTTTGAACACGGAATTACCCCCATTATATATTCGATTTCGAGGAAATCAAGCAGAATTGAAAAACATAACGTCTATTCACAGATCATAACCAGTGCATTAACGGTTGGTTTTGGTGGATCTGCGGGCCTTGAAGCCCCCATAGCCTACAGCGGTGCAGCTATCGGGTCCAATGCGGGCCGGTTTTTTGGACTGAGTTACCGGGAGATTACGCTGTTGCTGGCATGCGGGGCAGCGGCGGGCATTGCAGGAGCCTTCAATAGTCCGGTTGCAGGGGTAATCTTCGCTATCGAGATCCTGCTGCCTGAATTTTCCATCCCTGCCTTTATACCCCTGCTGATGGCTGCCGCTACGGCCTCCGTCGTGTCACGATTGTTATATAGCGAACCCCTGTTTCACCTGGTGACCGACGATTGGGAATTGGAGGCATTGTTCTTTTATCTGTTGCTATCCGTGTGTGTCGGGCTATTTTCCATTTATTTTGCGAAGATGAGTACTTGGTCCAAGCAGTTTTTTTCGCGGATAAAGAATGCATATCAGCGTGTATGGGTAAGCGGTTTATGCCTGGGGCTGTTGATATTCCTGTTTCCATCACTTTATGGAGAAGGATATATTGCGATTCAGCAGCTGCTCAACGGCAGGCATGGTGCACTTTTGGAAAACAGCATTTTCTCCGACTACCAGCACGTGGGTATACTGGTTACTTTGTATGCGCTGGTGACCGTGTTTGCCAAGTCTATTGCCGCGTTAATCACACTGAACAGTGGGGGGAACGGCGGTGTTTTCGGGCCGAGTCTGGTGATGGGCGGATTGCTGGGGTTCACATTTTCTTTTGGCCTCAACCAGACTGGGTTGGTGGAATTGAATGTGGCAAATTTTGTGGTGGCCGGGATGGCCGCAGCGCTCAGCGGAATCATGCACGCGCCGTTGACGGCTATTTTCCTTATCGCGGAAATTACAGGTGGTTACGCACTGATGGTTCCGTTAATGCTGGTAACCGCGATATCTTATTTCATCAACCGGGCTTCACTTAAATATTCCATTTATACCAAGGTACTGGCAGAACAGGGTGATTTGCTGACCCACGAAGATAAAGATCGGACGGTGTTGAGCATGATGAAACTGAGGTACCTGTTGGAACGTAACTTTACGGTTCTGCGTCCGGATGAATATCCGGTGGATAGGCGGCATGACATCATCCATACCAAACGCAATATTTTTCCTGTGGTTGACGACGGCGGAAAGCTGTTGGGAATTATTTACAGTGAACAGCTACTGGAAATTTTGCTTGGTGAGCATACGGCGAAGGCTGGGAAAACCATGCGTGAATTGGCAGAAAAGCCGGTGGATATTATCCGGATGGACGCTAACATGGAAGCCGTTATGCATAAGATGAACCGGGAGGATATCTGGATACTTCCGGTCGTTGATCACCAGGATAACTATATGGGCTTTGTATCTAAATCAGCGGTGTTTAATAAGTACCGGGCGTTGTTAATGCGACAGGGCACTTATTTGGAATAGATAATGAATTGATGGATGGTCCGGTCCGGACCATCCATCAATTCAGCATAAATTAAAGTGCTTTGATGCGGATATTCCGGTATGCCACCACGTTACCATGGTCCTGAAGCGCGATTTTACCTTTTGCGTATTGTGCAAATCCTTCCCAATCCTTGAATTTACTGGCTTTGAGCACCTCGTTCCATTCGGAGCTGCCAACTTTTACCTCGGCCGTCTGTACGCCATTAAGCCATAACGTAATCAAACCATCCTGTTTGCGGACGCGGGCCTGATTCCACTCGCCAACCGCTTTGGGCTGGGATATTTCCTTGCTGCCGATCAGATCATATAAGGTGCCGGCCAGGTGATTTTCCTGTTTATTGTCTTCGGCATCAATGTTATCCAATACCTGCATCTCGATCCCTGTCAGGTAGGTCGCGTTGAATTTGGGGTCTTCGTGTATGCCAAAGATCACCCCGCTGTTGCCACCCGCAGAAATTTTCCATTCCAGTTCCAGTTCAAAATTTTCATACTCATTATCTGTCACAATGTCTCCGCGCTGTTCAGTCGTAACATCTGGGTTGAAACGTAATTCGCCATCCTGCGCTGTCCAGGCGGCAGATACCGTATCTTTCAGGTAAGTATGCCATCCGGCTGTTGACTTACCGTCAAACAGGAATATCCAGCCGTCAGTGCCGTTGGCTGTGGCGGTCGTATCCTGCTGGTTGTTTTCCGTGGTCTGCCCGGAATTGCATCCGGCGAATACAGCAAGTGCCAGACAGATCGATAATCGGTTTTTAATATTTTTCATGGAGATGAAATTAGAGTTAAACAAACGGTAATAAAACGATAATTATTCAATAATCCGAGCAATTTATAAATAAAGCCTGTATTATTGTAACTAATAATTATTCATGTGTTCAATTGCGGTTTGTTTACCGATTACTAAAAATCGGTCTTTTTGGGGGATTACGTGGTGCTTCATTAGCCTATTGAGTTGTCTTTTTGATACAGCTGCCGCACAGTCCCGGCACACCATCAGCGGGTATATCCGTGATGCCGGTACCGGTGAAACGTTGATCGGGGCCAGTGTTCAGCTACAGGACAATGCATCAACCGGAACACGTACCAACAGCTACGGGTTTTACTCCCTCACACTTCCCGAATCCGATTACGTACTTGTGTTTTCGCACGTGGGTTACCAGCCACAGGAAATCGCCATCCAGCTCAACGGAGACAAACCCGTGGATGTTACTCTGTCGGCGGGCGAATTGCTTGACGAGGTTACAATCGGCCGGACGGTGCAGGACGATCATATACGGAACCCGCAAATGGGCGTGAATCGGGTTGATGTCAATGAAATCCGGCACGTGCCGGTATTATTTGGCGAAAAGGACGTGCTTAAGACGATACAGCTTCTGCCAGGCGTGGTATCCGGTGGCGAGGGAAGCAGTAATTTCCACGTGCGTGGCGGTGCGGGCGACCAGAACCTCATTTTATTGGATGAGGCTACGGTGTATAATGCGTCCCATCTGTTTGGGTTTTTTTCCACATTCAATTCGGATGCAATCAAGGAGATAAAACTGTATAAAGGAGGGATGCCCGCACAATACGGTGGGCGCCTGGCTTCTGTACTGGACATTCTGATGCTTGATGGCAATCAACAGACATTTGGCGCCCAGGGCGGCGTTGGCCTTATTGCCTCACGGCTGAAAGTGGACGGGCCGATTGTCGCCGATCGGGGATCATTCATGGTCAGTGGCCGGCGGACCTATGCGGACCTCTTTCTGAAGCTGTCCAATGACCCGGATATCAACCAAAGCCGCTTATACTTTTATGACCTTAATGCCAAGGCAAATTATCGGCTCAATGACCGAAATACGATATTCCTTTCCGGGTATTTCGGAAGGGACGTACTGGGCTATTCCGACCAGTTTGGCTTTGACTGGGGAAACGTAACGTCTACGCTCCGCTGGAACAGCCTGCTGAGTGAGCGGATGTTTTCAAACACGGTATTGGTGTTCAGTGATTTTAACTATAACGTTGCCATTACCAGCAACGATTTTGACTTTATGATCGCGTCCCGCATTCGCAATTACAATCTGAAGCAGGATTTCCAGTTTTATTCGTCCAATAACAGCACGTTGCGTTTCGGGGTGGATCTGCTTCAGCAGCGTATCCAGCCGGCGAGTATCGAGGCCAATGAAGATACGCCGGTCAACAGCCTGCAGCTGGAGGACCGGCGGGGGGCGGAGCTGGCCGCTTATCTTTCGCATGAATGGAAGCCCGTTCCACAGTTGAGTCTGGTGTACGGCCTCCGGGTCAGTAATTTTTTGCTGTTCGGTCCGGGAACTTTTTCTACATATGACGAAGCAGGGGATATAACACAAAGTGATACGTATGAAAAAGGGGAGTTGGTAACGCATTATCTCCGATTTGAACCCCGGCTCTCGCTGAGTTATCAATTGACCGCGGATAAGAGTATTAAATTTTCGTATAACCGAAACACGCAGAACCTGCATCAGCTGTCTAATTCCACCTCCAGTCTGCCAACCGATGCCTGGGTAATGAGCAGCAATAACATTAAGCCGCAGGTTGCCGATCAGGCTGCGCTTGGATACTACCAGCAATTTGGCGGTGACGCCTATGAGTTCTCGGCCGAAACCTATTATAAGTATATGCAGCATCAGATCGACTACCGGAATGGAGCGGATCTACAGGCCAATAATCACATTGAATCGGAGCTGCTGTTCGGCCTCGGCCGTGCATACGGCGTGGAATTATTTCTGAAAAAGAAATCGGGAAAATTTAACGGGTGGTTAAGCTATGGGCTATCGCGCAGTGAACGCCAGTTTGATGCAATTAATGAAGGCAGGTGGTTTGCCGCCCGGCAGGACCGTACACACGACGCAGCGGCCGTGGCGATGTACCAGCTGTCGCCCCGCTGGAATGTGTCGGCTACGTTTATTTATAGTACGGGCAACGCTGTTACGTTCCCCAGTGGCAAATATACGGTTGGAGAGGAGACACTCTGGTACTATACCGAACGTAATGGGTACCGTATGCCTGACTACCATCGGCTGGATCTGGGCGTGACCTGGGAATCGAAACCAACGAATCGGTTTGCTTCCAGCTGGACCTTGGGAGTTTACAATGCCTATAACCGTAAAAACGCTTACCTGATCGATTTCAGGGAAAGTGAAACAAACCCAGCGGTAACCGAGGCGTACCGGATTGCATTATTTGGCATTATTCCGTCTATCACATGGAATTTTAAGTTTTAGGTTATGAACGCTACAAAGTTTTTTATTCTTGTTATCAGCTCATTACTATTTTCATGTGAAGATGTTATTGACTTAAATCTGAATGACGCCAACCCGCAGCTGGTCATTATCGGGGAGATACATGATCAAGCAGACCAGCAAGTGATTACGTTAAGTAAAACAATGGCATTTAACCAAGAGGGTGGGTTTGATGGCGTTTCAGGAGCGCAGGTGGAAGTGACAGATGGATTGGGGGTAGTCCACCAGTTTGTGGAGCACTCGCCGGGCAGGTATGTTGCTGATCATTTTTTTGGAAGGATACGTGAAACATATCACCTGCTTGTGCGTGTCGATGGGAATACGTATACTGCTGTTTCACAGATGCCACCCATGATACAGATTGACTCCGTGGGTACTGCGGTAACCCACCTCTTTGGGGAAGAACAGAAATACGTGGCAATTGCATACCAGGACCCGCCCGAACAACCGAACTATTACCGTTATATGCTTCGTGTGAATGGCGGTCCCGCCCGGTTTGCCCATGCTGCCAACGATAAGTTTAATGATGGCAATTATATTACCGAGCATGTGGGCGATGCAGACGAAGAATTACGTACAGGCGATGCCGTGACCGTTTATATGCAATGTGTGGATCAGGCTATGTTTGATTTCTGGAACGCCGTGCAGCTGACAAATCCGGGCACTGCGGCCCCGGCTAATCCGCCATCCAATATTGAAGGCGGCGCGTTGGGCTACTTCAGCGCCTATTCCATGGCGGAATTGAATCTGGAGATTAAATGAACGGGCCCGTATCAGAGCACATCGAACTGATAGCCTTTATCCAGCCAGTATTCGATGGCGCGGGGCAGGGCATAGGTAACCCGGGGAATGGCCTTTACGTTGTCGTGGAATACAACAATGGAACCATTCCGGGCATGCCTGGTTACGTTGGCTAAACAACGGTCCGGTGACAGCTGCTGGTCAAAGTCACCGCTGAGTACATCCCACATAATAATTTCATACTGCTGACGTAACCTGGCATACTGTGTCCGCGTACCACGTCCATACGGAGGGCGGAACAGGTTGGACCGGGTAAGCTGTTCACACCGGCTGATATCTGCCAGATAGGTGTCTGTCGGTGTGTGCCAGCCGTTTAGGTGATGATAAGTGTGGTTCCCGATCCGATGTCCGTTTTCGAGCACGCGATGAAATAAATCAGGATGTTTTTTTATATTTTCGCCAACACAGAAAAAAGTGGCCTTTATTTGATAATTTTTTAACGTGTTTAGGATTTGTGGTGTAACATCCGGTATGGGACCATCGTCAAATGTAAGATAAAGACGCTTTTCTGACCGGCTGCGGTGCCAGGTGAGTGTGGGATAAAGCCATTGAAGCAATAAGGGAGCTTTTGTCAGATACATCTTTTTTTTTGCGAATATAAGGCTTAGGACAGAAATTGCCGGAAAACAAATCAGTTAAATGAAAAAACAAACCCGTTTTAATTGCCTGATCACCATGGCCGTGTTGGGCGGTAGCATATGGTCTGCCACAGCTCAGGAACAACTCTCCATCCGGGACGCCATACAGCGGGCCGTTGAAAACAACCTTCAGGTGAAGCAAGCTGAATTTCAATATGCATTGGCGGATCAGGACCTGAAACAATCAAAAATGAACTTTTATCCAACCGTGAATGCCATGCTATCGGGAAGCAAGAACTGGGGATTGTTTTTTAATTCCGATGTAGGCCAGCTGACCACGGAATCGGCCAATAACGTAAACGGCGGGCTGAATGCCAACGTGAATCTTTTTCAGGGATTCATGCGTGTGCGCCAGGTAGCGGCCAACCGCCACCAGCTCATGGCTGATGCCAGTAATATTGATAAGACTAAAAATGACCTTACGCTGGCGGTGGCCACGAAATACCTCGAGTGCCTGACGAACCTGGATCTGCTCACGGCCAGCGAGCAGCAGCTCAGCCTCTCCGAAGAGCAGTTAACGGTGGCCGAAGCTAACTTTGAAGTAGGAAACAATACGCTGGCCGATTTGTCGCAGGCAAAAAGCCAGGTGGCCACGGACGAGCTCAATGTAACAACGGCCCAGAATGCATATGACCTTGCGATACTTGACTTAAAACAGCTGATGGAAGTTAATCCTGCGGTGGATATCCGGCTGATAAAACCTAATATCGCCGAATTTGAAAACACGGAGAACGTTTATAGCGCGGCGCAGGTTTATGAAGAAGCGGCTTCGATTTATCCGGATGTTCGGATGGCCAGGGAACAGACCCAGGTGGCCGAAAGAAATATTGCTATCGCGAAGAGCGCTTATTATCCCACAGTCAGTCTTGGAGGAAATCTGGGCACGAATTATTCGTCTGCTATTCCCGATCTCGAGATCAACTCGCCGGTAATGCGGTTTGGCAAGCAATTGCAAAGAAATTTCGCACAATCGGTGGGGGTTACCATTAATATCCCGATATTCAATAACTTGCAGACGAAAATTAATGTAAACCGTGCCCGGATCAGCTACCAGAATGCATTGGTTAATGAACAGTTGACAAATAATAACCTGAGCAAGATCATCAATCAGGCGGTGCTGGATCTCCGTTCGGCCGAAAAGCGGCTCTATTCCACGGAGACGGCCTTTACGTCGGCAAAAGATGCATTCGAGGTAATTGAGCAGCGCTTTGAGGTAGGACTGGCCAACTCCATCGAATTGTTTACCGCCCAAACAAATAGGAACAAGGCGGAGTTTGATTATATCCAGTCGCGGTATGACCTCATTTTCAGGAGCAAGGTAATTGATTTTTATCTGGGCAAAACTATTGCATTCGGAACGGAACAGGAAAACTAACAACCCAAATTTATACTAATGGCAAAAAAGAAAAATACCCTTAAATATGTGCTCATCGGGGCAGTTATTTTATTGATTCTGGTCGTCGTCGCCAATAAGGCGGGTTGGATAGGCCAGGGGGATGTTATCAAGGTGGCCACCGATAAGGTAGAGAAAAGGACGGTAAACGAACAAGTGTCAGCCAGCGGAAAGGTCCATCCGGAGGTAGAAGTGAAGCTCAGTTCCGAAGTTTCCGGTGAAATTGTGGAATTGAATGTAAAGGAAGGTGACGTCGTGACCAAAGGACAGGTCCTGTGCCGCATACGACCGGACATCCTGCAATCGGGATACGAGCGGGCCGTAGCGTCGTTGAATGCCCAGCGGGCGAGCCTGTCAGTTGCGGAGCAACAGCTTAAGCAACAGGAAGCTAACTTTGCCAATGTAGAAGCTACGTTTAAGCGGAATCGGGAACTTTATGATAAAAAAGTGGTCTCCGCTGCTGAATTTGACCAGGTGCGGGCCGATTATGAAAGCGCAAGGGCAAACCTCGAAGCGCAACGGCAAAATGTACTGGCTACCAAATACGGTGTTGACCAGTCGCAGGCGTCTGTACAGGAGGCCGGTGACAACCTGGCACGTACCACCATTTATGCGCCAACGGATGGCGTGATATCATTGCTTCAGGTGGAACTCGGTGAACGTGTGGTAGGTACAGCGCAGATGGCCGGTACGGAGATCATGCGAATTGCCGATATGAATGCCATGGAAGTAGTTGTTGAAGTCAACGAAAATGATATTAACCGGGTGTCGTTGAACAACGAGGCGACGATTGAAGTGGACGCTTTCCAAAACCGGAAATTCAAGGGCCGGGTTACAGAGATAGCCAGCTCATCAACCACCGCAGCGGCCGCGACTGCAACGGAGGCGGGTACCGATCAGGTAACCAATTTTAATGTGAAAGTCCGTATACTGCCCGAATCGTATGAAGATCTGATTAAGGAAGACCAGGCTAATCCATCACCTTTCCGGCCGGGGCTTTCGGCGACGGTAGATATCCATACCCGCCAGGATACCGGTTTAGCGGTGTCCATCCAGTCCGTTACCCTGCGTGAAGCCCAGGATACCACGGCAACTGAAGCAAAACCAACCGGCGCCTCCGCAAACGGTAACGCGAAGATGAAGGAATATGTGTTCGTATATGATAATGCGGGGAAAGTGCACCAGACAGAAGTGACGACCGGCATTCAGGATGATACATATATCCGCATCCTATCAGGCCTTTCCGAGGGGGATGAAGTGGTATCACGGCCATTCAATGCTATCAGCAAGACATTGAAAGACGGTAGTCGCGTGGAAAAAGTTGATAAAAACAGCCTGTTATAACAGGCTGTTTTAAAATTTCATTTTGGTTTGGACTGATTATAAATAATTCCGTATCTTCGCAGGCGATCAACAAGAATTGATAATGATTTGCCCACTGGCTCATTTTGAGGAAGTCTATAAAACAGATCACGGCGCGGTATACCAATGCAGCAGGCAGAATTGCTATTGGCTTGATTTTGCTGGTGGCACAACCGCGTTTAAGGTGAGTGACTTTTTCAATTTCAAGAAAAAAGTTGATGCAGTGGACATTTCTGCCATGATCATCGATTCGTCACGTACAGCTGATTTCACGATCATCATGCCTTTCCGCACCCCGCGTTGCTTCGTACTGGACATTAATGCCGTGCTGAATTTGCGGGAACTGCTGGCAGGGGCGAAGTTTATGATCGAACTGAACAGTGTGGTCAATGAATGTCTGAACGTAACCCCAGACCGCGCATTCCGGCCGCAGACTACCAATCATTGACGGTAATCTCCTTATAATTTAGACTGAATTTGTATTGCTTTTGTTTTGAACGATTTACCCTTCGTTTTCGTATATTTGTATTACTGAAAACATGGCGTCGTAACCATGATCAATTTTAAAAGAACAAGCACTATGAAAGACTTATTGCGTTTGAAGACTTCATTAAATGAGGAAATCGAAAAGATATTAAATGAACAGATTAAAGTAGAGGCACACTCTTCATCCATTTACCTGGCCATGTCATCCTGGTGTGATGATCAGGGGTATGATTTCAGCGCTGATTTCTTCGCCAAACAATCCGAAGAAGAGCGTACCCACATGCTGAAACTGTTTAATTATGTAAATGACCGGGGTGGTCGTGCAATTTCCCCCGAAATAGTCAATATTCCTGCGGATTTTGAATCGTTCCGGGGTGTCTTTGAGCAGATGCTCGAGCAGGAGATGTATGTGACTCAGCAGTTTAATAACATTGCTGATAAATGCATGAAAGTGAAGGATTTTGTGACATTCCAATTTATCCAATGGTTCCTGGAAGAGCAGATTGAGGAAGAATATGTGGCGCGCCGGATTCTGGAAATGTTCGATGTGATCGGAGAGGAAGGCACGGGCCGCTGGGAGATTGATAAACACATTCCAAAAGTAAGCTACGAAGGCTAGTAACAGTGTTACATACCATACAGATCGGGCTACCTCTTTTCCGGAGGCAGCCCGATTTTTTTTGCAGACATACGGATTATATCTTATCTTTCGTTCTCTATAGACAGGAGCAGGTTTATTCAGCTTACTCGCATTATATTTGATACAGATATACCATATTATTTTACTGACGACAGTTGCCACCGATAGCTATACATAGGCTCCTTTTCTTTGCGTTTCTTTTTATGTCGGTACACGCCCTGGGGCAATCCCGGCAAAAAGAAATCACGGGTGTCGTAATCGATACTTCGGGCGCGCCGTTGCAGGGTGTGAATGTCCGGCTTTCCACAATATTGGACACCATGCTGGTTACGACCGCCCAAAATGGATCGTTCGCATTTACTGGCGTCATTGGTCCCGATTTCCGCTTGACGTTCAGTATGATCGGCTACCAGATCCTTGATAAGGTTTACCAGTCCGAACTTCCAGTGGCTTCCATCCGGTTACTTCCGACGGTGTTGCGCCCGCAGCAGACGCTTCTAAGGGAAGTCGTGATCAACCACGTGCGGCCGATTGTGTTTATGGGCGACACCATCCAATATAACCTGGATGCGTATAACATCCGAAAGAACTCATTGCTGGAAGAAGCACTGAAACTGCTGCCCGGCATACAGGTAAGCCGCGACGGTACGGTTCTGGCCCAGGGAAAACAGATCAGCCGGGTACAGGTAGACAGTAAGAATTTCTTTGGTGGAGAAGTGCTGACAGCCACGCGGAACCTGCCCGCCGAATTTATCCAATCGATACAGGTTGTTGATTACTACGGTGACATGGCAAGCAAAACCGGTATCAGGGATTCGCCACCTGAAAAGATACTTAACATCGTGTTGAAAGAAGATAAGAAGCGTATTCTCTTCGGCCAGGTAACCGGGGGTGGGGGGACAAGCGACCGGTATATCGGCAGCATGGGTATCAATAATTTTAATGACGGACAGGAATTTTCCATGGTGGGTTCGTTTAATAATACAAACACCAGCCTGTTTAGTTACGGTGCACCGAGTGGTGCCGGCAGCAGGGAACGGGGCAATACCGATTTAACAGGCATGATGGATCCCGTAGATGGTGTAAATACGACCAACTCACTTGGACTGACCTATTCCGACGAGGTGGTGGATAATGTCAATATATACGGAAAATACACGTTTACCAATCGTAAAAATAATACCATTGGCAACTCGCAGTTGCGAAGTATGTACGATTTCCGGCCCATCATTAACCAGGAAAGCCGTGAAGTAAATTCGGATAATATGCACCACCTGATGACCTGGGATGTAGAGGCCCAGCTGGATGCTAAAAATTACCTGAAGGTCAGTCCGAATATTTCATTCAATACTTCCCGGACGAATAACCAGAGTGTAAATACCATTCAGAATAAGAGCATCGCCAATGAGCAAACCTATCGAACTTATGAGGCGAATGAAAATGCCTCATCTCCCAATTTTGATGTCGATGTTCTGTATTCACGCCTCTTCAACAAGCCGGGCCGGAAATTTGTATTGAATATGCTGGGGAGGTACGCCAAGCAGGATAAGCTGGATAGCATTAATGATTATTTCCAGAGCGTTGATATCTATACTGGTTTGCCTAACGATGGGGAAGTAAATGCGCTGGAACAGAATGTAAGAAGTAATAGCCGGAACCAGATTGGCCGGCTACGTGCGGCATACATTGAACCCATTGATAAAAACAGCATCCTGGAAATCAATTACGAATATAATTACACGAATATTGATAACCGCCGGAGCGTGTGGGATCGGTCGAAACAGGTACCTGTCGACTCATTGAGTGTTGACTATGCTTACTTTTTTGAAAGCAACCGCATAGGCCTGAATTACCAGATGGATAAAAGTGAACGGTTCAGATATACGCTGGGCTTTGCCGTGCAGCCATTGTTGTTAAGCGGCCACACGCTGAGCAGGGAAATTGTCACCAGGCACCGGAATGTCAATATGATACCAAGCGCCGGTTTCCGGTATCGTATCAACGACGAAAGTGAGTGGTCTATTGATTACCTCGGCACTAATAACCAACCGAATTTCTCGCAGATACAGCCGGTGCAGGACCTGACCAACTCTCAGAACATCATTATGGGTAACGCGGAGCTCAAGGCTGAGTTTGTGAATCGGATTACGACGCGGTATCGGCGTACCAGAATAGGCATGAACCGCTTTTTTGAAGCGCAGTTGTCAGTAAATCAGGTCCAGAACAAAATCGTGACCATCCGGGAGAGTCTCCCGAACAGTACCGTACAGCGTACCAGTTTTCGCAATACCAATGGTTACTTTGATGTCCGGGGTTATTACATGTACAGTACGCCGGTGTTCAATGAAAACGTGCAGCTTAACCTCAACGGCATGGCCGACTATGTCAATAACATCTCTTACATAGATACAGCACGCTATTTTGGACGTAATTTTATCTATTCCCAGGCAGCACAGCTCCGTTTTTCAGTAGCCGATGTCATTGAAACGGAGCTGAATAGCAGCTACACATTCAACCGTACCCGCTACTCTTTACTGTCTACCGAAGGAATTAGCGCAAACTCGTTCTTATTCGGACTGGCGGCAAAGGGTTATCTTTCCGATAATTGGGCTTTCGGTTTTGATATGTCACACCGGCTCAATACCGGATATTTTGTCAATGCAAATCCTACATTGCTGAACGCCTACATTGAATGTACGTTCCTGAAGAATAACATGGCACTACTCCGCCTGCAGGGATTCGACCTGTTTAATGAAAACACCGGTGTTACACGGGAAGTGCTGGGCAACGATGTGCTGGACGTCCGTAATAACCGGCTAGCCCGGTATTTTATGCTGTCGCTGAATATCCGTCTGCAAAAATATCCATCAAAAACCTGATGAAAGCTATTGTAATCCGGTTACCTGGAGGTCCTGATCAATTAACGATGCAGGAGCGGCCTATCCCTCACGTGAACGCCAACGAGGTATTGATTAAAGTACACGCGGCCGGGATCAACCGACCTGACATCTTTCAGCGGCAAGGTAAGTATCCAGCACCGGAAGGGGTTGTGCAGGATATTCCCGGATTGGAAGTGGCTGGAATAGTTGAGGATTGTGGTCGCGGAGTTACGCGCTGGAAACCGGGCGACCGGGTCTGTGCACTGCTGCCGGGCGGCGGGTATGCCGAATACGCTGCTGCTGATGCATCACATTGCCTGCCTATTCCGGCGAATGTATCGTTTTGTGAAGCGGCTTGTCTTCCGGAGACGGTGTTAACTGTATGGCACAATGTTTTTCAACGTGGATGTTTAATTAGTGGCCAGTCATTTCTCGTACATGGTGGAAGCGGGGGAATCGGTACCACCGCCATTCAGCTGGCTTCTCTTGCAGGAGCAAAAGTGTATGCCACGGCAGGAACGGATGAGAAATGCCGTTTTTGCGAAGAGCTGGGCGCGGTTTCCTGCATCAATTACCGCGACAGAGATTTTGCGACGGAACTGGAGGCCGGAACAATTGACGTATTGCTGGACAGTATCGGCACGCCTTATTTTGATCGCAATATTGACTTGCTGGCTGAAGAGGGCCGGATCATTTTCATTAATGCGGTCGGTGGACGGCAGGCGGCGCTAAACATTAGCAGGTTAATGCAAAAACGCCTGACGTTGACAGGAAGCACACTGCGTAACCGGGACAGCGAATTTAAGGCTGACTTATGTCGGGCGGTTGAGCGTTACGTATGGCCCTGGCTTAGCCGGGGAGACTTCCGTCCGGTTATTTACCGTAGTTTTTCCCTCGCCCGGGTGCCGGAAGCACACACGCTGATGGAGTCAGGGAATTTTATGGGTAAGCTCGTATTGGAAACTTGATGTGATGCGCGACAGGCTAAATACTTTTAGCGTTTTCATTTTCGCAATTTTTATGCATATTAGCGGCACAACTGATTAGCATAATCTGCTTATGAAAACCACATTTACGCTGCTATTGACACTGGTCGGTATATTCAACATTTACGGACAGGAAGTAACCAAGGTTGACCAGCCACTCGATTATGTCAACCCATTGATGGGTACCCAATCTGTTCACAGCCTGTCCAATGGCAACACATATCCGGCTATCGCCCGGCCGTGGGGAATGAACTTTTGGTCGCCGCAAACGGGGAAAATGGGCGATGGGTGGATGTATACCTATACTGCCGAACGGATACGCGGATTCAAACAGACGCACCAGCCATCACCCTGGATGAATGATTATGGTCAGTTTTCCATTATGCCCATTACCGGTAAACCCACTTTCGACGAAGATGAACGCGCGAGCTGGTTTTCTCACAAAGCGGAAACTGCTCAACCACATTACTATCGTGTTTATTTGGCAGATCACGATGTTACTACGGAGATTACACCTACGGAAAGAGCAGCCCGGTTCCGCTTTACATTTCCGCAGACCGATAGTGCGTTTGTGGTTATTGATGCGTTTGATAAGGGTTCATATGTAAAGATCATCCCCGGGGAAAACAAGCTCATTGGTTACACTACCCGGAACAGTGGCGGCGTTCCGGATAATTTCCGTAATTATTTTGTCTTGGTATTTGACAGACCTTTTACTGGACTGGGCACTTTTGCCGATTCGGTTTTGGTAGACGGCAGACTGGAAGTGCAGGCCGATCACGTTGGAGCAATTCTTGGTTTCCGGATTGCGAACCGTGGTGATCAGGTGCAAGTGAAAGTAGCATCGTCTTTCATCAGCCACGAACAGGCCGAATTAAATCTCCGGGAAATTGGCGATAAGAATTTTGAAGCGGTCAGGCAGGAGGGAGCGGATCGCTGGAACGCCGAACTGGGCAAGGTGCGGGTAGCCGGAGGGACAATTGATCAGGTGCGCACGTTTTATTCCTGCTTATATCGGACTATCCTGTTCCCCCGCATGTTCTACGAATACGACGCGGACGGGAATGTGATCCATTACAGTCCGTATAATGGACAGGTTTTACCGGGATTCCTATTTACCGACACCGGCTTTTGGGATACTTTTAGGGCGTTATTTCCCTTTTTGAATCTGGTTTATCCGGAAGTTAATCAAAGAATACAGGCCGGATTGGTTAATGCTTACCGGGAGGGGGGGTGGCTTCCTGAATGGGCCAGTCCGGGTTACCGGGATGTGATGGTTGGCAATAATTCCGCTGCGGTAGTGGCTGATGCATACATCAAGGGTGTACGGGGCTACGCTATTGAAACCCTGTATGAAGCACTATTGAAAGGGAGCAACGAGGCTGGCCCGCTTCCGGCTGTGGGCCGTGCAGGTGCAGCATATTACACCAAGCTGGGATACGTGCCTTATGATGTGGGTATTAACGAAAATGCGGCACGTACGCTGGAATATGCTTATGATGATTTTGCTATTTACCAGTTGGCCAAGGCATTGGGTCGCCCTGCTGCGGAAATTGACCGTTATCGCCAGCGAAGCTTCAACTATCAGAAACTTTTCGATAGTGAAAGCGGGTTAATGCGTGGGAAGAACCGGGATGGAAGCTTCCAGCAACCTTTCAATCCGTTCAAATGGGGCGATGCGTTCACCGAAGGAAATAGCTGGCACTACTCGTGGTCAGTATTCCACGACATAGCTGGACTGGCGAAGCTGATGGGCGGAAATGAGGCTTTTGTACGCAAACTCGACTCGGTATTTACCTTACCACCCGTATTTGACAACAGTTACTATGGGTTTACTATCCATGAGATCCGGGAAATGCAAATAGCCAATATGGGCCAGTATGCACACGGCAATCAACCGATCCAGCATATGATTTACCTGTATAATTATGCCGGTGCACCCTGGAAAACACAATATTGGGTGCGGGAAACAATGAACCGGATGTACCTGCCTACACCCGATGGCTATTGCGGAGACGAGGACAACGGGCAAACTTCGGCATGGTATGTCTTTTCCGCTCTTGGTTTTTATCCGGTTACTCCGGCCACGGATGAGTATGTGCTTGGAGCTCCGTTATTTAAAAAAGTAACAATTGAACTTGGAGAAGGTAAAACACTTGAAATTAATGCGATAAATAATGATGATTCCCATCGGTATGTCCAATCACTAAGACTTAATGGTCATGATTACGGTAAAAGTTACCTTAAGCATGGCGATCTGATTAATGGCGCGGTGCTTGATTTTAATATGGCCGAAGTGCCGAATACCTCACGGGGTACGCGATTGGAGGATGTTCCGTATTCATTAAGTCTGGAAAAATGACCTGACCTTGCTGTCTTCCGGTGTCATTCGGTATCGGGATCTGAATGGACAATATTTCCTTTTGGTTTTTGAAGTTGGTGCTATCTATGGCTCTATTTAACCTATAGGTCCGTTTTCAGCTCCTTTTTACTGTTTTTTACTCATGAAAAATAATACCGAGTTTTTTTTGGCATTAAGTTCGCATAGATAGATATAGCAAAAAGAAAGGAACAAGCTATGAAACGAATTTCCATATATGCCGGAATGGTAACCATGGGCACCTTCCTGTTTTTAACAAGCTGCGTAAGCAACAAAAAGTACCAGTCGTTACAGACCAGTTACGAAGAGATGCGCGCAAAAGAACAAGAAACAAGCAAGCGGTATCAGGAAGCACAGCAGCAGCTTTCATCGACCAATACACGTGTCAGCAGCCTCGAAGATCAGATTGCTGCTGAACGGAAAAACCTCGCTGCGTTACAGGATGCACTTGATAAATGTCTAACGTCGTCTAATCAGGGCAACGTCAATATTTCCAAGCTGGTGGATGAAATCAATGCATCGAACCGTTACATTCAACATTTGGTAAACACAAAAAATAAGAGTGACTCGCTGAATATGGTACTGACCAACAGGCTCACCCGATCACTGAGCCGCGAGGAAATGCAGGATGTCGACGTGCAGGTATTAAAAGGCGTGGTTTACATTTCGCTTTCCGATAACATGTTATATAAGTCGGGAAGTTATGAAATATCCAGCCGGGCCGGAGAAACACTCAGCAAAATAGCCAAAATTATTATGGACTATAGTGATTACGAGGTGCTCGTGGAAGGTAATACCGACAATGTGCCTATTTCCCAACGGAATATCCGCAATAACTGGGACCTGAGCGTACTACGTGGCTCATCTGTCGTACAGGCCCTGCAAAACGATTACGGTGTAGACCCGAAGCGGCTTACTGCGGCCGGCCGGGGCGAATATAATCCGATAGCCAGTAACGATACGGAAAGTGGTAAAACACGGAATCGTCGTACCCAGATTATCATTACGCCAAAACTCGACCAGTTTATGGAGCTGATCGACAAGGCCCCTGAAAACAACGGAGCGTCAGTTCCCGAAATTAAGGAACCGGTAACAACCGATACTGTAGCCCCGGAACAGCAACAGGAAACCCCTTCGAGGGAATATGAAGTAATTCCGTTTACGCCAGGGTCCTCAAATTCTCAATAAAAGACCACGGGGCGGGGCATGCCGGTATCTGGGATATTAATCCTAATTTTGGATGATGATTTCCGAAACTGAAATACTGGCCCGTTTGGCGCTGGCTGCATTGCTCGGCGCGGTAATCGGACTGGAACGGGAGCGAAAGGACTGGGTGGCCGGACTGCGTACACACATGATGGTATGCCTCGGCTCAGCGTTGATCATGATTGTGTCGGCTTACAGCTTTTCCGACGTGCTTGGTGAGCATGTTACGCTTGATCCTTCGCGGATCGCTGCACAGGTCATCAGCGGGATCGGCTTCCTTGGTGCAGGTACCATTCTTTTTTTAAGGCAGGGCATCATCCGGGGGTTGACGACCGCGTCGGGATTATGGACAGTGGCTGCAATCGGACTGGCTACCGGTGGCGGAATGTATTTTGCGGCATCCGTCACCACGGCACTGGCCATTGTTATTCTATGGATGATCCAGCCGCTAGAAAAAAGAATTGCCGGCCGGTTCCGGCTCTGGGAAATGCAGGTTACCGTTACCGACCGCACAGCGATCGCAGCTATTATCAGTCGCGTATTCCAATACGATAATCTGGAGACATCATTCGGCTCAATGGACCAGGCCGACGGCAATTATGTGGTCACCTTTAGATTCAAAAAGCACGATAAATCGACTATTACCCAATTAGTTGCTGGCTTGCAGACTGATGTGCATGTTAAGGAAGTGATCTGGAATGGTTGAAATAGAATAGCCCATGCAGTCTCTGCATGGGCTATTGCAAATGGGTACCCTGCAGAATAGTTATTTGGCGGGACCTGTAGTAATATAATGAGTGTACAAGCTATTCAGGCTTTCTTTTAAGAAATCATTGAAATCATCCGTAAATGTAGCATTGCAACCATTGGTAATGACAACCAGACCAAACTTTTCTTCAGGATGGAAAAACATGGCACTGTATAAACCGTAGGCACTGCCGGTATGTCCAACCATGGTTTTGCCGGGAATCAGACTGTCCATTGTCCATAACGCCAGGCCATAGTGCTCGTCATCGGAAAGCGGTGTCTGCATGGTTTGTGCACTTTCTTTCGAAATAATCGCTATGTTTTCGGAAGTACCATAATTCATGTGCATCATCATGTAACGGGCGAGGTCAACCGCAGAGATCTTCATGCCGCCGGTAGGCGAGAAGATAGGGGTGCTATAACCCATGGTGTAGCTGGCCATACTGTCGCTTCTGGAAGCATAGGCTTCCGGGGAAGCCTCAAACTGTAATGAATCACTGTTGTAGGTATAGAGCGTCACAAATTTTCCGTTATCCAGGGAATCCACGTCATATCCGCCATACAATCCCAATGGGTCCAGTATATGATGTTTGACATACTGATCAAACCTTTCTCCTGAAATCCGCTCCAGAATGGTGCCCGCGAGATTGAAGTTCAGGTTGCAATATTGATAGCCCATGCCGGGCGCATAATCGTTGTAGCTGCCCGCCCACTCCGGGTTTTTGTCCGGATTGATAATATCGAGGGTAAAGTAGCCGTTTTTATCGCTGATGCTCGATGTATGCGACAGAATCATGCGCAGGGTAATGATCGTGTCCGGGAATTTTGGATTTCGGATACGGAAACCCACGAGGTCGCTGACATCAGCGTCGAGAGAGAGTTTACCCGCTTCGACCAGCTGCATGAGGGAAGTCGCGGTAAAGGACTTGGAAATTGAAGCAATCCTGAAAATATCATCATTTTGCAGCGGTGTCTTACTGGTAATATCCTTGAAACCGAATGACTCGTTGTAGATTAATTTATTGTCTTTCACCACAGCTACCGACATGCCAACTGCTTCGTACTTGTCCATAATAGCCTGAAGATCTTCTGTAGCCGTAGGCTGTCTGTTGCAACCTGCAAATGCCAGCCAGGCTACCAACAGTATACTGATTCGATTAAAATAAGTAGGTGTCATTATTTGTTTTAGTTGCTAAAGGGTTATGTCTTAATGGATACTTAAAGAAGCGCAACACCCGATGTCCATGCAATATGCCTGGCATCGGGTGATGGTTATTTATATCGACCGCATGGTTTTAGCGCTGTGCGCGCGGAAGGTTGATCGGTTCAACCAGGCCATTCAGGTTATATACGATTCGTCCACCGCGGATAGTCATCTCTGTTTCCAGGCGTTTGTCGCCGGCAATACGGCCATCACGTGCCCAAAAGCCAAAATCACCCTCGCGTAGCCGGAAAACAGCAACGTCCGCTTCTGCACCGACAGAAAGGTTGCCCAGCTCTTCACGTTGAATGGCCTGCGCCGGGTGCCAGGTGCTGGCGACAATTACGTCTTTAAATGGCATTCCCATCGCCATGAATAGGCTCATAATGTTATTCATGTTTTTCATCGCATTGTTCATGCTGGAAATGTGAATGTCCGTGCTAATTGTATTGGGGTAGAAGCCGCTCTTGATCGCGGGCTGTCCCTGGGCAAAAAGGAAGCTTGACCCGCCAAAACCTACGTCAAAAATGACTCCTTTCTTTCGTGCCTCAAGTACATAGGGTTTTAACTGATTGGTGGTTACATCCACAATGGATTCACGACCATCCGGGCTGGTACTGCTGCTGCCGCCGAAACAATGCGTGTAAATATCACCTGGCCGGAATTTCTCCATGAAAAGTGTTTCCAATGACAGGTAAGGTTTTGCACTTCCGAAATCGACCATGATGGGTATACCCGCCTTTTTACCCGCCTCGATTGCCCAATCAGTAGGATTCCAGTCGTGTCCATTGAAATGCGCCAATTTGACTCCGACAATATAATCAGCATATTTCTCAGCCATTTCAGCTGTCTTCTGAGGGTCCATTTGCCCTTTATCCTGCTCAAATTTTCCTCCAGCCATGCCTTCACCTACGATATTCAACATAGCCAGTACCCGGGTTTGGGCGCGGTCAATGGTCTGCTTTTTAAATGTTTCAAAACTTTTCCAACCCGAACTGCCAGCATCCACTACAGTGGTAACTCCCGAAGGGAAAGTATACCCGTCCGGTTGCAGGCCATTCGGCCCATTGCGGTATTGACCCTCCAGATCCGTGCCCCAGAAAAAATGAACATGAAGGTCAATCAATCCAGGTGTCACGTACAGGCCCCTGGCATCTACTACCTGTACGGCAGACTGCGGATCAATATTGGCTGAAACAGCGGCTATTTTTCCTTCATCAATAGCCACATCCATGACAGCATCGATGTTATTCTTGGCGTCAATCACATGTCCGCCTTTGATTAACACATCATATTGACCTTGGGGGTTTTGCGATTTTGCATTGTTGAGGAAAAAGAATGACAATGCAATTAAAAAATAATACTTTTTCATGATAAGATTTTAGTTAGTAAACGCTGTGCTTTATGTATTAGCGGATAAAGCAATAAGCTAATATATTGTTTAATTCATGAAATTCATGAAGAAATTTATCTATGATAAATAAGTTACATCTGTTTTAACCAGGAGTAAGATCACTTTATTGGCCGGGTTAAGGGTTTCATTTTGTCAAATTATTTAGGTGCTTTATGGTGTTTTGTTTATCTTAACCAACCGTTTATAAACCATTATGGCATCAAGACAATTTACCTTTCCGGTTCTATTAATCACTTCATTATTTTTTTTATGGGGATTTGCCCACAACCTGAACCCGATACTAATACCACACCTGAAAAAAGCCTGCCAGCTCTCTGATTTTCAGTCGGCTTTTGTTGATTCTGCTTTTTTCATTGCTTATTTCACGATGGCATTGCCCGCAGGTTATTGCATGAAACGGTTCGGATATAAGGCAGGTATTGTGACTGGCCTGCTGTTGTTTGCCATAGGCGCGTTATTGTTTTACCCCGCGGCCAGCACCCGGGAATACCTTTTTTTTCTCATTGCACTGTTTGTCATCGCCAGCGGCCTTACGTTCCTTGAAACCGCTGCGAATCCGTATATCTCGGTGCTCGGTCCCCCGGAAACAGCAACGCAGCGACTGAATTTTGCACAGTCATTTAATGGCCTGGCGGCTACATTGGCTCCTTTTCTCGGAGGTATGTTTATTCTTTCCGGAAAAACGCTATCGCCAGAGGCGGAAGCGGCGCTGACCGAACAGCAGTTGCAGGCGTATTTGCAGACAGAGGCAGATGCAGTGAAAATTCCATATTTGCTAATTGGATTTATTGTGCTTTTAGTAGCTCTGAAGGTGATTTGGACCCGCCTGCCACAGATTAATGAAACGGTTGGAGCAAAGACAGAACAGATAGGTGCATCATCGTTGTTTGCCAATGGCAATTTTATTTTTGGGGTCGTGGCCCTGTTTTTCTACGTTGGGGCGCAGGTGGGCGTGGTGAGTTTTTTCATCCGGTTTTCGGGAGCGGTAGCCGGCATAACAGAAAAGGCAGCAGCAACACTGCTTTCCGGCGCCTTGCTGGGTTTCATGATCGGGCGATTCGCTGGATCTTTTTTAATGCGGTATTTTGCGCCCGCAAAGTTACTGGCCCTGTTTGCGACACTTAATGTGTTATTTACACTGGTCTCCGTAAGTGTTAGCGGGTTGCTGGCCATCTATACCTTAATGGGGGTTACTTTTTTGATGTCAATTATGTTTCCCACTATATTTTCACTGGCAATCCACGGACTGGGCAGCAAGACCAAACAGGGATCGTCTATTTTGATCATGGCTATTGTCGGTGGTGCGGTACTTCCGCTGTTGATGGGCCTGATCTCCGATTGGTTTTCGATCCAGGCGGCATATTTATTGCCTGCTGCCTGTTTTGCCATCGTATTGGTTTTCGCCCTCCGGAATATTCGCCAGCGACAGATATCCGAAGTGGAAGTAACTGTGCAGCGTGAAACGGTTTAATAACTTAAAACACAGGAATTACAACGATGAAACGCTATATACTTGCCCTTGACCTGCGTGACGACGACAAATTGATCCAAGCGTACGACAACTGGCACCGCAACGTATGGCCGGAGATTCAACGGTCAATTATCGATTCAGGCATCCGGCACATGACCATATACCGGTTTGCCAACCGACTGTGCATGCTGATGGAAACCACTGATGACTTTACATTTGAAAAAAAGGCAGCGGCTGACGCAGCAAATACCCTGGTACAGGAATGGGAAGCACTGATGTGGAGGTACCAACAACCTATACCGGGCAGTAAGTTGGGAGAAAAATGGGTGTTGATGGATAAAATTTTCGAACTTAGTGCCTTTGATGAAGATGAACGGCATGCAACATAAACAACAGCTTTTACAGATCCATCCGCACGACAATGTGCTGGTGGCACTGCAGGATCTTCCCCCCGGAATGGACATTGCATATGACGGACAGTCTTTTCGATTGCTGTCGGGCGTTAAGGCCAAGCATAAATTTACATTCAGGCCCATATCGGCTGGTGATCCAATTTACATGTATGGCGTATTGGTAGGGCGGACCAACACCGATTTGCCTGCGGGCGAAACCATAACAACGGAGAACATCCACCATGCATCCAGCGAATTTAGGTTGGGTGAACGGCGACTGGATTGGCGGAAGCCGGACGTATCTGCTTTTGCGGAACGTGTTTTTATGGGCTTTCACCGGAGTAACGGTTCGGTTGGCACGGCCAATTATTGGTTGGTTATTCCGCTGGTGTTCTGCGAAAGCAGGAACGTGCAGGTCATGAAGAATGCCCTGGAAAAAAAACTGGGCTACAAAAAACGGACGCGCGACTATGAACCGGAAGTTGAAAGACTGATTTCGCTTTACGAAAAAGGTGCCACGGCGGAAGAATTGCTGGCAACCGATGTGGCCACAGGCCGGGAATCGGAACAAGGTGCGCGTCTTTTCGAAAATATCGACGGAATCAAGTTTCTGGACCATGAAATGGGTTGCGGCGGCACGCGCATGGATGCTGATGCGCTATGTGGACTGCTGGCAGGCTACATTACCCATCCCAATGTGGCTGGTGCAACGGTACTTAGCCTGGGTTGTCAGCATGCGCAGGCGGCTATCCTGCAGCAGGAGATTGCGAAGCGCGACCCGAATTTCGATAAACCGCTCTATGTTTTTGAACAGCAGCGCATGGGAACGGAGGCTAATATGATCCAAGAGGCATTGAAACACACATTTGCGGGCCTGGTACTGGCAAATCAGCAGGAACGCCGGCCAGCCCCGCTCAGCAAGTTGTGTATTGGTCTGGAATGTGGCGGATCGGATGGTTTTTCGGGCATATCGGCTAATCCGGCATTGGGCTATGTATCCGACATGCTGGTAACGCTGGGCGGATCGGTCATTCTTTCCGAGTTTCCGGAACTTTGTGGAGTGGAACAGGAACTGAGCGACAGATGCGTGGATGAAGCAACAGCCCTCCGGTTTATGGAATTGATGAAAACCTATAACGCAAAAGCAGAGGCGGAGGGTTCCGGATTTTATGCTAACCCTTCTCCCGGAAATATTCGCGACGGTCTAATTACCGATGCTATTAAGTCGGCAGGGGCGGCAAAAAAAGGGGGGACTTCCCCGGTTACAGCAGTAGTGGATTATCCGGAACCGGCTAATAAACCGGGACTGAATTTATTGTGTACACCGGGCAATGACGTGGAAAGTACCACCGCAGAGGTGGGTGCGGGCGCCAATGTGGTTTTGTTTACTACCGGATTGGGTACACCAACCGGAAACCCGATCGCACCGGTTGTTAAGCTGGCCACCAATACCGCGTTGTTTGAACGGATGCCGGATATCATCGACATCAATTGCGGAACCATTATTGAAGGGACCGAAACCATTCAGCAGACGGCACACCGCATACTTGATTTCATTATTGATGTAGCCAGCGGTACCGCTTCTCCTAAAGCCGTTCAACTGGGACAGGATGATTTTATCCCCTGGCGAAGGGGGATATCGCTATAACTTAAGAATATGCATGGAAAAGAAAGGTAATCAAGGCACACAGGTTGCCGAAAATTGATAAAAACATGTCAAATAGAAAATTAACTGGAAAGACAGCCGTCGTTACCGGTGGCGGAAGCGGCATAGGACGGGCAATCTGTATGCGTTTTGCGGCGGAAGGTGCCAGCGTGCATATCATGGAACTGAATCCCGAAAGCGCCGATACTGTAGCCCTGGAGATCCGTGCTGCAGGCGGATCGGCAACGATACATGCCTGTGATGTACGCAATCAACAGGAAGTCCTGGCAGTGATCAAGGCTATCAAACAGATAGATATCTTGGTCAATAATGCGGGAATAGCCCACGTAGGCAACGTAGAAGAAACGACAGAAGCTGACTTCGACCGGCTTTGCCAGGTTAATATCAAGGGCGCCTACAATATACTGCACGCCGTTGTGCCAAAAATGAAGGGGGAGGGCGGTGGTGTCATTCTCAATATGGCTTCGATTGCTGCACTTGTGGGGCTGACCGACCGGTTTGCGTATGCAACCAGCAAGGGTGCTATTGCGGCGATGACATTATCCATTGCCCGTGATTACCTGCATCATGGTATTCGGTGCAACAGCATCTCACCGGCGCGTGTACATACTCCATTTGTGGATGGATTTATCGCGAAAAACTATCCGGGCAGGGAAGCAGAGATGTTTGACGTGCTGTCCAAAAGCCAGCCAATTGGCCGGATGGCCAAACCTGAGGAGGTTGCGGCATTGGCGCTGTATCTCTGTTCGGATGAGGCAGGCTTTATAACCGGTAACGACTATCCGATCGATGGAGGTTTTGTAAAGCTGAATAGCTGATCGTGCTGTATTATAATTGCTTAACTATATTTATTAAATAATCATACAATGAAATTAATCCGTTATGGCAACCCCGGCCAGGAAAAAATAGGGATACACGAGAATGGTATACATTACGACGTGTCGGCATTCGGTGGCGATTACGATGAAACTTTTTTTGCAGATAACGGCCTTGCACGGCTGGAGGAATTTGTAAAGGCCAATATGGGTAACCTCGTTGTCATTCCACAGGAAACCCGTTTAGGCAGTCCAATTGCACGCCCTTCCAAAATCCTATGTATCGGGCTTAATTACCGCGATCATGCCGAAGAAACGGGCGCTAAAATCCCAACGGAACCGATCATCTTCATGAAATCCACGACATCCCTGGCCGGTCCTTATGATGATGTGGTCATCCCCAAGGGGTCGACTAAAACCGATTGGGAAGTTGAATTCGGAATAATAATCGGGAAAAAAGCAAGTTATGTATCCGAGTCTGAAGCTATGGATCATGTAGCAGGTTATGTGTTGCATAACGATGTGTCGGAGCGGGAGTTCCAGCTGGAGCGGGGCGGTACCTGGGACAAGGGTAAAGGCTGTGATACATTTGCCCCGATGGGACCATATTTAGTAACAAAGGACGAAATTAAGGACATCAATAATGTACGTCTCTGGTTGAGCGTCAACGGAAAGATGTATCAGGATGGCAATACGCGCAACCTGATTTTTAACGTGCCGCATATCATTAGTTACGTAAGCCAGTTTATGACCCTGTTGCCGGGCGACGTGATTTCCACGGGTACACCGGCGGGAGTAGGCCTGGGCTTCGACCCACCTATTTACCTCAAACCGGGCGATATCGTGGAGCTGGGTGCGGATGGACTGGGGACTGCCAAACAGGTTGTAACAGCCTATTCGGGCCGTTGATTCACGGTATGATTTATTAACGCTGCAATGCAACGGATTGATGCCCACCAGCATTTCTGGGAATACCGGCCCGATCGAGACACCTGGATCACCGATGAAATGTCGGTGATCCGGCGTGATTTTTTACCAGCCGATCTGAAGCCGCTGCTTGAAGCACAGGGTATAGCCGGCTGTGTAGCTGTTCAAGCCGACCAATCGGAATCGGAAACCCTGTTTTTGCTGGATCTTGCTGCACGGCACGACTGGATCAGAGGTGTTGTCGGTTGGATCGATCTGCGTGCACCGGACGTCGGGGAACGACTGGCCTACTTCAGCCAGTATCCAAAACTTAAAGGCTTTCGGCACATCGTGCAGGATGAAGCGGACCCCCGTTTTCTATTGCATCCGGATTGGTTGAACGGCATTGATGCATTGGGCAGGTACGATTACACTTACGATATCCTGGTGAAACCCCACCAATTGGCTATGACCGACGAATTTATTGCACATTTTCCCCAGCAGCGATTTATAGTCGACCACCTTGCAAAACCACTGGTCAGGTCGGGAGAACGACGGGAGTGGGCCAGTGCTATGGAAGCTATCGCACAGCACAGGCAGGTGTACTGCAAACTATCTGGCCTAATTACGGAATCAGATTTAACTAGTTGGAAGACAACAGATTTTGATTATTATATTAACCATATTATTGAAGTGTTTGGCGCCGATCGGATACTTTTTGGCTCCGACTGGCCGGTATGCTTGCTGGCGGGCTCGTATCGCGATGTGACGGCATTAATGGAGCATGCAGCTTCGCAGCTGTCGCCGGCGGAACGAGCGTTAGTCTGGTACACCAACGCGGTAAACTTTTATAAGCTATAACCATGGATCTACATCTAAAAGACAAGGTGGTAATCGTAACCGGCGGGGCTAAGGGAATTGGTCGGGGCATTGCACTTTCACTGGCTTCCGAAGGAGCCGTTCCGGTTATTGTGGGTCGTAATCCTGCTGATAATGAAGCTGTTCGAGAAGAGATAATTGCCGCCGGCGGACAGGCGTTTTGTATAGCGGCTGAATTGACTCAACCCGACGCTTGTGAACGGGCTGTTACCGAGACACTTTCAGCCTTTGGCCGGATTGACGGCCTGGTCAACAATGCCGGGGTTAATGACGGAGTCGGGTTGGCTAGCGGCAGTTACCAGGATTTTATAGATAGCCTCCATAAATCACTTGTCCATTACTACCTGATGGCACATTATGCGTTACCGGCACTGAAAAAAAGCGGAGGGGCAATTGTCAATATCGGATCTAAAACGGCAGAAACCGGACAGGGGAACACGTCTGGATATGCAGCAGCCAACGGGGGCCGCAATGCACTCACCCGGGAATGGGCAGTCGAGTTGCTTCCCCATCAGATTCGAGTTAATGCGGTTATTGTTGCGGAATGTGCTACTCCCCAATATGATACTTGGATACAGACACTACCCGATCCTGTGGAAACGCTACGGGAAATAACGGATAGAATCCCGCTGGGAAAACGGATGACGACTGCGGCTGAAATCGCCGATATGGTGGTCTTTTTGCTATCCGATCGATCAAGCCATACGACCGGCCAGCTTATTCATGTGGATGGCGGGTACGTTCACCTGGACCGGGCTGTGTTGTCGACCCGGTAAGGGATTCCTCTACAACACCCATTTGACTGAATTTAGCAATGCGTGAAGCCACCAATTCTTCCGGTGAGTGCCGCTGCAGGATTTTCAGGTCTGCCTGTACCTGCTGTTTGACCGATTCCGCAACTTTTTTATGGTCGTGGTGGGCACCGCCGAGTGGTTCGGGAATAACACCGTCAATAAGTCCGTTTTTCAGCATATCTGCCGAGGTTAGCTTGAGTGCTTCGGCCGCATTTTCCTTGTAATCCCAGCTGCGCCATAGGATAGAGGAACAGGATTCAGGCGATATTACCGAATACCAGGTGTGCTCAAGCATATACACTTTATCGCCAATCCCGATGCCCAGGGCACCCCCAGAGGCACCTTCGCCGATGATTATGCAGATTACCGGCACTTTTAAAATCGACATTTCCAGTAAGTTACGGGCGATTGCTTCCCCCTGTCCACGCTCTTCCGCTTCAATGCCCGGGTATGCACCCATTGTATCAATCAATGTCAGCACCGGTTTGTTAAATTTCTCTGCCAGCTTCATTAACCGGAGCGCCTTGCGATAGCCCTCTGGGTTAGCCATTCCAAAATTGCGGAATTGCCGTTCCTTGGTGTTTTTCCCCTTTTGATGACCGATGACCATGATGGGCTGTCCGCTAATGGAAGCGAAGCCACCGACAATGGCTTTGTCGTCTCCGACATTGCGGTCGCCATGCAACTCAATAAACTCTTCGCATATGAGGTTAATGTAATCAAATGTCTGGGGCCTGTCCGCATGACGTGACATCTGTACTTTCTGCCAGCCGGTCATGTTTTCGTAGATATTGTGCTTGGTCTTTTCCAATTTGCTTTCCAGTTCGGATAGCGTGGCACTCATGTCAACTTTCGTCTTTTCCGCTACTTGGTGGACCTTGTCTATCTGCATCTGCAGATCGGCAATTGGTTTTTCAAAGTCAAATGTTGTTTCCATCATATACTGCTGTTGCAAATCAAGGGCGCTAAGTTAGGGAATTGTACGGTATTTTAAAATTTCAGGTGCATGATCCAATACAACGCCATTTCGGAGCCGTTCCGCATCACTGGTGGATACCCTATTTAAACAGTTGTATCAACAAAGTGTTTTCAGGATGATTGGGAAGATGGCTTGGTTTTTGTATAAATTTGCAGGCTAATGGTACAATCTTATCCTAATTATTGCTTAATGATTAAAACGGTTACACTATATACTTTATTGTGTTTATTGGTGATTGGCCCGGCTGTTGCCGATACCTATCCGGAAGTGTTGTTTGAAAACAGCGTGCTGGATGGTAATTATGTATATAGCCAGGTTCATTACGAAGGATCGAGCTGGGTCGAAAACGTAGCCGGTAAATTGCCAATATCGGATTCTGTTTTCTTTACACCCGGGAATGCGCTTTCATTGAAATATACTACGGCCCGTGACGGTAACTGGCAGGTTACGGTTTCCTTTTCCGATGTTTCCCGATATTATCAGCCTGAACGCAATGACCGGCTCACTTTCCGCTTATTTGCCGCCACGGAAGGCGCAATGGAAAGCTTGCCCAGATTAGCCGTTATCCAGTCGGACACGTTAAGTACCATTGATATTTCCCGTTACGTATCGGAAACCCAGCATAATGGATGGGTCAGCGTGAGTCTGCCGCTTACCTCAATATCAGATCTCCGTGCGGACGAACCTATCCAGGGTATCCGGTTCTCTCAGGGAAATGTAACGGCGGATGTCCAGCAATTATATATTGATCAAATTGAATTTCTTCCTGCACGGCCCCCGCAGGTCAAACTGGTCTCATCCGCGGTCCTGTCTTCTGCCAAAGCATACGATCAGCATGTCGATCTTACCTGGCAACTGCCGCTGACGCCCAGTATACGATACATAAAGATTTATCGATCGGACGACAATAAAAATTTTGCTCCCGTCGCCATCCGGCCCATATTTGTGCAGAAGTGTACAGACTTTGTGCCGCAATCAAACAAGAAATATTATTACAAAATTACCTGGGTAGACTATAATTACCAGGAATCACCGTTTTCAAGTGTGCTTGAAGCACAGACAAAAACAGCCGGCGATGACGAGCTGCTGGATTTTGTTGAGGCAGCGCACCTCCATTATTTTTTGGAGCGTACAGAAGTGAACAGCGGGATGCACGCCGTTCAATTCGGTGTCGACAATGCAGCCATCTCAGTAAAAGAAACAGGCCTGAGCCTTCTTGCGCAGGTCGCTGGTACTTCACGTGGCTTTGTCTCCCGTGCAGCAACCCGGAGCAGACTACTGCGTATCCTGAATTTTCTGGAAGAGGTAGAGCGCTATCAGGGTGCATTCCCGGCATTTATTGATGGCCGTACACATCGAGGAATCTTTGAGATCGACTCCGTTCCGGAGGCCGACCTATCAGCCACTGCTTCCCTGATGCAGGGATTACTTGTGGCCCAGGCGTACTTCAGCAAAGACACAAACGAAACAGATTCGCTGGTTGAACGGATTAATGCATTATGGGAAGGGGTGGAGTGGAATAAATTCACTGTTGCAGGTCAGGAGAACATATTACTTGACAAGTGGTCGCCGGTTGTGGGATTTAAACATGCAGAACCACTGGGCGGTTTTAATGAAAGTCTGGTCAGTTACGTGTTGGCGTTAGCGTCGCCGCGGCATGCAATTCCATCGGAAGCCTATGAACAGGGGCTTGGTATAGCCAGAAGGCTGGCTGATACGTCCTTCCGTCTGGAATTGGCGAATAACCACGCTTTTTCGGTAACGGCGATGGGCGACAGTACGGCCCTGCTTCCGAAATACAATGAATTTCCGTACCGCAGCGATACGACGGCATACGGATTACCGATTGCAGTGGGAAGCATTAACCGCTCGTTGCTGGAGGCATACGTGCCTTTTCTGGCATTTGACCCTCGGGGTAAGCGGGATACATTTGCTGATTATTACGCAAACCATATTAATCTTATACGGGCGTATCGGCGGCGGGATAATGAAATGAATAACGGAAGTTTTTCACTTGATATATGGGGATTTAAACAAGGTGGAAATGAGCTTTCCGCAAGCAGCCAAACAGTAATTAACCCGGCCATAGCCATTGGAAGTTATGCTTATCTGCCACAGGAAGCCATCAAGTCGGTCAGCCGGTTTTACCACATGTATGGCAAAGCACTGTTCACCGAATATGGCTTTCGAAAATGGATCGATATTAAAGCCAATGCAGTAGCCGATGAATATGACGCAGTTGACGCCGCAACCGTTATCGTGATGCTGGAAAACGGACGTACCGGATTAATATGGGATCTATTTTCCGGTCTTCCCGCAATTAATGCCGTGGTGGAAGATCATTTTACTCCCGTGGACCGGGAATAGTAAACTGAAAGCGAAGAAACGTGCAGCTTCCTGTATTTTTCACATTGTTTTTCTTATTTTTACCTTGGAATCCGTTCAGCAAAAACTTAACTAACTTATATTCATGAAACGCGTTGTATATTTCTCTTTTTTGTTGCTTTTAAGCACGGTAGTATTTTCCTGCAAAAATAAGCAGATGACGGTCAATCCGGGCGCACGGGTAAGCGTTGATGGCACAAAGGATGGCCTAGAGCATGTGCAGCGTGATTTTGAAGATGCCTCACGCACCGATAGGGGCATCCTGGTTACGTTTGATTCTGACCTCTTATTTCCACTTAATTCATCTTACTTGACCGACCAGGCCAAGACAGAAATCGATAAACTGGTCAATCTTTTACGGGATTACCCCGGTGCCTCCCTGATTGTCGATGGGCACACCGATGCTACAGGTACGGCGGAATATAACCAGTGGCTTTCTGAAAAGCGGGCTGAATCTGTGAAGAATTATGCCGTAGAGCGCGGCCTTGATGCAAGTAAAATCACAACCAATGGATATGGGCAAAGTAAGCCCGTAGCACCCAATAACACAAAAGAAGGCCGGCAAGAGAACCGTCGGGTGGAAGTGACTATTGTCGAGTAATCAACTACACAATGATAGCCGGCGGCGCAATAATTAACCCAGTGTTAATGGCGCCGCTTTTATTTTTTTCCCATAGAATACCGCGGCCTTTTTTTCGAAATCCACCTCACTGTCGGTCGTGAAAAACTGAGTTGTACCTCCTTTGGTGCATAACTGCTCGATTTCGGGATGCCGGTGCAGGTAATCGGCAAGACTATTTGCAACCAGTTGGCCCTGTGCGAGCACCTGGATATGCGGTGGCATGTATTGCTTGATCAATGGCAATAACAGCGGGTAATGCGTGCAGGCAAGAATAACTGTGTCAATTTGCGGCGACTGCTGCAGCAGTCGTTTAATGTCCGCTTGGACAAAGTAGGCCGCTCCGGGGGAATCAAGCTCGTTATTTTCAACCAGCGGTACCCAAAAGGGACATGCCTGTTGGTATACCGTTATGTTCGGGAAGAATTTATGGATTTCAATGGGGTAGGAAGTCGATTTTACCGTGCCTGGCGTGGCCAGGATACCAACATGCCTGGTTTTAGTATAGTCACCGATGATTTCCGTTGTGGGGCGGATAACGCCCAGTACTTTACGTAAATCCGGGTACAGGGGTAAATCGACCTGCTGAATGGTGCGTAGTGCCTTGGCAGAAGCCGTATTACAGGCCAGCACCACCAGCCGGCAATCCATAGCAAATAACTGGTCGACACACTCCTTGGTGAATGCATAAACCGTTTCAAACGACCGGGTACCGTATGGTATTCTGGCGTTATCACCTAAATACACGTAATCATACTGGGGTAATTTTTTTGCGATTTCCCGAAAAACCGTCAATCCACCATATCCTGAATCGAATATACCTATAGGGCCCATAGCTGTCGTTATCTGTGCTCGGTAGCCTACGAATGTTTTTGTTGGTCAACGGCCACCTATTACTTTAGCAAATATGGCTTTTCTTTATAGGTTTTCCATAGAAATTCACCAAATAATGTATTTGCCCAGGCAAACCATTTACGGGTAAATTTTCCGGGGTCATCTTTGTGAAATGACTCATGCATAAATCCGGTATTACCATGAGTGCGGCGCAATACATCAATACATGTACGAATCTCATCGTCATTGTTGGCCGTAAGACCGCGCATGGTAATGGCCATGGGCCAGATCATATCGCGGCCGATATGCGGACCGCCAATCCCTTCGGCTGCCGTGCCCTTAAAAAAGAACGGATTGCCGGCCGACCATACATAGGCCCGTGTTCGCTGGTATACCGTATCGTTTTGATCCACCGCATTAAGGTAGGGTAGTGCCAACAGGCTTGGGATGTTGGCATCATCCATCATCAGGTAGCTGCCGAAACCATCCACCTCATAGGCATAGATGCGGCCATGCATCGGATGATCGACGATACCGTATGTATCCACGGCTTTTTTTACCTCATCGGCAAGGCCTAGCATCGCTTTGGCCAATTCCTGCTCGCCGGCAATGGCCGCCAGCATCTCGGCCGATTGCCGCAGGCTCACTACGGCAAACAGGTTCGAAGGAATAAGGAAGGAGAACATCGTGGCGTCGTCGCTCGGCCGAAAGGCGGAACAGATTAAACCAACGGGATTTACCGGGTATCCATAACCGTCTACCTGTAAGGTGTCTGTTCCACGGGAAGTGGTACGTGCAAACTGATAGGGGCCAAGGTCTGTTTTCCGCTGCTGCTCCCTGAACGTATTAAGGATGTTGCGTTGTGCGGCAACCCACTCCGCATCGAATGGCGCCGTATCACCCGTGGTCTTCCAATAGCCATAGGCCAGCCGTATGGGATAACAAAGCGAATCGATTTCCCATTTCCGTTCGTGGATGCCGGGTTTCATAGCGGTATGGTCGCTTCCCCACTCGCCCACACGGGTAGGGTCATTATAAAATGCGTTGGCGTAGGGATCGATGTTGATGCATTCACTTTGTTTATTGATCAGTCCGGCGATAAGCCGTTGGAGGTTATTGTCACTGTGCATAAACGGCAGGTACGGCCATACCTGCGCGCTGCTGTCGCGGAGCCACATCGCATCAATATCCCCCGTGATGACATACGTCGACGGTTTTCCGTTTTTATCATCGGGAAAGACTGTGGTATCCAGCGTATTAGGGAAACAGTTTTCAAAGAGCCAGCCAAGTTCTTTATTGCCGGCATGACGCCGGAATTCCTGAATGGCCTGTTCGATGGCAGCACTCACAAAGTGACGCTGGTTTTTGGGTACACGTACCTCGGGAAAATCAGCAACGGGAACAGCTAAGGATGGGAACTGGTTTATCATCACGCCGGCACCCAACGCCGTCGTATGCTGGATAAATAATCTTCGATTCATGATATCGTGTGTTGTTTACGGTCTGTAATCCGGTATGCAATATGCAAAAAATATCGTTCAACTGAATATGCAAATTCGATTTAGTCACTCAATTACGCGTGTTTGATCCGTGACTGAACAAAACATGTGCATGCTGATTGGTTTTCCCGGCTGTGAAATCTTCACCAACCAGCAATTAATGGCTTAATTCTTGGTTGGCAATGTTATCTTTGCTAACTGAAAAAATGTTATGATTAAACCGTTACTGTTTTTTAGCCTGCGGATTGCCTTTGTATTTGTCATTATCGGGTGCTCGTACGTGGGAAAGGCCCAATCTACTTATCAGCCGTATTCTTATCAATTTTATCAGAAGCTTAACAGCACCCTGTATAATACCGATACCCGACTTCATACGGCACTAAAGCCAATGATTATTGATGACAACCTGAAACCGCGGTACGATTCGCTGATGCAACTGGGTGTGGTCGAACGGAATTCCTGGGGCGGGCGTAAACTGTACAACGAGCACCTAGTGACGGTGGAAAACGATGAGTATACATTCTATGCCGATTTTTTACCGGACTTCCAGATCGGACGTGATTTTGCGGGGGGCGGACAGACTACCTGGTTGAATACCCGTGGTGCCCAAGCGGGGGTAACCATTGGCGAAAACTTCTCCTTCCACGCTAATTTTTTTGAAAACCAGGCTATTTTTCCCGACTATTTAGGTGATTATGTTTTTAAAAATGCAATTACTCCTGGACAGGGGCATGGGAAAACAACCGCATCAAATCAAAAAATTAAGGACTGGATGTATGCATCAGCATCCCTGTCTTATACCGTGAACAAATACCTGAATGTTACCCTGGCATACGACAAAAACTTTATTGGTGACGGCTATCGTTCGATGCTCCTGTCAGATGTCTCGTCAAATTATACCGCACTGAAACTCACCGGAAAACTGGGAAATGTACAATACATGAGTATGTGGACATACATGATCGACCCCATGCATACCCGTGCACCGGATACGCTGACACGTGCCGGTGATAACTGGAAGTGGGGGGCGTTCCAGTATCTTGACTGGAATGTAAATAACCGGTTTTCAGTCGGTTTATTCCAGTCGGTTGTCTGGGGTGCGAGAAATGCCATGGGCCGGCGCGGGTTTGACTTCAACTATTTCAATCCTATTATTTTTATGCGGCCGATCGAACTCACCAACACTTCGTCGCCGGATAAGATGCACCTGGGCCTGAATACGAAGTATAAAGTGCTGCGTAACCTGACGGTATACGGCCAATTTCTTCTCGGGGAATTCACGGCGAAGGAATTTTTCTCCGGAAAAGGTCATGTGAACAACAAATGGGGTGCGCAGATTGGCTTCAGGGGATTCGATGCATTCGGTATCAAGGACCTGAATTTCCTTGCGGAGTATAACACCGCCCGTCCATACACGTATGCGCATTTCGATCCGGTGAGCAACTATAGCAATTACGGGCAGCCGCTTGCCCACCCCTGGGGGGCCAATTTCAGGGAACTCGTGGGGATACTGAATTATTCTTATCAACGGTTTGATTTTTCCCTAAAAGGTACCTGGGGACAGTTTGGCACCGATGCCAATTCATCGGTCAACTTTGGACAGGACATCTTTAAATCATACGACACACACCAACGCGTTTATGGAAATTACATTGGCCAGGGCGTGAAAAACAACTTGCTGTACACCGATGGGCAGGTATCTTACCTGTTTAATCCGAAATACAATCTCCGCGTCGAAGCGGGAGCGGTTTACCGGCGGCATGAAGTGCCGGAACAGGGAATACATCATCAGACAGGGATGATAACGTTGGGACTCCGGGCGACATTCCGCAATTTTTATTATGATTTTTAGGAAATTCCAATATTTTTTGGATATTGCAATGCGATGAATAAAATAGTGATTATCAATGGGCCGAACCTGAACCTATTAGGGGTCAGGGAAACCAGCGTCTATGGCGACCGCGATTTCCAGTCTTATTTCGAAACGCTGCGCAGCCGCTACCCGGCCGTTGACCTGATGTATTTTCAGAGCAACCACGAAGGTGCCATCATTGATAAGATCCATGAAGTCGGCTTTTCCGCAGCAGGCATCGTACTTAATGCGGGTGCATATACCCATACTTCATTAGCGATTGCAGATGCCATTGCAGCGGTAACTGCGCCGGTAATTGAAGTGCATATATCCAATGTATATGCCCGTGAATCTTTCCGCCATCACTCATATCTTGCAAAAAACTGCAAGGGTGTCATCTGTGGTTTTGGCCTTGATGGTTACCGGCTGGCACTTGAAAGTTTATTGGGACAATAGCCAATCGCGTAATCCCACGACAGCCTTATTTTTTCCAATTACCGGGCAGCTGTTCGGTCGAGCAGCGTGATGAGCAGGCTTAAGCCAGCACACCCGGCCATGACAACAGCCATGGGTATTGCCGTTCCGTTGTGGAAATAGCTTACCAGTGCGGAAGATAGTGCACCACAGGCCATCTGTAAACTGCCCAGGAGGGCTGAAGCACTTCCGGCTAAGCGGTTGAATGGACTGAGCGCAAGTGCGGATGTATTAGGAAATACAAATCCCTGGGCCCCGAGAAAAACAAAAATAATAGCGACCATAACAAAGAGGTTAATGGTCCCCATTAGACAGCATATGGTCAGGGTAATCCCGGCCGCCGATTGAACCATCAACGCAATTCTTGCTACTTTTTCACTGCTGTGGCGGTTAAGGACACGCCGGTTCAGTTGACTTGCAACGATCAGCGCCGATGCGATCAGGGCGAATATGAATCCATATTGCTTTTCAGTAACCCCGAATAAGGTGAGCATAACATAAGGAGACCCGGCCAGGTAAGCATATAAACCCGAAGATGCCAGTCCGCCTGCAAAGGCGTAAGTAAAAAACTGCCGTGTCGTAAACACCTCCCAGTACGACGTAATGATCGGCTTGGGCAGCAGTGAAATTTCCGGGTTTGGCGGTTGGCTTTCGGGTAGGGAGAGGCATACAACCGCCAGGATCAATGCGGTAATGACTGCCAGTACCAGAAAGATCGCATGCCATCCCCAATGGGCAATCACAAAACTGCCGACTGACGGGGCTAATATGGGTGAAACACCGATAACCAGCATGAGCAGGGAAAAGATCTTGGCACTCTCGGCGGGCCCGAAGAAATCGCGGATCATGGCACGTGAGGCCACCATGCCGGCACAGCTGCCCAGTGCTTGTATAAACCGGAATAAAATTAAATGATCAGCCAGGTTGGTCAGGGCGCAGCCAATAGACGCGCCGATGTAAATAACCAGTCCCACAATCAACGGTTTCTTGCGGCCGAAGCGATCAAGCAACGGGCCATAAATAAGCTGACCGGACGCGATACCGATAAAAAAGGAGGTAAGTGATAACTGGATATGGGCTACTGATGTATTGAGGCTATTTGCAATCGATTCAAAACCTGGCAAATACATGTCAATGGAAAAAGGTCCGATAGCCGATAACAGTCCAAGTATGAAAATGGTCAAAAGCGGACGGTGCTGCGCTGTTGTCATGAATAGGGCAAATGTAATGCTATACCGGTGATTAACAAAAAAAATGCCACGTGGATGATTGCAAGTGTCACTTGGGTAATTAACACCTGTAACCGGCGGCTTACAGCTTGTTCATCCAGTTGTTTGCGCTGGCAATTTTGAGCGCGTCCACTTTACTGCTTACCTCCAGTTTTCGGTAAATATTCTTGATGTGGCTGCGTACCGTCTCCCGACTGATGTAAAGGTCAGCTGCAATTTTGGAGTAACTTTTCCCTTCAGCGATGCTTTGGAGTACTTCGGTTTCCCGTTCCGAAAGGGGCGAGTCCGGTTGCAGCTGAAAGGACTGGACAACCATACGGGCGATCGAGAGACTCATTGGTGCACCGCCGGCGACCGCTTCGTCAATGGTCTGGACAATGCTCTCGAGGTTTGAATTTTTGACTATGTATCCGCCGGCACCTGCACAAAGCGACTGGAAGACCTTTTCACTGTCTTCCAACACCGTAATAATAAGCACGATGCAATCTGGTAGTACCTTTTTTATCTGAGCCGTTCCGGCAATGCCACTCATTCCAGGTAATTCAATATCCATAAGCACGATATCCGGCTGGTCTTTGTCCAGGTTGGCTAGCGCATCCTCGCATGTCGCGTAACGGTTAACCACCTGATATTTATTAACACTGCTCAACACCGTACTGAACCCTTCACGTATAGCGGCGATATCTTCAATGATGGTAATCCTCTTTTCCATATCAGGTTAATTGGGTGTGTTTTGTGCTGTTATCTTGAGTTGTTGGTACCTCTACCTGAACCCGGGTGCCGGTCTTATTGTAAGCAATGTTAAATGTCAACCCGTTTTCGTTGCTTCTTTTTCTCATATTGGCCAGCCCTGAATGCGGCGTTGACTGATCGGGAATTTTCCATCGGCCGTTATCTTCCAGCAGCAGGCGGAAATGATTATGGGAGAGCTCCACGTCAAAAACGATTTCACTTGCACCGGAATGCTTTGCAGCATTGGTCATGGCTTCCTTAAAAATGTAGATAATATGCCTGGTTAAAAAGGGAGCGATCCGTTTATGGACATACTGGTTCGCTGCCGGAATATGTGCGGAGAACGCGACATCAAATTGATTGTAATAATGCTGTCCAAAGGCAGTAAGGTAAGCCAGCACCGCCTCCATATCGTCGCTGTTATGATTGATGCTCCACAGGAAATCACGGCTTGCCGAATAAAGGTGTTCGCTGTTCTCGATAATATTATCTATGAGCGGTTTTAAGTTTTCGTCGTGGCCTGCCTTTAACCGAAGTATTCCGGCCTGCCGGGTAATGGCGGAAAGGATGTTGCCGGTTTCATCGTGGAAGTCGCGGGCTAGTGACTGCCGCATTGTTGATAACTGGCTGGTGCGCTCTTCGACGGCCTTATTAAGACTATCAATCTGTTTCCGCTGTTGCTGCCTGACCTGCAGCTTGGCTTCGTCATACTGCTGATAAACCATCCAGAAGAAAACACCAAAGAAAATGGTAATGCTGATATGGTAAACAAAAGCCACCTCAATGCGTTCAGGCACATAGGCGTTTTCCGGATAAACGGTATGGTCCAGGCTATTCAGCGCAAGAATAAAAAGAGCCAATAAATTGCTGAATAACATCGTTTTACCCACCCTTCGATCCGCCCAGAAGCCAGTTAGCAACAACAGGTAGAGAGCTGAAGTCTGGATTGAAAGAATACCACCGCTCTGTAAGCAGTTTCGAATGATTACGGCATAACCGGTAAGCATTGTTACCGCAAGCGGGAACATAAAGCGGCCGGTAATTTTGATGTGAAACAGCGTATAGATGCAGATACCGCAAAGCACGTAATAATAACCTGCAAGCGGAGAAAACAGCAATAGGATAGAGGGAAGGATAATCAGTAATGCGGTAGCTACCACATAGGCGATGACCACGGTACAAAGCTGGTCGTAAATAACCGATTGCCTGTTCCGCAGTGCATTGGGTATAAAATAATGGTAAATATAGGACGGTATCATGTTGTATACAGCAATAGATATATCCCTAATGCAGCCAGGTAATCGCTTAGGATATTATCTATAATAGGTAGTTGATTACATTAATTGGGAACAAAATTAGCATATAATCAGGATTATACCCTAACTATATCTTCTAACTTTTTAAAAATCCCCCAATTTGGGGGATACACGGCATGAAAAGGTAGGTTAGCTTTGTGTCGTTGTTTTATCAGCGCCGGATTCATCTACGAAACAGCAGTTACTTGACAAGATGCCCGACCTAAACCGTTGAAGTGCGGACGGACGCCAATATCCGGCGCCGTCCGGCTTCTTACTATTCGCATTGATTTGAGAAATTCAGGATGACCGGTACCGGGAGCCGCTTGTTTTTTGGAATAAAAGCCTATATAACTGGCATATTACCTTCGTTTGATGACGACAAATTGATACCTCGCGTTGATGACCTCGACAACCTGCCAGCAAGCAGGTAAGCCCGCTGCACCGGCCTATCGCTTCTTTTCAGGTTCGTGCTTGAATGGTCTGAACAGCAGGTAAATGCCGGTTGCAATAAAGGGGAGGCTCAACAGCTGTCCCATATTGTATTTCATGCCTTCTTCAAATGCTTCCTGGTTTTCCTTTACGAATTCCAGCGCAAAACGGGCACCAAACAACGTGACCAGGAACAGCCCGAACATATACCCCGGTTTAAGCGATGCTTTTCGGTGATACATATTCCAAAGCAGCAAAAAGATAAGCACGTAGCAAATGGCCTCATATAGCTGTGCCGGGTGACGGGGAACTTGGTCTACTTGCTCGAAGACAACAGCCCATGGCAGATTTGAAGGTAAACCGATAATCTCGGAATTGAAAAAATTGCCAATCCGGACAAAAGCACCGGCCAGTGCAACGACGATAACCAGCCGGTCTGTAATCCAGAGGAAGTTGACTTTCGTCTTGCGGCAGAACAGGAAAATGCCTACCAGAATACCGATGGCCCCGCCATGACTTGCCAGGCCCCGGAATCCCGTTAAAGTGAACTGTCCGTTGACATATGTGTATGGCAGGATCATTTCCAGCGGATGGTCTTTATAATAGTCAAATTCATAGAACAGGCAATGGCCCAGCCGGGCGCCCAGCAGGGTGCCCAGAAAAATATAGATGCTCAGCTGGTCAAGTAGTTCCTGCGACTTGTTTTCCCGTTTGAAAATGTGCAGCATCAACAGGTAACTGCTGATAAAGGCCAGTAAAAAGCACAAGGTGTAATACCGTAATCCGAAAGTTCCGATATTGAATATTTCGGGATCGATATTCCAATGAATTACGTTGAAAATGCTGCTCATGACGATTATTTTGTGTTCAGGCCGGTAAATATAATGTATCTTTTATAATTTTTGCCCTCCCTTGCTTTTCCGTTCCTTCTTTGTCTGCGTAATGGCTGTATACTGTTTTTCGAGGAAACTGATAATTTCCGCTGCAATGTCCTTTTTCGTTGCTTTCTCTATGCCCTCAAGCCCCGGTGAGGAATTAACCTCCAGCACGAGCGGGCCCCTGTCCGAGGGCAGCATATCCACACCGCAGACCGTCAGGCCAAGCTCTTTCGCCGCCCGTATCGCGGTCTCCCGCTCGGCTTTGTTGAGTTTGATTATTTCCGCTGATCCGCCGCGGTGCAGGTTAGAGCGGAATTCACCTTCCTTTGCGGTTCGTTTCATGGCACCCACCACTTTACCGTCCACCACAAACGCACGGATATCCGTACCCTTGGATTCCTTGATGTATTCCTGGATCAAAATGTTATTGCCGAGTCCGTAGAACGCTTCTATTACCGAAGAAGCTGCCTTTTTGGTTTCCGCCAACACGACACCGATACCCTGTGTGCCTTCCAGCAATTTGATAACAAGAGGTGGCCCGCCTACCATTTTAATCAGGTCGTCCACATCGCGTGTGCTGCGCGCAAAACCGGTAATGGGCATACCGATTCCGGCCCCTGAAAGAATTTGCATGCAGCGCAGCTTGTCGCGTGAACGGGTAATGGCCTGGCTGGGGTTTGCCGATATAACTCCCATCACTTCAAACTGGCGGACAATTGCCGATCCGTAGAACGTCACCGAAGCACCGATCCGGGGGATAATCGCGTCGATATCCGAGATATCCTGCCCGTTGTAATGAATACTCGGTAGGCCCTGTTTAATACCGACATAACACTTGCTATGGTCGATTACGACACATTCATGTCCACGACCATGTGCAGCTTCTACCAGCCGGCGGGTAGAATATAGATTTTTTAATGTGGATAATACGGCAATTTTCACGGTGTATCTGGAATAATGCGTGTTTTGGATAAGTTAGCCTTGGATACGTCCACTAAAAAACGTTTCCGGATAAAGGTCCGGCCTAACAGTAGGGGGAACTCCATATCCGACCGGTCGCGCAGCGAAAGTTCAATTTCATATAACTGGCCAAATAAGGAGATATCCGTTCGGATAATGTATCGTTCCTCTTCCTGTCCGAATGAATTTCTAAATGTGCGCCGACTGTGAAAAGGCCTCACATAAGTATTCAGAGTTGCTCCGAAACGCCCATCCAATGCCTGGAATTCGACATACGGGGCACCCGCTTCCTTTATTAACCGGATATGGCTGCAATGCAGTACCGATGTGCGCGCGCCCGTATCAATTTTTGCGGGGACACCAAAAATACCCAGGCTGGGTAAATCCACCCGTTCTTTCCAGCCAATTGTTTCCATCATCGGCGGTTAGCTGTTAAAAGTAACTGAATTCACCAAATTCACTGCGCACCGTTACCTGTTTGGTCTCGGCAGCTTCAACATGACCGATGACCCGTGCAGCAATACCATAGCGCTCCGCGATAGCAATCAGCGGCGCAGCCAGTGCTTCAGGCACATACAGCTCCATGCGGTGGCCCATATTAAACACCTTGTACATTTCTTTCCAGTCGGTGCCTGATTCATCGTGGATCAATCGGAAAAGCGGAGGAACATCAAAAAGATGATCTTTGATAACATGAAGGTGATCAATAAAATGCAGCACTTTCGTCTGCGCGCCGCCGCTGCAATGTACCATGCCATGGATTTCACTCCGGTAAGCATCGAGTATGGTTTTAATAACCGGCGCGTAAGTGCGCGTAGGGGAGAGTACTAGTTTTCCTGCGTCTATATATTGATTATCACCAATATGTATCGCATCAGTTAAACTCTTGCTTCCTGAAAATACCAGCTCCTGCGGAATAGCAGCGTCGTAGCTTTCCGGATATTTGGCAGCAATTGCTTTTTGAAACACATCATGCCTTGCCGATGTGAGCCCATTGGATCCCATGCCGCCGTTGTAAGCCTGTTCATAGGTTGCCTGTCCATAGGAAGCGAAACCGACAATAACATCGCCGGCCCTGATGCGATCATTTGAGATTACCTCATCGCGTTTCATCCGGCAGGTTACTGTACTGTCCACGATAACGGTCCGCACAAGATCACCCACATCGGCAGTTTCCCCACCGGTGGAGTAGATACCTATTCCCAACTCACGCAATTCAGCCAGGATTTCTTCCGTTCCATTGATAATTTCGGCTATTACCGCTCCCGGAATCAGGTTTTTGTTACGTCCGATGGTAGAGGAAAGGAGGATATTATCGGTTGCTCCCACACATAACAGATCGTCCAGGTTCATTACGATGGCATCCTGGGCAATTCCCCGCCACACCGAAAGGTCGCCTGTCTCTTTCCAATAGGCATAGGCCAGTGAAGACTTGGTGCCTGCACCATCGGCATGCATGATGTTACACCAATCATCCTGGCCACCTAATATATCCGGGATAATTTTGCAGAATGCCTTGGGAAACAACCCCTTGTCGATGTTTTTAATGGCATTGTGCACGTCCTCTTTACCGGCAGATACGCCCCGTTGGTTATATTTTAAGTCTGACATCTTGCGGCAAAGATAACGAATCGGTATCAGACGAGGGAAACGGATTTAAGACGTTATTGCCCTGATCCGTTTGCCAGTTTAATTTCCACGCGGCGATTCAGTGTCCGGCCTGCCTCTGTATTGTTGGAAGCGACCGGCTGAGTAGCCCCAAATCCCTCGGTGATCAGGTTGTTTCCCGAAATACCGGAGTTTACAAGATAGAGCTTAACCGCATTCGCACGGTCTACGGATAAGGACATGTTATATTCGGCAGTACCCTCAATGGATGCGTGGCCGTTCACATAAAATTTGGCGTCCGGATCTTTTTGCATTTCCCTTGAGATCTGATCCAGTACCGCGTACGACTCTGTTTTCAGTACATGGGAATCGTATTCAAACTGGATATTCCTGAAATTAAAATTAGGCGCCTCCACGGGAGCAGGTTCAGGAGCCGGCGCCGGTGCGGGCTTCTCTTCAACTACGGGTGCCGGTTCCGGCTTTTCCTGGACAACTTCCGCTGCCGGTTGCAACGCCACTTTCTTCGGCGCACAAGCCTGTTGTAAAAAAACAAATAAGACGGCCACCGCGGCCAGTTTCCAAATAGTAAAGGTTTTCATGGGTAATGATTTTATTTCAGTAAACATAGAAAATAATCCTGTAAAGTTGGTTAGGTAAACGCAATGATAGTGCCAATTTGCTTTCCACGAGCGCATTAAAAATAGCACTTGGAATTTTAGTTACGAGATTACCGCGCCGAGCAGGATATCACGCCACATGGCCGCCATTTCGGGACTGTACTGCGCCACGGGGATGTGAAGTTCGATGGTATGGAGCGCGGTAGGGCCTTCCACGATATAAGCCAGTAAAACGGAAGACCCACACACGTTGTCCGCTTCGCTGGGCGGGCTGATACAATAAAGGATTGCCGTGCGGCCCGAGGCAACTTTCCGGTCGATGATTTCCAGGGCGGCCTGCGGGCAGGCCGACTTTACATATGCCCATTTTTCTTCCGGAGCACCCTCAGCCTTCATGGGGTAATACCGTTTGTCGATCGTGGTAATCACAATGGAGTCAACAGGCGCCGTTTCCCCTGTTGCCGTGCGCACGGTATATAATGTGCCGCGGATGGCTTTGGTGTCTTTGGGGATTTTCTGGCTTTTCCACCGGTAAGCAGCAGGTAATTCAATGCTGATCCGTTCCTTGCCGGGTTTGGGCTGTGCAAACGCGGTGAAACAGGCCAGCACAGCGATCATTAGGACTGATATTATCCGGGCAGGATACTGCATACTGATTAAATGATCGGTTCAAATCGCATCGCAAATTTATCACGATATGCTTTCGGTGTCATGCCGGTGTTTTCTTTGAATAACTGCCGGAAATTTTTCATATCGTTATAACCCGCGCACAACATGATTTCAAAAAGGCCCTTTTCTGTATTTTCCAATAGCTTCTTAGCCGCTTCTATTTTGGTTTTTTGCAAATACCGGATAGGGGTCAGGCCTGTGGCCTGTTTAAAACGGCGGACAAAATTGCGTCTGCTCGCGGGGATGTCTGCAATGGCCTCTTCAATACTTTTTATTTCGGGGAATTCCTGTTTGATTTTGTGCTGCACGCGCATGACCAGCTCATCATCGTGCGCTTCCGCAGGTTCAAAATGGCTGAAATAGGCCTGGTTTTCCCGATCCATATCAATGGAAAACACTTTCGCAATGCGGACAGCCAGTGCCCTGCCGCAGTATTTCTGAAGCAGCGCCAGCTTTAAATGAAAACCGCTTGTGGCCCCGCCGCTGGTATAGATATTGGTGTCCTGCGTAACCACGGCATCCTGCTGGATATCGACCTCCGGAAAATAAGCAGCCAGCTTGTCGGCTGCGTCTACGTGGGTTGTCGCCTTTTTGCCATTCAGCAGTCCGGATGCGGCAAGCAGAAAAGCACCGGTACAGATACTGGCCAGTGTAGCGCCACGTTCATACTGTGCCCGGAGCCAGGGTAAGAAACAGCCGTTTTCAGCCAGCGTATTTCCCAGGTCTACCGGCCCGAATGCCGGAACGAAAACAAGGTCATATTGGCGATCGGCAGTAAATGTGGCGTAGGGGATATGGTTAATGGCATCAGGCAGCACGTTATCCGGTGCAATACCCACAAATGTAATTTCAAAAAAATCGGACTTGCCTTCTTCCCGTAAAAACCGGTTGGCAGTTTCAAAAACATCCACGATGGCAGCCATGCTCAACAGCCGGTATTTCGTGGTCAGAACAATCGATAGCTGCATGGGTCGTTTATAAGGTATTTGTTTTGATCACTACAAACTTAACTAAAATATGCTACATCCCGTTGGTCGAAAATGAAATACTAAATGGGATTTTATCAGCGAAAACACTATTTTAGCGAAACGATAACCGCTTAATTCCTAATGTTATGAGAACGAATGTATGCCTTATATTATTGTGTTTTACCTGCTTCGGTACCCTGTCGGTCCATGCCCAGGAAATGCGATGGAGAAATCCAATGGACGGAAATACCCACACCATCCAGGGACAATTACCCATCGCTTCCCTGGAAGGGAGTTATTATCGTCTTCCGGATGATATGGAACAACTGGTCAGGCCGCCGGTATGGAATTTATCCCGCCAGCATGCGGGCGTGTATATCGAGTTTACAACCGACGCCAGCTCCATTACCGTGCGCTACCAGGTTTCGGAAGCGCTGGACATGCCGCATATGCCCGCTACGGGTGTCAGCGGGGTGGACCTGTATGCAAAACATAAAAACGGCGGCTGGGACTGGGCAGCAGGATCATACCAGTTTGGCGATACCATTACCTACCGTTTTGCTAATCTGGCCATCGGCAATGAAAAAAAAATGCGGTTGTACCTGCCGCTTTATAATAGCGTGACCTGGATGGAAATAGGGGTGGGGCCTGATGCGGCTTTTGAATTTGTGCCGGCCACGGCTGACCGCCCTGTTATCGTCTACGGGACATCCATTGCACAGGGCGCGTGCGCCAGTCGACCGGGACTGGCCTGGACATCTATTTTGGCAAGGCAGCTTGATCTTCCAATGGTGAATCTCGGTTTTTCGGGGAACGGTCGGTTGGAGAAGCCGTTAATTGATTTGATTGCAACCGTGGATGCACGCCTTTTTGTGCTGGATTGCATGCCAAACCTAACTCCGGGGTCGGTTCCCGATCCTGAAATCCTGGCCCGGATTGAATATGCGGTAACGCACCTGAAAGAAAGACATCCGGATACGCCGATCCTGCTGGTTGAGCACAGTGGGGGCGGGTCACCGCAGGTGATTGATACCGCCAGGAGCGCAAACTACCGGCATACGAGTGAACTGATGCGTTCGGCTTATCAAAAATTGGTCAGTCAAGGCACAAAAGGGCTATACCTGTTGACAACGGAAGCTATCGGCATGGGTACGGAGTCGACTGTCGACGGCGTTCATCCCAACGATATCGGCATGATGCAACATGCAACTGCCTATCGGGAAATGATCAATACAATACTGAAATAAACACCGGTTTATCCGGTGCCAGAGGAAGACCGTGTTTTGACGGGCCGTTTACTGTTTCACGGGAATAAAGCGCTCCAATACGGCAATTGTTTTCTCCTGGGCCCTGATCACCTTTCTCAATGATTCGATGGTCTGTTCGTAACTCTCGGTATCTTTGAGCATGGTGCCGTTTCCCGTGAGTACCCATTCAGCACTCAAGTCAGGATAGAGCCGTAGAATGCTTTCTAACTTATCAACGCCTATTGTCTTATTTTTCTTTAATTGCCCACCGAAGGAACCGTTTGAAATGCCTATGGACTTTTCAAATGTACTTATGCGGATGCCTTTGAAATCAATATATTCCTTAATCCGTTTCAGAGTTGTAGACATGCTGAAAAACCCTATATAAAAAATTACAATACATTAAGCAGTATGCGATGTTTTCGTTCTGTAGCCATACGGAAAATAATCGCAGCGATAACAAAAATATCAAAAATAATTACCACAAATAATGCCAAAACCTTTACTGTTAATAAATTCAGTAGGTTGCGTTTCGCAAATGTGTTCTGCTTTCCGGCAAAACAGCGGCAAATAGGCGCTATGCGCTGCCGGTATCGCAACGATAGTAATAACCGTCTATTTCCGGAAACGTCAACGTATGTGCTTTATCTAACATGTTGTAAAACAAACTTTTAAATCAGTTGACGCCAACTGTTCTGTTTTCCGGACGGTATTGCCGGGACACCGGATTCTACTAGTTTCCTTCGGGGGACTTTCCGTGATTTATCCGGACGGGCTGTTTCCGTACCAGCGGGTTTCGACCAACCGGTATGTCTGTTCAGTTAGTTCATTTTTTAGTGTTCCATACATCAATATAAATGTTACCTTTATACAGACTAAGCGGTATGAATCATGAGAGGCTTAACCGACATAACAACACTGGCCGTAGGTATCGCGTTATCCGTGACCGGCTGCAGCAGTCAAAATCTAACCCGGGAGGAAGTGCCTCCCTGCATTAAACAGGCAATCGAGCAGATCCAGGCGGCAAATGTAAGAAACCCGCCCGGTAGTGTCTGGCAGTACCAATACAACGGACAAACGGTATATTACATTCCCGCATATTGCTGCGATTTACCCAGTCAGCTGCTGGACAGCGCCTGTAACCTGATATGCAGTCCGGATGGCGGTTATACCGGAGCGGGCGACGGCCGGTGTACCGATTTTTTCGAGCGCCGGCAAAACGAAAAACTGATCTGGCAGGATAGCCGGAAATGAATCCATTCCGCAATGGCGGAATGAAAGCTGCACCTAATCAAAGATATAAACCTTAATCGCGATGAAGAAAACATTATTTCTCGTATGCTTCCTGTATTTAACGGCTGCAGCCCTGGTGGCTGATGCACAGGAGGGAGCGGTACCGGTCTGGGCACAGGAAACACCGGAACACCGGACGGAACGGATGGCTTGGTGGCGACACGACCGGTTCGGCATGTTTATCCACTGGGGTTTATATGCAGTGCCAGCCCGCCATGAATGGGTTCAAAATCACGAACAGTTGTCCACCGAAGTGTACCGCGACCGGTATTTTGAGCGATTTGATCCGGATTTGTATGACCCGAAGGAATGGGCTGCGCAGGCCAAAGCCGCGGGGATGAAATATGTCGTGCTGACCACAAGGCACCACGAAGGGTTCAGTCTCTGGGATACAGAATACAGTGACTACAAAGCGACCAATACGCCTGCGGACCGCGACTTGCTTAAACCCTTTGTCGATGCCTTTCGCGCGGAGGGACTTAAAGTCGGATTCTACTTTTCCATGATCGACTGGCACCACCCTGATTTTACAATAGACCGTGTGCATCCGCTGCGTAACAACAAAGAGGCCCGGGCAGCGAACGCCCGGCGGGATATGGACAATTTCCGGCAGTTCCTGAAAAACCAGCTGACCGAACTGCTTACCGAATACGGGAAAATCGATCAGCTTTTTTTTGATTTTTCCTACCCCGGGGAAGACGGCAAGGGGCACGAAGACTGGGATAGCGAAGGGTTGTTGGAACTGGCGAGACGTTTGCAGCCCGGTATCATTATCAATGACCGGCTCGATCTGAATGATAAATCCTGGGGATGGGACTACGTGACACCGGAACAGTTCATGCCCAGTGCCTGGCCGGAGCGTGATGGGGTACAGGTGCCCTGGGAAACGTGCCAGACATTCTCCGGTTCGTGGGGTTACCATCGCGATGAGCATAGCTGGAAAAGCAACAACCAGCTGATTGCCATGCTTATTGAGGTGGTAAGTAAAGGAGGGAACTTATTGCTCAATGTCGGACCCACAGCCCGTGGTAATTTTGACGAACGGGCTAAAGAGCGGCTCGCCGCAATAGGCCAATGGATGAAATACAATAACCGGTCGATATATGGTTGCACGGCAGCCCCCGCTACATTTGAACAGCCCGATAACTGCCTGCTCACCTACAATCCCGAAACCAAAAGGCTTTATGTGCACCTGTTGCAATGGCCGTTCAAAACACTGTACCTGCCTAATTATAAAGGAAAGGTCGCCTATGCCCAATTCCTGCATGACGGTTCGGAAGTACAGTACACCTCGCGTACTGCGGCTCCGGCAGGCGGGCATACAACAGTAACGGCCGGTGAGAACGACCTCATTGTTGAGCTGCCTGTGATCAAGCCGGATGTGGAAATCCCGGTCATCGAACTTATACTGGAGTAAGCCAAACGAAGGACGATAAATTAAAACTACTGTTTTTTGACAATTTATACTACTACTTCTATATGCATTACGTATATTTGTCCCATGAAACAATTTATGCATAATCTGATGCCGTGTACTAACGCTGTAAAGTGAGGGGCAGCCGTTATACATAAGTGTGGATAACAAGATGACGCCTCCGCTAAAAATTAGGGGAGGTTTTTCATTTACCATATAATATTTACCGTTAAACCGGTGATTTATTTGATAAGCTAAACGACAACTATGCAAAGTTTTAGAACGGAACTCGAAAATCCAGTAGTTGAAAAAGAAATTATTGAGCTTGAACGCAAAATCAGGGCTTATAGGGCGGGTACGATCTCCGAAGATAAATTCAAAAGCCTGCGTCTGGCACGTGGAATATACGGGCAACGGCAGCCCGGGGTTCAGATGGTCCGGATAAAATTGCCCTTCGGAAAGGCTACTTTCAAACAATTGCTGCGTATATCGGACATATCAGACGAATATGCCATCCGCAATCTCCATTTTACGACCAGACAGGATATCCAGATCCACTTTGTGAGCCTGGACCGCACGCCCGAGCTTTGGGCAAAACTGGCCGAAGATGACGTAACCATACGGGAAGCCTGCGGCAATACGGTCCGTAACGTAACGGCGTCACCACAGGCGGGAATAGATCCCGAAGAGCCTTTTGACGTATCGCCTTACGCACATGCCACATTTGCTTATTTCCTGCGTAATCCCATTTGCCAGGAGCTTGGCCGGAAATTTAAATTCGGTTTTTCATCCAGTTCACGCGATACGGCGTTTGCTTTCGGACAGGACCTGGGCTTTATCCCCCGGGTACGGACAGTGAACGGTATTGAAGAACGCGGCTTCCGGGTCGTGCTCGGCGGTGGTTTGGGTGCACAGCCGATGGCCGGGCACGTAGTGCATGAATTTTTGCCGGAAGACCAGCTTATCCCATATTCGGAAAGCGTACTGCGTACGTTCGACCGGTATGGCGAACGGAACAACCGGAATAAAGCCCGGTTTAAATACCTGATCCAAAAACTGGGACTGGACGAAGTGAAGCGTCTGATCGCGGAAGAGTGGACTGCAATCAAAGTGAAAACATTTGCAATCGACCGGGACGCTGTTCCATTGCCGGCTCCGCCGGAATCCGTTCCTGCTGAAGTCGAAGAAGTAACCGATCGCCGCGCATATGAGATCTGGGAAAAAACCAATGTGTGGGAACAAAAGCAAACCGGGTTTTATGCCGTCTATATCAAGGTGCCGACCGGAGACATGCCGACCGAAAAAGCACGTGAACTGCTCGCCGGTATCCGTGGCCATGTGGCCGATGAAGTCCGGGTAACCCAAAATCAGGGGCTGCTGCTGAAATTTGCGAGAAAGGAGTCACTTCCCCGGATATACAATGTATTAAGCAGGATCGGATTTGCAAAGCCCGGCTTTGACAGCGTTGCCGATGTAACCACATGCCCGGGTACGGATACTTGTAACCTGGGTATTTCCAATAGCACGGAGATGGCCAGGGTGCTGGAATCGTTGATATATGAAGAGTATGAGGACCTTGTTTACGATCGTGACCTTAAGATCAAAATAAGTGGCTGCATGAACTCATGCGGGCAGCACGGCATCGCGCATATCGGTATACACGGCAGCTCGCTGAAAGCGGTTGGCCGGGTTGTTCCGGCCGCACAGATTATGCTGGGCGGCGGGGTGCTGGGCGATGGCGATGGGCGGGTGGCCGAACGGGTGATTAAAGTGCCGTCGAAACGGGTTGTAAACGCCGTACGGCTGCTGCTGGATGACTACCTGGCAAACTCCACCCCGGAAGAACGCTTCCATGTGTACTTCGACCGGCAGACAAAAGATTATTTTTACCGCATGCTGAAACCACTGGCTGACCTCACCAACCTGACGGAGGAAGAGTTTGTTGACTGGGGACACCAGGAGACCTATCAGCAAGCCATTGGTGTCGGGGAATGTGCCGGTGTCGTGATTGACCTGGTGTCGGTACTGCTCTTCGAAGCTGAGGAAAAACTGGACTGGGCAAACGAAAGTTACCGCGCTGGCGCATATGCGGATGCCATCTACCATGCGTACAGCATGTATGTCAGCGCAGCAAAGGCATTGCTGCTCGACAAGGGAATCCACAGCAGTACTCAAATTGCCATTATCCGCGATTTTGACACCAATTTCGTGGAATCGGGCGAAATTACATTACCCAATAGCTTTGAGGAAAAACTGCTTGAAATCAATAAAAACGAGCCCACGGAGGCATTTGCACGCCAGTACCTAGCCGACGCCATTGATTTTTATCAGACAATCGCGGCGAAAAAGGCAGTTGCAACAGCTGTAAATGGTTAATATCACCGCAATTTCACGTATTGAATTGCGATAACAGACGAAGCGAATGAACGCACATCCCAAAATAACGCTGGTGGGGGCTGGACCGGGGGATACCGATCTAATCAGTCTCAAGGGACTGAAAGCACTGGCAAAGGCCAATGTGGTGCTTTATGATGCATTGGTCAATGAAGAACTGCTTGGTTATGCACCTGAAGGTGCCCTCCGTGTATTTGTGGGCAAACGGGCGAATAAACACGCTTACAGCCAACAGGAAATCAATGAATTGATGGTTTCCTATGCACGCTCCCACGGACATGTAGTGCGACTTAAGGGCGGCGATCCTTTCGTGTTCGGAAGGGGAGGGGAAGAGCTTGAATATGCGGCCAGTCACCACATTGCAACGAGCGTGGTGCCGGGTATTTCCAGCTCCATCGCACTCGCCGGGCTGCAGGGGATTCCGCTGACATACCGCGGAGTCAGTGAAAGTTTCTGGGTAATCACGGGTGCGACTACTGCCGGCGTCATCTCCGATGATATTTACGCCGCAGCCAAAACTTCGGCAACGGTTGTTATCTTAATGGGACTGAATAAGTTAGCGGAAATTGTGCGGGTATATGAAGCCGAGGGCCGACATAAGTTACCGATAGCGGTCATTCAGAACGGCTCCCTGCCCAACGAGAAAATAGCACTTGGAACAATGGATACGATTATTGAACGGGCAGGGGTACAGGGGATCGGAGCCCCGGCGGTGATCGTTATCGGTGAGGTGGTCGCCAAGCACGAAAGTTTCGGTGCCTGGAAACATAAGAATATTGCGGTATGAACCAACGGAGCACCGGCAATGAATTATTTCCTGTATTTCTGCAGTTGAATAACCTGCAGGTGCTGCTGGTTGGCGGAGGGCCCGTTGCATTGGAAAAGCTGACCGCATTGCTGGGCAATAGTCCCCATACAAAAATTACCGTGGTTGCCCGGGAAATCAGCGCGGAAGTACGTAGTTTTGCTGCTGCATACCCCGACATACTGCTGGATGAGCGGGCATTTGAATATACTGACCTGGATGGGGTGGACGTCGCTGTGGTTGCATCGAACAACGCACCGCTGAATAACCACATCCGCCAGGAGGCGCGCAGGCGCCACATTTTGATTAATGTAGCGGATAAGCCGGAACTATGTGATTTTTATCTGGGGTCCATCGTTAAGAAAGGGAATTTAAAAATAGGAATATCCACCAATGGCAAATCACCTACCATTGCCAAAAGGATAAAGGAATTACTTAATGAAGCATTGCCACATGAAATTGACGAAACGCTCGATTACATGGGCAGGCTGCGCGATCAATTGAAAGGTAATTTTGCCGATAAGGTGAGGCAGTTAAACGCGCATACCGCGATGTTGGTCGATTCAAAGGAGAGGAAATGAATACATTGGTAAATGAAGTGACCGGGTTGATCAAGGACCGGCAGCCGGAAGAAGCCCTGGCCCAGCTGGCCGCACGTTTTCCTGGAGAGCTTGTTTTTTCGACGAGCTTCGGCCTGGAAGACCAGTTGATTACACACCTGATCTTTGAAAATAACCTGCCTATCCGGGTGTTTACACTGGAAACGGGCAGGCTGTTCCAGGAAACGTATTATACCTGGAACCGCACGCTGGAACGGTATCAAAAAGAGATCGAAGCTTATTTTCCGGATACCCACGCCGTGCAACAGCTGATCACACAGAAGGGTCCCTCCAGTTTTTATGATTCGGTGGAAAACCGGAAGGAGTGCTGCCGCATACGTAAAATAGAGCCGCTCCAGCGCGCGCTCGCAGGCGCTGCCTGCTGGATAACCGGGATACGGGCCGACCAATCCGATAACCGTCAGGGAATGACGGATGTGGAGTGGGACGGCACCAATGGGCTGGTTAAATTCCACCCCATATACCATTGGACGCTGGACGAGGTGAAGCGCTTTGTAAAAGCCAATAATATTCCCTACAACCCGCTGCACGACAAAGGTTTTCCGAGCATTGGATGCGCCCCCTGTACACGGGCGGTGCAGGAAGGGGAGGACTTCCGTGCCGGCAGGTGGTGGTGGGAGGACCAAAGCAAGAAGGAATGCGGACTGCATGCAACCTAAGCAAACACCGCATAGTAAAGAAAGGCAAATAGAAAGAAAAGCTATATATGGATTATTTGGATCAATTAGAGGCGGAGGCGATACATATCCTGCGCGAAGTGGCGGGTCAGTTTGAGAATCCCGCACTGCTGTTTTCGGGGGGAAAAGACTCCATTACATTGGTGCACCTGGCTGAAAAGGCATTCCGGCCGGGCAAATTCCCTTTTCCACTGGTGCACATTGATACCGGGCACAATTTTCCGGAAACCATTGCATTTCGCGATGAATTGATTGCCCGGTTGGGCGAAAAGCTGATTGTCGGCTATGTACAGGACAGTATCGATGCCGGGAAAGTAGTTGAGCAAAAAGGCAAGAACGCAAGCCGGAACATGCTGCAGACGGTTACGCTGCTGGATACCATCGCCGAACATAAATTCGACGCCTGTATCGGTGGTGCCCGTCGCGACGAAGAGAAGGCACGGGCCAAAGAACGGATATTCTCGGTACGGGACGAGTTTGGCCAATGGGATCCCAAACGCCAGCGGCCCGAACTCTGGAATGTGTACAATGGCCGTATCCATAAAGGGGAGAATGTCCGGGTTTTTCCAATCAGCAACTGGACCGAGCTTGATGTGTGGAACTATATCCGCAGGGAGAACATCAAATTGCCATCCATCTATTTCTCACACGAACGCAACGTGATTACGCGCAACGGCCAGCTGATGGCTGCGGCTGAATTTTTGAATATGGATCACGAGGACATCGTAGAATACCGCAAAGTGCGGTTCCGCACGGTAGGCGATATGACGTGTACTGCGGCGGTACTTTCGGAAGCTTTTGAAATCGATGATATTATCGAAGAGATACAACAGTCGAAAATCAGCGAACGCGGCGCGAGGATGGACGATAAGGTTTCCGAAGCCGCCATGGAAGACCGTAAAAAAGGCGGATATTTTTAACAGCAGGAAAACGCCCGGCAGGGTTAATACCTATTAATTTCATTATCTGAAAAAATGGATTTACTTAAATTTATAACGGCTGGAAGTGTTGACGACGGTAAGAGCACGTTGATTGGCCGATTATTATACGATACAGACTCAATCCTGGATGACCAGCTGGAAGCAATCCAGCGGGCCAACCGCAAAAATAACGATGGCACCATTGATCTGGCTATCCTTACGGATGGCCTGAAGGCCGAGCGGGAGCAGGGCATTACCATTGACGTGGCGTATAAATACTTTCAAACAGACAAACGCAAGTTTATTATCGCCGACACGCCGGGCCACATTCAATATACCCGGAACATGGTCACCGGAGCTTCCAATGCCGACCTGGCCATTATTCTGATCGATGCCCGCAAAGGCGTGATTGAACAGACACGCCGGCACTCCTTTATTGTTTCCCTGTTGGCGATACCCAATGTGCTGGTATGCGTCAATAAGATGGACATGGTTGACTATGACGAGGCGGTTTTCGCCAAGATCAAATCCGACTACGAGCAGCTGACGGAAAACCTCCGCATCAATCAGGTGGACTTTATACCCGTAAGCGCGTTAAAGGGAGATAACATTGCCGCTCCGTCTGCCAATATGCCCTGGTATGAGGGGACCTACCTGTTGAATTTCCTGGAAACCGTGGATACCCACCAGCCAAATACTGAGCAACAGGCTCGTTTTCCGGTGCAATGGGTTATCCGACCGCAAACGGCGGCACTGCCCGATTATAGGGGGTATGCCGGACGTGTGGTAGGCGGCAGTTTTAATGTAGGCGACCAGGTAGCTGTCCTTCCTTCCGGATTCAGCAGCCGGATTACACAGATCGAACTGGCCGGTGAGTCGTTGAACACCGCGGAGGATGGAATATCGGTTGTGATACACCTCGCCGACGACCTGGACATCAGCAGGGGAGACATGCTGGTTAAGCAGGATGAGCAACCCGCTGTTTCACAGGAATTTGAAGCCGATATCTGCTGGATGGATACAAAACCACTGGACATCAGTCAGGTATACCTGATTCAGCATCACGGAAAAACAACGAAGATAAAATTGCAGGATATTCGCTATAAAGTGGATGTGAATACACTGGAAAAGACGACTGACGGGCATTTTGGATTAAATGACATCGGAAAAATCCAGTTTAAATCTGCCGATCCACTGGCGTTTGATGAGTACGCGCGCAACAAGAGTAACGGCGGCGCCATACTGATCGATAGCCGGAATAATTTAACGGTAGCTGCATTAATGATCGCTAAAGCGACTGCTTAATAAACGATAAATATACCGGACAGGTAAAATGATACAGGCCCGTTTGAAAAATGCCGGAAAATGACTTTCCGGCATTTTTTGTTGACAAACTGTATTAAAGAGAGCAGTGTGCCAGACTGTCGTAGGTATTGGGAATACTTACCGTGCCGCTTGCAAAGTGTTAGGGTGGTATTTCTGATTTACTACTTAACATAACGTAAATTATATGAATAATTTATTGAATAAATCACATGGAGATCTTAACGCAAAATCATACTGCATAGTTGATGGGAAAACGCACTGAATGGTAATTTATAAATTGCTGTTAGTATTGTGTTTATCATAAGAAAAATGATGTAATTATTTATAAAAATTGTAATCCGCCGGGTCAATCCAGCCAGCTGGTTATTTAAATAAATCTGCTTCGATACTTGTTCGAGAGTTGTTCGGGTCGGCTTCGGGGTTTCTTCGACACCGCTTCGGGACTTGTTCGAGGCTTCTTCGACTGGTCTTCGAGTCGGCTTCGGGGCTGTTCGGTGCGCAATGCGTTGCGTTCCGAAAAACCCCGAAGGATTCCCGAAGTATTGGCGAACCATTCCCGAACAAATGCCGAATAAGTCCCGAAACTGGCTGCTGCCTTACCCGATCCGTTCTCGGAGCCGGAATTTAGGCTTCATGAGCCAACTTAGCCGACTTCGGTAGTCATTCCAAAACGCTTTACTACCAACATTTTTTAATTTTAATAATAAATCTTTGCCGTTGTTATTATTGTTGTTGCAAAAGGTGGATTTCTGTTTAATTTTTTTAAATTTGCCGGCGTAAAAATCTATATTAATCAATTAGCATGTCAAGTTATTTCAAAACGTTTACGGCAGGCGTCGAACAACGTAACCCCCACCAACCAGAATTTATCCAAGCAGTTAAGGAAGTTGTAGAAGACATTATTCCATACATTGAAGAACATGCAAAAGAACTGATAGACCAGAAGTTACTGGAACGTATTTCGGAACCGGAGCGTGTGATTTCATTCCGCGTTACCTGGCTTGACGATAAGAATCGGGTACAGGTCAACCGTGGTTATCGCGTGCAGATGAACAGCGCCCTTGGCCCCTACAAAGGCGGTCTGCGTTTTTCACCTACTGTGAACCTGAGCATTTTGAAATTTCTTGCATTTGAACAGATCTTTAAGAACAGCCTGACGGGACTTCCGCTGGGCGGCGGCAAGGGCGGATCGGATTTTGATCCGAAGGGCAAGTCGGATAACGAAATCATGCGGTTCTGCCAAAGCTTTATGACCGAATTGTTCCGGCATATCGGTTCGGAAACGGATGTGCCCGCTGGAGATATCGGTGTGGGTGAACGGGAAATCGGTTTCCTGTTCGGCCAGTACAAACGGCTTCAGAATAATTTTACCGGTGTGCTTACCGGCAAAGGACCCTCATGGGGCGGCAGCTATATCCGGCCGGAGGCTACCGGCTTCGGACTGCTGTATTTCGTGGAGCGTATGTTCTATGAAAACCAGAACTCGTTGAAAGGAAAAGTAATCACAATCTCGGGCGCGGGTAACGTTGCGTATTATGCAGCCATCAAGGCACTTTCCCTGGGAGCAAAAGTAATTACCGTTTCCAATAGCAACGGCACCATATACGACGAAAATGGCTTTACCGTGGAGAAATTGGATTACGTTAATAGCTTAAATAGAAACCTTGCTGAATATACCAAGCGCTATCCGGCAGAATACCACGAAGGTAAAAAACCCTGGGGCTTCAAATGCGATATTGCACTTCCTTGTGCTACGCAGAATGAGCTGGATGAACAGGACGCCAAAACACTGATTGCCAATGGCTGTATGTGTATCGCTGAAGGTGCTAATATGCCTTCAACGGCAGAAGCCATCAAGGTCATATTAAAGGCAAAAATATTATATGCACCCGGAAAGGCAGCTAATGCCGGTGGCGTTGCTGTATCGGGACTGGAAATGTCGCAGAACCGGATTGGCCAGCAATGGTCGACTGACAAAGTGGATGCGCGGCTGAAGAAAATCATGCATGATATCCATGATACCTGTGTGCATTACGGTAAAGATTCCAATGGTGTCATTAATTACCTGAAAGGTGCCAACATCGGTGGCTTTGTTAAGGTGGCCGATGCGATGAGAGCCCAGGGTGTGGTATAAATGATATACATAATATTATGCGGACTGTAGCCGAACTCCCCCACCCCGAATTCAAGATCACGATCTTTTCGATGAACCAGAAATTCATCATTAAATTCGAACAGGGAACATTGGAACAGGTCTATAAGGTCGCAGAAATGGATATAACTGATGGTGTAAACGGCGTATTTCAATTATTGGATGAGCTGTTTACACAATCGGTTGCCTTGCGTTTCAGTGAGATGCGGGCATCTTTCCTGGATACATATAAACGAAACGAAGGATAACGGCAGGCCAGCCCGGCCTGCATCATTCCGCCAGCAGCTGACCAACCAGCTGCGGAACCCCGACCGTAGCCCTTTCATTCATACACACGATCCTGCCCGTCGCCAATTGTGAGGCCTCCGGGTCGATGAAATACATTGCCGTTTCCATCGGGATTTCGTGCAGCAACCCGGCGGCGGGATATACCTGGAGGGAAGTACCGATTACAATGAAAATATCGGCATCCCGGCAGAGCCGTACCGCCCTTTCCATCGCCGGCACCGGCTCACCGAACCAAACGACGTGTGGCCTGAGCTGGCTTCCCCGTTCACAGTATTCGCCCATGGGGATTTCACTTCCTTCGACCGGATAAGTGAGGCGCGGATCGATGCTGGACTGCGAACGCGTAATCAGGCCATGGAGGTGCACTACCTGACCCGAGCCCGCCCGCTCATGCAGGTCATCAATATTCTGGGTGATCACGGTCACCTTATACCGCTGCTCCAGTTGCACAAGGGCGGTATGCGCCGCATTCGGCTGAGCTTCCAATACCGCCTTTCTTCGAATGTTATAGAAATGCTGCACGCGTTGCGGGTCGCTGGCCCATGCTTCCGGTGTAGCCACATCGGCCACGCGGTACCCTTCCCAAAGTCCGTCGCTGCCCCGGAACGTTTTTAAACCGCTTTCGGCAGAAATTCCGGCGCCCGTGAATACAACAACATGTTTCATTTGCCTGTGATGCTGATGATGCCAGCACCAAAATACAACGAATATGCGGAATTCAAACAAGTGCACCTGAAATTTAGGAGAATGAGTTACCTTTGCTCACCATGATCGAATTGTATACTGACGGCGCGTCCAGCGGAAATCCGGGTCCGGGAGGATATGGAACAATACTGCGATCAGGTCCGCATTATAAGGAACTGAGCGAGGGATTCCGGAAAACAACCAATAACCGGATGGAATTACTGGCCGTTATCAAAGGCCTTGAAGCATTGAAAAAAACGGGCCAGGAGGTGGTGGTTTATTCCGATTCCAAATATATTGTGGATGCCGTTGAGAAACGCTGGGTGTTCGGTTGGGTGCAGAAAGGCTTTGCCGGGAAAAAGAATAAGGACCTATGGCTGCGGTTTCTGACGGTGTACCGGCAGCATCGTGTGCGGTTTGTCTGGGTCAAGGGACATGCAGGACACCCCGAGAACGAACGCTGCGACCAACTGGCCGTGCAGGCTGCAAAGGACAGTGCCAACTGGAAAATTGATTCGGTTTTTGAAACGACGGAAAGCCAGTTGTTGTAACAGAAGGCAACGGAAACGGCAATTACGCTAACGCATCACTGTAAACATAACGTACTTCGTCGCGGAGGTTGTAGCGTGAGGCCATCACCTCGCCATATGCGCCCACCGTGCGGATCGCAATGAGGTCGCCCCGTTTTGAAACGGGCAGCAACACTTCCTTGCCAAAGCAGTCCGTGCTTTCACAGATCGGTCCAACCACGTCGTAATGCAATTCGGATACATCGGTTCCTGCAAAACCGGCGTCAGCCCGTTCAATCTGGTGGTATGCCTGGTATAATGCCGGACGCATCAGCTCGGTCATTCCGGCATCAAGGATGAGAAAATTCTTCTTAATCCCGTTTTTCACATACAGCACCCGGCTGATGAGGCTACTGCATTGCGATACCAGCGCCCTGCCCAGCTCAAAGTGTACCTCCTGCCCTGCCCTGCGTTCCAGGAAATCAGCGAAGATCCCGAAATACGCATCAAAATCGGGTATATTATTGGTGTCCGGGTGATGGTAATCGACACCGAGCCCTCCACCCACATTTAGCACCTGCAAGCGGTAACCCCGCTCGTCGAACCAGCCGTTCAGCTCATTGACTTTTACGCAGAGGCTCTTAAATACATTCAGGTCGGTAATCTGCGAGCCGATATGAAAATGGATGCCGATTAACTCCACATGGCTGCATTGCCGTAGGGTTTCAATGGCGTCGCCAAGCTCCCATTGGGGAATGCCGAATTTATTTTCGTCCAGTCCGGTGGTAATGTACTGGTGGGTATGTGCATCCACATTCGGATTGATGCGGAGTGCCACCCGTGCCGTTTTACCGGCAGCTGCTGCAAGTCCGTCGATGACGGACAGCTCCTGGACGGACTCTACGTTAAAGGCAAAGATATCACGGTCCAGCGCATAGCTGATCTCCTTATCTGATTTGCCGACACCGGCAAAAACGACTTTCGCCGGGTCAAAGCCGATCTCAATGGCTTTTTTAACTTCATTGCCGCTGACACAGTCGGCGCCAAAGCCCGCGCCGTGGATGGCAGCCAATACCCGTTGATTAAAATTGGCTTTTAATGCATAATGGATATGAAACCCCCGGGCCGCTGCCGCCGTTTTTGCGGCCGCCAGCGTACGGTTCAGCAGGTCCATATCGTAATAATAGAAAGGGGTTTCCTGCCGGGAAAATAGTTCGCTGAGTGTAGGATCAAACATAATGGCTTATCACTTATTTTACCTAAAAAAGCCTGTTGTGTAACGACCGTAAGGCTTCTACCTTATGTTCGGTCTGCAGCAGCAGTGAAATGTTATAATTGCTGCCGCCGTAGGAAATCATCCGTACCGGGAGGTGTTTCACCGCGTCCAACACGCGAGATGCATATCCATGTGTATTCGGTCCGAAATCACCGACTACACAGACGATGGTCTGATTCAGGTCGATCGCTACCGTGCCGAAATCCTTGAGTTCTTTTTCGATATCGGCCAGGTACCGGGTATCATCGATCGTAAGTGATATGGCAACCTCCGACGTCGTAATCATGTCTATCGGAGTTTTGTAACGTTCAAATACCTCAAAAACCCGCCGTAAGAATCCATAAGCCAGTAGCATGCGTGACGATTGAATACGAATAGCTACGATGCCGTCTTTTGCGGCTACGGACCGGACAATTCCTTTGGCAGCTCCCTCCCTGCTGATCAGCGTACCGGAAGCCTGTGGAGCCATGGTATTCAGAATGCGGACGGGAACGTTATAACGCTGGGCCGGGAATACGCTTTGCGGGTGCAGGATTTTGGCGCCAAAATAGGCCAATTCCGCCGCTTCATCGAAACTCAGGCTCGCTATTGGTTTTGTGTCTTTTACAATACGCGGGTCATTATTGTGCATGCCGTCGATGTCCGTCCATATCTGGATCTCTTCTGCACCGATAGCTGCACCGATCAGCGAAGCGGTATAGTCACTCCCCCCTCTCCGCAAGTTATCAATCTCACCAAAAGAATTTCTACATATATATCCCTGAGTTATAAAGAAATTATGATCGCTTGATTGAAGCAATAATTCATTTACGTTCTCCCGGATAAAATCAATTTTGGGTTCATTGTCCTCGTCAATTTTCATAAAATCGAGTGCAGGCAATAATTTGGACCGGACCCCGATTTCCGTCAGGTAAAAATGGAACAGCGAAGTGGAAATCAATTCGCCCTGTGCCAGGATAATCTTTTCCTCGATGGGTGTAAACAGCTGATTGGAAAACGACGCAATCAGGTCGAAATGATAGTTGATCAGCTCGTTCCCGTTATATCGTCCTTCTTCCGTACTGAAAAGCTCGCCGATGAGGGTGTTGTAATGCGCGCGGAGTGCTTCAATATCCTGTTCAGCTTTGGCCTTGTCGCCATTGGTGTAAGCAGCTGCGATTTCAACCAGGGCATTCGTTGTACCGGCCACGGCAGAAAGCACGACAATCTGGCGTGCATTTGGATCGATAATGTCTAACAGGCCTTTTATCCGGGCTGCACTCCCCACGGAAGTCCCCCCAAACTTGATAACTTTCATTTCACTATAATTTGCAGCATCCAGCTACAAACGGGTAGTCTGATGACTGCCCGTTTGCGCTGAAAAAGAAGTATTTATTTCGTTAACTGTGCGATGATCAGGTTGGCCAGCTCTTCACCGATACGCTCCTGAGCCTCTCCCGTAGCTGCACCGATATGCGGTGTGAGCGACACTTTGGGGTGGGTAAGCAGTTCCTTCCGTGGAGTAGGTTCGTTATCAAATACGTCCAGTCCCGCAAAAGCGACTTTACCGGCATTCAATGCTGCAATCAGCGCTTCTTCGTCAATTACACCCCCACGGGCAGCATTAACCAATCCGACACCTGGCTTCAGCAATTCGAACTCGGCCGCACCGATCACCGGTTTGTCCGTAAACGGTACGTGCAGCGAGATAAAATCGGAATTCCGTAACAGTTCTTCCAGCGGTACTTGCTTAATGGGTACATCCACGGTAATGCCACCTGATAAGGTTACCGGCAGGCTGGCAGGCGCTTCAGAAAGATCACTGACAATAACATCCATACCCAATCCCAGGCCCACTTTTGCCGTTTCCCGTCCGATGCGGCCGATACCGACGATTCCCAGTGTCTTGCCGCGCAGTTCCACACCTTTGGCGTAGGCTTTTTTCAGGCCACCGAAATTGGTGTCGCCTTCAACCGGCATTTTCCTTTGGGAGTCGTATAAAAACCGTACGCCGCTAAGCAAGTGTGCAAATACCAGTTCGGCAACGGAAAGTGAGGAAGCGGCCGGCGTATTTACTACGGCGATTCCCTTGGAACGGGCATAAGCCACGTCAATGTTATCCATTCCTACCCCACCCCGGCCGATCAATTTCAGGTCCGGGCAGCCATCAATCAGTTCTTTTCTTACTTTGGTGGCACTACGGACTGTAATGGCATCGTAGGCCGGCAGCTTTTCGGCTAATTGATCCTGTGGAATATGTTCGGTGTCCACCGTGAATCCGGCTTTTTCCAATAATGATTTACCCAATGGATCAATCCCGTCGTTTGCTAATATTTTCATGTTGAATGTACGATTTTACGGGCAATACCTACGGCATGCCACGGTGAGCTAATGCATTAATAAGGCAACGGAAACGCTGTTACTTGTGCTGTTCTTCAAATTCCTGCATGGCATCTACCAGCGCGTTTACCCCGGTAATGCTCAATGCGTTATAGATGGATGCACGGAAACCTCCGACACTGCGGTGCCCCTTCAGTCCAATCAGTCCGCGGGCATTGGCTAATTCCAGAAAAGCAGCTTCGTGTGCTTTATCCTCCGTTACGAAGGTCACGTTCATCCGCGACCGGTCTTCGGCAACTGCTGTTCCTTTAAACAACGGATTGCGTTCGATCTCATCATACAACGTCCGTGCTTTGATGATGTTCTCCTGCTCAATGACATCCAGTCCGCCTTTTTTCTTCAACCAGCGAAGGTTAAGCATCGAAACATAGATCGAGTAGACAGGAGGTGTATTATACAGGGATTTCGCTGCAATATGGGGTTGGTAGTCAAATATGGTAGGCAGCGTGCGGCCGGTTTTGCCCAATAACTCCTCTTTTACAATTGCCAATGTTACACCGGCAGGTCCCATATTCTTTTGCGCGCCGGCATAGATCAGTCCGAAATCCGCCACATTGATGTTACGGCTCAGGATGTCGGATGACATGTCGGCAACTATCGGAACACCTGTTTTGGGTGTTTCAAAGATCTCCGTCCCATAAATGGTGTTGTTGGAAGTGTAATGGAAATATGCCGCATCCGACGGTACAGAATACGCTTTCGGGATGTAATTGTAATTGGCGTCTGAAGATGATGCAACAACGGCTACCTCCCCTATTTTTTTCGCTTCTTTAATGGCTTTGCTTGCCCAGGTACCGGTATCCAGGTAAGCTGCCTTGCCTCCTTCCGGTAACAGGTTCATCGGCACCATGGCAAACTGGGTGCTGGCGCCGCCCTGCAAGAACAGTATGGCATGCCCCTGGGGCACCGAGAGCAGTTCACGGATAAGCTGCTCCGTTTCCACAATTACCGCATCGAATTCCTTGCTCCGGTGCGAGATTTCCAAAATAGATAATCCGGTACCATTAAAATCCAGTACCGCCTGTGAAGCTTCCTGAAAAACTTCCTGGGGTAAAATACAGGGTCCTGCTCCAAAATTATGTTTCATTGATCGCTATGGTATTTATTGTTTGAAATGTCTTATGTGGGCCGGCCTGAATCATTGTCGGATTGGTATGATCTTCCGCCCTTGCTATTAGGCAGCAAAATTAGCAATTATATTATTAATCATTTAATGATATTAATAATATGTTGTAAAATATTCAACAATAGTAGAATATCGATGAAAACATTATAGGCATCTTACCGATAATACCGGAACGTACTACTCGATGCCGTATTTTTCCATCTTATTATACAATGTTTTACGGTCGATATTCAGCATTTGGGCCGCTTTGCTTTTGTTGTATTTGGCTTTTTGCAGTACATCCATAATCAGCTTGCGCTCATGTATCTCGCTGTGCAGCCGCAGGTCAGGGTTGTCGGCTGTTGCAAGCGGCTGCGTATCGGCGGGTTGGTTTCGGATGGCAAATACCATTTCTTCGGGCAATGCCGCCAGTTCCGCGGTTGTGGATGGTGATAGCAGCACCATCCGTTTGATGATGTTCTTGAGCTCCCTGAGGTTGCCGGGCCAGTCGTAAGTGTCAAAAATCTCCTGTACCTCCGGTGATAATTCGGTAACCGAGCGGCCGAGTTCTTCGTTGGCTTTGTTAACAAAGAAATCCACGAACTGCCGGAAATCCCCGCGGCGGTCACGGAGTGCGGGAACGATAATTTCAAACTCATTGATCCGGTGATACAGGTCTTCCCTGAATTTGCCGCTTCCCAACAGATCTTCATTTGTAGCGGCAATCACCCGCACATCGACGCTGATGGTCTTGTTGGCGCCCACCGGCTGAATCACTTTTTCCTGCAATGCCCGTAATAGTTTAACCTGAACCTCATAAGACAGGTTACCGATTTCATCCAAAAAGAGCGTGCCGCCGGATGCTTCGACAAACTGGCCTATTTTATCATTTAATGCGCCGGTGAAGGACCCCTTAATGTGCCCGAACAGCTCGCTTGAAGCCAATTCCTTGGACAGTGTCCCACAGTCGATCGATACAAAGGGCTGATCTGCACGTTTACTCATGCGGTGGATTGACCGGGCCACATACTCTTTGCCCGTTCCACTCTCGCCGCGGATCAGCACAGACATGTCCGTCGGCGCTACCAGGGCGATGTATTCATGCAGCTTTTTGGCGGCCGACGTGGTGCCTTCCACAAAGTCGGTTCCTGCCGGGACTTCCGTTTCCTTATCCAGCCGCGCGGCTGCATGCCTATTTTCCGTCGTTTTCTCCGCCAGCGCTTCATTGACTACCATAAGCAGCTCATCGGGATTAACCGGTTTGGTGATGTAGTCAAAGACCCCCTGCCGGATGGCCCGCACGGCCGTGCGGACATCATTGAAGCTGGTCATGATAATGGATGGAATAAACTGGTCGCGGTCCCGCAGGGCGTCCAGCACGTCGAGCCCTACCCCGTCACCCAGACGGTAATCCAGTAATATCAAATGAAACGTACCGTGTTTAAGTGCTTCAATACCGCCCTTCACACTGTACTTGACCGTCACCCCAAACCCTTTCTTTTTGAGAAAGTTTTCAAGTATCGCAGCAAACGTGGTGTCGTCTTCCACCAGCAGAATTTCGGCCATGGGATTTAATGATTATCGTGTTACGTATCTGTTTTAGTATATCGAACGGCCAAAGCCGGTTTTTATTTTATGGACCGGATCAAATCAATGCGTTCATGTGACGAATAATCTCATCCCCGAATGCACTGGTCTTCAATAACTTTCCGCCATCCATCTGGTTGAAAAAATCGACTGTCACGGTTTTTTGGAGAATCGCCTCCTGCAACCCGTTAACAATGAGGGTGGCTGCCTCGGCCCATCCCATATATTCCAGCATCATAACGCCGCTGAGAATAACCGAGGAGGGGTTCATGCTGTCTGTGTCTGCAAACCGCGGTGCGGTGCCGTGCGTAGCTTCAAATACGGCATGGCCTGTTTTGTAATTGATATTGGCTCCCGGTGCAATGCCGATACCGCCAACAATCGCTGCCAGTGCATCAGAGATGTAGTCGCCATTCAGATTCAAGGTGGCAATAACGGAATAATCCCTCGGATTCAGCAATATTTGCTGTAAAAAATTGTCGGCAATGACATCTTTGATAATCACTTTACCCGATGCAACGGCCTTTTCCTGTTCTGCATTTGCGCTGGCCTCTCCTGATGCCGCTTTCGTCCGCTCCCATTGTGCCCAGGTGTAGGTTTGATCGGCAAATTCCGTTTCGGCCACCTCATATCCCCAGTTTTTAAATGCGCCTTCGGTAAATTTCATGATATTTCCCTTGTGTACCAGCGCAACCGACGGACGGTGTTGCCGGATCGCATGTTCAATAGCCGCACGTACCAACCGTTTGGAGCCTTCTTCTGAAACGGTTTTAATGCCAATTGCCGTGGTAGCCGTAAAAGCGTAATCCACCTCCATTTCATCCTGTAAAAAGCGGCCGACTTTCCTGGCCTCCGCCGAACCGGCTGCAAATTCAATACCGGTATAGATATCTTCCGTATTTTCCCTGAAGATGACCATATCCACGTACTCCGGATGCTTTACGGGTGAGGGTACGCCTGGAAACCACCGCGTCGGGCGCTCGCATACATAAAGGTCAAGTGCTGCGCGGATGGCCACATTTAATGACCGGATCCCGCCGCCAATGGGGGTAGTAAGCGGACCTTTGATGGCTACCAGGTGCTTCGATATGGTATCGAGTGTTGCCTGCGGAAGCCACTCCCCGGTTTCCCGATATGCCTTTTCACCGGCCAGCACCTCTTTCCAGGCAATCCGGCGTGCCTGGCCATATGCCAATTCCACGGCGGCATCAAATACACGTACCGAGGCCCGCCAGATATCCGGACCGATTCCGTCGCCGATAATAAAGGGAATGATCACATGCGCGGGGACCTGGAGGGCGCCGTGTTCAGTTTTGGTTATGCTCGCTGCTTCCATATGTTGTATGTGTGTCTTATTTTTCTTTCGTGAAGATATTGCCTATGCCCCGTCCGATACGCTGTAAAATAGGTGCGGTGGAAACATCTTCGTATTCGTCCAATGAATATCCGGCCCTGCGGCTCGGGAAAATCAGAATACGGTTGTACGGCGCATATACCTTGCCCAGTTTTTTGGCGATCCCATCGAAAGAATGCCGATAGGATACCTCGCCCTGACGCGCCGAAACAAATATAATCAGGTCGTTATCTTTGACAAACTGCCGTAATCCGCTTAAATCGTCCCAACCGTCGTAATTCTCGTACAGGATACGCGTGCTGGTTTTGTGGACTTCCATATATTCCGAAACTGCCCTTTGGGTGCGTGCATCGGCAACGCAAAGGACGGGGATTGTTAATTCCTGTGAAAGCCGCAGGATTTTTTCCATGCAAAAGGAAAAGCCAAGCTCCGATTCGAACAGTGGCGGACAGAACAGAGTGATTCGTTTCTGTCCGATCAGCGGCTTATCTACCTGGCACATAAAAAGGTTTGCGTCGGTCTGGTTCAGGATACTTTCCGTCTTCTCTCCCACCATTTTTTCAATAATGCCGGGCTTGCTGGGCCACCCAAGCAGAATTCCATCGGCAGCCACTTCCCGGGCAGCCCTGCTGATTCCGCTGGCTACGTTATGGTCAATGGTAGCCATCATACTGACCTCGGTTTCACTGCCTGACGCGTATTTCGCCGTGGAGTCCAGGTTTTTCCGTGCCCGTTTCAGGTTCTGTTCGGCCAGCTCATTGTTGGGCACCACGGTTAGCAGGGTTACCGGGTGGGGTGAACGCTTGCTTTTAATCAATATGGAGAAATCAAGGAGCGATTCCATGTTATTCAGGTTGGCTATCGGCAGCATCAGCTGTTCTTCCCGTGCCACATTCCGTTCACTCGTCACTGTATCCTGGTCGCCCGCCAGCACCACTTTCTTCGACGCTGCCTCCGTAACCAACGAGGCCACAATACAGGTGACCAGGATCAGTACAATCGTTCCATTCAATACATTTTCGTCAATGACTTCATAACGGTATCCTACCATAATCACTGCCAGGGTTGCTGCGGCATGGGCGCTGCTTAACCCAAAAATTACCTGCCGCTGGGCGCCCGAATAATTAAACACCAGCTGCGTGAACCAGGCCGCAATCCACTTGCTGCATATCGCAACCACCGTCAGCGTGGCGGCAATAATCAGTGCAGCAGGACCCTGAAGCAGTACGCTGGTATCCACGATCATCCCTACACTGATCAGAAAAAACGGAATGAAAATGGCATTACCGATAAATTCTATACGATTCATCAGCGCGGAGGAATGCGGGATCAGTTTGTTCAATGCCAATCCGGCAACGAAGGCGCCGATAATATGTTCCAGACCGGCCAGCTCTGCCAGGAATGCAGCGAAAAAGACCACCGAAAGCACGAAGATATAATGCGCCGTTTTTTCCCCTTCTACTTTCTGGAAAAACCATTTGGCTATCCGCGGGATTACACCGAACATAATCAGCAGGAAAATTGCGAAGGAAACCCCGATGTTTATCCAGAACTGCTGGCTCAGTGCACCCTGGGAGGCACCGACTACGACTGCCAGAATAATCAATACGGCCGTATCCGTAAGGATGGTACCGCCGATGGTAATGGCTACCGCTTCATTTTTTGATATACCATAGCTGTTCACTACGGGGTAAGCGACCAAGGTGTGGGTGGCAAACATGCTGGATATCATGGTGCTGGCCAGCATGTCATATCCAAGTATGTAATAGCATACGGGGTAGCCGATTAAGATGGGTATGGCAAAGGTGAAGAACCCGAATAACACACTCTTATGCCTGGTTTTCCGGAACTCATTCATATCAAGCTCCAGGCCGGCAATAAACATGATGTAAAGTAACCCGATAGTGGAAAAAAGGTCAACCGCCGAATTCCGTTCGAGTACATTGAGTCCGTGCGGGCCAATAACGACACCCGATAGAATAAGTCCGATAATCCCCGGGATTTTAATGCGGCGCAAAAGTATCGGAGACAGTAGGATAATCAGCAGGATCAGGGAAAAAATAAGCACCGGGTTGCTTAGGGGCGTTTCAAACGCATGGCTTAAATGGTCGAAAATGGTATTGGCCATAGATTATTGCATTCTATTCAAAAAAACCGCACGCGCGGCCAAGCTTGTTTCAAAGATAGTAAAATAAGCCGTTTCCGGTGCCTGTTTTTGCTAAATTCCGGTCGTATTAGCGGAATTGGATGGCCTTGATCGGACTGATTCTGCTAATGAGATACGAGGGGATCAGGAGTACAAGTAATGCGATGGCCGCAATGCCCAGGTTCAATGCCACCACTTCAAACGCATCAATATCCACGGGTACATAGGATACGTAATACGATGCTTCGTCCAATTTAAAATAATGTGTATAATCCTGGAAAAAATAGAGGCCGAGGCCCAGTATGTTGCCCAGTAACAGGCCAATACCTATGAGATAGGCGGCATTATACAGAAATATCCGTCGGATTCCACCGTTGGTATAACCCAGCGCTTTGAATATGCCGATCATCGCAGTGCGTTCCAAAATAATAATCAGCAGCGCAGATATCATATTGACCACGGCGACGACCATCATTAAGATCAGAATAACGACTGTATTTACATCAAGCAAATCCAGCCATTGGAAAATCTGTGGGAGCTGTTCCCGCACACTGACGGCCTGGACGTCAATGGGCAGGCGGTCCTGTACTACGGCCGTAAGCTGCTGAAGCCTGTCAAAGTTGGCGATGGATAATTCATACCCGCCCACGTCATCCGCATTCCAGTTGTTCAGCCGACGAATTAACGGCAGCGAACCGATAATGTATACCTGGTCAAGTTCCTCCACCCCGGTATTGTATATTCCGGCAATCACAAATTTGCGCCGCCGGATCGGTTCCTGTACAAAATACATAATAAAGTCGTCGCCCACCTGCAGCTGCAGACGGTCCGCGATGAATTTTGAAATCAAGACCTGGTTGGCGGCGCGGGTGCTGTCCGAAAAGTCAATCGGCTTGCCGGATACAAGCATCCGGGCGATATACCGCTGGTCATATGTTGTGTCAATTCCTTTGAGCAATACGCCCTCTACTTCTTCGTTGACGTTGATGATGCCAGCTTTAGTCGCATAATAATGAATGGAAGATATGCCTGAAATATCCGTTAATTCCGTTGCCAGATCTGCGCGCAGGTGAAAGGGAGAAGATTCGTAGGATGCATTCAGGTCGTATTTACTGAGCGTAATGTCTCCAAAAAAACCGCGCTGCTTAGCTGTAACCTCCCCTTTGAAGCCCTTAAGTACGGCAATTGACAGCAGCATGGCTGCCACACCGAGCGCAATCGCACCGATAGCTACCTGTACGATAAGTTTGGAAAATGTCCGCTTACCGGTAACTGTAATTCTTTTCGCTACAAAATAGGGGAAATTCAAGCCTAATCAATATAATTTGTACCTTCGCAAAGGTAAGGAATAAGTTGAGTATGCAAACAAGCGAAGTAATCCCTCCCCTGCGGATTGTATTTATGGGTACCCCGGATTTTGCCGTAGCATCGCTCGCTGCGTTGCTGGATACCACCCATCAGGTGGTGGCGGTTGTTACCGCCCCGGACAAACCGGCCGGACGCGGGCAGCTGCTGCAGCAGTCGGCGGTCAAAAAATATGCATTGGAAAGGCAGCTTCCGGTATTGCAGCCTGAAAAATTACGTGATCCGGATTTCCTTAATACGCTGAAATCTTTTGGGGCCGACCTGCAGGTTGTTGTTGCTTTCCGCATGTTACCCGAGGCCGTATGGAATATGCCGCCAGAAGGTACGGTCAACCTCCACGCCTCGCTCCTGCCCCAGTATCGAGGGGCAGCACCAATCAACCATGCCGTCATCCAGGGGGAAACGGAGAGCGGCGTAACCACATTTCTGCTGCAGCATGAAATTGATACCGGAAACATCCTGTTTGCGGAAAAAGTATCGATCGGAGCGGATGACACGGCAGGCATATTACATGATAAGCTGATGGCGGTCGGTGCGAGGCTATTGGTTGACACCGTCAATGCCATTGCCTCCGGCAGGGCAAAACCGATCCCCCAGGAAAGTCTGCGTGATCAGCCGCTGAAACATGCGCCGAAAATATTCAAGGATGACTGCCGCATCAACTGGCAGAGACCGGTAGCCGAGGTGTATAACCTGATCAGGGGCCTCAGCCCCTACCCTGCGGCATTCACCACCCTCACCGGAAAAACATTGAAACTTTTTAAAACCCGTAAAATGGAAACAACACCCTCATGTGCGCCGGGCCTATTCGAAACCGATGGGAAGTCATTTCTTAAGTTTGCGTGTACAGATGGATACATTGATGTGCTTGAACTGCAGATCGAAGGGAAAAAACGCATGTCTGTTGTCGAATTTTTACGTGGATTCCGTATTGATTAAGCAAGGAATCATCACCGGAAACCAACCATATGTCAGTTAACTGTCAATCCTATTTTATTTATTGATTTTGGAACGTTTTTTGAGGAGTTAAAAATAGCAAACGCACACGATAATTTCCTCTAAATCAGGCAACTTTTTCCTAAAAAAACAGTTATATATGGTATAAAAGTCGTAGTTTTGCAAACTTTTTATAGAGAAAGGTATTTAATAGTTTAGATGAGACAGCTCAAAATTACACAATCCATTACCAACAGGGAGTCGCAGTCGTTGGACAAGTACCTGCACGAGATTGGTAAAGTAGATTTAATCACGGCCGAAGAAGAGGTGATCCTGGCCCAAAAAATCAGGGAGGGCGATCAGGCAGCACTGGAACGATTGACAAAGACCAATTTACGCTTTGTGGTATCCGTAGCCAAGCAATATCAAAATCAGGGACTTACGCTTGGCGACCTGATTAATGAGGGAAACCTGGGTCTTATTAAAGCTGCTAAGCGCTTTGATGAAACGAAGGGGTTTAAATTCATTTCCTATGCAGTCTGGTGGATCCGCCAGTCGATCCTGCAGGCTATAGCTGAGCAATCCCGTATTGTCCGGCTGCCGCTGAATCAGGTTGGATCACTCAGCAAGATCAGTAAGGCGTTTTCCAAGCTGGAACAGGAATACGAGCGTGAACCCTCTCCGGAGGAACTGGCAGATATCCTGGAAACCACGGTTGACAAAGTGTCAGATACGTTAAGCAATTCGGGGCGTCATGTATCCATGGATGCTCCTTTTGTTCAGGGTGAGGAAAATACGCTGCTGGATGTACTGGAAAACACCGATCCAGACACCGACAGTACCTTAATTGATGAGTCGCTCTCTGAGGAGATCAAGCGTTCGCTGGCCACATTGACCGAAAGAGAGCGGGAAATTATTGTCCTGTTTTTCGGTCTGGGATCCAATCACCAGCTATCACTCGAGGAGATCGGGGAAAAATTCAATCTCACACGTGAGCGTGTACGTCAGATCAAGGACAAAGCACTGCAGCGGTTACGCCATACTTCGCGCAGCCGCATCCTGAAATCTTACCTGGGATAACCAGCGCCAGGCAGGCAAACAACAGCAACGATATGGAACGCCGGTGATAACCCACCGGCGTTTTTTATTGGAACTGACCGATCATGCCAATGCCATCCTTAATACAACGGAATCAACTGTCGAATGACAACGTATAAATCCCTGTTTCTCGGCAAAACGGATTGCCCGCAGGTTTACCGGCGATGTATAACAGATCATGGATCTTGCCCCGTATCCGGCACAGGCAAAAGCAGCCACTAATGAAAAGGCATCCCCCATCACCTGCTGGCCCTGGTATTCGGGTAACAACGAACCCCCAAAAGCAAATTCACGTGCCGATGCGTTCCAGTCGTGCAACGCACAGTCGCCGATGATGGTTTCCGGCTGCTGAGCCAAGCGGATGGTCCAGATCATCTCACATTTGGCTGCAATCCGCTGTGCAAATTGTCCTGCGTCCTCGTGCTGCCCGACAGCATCTTGCCGGGCATATCGGTAAAGCGCGTAGAACTGTCCTGCATCACCCTGCGTCAGCACCTTCAGGATTAACCGATGGTCCGAAAGCGTATGCGTCTCATAGAGGTCCGCAAACCGGTCGATGCCACCGTATGGATCCGGGCTACCCCCGGATCTCGCGTTTTTTTTACCTAATGTGAATAACAGCTCCATCATCCGGTTATTGAGTCGTTTTATCAGTCATACAAACATAAGGCACAATCCGCTGGTGCTGAATGGGTGAATAAGACATTTTTGAGGGGTAAATACGACAAAGCAAAAAAAACGAGCCTGCCGGATTCCCGGCAGGCTCGCTAACATATTAAATCAAATCACCAAAATCCTAAACGGGTTCCTCATCGTATTCTTTCACCTCTTTATGTACATATTCTTCCACCATCAATTCTTCGATGGGACGGCCTTTTTTGTCAAGTCCCAAACGATGCAGGATATTATCTGTAATCTGATAGATTACGGGCACTACAATCAGCGTTAGGAAGAGTGAGCTCAGCAGGCCACCGATGATGACCCAGGCCAGGCCGTTCTTCCACTCGGCACTCGGACCGGTAGCGATGGCAATGGGGAACATCCCGAACACCATGGCGATGGTGGTCATCAGGATGGGCCGTAGCCGGGCCTGGTTGGCCAGGATCAGTGCTTCCCGGGTAGTTTTGCCTTCCGCCTTCAGGTGGTTGGTAAAATCCACCAGGATAATCGCGTTTTTCGCAACCAGACCGATTAGCATGATCAAACCGAGTATGGTAAATATATTCAGGGTATTATTGGTCAGCGCCAGTGCTAATAATGCACCGATAATGGATAACGGAATGGAGAACATCACAACAAACGGATAAACAAAGCTGTCGTAGAGTGCTACCATGATGAAGTATACCAGTAATATCGAAGCCAGCAGCGCGATTCCCAGCGTACCAAACCCTTCGGACTGCTGTTCCATGTCACCGCTCCATACATAGCTGACCCCACCCGGTGTCGGGATATCAGAAAGCTGGCTTTCCAGGTCGGCTGCTATCGCACTCACCGGACGGCCCACCACCTGGGACTGTACTTTTACAGACGTGCTTTTATCGCGGCGTTCCAATTGACTGGGACCTGATCCCTCGCGTATGGAAGCAAATTGTGACAATCGGATCAGCTGCCCTGCGGTGTTGGTAAACGGAAGGTTTCTCACGTCCTCCACGTTCTTACGATCGTAGTCGTCAAAACGGATATTGATGTCGTATTCATATTCACCCGACCGGAATTTACCATCTGTATTTCCGTTAAATGCCGTTTGCATGGTACCACCGACAGTTTGCAGGTTCAATCCGAGCGCAGCCATTTTGTCGCGGTCTACTTCCACCGTGATTTCCGGGGTACCACCTTCAACTGAAAGTTTGGCTTCGGAAGTGCCCGGGATTTTCCTTACCCGGTCCAGTACGGCTTCTGCGTAGGTCAATACGCTATCCAGGTCAGAACCGATGACCACCATTTCCAATGGTGCCTGTTCAGCGAAACCGACGATACTGATGGGAACGGTTTTAATCTTGGCCCCTACCAATACCTTTTCCAGTTCGCGCTTCAATTTTGCAGCGTAGATATTACTGGGATCTTCCCGGTCTTCCCGCCCCACCAATTTAACGGTAATTTCCGATTTATAGGCCGTTGCCTGAGTGCCTACAAAACCGTCGTTGGATTGACCTACGGTGGTGATCAGCGAAAGAACCTCCGGTTTGGAACCGATAAACTTCTCGGCCCTGCGCGTCATCTGGTTGGTCTGTTCAATGGATGCATCTTTGGGCATCTCAATCTGAACCAGGAATTCACCCCGGTCGCCCTGTGCAAAGAACTCACCGCCGATAAAGCCACCAGCTACCAGTCCAAACGACGCAAACAGCAGAACCGATACCAACGACAGCGTAATGAATTTATGATTAAGCGCCCATTTCAATACGCCGGTAACCCAGTGGGTAAACCGGTGCAGCTGGTTTTCAAACCAGAGAATGAAACGCCCGAAAATATTTTTGTCGGAAACGCGCTCCAGTTTGCCATAACGGGAGGTTAACAACGGCACGATGGTAAACGAAGCCACCAAGCTGAGCAATGTGGCAATCACGACCACTACGCAGAATTCCCGGAGGATATCGGATACCATACCGGTACTGATCGCGATTGGAAGGAAAACCACCACGATAACCATTGTAATGGAGATAACGGTAAAACCAATTTCCTTGGCTGCGTCAAAGGAAGCCCTGACCTTGTTTTTGCCCATCTCCATGTGGCGGTAAATATTTTCAATCACCACAATCGCGTCGTCGACCAGGATCCCCACAACCAGTGACAGGCCGAGGAGCGACATCAGGTTCAGTGTATACCCGAATAGGTTAATGCCTATAAATGTAGCAATCAACGATGCCGGAATGGCCACCATAACAATTACCGCATTCCGAAGACTGTGCAGGAAAAAAAGCATAACGACAGCCACCAACAGGACAGCCAGGAACAGGTCAAATATAACCGCATTGGCCGATTCCAGGGTATATGTCGAACTGTCATTGGCGATTTCGATGTTCAACCCTTCTTTTTCGTAGGTTGTCATCAGTTGTGCGATGGTTTCCTGTGTACCGCGGCTTACTTCCACTGCATTGGCATCGGATTGCTTCAGTATCTGAATAAGCAACGCACTTCGTTGATCCACGCGCGCAATTTTTTCAACATCCTTCTGGGTATCCTGTACGTCGGCGACATCGCGGATACGTACCTGTGCACCCGTCGGCGTTGTGGCAATCACCAGGTTGCGCAACTCCTCAACGGACTTGTATTTGCCCGCAAGACGGACCAGGATATCCTGGTTCTGGGTTTTTACGCTACCCGTAGGGAAGTCCAGGTTGGATGTCAGAACCGCCTGCTGTACCTGCATAATAGACAGCCCGTATCCTTCCAGCTTGGACGCATCAATACTAACCTGGATTTCGCGTTCCTGGCCGCCGATGAGATTTACCTGGGCAACGCCCGGCACCCGTGACAATACAGGTTGGATGCGCTTGTCAACCAAATCGTAAAATGCGGCACCATCGAGGTTTCCCGTGGCCGCCAGCGACACGATGGGCAGGTCGTCCATCGAAAACTTGGCCAAAGAAGGTGCTTCGGCATCGTCCGGCAGCTCGGATAAAATTGCATTTACCTTGCGCTGTGCATCATTGAGCGAGTAGTCAACATCCGTACCGCTATTCAGCTCAATAATCACCAGCGAGAGACTTTCAAACGAAGTCGCGTCCAGTTTTTTGATGTTTTCCAGCGAAGCTACCGCATCTTCGATTTTCTTGGTTACGGTGTTTTCCACCTCACTGGGCGAAGCCCCCGGATAAACCGTCGTGATGGACACCACGCTGGGTGAGAATTTAGGGAGCAACTCGTAGTTCAACGAGAAATAGCTCATGATTCCAAGCAACGTCAGCACGGTAAATACCACGATGACAATGGATGGACGTTTTATCGATATTTCTGCTATCTTCATGATTTAAGATATAAGGAGATTAGAAACCTGATCTCGTTATTCATTATTGGCCAGTGGCTGTTGAATCTAACTGAGCCTGTACTTTCGCACCATCTACCAGGTTGATCTGTCCGCTGGTGATGACCGTTTCTCCTTCTTCCAGACCCCGCAGTATTTCCACCTCTTCACCGAAAATCCGGCCGGCCACAACCTGGCGCACACTTGCTGTGGTATCGGCACTCAGCATATATACTTGGTTGCTGTTTACACCGCCCACAAATGCGCCGCGGGGAATCAGGATTGCTGGATCCTGTTGCGGGAATTTAAAGTGCGCTGTAGCGTACATGCCTGCTTTTAACTCAGCGGCCGCGCTGTTGTCCACGGTAATCTCGACCGGGTAGTTCAGTGTATTGTCTGCCTTGGCCGCAATAAAACTGATTGTGCCGGAGAATTCCCTGTCCGGAAACACCGAACTGACGATGGCTACTTTGTCGCCTACCTTCAGGTTGACTACCTGGGTTTCGTTAGCCGTTACTTCCAGCTTCAATTGCGAAAGATCCACAATTTCGAAAAGTTCGGTTCCGGCCGACAGGTATGCACCCACTTCAATATCCCGGCGATTGATGACACCGTTAATGGGTGACTTGATGCTGGCATCCTGCACGCGGCGGTTGGCCTGTTGCAGCCGGATCTCGGCATTGCGCAGTTGCAGCTCGATGTCGTCAAGCTGTGCACGGGTTACGCCACCGGTTTCAAAGGAACTTTTATACCGCGCATGATCTGTTTTCAGCTTTTGGAGTGCTTCTTCCGCAGCTTGCTTGTCGAGGCTGATGATTTCAGGGTCAATCAACGCCAATACCTGGCCCCTGCTTACCCGTGATCCTTCTTTTACCAAAATGCGGGTAACCCGTCCACTGATCTCCGATTTGAGAAGCAGATCCTGATTGGCTGCGAAATTGCCATTGGCTGAAAAATCAAGCACGAGGGGTTGCCGGCTTACCTTGGCTGCCTTAACCACGATTGCACCGCCAGACTCGGCCACCACAGCGGTTTTTGCATCATTCTCGGCCTTATTTTTACTTAACACCCATCCGATGAGGGCCAGTAGCCCAATGACTACGATGATGGTACTAATTATCCGTTTCATATAATTTATAGGTGATGATGATTTATTCGTTTATTAATGATTTAATATTTCCGTTCGCCTTTTTGAGCTGAATTTCAGCTATCCGGTAATTTAACAGCGCCTGCGTATAGCTGTTTTGGGCCTCTGTCAATGCATTTTCGGTATCCAGCAGGTCGGTTAAGGGGGCTAGCCCATTGTTGTAATTGTTCTGTGTGCTCACGTAGACTTCCTGGGCCAGTTGTACGTTTTCACGCTGCGACTGGATCGTATTCAACGCATTTTTCAGCTGGATTTTGGCATTTTCATGCGCAAGGTTAAGCGATTGCCGGGTATTGCGCAGGTCCTGCTCGGCCTTCAGGTAATCGACCTTGGCCTTACCCATCCGAGCCCGGGTAGCGAATCCGTTAAAAATTGGAACCCGCAGGTTAAGTCCGATTAACATAGAACCGAACCGGGCGGCCATGGGATCTTCTGAACTTTTGTATAGGTAATTGAACCGATCAGACATGGCCGTATAACTGTAATTACTCACCAGGGCCAGTGTGGGAAAGTACTCCGCTTTGTAGGCCTTGTGCTGCAAGTCCAGCAGTTCCAGCTGTTTATTCATCACCTGCATTTCCAACAGGCTGTTTACGCGGCCGGGGTTATCCGGAAAATCCAATGCATTCGGTATTTCCTTCAATTCCGTTTCGGGCAGGGTAATGGCCGTCTCAATGGGCATTCCCATGGAATATTTTAGCTGATTCTCCAGCATAACAATAGCATTGACCAATTCCTGCCGCTGGTTTTCAAGATTCGTGATGTTTACCTTGATGCGGTCCACATCTATTTTCTTGGCGAGGCCATTGGCATACTGGGTAGATACAATTTCGTTAATCACCCGGATATTTTTCAGGTTGGTGTCAATGACGCTCAGTTGCTCGCGAGTAACCAGTACCTGGTAATAATTGGTGGCAACGAGTTCAATTACCTGTTCTTCCGTAAGGGCAGCGCTCAACGCATAAAAGTCGGCGGTGGTTTTTGCGGCCCTCAGCCCGGTAAATACCTGCTGGTTGAATACCTGCTGGCTTAACTGGGCGCCGACACGCGAATCCCAGGGTTGGCCGATGGTCACCGATTGTCCGGCGAAGACCAGCTTGCCGATTACCGGGTTGTAATTTAATGCCGCAGTACCTTCGATCTGGGGAAGTGCCGATGCACGGACCTCCGCTACCTGATGACGGCCGCCCTCTACATCCAGCTGTGCTTTTTTGATCGACTCGCTATGCGTCAATGCATAATTTAACGCCTCTTTCAGGGTAATCGGTTGCTGGGCCAATAACGGGGTGGCAAATAAAAAACCCGCCAGCCATAGAATTAAACCTATTCTTATTTTCATATATACTTACTTATGCTGATTTACGTTTAATGCCATTGATCATGATTTCGGCAACCTGTCTTTGCCGGTTGATGACGGACACGATCTCCTCCTTTTCCATCACCGGATTGGGCAGCATGTTGCTACAGAACATCGCCAGTCCACGGTTCATCGAAACATACAGTTCAGACGTAACCTGAGCGTCCAATGTTACAAGTTCGCCGTTTTCCATGCCTTTTTTCAGGATTTTTGAAATCGTCCCCACTTCGCGGTTAAACATCCGCTTTGCCAGTGAGGCCATCCGTTCATCGTTGATGTTAACCTCGTGCAGATCCAGAATAAGCATATGATATTTTAGCAGGTACGCCTTCTTGATATCCAGCATGTGGTACAATAGATTTAATGTGCCTTCGATATCATGAAGTGCCTCATCCACCGCCTGCTGGCTCTCATCCATAATCATATCACCAATTGCCTCGATCAATGAAAATTTATCGGGGAAATAATAATATAAATTCGCCTTTGACAGCTTTAAATCTTCTGCGATCTCACTCATTGAGGTTTTGGTGATGCCGAAGTGCGAAAAGCGTTTCAGCGCTGCACCAATTATCTGCTTCTTCTTGTCGTCCACGATTATATTCTTACCATTTTACCATTTGACTATTTTTTAAAACGGGTCAAAAGTAAAATTAAAAATCCAACAAACCAAGCAAATAGCAGACATGGCCGAATCACTATGGTCTTATGACAATTCCATTACAAAATAATAATATGTACTGTCAACCCTATGGCAGCCTTATAAAAAGAAAGGAAAAATAGTTACAGAAACGGATTTGGATCACCCGTTCGTTTCCCGTGAAAAGGTCATTTCATTCTGGAAAACCCGGGCATATTTCCGCTTATCGAGTCGATACAGGCGAGCGGCTCGGTAAGAAACCCCGCGCTGGAATTCAGGAAGCTCTTTCAGGATGTTATAATTAAGCATCTTTTTGCGGAAATTCCGTTTATCCAGCTTTCTCCCCCAGATCGCTTCATACAGCTGCTGCAATTGGGTCAGCGTAAACTTCTCCGGCAGGAGTTCAAACGCGATCGGACTATAACTGATTTTCCGGCGCACCTTCGCCATGCTTTTGTCAATGATATGCCGGTGGTCAAAGGCAAGTTCGGGTAAATCGTTAAGCGGGTGCCAGACCGCCTGCCGGGCAAAATCGGTAATGGGTACCGGCCGGCTTTTTAAATCGTCGAGGCGGAGCAGCGCATAATACGCAACGGTTATGATCCTCCCCTGCGGATGGCGTTTCAAGCCGCCAAAAGTATAGAGCTGTTCCATGTATATTCCGGTCAGGCCGGTATGTTCATAGAGGATCCGCTTTACGGCGTCGTCTATTGTTTCATTATGATCCACGAAAAAGCCGGGAAGCGCCCACCATCCCTTAAAGGGGTATTCATTCCGCTCAATGAGTAATACCTTTAATTCACCTTCGTGAAACCCAAAGATCACACAGTCTGTGGTAAACGTCGATTGTAAATGGGGTAAATTTGATTGCAAAGCTTTGACTATTTGTTTATTAATTGGCCAAAATTCGTTAAATTTGCTTGCCAAACCACACAAAACGCGAAAAATAATTTCGCAAAGATGACCATAGTGTAATAAATACACACTATATTCGTACTGCTAAATTACATAAGATAAATCAGAAAAGTGCAAGGCATTAACAAAGTAGGCATATTTACTTCAGGGGGCGATGCACCAGGCATGAATGCCTGCATCCGTTCGGCCGTCCGTACTGCATTGCACGATGGTTTATCGGTCATGGGCATTTACCATGGTTACCAGGGTATGATCGATCGTAATTTCGTGGAAATGAACAGCCGGTCGGTCAGCAACATCATCCAGTTGGGCGGTACCATCCTGAAAACTGCGAGATGTCAGGATTTCCAGTCGCCCGAAGGCCGGAAACAGGCCTATGAAAATATCCGGGCAGCCGGTATCGATGCGTTGATTGCAATCGGCGGGGATGGCACATTTACCGGTGCGGAAGTTTTCTCACGGGAGCACGGTATCCCGGTGGTATGCGTACCGGGCACCATCGATAATGATTTATATGGTACCGATTTTACCCTTGGCTATGATACGGCAACGAACACGGTGATTGAAGCCATTGACAAAATACGGGACACAGCTGCTTCGCATGACCGGCTGTTTTTCGTCGAGGTGATGGGACGTGATTCCGGCTGCATTGCATTGAATGCAGGTATTGCCGGCGGAGCGGAAGCCATTTTGCTGCCTGAAAAGGAAACGGCTATTGAAGCACTTTGCGACCAGCTTTCACTTGCTGCAAACAGTAATAAATCATCGACAATTGTCATTGTGGCGGAAGGTGAAAAGAATGGTGGTGCGTACCATGTCGCCCGGGAAGTGAAGGCCCGATTTGATTTTTACGATACCAAAGTCACGATCCTCGGGCACCTCCAGCGGGGCGGCTCACCGAGCAGTTTTGACCGCGTGCTGGCCAGCCGGCTCGGTTTCGCTGCAGTACGGCAGCTGCAGGCAGGGGAAACACGGATCATGGTTGGTATCCAGGGAAACAAAATTACGTCGACACCGCTTACGGAAGCGTTAAGTAATAAGACAGTAAAACTGGAGAAAGATATGCTCGAAATGGTAAAAGTGTTGGCGATTTAGATAAAGTATGATAGCAGTTGTATTCAGCGGTTCAAGATTTGCAGACTGGCGATTAGCCGAGAAAGGGAAAATTATAACCGGGTTCCGGACCATGGGCATTAACCCATACCTGCACGATGAACGGTTTATCCTGCAGCTGCTAAACAAGAACAACAGCTTAATAAACTATGCCGAACGGATCCGCCGGATTTATTTTTTCGGTGCAGGCTCGTCATCACGCGACAGGAAAGAAAAGATTGCTGTGGTGTTAGGCCGGTTTTTCAGGAACGCTAAAGTACAGGTGGACTCGGACGCCAAAGCCTCGGCGATTTCTACGTTCGGTGATGGAAAAGGCCTGATTGGCATACTGGGTAGCGGGGCGAATGCGGCCTACTTTACCGGGAGAAGGACGTTGGATAATGCGTACGGACTGGGGTATATCCTGGCCGATGAAGGATCGGCCAATTGGATCGGGCGCATCCTGCTCAAAAGCTTCCTGAATGAAACGATTCCTGCCGACCTGCGCGAAAAATTTGTGGCCCGTTATCCGCTTGACCGGAAAATAATTCTCGACAAGGTTTACCATCAAGCGAACCCCGCGTTGTTTCTTACGTCATTTGCTGATTTTGTACTTGAAAACCGCCGGCACCGGTTTATCAAGAAGACCATATATCGCGGGTTTAAGCTGTATTTTGAAACATACCTGGTGCCGCTGAAAAAACAATACCCCAGCGCGACGGTTAATTTTACCGGAAGTGTCGCCGCGGGTTATGAAGAATGGCTGCGCGAAGTGGCTGACCGATACGATATTCAGATCGGAACGGTCATTAAAGAACCCATACACAATTTATTGAAATACTATTTAAATAAAAACTGAGATAAAATGAAAATTGGAATCAACGGATTCGGCCGGATAGGCCGTTTAGCATTCAGAGCCGCAGTTAACCGCCCTGATGTCGAAATTGTTGGCATCAACGATCTGGTGGAACCGGATTATATGGCATACATGTTAGCGTATGACTCTACCCATGGACGGTTTGACGGGACAGTGGAGGCAAAAGACGGCAACCTGATTGTTAATGGAAAAACCATTCGTGTAACTGCCGAAAAAGATCCGGCAAACCTAAAATGGAACGAAGTGGGTGCAGAGGTGATCATCGAGTCAACCGGATTATTCCTGACGAAAGAAACGGCACAAAAACACATTGATGCCGGTGCCAAAAAGGTAGTTATGTCGGCTCCTGCAAAAGACGATACACCGACATTCGTTATGGGCGTGAATCACAAAGCGCTCCGGGCTGACCAGACCATCGTATCCAATGCATCCTGCACCACCAACTGTCTTGCCCCGCTAGCCAAGGTGCTGCATGATAATTTTGGCATTCTTGAAGGTTTGATGAGTACTATCCATGCGGTTACGGCTACGCAAAAGACGGTAGACGGCCCATCGGTGAAGGACTGGCGTGGTGGCCGTGGTGCATACCAGAATATCATTCCGTCTTCAACAGGTGCTGCCAAGGCAGTGGGCCTTGTACTGCCGGAATTGAAGGGTAAGCTGACCGGTATGTCCTTCCGTGTACCGGTTCCCGACGTATCGGTGGTCGATCTTACGGTCCGACTGGCCAAACCCACAACTTACGAAGAAATCAAAAAAGTATTCAAGGAGGCATCTGAAGGTGAATTAAAAGGCATTTTGGGTTATACTGAAGACGATGTGGTTTCGGAGGATTTCAAAGGCGATCCGCGTACTTCTATCTTTGACGCGAAAGCAGGTATTGCGCTGAGCGACCAATTTGTTAAAGTGGTGTCATGGTACGACAACGAATGGGGTTATTCCAACAAACTGGTTGACCTTGTTGAACTGGCGGGTAAGCTTAAATAGCTAACCACTGTTTAACTAACGAAACGGGCGCCGGTTAATAGCCGGCGCCCGTTTTATTACAACTCATTTTATTATCATATGATGTTATAGTCGGTTCGGTGGTACGGCGGATTACATCAAAAAGCCGCCGCCAAGCAGGTCGTCTCCCTCGTAAAACACGGCAGATTGGCCTGGAGCAATGCCCTTGACCGCATGGTGGAAATCCACCCGCATTTTTCCGTCTTCCTGTACAATGGTGCTGTTCATGCCCGCATCTTTGTAGCGGATTTTAGTGACCGCCTCAAGCGGCTGTTCAATTGCTGCATATTTCACCAGATTTACATGCTTCACATACGCTTCCTGCCGTTGCAGGTCGTGCTCCTCTCCCAAAACAACGGTATTGCTTTCAGGTAGAATCCGGATCACGAAGACAGGCCGGCCCAAGGCAATGCCCAATCCTTTACGCTGACCTACGGTATAATATGGATACCCTTGATGTTTGCCTACTACCGTGCCATCAATCAACACAAAGTTCCCCGCCCCTATCCTTTCGTCAATATCTTCCACCCGGTGGCGCAGGAATGATCGGTAATCATTATCCGGCACAAAACAGATCTCATAACTTTCTGATTTATTGGCTAGCTCCAATTGACCCATTTCAGCAGCCATTTGCCTTATTTCGGCTTTGGTGAAGCTGCCCAGGGGAAATTGGGTGCGCGCCAGGTTTTCCTGTGACACTCCCCAAAGCACATAAGATTGGTCTTTGTGGACATCCTTTCCCTTGGAAATTACGTGGCGGCCGGTTTCCGTCAGCTGGCGGATATTGGCATAATGGCCCGTCGCGATGAACTCGCAATCGAGTTTGTCGGCACGCTTCAACAGCGCTTCCCATTTGATATGGGTATTGCACAACACACAGGGATTGGGTGTGCGGCCAGCCAGGTATTCTTCCACAAAGTTATCGATAACGAAATCGCCAAACTCACTGCGGATATCCAGGATGTAATGTGGAAACCCATAAGATACGGCTAACGCCCGCGCATCGTTAATGCTGTCGAGGCTGCAGCAACCGGTTTCTTTGGATGAGCCGCCCGAGGACGCATAATCCCAGGTCTTCATTGTTAAACCAATCACTTCATACCCTTGTTCGTGCAGCATTACCGCCGCCACGGAACTGTCCACACCGCCGCTCATGGCCACCAATACTCTTCCTCGTTTACTCATTTTGGAAATTTGGAAACAAAGATACAGGTATTTTTTTTACGGTATGTTTTTGCCGGGTCATTTTATCCCCAACGCATTCAGCCTATTGGCTGGCAACCCTGAACAATTTTCAAAAAAAGTTTTCTTAAATGAAAAAAGAAGCTACATTTGCAGTCCCAAAACAACGGTAACACCGTTTACCGCTTAGGGGTACCATAGCTCAGTTGGTAGAGCAAAGGACTGAAAATCCTTGTGTCGCTGGTTCGATTCCAGCTGGTACCACAGAGAGCCTCACAGTAATGTGGGGCTTTTTTATTGGTGTTTTTCGGTATGCCGTATAAACCAAAACTCAACAAAACTTACCTTAACCCCGTCCGCCCGTATAAGATTGTTTTTTATATTTGTGTATGGAACCGTTTATATTGCATTCTATGTACGGCGATATTGGTGTATATCCGACATCGGAAAGAAATGTTTTCCACCTGACCTGTATGATTGACGGACTATCCTCAATCGCAACTAAAGATAGGGCCGGCGTGTGGATTATCGCAAACGGTCAAGGTATTTCAACACTTAAAATGATTGAGGGTGCCGCTCATATAGGCGAATTGATTGATCAATATCTCCTTGAAAATGACATTTAACAGGATAATATGGAATTGACAGTTCCTGAATATTCTGTTTTCGGTACATTAATGGCCTTCCTTTTATTTTTATTGTAGTGTCAGGCCATCGGCAAACTTATCCGGATGACAGAAGCCGTAACGGATAATTGTTTGCCATGGCACGGTTCCCCCCTTAATTTGACCTATTTGCACCGTGATTTATTAACTGTGAGTCAGTAAGTTTGTGTTGTATCAGGTGAATTATTTTTGACCGGTATCAGGAATATTTTATACTTTTATTATTGGAATCAACACCTATAATTATGAAAATCATTAAAGGAATTCTATTGGGCATCCTGGGTTTGGTTGTCCTTGTACTGGTGCTTGCCCTATTTGCACCCAAACAATTTGATGCCGAAGGCGACACCGTCATCAATAGACCTGCACAAGAAGTGTTTGATTACATCAAATACTTAAAAAACCAGGAAAATTATGCAGTTTGGTATAAGATGGACCCCGGGTCGACAAGAACTTATTCGGGTACGGACGGTTCGGTGGGCGCTACTGTGGAATGGGACGGCGAGAAAACCGGCCAGGGCCGACAGGTAATCACCAATATCGTGAACGGGCAACGGATTGAATCGGATTTGTTTTTTATGGGGTCTGACGATCCTGCTAAAGCACTGTTAACCGTTGAAGAAGATGGCCCCGGCGCCACTGAAGTGGACTGGAGCATTGTCGGCAAAACTCCCTACCCATTCAACATCATGAATTGGTTTATGGATATGGATAAGGATTTCGAAGCCGGGCTTCAGAATTTGAAAGTGATCCTGGAATCCCGTCCCGAAGCCGGAAGCAAGGCCTATCTTATTGACTATTTTAACCAGACTACGGAAAAACTTAAAAACAGCGTAGCGGGCTTAAGTACGGCCCAACTTCAATTCAAACCGTCGGAAGATCGTTGGTCGATCAGCCAATGCCTGGAGCATATCGCAACCTCCGAGAAGCTGTTGTTCGAAATGGCCAAAGCTGCGCTTGAAAAACCGGCACAGTCCGAAGGCAAACCTGCGGTAACCAGTACGGATGCCCAGCTTATAGCCGGAATGACGGACCGCAGCCAAAAATTCAAGACAGACCAGGAGCCAACAGGCGCGTACACCAATGCCGAGGCCGCACTGAACGATCTGGAAACCGCACGTGCCGCCGTATTGAGCTTTATCCAGCAGGCCGATGTTGAAAACCTCCGGAATCACGTTACTGAATCGCCGGCAGGCACTTCAGATGGTTATCAGAACCTGCTGTTTATTGCAGCACACTGCGCCCGGCATACACTCCAGATTGAGGAAGTGAAGGCCGATCCGGGTTTTCCGAAAAGCTAAGTTTTCATCCATTCATGACCAGGGGTTAATATACAGGTAACATGAACATGTTAGCTTTCCGACTAAATAGGGGTACGTTCATCCGTATAAGTTGATAGTACTGCCCGATCATCTGCAATTTTAGTATGGAAACCCTTATGAAAGCCATGGTATACAGCCGGTATGGTCCTCCCGAGGTAGTGCAACTCCGGAAGGTGCCTAAACAGGTACCCCGCGCCAATGAAGTATTGATTAAGATTCATGCTACTACGGTAAACCGGACGGATTGCGGATTCCGTAGTGCTAACTATTTTGTGACCCGGTTTTTTAGCGGACTGTTTAATCCTAAAGTCAATATTCTGGGATGCGAATTTGCCGGTGAGGTGGAAGCGGTTGGCAGTGAGGTTCTGGCATTTAAGCCGGGCGACCGGGTATTCGGATACGATGACTCGGCCTTTGGCGGGCATGCCGAATATAAGGTAATGGCCGCATCGGGCGCACTGGCTGTTATTCCTGACGGGATGGATTATATACATGCGGCACCACTGACAGAAGGTAGTCATTATGCGCTAGGCAATATCAGGGCAGCAAAGGTAAAAGCCGGTGATACAGTGATGGTCTATGGGGCTACGGGAGCTATAGGTTCTGCAGCAGTACAATTGCTGAAGTATTTTGGAGCATATGTAGTTGCCGTTTCCAACACAAAAAATGTAGACCTTGTAAAATCCCTGGGTGCTGATGATGTAATTGACTATCAGGCCAGGGATTTTACGCAAACATCCCGGCGTTTCGACTTTATTTTCGACGCTGTGGGCAAAAGCGCTTTCGGGCAATGCAGACCGCTATTGAAACCAAAGGGCGTGTATATTTCCACTGAGTTGGGGAAAAATTCCGAAAACATTTTCCTGGCGCTGGTTACACCCCTGCGGGGCAATAGAAAAGTGCTTTTTCCGCTTCCGGCAATTAACAAAGCGGACGTACTTTTACTGAAATCACTTGCCGAACAAGGCTTGTTTACACCGGTGATCGACCGCCAGTTCCGGCTCGAAGAGCTGGTTGAAGCTTATCATTACGTTGAAACAGGTCAAAAGACGGGTAATGTTGTTGTCGGGGTGCACCGCTCCTGATTTCGCAATACGGGATGGCCGTTTCCTTAAAAAAACATAACTTTGTCTACCCGGATATCACGGATGACTGGTCGGGCCGGTCGCCTGCTGTACCGGTTAAGTATGGTTTACCTAAGATGAAATTCCTGTTCCTTCTCATTGTATTGCTGTTTGTATCTGGTTATATCTGTACGTACGTACTGAACAGCAATAATCGCCGGTCTTTTCTTTCCACCGCGGCAAGTGCCAGTGTCAAACGCTTTGGAATGACCTGTTTTTTTCTGGCTGTACTGCTTTGCTTCGTGATATTATACATCCGGATACGATATTAATAGCAGGTATCGAATTATATCAGAAAAAAGTATATTTTTGCAGCAACATTACCGGGAAATTAGCTCAGCTGGTTTAGAGCACTACCTCGACAAGGTAGGGGTCACTGGTTCGAACCCAGTATTTCCCACAAAAGCCTGTCTTATCTAATATAAGGCAGGCTTTTTTTATTTAAAGACTTGCAGCCCAGCGGAAATAGGCCATTGAACACTTATCGTACATGAAAACACCCATGCACGTCTATGCTGCTTTCCGGGATACAGTATCCGGTGGTATTTCGGGCAGTGTCTACTGCGGGGTGGTTTAACCTTAACCTCAAACTTCTTTGTTTTTCTTAGCCCGTTTGCGATGGGCCAGTGCCTGAGCCAATAGGAATTCAATCTGACCGTTGGTGCTTCTGAACTCCTCCGCTGCCCATTCTTCCAACGCTTTCAGCATATCCGCATGAATGCGTAATGCAAACGCCTTTTTATCCGCCTTGTCCGCCATTAAGCATTACTTGTTTTTGAGGAAATGCAAAGATATCAATTTTAGTGGTATAGGGTACCCGCATTGACCACAGGCGAAACATTACGTTCGCCACAAAGCACAACCAGCAGGTTACTTACCATTGCGGCTTTCCGCTCCTCATCCAGCTGCACAATATCCTTTTCAGAAAGTTTCTCGAGTGCCATTTCCACCATACCTACCGCCCCGTCCACGATTTGCCGACGGGCAGCCACCACCGCGGTTGCCTGTTGCCGTTGTAGCATTGCACTGGCAATTTCCGGTGCATAAGCCAAATGGGTAATCCGGGCTTCGACAACATCAATCCCAGCCATGGACAGCCGCTCATTTAATTCGGTTTCGAGAATACCGCTTACCTGCCGCGCTCCGTCCTTAAGTGTAATTACCGCATCTTCGTCTTCGAAATTATCATAGGCAAACTGGTTTGCCAGGTGACGGACGGCCGCTTCGCTTTGGATCTGTACATACTTAGAGTAATCATCCACTGCAAATAGTGCTTTTGCGGTATCACTTACCTTCCAGACCACCACCGCGGCAATTTCAATTGGGTTGCCGAGCTTATCGTTTACTTTGATTTTCTGTCCATCCAGGTTGCGTGCTTTCAGGGAAACCGTCCGTTTCACCACAAAAGGATTAACCCAGAAAAAACCATCTTTTCTTACGGTTCCCTGGTAATTGCCAAATAAAATCAAAGCGGCAGCTTCATTCGGATTGATAACAAGCAAGCCCTTCAGCATAATAAGCGCAAGCAAAATGCCTATGACAATAAGGCTCGCTGACTGACTGTAAATGCCATATCCGGCGATGCCCAATCCGGCTAACAGGATAACAAAGCCAAGGTATCCTGAAATGGCTGTTGTATTTTTTTCGTTTATCATTGGTTATAGATATGATGTTATTTTGATATCACAATAATATTAAAAGTATCTGAAATAAAAAAGCGAGTGAAATTATTTTTCCGCCAGTTGACAACTTTTTTGCATAATCGTTTTAGCTTTCTTGGCTATATAGTTGGGCATATTGCCGGGAAAATTTATATTTGACAATCGGTATTCCTATTCCTTTCGGGAACAGGCGTCGGTGCAACTAAACGTTAACAACTTATATACAGATCATAATAGTATGATTTCCTATCAGATTAAAGAGGATCCGACCGTTTACGATGCGATTGTAGTGGGATCAGGTGCCGGAGGCGGAATGGCCGGATATGTATTGGCAAATGCCGGACTCAAAGTGCTGATGCTGGAGGCGGGACCTTTTTTCGACCCTGCCAAAGATGCACTGCAGCTACGGTGGCCATGGGAATCGCCGCGGCGGGGTGCCAGCACCGTGCGTCCCTTCGGTGATTTTGACGCGGCTTATGGTGGCTGGGAACTGGATGGCGAACCTTATACCCGGGCTGCCGGCACGGAATTCGAATGGTTCAGGGCCCGGATGCTGGGTGGGCGCACCAACCACTGGGGGCGTATCTCGCTCCGCATGGGGCCGGATGATTTTAAGCCCAAGGACGGAGTAACCGAAAGCTGGCCGATCACTTATGAAGAGGTGAAGCCATTTTACGATCGGATCGACCGAATGATCGGGATCTACGGCACGGTCGAAGGGATCCATAACGAGCCGGACGGCATCTTTCTGAAACCGCCCAAGCCGCGGCTGAATGAACTATATATCAAGCGCGGGGCGCAGAAAGCGGGGGTGCCTGTCATTGCCGGCCGGGGTTCAGTGCTTACCGAGGCACTTCCGGGCGCCGAAGGCCGGGGTACCTGTTTCTTCTGTGGCCAATGTGGCCGCTCCTGTCGGGTGTATGGCGATTTTTCTTCGTCATCGTGTTTAGTGATGCCCGCAATGAAAACGGGAAACCTAACGGTCATTGACAATGCGATGGTACGTGAGGTACTGACCAATGATGAAGGGCTTGCTACCGGCGTTTCATACGTAAATACACAGGACCTACAGGAGTACGCGGTGAAAGGTAAACTGGTCATATTGGGAGCAAGTGCCTGTGAGAGTGCGCGGCTGCTCTTAAACTCCAGATCGGCTGCACACCCCGGGGGACTGGGCAACAGCAGTGGCCTGGTGGGTCGCTACCTGCACGACTCTACAGGCGCCAGCGCCGGAGGATTCCTTCCCCAACTGCTCGACCGGAAGCGCTACAATGAAGACGGTGTGGGTAGCGTCCATATTTATTCACCGTGGTGGGGCGATAACCAAAAACTCAGCTTCCCCAGGGGATACCATATCGAATATGGCGGTGGCCTGCATATGCCCTCGTTCGGGTACCTGAACTGGGTGCCGGACGTGAATCATCTTGTGCCGGCGGCTGACGGGCAGCAGCACGAACGGGGTGGATACGGTGCATCGCTTAAAGCCGATTACCGCCGCTTCTACGGTGCAAACGTAGGCATGGCTGGCCGTGGAACGGCACTCGCCCGCTACGATAATTACTGTGAGATTGATCCGGCACGTGTCGACAAATACGGCATTCCCGTATTGCGCTTCCACTATAAGTGGGCAAACGAGGAAGTGGAACAGGCCAAACATATGCAGGAGACATTCAAGGAAGTCCTTCATGAGATGGGCGCCATCGTGTCCTCCCCTCCTCCCGGCCCGGAAACGCTATATGGACTGGAGGCCCCGGGCAAGATCATCCACGAGGGAGGTACCGTGCGGATGGGCGACGACCCGAAAAAATCCGTACTGAACCGCTGGAGCCAGTCGCACGACTGCCGTAACCTATTTGTGGTGGATGCAGGCCCATTTGTCCAGCAGGGCGACAAGAACCTGACGTGGACCATCCTTGCATTGTCCATGCGTACGGCGGAATACATCCTAAAAGAACGGAGTAAACTGAACATCTGATAAGCATAACAATATGAACAGAAGAGATTCGATCAAGGCCCTTGGACTTGCCGCAGCGGGCGGCGCTTTGCTGCTGGACGGGTGCGGACCGGAAACCAAAACGAAGCAGGATGCTGTTGTGGGTGGTGAAAAACTTGCCGGCGTGACGGACGCTGAACACCGCCATAATCAACAGTTGCTGGCCGAACAGTTCTTTACGGATCACGAGCTCGCTACCATTGGTGTATTGGCGGACATTATCATCCCGGCCGATGGAGTTTCGGGCAGTGCCACTGATGCCGGTGTGCCTGATTTCATCGAGTTTATGGTTAAGGATATTCCCTCATACAAAACACCGATGCGCGGTGGACTGAAGTGGCTGGATGTACAGAGCCAGCGCCGGTATGGAAAAGTCTTTGCAGAATGCGCAGGGAAACAGCAGCTGGAACTGGTGGATGATATTGCCTATCCCGCCAAGGCTGCACCGGGAATGGAACAGGGGGTGGCATTCTTCGGCCTGATGCGCAACCTGACCGCGTCCGGGTTTTTTACGAGCGAGATGGGTGTCAAGGACATCGGTTATGTCGGCAACCGCCCGGGTGTATGGGATGGCGTCCCAGAGGATTTACTGAAAGCGCATGGATTTGCTGATGGCTGGGGATAGTTTCGGGAATAGGATTTTACTCCGTATGGCTTAACGGATCGGTTGCGGCCGGTTCACCGTGTGCCACTCTTTCCCTTGTCAACACCTTCCGAACGATAACCAAGCCTCCGAGCATACATACAGCACCGATGAGGAAGTGGATACCGGGCAGATGAAATGGTGCCCTGTCTGTCGTGAAATACGAAAATGTGCCATTCATAATGAGCGGTCCAATAATTGTTGTGAGGCTCATCAGGCTGGTCAGTGCCCCCTGTAATTCGCCCTGCTGATTTTTTACCACATGCCCCGCAATGACAGATTGCAGCGAGGGGCCACAGATTCCACCAAGACAATAAGGTACCAAAAAGGCAAACATCATCCACCCCTCGGTAGCGAAAGCAAAGAGCACGAGTCCCAAAGCATACAGCGAAAGTCCGAGATAGATGCTCTTCTCATTGCCGATTTTGGGTGTAATCACACGGGTGAGCACGCCCTGCACCAATCCGGTCAGCACCCCTACTACTGTAAGCGAAATACCGATCATGCCCTCACTCCAGTCAAATTGGTATATAGTAAAAAAATTCCAACTACCCTGAACGGCCTGTGCGCCCAAATAAATCAGAAAGAAACTCAGTGCCAGGCCTCCGATTTCGGAATGCCGGGTCAGAAAACGTAATGACCCCATGGGATTGGCGCGTTTCCAGTCGAAATCCCGTCGATTATCCTTGGAAAGCGACTCTGGCAGCATAAAATACCCGAATAAACAGTTAATCAGGCAAAGTGCAGCGGCGGCATAGAATGGCGCCCGAAGCCCCCAGGTTGCCAGCAATCCACCCAGCGCAGGCCCCAAAACAAAGCCCAGACCAAAGGCAGCACCAATCAATCCGAAATTTTTTGCCCGGGTGGTTTCATCAGTACTGATATCAGCGATGTAGGAAGAGGCCGTAGTAAAGCTGGCCCCTGTGATGCCGGCGATGATCCGACCTAGAAAGAGCCATCCGTAAGTAGGTGCCCATGCGAGTACCAGGTAATCGATCCCGAAGCCCAGTAATGAAAATAGCAGGATCGGCCGTCGGCCGAATTTGTCACTCAGGTTCCCGACAACCGGTGAAAACAAAAACTGTGTAATAGCGAATACCGAGAGCAGGAAAGCACCATAGGTACTGGCGATATTAACCGGAATTCCCTTTAGTTCTGCGATCAGATCCGCCATTACCGGAATGATCAGTCCCCATCCCATCACATCAATTAATAAAGTAATGAAGATAAAGCCTATGGCAGCTTGCTTGGAAGTACGCATGTGATGCAGATAAAAAAACCAGGCAATAATAAGGATAATTTCCAATGTTTGATGCAGCCATCCATTTTCTCACGAAATGATCACTCCCCATTAATATAACACTGCAATCCCCGATGCTTTGTCTGGGCTCGCTATACCACGTTTTGGGGACCCCGTGTTTTTCAGTACCTTTAACCTGAATTTAAAAGACTTATGGCACAATTGGATCCCAACCAGATACACATAGCGGAAAGCCACAGCTGCTGTTGTGCAACGGATGATCATCATACAGGAGATGGTACGGCCCAGCAGCCGGATAATCAAGGAGGCGGTCCATCTGCCGTTGGCGCTGGACAGTCGAAATTGCAGCTTTTTATGCCGGCAATTTTCAGTTTTGTACTGCTTATTGTCGGACTTGCGCTGGATAATAACTGGTTAAGTAAACCTGCTTTTTTTTCGGGATGGGTACGGCTATTGTGGTATGTGATTGCCTACGCGCCGGTAGCACTTCCGGTTATACGTGATATGTTCCGGGCGATTTCAAAAAATGATTTTTTTTCCGAATTTACATTAATGACGATTGCGACGGTAGGCGCGTTTATTATTGGCGTGTACCCCGAGGGTGTTGCCGTGATGCTATTCTATACCGTGGGAGAGAATATCCAGTCATTAGCCGTTCGAAAAGCCAGGGGAAATATCCGCGCGTTGCTGGATCAGCGACCTGATGAAGTAACCGTGATACAGGGGGAACACTCCCACACCATAAAGGCGCACGCTGCTGCTGTTGGGATGATTATACAGCTTAAACCCGGAGAGAAACTGGCACTCGATGGTGAGTTGCTCTCCGATCGGGCGGCTTTTGATACCGCTGCGCTGACCGGGGAAAGCAAACCCGGCACGAAGACCCAGGGTGACACTGTTCTGGCTGGTATGGTCAACTTGAACCGTGTGGCGCGTGTGCGGGTAACTGCCGCGTATACCGACAGCAAGCTTAGCAGGATATTGACATTGGTTCAGCATGCCACAGCACAAAAGGCGCCAACAGAACTGTTTATCCGAAAATTCGCCAGGTGGTATACCCCAGCAGTTGCCGGATTTGCGGTTTTGATTACTGCTGTTCCTTATTTTTTTGTGGCCGACTATGTATTCAGCGAATGGCTGTATCGTGCACTGGTGTTCTTGGTCATCTCCTGCCCGTGTGCACTGGTCATTTCCATTCCGCTCGGATACTTCGGGGGCATCGGCGCCGCAAGCCGCCATGGGCTGTTAGTAAAAGGGAGTAATTTTCTGGATGCCCTGGCGCACGCCAGGCAGGTTGTAATGGACAAAACAGGCACGCTGACCAAAGGTGTTTTTGAAGTCAAGGAAATGGTGATAGACAGCGAGTTCGATAAAACGGAGATCCTTAAGCTGGTCAATACCCTTGAACACCACAGCACGCATCCCGTGGCAACCGCCATCCAGCGTTATCTTGGCGATGTTGAACGCGTCTCCGGTCTGGAGAAAATCGAAGAAGAGGCGGGGATGGGATTAATGGCAACGGTAGATGGCCAACAGCTTCTTGCCGGCAATTTCAGACTGCTTGATAAATACGGGATATCCTATCCCACGGCCGTGGCTGCAATCAGTGACACCGTAATCGCCATAGCTTATGACGGTAAGTTAGTAGGATACTTCACTATTGCCGATGAAATCAAACCCGATGCGCAGGCTGCGGTACGTGAACTGAAGACTATGGGAATTACCCCTACCCTTTTGAGTGGTGATAAATCAGCTGTGGTGCAGGACGTAGCCCGGAAACTGGGTATATCGAAGGCGTATGGTGACCTGTTACCGGAAGATAAGGTAAACATGGTTAAGGCAATCCGTGACGCTGGTGATCGCGTGATTTTTGTAGGTGATGGACTCAATGATGCACCGGTACTGGCACTGAGCGATGTGGGTATCGCCATGGGCGGACTGGGAAGTGATGCAGCTATTGAAACTGCCGACATCGTAATTCAGGATGATGCACCCGGCAAAATCCCGATGGGCATCCGAATCGGAAAAGCTACCCGTCGGATCGTCTGGCAGAACATTACACTGGCTTTCTCGGTGAAAATTGCAGTACTGTTGCTCGGTGCCGGTGGCATGGCCTCGATGTGGGAGGCTGTATTTGCTGATGTAGGGGTTGCGTTACTGGCGATCCTGAATGCCATCCGGATCCAGCGCATGTCATTCGGCACCTTGGATGAGAAAGAATAGGGAACAGCACCCTACAAATGATAGTGGGCGGTATCAAATAAAAAAGTGTCTCTGTAATAAACAGAGACACTTTTCTGATGTGCCCGGAGAGAGACTCGAACTCTCAAGGGACTGCTCCCAACGGCTTCTGAGACCGCAACGTTTACCAATTTCGCCATCCGGGCGGGCATTCCCAAACCATGTTTGATTTGGGAATGCAAATATATACTATTAATGGAGAATTGAAATAGAAAATTTAAAAACTATTCAATTTATTATTCCTCCTCGTCATCCGTATGTAGCATGTCCATGTGCTCCTCCGGTTTATATTTTGCCTGAAGTGCCGCAAGCTTCTTTTTGCCATAAGCCAGTTTAGTAATCAGTACAAATAATATAGGTACGATAAAAATGGCAAAGAATGTGGCAATAAGCATCCCTCCGAACACCGTCCAGCCGATCGTCTGCCGTGAAATAGCCCCTGCTCCCGTTGAGTACATGAGCGGTACAATGCCGAGGATAAAGGCAAAAGAGGTCATAATGATTGGACGTAACCGTAATTTAACCGCCTCCAGCGTCGCCTTGAGCAATCCCATTCCGATATCCACACGTTCCTTTGCAAATTCCACAATCAGGATGGCGTTCTTAGCCGCAAGGCCGATAATGGCTACCAGGCCGATTTGTGCATAGATATTATTATCCAGGTGCGGAAGAAAAGTCAATGCCAAAATGGCTCCGAATATACCTAATGGAACCGATAATAAAATGGAGAATGGCACCGACCAGCTTTCATATAGCGCAGCAAGCAGCAGGAACACGAAGACAATACACAACGCAAATATCATAGTCGTCATGTTGCCGGCTTCTTTTTCCTGTAAACTTAATCCTGAGAACTCATAGGTAAAACCGGCACCAAGTGTCTGCGCTGCTGTTTCTTCCAGTGCCCTTAGTGCATCGCCACTGCTGTAGCCCGGAGCGGCACTTCCATTGACATCAATAGCCCGGAAAATATTAAAGTGGTTAATGATGGACGGACTCTCTATGATTTCATAGGAAACAAGTGTACTGAGTGGTACGACGCCCCCCTGCTGATTTTTTACATATAATTTACCAATATCAGCGATGTCCATACGAAAGGCTGTATCCGCCTGGGTTACTACCCGGAAGCTGCGCCCGTAGCGGGTGAAATCATTCACATAGCTACTGCCCATGAAAGCGGATATGGTACTGTAAACATTGGATACCGGCACACCCATCCGTTTTGCTTGCTCGCGGTCGACTTTTACCAGGTAATTGGGGGTGCGAGAATTAAATAGCGTATAAGCCAGTCCGATTTCAGGGCGCTGGTTGACAGCTGCAAGAAACTTACCGACAGTTGCTTCAAAATCCTTGATATCCCCGCTACGCTGGTCAAGAATCTGCATGCTGAATCCGCCGCTCGTACCGAGACCCGGAATCGCAGGCGGCGATACAGGCAGTAGGGATGCCCGTTGGAACCCGTTATATTTACCCTGTATACCGGCAATGATGTCAGGTGCAGAGCGATGACGCTGATCCCAGGGTTTGAGCTGGACAAAGAATGTACCCCCGTTGGGTTTGAAGGAACGGTTTAACAGGTTGATTCCTGCAATACGCATGATGTTTTCAATTTCCGGATTGTCCTTGCGGAGGGAATCCGTCAGTTCATCGAGCAGGTTTGCTGTACGTTCGGATGATGCACCTTCAGGCAAGGTAACCCCCATCATAAAGACGCCCCCATCTTCAGTTGGGATAAAGCCTGTGGGTTTGGACACAAAAAGGCCATAAGTACCCACATAAATACAGATGAGGAGTATAACAAACAATGGTGCCCGCTTAATGGATTTTCGGACGCCGTTGGAATACCGTTTGGTAACCCGCTCAAACCAGTTGTTGAATTTGTAAAACAGCCGGTTTATACCGGTTGATTTTTCATTGAACTGCATGGGTTTAAGCAGTAAAGAACACAAAGCCGGTGTAAGACTGAGTGCAATGAATGCAGACAGCAATACCGAAACAGCAATGGTAATGGCGAATTGCTGATAAAGCTGCCCTACCATTCCGGGGATAAATCCGACAGGTACGAACACAGCGGCCAATATAAGTGCGATGGCAATAACCGGTGCGGTAATCTCTTTCATAGCCCGGCGCGTAGCCTCGGGCGCCGATAGCTTGTCGTGGTCGATATAATGTTGCACCGCCTCTACCACCACAATCGCATCATCCACGACAATCCCAATAGCCAGAACGAAAGCCAACATCGTCAGGTTATTGATGGAGAAACCAAAAAGGTTGAAGAAGATAAATGTGCCGATAATGGATACCGGTATGGCGAGCACGGGAATAAGCGTGGCACGCCAGCTTTGAAGAAAAATGAATACGACAAGGGTCACCAAAATCAGTGCTTCGATCAGTGTATGCAACACGTTCTCGATAGATGCCTCAATGACCGATACGGTCTCGTAGTTGACCACATAGTCCATATCCGTGGGGAAATTGGCTTTTAATTCTTCGAGCGCTGCATAGATTCCCTTGGCTGTTTCCACGGCATTGCCCCCGGGCATCTGATTGATCATCATACCCGATGAAATAAGCCCGTTTACCTTATTGGTAATGGAATAGGCAAATTCGCCCAATTCAACACGGGCCACATCTTTTAAATACACCAGTGAACCATCCGCATTGGTTTTCACAATGATCTGTTCAAACTGTTCTTCCTGGTTCAGGTCGCCGTCCAGGATCACCGGGTATTCGAATACCTGGGTGTTGAACTGTGGCCGGGCACCTACACTACCCCCCGGGATCCGGATATTCTGTTCCTGTATTGCCGTGTTCACATCCGCCGGTGTGAGTCCGAGGTTTGAAAGCTTGGTCGCATCCAGCCACACCCGCATACTGAACGGCTGGCCAAAGGCCATTACATCGCCCACACCGCTTACCCGCATCAATGCATCACGGACATAAAGGTTGGCGTAATTGGCCAGAAACTTTTGGTCGCGTGTGCCATTTGGCGAGATGAGTGATACCAGCATCAATACGTCGGTGTTCGCTTTCCGTGTGGTTACCCCCAAACGGCGAACGGCTTCCGGCAATGCAGGCTCGGCGATGCCCACCCGGTTTTGTACGTCCAACGTGGCAATATCAATATCGGTACCTACGTCAAAAGTGACTGTGATGGATGCCCGCCCATCGGATGTACTGTTGGAGGTCATGTACGTCATGCCGGGCGTACCGTTGATCTGGCTTTCGATCAACGTGGTTACCGTTTGCTCGACGGTCTGCGCGTCGGCTCCGGTATATGTTGCCTGCACCGTTACCGTCGGAGGTGCAATATTCGGGTACTGGCTGATGGGTAGCGTAGTAATCGAAATTATCCCAATGATGGTGATCAGAATGGAGATAACGATGGAGGTAACGGGTCTTCTTATGAATACTTCTGAAATCATGTGATGCTGTCCTAAATCCTTGATAGTCGTTATTCGGTCCTATTTTGTATGTGAGGGCGCATTGGCCTCCACTTTTACACCCGGTCGCAGGTTGATGATGCCGTCGGTCACCACCGTTTCCCCTTTTACGAGTCCGTTGGTAATGACTACGCGGTCGGCTACCTTTAGCCCGAGACGCACTCCCCGCTGTTCGGCGGTGCTACTGTCGGTAAGTACGTACACCGATGTCTGTCCCAGCTGTTCGGTAACCGCACGGTACGGAATGACCAACTGCGGCTCTTCCGAAGTGGTTCGGATATTTACAGTGGTATTCATGCCGGGTAGCAGGATGTTATCAGCATTGGAAAAACTTGCGCGTACTGTTATGGTACCCGTAGTGCGGTCGACCGCCCGGTCGATGGCACTTATGTGTCCTGGATGCGGAAAAGGCCGGCTGCCCGGTAGGCTGAGCATAATCATGGAATCACGTACCACCTCGTCAGCGCGGCGGAGCGCGTTGAAATATGCAACCTCACTTTCGCTTACCGGAAAATCAACGGCAATCGGGTCGGTGGAAGAAATGGTGTTCAATAAGGTTGATCCGGCACTTACCAGCGCGCCGGTGCGTACTTGTGAAATCCCGATCGTGCCACCAAAAGGGGCCACGATTGTCGACCGGTTGAGATTGGTCTGTGCGGTAGTCAGCGCCGCGCGGGCAGCGGCCACCTGGGCCTCGGCGTTATTGAAGTCAGTTTCGGCGTAGTCCAATGTTTGCCGGGCAATGGCATCCTGTTCCGCCAGTTTACGATAACGTTCCACATCGCGTTTCACCCTCGAAAGATTGGCTTCCGCAATAGCGAGGCTCGACTTAGCCTGTTCCGTTTCAGCTGCGTAGCGGGTACGGTCTATTTCGTAAAGCTTTTGACCTTTGGATACCGAGGCCCCGTCGGCTACGAAGATTCCGGTAATGTATCCACTCACCTCGGCGCGGAGTTCCGTCTCATTCAGTGCTACCACATTGCCAGGGTAGGTTTTCATGCCGGTTACCAACTCCTCGCTAACTACCGCTGTCGAAACAGGGATTGCTTGTGTCCCCCTAGCCTGCTGTTGTTGCTTGTTGCCACAAGCCAGAACAAGGCTTGAACCGATCATTAAGATTGCTGCGATTTTAGGATTATTCATCTTGTTTATAATATGCTGTGATTCTGCTTTTTTCATAGGGTTAGTTATTCGTATCAATGGTGCCAAGCGCCTGTTGTACATCCAGTTTTCCAGATAATACCGCATACATGGCATTCAGGTAATTGATCTGTGAGGTACGGAGGTCCGTTTCGGCCGTCATGAGATCAAGATAAGTCTTGATGCCTTCGTCATACTGTAGTTTGATGGTATTGTACACTTCCTCGGAAAGCTCCACATTGCGCTTCGCCGTGCGCCAGTCATTCAGATTCGCCTGGTAAGTTGCCATTGCCAATTCATACTGCGTATTGAGCTGATTCCGGAGATTGACGATATCCCAATCCAGTCGATCTTCCATTAAGCGGGATTTGCGGATTTCCTGAATACGCTTGCCTCCCTGGAAAATCGGCAAATTGAGACTTAACCCGAGGACCGAACGGGGGAAACTCCGGCTAAACAGATCAGAGAACTGGTTGTCCCGGTAATCCCAGGCGTAGTTATAAAATGCAGACAACCTGGGAAGAAACGTCCATTTATTATATTGCGTATTTAGTTGCTGCAACTGCCGTTGAGTCTGAAGTTGCTGGTATTCCACACGCCGCTGATAATCCAGGGCCAGGGTAGTATCCAATAGCATTTCACTCTCCATAGAAGCATAATCAAAAGATAATGATAGGGATTGCTCAGGAGTCAAGCCGATCAACTCTTTCAAATAAGCATACTTATAACCCAGTAACTGGACAACCCGTTTTTGTTCAGCTAAGGTGTTACTGAGGGATATTTCGGCACGTTTATAATCCGTGCGGTCTACAATACCCGTTTCATAACGGGCTCTGGCATCGTTCAGCTGCTTCTGGATACGCTGGATGTTTTCCTGGACAATCTGCAGCTGCTCTTCACTGGTGAGTATATCGTAATAGCCCTTGCTTACTTCTACGATGGTATTTATCTTGCTATCCTCCGTGTTGAGTGCGTTTTGCTGACGGATATATTTTGCCGCTTTGGATGCCTGCAGCAGGCCGGGGTTTAACAATTGCTGGTCGGCCTGTAATACCAGCGCACCCACATTTTTTTGTCCCATACTAATGACCTGATCACCGATCACCGCAGTAGGGATTTTAATATTCCGGTTATAAGAAGCATCGGCATTGATCTGGGGGAACCATCCGGATAATGCTGAAGCAATTTCACGCTCACCAATTTCTTCGTCTAACTCGGCTTGGTGTATCACCGCCCGGTTTTCAAGTGCAAAATCAATGAGATCCGGCAGGGTTGCCTTTTCGGGAAGCGACGTGCCATCCTGTGCATGTACGCTTACGGAAAAACAGCCTACAGCTGCCATTATGAGAAAGATAACCTGCTTGCTACTATTCATGTTTTATTGATAGATATATACTTAAGTTAATTGTACTAGTAAATTTTAATGCCGTCCCAGATAATCGCAACTGTCTTTTTCATGTCCTCTTCCTTGAAAGTAAAATGACCGTTGATATGTTTTTTAGCCGTAGCGGCTACCGTACCCAGAAATACCGCACTGATAATATTGATATCCAATGACTTAATATGGCCTGAAGTTACGCCTTTAGATAAGAAGTTGGACACCTCGTCCTGAAAAAAAATGCGGTTCTCGCAAAAGACAGCCTTAACGTATGGCGAAGAAGAAAACTGTTCCATAAAGCTCAGCATCTCGGGGTGTCTGATATAGTACGTCACAAAGTTAATCCAAATGGAAACGAATCGCTCTGCATAGGGTAATGACAATTCTTCCGATTTAAAAATGGCTTGTGTGATCTGTGTTCTGCAATAACCGAAGAGCTCAATTATCAGTTCCTCCTTCGAAGTAAAATAATGATAAATGGTTCCCGTAGCTACTCCCGCTTCCTGCGCAATCTGGCTGATGGGAGTACCGTGGAAGCCATACTCCTTGATCAGCTGTAGCGTGCTCTCGAAAATGGCCGCTTTTTTCTCTGCTAATGAATTTAATCGAACGTTCATTCGGTCGCAAAGAAACAAAAAAACCAATGACATTTTTGGGATTTATAAGAAGATAACGAAAGTTTGACAAAAGTTATATGTACTTTTGTACATTCATTAAACATCATAAATTCGATACGTTGACATTTAGCGATTTTAATTTTGACGCCAATCTTTTTGAGGGCCTCAATAGCATGGGCTTCAAAACACCGACGCCGATACAAGCTGAAACCATTCCCATTATTAAAGACCGACACGATCTGATTGCCTGCGCACAGACAGGTACAGGTAAAACGGCTGCATACCTTTTACCGGTCATGGATGCCATTTGCCGGACACCAGACCGCCCGCCCATCAGCGCATTGATTTTAGCCCCTACACGCGAGCTTGCGATGCAGATAGACCAGCAGGTAGAAGGTCTTGCCTATTTCACCGGCATTACGTCCATAGCAATCTACGGTGGTGGCGATGGAATTGGCTATGAGCAGCAGCGCCGGGCACTCCGCGATGGAGTGGATATTGTTATTGCTACTCCGGGACGGTTAATTGCCCACATGAGCTCGGGCACTGTCCGCCTGGGTGAAATCCAATTTCTGGTACTCGATGAGGCAGACCGTATGCTGGATATGGGGTTCAAAGACGATATTAACCGGATTGTACGTGAGGTAGCCACGGAACGGCAGACGCTGTTATTTTCTGCCACCATGCCTCCGAAAATCCGTTCGTTCGCGCGCGGGCTCCTTAAACATCCCCAACAGGTCAATATTGCGATATCGCAACCCGCGGAACGGATTTTACAACAGCAGTACCGCGTGACGGATGAACAGAAAACGCCTTTATTGAAACAGATACTGCTGAGCGGTCAATATAAAAGCGTTATTGTATTTTCGTCGACCAAGGAAAAAGTGAAAGCACTGGGCCGTGAGCTTAAAAAACTGGAGCTGGCGGTGCAACCCTTCCACTCGGATCTGAGCCAGGAAGAGCGTGAAAAAATTCTGCTCCGCTTCAAAAACAAACAGCTGCCTATCTTAATCGGTACCGACGTGTTATCCCGGGGTATTGATGTGGATGGTATCGACCTGGTTGTGAATTATGATGTGCCACCCGATCCGGAAGATTATATCCACCGGATAGGCCGGACCGCCCGTGCGGAACGAACGGGCACAGCTGTCACTTTTGTGAATCACCGTGATCTCCGCCGGTTTGCAGCTATTGAGAAATTAATGGAACGGAAAGTAGCTGAAACTCCGTTGCCGGAGGTAATTGGAAAATCGCCGGAATTGACCGCTGAGCAGCAAACGCCAAAAAAACGAAATAAAAAACGCCGTTTCGGTCCACGGAAAAAACGCGAGGGGGCAGCGTAATTAGCCTCCACAATGCGTCAGACAATCCGCTCTTTTGCAATGTACAGCCACCGAACCTCCGGTATATGGCTTCGATTATTCCGAAACAAAAAGGAATATTTTCGTATTTATTATTTAGTTGGTAAATAACTAATTTCTGTATTAATTTTGCCGCACTCAGAACAGCTAATGACAAAAAAAAATAAGAATAAAAAAAATAATGTGAAGGAAGTCGATGTCGTGCTTATCGGGGCTGGCATCATGAGTGCCACACTGGGCACATTAATTAATGAACTTCACCCCAGCGCCAGTATTGAAATTTTTGAACGGCTAGACGAAGTAGCAGCTGAAAGTTCAGATGCCTGGAATAATGCTGGAACAGGACATTCCGCGCTATGCGAACTGAATTATACGCCGCAGCGGCCCGATGGCACGATCGATATCAATAAAGCCATCAAGATTGCCGAGGCATTTGAGGTGTCCAAGGAATTCTGGTCGTATCTGGTTGCTCAACGCTTAATCGACAGTCCCGATCGTTTCATTCGTAGCATTCCACACATGAGTTTTGTATTCGGTCGGGAAAACGTGGATTTTTTGCGCAAACGGCACGAAACCATGAGCAAGCACCATCTTTTCCACGGGATGGAGTATACGGAAGACCATGAGTTGCTCAGGCAATGGATTCCCCTGATTATGGAGGGTAGAGATTCGGAGGAAAAACTGGCCGCTACCAAAATTGATATTGGCACCGACGTGGATTTTGGTGAGTTAACCCGGGCACTATTCTTTCACCTGGTACAGAAAAAAGGAATCAAGCTCCGTTTGGCAAATGAAGTGCGCGACATCGAGCGGGCAAATGACGGTCGGTGGGATATCACGGTAAAGAACCTTACTACCGACAAAAAAAGGAAATTCCGCGCAAAATTTGTCTTCATTGGAGCCGGTGGAGGCTCACTCCTGCTGCTGGAAAAATCGGAAATTCCCGAAGCAAAAGGGTTCGGAGGTTTTCCCGTAAGCGGTCAGTGGTTACGCTGTACCAATCCGGATGTTATTGCAGCACATCATGCGAAGGTCTATGGTAAGGCTGCAGTAGGCTCCCCTCCTATGTCAGTTCCACACCTGGATACGCGTGTGATCGATGGAAAGACAGCCTTGCTGTTTGGACCATATGCTGGTTTTTCAACAAAATTCCTTAAAAACGGTTCCTGGCTCGATCTGGCGTCATCCATTAAATTGGGCAATATCCGGCCAATGCTTGCAGCAGGTATGGACAACCTCCCACTTACCAAATATTTGATCGACCAGGTACGGCAAAGCCCGGAAGACCGGCTAAACGCATTACGTGCTTATGTTCCCACGGCGAAAAAGGAAGATTGGGAACTGGAAATCGCAGGCCAACGGGTACAGGTAATCAAAAAAGATGAAAAACATGGCGGCGTACTGGAATTCGGTACAGAAGTAGTGAGCAGCGCCGACGGCTCTATTGCTGCCCTACTGGGCGCATCGCCTGGCGCATCAACCTCCGTATCGATTATGATCGAGTTGCTGGCGCGGTGTTTCCCCGAACGGGCAAAGACGGCCCAATACCTTGATAAGCTGCATGAGATGATCCCGTCTTATGGGCTTTCCATCGCCGCAGATGAACGGCTTTGCAAAGAAACACGGGCGCGATCGGCCGCTATTCTGCAACTGGACAGAACCGGAGAAATGGTCTGGCCATAACCAGAAACAACAAGCATATTGAAAAGCCGTGCCGATACCGTACGGCTTTTTTGTTTTGCGGAAATTAACCTGTATATTCGCAGCACTTATGGGGTGCTTCATAGCAAGCTGAGATTATACCCAATGGAAAGCAGGTATCGTTCCCAATACACTGCTACCCATACACCTGATCCGGATAATGCCGGCGTAGGGATTTATATTTGCCGCTTCGTTCTGAATGTGAATACTTCCATAAGTATGTAATGGCTGCATAACATACCATGATGAAATTAAACGAATGGATTCACCAGTTAGGTACCGAATTAACGGCTACCCCATTGTTGCATTGGATTGGGGTAGGCTGTGGAATTGTCCAGGTACTGCTGGCTAAGGCGAACAACATTTTACTATATCCTTTTGGCATCGCCAGCATATTGATCACAGTATATGTACTGTACGATGCCGGACTTTATGCTGAATTGCTTTTGAACATGTATTACCTGGTCATGAGTATTTATGGCTGGCTGTACTGGATCAAGCGGCGCGGCGAAGAACCCGTACCGGCAACTTATTCAAGCAGGAAGGAATGGCTGATTACCTTATTGATCACGGGACTGGGTTTCCCTGCATTGTACTACGCCCTTGCGTATTTTACCGACTCAACCGTCCCTGTATGGGATGCTTGGGTAAGTGCAACGGCTTGGGCAGGAATGTGGCTGCTTGCCAAGCGCAAAATTGAGAACTGGATATTGCTGAATATCAGCAATGCATTTGCCATTCCGTTGCTGGCCTACAAAGGGCTCCACCTTTTTGCACTGCTCACGCTCTTTTTATTCATTGTAGCGATATTCGGTTATTTTGAATGGCGTCGGATTATCGGTACGCGGACCAAAACACTAAAAGATTCCATTTGATGAACACAGCACATCCTAATTTGTCATTTATGCCCACCGAATCGGTTATAAAAACCCTACGTGGTTACACTGCCCACGCAGAAAAAGACGGCCAGCTTACGGCGGACCAACTGGATATCATCTATGAAAACAGGTGGTTTAAATTATTTGTCCCCCGCGAATTTGACGGTTTGGACCTGGGCGTACCTGAAGGAGTCCGGCTCGAAGAGGAATTGGCATACATCGACGGTAGTCTGGGCTGGACAGTCACACTCTGTGCCGGAGCTAATCTCTTTTCGGGTTATATTGATCCTATTCTCGCACGCGAAGTTTTTACAGACCCACAGGTGTGCTTGGGTGGTAGCGGCCGACCTTCGGGTACCGCAACAGTAAAAGACGGAGGCTACGAAGTGAATGGCATGTGGCGTTACGCGACAGGGGCGCCGCATAACACACAGTTTACAGCTAATTGCATTATTGAGCAAGATGGCGAGCCGGTGCTTGACAGCGAAGGCAACCCATTGATAAAATCATTCTTTTTTGACCAAAAAGATGTTCGCATCGTGTCCGACTGGAATACTTTTGGACTGAAAGCCACCGCCAGCCATTCATTCGAGGTAAAGAATGTTTGGGTAGACCAGCGGCACTCTTTCTTGATTTTACCCGAACACGCTCGTCAGGACAGCCCAATTTACCGGTATCCGTTTATCCCATTTGCACAAACAACATTAGCCGTGAATACATTGGGGATGGCCAGGCACTTCATAGCGTGTTGTGAGGACTTTGCGATGAGATACAATCAGATTGGAAAAACAAACAAAATGCTGGAAGGATTGCTTCAACAGGGTGTTGAACGGGTTACAACAGCAAAGCATTCTTTCTATGAGGTATTAGATTCCTCCTGGGAGGTGTTTCTGCAGAATGGTCAGCTTACGGAAATCATGCTGCAGCGTATTGCGGAAACAAGCCGTGCATTAGTCAGTGTTTCTCAGGACGCCGTGGTTTCATTATACCCCCACTGTGGCATTATCGCCGCGGACGAATCGTCGGCTATTAACCGAATATGGCGGGATATCTTCACGGCGAGCCAGCATAGTCTATTGCGGTGATACGGCTAAGGCTTAATCAACCGGGCAATGAACAAGGTGTCTGCTTGCTGGTGATAGCCGGTCAATAGCGTCTGTTCTTCCAGTTTAAGTCCGAATTCTTCCATTAAGTGAGTTACGTTCTGTTCGTTTTCCGCAGCAAACACGGAACAGGTAATGTAAATGAGCGGCTTGCCATGCTTAAGATAAGGTATGGCGTTTCCGGTAATTTGGCGTTGTAATGCCGCGAATGTATCGATACGGGCTTTGTCGAAAAACGAAATCATTTCAGGCGTACGTGCCCATGTTCCAGACCCGCTACAGGGCACATCCAGTATAACTCCATCGAACTGGCTGTCTCCAAGTACCTTATGGGTATCCTGAGTCAGATCAACGATTTTCTTTCGGTAAGGTGAATGTATGCCCGCAGTATCGAAGCGTTCGTCCAGGTTACGTAGAATACTGCCCCGCACGTCGGAAACCAACAGCTCGACTCCAGGAGTAGTATCCATGAGCAGAAGAGACTTCCCTCCTGCCCCTGCGCAGGCATCCCACCAGCGCTCTCCGGAGGCTGCTCGGAAATACCGGCCAGTCCGCTGTGATGAGAAATCCTGTACCTCATACTTTCCGGCAATGCCAGGTACACGATCCAGTGCCGAACCATTGGGTAAAGCCAGGATATGCTCATCGATAACATTATACATCATACCGGCGCGGTTCAATGCCGTCAATACATCCGGTGCGTACGGGGCACGCAGACGGATAAACAGATCAGGCTGGGTAAATAGGCTATCAATAAATGCTTCCTGATCAATATCCGCAGACAGCCGGGGAGTAAAGGGAAATACATCTACCTGCTGAAACGCTGTATGCGTTTCTAAAAAAAGCCTTTTCTGGGGCAACGTTGCGTTAAGATAGGGTATCCAGTCCGGCTTCAGCAGTTCGATAACTGCACTTTCATGGCTGCAGAGCAATTCAGCTATGGCAAGTCGTTCAATTGACGATAGACTACGCGCTGCGTGGCCAATCCGGAAATAATGATACATGAGGCGGGTAGCCATCCGCCGGTCGGCAGATCCCATCTGCTTATTTCGCTTGTAATAGGCAGTTAAGAAACGGGCTAACGGCTCCGTGCCGCTATATTCCTGTAATAGGCGTTCAAATGTCCGGAGGTGTTGTGATAGCCTTTTTTCGGATAACATCACTTCTGAGGCTATTAATTAACGGGACGAAAATCGCCATCACGGAACTGCAATATCCAGATGTGGTGATTTACATAGCCCCAGGCCGGGTTGTATTTAAATGTAAAGGTATTATGTAGTCCGTTATATGTTTCATCTTGTATATGAGACTTATATTCAGCTCCGTACTTAGCCAGCAAGCTTCCGAAATAATAAGCGGCATCGTACCCCTTGTAGGCAAATTCCGTGGGTGTGATACCGAATTCGGAACGATAGCGTGAATCGAATTCCTGGGTACGTTTGTCGCCTTTATTCACATAAAACGATGACGTTACACTGGCGCGGAATCCAGCAAGACCATCAATTTCGTCGAAATCGAGTTTGGTCCAGTTGGGATGACCGAACAAGCGGATATCATACGAAAGCTCATCACGCAACGTCCGCAGATTGGCCAGGATGGGTGAAATCAGGTATTTGTTGGTTGTGCCCATCACCAATAGATTTTTCCCTGACAGGTGTATGCTGCTTTCCAGACTGGCCTGGTCATTCACATTTGCGATGTCGATACGGCTATTGAGTTGCCGGACCCGGGCTTTCAGCGGATCCAGAAACTGGCGGCTTGCTGCATCTTCTGTTTGATAAAATAACACCACATCGCCAGTTTGATATTCGTTTACAATATGTGTAGCCAGCGCCTCTACGTGCGCCATAAGGGGGGCAGTAAGTGTCACCAGGTTAGGCAAGTCAAATTCCGAAGGCATACTGGCTGCTAATGGCGAAATCTGCAATACACTACTGTCGAGTGATGCGTTATAGCCAAATACCTGAATTTCTTTAGGATAAACCGGTCCAACTACCAACGTAGCCTGCTGTACCTGATCCGTTTTCGCAATCCGGGCATTTTCTGCGACATCATCCCGCGTGTCCAGCACATCCACTTTAAAATTAACTCCCTGTGCCGACAAAGCGTCGAGCCCCAGCTTGAACCCCTGGTAAAAATCCAGGGCCAGTGCTGATCTGCGAATATCAACAGTGCTGGGCGCATGCTGATTTGCTTTGTCCAGCTGAAAAGGCAGTAAGAGTGCAATTTGATTAGCGTCTATTTCAGCGGTTTCCTTTATGGCATCTTTTTCGCGTTCCTCCGCTGTGGTTGTTTCGCGTTTTGGTTCAGTTTGACTTCCCGCAGGGCGAAGCACCCGGATTCGGGGTGTACAGCCAACAGCCAGCAGCAGCAAGATGACGATAAGAAAGCTACTCCCATTCAATGGTAGCCGGTGGTTTCGAACTGATATCATAGACAACCCTATTTATCCCTTTTACGTGATTAATGATTTCGTTGGATATTTTCGCTAATAACGCATAAGGCAGGTGAACCCAGTCTGCTGTCATTCCGTCCAGTGATCCTACGGCACGCAGGGCTACTACATGCTCATAGGTTCGCTCATCACCCATTACACCAACCGACTGCACGGGAAGGAAAATCGTCCCGGCCTGCCACACTTGATCATACCAACCTGATTCGCGCAGGTTACGGATATAAATCTCATCAGCCTCCTGCAAAATCCGTACCTTTTCTGCTGTAATCTCTCCCAGAATCCGGATAGCCAGGCCCGGCCCGGGAAAAGGATGCCTGCCAAGAATATTCGGTGCAATGCCGAGTGATTTTCCAACGCGGCGTACTTCATCTTTAAAAAGTGTATTCAACGGCTCCACCACTTTCAGTTTCATGAAGTCCGGGAGCCCTCCCACGTTGTGGTGTGATTTGATCGTTGCCGAAGGGCCCTTTACCGATATAGACTCGATAACATCGGGGTAAATGGTACCCTGTCCGAGCCACTTTACTTCAATACCCTGCGGGAGTTCCGCCTGGATGGCTTGTGCTGCTGCATCAAATTCATCTATGAAGGCAGCACCGATAATCTTTCGCTTCCGTTCAGGTTCGCTGGCACCTGCCAGTTTTTCGTAAAACCGGTCCTTGGCATTTACGCCTTTGATATTAAGCCCCATATGCTGGTAGGATTCCAGCACTTGTTCATACTCGTCTTTCCGTAATAATCCATGGTCCACAAAAACGCAATGCAGGTTTTTGCCGATTGCCTGATGAAGCAGTACTGCAGCAACGGTAGAATCGACCCCCCCTGATAATGCCATAATTACATGGTCATTACCTAGTTTTTCCTTCAGCGATGACACAGTTGTTTCCACAAATGCATCAGCTGTCCAGTCCGGTGTACAGCCACAGATATCGATGACAAAATTTTTCAGCAACGTGGTACCATCCGTACTATGGGTAACTTCCGGGTGAAACTGAATCCCATATGTACGGGTACCCTTAACGTGGTAAGCTGCTACTCGAACCTTATTTGTGCTTGCGATGATTTCAAAATGATCTGGAATCACCGATATTGTATCACCATGGGACATCCATACCTGGGAATCCACCGGAATATCCGTTAATAAGGGGTGGGTATGATCTACATGCTGCAGATGTGCTCGGCCATACTCACGTATCGTGGAGGCCACTACATTTCCTCCTGAATGCTGCGCCATATACTGTGCTCCATAACAGACACCCAAAACGGGAAACTGATTCTGTAACGTGCGGAAATCGATCTGCGGTGCATCTTCCTGACGTACCGAGTACGGACTTCCTGAGAGAATAATCCCCCGTACTTCTTCCGTATTCCACTCGGGTAGGTGGTTATACGGATGGATTTCACAATATACATTCAACTCCCTTACCCGTCTAGCGATCAGCTGGGTATACTGGGAGCCGAAATCAATGATAATGATTTTTTCTGGCATGGGCCAAAGGTACGTATTAGGCGGGAAATTTATGGCGCCTGTCTTTCTTTATTTTCCTTCCAATGGTTGGCATTTTTGATATTGTCCGCAACAAAAACGGGGTCCTTACCCTGCTTTTTCTGTTCGTGATAATCCTTAAGTATACGCAACGCCGGTTTGCGGAGCAGTAGGATCGCAATGAGATTGAGCCAGGCCATTAAGCCCACGCCGATGTCACCTAAAGTCCAGGCAGTCTCTGCGGTTTTTACACAACCGTAATAGGTAGCACCAAGGATCAACACCCGAAGCACCCAAACAGCCCATTTATGACGCCCCTGCCTGTCAAGGTAGCTTAGGTTGGTCTCCGCCATGTAGTAATATGCCATGATTGTGGTAAAGACAAAAAAGAACAACGCAAGCGCGACAAATCCAGCACCAAGTGCGGGAAAATGGTGCGCAACCGCCAGTTGTGTATATTCAGCTCCTATCCCGGCTCCGGGTATGTTTTCAACCAGATAGCCCCCTGACGGGTTTTGGACATTGTACTTACCGGTAAAGAGAATCATAAAGGCCGTGGCAGTGCAAACGAAAAGTGTATCTACATACACCGAAAATGCCTGTACCAGCCCTTGCTTGGCGGGATGGGTTACCTCAGCCGCAGCCGCTGCATGGGGCGCGGTGCCCTGGCCCGCCTCATTGGAATAAATGCCGCGTTTTACACCCCATGAAACAGCCATTCCCATAATCCCACCAAAGGCAGGTTCCAGATCAAAGGCCGATCGGAAAATCAGTCCGATAACAGCGGGTATCTGCGTAAAGTTAAAGGCGATAATTACAAGCGCCATTAGAATATACCCCCCTGCCATAAATGGAACTACAATTTCGGCAACCTTACCGATGCGCTTTACCCCGCCGACAATGATCAGTCCGAGCAGCACTACAAGTGCCAAGCCGGTATATGACACGGGGATATTAAACGCATTATGGACACCAAGCGCAATACTGTTACTCTGTACACCGGGCAAAAAAATAGCTGTACTCAATATTGTTGCAAATGCAAATAGCACAGCATACCATCGCATGCCCAGCCCCTTTTCGATATAAAACGCCGGACCGCCACGATACTGGCCATCTTTTACTTCTTTGTAAAGCTGGCCTAAGGCGGCCTCAACATAGGCGGATGCAGCACCGAGGAATGCAATGAGCCACATCCAAAATACAGCGCCCGGTCCGCCGAAAGCGATGGCGGTGGCAACACCGGCGATATTTCCAGTGCCAATGCGGCCGGAAAGCGCCATCGCAAAGGCCTGAAAGGAGGAAACTCCTTTCGCCGATGCGCCCCCTCCGAATAATAATCTGACCATGTCTTTCAGGTATCTCACCTGTAAAAATCGGGTAGCGACGGAAAAATAAATCCCCACACCTAGGCATAATGCTACAAGGGCATCGCTCCAGACTACGTTGTAAATTGTTTTGATTACTTCATCCATAGGTTGGTTATTGGTTAGTATGCTTGACTAGTGTTAAAATAAAAAACCCGCCGATACCTTAGCCGGGGTATGGCGGGCTATAATACGAGGAGTACTCAACTACAGTTTATTGTTGACGTTTACCGCATTCAGTTCTTCAAATGCCTGTGTGAGTCGTTTTACAAAATTTTCTTCCCCCTTACGTAACCAGACACGTGGATCGTAATATTTTTTATTCGGCGAATCGGGGCCATCGGGATTTCCGATCTGGCTTTGCAGGTAGCCTTCGTTTTTCTGGTAATAGTTCCGCACACCATCCCAGAAGGCCCACTGCATATCGGTATCGATATTCATTTTAATTGCACCATAGGAAATGGCTTCCTCGATCTCGGCAGGTGACGAACCTGACCCGCCATGAAACACGAAGTTAATCGGCTTTTCGGCTTTCAATCCGTATTTCTCGCGGACATATTGCTGGGAGTTATGCAGAATGATCGGCTGCAATTTTACATTTCCTGGTTTGTAAACGCCATGGACATTACCAAAAGCAGCCGCTATTGTAAACTTATCGCTTACCTGACTGAGTGCTTCGTAAGCATAAGCTACCTCTTCTGGCTGGGTATAGAGCCGGGCGCTGTCTACGTCAGTATTATCCACGCCGTCTTCTTCCCCCCCAGTAACACCCAGTTCAATTTCGATGGTCATACCAAGCGGTTTCATCCGCTCCAGGTATTGCTGGGATATAGCTATATTTTCCTCGATAGGTTCCTCGGAGAGGTCGAGCATATGTGATGAAAACAAGGGTTTTCTATGTTGTGCAAAAAAACGCTCACCATGTTCCAGCAATCCATCAACCCACGGCAGCAACTTTTTTGCCGCATGATCGGTGTGCAGGATCACCGCTACACCATAATGTTCAGCAAGGAGATGTACGTGCTGCGCGGCGGAAACACCACCAAGGACACAGGCTTGCAACTGGTCATTGTTCATGGATTTTCCTGCATAGAACTGTGCACCTCCATTCGAGAGCTGAATCATCACGGGTGAATTGACTGCCTTGGCAGTTTCCATAACGGCATTGATGGAATCGGTGCCGATAACATTGACCGCTGGCAAAGCAAAACGATGGGTTTTGGCTGCTTCAAATAATTCCTGAACAGCATCGCCGGTGACTACCCCTTTAAAATTTTTCAAACTCATAATACGCTATCTTGGTATAGCGTCAAAATTAGTATTATTTTTCAAATCCGCCAATCCGGTCCGGTGAATTAAATGCATGAAAAAGCCCGGTCGTTAAATAAGACCGGGCAATTCCATGTGTGTGTTATCGGCAAAGCATACCAACGCCTAACATGGCGGGACGCTAAACCGTATACACATTAGTATGCGATTGACACCCCACCATAGAAATTACGTCCGGCAGCGGTATTGAAAAACCGTCCGCCAAACGCGTTGATATCATTACCCAGGCTATAACGCTGATTGAGTAAATTATCGGCACCGACAAAAAACTGCAGATTGAGACGGTTACCCATGGGTTTCGTCCAGCTCACTTTAGCCTGTAACAGATGATAAGCATCGGCAAAAAAACTGTTCGCATCGTCCAGCGGAATAGCCGATGTATAGTTGTGCATGACATATGCACGTAGATCAAATGGAAATAAAAACAGCACGTTACTTACTACCGACTCTGCCGGCACACCGGTTAATTTATTGCCACTGAAGTCATTGTCGGCCACTTGGTAATCACCAAATCGGAAGTGACTTAATGTAAGATTGGTTCCTATCTGCAGACCACGTAACCAGCTGGACTGACGTGGCTCAACTGCCCATACCGATACCGACAGTTCAGTACCCAATTGCTTCACTCCTCCGGCATTACTGAAAAATTCCGCTCCGCCCTCATCAAGCTGACGGATAATTGCGTCTTCCATACGGTAATAGAATACCGAACCGTCAAGGAACACGCGTCTGTTACGGTTCTGCCACCGGAACCCGGTTTCATAATTCCAGCCTGTCTCGGCTTCCAGTGCCGTGTTTACCACTTGATCCGAAGAGCGTACTTCTGCTGTGGTTGGTGGCGAATACCCGCGGGAAACAGACGCTCTCCAGGCAAATTGAGGTGTAATCAGGTAGGACAAGGCAGCTCTTGGCATCCATTCGGCATCAAAATTCCGATCGGTATAATTCGGATCCCCTCCCCCTGGAAAAATAGCGCGGAAGGCATAACGGTAATAATTCAGACTCAATGAGGTCTCCAATGACAGCTTGTCATATAAATCTGCGCTAAACCGGGCAAAATAAAAATGCTGAGCATTTTTCAGTGCATCTGCAGCCTGCTCATCACCCCGTTCCCCACCGTTGTTGTCGTAATTGTAGATATCGGCCCGTCCGCGCTGCCACTCTACTCCAGCATTGGCGCGCCAGGTAAATACACCGGATTTTCCATCAGCATAATCCAGGTAAGTCCGGAAACCAAAGTTATATTCGTCTCGAACTTCGTAATTAGTAATAAAAGGGTTGCTGAAATCGGTGCGCAATCCAAATACACTGGCTACATGACGGAGTTTGGGAGTCAGCTGTGCATTGTGTACAAGTCCGCCAATTAATGTCTTATTGATAATGCCTGCTTGTTGTTCGAGGGCACCTGGATTAGGCCCGCCAGGCGGGCGGGCCAAACGGGGGTCCTCCTGAAACTGTGCCAGGTTTAATCCGCCTGGGGTACGGTACTGCAAGTCCGAATACAGGGCTAACAAACGGAGTTCATTGCCCGGGCGGTATTTCCATCGCTGAACAGTCTGAAAAGAGGCTCTTTTCATCGCGGAGTTCTGACGATAACCATCCGAGCGCTGGTATGCCTGATTGAAACTGAACTGGTACTTCGATGATGGCTGCATATCTGCATTCAGTTGCTGATGGAACAATCCGTAAGAACCGCCATTGACACGCAGCGATGCCTCGTTGCTCTGCTCGGTCATTCCGTCAGGGCGAATCAATACTACACCTCCCGAGTTTGCGCCGAACAAGCTGCCATCTGGACCTTTTAATATTTCGATCTTATCCATGCTGCCTACATCCAGCAGATTGAGATAGGTATTTCCCCCTGCGTCCGTTAGGGGAATCTCATCCAGGTAGACCTTTACATTGCGCACGCCAAAAGGTGACCGAAGTAAACTTCCGCGGATTGATAACCGATAGCTACCAGGGGAACGTTCTTCCATGCGCACGCCCGGTACCGTGTTTAGAGCCGGAATAAGTGTGACACCACTTTGGTTTTCCAGCGTGCTGTTTGCTACAACTCCGGCAGATGTCGTAAGACGTAGTAACGGTTGCTCCACGAAATAAGCCTTAACCATTACTTCATTAAGCAGTGTGGTGTCCTGTTCCTGCGAAAAAGCGGGAACGGCCAGTAGGCCTCCCATAAAAAATAATAATGCCCCGGCCGGACCGGCGACAGAAAATCGGTTTACGATAGACATAAATATTGATTGGATTGCGGCAGTGACAACTGAAATTCGACTGATGTCATTCCATTAATAAATGATATAGTAATCTTATTGTTTAAATGTGCAATAATACACAACTGTATCCATTAATCAGAATTTGTAACGAAAATTAAACTATTCATCCGGAATGCGGTCTAATTGGCAGATTTATTAAAGAATTGAGTCATGAAAATCAACTATTCAATACTGCTCGCGTTTTGTATAATCAACTTCATGGCGACCGCCCAGGATAGCATTCGTCATATTTCAAAACTGGAAATCGGCAAGAAGAAAAAGGAGGTTTTTTCCGGAAGGGACTCTACAATAACCCTCCATATTGACACCCTGATCATGCATGACCGTGCACAGCTTGTGTTCCTCGGAAAAAAACAGGTTACATTGACGGCTGATCACGTTGTAATGGATAAGCGTGCTTACATTTTTGGAACCGACGGTAAAAACAACGGAACGGATTTCGAGATCGATATGCGCTTTAGTGAATTAGGCGCACTCTATGTGCTTGCAGGTGGACAGGACGCTGCAAACAACGGGTCGCGCACCTATCCCAACGGGGATGGTGGGACGGTGAATATGACTTATCGCAAAACGGGTATCATGCCCCAGACCGAAGATCGGAAGGCGCCGCATTACCTACGGATTGATACCCGGGCAGGCGGATATCGCGGAACCCCTCAAAATGAACTGCGTAACATTTACGGTCTGATTAACAGTGGTCCGGCAGGACGTCCATTGGGTCGCTTGTCACAAGGAACGGTGTACTCCGGTTCAGCCGGCACTGATGGCAAAAGTCACATAACCGCCAAGTAATCCAAAATAACACCCTCTTAAAGCGAGGCGATAGCTTGGTTAATCTCCGGATAGGTAAAGCGGAAACCAGTATTCTGTATTTTATCGGCCGATACACGGGTGCTGCTCAGCAATAATTCGCTCATTTGTCCCAAGACAGCTTTCAGTATAAACGTGGGGATACGGGGCAACCATATACGTTTATCAAGATGGTTTCCGATGGCATGCAAGAGCGTCGTCAGTTGAATCTGCTGGGGAGCTACCATATTGTAGACGCCATGTATGCCGTTGTGTTCCATTGCAAATAAATATAAGGCAACAGCATCGTCTATGTGAACCCACGGCATCCATTGCCTGCCTGTACCCGGTACGGCACCCAAACCTGTTTTTATAAACTTTACAAGTTTGGGGTACATGCCGCCAGCCGTTGCAAGTACTGCGCCGCTTCGGAGCGAGACTGTGCGTAATCCCAATCTTCTGCCTTCGGCTACCGCCTGTTCCCAAGCCAGGCAAAGCCGCCCAAGGAAATCATTGGCGGGCAACTTATCTTCCGTCATCAATTCATCGCCCCGATGGCTATAATATCCGGTGGCAGCGGCTGACACTACGGTATTGACAGTATGCTCCCGATTCTCAAGCAACCGGTAAAGTAATCCGATGGATTGGACATGGCTATCGTAAATTGCTTGTTTCCGGTGTTTACTCCACGGCTGGGCACCAATGTTTTCACCGGCAAGGTGGATAATTGCCTGCACTCCGCTTAAACAACGTTCATCAACCTGTCCACTGTCAGTATCCCATTGAAAAAAACGGACAGCCGACGAGCGATGTTGCTGTTCACCCCTGCTCAGCCCATGAACGGTATAACCCCGGTTGATCAGCGCATCAATCAATGCGGTACCGATCAGCCCGGTGGCCCCGGTTACTAGCACGCTTTTTCGTATCATCAGCTCTTATTTGGTCCGATTTCAACCAATCCAAGGGCCACTGGGATGGCCTCACGGAAAGGCGTTAACTTCAGTGGGTATAATTCCCGAAGTCCGTTTTTTTTGCAAATCAGATTCCGACGTACATTCAGGTTAAGTGCAGCTGATATATCCTGTTCAAACCGATATACATACCTTGTCATTACATTTGATACTAATGTGCCCAGTGCAGGTAGGGTCATCACTTTTCTGCGCAGTTTCAATACATCCAGGTAATGTTCAAAGATTTCTTTATAGGTCATGACCTCAGGTCCCCCGATATCATAGGTCTCTCCATATGTCCTCGGGTCTAGCAGCATATAATTGAAATAGGTACAAATATCAGCCAGGTATACGGGCTGGCAACGGCTTTTTGCAAATTCCCGTGACACCAAAACCAGCCGCTGCATTGACATTTTTGCCAGAATGGTCATCAGTACTGACCCTTTGCCAATAATATTACTTGCACGCACGATAGTATAATTCAACCCTGTCTCGCGGATATAGGAGTTGATTTTGTCGACATTTCCATCTACCAATTTGGTCACATAAATCAAATGCTGACAGGCCGTTCGTTTCAAGGTATCAATGTATTTTTGCAGGGCCAGTAATTCCATCTCAATCCGCATATCCAGTGCATTGACCGGCGTTTGATTAAAGTAAAATGCAACTGCGGTGTCCGCGTCAATGCCAGCTAAATTCTCTCCCCGGAATAAATCGCCTTCCATCATATTGACACGGTGTTTTTCGGAAATATGCTCACGGAACAGTTTGCGATTGCGTATCAGGCAAGTGACTTCGTAATCCGCTTCGGCGAGGCATGCGGCAACTTTCCTGGCTAAATAATTATTGAGACCTGTAATGAGAACTTTCATATACGTTACAATTGGGTGGCTCTTAGTGCAACTATCGGCCCGGTATCATTAGTACAAACGAAAATAAAATATGTTTCTACCAAATGTATTTTTGGCAAAAGTAGGATTTCCGGGTCGTTTGTACAACCTGGGGGTGGCAATTGGGCCAGTAACACCGGATGACCGTTTGTGATTTAATTGTAAATAATTTGTGTTTCGACACCTAAAAAGGCAGTTTCAAAACAATAACTCCTATATTTGTCAAATTTAATCCATTATTACTTCAGGCATGGATAAGAGGACAATCCTGGTTTGGTTCAGAAACGATTTGCGTATCCACGATAACGAGATATTGCTGCGTGCTATTGAACGCGGCCAGCAAATTGTTCCGGTTTACTGCTTTGATCCAAGGCATTTCGAGCTGACGGAGTACGGGACCCGGAAGATGGGTGTCCTGCGGGCAGCCTTTCTGCGGGAGAATGTACTGGCATTGCAGGGTGCGCTCCGCAATCTAGGAGGTGATTTAATTTCCGTTGTCGGTTATCCTGAAGAAATGCTGCCCCATATTGCGGAGGAATACCAGGTGGATGAGGTATACCATCACCGGGAAGTTGCATTTGAAGAAACTCAGGTCTCTGCATTGGTGGAAGCTGCACTATGGAAGAAAACACAGATCAACCTGCGTCATTTTATTGGCCACACTTTATATCATAAAGAAGACCTTCCTTTTCCCATCCGGGATATACCCAATGCATTTTCCCTGTTCAAGAAAAAAACGGAACGTGAAAGTACAATCCGGCCGCAGCTGGGCCTTCCGGAGCGGGTATCTACTCCTGAAAATATGGAGACGAGCGATGTACCATCACTGCAGCAGCTTGGATTTAGTCCCGGCGAAATCAGACAGGCGTCAAACCTGGCGCTTACAGGTGGCGAGCAGGAAGCGCTGGACCGGATGGACAGTTTCCTGAATGGTTACACTCCGCAGGCAACGGACTCCGGCCTGTCACCTTATATTGCCATTGGCGCGCTGTCTCCCAATACCCTGTATCATGCAGTGAAAGACAGCAGGTATATCGGAACGGACAAAAAGTACCTGGAACAGTTTATCCTGAAACTGCTCTGGCGTGATTATTTTCGCTTCATGTTTAAAAAACATGGCAACCGTTTTTTCCAAACCGGCGGCATAACAGGCCTCGCACCGGAAACCGCAGGACAAGAAGAAATCCTGAATTTTGATAAATGGAAAGCAGGAAACACAGGTCAACCCGTTATCGACCGGGGCATCCGGCAATTGAATGAAACCGGGCATATCCCCCATCAGATGAGGGTGCTGCTGGCCACGTACCTCATTCACGAACTTGGTGTCAGCTGGCTAAAAGGTGCTGCTTGGTTTGAAGAAAAATTAATTGATTACAACCCCGCTAATAATTATGGAAACTGGGCGCACCTTGCCGGTGTTGGTAGCAGTGTAAAAGATAACAAACGTATTGATCTCGATAAATTGATCACCCAGCTGTCGCCCGCTGAAACATTGGCGATATAATCCACGAACCAGTCTACCCCTCTCAAGTACACAAAAAAACCATTATGACTGAAATTTGGCCATAAAATTGTAAGATATTACTTTAGGAAACCATATAATAATTCATAACTTTGACGCATTCATTGTATAAACAAATAAATGGACAAACTTTCTTATCTAAGTAACGCAGATTCGGCCTATATAGATTCGCTTTATGAAGCATACAAAGCGGATCCCGACTCGATTGATTTTGGTTGGAAGAAATTTTTTGAAGGGTTTGATTTCGGCCAAAATGGAACGGCTGGCGATACTGCCGTGGCTACTCCCGATCATGTACTCAAGGAAATCAATGTACTGAACATGATTAATGGTTACCGCGACCGCGGTCACCTGTTCACAGAGACCAATCCGGTTCGTCAACGCCGGAAATATTATCCGGGAAAAGAACTGGAAACATTCGGTTTATCGGAAGCCGATATGGACACGGTTTTCAATGCCGGTGTCGAGGTGGGATTAGGTCCTGCCAAACTGCGGGACATCCGCCAGCTCATTGAAGACACCTATTGCCGATCCATTGGTGCGGAGTTTAAATACATCCGTCACCCGGACAAACTGAAGTGGCTTCAGGAGCGTATGGAAAGCGAGCGCAATACGCCTAACTTCCCAATAGAAAAGAAGAAGCGGATTTTGCAGAAACTCAACGAGGCCGTCGTATTTGAAAGCTTCCTGGGCACGAAATTTCTAGGACAAAAGCGTTTCTCGCTGGAAGGGGCGGAAAGTTTGATTCCGGCACTGGATTCCGTGATTGAAAAGGGGGCGGAAATTGGTATCCAGGAATTTGTGCTCGGCATGGCACACCGGGGCCGACTCAATGTGCTGACCAATATTCTCGGAAAATCATATGAGAGCGTTTTTTCTGAATTTGAAGGAAAGACCTATGTAGAAGATGCTGAGCAGGATTTTGGAGGCGACGTAAAGTACCACTTGGGATACTCTACAGACATCACTACGGAGAATGGTTCGAACGTGCACCTTAGCCTGGTACCCAACCCCTCCCATCTGGAAACGGTAGATCCGGTAGTGGAGGGTATTGTACGGTCTAAAATTGACATGAAATATGAGGGCGATGTTACCAAGATAGCTCCAATCCTCATTCACGGGGACGCTGCCGTCGCTGGTCAGGGTATTGTGTACGAAGTCATCCAGATGTCGAAGTTGGAAGGTTTCCGGACCGGAGGTACGATTCATATCATCGTAAACAACCAGGTTGGATTTACTACCAATTTTATGGATGCACGGTCATCCACTTATTGCACCGATATTGCTAAAGTAACGCTTTCTCCCGTGTTCCACGTCAATGGGGACGATGTGGAAGCATTGATATATGCCATCAACCTGGCTGTGGAATACCGGCAAAAATACCACACCGACGTATTCATCGACCTACTTTGCTACCGCAGGTATGGTCATAATGAGGCGGATGAACCCAAATTTACCCAGCCGCTGCTCTATAAAGCGATTGAGAAACACCCGAATCCACGGGAAATCTATAACAACAAATTAATGGAACAGGGCAGTGTGGACGCTAACCTGGCCAAAGAAATGGAAAAAGATTTCCGCAAAAAATTGCAGGAACGACTGGATGAATCCAAGGAAGAAGAAAACCTGACGCAGGATAATCCGATGTATTCGGGCGCCTGGAAGGGACTTCGCAAAGCGAAATACGAAGACATCTTTGTGCCGGTTAAAACAGGCGTAGCAGAAAAGACATTTTTATCGCTTGCCCGGGAGATCAGCACACTGCCCAGCGAAAAGAAATTCTTCAGAAAGATTTCCAGGCTATTTGAGGAACGCCTTAAAATGGTAGAATCCAAAAAGTTTGACTGGGCTATGGGCGAATTAATGGCTTATGCGACCTTATTAAATGAGGACCTGCGGGTGCGGGTGAGCGGACAGGACGTGGAGCGCGGAACCTTCTCGCACCGTCATGCCGTATTAACCCTGGAAGACTCAGGTGAAGAATACATCCCATTGCAACGGATAGCCGGAGGCGAGCGATTCAATATTTATAATTCACACTTATCGGAATATGGAGTGCTTGGATTTGAATATGGTTATGCTTTGGCTAATCCGCAATCGTTGACGATATGGGAAGCACAGTTCGGCGACTTTTATAACGGCGCTCAAATTATTGTAGACCAGTATATCTCCAGTGCGGAGACTAAATGGCGCCGGTCCAACGCCCTGGTTATGTTACTCCCACATGGCCTTGAAGGTCAGGGACCTGAACACTCTTCGGCACGGATCGAACGTTTTCTGGAGCTTTGCGCTGAAAATAACATGCAGATCGTAAACTGTACGACACCTGCTAACTTTTTCCATGTATTGCGCCGGCAGTTGAAGCGTGACTACCGCAAGCCCTTGGTTGTATTCACTCCCAAAAGTCTATTGCGTCATCCCAAAGTAGTCAGTGATATTACTGAATTCACAACAAAAACCCAATTCCAGGAGGTAATCGACGATAGCTACGTAAAATCGGCGGATGTACGGCGTGTATTGTTCTGTTCCGGCAAAATATACTATGACCTGCTGGAAAAACAACAGGCAGATGAACGTAAGGACGTGGCCGTGGTACGGGTAGAACAGCTCTACCCCACCCCAATGGACAAGCTCCGGTCGATACGCAATAAATACAAAAATGCAACGGAATTCCTCTGGGTACAGGAAGAGCCGGAAAACATGGGTGCCTGGCCCTATATCTGCCGGAAATTCCGGAATCGGAACATTAACCTTGATGTCGTGTCGCGTAAAGAAAGCAGCAGTACAGCAACCGGCTATGCTAAACAGCATATTTCACAGCAACTCGCTGTTGTAAGCCGCGCGTTTGAAACAAAAGCCGGTACCGAGGTAAAGGAAAATGTTAAAGCCAATGTAAAGGAAGCGGCAAAAGTAGATTAATGCTAACTCGACTAATCAGTATTTAAATATATGAGCGTAGAAATAAAAGTACCCACGGTAGGCGAATCCATTACAGAAGTCACCCTTTCGCAATGGCTGAAACAGGATGGTGATTACGTGGAAATGGATGAAAATATCGCCGAACTCGAATCGGATAAAGCAACTTTTGAATTACCCGCCGAAAGAGCAGGTATTCTCCGTATTGTCGCACAGGAAGGTGATACACTTGAAATCGGAGCACTTGTTGCCCGGATTGAAGAAGGCGGAGCCCCTGCCGCTGACAAAACGGACAGTGATGGCGCAACGGCTAAAACGGAAAGCAAACAGGAAACTGCACCGCAACCGGCAAGTCAGCCTGCAGCACAAGCTCCGGTAGCAGCAAATTATGCCACTGGTACCGCTTCTCCCGCGGCAGCCAAGATCTTACGTGAAAAAGGGATAGAAGCAGACGCACTTGCAGGTACAGGAAAAGACGGCCGAGTTACGAAAGCAGACGCGGAAAAAGCATCGGCTGGCGCTCCGAAAGCGCAAGAGTCTGGCAAATCGGCTGTTACGGAGGCACCGAAACCGGTGACCGGCGCCCGCAACGAACGCCGCGAGAAACTTTCCGCTTTGCGAAAGACCATTGCAAAACGATTGGTTTCTGTTAAAAATGAGACGGCCATGCTGACCACATTTAATGAGGTTAACATGCAGCCGATCATGGACCTGCGTGCCAAATACAAAGATGCATTCAAGGAAAAGTACGGCGTAGGTCTTGGTTTTATGTCTTTTTTCACCAAAGCAGTATGTACAGCACTCAAGGAATGGCCTGCTGTGAACGCACGGATTGAGGAAACCGAAATCGTGTACCACGATTTTGCGGACATTTCGATTGCGGTATCTGCACCCAAGGGACTGGTCGTGCCGGTTATCCGCAATGCCGAATCCTTATCGCTTTATGAAATTGAAAAAGAAGTAATTAACCTGGCAACCAAAGCGCGGGATAACAAATTAACCATTGACGAGATGACCGGCGGCACCTTTACTATTACCAATGGCGGCGTTTTTGGATCCATGATGTCCACCCCGATTATCAATGCACCACAGTCCGCCATATTGGGTATGCACAATATTATTCAGCGGCCAGTGGCTGAAAATGGTCAGGTTGTTATCAGGCCAATGATGTACGTTGCCCTTTCCTACGATCATCGCATCATCGACGGCAGGGAATCGGTCAGCTTCCTGGTACGTGTAAAGCAACTGTTGGAAGATCCAGCAAGGTTGCTGCTGGAAGTATAAACCAGAACATAAGTATGCCAAAGCGTCCAATTGCTATGCCGGTTTTCTGATAATTGGCATAGCAATTTATTTATCGCGCTATATCATCCACGATACACTATGGAGTTAAGCAGTGATTTGATCAATAAGTTCCTCAAATTTGGTCTTGTGGGCTTATCGGGTGTGGTAGTGGATTTCGGGGTAACATGGGGATGCAAAGAAAAGCTACACCTGCACAAGTACGTGGCCAACTCACTTGGGTTCATGGTTGCCACGGTTAGCAACTACCTTCTAAATAAATTCTGGACATTTCATGCCGTCGGGCGGGACGCCATGTTTATTGAGTTTTCAAAATTCTTCGGCATTGCATTGGTGGGGTTGTTGATCAATAACCTCATCCTTTATGTGGTTCACGAAAAACTGGGATTAAATTTTTACCTTGCCAAGGTATTCGCAATCGGCATGGTTGCGATATGGAATTTTATGGGCAACTATATATATACCTTTTCCAGCTAACCAACTACCATGTCGTCGTTAACAAAGAATAATTACCTGATCTTTTATTTCCTGTTGATCTGGATGGGCGCCAACCTATTCCAGGCCGCATTTATGGAATTGCATGTTGACGAAACGTATTACTGGGTATACAGTCAGTTTCTGGATTGGGGCTACTACGATCATCCGCCGATGGTAGCTCTTTTTATGAAGGCCGGAGATACTATTTTTCATTCGGCACTGATGGTAAGGCTCCTCAGTGTGTTGACAAACGTTGCTGCAATCGCCATCCTATGGCAATTGGTCAAGTCCTATGTACAGGATGCCAGCCTGTTTGTCATTTTGTATAGCAGTATGCTTATCCTTCATGTGTATAGTTTTATTACCACACCGGATACGCCGCTCTTTTTCTTCACAATCGTTTATTTTTATCTCCTCAAAAGGTATATCAAAACAGACAGGCTAACTAATGCGCTGTTGTTGGCGGTAGTGATCGCCGGCATGCTTTATAGTAAATACCATGCTGTATTGGTGTTGCTGTTTACTATTGTTGCCGATTTAAAACTACTGAAACGTCCCTCGTTTTGGCTTATCGTCGCGATTTCAGGCGTACTGTTCGTACCACATATCCTATGGCAAATTAACCACGACCTCCCCTCCGTGCAGTACCATTTGTTTGAACGCAGTGCCCGGGCTTACCGATTTTCATTCACAACTGACTTTATATTGAGTCAATTGCTGATTGTCGGCCCTTTTGCCGCGTTGGCATTATATTATTATGTATTCAGGCAACGGGCGACAGATATTTTCCTCCGTATCATGAAATTCAATTGTTATGGATTTCTGCTCTTTTTCCTGATCAGTACATTCAAGGGTCGTGTTGAAGCCCACTGGACTTTGCTGGCGTTTGTTCCGTTCTTTATCCTCGCTTACATCCATCTCGGCCGCATGGAACACATTCCCCGTTGGGTGATGCGTTTGCTCTATGCCAATATCGCACTCATCATTGTAATCCGGATTGTCCTGATATTCCCCATTCCCGCACTTACAAAGATCCGGGGACTCCAGCAATTCTGGGGAAAAAACGATATGGCTAAGCGCATCCACGCAAAGGCCGGAGAAAATTATGTGATTATGGACAATGGATTTCAGGACATCTCCAATTATAATTTCGTAAACAACACCACTAAAGGATTTTCCTATAACACCCGAAACTACCGGAAAACACAATATGATTTTTGGCCTATTGAAGATAGTTTACGGAATCATAAAGCATATTATGCCACATTCAGAAGCCACGGAACACCATTGCAGGACACTATTCAGACAATAAAGGGCCCTTTGTACGGCCGATTCCTGGATGCGGTCAGGACATATCAGAAAGTCAACATTAAAGTAGAAGGACTTCGTAAAGAGGCTGAAGCCGGATCAAAGCAGTACGTGACACTGACGATAAACAATCCGTATCAGGATACCATCTCTTTTTCCAACGCCGACGAACAGTGGCCGGTATTCCTGGAATATGGCTATACCCAGCCTGTTTTCCAAGAAGAAAATTTTGTGGAAATGCACGGCGACTACCGCAATATCATTATCCCCCCGGGAGAAACAGCTACATTTCCTGCAAAGATCAACATGCCACCATCACCAGGAAAATACATGCTACTGTTTTCCATCCGGACCGACCCTTTTACCGGTGCGCGTAATAGTGACAAATTTCCAATTCGAGTAAATTAAACGGTTAGCCATGCGACGATATTCGCTTATTGTGTTGTTTATAGTATTATGCATGACCACCCATGCACAACAGTTTGAATGGAATGTCAATTTCCATGGTTTCGCCGATAACAGAGAATACGCTAAGTCCGGCCGTTACCCACAAACCATATTCGGAGCACGGATCGCACCTGAAATCGGTATCGCTGTAGACAGTATACATCGCCTTCGGGCCGGAATAAACTACCTTCATGAATTCGGGTCCAGCCCCTCCGGTAAGGTCAATCCTACCCTATATTATAATTACCAGCAACGCGGCTTTAATTTTTACATTGGAATGTTTCCCCGTTATGGACTATTGAGTGACTATCCCAGAGCCATACTCAACGATACGCTGCTATATTATCGTCCTAATGTGGAAGGCATGCTCTTACGGTACGAAAACGCTACATTCTTTCAACAAATCTGGATCGACTGGACAAGCCGCCAAACGGATATGGACCGGGAACAGTTTATGGTGGGACTATCCGGTAAAGTTTCGGCCAACCTGTTGTATTTTTCGCACCATGCCATGCTCTGGCACAATGCGGGCCCGATGATTAAGATTCCCAACGATCAGGTGCGCGACAACGGCGCTGCGATGGTAAGGGTTGGCCTCGATTTATCTAAACGTACTTTTCTGGATTCACTGGATATCCATGTCGGCGGTGTGGTGGGGTACGATCGACTTAGGGGTATTTACGAATGGCGTACCGCGGCGGGATTTATCACCGGATTACACGCTGCATATCGCAATTTCTTCCTCGAAAACACATTCTTTACCGGCGAACCGCTTGATGTTCCTTATGGTGACCAATTTTACACAGCCCGTAGGTATGACCGGCTTGAAATCGGGTGGACACCAATACGCTATAAAGGCCTGGAAGGGAAATTTATTGCCAGTTTCCACTTTACGCCCGGGGCAGTAGACAACCAGCAGCAGTTTTTACTTCGTTATCATATTGGCGGAAGCTATCCGAAATAGACGCCTTACTGCACTATGGTTACCTTTACTCCTGCCCTTTCCAATTCCTTTACGGTATGAGGGGATATACCTTTATCGGTAATAATCCGGTCTATTTCCTCAATCCCGCAAATGCGCCCAAAACCCCGTTTTCCAAATTTAGTAGAATCAGCCAGTACGATCACTTTTTGTGATACTTCCATCATTTTTCTATTTAGGTGCGCCTCCTGGGCATTGGTCGTTGTCAATCCAAAATCCAGGTCGATTCCATCGACCCCGAGAAATAGCTTACTGCAAAAAAAATCGGCGAGAATTCGTTCAGCATACATACCGGCAACGGATGTTGAGCTTTTACGCAGGATGCCACCCAACTGCAGAATTTCTACATGGGGATGTTTGACCAATTGAACGGCGACATTCAATGCGGACGTAACAACGGTAAGATTCAGGCTTGGTTGAATTTCTTTGGCCATGGCCTGCACTGTTGTGCCCGATGCGATAATTACCGAATCATTATCGATAATCAGGGAAGCCGCTTCCCGGGCGATGGCCAGTTTCTCTTCCGTCTGAATTTTCTCTTTCTCAAATACGGTCCGGTCGGTTGTATATGGATTCACCTGGGTAGCACCGCCGTGTGTCCGGAAAAGTAATTGCCGATCCTCCAGCAATTTCAGGTCTTTGCGGATGGTTACAGACGATACGTCCAGTTGTTTGCATAACTCCAGCACATTAACGACGCCCTTTTGCTGTAACTGACGCATGATATACTGGTGCCGTTCTATGTTATTCATAACAGATCGGTAATGGATGTGGACCAAAATACAGCTTTTATCGATAAAATTAAAATGTTATATTATTTCAATTATTTTCGTTTTATAATTTTATATTTCATTTTGTTATTTATCTAATTTCAATTACTTTTGAAAAAATCAATATTTAATTTCACATTATTACCATTTTGCCTGCAGGAATCGCATTGATTAAATGGAAAAACCACTATTAGATCGAAATATGACACTCCGGCAGGTTGCCGGAACGCCACAATGGGACCTGGCAGTCATCGGAGGCGGAGCTACGGGATTGGGTATTGCGGTAGACGCCGCTTCCCGGGGATATCGGACCGTTTTACTGGAACAATATGATTTTGCCAAAGGGACGTCTAGCAGGAGCACCAAGCTGGTACACGGTGGTGTGCGTTACCTTGCCATGGGAGATATCCGTTTAGTATACGATGCATTGCACGAACGTGGTATCCTATTCCGTAATGCGCCGCATCTCGCGCATGCGCAGTCTTTTATTATTCCCTGTTATTCTTTTTTCAGTAAATGTAAGTACCTGATCGGGTTAAAAATATATGATTGGCTTGCCGGTAAATACCGTATTGGAAAGTCCAGCGCACTTTCCCGGGAGGAAACGCTGCGTAATTTACCGGGCGTGAAGTCTGCGCAGCTACAGGGTGGCGTACGGTATTTTGACGGCCAATTCGACGACGCACGGATGGCCGTTAACCTGGCGCAGACCGCAGCAGTCCATGGTGCCGCGGTACTTAATTACTGCCAGGTTACTGAATTAAGCAAGGACGAAGCCGGAAAGGTAACTGGACTGACGTTTGTCGACCGTGAAACGGAAACGGCATATCCGATCACCGCAAAGGCTGTTATTAATGCAACCGGGGTTTTCGTGGATGATATTTTGACTATGGACACCCCTAACCATAAAGTGATGGTCAGGCCAAGTCAGGGTACCCACGTTGTGGTAGATCGGACTTTTCTCGGTGAACATGATGCGTTAATGATCCCCAAAACCAGCGATGGAAGGGTATTATTCGGTGTTCCCTGGCACAATTACCTATTGCTGGGCACCACGGACACCCCCATTAAAGACACCCATATTGAACCGGTTCCGCTGGATGATGAGATTGCGTTTATTCTGAAAACAGCCGCCGATTACCTGAGCCCTGCACCGCGCAAATCGGATATCCGTAGCATGTTTGCCGGATTGCGCCCACTTGCGGCTCCTGATGACGGCGAAGAGGCAACCAAGGAGATTTCACGTGACCATAAGCTTATCGTGAATCCGTCGGGTCTCATTACAATTACTGGAGGTAAATGGACGACATACCGAAAAATGGCAGAGGAGACCATTGACAGGGCCATCGAAACCGGCGCACTTGAAAACCGGACATGCCTGACCAAGACCCTGAAAATTCAGGGGCATTGTACCAAACAACAGGAAGGACACTGGGCGAGCTATGGAAGTGATGCCGACCATGTGCGTGCACTTACGATAAGCCAGCCAGCCCTCGCGGAGCGGCTGCACCCCGACTTCGATCATATCGGGGCGGAGGTGGTTTGGGCGGTAGTAAATGAAATGGCCCGGACGCTCGAAGATGTACTCGCCAGGCGTCTACGGATATTGTTTCTGGATGCCACCAAATCCATGGAGATGGCCCCCAAAGTGGTGGCATTGATGGCGCAGCAATTGAATAAAAGCCGCGAATGGGAAAATGAGCAGCTCCGGGCCTACCGGCTGGTCGCGCAGCAGTATCTACCCGAAGGACACTTAGACACACCAATTAATCAGTAAAACGAATCCTGCGATGACAAATCAATACCTTTTAGCATTAGATCAGGGAACTACCAGCTCCCGTGCCATTATCTTCAATCCGGAAGGCCAGATGGTAGCCGTCGCTCAAAAAGAATTCAAGCAGCATTACCCGCAGTCCGGCTGGGTAGAGCATGACGCACAGGAAATTTGGTCAAGCCAACTGTCCGTGGCAACGGAAGCGATAGCCAAGGCCGGACTAAAAGCCGCTGCGATAGCGACAATCGGCATTACCAACCAGCGCGAAACAACCGTGGTATGGGATAGAAAGACCGGCCATCCGGTTTACCCGGCCATTGTTTGGCAGGACAGGCGTACCGCTGAATACTGCGATGAACTGCGGGATAAGGGATATGGCGACCTCATCCGGAAAAAGACAGGCTTGATTATCGACGCCTATTTTTCTGCGAGTAAGATCAATTGGATTCTCCGCCATGTTCCCGGCGCACGCAAAAAGGCCGAGAATGGTGAGCTCGCTTTTGGTACCATCGATTCCTGGCTGGTGTGGAACCTTACCGGAGGCAGAGAACACGTGACTGACGTAACCAATGCATCGCGCACCATGCTATATAACATCAATACGCTGCGCTGGGATGATGAGTTGCTGGAGCTGATGGATATCCCCCGGACAATGCTCCCCGAAGTTAAAAGTTCATCTGAAATAGTCGGTGAAACCGCTGCCAATATCCTGGCAGCAAAAATACCGATTGCCGGCATTGCCGGCGATCAGCATGCCGCACTCTTTGGGCAGCTATGCACGCGGCCCGGCATGGTTAAAAACACTTACGGTACGGGCTGTTTCATGTTGATGCATATCGGTGACAAACCCGTATTATCCAAAAACAACCTGGTAACAACCATCGCATGGCAAATTGGCGATGTGGTAAATTACGCGTTTGAAGGGAGTGTCTTCATCGGTGGGGCCATTGTTCAATGGCTCCGCGACGGGCTGGGCATTATACGTTCATCGGATGAGGTTGAAGCGCTCGCTGCCCGGGTCCCGGACACCGCCGGTGTATTCCTCGTCCCTGCCTTTTCGGGCTTGGGAGCGCCTCATTGGGATCCTTATGCGAGGGGTACGCTGGTCGGACTTACACGCGGTAGCAACGCATCGCATATTGCACGCGCAGCATTGGAGAGTATTGCTTTTCAAACAGTCGATATTCTCCGGGCAATGGAGGCCGATGCTGCCACAACCATCCGGGAATTGCGGGTAGATGGCGGCGCGACAGTAAATAACCTGCTGCTTCAATTCCAGGCGGATATCCTGGGAGCCCGTGTAGTCAGGCCGGAAATTACAGAAACGACCGCACTTGGCGCCGCCTATCTTGCCGGATTAGCAGTAGGGATCTGGAAAAATATAGATGCGATCCAGAACCAATGGCAAATAAACCGCGCATTTGAGCCAAATCCACAATATGATGCGGATGGCTCAATTCGTCGCTGGCGGCACGCGGTGGAAACCACTAAAAGCTACAAGCCCTAAAAACGCCGGGCAATAAGCGTCAGGTGGCTGGCCCTTGGGCTAAGATGACCACGTAACCAATTAAAACTAACTAATATGACACCTTTTATTGCAGAAATGCTGGGTACCGGCTTTCTTATTCTATTGGGTGGAGGGGTGGTGGCTAATGTCGTTCTCAATGGCACTAAAGGTCACAATAGCGGCTGGATGGTAATTACGACTGCCTGGGCACTTGGTGTTTTCACAGGTGTCATTATTGCCGGTCCCTACAGCGGTGCACACCTGAATCCAGCCGTTACATTAGCCATGTGGATCGCTGGAAATGTAGCCACTGAAGCAGTGCCATCTTACATTGCCGGGCAATTTACTGGAGCCATGGCCGGTGCATTTGTTGTCTGGCTGGTTTATCAGGATCACTTCAGACTTACGGAGGATGCCGGAACCAAACAAGCCGTATTCTGTACGGCCCCCGCTGTCCGCAACCTACCGGTAAACCTGATCAGTGAGATAGTAGGCACATTTGTATTGCTGTTTGCCGTCTTTTACTTTACCGATGCTACGCTGGATGACGGCGACACCGTACCTATTGGCCTGGGGTCGCTTGGTGCTATACCTGTCGCATTTATCGTATGGGTCATCGGTCTCTCATTAGGTGGTACAACCGGATACGCCATTAATCCGGCCCGGGACCTTGGGCCACGTATCGTACATGCCTTATTGCCGATAAAAAACAAAGCAGGTTTCGACTTAAAGTATGCATGGGTACCAGTAATTGGTCCGCTGATCGGTGCTGCACTCGCTGCTTTTCTATTCCACTGGATCAGCTCCGTATAACGGAAAGCTAGTTTATTTACCCTATTGTAATGCGGGGTTAATAATTAGTAAATATAGGAATTAGATACTTGCAACCAATTAAAGCAATAAACCTCGAATGAAATGAAAAATCGACATGATTTTCCGCACGGCGCTTATCCGTGTGTTTCCGGCAAGGAAAAATCCACGCTTAGTACGGGCGTGTATCCCTTACGAAACGCCTGGATAGTGGTGTCTTTATTTTGCCTCGTTATGCTGTCGAGCCAGCAAGCCCAGGCGTTAACCCGGACTGCCGGGGCAGCGGCCTATCAGGAACAGGTAACCCTGGAGGGCATTGTACAGAACGAAACCGACGGTGAGCCGCTCAGTGGTGTCACGGTCATCGTCAACGGGCAAGCCATTACCACCACGGATGACAGTGGCAGGTTCCACGTAACGGTAACAAAAGGTACCGATCTGACTTTTGCCTTGATAGGCCGGGTATCGCGACACGTTACGGCGGACAATTCACAAAATAACCTAGTGATCTCCCTAGCCGAATCCTCCACGGAAATTGACGAAGTGGTGGTTACCGCCCTGGGGATCGAACGGGAGGCGAAAGGATTGGGTTATGGTGTGAGTACAGTAAAAGGAGAAGCGATCACCAAGGCGATGCCGAACACCTGGACCGATGCATTAAAAGGTAAGGTAGCCGGCCTTAACCTGACACAGACAGGATCAGGCCCGATAAACTCCACACGGATAAACCTCCGTGGCGACCGTTCACTTGACCCCAACCGGAATGAGGCACTCATTGTCATTGACGGCATCCCGATGATTAACGGCAGGGTGAGCTCAGGCGTTGACCAGGCATATGGAGCCGGATCAAGTGGCGTAGATAAAGATATTCCGATTGATTTCGGCAACGGCCTGTCTGACATTAATCCCGACGACATCGAATCGGTAACCGTGCTGAAAGGCGCTGCAGCTACCGCGTTATACGGAAGCCGCGCAGGGAATGGCGCACTGATCATCACGACTAAGAAAGGACAAAGCCGCGACGGGATCGGGATATCCATCAATTCCAATACCAGTATAAATGATGTGTTGCGCTGGCCCGAATACCAATACGAATACGGTCAGGGTAACAATAACCGGAATGCCGATGGGGAATTGTATTACTCCTATCAATTGTCGGAAGACGGACCAAATACCGGATCGACGTCCAGTGCCTTCGGCCCGAAATTTGACGGACAGCGGTACTTCCAGTATGATCCTTCGATCGAGGGGCAGTCGACCGAGCGATTACCGTGGGTGCCATATAAAGATAACATCAAAGGTTTCTGGCGGACCGGTTTTACCACTACAAATAACCTGGCGCTTGACGGTGCTACCGACCGCTTCTCAGCGCGTGCATCCTTCACACATACCAAGAATGAATGGATTATGCCCAACACCGGCTTTGAGCGCTTCGTAGGCACACTCAATGCCGGAGCACAGCTGTCGGAGAAACTGACCATAAACGCCAAGATGGGATTCACCAATAAAACCAGTGATAACCTGCCGGGCACGGGCTACAATAACCAGTCGATCGCTTATTTCATGATTTTCCAAAATCCAAACATCGACCTGGCCGTGTACGAACCCCGTTGGAAACAGGGGCAGGATCAGATCAGCCAGATCCATCCGTTCAGCTCTTACATTGAAAATCCCTTTGTCATCGCTCACGAAATGACAAACAGCCTAAAAAACATCAATATTGATGGAAACCTGCAAGCAGTCTACGCGTTTAACGACCGGTTTAATTTAATGGTGCGTTCCGGGCTAAACCTGCGCCAGGATCAGCGTGAACAACGGCGCCCGTGGGATACCGCCAATTTCCCACAGGGTTACTACAAACAGCAGGATGTATTTTTTTATGAATCGAATACGGATGCATTACTGACTTATAGTGACAAACTGAGCCAGACCGTGGCCATGACGGCGTCAGTGGGTGGCAACCTCATGCACGGACAGAGCAAGGAAAACAACGCCATGGCACGGGGACTGATGCTTCCCGGGATTTACAAGCTATCCAATGCGCTGGAACAGGGCGTGGTGGACAACACCATTGCTGAACGGCGTACACACAGCCTTTATGGGTTGGTCAATTTTTCGTGGAAAGAACTGATATTTCTTGATGTTACAGGCCGGAACGACTGGTCCTCTACCCTGCCTGACCAAAACCGGTCCTATTTTTATCCATCGGTGAGCACCAGTTATATTCTATCTGATATATTCAGATTACCCACAGCCATCTCTTTTGCCAAAGCCCGGCTTTCCTGGGCGCAGGTGGGCACCGACACAGACCCTTACCGGATTGCCAAGTATTACAACCAATCCGATTTCCCGGGTTCGGCAAACGCGCCCTCGGTATTACATAATGCAAACTTAAAGCCCGAAATCTCCACGTCGTGGGAAGGCGGGATCAACTTCTCCCTTTTCCGGAACCGCATAACCGGCGATGTAAATCTATATCATAACAATACGGTCAACCAGGTGTTGAGCGTGCCACTTGACATCACTACCGGCTACAGTAGCGCATTTATCAACGCCGGTACCATTCGTAACCGTGGTATTGAGGTGATGTTAAGCGGAAGCCCGGTATCCAATCAGAATTTCACTTGGACATCAACCATTACCTGGGCAAAAAATGAAAACAAAATCCTGGAACTCAGTGACGAAATCGATGCTGACCAGCAGATCATCGCAACCAGCGGCACCGCATCCATCATTGCCACAGAGGGTGGTACAACGGGTGATATCTGGGGGTACGGGCTGGTCCGGAACGAGCAAGGCCAGGTCGTCTTCGACGCAGAAACTGGTCTGGCCCTCCGGCCCGCGGATATTACCAAAATCGGCAATGCCTATCCTTTATGGCGTGGCGGCTTCCTGAACGAATTCAGCTATAAGAACTGGCGGTTCAGTTTGCTTTTTGATGGACAGTATGGTGGTATGATTTATTCGCAGACACATCATAAAATGACAGAGCAGGGTAAATTGAAGCATACACTGCTCGGGCGGGAGGAAGGTCTGGTCGTTGGGGATGGTGTTGTATTAAATGACGACGGATCCTATTCACCCAACACCACGCCGGTGGCAATCAACACCTGGTACGGTGATTTTTACCGTCGGGCCAACATTGAAACTAACAGTTTTGACGCCTCTTATATCAAACTCCGTGAAGCGCGTATTGAATTCAATCTGCCGCAGACCTGGACCGCAAAGCTCAAACTGTCAGGTGCCAGTATCGCCCTGTACGGCCGGGATCTCCTGCTGATTTCGAACTTCCCGATATTTGATCCGGAAACCGCATCGCTCAACGGGGCAACCGTAGTGCCGGGTGTCGAAATGGGCCAGTTGCCCACACCACGCACCTGGGGCGCAAATTTAAGCTTGAAGTTTTAAACAAACCGGGTGTCATGAACTCCTTTATGCGATTGTACACTTACACCCTCAATTCATCATTCTAATGAAAAAGATAGCAGCAGTAATATTGGCAAGCACCATCGGCGCGATGAGCTTTTCTTCGTGTACGAAAAATTTTACTGATTTAAATATAGATCCTAACCGGATAGACCGGGTAACACCCGGCAGCTTGGTAACTCCTACCATTTATGGTATGAGCACCTACTTTACCGAACGCAGTCGCGACTTTACCTGGCAGATCATGCAGGTTGGCCTTCCCAACCCCAGTCCTGCCAATGGCATACATCGCTATGAACTGAATGAAAATGCAGGTAACGGTACTTGGAATACCTGTTATCAGTGGATGCGTAACCTTCGCGAAATGCGGGAATCTGCCGAATTCTACGATCAGCCGGTATACCGGGCCGTTGCCGCCACTTTACAGGCCTATATTGTGGGCATCCTGACGGATAGTTTTGGCGACGTTCCTTTTTCAGAAGCACTCATGGCCGAAGAGGGAATTTCCCAGCCGCGGTTTGATACCCAGGAGGAAATTTACAACAAACTGATTTCCGATCTGGAGGAAGCGAATACGATTTATGCCGCTGAAGGGGAAATGGCCGGAAACGACGTCTTATACGGCAACAATAAGGAAAGCTGGCGGCGGTTTAACAATTCCCTGCTGATGCGACTCACCCTTAGACTCTCCAAGCGAGCCGAATTCAACAGTTACGATAAGTTGCAGGCGATAATTAATGATCCTGAACAATATCCGGTATTCCGCAATAATGACGAGGCGGCACTTTTAACGGTAACCGGACTCCCACCATACGATTATGCCTGGGGAAGAAGGCAGGATTACGTCAATTTCCAGGCGATGGGCCAGTTCTTTGTCGATATGCTTAATGAACTGGAAGATCCGCGGCGAGGCCTCTTTATGACCCAGGCTTCGCGACTGGTGGACGGTGCTATCCAACCCATTGGCTATAAAGGTATCCCCAGCGCCCACTCCGGAGATGAGTCCCAATTTGATTTTTCACCAAGTACGCCAAATGGCGACCTGATGGTGTACACGGCATTAGGCACGGAAATTATTGAGGTAATCATGGGCTATGCCGAGGTCGAATTCATCAAGGCTGAAGTAGCACTTCATTTCGGCGATATGGAAACCGCGGAAGAAGCATATGAAGCTGCAGTTACCGCCGGAATCACTCAATGGAAAAACAGTGAAATGCCAGTCGGATATTTTGAAAATGAACAGGCTGCGTTTAACGGTACGATGGAGCAGCTGATGAATCAAAAGTATCTCGCATTATTTTTCAATGACTACCAGCAGTGGTTTGAATACCGGCGTACCGGCTACCCCGTACTTCCGACAACAGCATACATGCTGCACGATGGGGTAATGCCTACCCGGTTTATGTATCACAATAATGTAAGACGGTTCAATCCCCAAAATTACCAGGAAGCGGCAGACCGTATCGGCGGAGATGATGTTATGACCAAGGTGTGGTGGGAAAAATAGGTCAACTGTATAACTGTAATGAAGAAGTTTCCTCAGGGCATCAACTGCAATGGCCTGACGGGAATGACACCTGAAAAATGGGCGGCCAATGGCTGCCCATCACCGTGAATGGTCCAGATCTCCCTTGGCTTCATTATAGCAATATAAGCCAGGATATCCTGCCAATCCACATGGTCTGAAATATACAATTCCAGGTGGTTGTGCTGCTGGAGCCGCTTCCATCCCGAAGCAAATACCCGCAGCACGTTGGTAGCCCTGAAATAGCTATTGAAGGTGAAAGGCGGCACTATATAGATTTTATTGGCAGGCAGCACCTTCATCTCTTTACGGTTATAAGGTTCGTAGCGGCCTATCCCAATGCCGAAAGACTCATATATCCGGTGAAAAGGTAAAATGCTGTGATGAATAAGTATCCGCCGGTCCGGACAGTACTGATCAATCAGGCTGGTAAGCCGCTGTGCCTTGCCCAATGCATAAGCGCCCAGCAGCAGGTTAGCCGATGTTCCAGCCAGCTTGGCAATTTCCGAAACCGGATCGGGATGAATAATCTCCGGATTGGCAAAAGTGCTTTCGGTAATCAGTACATCAGCAGCAATGGTTTCCAGCGGCTCACATGTATGATCAGGCTGCACTTTGTAATCGCCCGTATACACATACCGTACCCCACGGTATTCCATCACAATCTGTGCTGATCCGAGCATGTGTCCTGCAGGTATAAAATAAAGCTTCACTTCCTGCAGGCTAAATAACTGATGATAAGGTTGGTCAAAAAAACTTTGCAGCGGTTGCTGGCGATAACGGTGCTGCATGAATACAGTCGTCGGCGGCGTGCAGAAAATCCGCCGGTGCCCCGGCGTGGCATGGTCAGCATGTGCATGGGATATCAGGGCATTATCCACAGGCAGCAGCGGATCGATAAAGAAATCGCCATACCGACAGTAGTACCCTTCAGGCCGCTGAACCAGAAAATCCGCCAGAACATCCGCCATTATCGTAACTGAAGAAAAAAATCGTGTAACTTTCGCACCTGCGGAATAAGTGCTTGAATACCGTCGTTTGTAATTATAAAATCAGCGAATGCCGCTTTTTTCTCTTCCGGCCACTGGCTGGCCATGCGAGCCCTCACCTGGCGCTCCGTCGTTCCGTCACGCTCCATCACCCGCTGTATGCGCAGGTCCTCGGGGGCTGTCACCAGTATATTATAATTGTTTTTTTTATATGAACCGCTTTCAAACAGCAGGGCAGCCTCTTTGATGGTATAAGGGGCATGCTGTGCAGCTGCCCACTCCTCTCCTGCCCGGATAACCACGGGATGCACCAATTCATTCAGTCTTTTCCGTGCAGCTTCATTATTAAAAACCGTTTCGGCCAGGTATGCCCGGTTAAGTGAGCCATTTGCAGAATAAGCTTCGTCGCCAAATGCATCGGTTATGGCAGCTACAAGCCCGAGGTCCCCGGTCATCAGTCGCTTTGCCTCCCTGTCCGCGTCAAAAACTGGGATTCCCAAAACGCCGAAGATACGGCAAATCAATGTTTTGCCGCTGCCAATTCCACCTGTTACGCCTACCTTTTGCATACTCTGCACTATTTCCTGACGAAGAATTCAACGTTTTGGGGTTCCACTTTAACAAGCGTGCAGAATTCCGGGATCTGGGTAATGATCACCGGCAAGCTGCTGATCTGGTCATCAACCCAATGTTCCATGTTCACAACCGCTTCGAATGAATTGCCGGTTATCTTCGCATAATCACGCAGTGACACCATAACAGTAAGTTTCACCTTGCCTGGCAGCAGTTTTACTGAGCTGAACTGCCTGCCATTTTCCACTTTCAGCGGCACTTCAAGAATTTTTTCGGTTACCTCGCCAACAGGAATATTTACTTCAACTGTTGTCGGATAGATGTTAATATTAGCGCGCTGGTTTTTCTGTAACGGTACATTCATGCGGACAGCAGATTGCACCTGGGTGCCGCGTATCGTATCCGTTTCCCAGGATTCAATTTCCACCACATCTTCAAGCGGACCGGTAATTGTCACGTATTCCGGTGATACTGTTAGCTGGTCAATGATATTATACTGTTTTGCAAATTGGATGTGATATACCGGCTTAACGGGGATCTTCCGTTCGGTTTGTTTGGAGAAGTCAAAATACAGCGTATCGGGTGAAACGGACACCACCTGCTGGTTAGCCGCAAACTGCCGGTTTACAAACCCAAGCTGGTTGGTAAAGACAATCCAGTTTCTGTTCTGAAGCCCACTGAGATCCACCTGAATGGTATGTGCAGTGGAACGCAGGGTTGAGAATAACAATTGCCAGCCTGTCGTTTCCAGTCGTACATTCACTGTGTCCGATTGCAGCGGGTGGAACGCCTTATTTGCCGGCGCGTTAACATATTCCACGCCGGCTTTAACGGTATAAACGTAATTGTTGGAAACCGCAAAGATAGTCCATGCCAGGAATGAAAAAAAAATGCATTTCGCAAAAATGCTAAGCTTGCGTCGTTGCGTTTTGTTTAATTTCATTCCCGGCATCACGAACAAACTTAGCGAAAGTTGAGCGGATATGCAATTGGGACACGGTCACTGAAATGACCTGTCCCGCACGGCTGTTATGCCTTAGGCGCCGCAGCAGCATTCTGTGCCTTGGAAGCATCCAGGGCAATAGCAGATTTATCGAAACGGATCTTGATTCCTGATCCAACATCTACCAGAAACGTGGTTTCGGAAATTTCCACAATGCGGCCATGTATGCCAGCAGTGGTCACCACTTTATCGTTTACCTTAAGTTCCTCGATATATTTTTTATGGTCTTTCGCCTTTTTCATTTGTGGCCTGATCATGAAGAAATAAAATACTACGATGATCAAAACCATGGGTAAAAAACCCATAATGCCTGCCGATCCTCCTGCCTGTAATAAAATTGTCGCTGTTGTCATTGTTTAAAAATTATTGTGTTTATGCTGTCTGGTTATTTTGACACCTCTCCACGGAGGTGAAGTAATGTGTTTGTACTCAATGCATTGGAAGTTACCGTAACGATCTTATGCTGCTTCCCCAACTGTCCTGCACTGTTGAACACCACTTTAACAAGTCCCTCTTCGCCTGGAGCAATCGGATTTTTTGAATATTCGGGTGTGGTACAGCCACAGGATGCCTGTACATTCGAGATAATCAATGGTGACCCGCCTGTATTCTTGAAAAGAAACTCATGTTCAACCCGCGTTCCTTCATCCACCTTTCCAAAATCATAGGTATCGGAAACCAGTTCCAATACAGGTGCCTCGGCATTATCCCCTGGGATTACGTGCTGGGTAACAGGCTGTTCGCCAGCATGCTCCGATGGAACTTCTGCTGCTTGCTGCTGACTATTTCCGGAATTACACGATAGGGTAAGCGCCAGACCGGCACAGAACAATGGGATTATTTTCATGGTATTCATCATCCTTGGTATTAAGTTTAATTTTTCTTGCGGGTTAATTGTTTGGTAAATGTGCCTGTTTATTGTATCAATCCACGGCCATGTTTCCGTATCCGGCCCGACGTCTGCAATTCGCCGAGTATTTTATCCAATACACCATTGATAAATGTATTGCTTTTCGCCGTACTGTATACCTTCGAAAGTTCGATATATTCATTGATCGTAACTTTCACCGGAATCGTTGGGAAATTAAGCAATTCACAGATGGCCATGCGCATAAGCAACGTATCAAGCAGTGCTATACGGTCGGCTTCCCAATTTTTGGTCTTCGCGCCGATCAGCTGCTGGTATTCATCAGCATAGCGAATGGTCTGCGTGAACAGTTCCGTGATAAACGGCCGGTCTTCATCCCAGTTTGGCGTCAATTCCGCCAGCTTATTCTGCGTCGGGTTTTCACTCGCGAAATTCTTGAATGTTTTGGCTATCATGGCCTGCAGCACCTCTTTATCCACCGGCCAGTTGATAAACCGTTCTTCAAAAACCTGCTCAATGGCAGGGGACGTTAAAATAATCTTCTTGAAGATAAACTTGATAATGTCCTTTTCGGCTGCGATAGAGCGATCCTCCTGGTTCAAATAGGTTTCATAGGCCTCTGAACCCTTCAGCTGTTGGAAAACCTTGCGGACAATTTCCGGATCAAAGCTCCAGGAAACCTTGTACCGCTTCACATCGGCCCGATATTTCTCGTTATTCCGAAGCGATACGATAAACGTATTATCGTGTAGGCGCGTATCCAGCGAAAGGTCCTTTTCCGTCGGCAGAAACTTGTTCGCGCGTTCCTCCGCATCAACCAGGACATAATCGGCCACTTCATCCATTAAATTCAGCGCCCAGATATACATTTCGTATACCTGATCAACACTTTGCAGCAGTGCCTTTTCAAATTTGGTGACCTGTTTATCTTCCGATAACTGGTACGCGTAAAGCGTTTGTAGTACTTTGACCCGGAGGTGCCTTCTGTTTAGCATGTTACAAAGAACGAAATGGCGTTACCGCCTATACTTATTTGATTACTTCTTAATTTTACCCATGGCCGCTATCCGTGATTCGGCAATGCGGTTAGCTGCCTGGTACGGAGCAATACGCTCATCAATTGCCTTGCGTAATACCGACCGGGTGACGTCGTAAATATTCTCCGTCAGTTCCGCGGTACGGGATATGCCATACCCTGCAATTTCAGAGTAACAGCTGATTAATCCGCCGGCATTGATCAAATAATCGGGCGCATACAGAATCCCCTTTTCCATCAGCATATGGCCGTCTTCTTCCTCATTACGCAGTTGGTTATTCGCCGATCCCGCGATAATCCGGCAGCGCATTTTTGAAATGGTGTCCTTATTTACAGTACCTCCCAAAGCACATGGCGCATATACATCTACATCAAGTGTATACATGTCGTTGTTTGATACGGCAACCGCCTTATATTTATTGGCCACTTCGATCATCCGGTCTTCCACAATATCGCTCACATATACTTTCGCATTTTCCTCCCGGAGCATCGCAATTAAATGTTCACCAACATTTCCAGCTCCCTGTACCGAAATAGTCCGCCCGGCGAGGCTGTCATTACCGTACAGTTCCTTCAATGCGGCCTTAATGCCATAATATACGCCTTTTGCTGTAAATGGAGAGGAATCACCGCTGCCGCCAAGGGATTTGGGCAACCCTGCCACATGACTGGTTTCCATGTGGATATACTCCATATCGCGGGGTGAGGTTCCAATGTCCAGCGAGGCAATGAAAGTGCCGTTCAGCCGATCTACAAACTGCCCGAACCGCCGCAGTAATACTTCGCTTTTCTGTGTACGGTGATCGCCGATGATGGCTGCATTACCGCCACCCAGGTTGATTCCGGTTACAGCGGTTTTGTATGTCATGCCCCTCGATAAGCGAAGCACATCATCAATAGCTTCATCCACATTCGTATATGGAAGCATCCGTACACCGCCAATGGCAGGTCCCAAGGTCGTGTCGTGTACGGCAATTATAGCCTGTAACCCCGTCGCGCTGTCGTTGCAGAAAACAAGTTGCTGATGCCCGAATTGCCCCATCAACTTAAACGACGAATGATCATTAGCGGAAACTGCCATACATGCTATCGGTTTGTGCATTGAAAATGTTGCGCAAAACTACTCAAATTACAATGATAATACAATTTTATCATCGCATTTTTCGATTCCGCCATTACCCGGAAAACACGTGTATTGCTAATATTAAGTAAATTTACAGCCGTTGTTGGCGGCACCCTGCTATTTTGAATAAAACATGTGTATTTTTGCCTACCAAGATGAAACATCTCGCACACCTTAATAAATATTTCTACAAGTATCGCTGGCGCATGATTCCCGGCGTCCTTTTCGTCATTGCCTCCAATTATTTCGGCGTGTTGCCGGCCCAGGTAATCCGAATTGCGTTCGACCTGGTAAAAGAAAATATCAGCATGTACCGGCTTTTTGACGGCTTTGAACGGCAGCAACTGATTTACCAAGTGTTCGGCTCCAGTTTACTCCTGTTTGGTGCTTTGGTACTGATACTTTCACTCATACGTGGTATTTTCCTTTTCCTGATGCGTCAGACAATTATCCTAACGTCAAGGCATATCGAGTACGACCTGAAGAACGAAATCTATGGGCATTACCAGCAGCTGGACATGGCGTTTTTCAGACGCAACAATACGGGTGACCTGATGAATCGCGTAACGGAAGACGTAAACCATGTACGCTCTTACCTTGGGCCGGCCATCATGTATTCGATTAACACCATTGTACTGTCCATCATGGTGATCGCAGCTATGATCCAGGTGAATGCCACGCTGGCCTTCTATGCATTGCTTCCCATCCCGATCCTCTGTATCATCCTGCTGTATGTAAACAAAATTATCAACCGACGCAGCGAAGCGATCCAGCGACAATTGTCCTCCCTGTCGTCGTTTGTACAGGAAACGTTTTCCGGAATCCGCGTGGTTAAGGCGTATAATCGCGAGGCGGATAAAATGGGCGTGTTTTCGAATGAAAGCGATCATTATCGGGATGCCTCGTTGGCACTCGTTAAAACGCAGGCGATTTTCTTTCCGTTAATTTTACTCTTGATCGGACTAAGCACCATTATTACAGTTTATGTAGGTGGACTGGAAGTAGCGAAAGGTACCATCACTTCGGGAAATATTGCCGAATTTATCGTGTATGTCAACCAGCTCACATTTCCGGCAATGGCCCTGGCCTGGGTGACCTCACTCATTCAACGGGCTGCCGCGTCACAGAAGCGCATCAATGAGTTCCTGCAGACCGAACCCTCCATCCGGCCAAGGGCCGGGCATGTGGCTGCCGATTTAGCTGTTCAGGGCCACATCCAGGTCAGCAATGTCAGCTTTACCTATCCCGAAACAGGTATCCGGGCCCTCCGCCAGGTATCTTTTGAGGTACGGCCTGGACAGGTACTGGCCATTGTAGGTAAGACGGGCTCGGGCAAATCCACCCTGGCCAACCTGCTGATGCGGATGTATGATGTGCAGGCCGGTGATATCCGCGTAGACGGCACAGACATCAGGAAGCTTCCGCTTCAGGCCTATCGCCAGCAGATCGGCTTCGTTCCACAGAACGTGTTTCTTTTTTCCGATACCATTGCCAACAACATTGCGTTCGGCCTCGATAGCACCTATCCAGACCAAGTTGAGGAAGCAGCACGGAATGCGGCCGTTTATGAAAATATCATGGCGTTTGAAGAAGGATTCGAAACATCCATCGGCGAACGGGGTATTACCCTGTCGGGCGGACAGAAACAGCGGGTGTCTATTGCGCGCGCGCTGATCAAGAACCCGCAGATTCTCATTTTTGACGATTGCCTGTCGGCAGTGGATACCCGGACTGAAGAAGAGATCCTCCGTAACCTGAGCCGGGAAATGCAGGATAAGACCACGATTTTCATTGCACACCGCATATCAACCATTAAAAATGCCGACCACATTATTGTACTTGATGAAGGAACGGTCATTGAACAGGGCACACATGAACAATTGCTTGCGCTCCGGGGAAGTTATTTCGAGCTGCACGAAAAGCAACTGCTCGAAGAGGTGGTCTAAGCAGCAATAAAAACATACAGACCTATAGGCACAAAAAAACCACTCAGCTGAAAAGTGAGTGGTTTCTCGTTTATGGTTAACGGCTTGCGCGATTAATCTTCTTTACCGCCATCAAGCGCTTCCTGCCATTTCTTAAGCTCGTCGAATTTACCTTCCGCAGCGAGTTTAGCCTGTTCAGGCCAGGTATCCGTTACCGCAGTATTAAACTGGTCACCCGCTTCGGTTAACAGTGCTTTCAATTCTACAGCAGACTTAGCAGCCACTGCTGCATAATCAGAAATACCGGCATTTACGAATACTTCTGCGATTTTCGGGCCGATACCCTCAATAATCGTCAGGTCATCGCCTTTAGCTTTTTTTGCTTTCGGGGCAGCTTTTGTCTTTTTTTCAGCTGCAGGAGCTTCTTCTGCAGCTGCTTTCGGAGCAGCCTTGGCTTTTGCTTTGGGCTGTTCGGCTACCGCTGTTTCTGCTACGGGGATAACCGATACAAAAGACTTATTATTTGCTTTCTTGCGGAATACAACCTTGCCATCAATCAGTGCAAACAGCGTATGGTCTTTACCGATACCCACGTTCACATCCGGATGATGCTTGGTTCCACGCTGCCGTACAATCACATTACCGGCAACGGCAAGCTGACCACCAAATATCTTTACTCCCAAGCGTTTACTGTGTGACTCACGGCCGTTCTTTGAACTACCCGCACCTTTTTTATGCGCCATGTTTTACTTTATCTTATGATGGGCACGAAGCCCGATTAACAATCAGTTCGTATTATAATGTGATTCCGGTGATTTCAATTTTGGTAAATTGCTGGCGATGGCCATTCTTTTTCCGGTAGCCTTTACGGCGTTTTTTCTTGAAAACGATCACCTTGTCCCCTTTTAAATGTGACAAGATCTTAGCTGAAACCTTGGCGCCTTCCAGGATAGGTGCACCTACCGTGAATTTACCACCGTCTTCCGCTAACAATACGTTGTCAAATTCAATACTAGCGCCTTCATCTCCCTGTAAACGGTGTACAAAGAGCTGCTGGTCTTTTGCAACCTTAAATTGCTGTCCGGCTATATTTACTATTGCGTACATTGTTAATGAATTAATAATTACTATTTTTTATAAATCGAAGCGCAAAGGTAAGGCTTTATTTTAATAATACAAACCAAGCACTGCAAAAATTAGTAAGATACCCTTTTGATATCAAAAACTTTATGCATAAATTTGCAGCCCGTTTTAACATATAAAACGCGATTAAATTAATTTATTTACAAAAAGTATGCAACAGTACGAAACCGTTATCATTCTTACCCCGTTGCTTTCTGAGGAGATTTCGAAAGAGGTGATTGCCAAATTCAAAAACATCCTGACCGAAGGCGGAGCCGAAATTATCCACGAGGATAATTGGGGTTTGAAAAAATTAGCGTATCCGATTGAGAAGAAAACAACCGGATTCTATCACCTAACAGAATTCAAGGCTCCAGGTGAATTAATCAGTAAACTGGAAGTCGAATACAAGCGTGATGAGCGGGTAATGCGTTTCCTCACAATCCGATTAGACAAACATGCCATTGCCTACAACGAGAAAAAGCGCAGTGGAGCGTTCAACAAAAAGGCCGAAGCGCCTAAAGCAGAGGAGGTAGCAGAATAATGGCAAACGAACAAATCCAGTACGTAACCGCTCCCAAGGTGGAGGACAACCGTAAAAAATACTGCCGCTTCAAGAAAAATGGCATCCGGTACATCGATTATAAAGACGCTAACTTCCTGTTGAAGTTCGTCAACGACCAAGGCAAGGTATTACCTCGCCGGCTGACTGGCACTTCCCTGAAATTCCAGCGGAAAGTGGCTCAGGCGGTGAAACGTGCCCGCCATATCGGTTTATTGCCTTATGTTACGGATTCATTAAAATAAGGAGGGAAACGACATGGAAGTAATTTTAAAACAGGACATCAAAAAACTGGGCGAAAAAGACGACATCGTATCGGTAAAACCCGGTTACGGCCGCAATTACCTGATCCCTCAGGGATTTGCCATACTGGCAACAGAATCGTCCAAAAAGGTGCTGGCTGAAAACATCCGTCAGGCGCAGTTCAAACAAGATAAGATTAAGAAGGACGCTACGGAGCTGGCTGCCAAACTGGAAAGCGTAAAGCTGACCATCGGTGCAAAGGCCGGTGAGACCGGAAAGATCTTCGGTTCTGTGAATAGCATTCAGGTGGCAGAAGCGTTAAAGCAGCAAGGCTTTGATGTAGATCGCCGTCGCATCACGTTTGAAGAAGACCCCAAGGTATTAGGTGAATACGTAGCTAACCTCAACCTGCATAAAGAAGTAAAAGTGCAGGTACCTTTCGAGGTGGTTGCGGAGTAATCCAGATTCCACAGACATTAACTAAGGGGATACCGAATCGGTATCCCCTTTTTTGTATCTATAATCTTATAAATAAGATTCACCGCGTAATTAAATAAATCAGCATAGTCATTTTTCAAATGAGGAGCTAAATAATTAACTAAAAGAGGTGTTAACCACATTCCTGCGTATGCGTAAGTTTTGATATCAATTGTATCTTTTTCAGTTAAAATTGTAGGATTATAAGCCCCAGTCAGCAATAATGATAATAATAGTATATTCAAAACACAAGGGGCGATCTCAACCGAATTGAGATCGCCCCTTGTGTTTAATATACTGAATTAATTAATTTCTGACGGCCGTCTCATCAAACGTATAGCCACCGCCAAGAATGGTAAACTTCACGTGGAAGCCGTTGTCATCGTAGCTGCTTTCTACAACCGTCGCACCATATGAGGAACCTTTGGTTGCATCCGCGTATGCTCCAACAGTTATGGTACCATCTTCGTTGAAGGTATATTCGGTATAACCCGAAAAATAACCACCGATGCCATCTTTGCTCACCGTTGTCGCGTCAATCGTTGGCATATAAACATCTTCAGTAGTTGTTGTATTTGCTCCGCCGGTAATCACAGAAGTAAAGGAGTAATCAGCCTCAAATGCACTTTGTGCAACAAACTGGATTAACATATCTTTAAAATTACCACTGATCAAATACCCAGTCTGATCTACGCTGGCGATCTGAAACCCAAGTGCATATTGAGCTTCCAGTAACGCACTTGGGTTAAAAGCAATTTTAACCGGTGTAGTCACCGAACGGCTACCCCTCGGAATGGTAACGGATAAGCCTCCTTCAATTGAAAATTGATCCGAAGGAAAGCCAACAAGCTCACCGCCATTGGCTTCATTCCAGTTATCGATGATCGCTGCACTGTTATCCAAGGTAAGGTTTACGGTGATGTCTTCACTTGCAGGTTCCTTCGAAGCCAAACCTACCGTCAGGGTACTAAAAACGGTATCCTTATCTTCCGGAACAAACGAAGCAGCAATGACATGTGTACCGCTTGCGGACGGAAGCTCGATAATTCGGTTACTTTCAATGGCATCTTCATTAATACCATACTCGAGGTTCTCGATATTCTCATCTTTCAAACACGATGAGAGACCCAAGGCCATGATAGCCATAGGGAGTATTTTATATCCTATTTTCATATTCATAATTTTAATGGGTTGTCACTATTTGTCCCAGAAAACAGCGGATGTCTGCGCATCAATGGTTCCCTGAGCCGCTACATTTTCCGCGTTATAACTATACTCATTCTGAGGATAGAGCAACCGCAATGGAATATGCCGCCCGTTCCGGCTCGGTGAAAGTGACAATGGTACGTTAGGAATGCCTAACCGCCGATAGTCAACCCAGGCCTCAAAATTATTAATACCGGGTAACGCCAGGTATTTCTGGGTGATGATGAGGTTGATCTTATCACCCGCATTATCCCAGCTTACAATGTTATCTGATTGTGCGAGGTAACCGGCAGCTTCGTCTTCCGCATTTTCTACGCCCAGCCAAATGAAGGATTCGGTCACCGCATCATTATAAGCCTGGTGCGCATCACCACTGATCCACCCGCGTTGAGTAGCTTCGGCCTGGAGAAAGAGACTTTCAACAGAAGTAAACAGCCATTGGGGTTGTGTAGGACTTTTAGCCAGTCCGGGACCAGCCACCTCGGATGAGTTAACGCCCTTAGGGTTATCCGGATTGGGGTCAACAAAACCAAAGTCATAACCAAAATAATCGTTACCATCCAGGGGTTCGCGGGCTGCATTGAATACATACTGATACCGGATATCGTCGTTATCCATATACAGATCAAGCAGGTAATTGTTAGCCCGGTTAAAGTTATCGATAAGTGTTCCGGTATGATCCCGCAGATAGGTATTATAAAATGGATTTTGCTTGTATTCGTCTTCAGCATAACCCGGGTTTACTTCGGCGGTCTCGCCACTCATCAGGAAACCGCTTCCATCGGCCTGAATGGCATTTAGTTGGTCGGCGGGCGGCGTAGTTCCAAATACCTCAGACTGGCGGATCAACAATTTTAAGCGTTGGGTGTTCACCAATTTGCGCCACATCTGTGCGTCACCATGAAACATAATATCAGCCGTTTCAATACCCGGATTGGCCAAAGGATCCATAGACGCAAACAGGGAAGCCGCCTCGTCAAGCTGAAGGAGCAGGTCATTATAAATATCCTGCCCGCTATCGTATGCCGGCGAGATATATTCTTCCATGTTAAGGGCCTGTGTATAGGGCACATTATTGTACTGGTCAACTAAATACATAAAACCGATCGAGCGGATAACTTTCGCGACGGCTACGTAAAAAGTCTGCCCCTCTTCAGTAGCCTTCCGTTCCATGACCTTCGCATCCATCAGGATGTCATACCAGGAAACTGTAGGATAGGTGACCGTGGTATTGCCATTTACCCATTCGTCCTGCTCGTACGTAGTCGTAAGATCATAATTCTCCAAGGGATTGCTCGGTCCATAGGACCCGGATCTTGCCCAATAACCCATCCAATGTGCGGCATAATCATATGACGTTGCCATTTTGGAAGCCGTTGCGTTCAACACCGATGGTAACAACAGATTAGGCTGCATCGACTCATCCGTAGGGTTGTTCGGGTTATCGTTAATATCAAAGAAGCTATCCTTACATCCTGCCGCTAGAAAAACCAGCAGAATCAAAAAGCTATATTTTAAATTTTTCATCGTTTTATTTTTAAAGTCTTAGAATCTAACGTTTACATTAAACCCAAAGTTCCTGACCGGCGGATTAGACCGTGAATCGACAATACCAAAGATATTATCGTAATCTGCATCCACGCTATTGAAGTCAGGATCGTTGAACTTGTTTTCTTTGGGCACCCATATAAACAGGTTCCTGCCCGTTACAGCAACAGACAAGCCCTTTACGACGCCAAGTTTAGCAAGAATATGCTCTGGGAAGCTATAAGATAACGACAATTCCCGCATACGCCAAGCCGCTGCACTTACAATAAAGTTAGATGCCGCATCACGGTATACACCAGTGAAGAAGTCGTTTACGTTTGCTACGGTAATATCCGTGTTTGGCAGGTAAGTGCCGGGATTTGCCGGATCCTCATACGAAGAATTCGGAAGCACGAAACGCTCCCTGTTGTTTACGGCCGTTGCCTCGCCTACACCAGTCCATGCCATGTCAGTGCCCTGACCAAAAAAGGATGCGTTATGGCCGCCCTTGTATTCAAGCAGCGCGGATAAACTGAAGCCTTTCCAATTGACGGAAGGATTTAAGCCGATAATCCACAGGGGCATGGTGCGGCCAAATATTTTATTATTCGGGTCCACAGAGGGATAACCGGAAATGCGATCAACAATGATACGTCCCTGATCATCTCTCAAATAATCCGTCGCTTTGTGAACGAAAGCGGGAAGGCCCACAATTGCAGAGTTTCCGGATGCAATGTACCCGCCGATATTCACTTCGCCTCCCAACGCAGGGTGAACACTGGTCACCTTGCTATCATTGTACAACGCGTTGGCCCGGAAATTGACGCTACCGTCCGTAAATTTAACCAGCGGTGTAAAACCAAGGTCCAACTCTATACCTTTATTGACAAACGAGGCCGCATTCAAATTGGCAAAGTTATAACCGGTGGCATCCGATGTCCTAACACTAATAATCTGATCCGTGTTCTTCTGATAAAAATAGGTTGCCTCCAATGTAATCCGGCCATTCAGGAATGCGGATTCAATACCGGCTTCTGTGCTATTAATAAACTCCGGATTGAGGTTCGCATCATATGTCGTATTTCCGGCTGAAAATCCAGGCAGTGATCCGAAGGGGAATCCCGTATAAGGGGGCTGCCTATAAATAGCTGCCAATGAATACGGGGCAATATCGGCATTACCCGTTTTGTTCCACGCACCTCTCAGCTTTAAATAAGTCAACCCATTACCCTTCAGTGCGGGAACCGCATCTGTCAGGAGGATGGATCCACTGACACCTGGGTAAAAATAAGAGTTATTCGCTAATGAGAGTAGTGAGGTTTGGTCATTCCGTCCGGTGACCTCAATGTTCGCCCAGCCTCTAAAACTTAATCCTGCGCTACCGTAAACGGAAAATAATCTGGACCGACTAAAGGTTGACTGTCCTGAAAGGCTTCCGGTACGGTTACCGATATTATACAGTTCGGGGACAACCAAGTTACCTGCACCTACCTCGGTATCGCGGTATTCCGTCTGCCGCAGGTAGGTTCCTAAAATAGCCGTAATTCTAAAATCATCATTCAGCTCTTTGTCAAGGGAACCGAACAGTTCTGACGACAGCCGCGTATAAGAATACGGCTGTTCCTCTACCGTGCCGGGGATTAACGTAAAGGACCTGCTAAGGCCATATTCATTAGGTACTTCCCCTTTAGAGTAGTTTCTGTCGATCCTGGTTTGGCTGGTTATACCGGCACGGTAGGTAAAATTAAGCCATTCCGTTGCCTGGAATCCAAGTTTCAGGTTGGCCAACACATCCTGCCGTTTCCCCTCACGCCGCCAGTTATCAATTGCAAAGTATGGATTTAATCCATAGTCATTAAAATAGCCATTATAATCGGAAAATGGGTCTGTATCAAAATTCTTATACCTGGACAACGGAATATGGGCCGGCGTATTAAATATCTGCGCCATCAGACCATCATTACCGCCAACATTCTGTGCCGTAAAATAATCACCCATACCTTCGTCATGGAACAGCTTATAGTTCATCTGGCTATAGTTGATATTCAGTCCGGCATCAAATTTTCCGTACTCACGGCTTGCATTCAGGCGAACGCTTGTCCGGCGATTTTTATCACCCGGAACGATACCCTTTACGTTGGCATCCTGCAGGGATAAGAAAAAGTCGCTTGTAGACAACGAAACACCATTTTGTATCGTAACGCCGGTATCGAAGAAATCCTGTCGCTCATCAGTTGCACTGTAGGGTACCGTTTGCACGCTTCCGTCAGGCAATGTATGTCCGATTTCTTTGGTGGAACCGTCATAAGCAGGTCCCCACGACCAGTTTTCATACGGGATGTAGGATCCATATCCACCTGAACCAAATTTTTTCTGGAGTTTAGGAAAAAAGGAAATCTGTTGGAACTGGGTTGCGTGGCTGACGTTGATTACCGGTGCGTCTGATCCATGCTTTGTGGTCACCACAATCACCCCGTTACGGGCATCCGGGCCATAGATGGCTGCTGAAGAGGAACCTTTAAGCACCGAGATATTCTCGATATCATTCGGATTAATCGAAGCAAAGTAACTGATCGGGGTCGGAACACCGTCCAATACCAATAACGGATCGTTATTCCCCGTCAGTGAGCGGATCCCGCGCAGGTTGATGTTCACATCCTCAAACACGCCACTGCTGATGGTCGTCACGTTTAATCCGGATACTTTACCCTGCAATCCATTGACGGCATTGACGGCATTGACCTGGGTCAGTTCTTCGTTGCCTACGGACGTAGCGGCATAGCTCAATTCATTCTTGGGCCGAGCAATACCGAGTGCAGTAATCACCACTTCGGATAACTCCGCTGATTCCAGCGCTAAGCCCACGTCAATGGAGTTGGCCGAACCCACGGATATGGTTTGCGATGCGTATCCCAGGATACTGAATGTCAAGGATTGGCTTCCAGAAGGAACCACAATGGAATAAACACCACTGCCGTCTGTTGCTGTACCGGAAGTAGTCCCTGTGACAACAACAGACACACCTGATAGGGGTTCACCATCTACTTCGGCCGTCACCCTACCACTGATCCTTCTGTCTTGGGCATATGCCGAACCAATCAGCAATACACCCAACATTAGGAAACATAGTAATTTTTGTTTCATGCGTTTGTGAATTTGGTTAAAAATATAGTTGAATAATAAAGCGTTGATGTTGTATTTGGACAATCCCTTACGGGATCAGGTAGCTTGCTATCCCTGGTATTGGTTAAACATAGCAAAACGTATCCACGACCGGATACTATTCGCCTGGTTTAATGACAAGGCAATACGTTCCAAGTTGGAAAAACGGCGCCATGGCCGCTTTCATGAATTTGCTTTCTGATGTGGTCAACTGGGACATTGCCTTTCTTCAAATTGCAATGCAACTGTTTAGCTCTTGGATGCTATTATAGGCACAATATCGATTTAGCATGACCTCATACCAACGATTTGAGTACAATACCCCTTCCGTGTGCGTAAACTGTGCTTGGTTTTTTGTGTGTTCTTATTTGTTCGCCAAAAATACGACATGGCGCCGTATAAGCAAAATTTTATGAAAAAAAAGTTAAAAATAGTTAAAATTTAATGCAAGCCCCCCCTACATATTGACTATAAGCGGTTTAAAGTCACATTTGCATGCTGCGGAATTTTAACCTAATTTTAGTCCCAAATCATAACGTTATGCGTGCAAAGACCCTTTTTGTGATCATTGTAACTGTTTTGGTGACGATTATCCTCATGAAAAACATGGATGAGGTCAATTTTTGGATATTTGGCGTGCGGACGGTCCCGAAGCTGGCTGTATTAGGCACCATGTTTTTTATCGGAGCCGTTGTAGGCTTTCTGATCGGGCGACCAAAAAGACGCCCACCCCTACCGGAACGCCTGGAGGATCCGGTTACCGGTGGATCACCCCAACCATTGGATGATCCCGACCGCGACTACATCAGTTAACGGCAGCGGGCCGGGGCTCCCGATGAAACGTAAAACCATGCAACCCGTTTTCGTAATGGTACGTTACCTGAATATGATAGAACTGAACAATGGACCGTACAATGGCTAAACCAAGGCCAGTGGATGCCGGATTATCCGGTGTACGGTGAAAACGCATGAAAATCTCGGTGGTTTCCAACGACTTTGCTTGTCCGGTATTCGTAATGCTGAATCCGTTTTCTTCTATACGGATCTGAATATGACCGCCGGGATGGTTATGTATGATGGCATTTTTCACCACGTTTGTAATTAAAATATCAGCCAGGTCTGCATTGAAAGACCACACCAGAGAAGCCTGCTCCGTAATGTCCACCCGGATATCTTTGTACTCCAGAAGCTCTCCGAAATCATCGGTCTGCTGGCGCAGCAACGCATTGAAATCGATAGCCTCTTCACGGGCAAATTGCCTGTTTTCTATTTTGGAAAGCAACAGCAATGCCTTATTCAGCCGGGTAAGCCGCTCGAGGTACTGGATGGCATTTGCCAGCAGCTGAGTCTGTTCTTCGGTGCCGTAATGCTGCTCCAGCAATAATTCCAGTTTATTCATTGCAATGGCCAGGGGCGTCTGCAATTCATGTGACGCGTTTTCAATAAACTGTTTCTGTTGCTGAAATGCGGCAATATTGGCTTTAAGTAATTCGGCGACGGTTTCATTCATGTCCCTGAATTCGGATACCCGCGTTTGCGGTGGATTGAATGACTTGTCCTCGCCCAGCTTAAAATGGCGGAGTTCGTCCTGTAATTCGTAAAAAGGACGCCAGATTTTACGCAGCACCCAGTTATTGATGATGAACGCACTGGCAATCACGGCCACATAGAGCCACAGCAGCGCATGCATCAAATCGGCAACGAGGTCATCCTCCTCTACCATGGAAGCAATGATTTTCAGCTGGTAGTACCGGTCATCCGGTGTCGAAAAATAGGTGGTCAGCATACGGACGGTTTCCAGGCTTTCCTCATACTCCATATACATGGCTGTATCCTTGAATGCTTCCGTGGCCATTATGGCCTTTTCCTTTGCAATCGGCCGGATGGCGTAGTTACTCTCTCCAAAATAATTTTTCCCGAGCAATGTCGTGTCCGTGCCTGCCTTCTGGATGATCAGGATCTTGTAGTTTTCCAATCCGTCCTCAATGCTGTCATACACTTCGTCCATCATGCCGATATAAAAGACAACCGCCCAGATGCTGAGAATAAAAATCAGGGAAGCGGATAAATACAGCAATGTATGATTGAGCAGTTTCATCCAGCGGGATTATACGGTCAGCTTATATCCTACGCCATATATGGCCTGTATCTCCAGGTCGGCGCCGCAGTCTTTCAGCTTCTTGCGAAGGTTTTTAATCTGGGAGTAAATAAAATCAAAGTTATCGGCATTATCAATATGGTCGCCCCACACATGTTCGGCTAACGCCGACTTATGGATCAGGCGGTTTTTATTAACCACAAAAAAAGCCATGATATCAAATTCCTTTCGGTTGAGCCGGATGTCGTTGCCATTAATCTGCAGCGTGCGGTCATCGAAATTAAGCTCCATGTTGTTTATCCGCACCATATTGCGGCCATCCAGTGCTTTTCTTCTGAGCACCGCCTTGATCCGGGCATTGAGCTCGGCCAGGTGGAACGGCTTGGTCAGGTAATCGTCGGCGCCCAGGTCCAGGCCCTCCAGTTTATCATCCAGCGAGTCCTTGGCAGAAATGACGATCACGTTTTCCTGCTTTTCCAGCAATTTCAACATCCGGAGTATGTCCAGTCCATTGCCGTCCGGGAGGCCCACATCCAGCAGAATACAGTCGTAGTCATACAGGGAGATCTTTTCCTTTGCTGAATGGAAATCCGAGGCGGATTCGACCAGGTACTGCTCCTTGCGGAGAAACTGGATGATATTTTCCCGCAGGTCCGCTTCATCTTCGATAATCAGTATCTTCATTTCAATTGCTCATGAAATGGTAAAGATAAAGCCAAATTCGGTAAAAAGACTGGAAAATATCAGCGTGGGTAAATGGTCCCTTTGGCCGCCTCCAGGGTGTTCTTTAACAGCCCGATAATGGTCATCAGGCCGACCCCGCCCGGTACCGGCGTAATCCAGGAGGCCTTTGGTGCCACCCCGTCGAAATCTACGTCACCGTAAAGCTTATATCCCGATTTGGTCTGTGTGCTGGTTTCGCGATTGATGCCGACATCGATCACAATGGCGCCGGGTTTTACCATGTCGGGGGTGATAAAATGTTTCTTGCCGATCGCGGCCACCACAATGTCCGCACGGCGGACTTCCTCCGTGATGTTTTTGGTACGGCTATGGGTCAGCGTTACCGTGCAGTTGCCCGGGACGCTGTTACGGGCGAGCAGGATACTCATGGGGCTGCCCACGATATTGCTTCGTCCCACGACGACGGCATGCAGTCCGGCGGTATCAATCCGGTAATGGTCCAGCATCAGCATCACACCATAGGGCGTGGCCGGAATAAAGCACGGCAGGTTACGCTGCATACGGCCAAGGTTTACCGGATGGAATCCATCCACATCTTTCCGGTAGTCGATGGCTTCGGTAATCCGTTCGGGATTGATGTGCGCCGGCAGCGGGAGCTGCACAATAAGGCCGTCTACCCGATCGTCGGCATTGAGCGATTCGATTTTGGCAATCAGCTCAGCTTCCGTCACATCCGCTTCATAATGGATGTTCGTGGATTCAAAGCCCACCAACTCGCAATTGCGCATTTTACTGGCTACGTACGTTTCGCTCGCACCGTCATGCCCCACTAATATAGCCACCAGGTGCGGTTTCCTTCCTGTGGATGCCATAAAAGCCGCAGCTTCCTGCTTAATATCTTCCTTGATCTTTGCCGATACGAGTTTGCCGTCGAGTAGTTCCATATGCTATGCTTGCTTTTGGCCTTCGGTTTTACACTTCAAGCCATCTTTATTATTAATTTAATTACAACTCCCTAATTGCCTGTTTATATCTTTATTATCACCTATTTATCAGTCGACAGTTACTTACCGGAAACTAAAATTAATCCAGCTTCAGGACCGCCATAAATGCCGACTGCGGGATCTCCACGTTACCCACCTGGCGCATGCGTTTCTTTCCTTTTTTCTGCTTTTCCAGTAATTTACGTTTCCGCGAGATGTCCCCGCCGTAACATTTCGCCGTCACGTCCTTACGCAGTGCCCGGATGTTTTCCCGTGAAATAATTTTGGCACCGATGGACGCCTGGATGGCAATCTCAAATTGCTGCCGTGGCAGCAGTTCCTTCAGTTTTTCACAGATCTTTTTGCCGAAATCGTAAGCATTGCTGCGGTGGATCAACGAAGAAAGCGCGTCGACAGGTTCGCCATTCAGCCGGATATCCAGTTTTACCAGGTCGGATTGCCGGTAACCGATCTGATGGTAATCAAATGAGGCATAGCCTTTGGATATGGTTTTCAGCTTATCGTAAAAATCAAACACGATTTCGCCCATTGGCATCTCAAACACCATCTCCACCCGGTCGGCTGTCAGGTAAGACTGGTTGATAATGACACCCCGTTTCTGGATACACAGCGACATTACTGAACCCACAAATTCCGCCTTTGTAATGATATTTGCTTTAATGTAAGGTTCTTCCACGTAATCCAGCTTACTCGGATCCGGAAGGTCAGACGGATTATGCACAATGATTTCTTCCTGATCTTTCGTCAGGTAGGCTTTGTACGATACGTTCGGGACGGTCGTGATCACCGTCATATCAAATTCGCGTTCGAGGCGCTCCTGGATGATTTCCATATGCAGCATACCCAAAAAGCCGCATCGGAAACCGAACCCCAGCGCTGCGGATGATTCCGGTTCAAAAACAAGCGACGCGTCGTTCAGCTGCAGGCGGTGCATGCTTTCGCGCAGCTCCTCGAAATCCTCCGTATCTACCGGATAGATACCGGCAAATACCATGGGCTTTACTTCTTCAAATCCTTTGATGGCAACTTGGCTCGGCCGGGCCACGTGGGTAATGGTATCCCCCACTTTCACCTCCCGGGCTTCCTTAATGCCGGAAATGATATACCCCACGTCCCCTGTCTGGATCAGCTCTTTGGGAACCTGGTTGAGCTTTAGCGTACCAATTTCATCCGCTACATATTCCTTGCCTGTGGCAATGAATTTCACTTTATCGCCCTTCCGTATTACACCATTTTCAACCTTAAAATAGGCCATGATGCCCCGGAACGAATTAAAAACGGAATCAAAGATCAACGCCTGCAACGGTGCCTCCGGATCACCAACCGGTGGCGGGACGCGCTCCACGATGGCATTCAGGATATCCTGCACACCCAGGCCGGTCTTGCCGGAAGCGGGGATAATATCTTCTCTTTTGCCACCGATCAGTTCTATGATCTGGTCCTTCACCTCTTCGGGCATCGCCCCCGGAAGGTCCATTTTATTGAGTATCGGTATAATTTCCAGGTCGTGTTCCAATGCCAGGTACAGGTTGGAAATAGTCTGTGCCTGTATCCCCTGGGAGGCGTCCACAATGAGTAATGCACCTTCACAGGCAGCAATTGAACGGGATACTTCGTAGGAAAAATCCACGTGACCGGGTGTATCGATCAGGTTCAGGGTATAGGGCTGCCCGTCTTTAATATAATTCATCTGGATGGCGTGGCTCTTGATCGTAATGCCACGCTCCCGTTCCAGGTCCATGTTGTCCAAAAGTTGTGCCTGCGCCTCCCGCTGGCTGATGGTCGCTGTCACCTCCAGCAACCGATCAGCGAGTGTGCTTTTACCGTGGTCAATATGTGCGATAATGCAAAAGTTGCGGATGTGCTTCATATAAATCGACTTCAAACGGCAAAGATATGGTTTTGACGTAATATTTCCATCCGATTATAGCATAACAAAATGATCAATTGCTTTCGCAAAACCCACGGAACCGCGGATTGTCTTTCGTGCACCCCCGCACCTCTGCTGAAACACCGTTTAGCCGGCGGCGCTTACCGGATTGCTTCCCTTATACGCAGCAATTTCTCCAGCAGGCCCTCCAGCAGATCCAGGTGCAGCATGTTGGCCCCGTCGGATTTGGCGTTTGCCGGGTCCGGATGGGTTTCAATAAAAAGTCCGTCGGCACCAACGGCAATGGCGGCCTTGGAAATGGTCTCGATCAGGGCAGGTTTACCGCCGGTAACGCCCGAAGATTGGTTGGGCTGCTGCAGGGAATGCGTACAGTCCATCACAACCGGCACACCGAAACCCCGCATCTCCGGGATACCCCGGAAATCCACCACCAGATCCTGGTAACCGAACGTATTTCCCCGATCGGTCAGCAGTACCTTGCTGTTGCCGGAATCGATTACCTTGTCGACCGCGAACCGCATGGCATCCGCGGAAAGGAATTGCCCTTTTTTTATGTTGACGGTCTTCCCTGTTTTTGCCGCCGCACTGAGCAATTCGGTTTGCCGGCAGAGGAATGCCGGAATCTGAAGCACATCCACATACTCGGCAGCCATGGCCGCCTCGTGGCTTTCATGGATATCCGTTACCGTGGGCACCCCGAATTCCCGGCCCACACGGGCCAGTATACGAAGCGCTTTTTCATCCCCGATGCCGGTAAACGAATCCACACGGGAGCGATTGGCCTTTCGATAGGACCCCTTGAAAATGTAGGGAATGGCGAACCGGTCCGTAATGGCTACAATGCGTTCCGCAATGCGCAGTGCAATTTCTTCGCCTTCAATTGCGCATGGACCGGCCATAAGGAAAAAATTCGGGGAATCGGCATGGTTGATGCCGGGAATATGCTGCTGAATCATCTTTTATTCGCTTAGTATTAACCATATAATCAGCCGGTCGGGGTTAATTGACCCGGACAGCTAAAAGCCTGCGGCTAATGGTTTAATTACCCAATTCTGACATAAACTTAATCCGCATGAGCTGGATTTCCTCATACGTATAATCATCGGTGCCCAACTCGCGCAGGGCCTCTTCAACGGAGTCCACTTCGGCACTTCGGAAATAGTCAAATACTTCGTCCTGCCGGTCCTCGTCGATAAGCTCGTCGACAAAATAAGCCAGGTTAAGTTTTGTGCCGGAGTTGACAATCGACTCCACCTCGCGGAGCAGGTCTTCATAGCTGATGCCTTTTGCCGAAGCGATGTCCTCCAAACCGATTTTACGGTCAATATTCTGGATAATGGAAACTTTTAACGCCGATTTATTGGCCGTTCCCTTAATCACCAGATCCTGGGGCCGGTCAATTTCATTTTCCGTCACATACGTCTTGATCAGCTCAACAAACTGCCCGCCGAATTTCATTGCTTTACCTGCACCCACGCCGTGGATCTGCTTCAGCTCGTCCAGCGTAACGGGGTAGTGTGTACACATCTCGTCCAGCGACGGGTCCTGGAAAATGACAAATGGCGGCAGCCCTTTTTGCTTGGCTATTTTCTTTCTGAGGTCCCTTAACAACTGCAACAGCTGGGTATCCACGGCACTGCTTCCCTGTTGCAGCACTTCCTCTGCCCCATCCTCTGATGCGGTCTCCATTGGCTTGTTCAGGATGAATTTGATGTGATACGGATTTTCGATGAACCGCTTACCTGTTTCGGTCAGTACAAGCAGTCCGTAGTTATCGATATCTTTCGCCAGAAAATTATTCAGCACGGCCTGCCTCACCAATGACTTCCAGTAAAAAGAACCATGCTCCTTTCCGCTCCCGAATGAGGGGTGCACATCGTGCTTATACGAGGATATGGGTTGGTTATTCTGTCCCATAAACACGTTGATAATGTGATGATCATCAAATTTATCACCCTGCTGCTGTATAAACTTCAGCATATCCAGCAGTGATTCATCCGCATCAAAATATACCCGTTCCGAACTGCAGTTATCACACATGCTGTTGCAGCCGGTTTCATCAAAGTTCTCTCCGAAGTAATGCAGGATCTGCTTGCGGCGGCACACGGAGGACTCGGAATAGTCAATCACCTCCTTCAGGATCTGCGTACCGATTTCGCGCTCCGATACCGGCTTATCTTTCATGAATTTGGTCAGTTTCTCAATATCCTTCTCCGAATAAAAAGCCAGGCAGTGACCCTCGCCCCCATCGCGTCCCGCACGACCGGTTTCCTGATAATAACCCTCCATGCTTTTCGGAATATCATGGTGGATCACATAACGCACATCGGGTTTATCGATGCCCATTCCAAAGGCAATGGTGGCTACGATAACATCTACGTCTTCCATCAGGAATTTATCCTGTGTATCGGCCCGGGTTTTTGCATCCAGGCCCGCATGGTACGGCAACGCGCGGATGCCGTTGATGTTTAGGACCTCTGCAATCTCCTCTACCTTTTTCCGGCTCAGGCAATAAATGATGCCCGATTTGCCGGTATTATTCTTGATGAACCGGACGATCTCCTTGACCACATTCCGCTTCGGGCGGACTTCATAATAGAGGTTCGGCCGGTTAAAGGACGATTTAAATAAAGTGGCGTCGTTCATCTGCAGGTTCTTGCGGATGTCCGATTGCACCTTGGGTGTCGCTGTGGCGGTAAGGGCAATAACCGGAATGTTTTCGTCAATGGAGTTGATCACCTGCCTGATCTTACGGTATTCCGGCCGGAAATCATGCCCCCATTCCGAAATACAATGGGCTTCATCCACCGCAACAAACGAAACGGTAATCAGCTTCAGGAATCCGATGTTTTCAGCTTTTGCCAACGATTCCGGGGCCACATAAAGCAATTTGGTTTTGCCCGATACCACATCCTGCCGTACACGGGTTACTTCACTCTTGTTCAGCGACGAGTTGAGGAAATGCGCAATGCTATCATCCCCGCCAAACGACCGCAGCTGGTCAACCTGGTTTTTCATTAATGCGATAAGCGGCGAAATCACAATGGCAGTGCCCTCACTCATCAATGCCGGTAATTGGTAGCAAATGGATTTCCCCCCGCCGGTAGGCATGATCACAAAGGTGTCCTTCTTCTGTAAAATGTTGGTGATTATGGCCTCTTGGTCGCCCTTGAATGTGTCAAAACCAAAAAATTCCTGTAAATTATCAAAAAGTATTTTCTCGATTTCCATTTCGCCCTTCGCAAAATAAGCCAGACTGATAACTAAATAATGCCCAAAATAACATATTTTTGCGCATATCAGTATCTAAAATTATAAAATATATTTGTGAAAAGCAATTCCGAAATCAAAAATATTGCAACCGCTGTGCTGACCGAAGAAGCCGCCGCATTGAGCCAATTGACGGCCCGGATTGACGACGGTTTCGCAGCCGTGGTTCAGGCTATAATCGGCCTTAAAGGCCGGGTAGTGCTCACGGGGATCGGGAAAAGCGCCATTATCGCCCAGAAAATCGTGGCCACATTGAATTCTACCGGTACGCCGGCTATTTTTATGCATGCGGCCGACGCCATACACGGTGACCTCGGCATGATCCAGGCGGATGACCTCGTGATGGCCATCTCGAAAAGCGGCAATACCCCCGAAATCAAGGTATTGGTTCCCCTGTTGAAACAGACTGGCAATCAGTTGGTGGCCATGGTAGGCAACACCGACTCTTACCTGGCGCAACAGGCAGCATTCATATTGGATACGACCGTAGAGAAAGAAGCCTGCCCGCATAACCTTGCCCCCACCACCAGCACCACGGCCCAGCTGGCCATGGGTGATGCGCTGGCCATTGCATTGCTGGAATGCCGGTCGTTCAGCGACCGCGATTTTGCCCGTTTCCATCCGGGCGGCGTACTGGGCAAACGGTTATACCTTAAGGTGGCCGATCTGGCGGAACAGAACAGCAAGCCCAGTGTAGGACCGGATACACCCGTGAAGGAAGTGATCGTTGCAATTACCCAGCATCGGCTGGGCGCGGTTGCCGTTGTGGCAGACAACCGCTTGGCCGGCATCGTTACGGATGGGGACATCCGCCGCATGCTCGAAAAGCACAGTCATATTGATCAGCTGACAGCCGGACAGATCATGAGCCAGTCGCCCAAAACCGTCCGCCGCGACGAACTGGCGGTCAACGCGTTTGAGTTGATGCGCCGGCACAACATCACGCAACTGCTGGTGGTAAATGACGATCAGGTTTACGACGGGATCGTACACCTGCACGACCTGCTGCGGGAAGGGATCATTTAAACGATAATAGGTAGCAACCGGCCAACACCGATTGCTGAAAACAGAGCGTATATCAATAACTAATTTATTCCCATGAAAAACCACTATGCTGTGATCATGGCGGGAGGGGTCGGAAGCCGGTTCTGGCCGATAAGCCGTACCAACCTGCCAAAGCAGTTTATCGATATGATGGGCACCGGGAAAACGCTGGTGCAGGCCACTTACGACCGTTTCCGCAAGATTGTTCCCGAACGCAACATCTTCATCGCCACGAATGAGTCATATGCCGACCTGGTGCTTCAGCAACTTCCGAAACTGACACCCAACCAGCTGATATTGGAGCCCATTATGCGCAATACCGCGCCTTCCATTGCCTATGCCAGCCACAAGATCCAGCAGCTGAACCCCGACGCCACCATCGTGGTGGCTCCCGCCGACCACCTGATTCTGGAAACCGACGAATTTGTGCGCAACATCGTGAAGGGATTGAATTGCGCGGCCAGCAACGACTGGCTGATCACCCTGGGTATCAAGCCTTCCAGGCCCGACACCGGATATGGTTATATCCAGTATGGCAAAAGCGCATCCGTGCCGGGTTTCAAAAAAGTAAAAACCTTTACCGAAAAGCCCAACCTGGAACTGGCTAAAACATTTCTCCAAAGCGGTGATTTCCTCTGGAATGCCGGTATTTTTATCTGGTCGGCTAAATCCATCATCGCCGCCTTTGACAAATACCAGACGGAAATGAATGACGTATTTAAGGAGGGTGATGACGTATATAACACGGATCGGGAAGCCAAGTTCATATCGGGTGCTTTTGTACGCTGTGTCAATATTTCCATTGATTTTGCCGTAATGGAAAAAGCCGACAACGTTTATGTGCTCCCGGCGGACTTCGGCTGGTCGGACCTGGGTACCTGGACTTCGGTATATGAGCTGGCGGAAAAGGACTACCTCGGTAATGTTGCGTCCTCGTCCGAAAATGTCATCGTATACGATACCTCCAATTGCATGATTCACACCCCAAAAGACAAACTGGTTATTATCAAGGGGCTGCATAATTTCATTGTCGTTCAGTCGGACGACACATTAATGATCTGCCCGCAGGACCAGGAACAGGGGGTCAAACAGGTTGTCGCGGATGTAAAAGATAAATTCGGGAATAAATACATTTAATCATACTGCATCCAAAAACACAGTCCTTTATGGAACCGGGGTTTGTCAAAACGGAAATTAATGCAAGCGGCCTGGCGGTGATCACCTTCAGCCACCCCGCACACAATGCATTGCCCTCCGCCCTGCTCAGCGGCCTGGCTGACCAGATCAATGACGCCGGCACCCGGAAACAGACCCGGCTTATCCTATTGCAGAGCGCCGGTGAAAAGACGTTCTGTGCCGGGGCGAGTTTTGACGAATTACAGGCCATCCCTGATGAGACGGCGGGGAAGGTTTTTTTTTCCGGGTTCGGCCGGGTCATCAATGCCATACGCAGCTCGCCAAAGCTCGTTATTGGCCGGGTGCAGGGCAAGGCTGTCGGCGGCGGCGTGGGACTTATCGCGGCGTGTGATTACTGCCTCGCAACGGAAAATGCCGCCATCAGACTCAGCGAGATTGATCTCGGCATTGGCCCGTTTGTCATCGCCCCCGCCATTGAACGGAAAGCCGGCATTTCAGCGCTGACCGTGCTATCGCTTAATCCCACCCGGTTCTTCGACGCCCACTGGGCAGCACAACATGGACTGCTGCATGGCATACAGCCTGATATTACGGCACTGGATGCTGCCATAGGGGAATTAGCTACTCAGCTGATGGACAAAAGCCAGTCGGCACTTACCGCGCTTAAACGGACCCTGTGGCGCGGTACCGACGACTGGGACGAGCTGCTTGACAGACAGGCGGCCATCAGCGGACGTTTAATCGTTGGCCCGGAGGCCCGGAGCCGGTTGACTAATACCTGATATGATGTTTCCGCTAAGATCCAGCTGCTTACTGATCATGTTCCTGTGGTTATGCGGAATGCTGGCATCCATGCCGGGATATGCACAGCTGCATTCGGATAACAGGCAGGCACAGCGGGCATTTGAAAAAGCGGCTGCCCAGCTCCGGAACGGCCAGTATGATGAGGCGGCCGCCTCGCTCCGGTCGGCGGTGGACGCTGACACTGGTTTTGCCGCAGCACACCAGCAGCTTGGCGATCTCTACAGGCGGCAAAAGGCCTACGAACAGGCGATACCGCATTACGAAAAAGTGACGCAACTGGCACCTGAGTTAACTCCGTTAACCTGGTTCGGCCTTGGCGAAAGCCTCCTGCTCACCGGCCAGTATGCCGAAGCGCGCACGGCACTGCAACGGTATGCTGCAACACCGGGCGCAGCGACTGAAACGGTGCAGGCTGCCCGGAAATATATCGCCGACTGCACGTTCAGCCTGCAGGCCCTCGGACAACCGCTGCCGGTCCGGCTACAAAACCCTGGAGCGGCCATCAACAGTGAATATGATGAGTATTTTCCGAGGCTTACGGCCGACCTGCAAACGATCATTTTTACCCGAAAGACAGCAAACAGGGAGAATTTCTACGAAAGCATACGCGACAGCAGCGGCAACTGGCAGCCGGCGGCCCTGCTGACGGGCGCGATCAATTCGACTTCCTACAATGAGGGTGCACACTGCATCTCGCCGGACGGCAAGTACTTGTTTTTTACGGGATGTAACCGTCCCGGAGGACTGGGCAGCTGTGACATCTACGTATCCCGGCGTGAGGGCAGTGGGTGGGGCACTCCGCATAACCTCGGAGCGCCGGTCAACACACGGGGGTGGGAAGCGCAGCCGACACTCAGTGCCGATGGCCGTACGCTGTATTTCGTCAGCAACCGCGCCGGCGGGCAGGGTGGCTACGACATCTGGCGGACTTCCCTTCAGGAAAACGGGCAATGGGGCGCGCCCCTGAACCTGGGACCGGAGGTAAACACGCCCGGTAACGAGAGCTCGCCTTATATCCATGCCGACAACCGGACGCTTTATTTCGCGTCGGACGGCTGGCCGGGGTTCGGTGAAAAGGACATCTTTAAAACCGTACTGGACACTTTCGGAAACTGGGGACCTCCCGTCAATCTTGGCTCCCCAATCAATGACCATCGGGAGCAAAGCGCATTTTCCGTCAGCATGAATGGCAGGCAGGCCGCTTTTGCCTCCCGCAGACCGGATGCCCTCGGCGGACTGGACATCTATTTTGTTTCGCTTCCGGAAATCCTGCGACCACACCCGGTAGCCTATCTGAAGGGAACGGTAGTGGATACGGAGACGGATACCCCCTTGCAGGCATTGGTAACGATAACCGATATCCAGACAAACCAGGTGCTGTATCGGGAGCAGGCGGATTACGAAGACGGCACTTTCCTGGCGCCCCTCCCCTTCGGAGAAACATACGCACTTCATGTCAGGCAGCCGGGATACCTCTTTTTTTCCGAACATTACCCACTCAACGACACGGCGAAACTGAACGATGCGTATGAAGTCCACATCGCGCTGTCGCGGATCAAAACGGGTAAAACGGAAACATTGAATAACATCTTTTTCGATTACGACGACTATCGCCTGCTGCCCCAATCGGAAAGTGACCTCAAAAACCTGGTCGACTTCCTGGTACTGAACCCGTCCGTCCGGATCGAGATCGGCGGGCATACAGACAATACGGGTGACGCAGCTTACAACCAGCGGCTGTCTGAAAACCGGGCTAAAGCGGTACATCATTACCTGATTAATGCGGGTATTGCACCGGCAAGGTTAAGTTACAGGGGTTACGGTCTCTCACAGCCCGTGGCCACCAATGAAACGGCCGAGGGCCGGCAGCTCAACCGGAGGACCGCGTTCAAGATCGTCGAATAGGTATTTGGCAGGAGCCGGATAATTTTTTAGCTTTGGATGAATAGACAAACCGGAATTATGGCACTACGACATTACTTTTTGCTGCTTGCGGCACTGGCCGTTACCCAATCGGGCCTAGCCCAGGTTACCTCCGATACACTTCGGCTGGTTGGCGACCAGTTCAGCTTTACTGAAGGCCCGGCAGCAGACAGGGCCGGCAACGTGTTTTTTACCGACCAGCCGAATAACCGTATCTGGAAATACGGGATTGATGGCAGCCTTTCGGTATTTATGGAAAACGCAGGGCGTTCCAATGGGTTGTATGTCGACCGGGAAGGTTTTCTGATTGCCTGTGCCGATGAGCACAACGAGCTGTGGCGCATCGGTATGGACGGGAGCCTGGAGAAATTGGTTACGGGGTACCGTGATTCGGTATTCAACGGTCCCAACGATGTATGGGTCTCCCCTGCCGGACTGATTTATTTCACCGACCCTTATTATCAGCGCGACTACTGGGAACGCACCGCGCCCGATATGCAGGCGCAGGCATTGTATGTTTACCACGAAGGACAGGTGAAACGTCTCGACGACGCATTTAAGCAGCCGAATGGCATAATCGGGACACCCGATGGCAAATTCCTGTATGTCGCCGATATCGGTGACAGTAAAATTTACCGCTACCGCATCCGCCGCGACGGCTCCCTTTCCGACAAACGGCTTTTTGCACCCCAGGGCTCCGACGGAATGACCATTGATGAACAGGGAAACATCTACCTGACCGGAAAAGGCGTAACCGTGTACGACTCCGATGGCAACCAAATTGACCACATCCCGGTACCGTCGGGCTGGACCGCCAACGTGTGTTTCGGCGGCCCGGAACGTGATTTTCTCTTTATTACGGCACGCGACAAAGTATTTACACTCAAAATGAACGTAAAGGGGGTTAAATAGCCGGCGCGCATGATACGCTCCCGCGAACGCTTGCTCTTTACGATTGTATTAGCTCCCGTCGGTCACTTGCGGTATCCGGTTTTCTTCTTAAGTTTGGGTTATGGATCATATCTTTTACGAAGGACAGGTAATCTGGGCACAGATTGATGCGAACAGGCATTTACGGCATTCCGCTTATGCCGACCTGTGTGCACAGGCCCGGAGCAACATGCTCCAGCTGCTCGGAATACCACTTGACAAAATTGCCGAGGCCGGGATCGGTCCCGTTTTATTCCGGGAGGAACTGGTTTACCTGAAGGAAATCAAACTGAATGAATACGTTAAGGTTGTGGTACTGCTGGTTAAATACAATCCTGCCAATTCCAGGTTCACGTTCCGGCACGAAGTTTACCGCGCCGATGGGGTCAAAAGTGCGGTGGTCACCGTTGACGGGGCATGGATGGACATTGTCCGGCGCAAACTCACCCCGCTGCCGGATGCGTGGCGGGACCTGGCCAACCGGCTGCCAAAAAGCGAAGATTACGAAGAAGCATAAACGGTACAATGAAAAATCCCGCTGGATTGTTTTTCCAGCGGGACTTGCCAACGAACAAGGTTATTCCCTTATTTTACGTCAATCAGTCGCGAAGCCACCTTTGCTTCTTCCCGTTTCCCGACCAGTACTTTCAATACACCGTCCTGGTAGACGGCATCGATCTTACTGTGGTCAATGCTGTCGGGCAGCGTAAAAGACCGGGTAAAGGAACTGTAGCTATACTCCCGTTTACTGTACTTCCGGTCGTCAGCCGCTTGCTCACTCTTCTTTTCCGCCGAAATAGTCAGCACATCCTTATCCACATTGATCTTAAAGTCGCCCTTCTCCAGACCCGGCGCAGCCAGCTCGATTGCATAGGCGTCGGCCGTTTCGGCAATGTTCACTGCCGGTACGCGGGAAATAAGCCGGTCTGAAATAAAGGAATCGTTAAATAACGAATCAAAAAGATTGTTTGTCCAGGAATCTACTGCCCTGTTTGAATTACCGTTTGAAAATTTTACTAATGCCATTTTTATATCTCCTTTTAAATAAATAACGCTAACATCCCGTCTTCAAATGGTATTCCACTCGATAATAATGCGGAAAACAAAGACATTCTGTCATTATTATGGATTTAAAAGTGACATAAAGTCATTTATTGGTATATTTTTCCCGGATTCATGATGCCGTGAGGATCAAAGACCTGTTTGATACCACGCATCAGCGACAACTGGAGTTCGTTGTATTTAATGAGCATATATTCGCGCTGCACCCAGCCGATGCCGTGCTCGCCGGAGAGGGTGCCGCCCAGCGAAACAGCCAATGTGAAAATTTCCCGGATACCGTCCTTCAGCCGATGGTGCCAGTCGTGATCATTCATTGCACCTTTAATGATATTCACATGCAGATTGCCGTCGCCGGCATGGCCATAGCAGACCGACTCAAATCCATAAGTCGCACCAATGGCCTTGATTCCGGCAATCAGTTCGGGAAGCCTGGCACGGGGCACCACGGTATCCTCTTCTTTATATACGCTGTTTGATTTAACCGACGGTCCGATACGGCGCCGCATATTCCAGAGTGTTTCCTGGTGTGATGCTGTATCAGCCAGCAGCGTATCCAGGCATCCGTGCGCATCCAGCACCGCATTGATCTGCTCGCACTGCAAAAACAGTTCATCCGTCCGGTCCCCGTCCACTTCAATCAACAGTATTGCCTGCGCATCGGGCGGCATGTCTACAGTTATCCCTTCGTATTGGCTGACCCACTCCACTGCCCGGCGTTCCATGAATTCGAGTGCCGAAGGCGTCTGGCCAGCCTGGAAAATCGCCGATACCGTCCTGCACGCAGCTTCATTGGTCGGAAACGATGCCAGCATCAGCATCGTTTGCTTTGGCCGGGGCACTAATTTCAGTACCGCTCCGGTAACAATGCCCAGGGTACCCTCCGAACCGATAAACAATTGGGTAAGATTATAACCGGAAGCATATTTGATCGTATTGGCCCCTGTCCATATCACGTCGCCGGATGGCAGCACCACCTGGAGGTTGAGCACATATTCGCGGATGGTCCCGTATTTTACCACCCGAGGCCCCCCGCTGCCATGCGCAATGTTTCCGCCGATCTGGCACGAGCCTTTGCTGGCGGGATCGATCGGATATAACAATCCTTTTTCGGCAACCGCCTGCTGCAGCACTCCGGTAATCACCCCCGGCTCTACATAGGCCTGCAGGTTATCCGTGTCGATTGAGATAATCCGGTTCATCCTTTCCATGGAAATCATCAGGCCTCCATGAACAGCCAGGCTTCCCCCGCTCAGGCCTGTACCCGCGCCCCGTGGCGTAACGGGAATGCACTGGGCATGGCATAGCTTCAGCAGGGCAGCCACCTGCTCAACCGTTTCGGGAAGCACCACCAGTTCCGGCGCAAACCGCAGGTCTTCGGTCTGATCGTGGCAATACGGTTCGAGGTCGGCGGAAGGCGTAACGATAAGCCGTTCGGGCAGGATCGCGCGGATTTCGTTTAAGACGGTCGCTGAAATTTCCTGGTATGCCATCGGAATACCTGTGTTTAACGTTTCCAGATCAGTTCCACTGCGGCCCCGGCCCGGTCGCCGCCAAAAGGCGGATGGTTTTTAATGAGCTTTACCCGCACCTCGTGAACAAAGGCATAATGTGCCCGGACCCGGTCCAGGATCGCCTCGGCCACGGTTTCGAGCAACTTCCGGGAAAGGGCCATTTCTTCCTGCACCATACGGTATACCACTTCGTAATCCACCGTGGCGTCCAGTGTTTCCGCGGTACCGGCGGAACGGTCAAACACCGCTTCCACCTCGACGATAAATTCATTACCCAGCACCTGTTCCTCGGGATAGTAACCATGAAAAGCATAAAACCGCAAATCGCGGAGTGTCACTCGTTGCTGAAGCTGTTCCATACAGCAAACCTACTGATTTTTTACACCATGTTAAATGCCTGCGCAAATTTGATGATGTCATAATGCGTCTTGGCGCCGATTTTACGCTTGATATTCCGCCGGTGCGTGTGCATGGTTTTTTCTGAAATGTGGATGCGGCCGCTGATCTCGGCTGTCTTCTGTCCCAGGGCAATGTATTGCAGCAGCTCTTTCTCGCGTTTGGTTAATGAAGCAAACCGCTGATAGTTGTTTTTAAGCAGCAGGTTTTCCTCCATCAGGCGTTCCGCCTTCTCGGCGAGATGGTGATTCGGGTCAAGCTGCAACGCAAAAGTGAGTGAAAGAATCGGTTTCCCTTCTTCATCGAACACAAATGGCCTGGAAGCACTCAAATACCATTCAAACCCGTTTCCTTTTCCCGTGGTAACCTGCTGAAAAAAAGAAAACCACTTTGGCGGGTCGGGATTCTGCAGCAGTTCCATGAACTTGGGCAGGTAAAAGGCCACATCATCGGGATTGAAGAACCGGGTATAATACTCCGATCCCAGCCGCCGGACATCCTCCAGGGAAACCCCCAGCAGCTGCAAACCACGTGGACACATATACATCACCGAGAAATGGCGCACATCGTGAATGATATAGACCGGCAGCTCGTCGGCCACCGCTTCAAGCGCCTTAAGTTTACGTATGATTTCCTGCCGCACCGCCATGCTGCAATCGAAATCAGCTGGTAAAAATTCGTCCATGATCAGTAGATTTAGTTGATATTAGGTATTCTCGAGGCAAGATAATGAAAAATACCCAAAAGTGGGTATTCCCAGCTTTACATCATCCGGAGTTTGCCCGTTACTGGTTTGCACCTGCTTCGAAATGAGTGCACCATCTGTCCACGGTGAGTGCACGGTGAGTCCACGTCTTTATCGACAAAACGTGCTTTCGTCCTGCAGGTACCGCGGCCGGATTCCGGACGGGCAACGAAGCAGGCCCGGTGCAATAATAAACCAGTGCCGAACCTGATACGGAAAATTATCTGTATACTTGTCAGACAGATGGTAAACCTGATGAATCATGAGCCAATACCAACCACCTGATTATTATCTGCTGGACGAACTCATTGGCGAGGAATACCGGCTTATCCGCGACAGCGTAAGGCAGTGGGTAAACAGGGCACTCCTACCTATCATCGAAGATTACGCCCAGCGTGCCGAATTTCCCCGCCAGTTGCTTCCCGGGATGGCGGAACTCGGGCTGTTCGGCCCGACCATTCCGCAGGAACACGGCGGCGGGGGGCTTGATTACCTTGCCTATGGTCTGATGATGCAGGAACTCGAACGTGGCGATTCCGGCATTCGTTCCACCGCTTCCGTACAGGGGTCGTTGGTGATGTATCCCATTTACACCTACGGCAGCGAGGAGCAGAAGGCCATCTACCTGCCCAGACTGGCGAGCGGCGCGCTTATGGGCTGCTTCGGACTTACCGAGCCCAATCACGGATCCGATCCGGCCGGGATGCTGACTCATTTTGATGACGCAGGCGACCACGTGATCCTAAACGGATCCAAAATGTGGATATCGAATGCACCATTTGCCGATATTGCCATCGTATGGGCTAAAAACCCGGATGGTCAGGTTCAGGGGCTCATCGTTGAACGCGGTATGGAAGGATTCAGCACACCCGAAACACATAACAAATGGAGCCTCCGGGCATCAGCTACCGGCGAACTCGTGTTCGACCAGGTACGCGTCCCAAAGACCAACATCTTACCGGGTATTACCGGGATGCGCGGCCCGCTAAGCTGCCTGAACCAGGCACGGTATGGCATCGCCTGGGGTGCCCTCGGCGCAGCGATGGACTGTTATGACACGGCTGTCCGTTATGCCAAAGAACGGCAGCAATTCGGCAGGCCCATCGGAAGCTTCCAGCTGCAGCAGAAGAAATTAGCGGAGATGCTGACCGAGATCACGAAGGGCCAACTGCTCGTATGGCGGCTGGCCTTACTCAAAAACGAAGACCGGGCCACACCGGCACAGATTTCGATGGCCAAACGCAATAGTGTGGCGACCGCACTTCAGGTGGCACGGGAAGCGCGCCAGGTACTCGGCGCAATGGGTATCACGGGTGATTATCCGATCATGCGGCACATGATGAACCTGGAATCGGTCGTCACATACGAGGGTACGCACGACATCCATTTATTAATCACCGGCATGGATATTACCGGATTTAATGCTTTCGGGTAACGGAAAGGACAGGAAGGCATCAGCCGGCCGAAACCACAGAAAAGACAACAAATTACACATTATACTATGCATATCAAATCAGTCATAACAACCGGGATTGCAGCTTCGCTGACACTTTCCGCTTTTGCGCAGCAAACGAAAATGAAACCTGAAGAAACGGAGATCTGGGACCCTGAACCACGCATGGTGACCACATATGCCGACCGGGCACCATCGGACGCCATAGTCCTGTTCGACGGCACCTCATTAGACCAGTGGGTCAGCAGCAATGACGGTTCGTCGCCGGCCGGATGGACGGTGTCAGCCGGCGCATTTACGGTAGTAAAAGGCAAAGGCGGCATCCAGACCAAGCAGGAATTTACCGACTATCAGCTGCATCTGGAATGGAAGTCGCCTACGGAAATTGTCGGGGAAAGCCAGGGGCGCGGCAACAGCGGCGTATTTATGCAGGGGCGGTATGAGGTACAGGTGCTCGACAGTTACGATAACCGCACCTACTCCAACGGACAGGCGGCCAGCATCTATAAACAGCGGATTCCGCTGGTAAACGCAACAAAGGCACCGGGCGAGTGGCAGACGTATGACATTATCTGGACAGCGCCGCGATTCAATGCCGACGGTATTTTAGTGAGCAAAGCCCGGGTTACCGTGATCCATAATGGGGTTTTGGTGCAAAATAACGTGGAACTCGATGGCACAACGGAATATATCGGGATACCCAAATACAAAGCGCATGGCCCGGGCCCAATCGCCCTGCAGGACCATGGCAACCCCGTCAGCTTCCGGAACATCTGGATCAGGCCGCTTTAGCGGCGGCGATCCGTCCGTTGGCTGGCGACGGATAACGGACAGCCGGTTAGTCACCGCCAAAAGACATTTCACAAAAAAGGCCGGGTGTATGATGCACCCGGCCTTTTCTATGTTTCTGATTCGTCAGTAAACGGCTTACAGCGCTACTGCTTTGGATTTCTCGTAACTTTCGTTATGCACCGCAGCTACGGCCCGTCCGGACGGATCGTTTAGGTTCTGGAATGAAGCATCCCAGGCCAGCGCCTCGGGGGTGCTGCATGCGACCGATTTAACGGAAGGTACCGTCAGTGCCGCTGCATCCGAGGGAAAGTGCTCCGCAAAAATCGAGCGGTACAGGTATTCCTCCTTGTTCTGTGGTGGGTTGATCGGGAAACGCTCGGCGGCTTTGGCCAGCTCTCCGTCACTTACCTTCTGCGCTGCCTGTTCCTTGAGTGTATCAATCCAGTTGTAACCTACACCGTCTGAAAACTGTTCTTTCTGCCTCCAGGCAATACTTTCGGGAAGATAGTTCTCAAAGGCCTTCCGTACAATCCATTTTTCCATCCTGCCGTCCCTGATCATTTTATCTTCAGGGTTCAGCCGCATGGCAATATCGATAAATTCCTTATCCAGGAACGGGACACGTCCTTCCACACCCCAGGCGGCCAATGATTTATTGGCGCGGAGGCAGTCGTACAAGTACAGTTTACCCAGTTTGCGTACGGTTTCTTCGTGGAATTCCTTCGCATTGGGTGCCTTATGAAAATACAGGTACCCGCCAAACAGCTCATCCGAGCCTTCTCCCGAAAGCACCATTTTAATTCCCATGGATTTAATTACACGCGCAAGCAGGTACATCGGAGTTGAAGCGCGGATCGTAGTTACGTCATAGGTTTCCAAATGGTAAATTACGTCCCGCACTGCATCCAGTCCTTCCTGGATGGTGAAATTGATTTCGTGGTGTATGGTACCGATATGATCGGCAGCGCGCTTGGCGGCGATCAAATCCGGTGAACCTTTCAATCCCACGGCAAATGAATGCAGTTGCGGATACCAGGCGGTTTCCTGGTCGTCAGATTCAATCCGTTTGGCTGCAAATTTCTTCGTGACCGCCGCAATGACCGACGAGTCCAGTCCGCCGGAAAGCAGTACGCCATAAGGTACGTCAGACATCATCTGCCGGTGTACCGCGTCTTCCAGTCCTTTGCGAAGTACGTCAATGTCCGAAACGTTGTTTTCGACATTCGCATAGCTTTCCCAGTCGCGGCTGTACCACCGTTGCGGTGTCAGTCCTTCTTTACTGTAAATATAATGTCCCGGAGGAAACGTTTCAATGCGTTTGCAATAGCCTTCGAGTGACTTAAGTTCAGACGCAACGTAAAACGTGCCGGCATCGTCCCATCCCATATACAGCGGAATAATGCCAATATGGTCGCGTGCTATTAAAAACGTATCCTGTTCAATATCGTAGAGGGCAAACCCAAATATGCCGTTAAGCTCTTCAATAAATTGGGGGCCTTTCTTTTCGTACAGTGCCAATATTACTTCGCTGTCACACTGTGTGGAAAATGCATAGTCTGTCAGCTGATTCCGCAACTGTTGGTGATTATATATTTCCCCATTGACCGCCAATACCGTATTACCGTTGGCACTAAACAACGGCTGACGGCCGGATTTTGGATCAACAATCGCTAAACGTTCATGCGCTAAAATAGCTTTTTCCGAGCTATATATCCCCGACCAATCCGGCCCGCGATGACGAATCTTTTTCGACATCTTGAGCACTTGGGGGCGCAATTCTTCTGACTTACCTTTCAGGTCAAAAGCACCAATAATTCCACACATAGATAAAAACGTTAAATGTTAATATAGCTATAATGATGCAAAAGTAACAAATAAAATATTGACATTTGCAACAAAATATTATTTTTTTAACGATTTTTTCAAAAAAATAGGAGATATAAAGAAATAATATCAACAAAACACGCCATGTAATGTCATGATTTTAATACAAAAACACACAGGCAATAGTCGGGAATTATCGTTATATTACAGCAGGTTCAGGCGTTAATCGGTGCTAAGATAATGATATTGCCTGCAAATATGCTATTTTTGCCCAGCATTTAATGCATCAAAAAAAATAATGTAAATTTGGGTGGCAACCCCGTACCAACTACTAATTTATATCACGTGAAGAAACGAATCGCTATTTTTGCTTCCGGCTCCGGATCGAACGCCCAAAAACTGATGGAATATTTCAGGTATCACGACCAGGCCGAAATAGCCCTGGTTCTGAGCAACAACCCGGAAGCGTATGTGTTGCAACGGGCTGATAATTTTGAAGTACCTACCCACATTTTTGATCGGCATGAGTTCTTCCACACAGATGAAATTGTCCAGTTGCTGGGTAAGCTGAATATCGATCTCATCGTGTTAGCAGGCTTTCTGTGGCTTGTGCCCCAGAACCTCCTGCAAAAATACCCGAATAAAATCATCAACATCCACCCTGCCCTGCTTCCGGCCTACGGAGGAAAGGGAATGTACGGCGACCGCGTGCACCAGGCGGTGCTGGATGCCGGCGAAGCGGAATCGGGCATCAGCATCCATTTTGTCAACGAAAACTTCGATGAAGGCGAAGTGATTTACCAGGCCCGGTTCAGGATCGAACCGGAGGACAGCCTAGAGGTCATCAAATTTAAAGGGCAGCAGCTGGAACACCAGCATTATCCCAAAGTTGTGGAAAACCTGCTGAAGAAAATGTAAGCGACGGACGGGTGCTGTCTCCCAAGACATGTTATTTGCCCGGGTAATTATGGATTGTAATTCCCCTGTTTTTTCATTTTGTCCCTTTTTTACAAATGTAAGTGAGCGCGGTACGGCCAACGTGGTCTCTTCCAGTTGGATTGACTACGAAATAAATTCAACAGCCTTATTCCTATTCCAATGTCGAGTACACCTGGTCGGGCGGCTCTTTTGCGGTTTCCACCCTCAATGCCATCAATATCCGGATAAGGAGCACCGATGGTTCGGCACTCACCGAGTATGATTATTCAGGTGTCCGGGGGAATGAGTTCCGCTATGTACTGATACCTGCGGGCGTTACGCTAACCGGCATGCGCCCGGCTTCGGATATCGACTGGAACCGGGTGAGTTACGCCGAAGCAAAGCAACTGCTCGGCTTAAGCGATTGATTAACGGCCGGGAGCATTGATTTGTCATCAGATCCCCGTGCCGGGAGAATGCACGGGGATTTTTCTTATCTTTGCTGCTCATAAACAAAAGCGCTAAATAGCAAATGAGCCACCCCGTAAAAATCAAAAACGCATTGATATCCGTTTACTATAAAGACGGACTCGCCCCATTAATCGAACTGTTAAATAAACAAGGTGTTACGTTCTATTCCACCGGAGGCACGGAAACCTTCATCCGCGAACTCGGCCATGAGGTTGTCCCGGTGGAAGATCTCACGGGTTACCCGTCCATATTGGGCGGCCGGGTAAAAACCCTGCACCCCAAGGTCTTTGGCGGGATCCTGTCGCGCCGGCCCCTGGAAGCCGACGGACGGCAGCTGCAGGAATACGAAATCCCAGAAATCGACCTGGTGATCGTCGACCTCTACCCTTTCGAAGAAACTGTGGCTTCTGGAGCAGGTGAACAGGAAATCATCGAAAAAATAGACATCGGCGGCATCTCGCTTATCCGCGCAGCGGCCAAGAATTACAACGATGTGGTGATCGTTTCATCGCGGAATGATTATCAGCTGCTTCAGGATATTTTAACGGAAAACGGAGGGCATACACTGCTGGAGCATCGGAAAACCTTTGCTAAACGGGCGTTCAACGTGTCGTCGCATTACGATACGGCCATTTTCAATTACTTCAACGCGACGGAGCCACTGCCGGTATTCAAGCAAAGCGAACAGCAGGCGCAGGTACTCCGATACGGTGAAAACCCGCATCAGCGGGGTGTTTTTTATGGTGCACTGGACACTATGTTTGAGAAGCTGAACGGAAAAGAGTTATCCTATAATAACCTGGTTGATATTGATGCGGCGGTGGCACTGATCGACGAGTTTGACGAACCCACAGTTGCCGTACTGAAACATACGAACGCATGCGGGGTGGCCTCGCGCGGGGATCTGCTTACGGCGTGGAACGACGCGCTGGCCTGTGACCCGGTATCGGCTTTCGGCGGGGTAATCATCTGTAATCGGCAGGTGGACGATGCTACCGCGGAAGAAATCAACAAGCTATTTTTTGAAGTACTTATTGCGCCGGACTACAGCGCCGGGGCGCTTAATACGCTTACCAGCAAGAAAAATAGGATCCTGCTAAAACGGAAAGCGGTAACACTGCCAACCAAGTTGTTTAAGACGCTGCTGAATGGCGTCATTGAGCAGGATAAAGATCTGGTGATCGAGGGGCCTGCCCAGATGAACTCCGTAACGGATAAGCAACCAACGGATCACGAACTCAGCGACCTCTATTTTGCCAATAAAATCGTAAAACATACCAAGTCTAATACCATCGTACTGGCTAAAGACGGGCAGCTTTCGGCAAGCGGTGTCGGCCAGACTTCACGTGTGGACGCCCTGCGGCAGGCTATCCTGAAGGCCCAGTCGTTTGGTTTTGACCTGAACGGCGCCGTGATGGCCTCCGATGCGTTCTTTCCGTTTTCCGACTGTGTGGAAATTGCGGCCGAGGCGGGCATTACGGCAGTCCTGCAACCAGGCGGGTCCATCCGCGACAAGGAGTCCGTGGACATGGCCAACCGTAAAGGAGTAGCCATGGTTGTTACAGGTGTACGGCATTTTAAGCACTAAGTCTTAACGGTTAACTGTTAGCAATCAGGCAACTGACGCGTGTTGCTAACAGTTAATCGCTTTTGTAATAAAACAGCGTTATGAAATTTGGAAGCGTAGCTGACCCCGAAGCGGTTGATTTCTCCCTGCCCCCGACTCACCCCGATAGTTGGAAAGTCCTCAAAAAAGAGGGGACCGATTTCGAAGTGTACGTCGGCTGTGCCAAGTGGAATAAACAGGATCTCAAAGGCTTTTATCCACGGGGAACGAAAGACGAACTGGTTTATTATGCCACCCAGTTCAACTGCATCGAGTTAAACGCTACGTTTTATAATTCGCCCGACAAACACCAGGTGGAAGTGTGGAAAAACAAGACGCCCGGGGATTTTAAGTTTTTTCCAAAAATACCGCAATCCATCAGCCATTATAGCCGTCTCCTCAATGTAGGGGAAAAAGTAACGGCTTTCTGTGATGCCATCAGTCTATTTGAAGAGAAACTGGGCATGAGTTTTCTTCAGCTGCATGATAATTACAAACCCAAGGACTTTGACCGCTTGGCAACGTTTATAAAACAATACCCGAAGGCCATTCCACTGGCTGTGGAGGTACGGAATGCGGAGTGGTTTAACGATGCCGGGGTAAGCCAGGCACTATATGACCTGCTTCGTGAAGAGCACCGTACGGCCGTTATCGTAGATACCGCCGGGCGGCGCGATATGCTGCACATGCAGCTCACCGCCCCCGCCGCTTTTGTCCGGTATGTCGGCGCCAATCACTCCAGCGATTACCGACGACTGGATGACTGGCTTGCCCGCATCAAGGAGTGGCATGACGGGGGGCTGAAATCCCTTTATTTCTTTGTTCACCAAAACCTGGAGGTGGAGTCTCCCCTGCTGGCCCGCTATTTTATTGATAAACTGAATCAGTTGCTCGGACTTCAGGTACGCGGTCCGCACGGCAAGCTTTTCTAAAAAGCGGTGCACCGGCTGGTTCGGCGCACCGACAGTTAATCGTCGTATTTTTCGAGCTGCTTGAGCAGGGCAGCAAAATCTTTCGGGTACGGCGCTTCAAAGTGATACTGCTTTTCCCCAAGTGCAAACCGTAGCTCGCGTGCATGAAGCGCAAATCGCTTCATAATCGGTTCTTCTTCACGTCCCTTACCCATGGTAAATCCCCGCTTTTTAATCTGCGAAAGAAAGACAGGCTTGCCCTTGTACAGCTCATCGCCGGCAATGGAGGCCCGCTGGGTAGCCAGGTGGATCCGTATCTGGTGCATGCGGCCGGTAATGGGACGGCACTCTACCAATGTATAATGCTTAAAGTAGCGAAGCGATTTAAAATAAGTTTCTGCCCGTTTACCGTTTGCACGGTCGATCGTCACGTTTTTATTTCCCATATTCAGGATGGGCAGGTCGACCAGCAGGTCTTCAAATATATGCGTGCCCTCGATGACGGCATGATAGGTCTTGGCGACCCGCCGACGCTCAAATTCGATGGATACCGCACGGTAGGTTTCCGGATTTTTTGCAATAAGCAGCAAACCTGACGTTTCCTTATCGAGCCGGTGACAAACCTGGGCTTCAGCGTAGTACTGCTTAGCCTGGCGATGTACACTCAGTCCCTCCCCCTCACGTTCATCCAGTGAGGCCAGGAATGGCGGTTTATTGATCACAATCAGATTGTCATCTTCATGAAGAATTAATTCTTCGAATTTATTGTATTTACTTTTTCCCATTTGTATTTCTGCTTATGGCCTGGCTCGTTCATATTGTACCGGCCACGGTATATTGGCTCCCAGTTGTTTTGCGGCGTGCAGCGGAAAATATGGATCCCGCAGCAACTGACGTCCCATGAAAACCAGGTCTGCCTGCTCCCCACGGAGGATATCCTCTGCTTCGTCCGCGCGTGTGATCAATCCCACAGCCCCGGTTAAGATACCGGCGGCCTGCCTGATACTGGTGGCATACGGCACTTGGTACAGCGGGGCCGTTACAATCTGCTGATGGGGCGAATTCCCACCCGAGGAGCAATCGATCAGGTCAACGCCCTGTTCTTTTAGCCGGACGGCAAGCTTTATGGAGTCCGATTCATCCCACCCACCTGCTGTCCATTCTGTTGTGGATATCCGCACAAAAAGGGGTAATAGCTCCGGGATAACCCGCCGGACCTCCCCCACCGTCTGCAGCAGCAGGCGGATGCGGTTTTCAAAAGAACCCCCATATTCATCGTCGCGGAAATTGCTCAGCGGCGAAAGAAATTCATTCAATAAATAACCATGTGCGGCATGGATTTCGAACACCTGGAAACCGGCTTCCACGGCCCGCCGGGCGGCATTTCCGAAATCGGCAATCAACTGCCGGATCTGGGAGACATCCATCGCCGCGGGCAACGGCATCCCCTCCCGGTAAGCGACTGCGCTTGGCGCCAGTGTCTGCCATCCGGCTTCGGCACTGGTCAGGAGCCGGTTACCGTTCCACGGACTGCTATGGCTTGCTTTGCGGCCAGCATGGGCCAGCTGTATCCCCGCCACAGCGCCATTGCTTTTGATAGCTTCGGCCACCTGCGCCAGCCCGGCAATATGCGCGTCTTTCCATATCCCCAGGTCATCGGGTGAAATCCGTCCTTCGGGCGAAACGGCCGTGGCCTCGGTGAAGACAATTCCCGCGCCACCCACCGCCCGGCTACCCAGATGGATCAGGTGCCAGTGATTGGCAAAACCGTCGACACTGGAATACTGGCACATTGGCGAAACGGCCAGCCGGTTTCTGGCGGTAATCGACCGGATCGTTATCGGTTGAAAAAGTAAAGACATCGTAGCTGATTAAATGGTATTCAACAAATGAATCAATAGCTCAATAATTATAAAACCCACTACCTGTTTTTTTTCCCAGTTTCCCCGCAGCAACCAGATCAACCAACAGTGGGCAGGGTGCATATTTCGGCGTACCAAGCCCCTCATGCAGCACATTCAGAATGGACAGGCATACATCCAGTCCGATAAAATCGGCCAGCTGCAGCGGCCCCATGGGATGGGCCATACCCAGTTTCATCACGGTATCAATCGACTCCGCTGTTGCAACACCTTCGTGTAACGCAAAGATTGCCTCATTAATCATGGGCATCAGCACGCGGTTGGCCACAAAACCGGGCGTATCATTTACTTCTACCGGAACTTTTTCCAGCTGCCTGGCCAGCGCCACTACTGTTTGCATGGTAGATCCGGCTGTGGCTTTTCCGCGGATCACTTCAACCAGCTTCATTACAGGCACGGGGTTCATAAAATGCATGCCCACTACTTTATCCGGCCGTTGCGTGGCGGCCGCGATATGGGTGATGGAAATGGATGACGTATTGGTGGCCAGAATGGCGTGTTGCGGGGCCAGCTGATCAAGCTGCCGGAATGCCCGGAGTTTAACTGCCTCGTTTTCCGTGATGGCCTCCACAACCAGATCGGCTTCCCGTACACCCGGCCCCAAGCTGGCATGGGGTGAGATACGATCGAGGATAGCCTGCTTAGCTGCTCCGGTAATGACTCCAGCGCCGGATTGCCTATCCAGGTTGCCGGCAATGGTGACTAACGCCCGCTCCAACGCACCTGCATCCGTATCGACCAGGGAAACCTGGAATCCATACTGTGCGAAGACGTGGGCAATACCGTTACCCATGGTCCCCGAGCCGATAACGCTGATCTGTTGCATGGCGTCGAGTTTGATGCACCGCAAACATAACTAAAAACGCCCGGCCGCCAAAGGCAGACCGGACGTTCATCATCAAACTTAAACCAAAAACTATAAACAATTAAACAATTTGTCTTTCCGGCCGGGATATTTCTGCCGTTATGGCATTTCCCGGGATGCATGTAAACGGACAGTGCCTGTTTGGCCATTCGTTATATTCGCTTACCTGTAAGAGCTTGTTTATCCGGAAAAGTTTAACCGCGCGGCTGTTAAAAAATGTTAAAGAATTAAAGGCTTATTCGTAACAAAAACGACATCTTTGTATCCAATGACAGGTAAGCCCACGGAACACACATGCTGGAAATCAGAAACATCGTAAAACAATATGCCAATCACCTGGCGCTGGATAATATCTCCACACATATCGCGAAAGGCAGTATTTTCGGGCTGCTGGGTCCGAACGGTGCGGGTAAGACCTCGTTGATCCGTATTATTAACCAGATTACCGCTCCCGATAGCGGCGAAGTTTACATGGATGGCGAACGGCTGGGACCCAAACACATCGGCCGGATTGGCTACCTGCCCGAGGAACGCGGACTGTATAAGAAAATGGAAATCGGCGAACAGATGTGTTATCTTGCCCAACTAAAAGGCCTCCGGCGGCAGGAAGCCGTCGAGCGGATCAAGCATTGGTTTGAGAAGATGGAGATGCAAAGCTGGTGGAATAAAAAGATAGAAGATCTCAGCAAGGGGATGCAGCAAAAAGTGCAGTTTGTTGCTACCGTGGTACACCAGCCGGACTTAATTATTCTTGACGAGCCGTTTTCCGGATTCGACCCCGTCAATGCAAACATCATTAAGGAGGAAATCCTCGCATTGAACCGTAATGGAGCAACCATTATCTTTTCCACTCACCGGATGGAATCCGTTGAAGAGCTATGCGACAGCATCATCCTGATCAACAAATCAAAGAAAATACTGGACGGAAAGGTAAAGGCCATTAAAGATACCTATCGGACGAATACTTACCGCGTGGAATACTTTTCCCGCGACAAACCGGTTACGGGAGTGGACGACCTGTTTTCCGTCAGCAGCCGGGAAACGGTGGAGGACCGCACGGTGCTGACCATTAATATCGCCGGTGGACGGACTATTAACGATGTGCTCACTTACCTTATCCCACTGGTACAACTTCACGAACTGAAGGAAATTGTACCGAGTATACATGACATTTTTGTTGACAAGGTAACCCAAAAGAAGCCGTCCACTGCAATTGAAACCAACCAATGAACAAGATACTACTCATCATCCGGCGTGAATACCTGAGTCGCGTAAAAAAGAAATCATTTCTGCTGATCACCTTCCTGGTTCCGATTTTTCTGATTGCGGTTTATGCAATTGCGATTTTGCTTGCGGTTAAGAGCTTCGAAAGCAACCAAGCTACAGTACAGGTTATCGATCAAAGCGGCCTGTTTGAGGGGAAGCTGCATGATACGGAAACCATTACGTTTGTGGAAACATCCGGCAATGTTTCCGATGCCAGGGCCGGTATTCGGGGCGCCGAAAAGAAACTACTGCTGATTATCCCCGAAAACATAACCGAAACATCGCGGGTAGAATTACTATCGTCGGAAATGGCCAATGTCGGGACCCAGAAAACCATCAGCGGCCAGCTGGAGGGGGTCCTCCGCGATATCGCTTTTGAAAAAGCGGGAATTGACCGCCGGACCGTAGAGGCCATCCGACCGTCCGTTACGATTGAAGCACGGGAATTAACCCCTGAAGGTGAAAAGCAAAGCAGCGCGGAAGCCACCGTCGGCATCGCCATGACGCTGTCCATTGTGGTATATATCTGCCTGTTTTTATATGGCACGCAGGTGATGCGGGGTGTCATCGAGGAAAAAAACAACCGGATCATTGAAGTGATTATCTCATCGGTAAAGCCTTTTCAGCTGATGATGGGCAAAATTATCGGTATCGGCCTTGTCGGGCTTACCCAGTTTATCCTTTGGATCATTCTGTCGGCTACGCTGATGGGCGGTGCCCGTATGGCCATCATGGACGACATGACGATTGAACAGGTAGCCGCCACACAGGAGCAGATGCCTTCCGGTGGTAAACCGGCTGCCTACGGCGACGTGATGCAGGCGCTGAATACCGTGAATTTCCAGGAAATTATCATCGGGTTCCTCCTGTACTTTTTTGGCGGATACCTACTGTACAGTGCATTGTTTGCGGCGGTGGGCTCGGCGGTGGACAGTGAAACCGAAACCCAGCAGTTTACTTTTCCGATCACGTTGCCGCTGCTGTTTGCCTATATTCTCTCGTTCGGCGTATTGGTAAATGATCCCAACGGACCGCTGTCGTTCTGGCTCAGCATGATTCCGCTGACATCACCCATTGCGATGCTGGTACGTATTCCCTTCGGTGTCCCCACCTGGCAGCTCGTCCTGTCGTTCGCGCTGCTTGCCGGCGGATTTGTACTGACCACCTGGATTGCCGCCCGTATTTACCGTATCGGCATCTTGATGTACGGCAAAAAGGCAAGCTACAAAGAGTTGATTAAATGGTTCAGATATAAAGGATAAACGATTATCTATTAGTCAATAATCCCGTGCAGCGGTCCACCCTTAACCGCAAGGGCATCCACCCGTTTTTCGATTTCCGGTACTTTTATCAGCTCCGGTGCATGGTGCGGTTTCTTCCGTGCGTCAATGATCAGCGGGCCGCTGCATCCCCAGTGTTTGTGTCTGGTAAAGCTGTTGACACCGTAAATATCGTGTGAAGGATTGCTCCTTGTAAATGTAATCCACACAAAATTATCCATGTTCGCCGCAGTAAAACCGGCGTCGTCACAAAGTACCAGCAGCTGTATGCCGGAGAAATCCAGGTCGGCCATGGCACGGCACCAGGCCTCCACACGATCAGCTTCCGTCTGCCCGTCGGTAAATGCTGGTGCTTCCACGGCAATAATGCCCGGCATCACCGGCTTATATGCGCTGAATGGCCTGGGGAGCATAACGCCCGGAGGAAGTGCCGGTGACAGCGCTCGTTTTTTAGGGCCCACGGCGGCAAATACCACTTTGGAACCGGCGTTAAGGTCGCTACCCGAATAATCAAGCGTATCGATGGTGGTCTGTGTATGAAAATGCAGGTCGCGTTCCAAATCAATACGTTCCAGCATATGCGTAAAAAACGCGGGGACATCATGGATGTCCAACCGGGGATCGTCCTGATGGGCAGCAATAAACAAGTACTTCGCGAGGCTCAGCTGATTCTTCCCCAGCACCTGGTTGGCAATGGTCAGTACTTCCTGTGGACGTTCCGTCCGCAAATATGGTGTATACCGCTCGCTTCCAATGGCAAACAGCAGCGGGTGTACCCCTGCCGCATCCACCGCATGGACGGCATGCAATCCGTTGATCTCTTTGGGAATGGCGGACCCTGTTATTTCATGGATCAATGCACCGAAGCTGGTATCTTCCTGCGGCGGCCGACCCACTACCGTAAACGACCAGATGGGGTTTTTGCGGTGGTAAACCCGGTGTACGTGCATTACTGGGAACGGGTGTACCAGGCTGTAGTATCCCAGGTGATCGCCAAAGGGTCCCTCCGGCTTATTATCTTCCGGATATACCGTGCCGGTAATCACAAAATCAGCGTCGGCGGAAATACAGAAGCCGGCATCGTCATAAAAGTAACGGAACCGCCTGTTACCCAATGCGCCGGCAAAGGTTAATTCGGACAATCCCTCGGGCAACGGCATCACCGCGGAAAGTGCATGGGCCGGTGGACCGCCCACAAAGACGCTTACTTTTAAGGGCCGCCCCAGTTCATTGGCTTTGCTCTGATGGACACCGATACCGCGGTGCAATTGGTAGTGAAGGCCCACTTCCTTGTCGGGTATGTAAGCGTTGCCGGCCAGTTGGATGCGGTACATTCCCAGGTTGGCGCCCATCACACCCGGATGGTCAATGTCTTCGGAGTAAACCTGGGGCATGGTAATAAACGGCCCACCGTCCATCGGCCAGTTGACCACCTGCGGCAACTGGCTGATGCGGGTAGTGCCGTATCGGATGGGTGCCCCGCTCCCCTTCTTCCAGGGAAGGGCTGCCAGCGCCGTGGCCGCCACATGGGTATATCGGAACGGATTGCGCAGGGCCTGCATGGGATCCGACTTGACGTCGACCAGCACCTTAATCTTTTCCAGTGTATCCCGGAACATAAATCGGGAGCGGTCGAGGGTGCCAAACAGGTTGGATACCGCAGGAAACGGGCTACCCTTGACGTTTTCAAATAACAGTGCCGGCCCCTTGGCATCATAGACACGCATATGTATAGCTGCCATCTCCAAATAAGGGTCTACTTCTTCTTTAATACGGACGAGGTGCCCGTGATGTGCTAAATCATCAACACATTCCCGGAGGCTGCGGTATCCCATATACGTTACATTTTACCTACAACTATTTTCGTAAGGCGGTCATAATCCAGGTAGCTATTGGCTAATCTGCACACCTCTTCGGCATCAATCCGGCGGATAACGTCGTCGTAATAACTGTAGTATCCCAGACCTAAACCGGAAAAATACGCATTTTTGAACTTATCGGCATGGGAAAATACATTCTCCAGGCTTCCAAGCATGGAACCCATCAAATAATTTTTCACCAGCGACAATTCCTCCTCGCTTACCAACTCCGTTTTCAGTCGCAGGATTTCCTTTTCAATCTCACTAAGCGTTGCGGCCGTGACCGCTGTTCCGACCTCCGTTGCAATGGTAAAAAAAGCACCATATTTTAACGAAACAAGTCCTGATCCGATACTGTAGGTGTATCCTTTGTCTTCGCGGATGTTAGTCATCAGCCTGGAGCCGAAATACCCGCCCAGCAGTGTGTTGACTACCTGTAATCCCGGGAACTCGGGGTGGCTGCGGGAGATGGACCGGTACCCCAGACGGAGGGCGGACTGCAGCGCGTCCTGTCGTTCTTCCAACAGCAGTGCGCCTGCACTCTCCGACGGGAAAACCAGACCCGGTTGCGGTTCCAGCTGCGGTGCGGACGGCACCCATTCATCACCGAACAATTGCTCTACCTGCGTGATAAGCGCGTCAGTAACCCTGCCCGACAGCAGCAAAGTGCAATTATACGGCTGGTATTGTTCCTTAAACAAAGAGCGAAGGTCATTACTATTAATATGGTCGTAATCACTTATTTCAGCAGAAATTCCATATCGGTTTTCACCAAATACAGCGGCATGGAATAAGCGACGGGCAACAACACTGTTTTTCTGGAGTGAAACCTGCAGCTTCTGTTTATTATTGCGGATATAAGTTGTTAACTCCTGATCCGGAAAAACAGCTCCGGTAAGAACCTCCCGGACGAGCGGCAGCAACTGGCTTAAATGCTTGTTCAATGAAAACAGACTCAGTGTCGACCGGTCGGCCTCTACCTGCGGAACGAGAAACGCCCCATAAAAGTCAACAGTCTCCGCAATCTGCTTACTGGTGTGCGTTGCAGTGCCTTCCAATAACATCTCGCAGGCACAGGTATGCAGCAGCGTGTTTTCCGTTTGCGTAAACACATGGTCAAATATCCATTCCATGCGTACGACGTCCTGTTCACCCGCGTCAAAAATGAATACCTTCAGTCCATTCTTAAAAGTCAGCTCACGCGGGGCAATTAAGTCAAATCCGGCAATCGGATGGGAAACAGGGGGGTGATTTCTATCCAGCATTTTTTGTAGCAATGTATACTAAGGTTGACGAATTTTCTCTTCTAAACAGCTGCTTGGCCTGCTGCTGGATCGCTTCGGCTGTTACCCCGAGGTATTGCGCCGTTTCCCGGTTAAACGCAGCGGCATCGCCCAGCAGCTCGAAATAAGCCAGGTTCATGGCCTTGTCCAAAATAGCCATTTCTGAAAACACCATCGTGGATTCCACTTTATTTTTCACTTTATCCAGCTCATAATTACCAACGGGCTCCTGCTTGAGTGCTTCCAGTTCCGTCCAGATCGCAACTTCCGCTGCCTCCATGTCAATATGAGGCAACGGTTTCCCTTCCACTACAAATAAATTAGGCCCAATGCTACCCGTCTGATAAGCATTTAGCTCGCTGAAAAGTTCCTGTTCTTTGACCAGACGCCGGTAGAGTCTGGACGAGGGTCCCTGGGAAAGCAAGTCGGAGATCAGGTCCATGGCATGATAGCCCGCTTCCTGTCTGCCCGGACCATGGAAAGCGATGTAAAGGCTGTTGAGTGGCACATCAGCCGCTACAATTTCCCTGCGTGACTCCAGCTGTTCGGGTTCCTGCGGAAGCTGCCTTGTGTATTTTGGCTTTGCGGGAATGGGTGCAAACCACTTCTCGGCGAGCGCTTTTACCGTTGCTGTCTTCACGTGACCGGCGACGACCATGATCGCGTTATTGGGCGTATAGTGTTTTTCAAAGAATGCCCGGACATCGTCCATGCTGGCCTCTTCGATGTGGGCGAGTTCTTTGCCGATCGTTGCCCAGCTATAGGGGTATGTGGTATAGGCCAGCGGCCGCAGGCGCAGCCAGACATCACCATAAGGCTGGTTGAGATACCGCTGTTTAAATTCCTCGCATACCACCTGTCGCTGTACCTCCAGGCTCTTTTCGCTGAAAGCCAGGCTAAGCATCCGATCGCTTTCCAGCCAGAAGGCCGTTTCCAGGTTGGCAGCCGGTAGCGTGACGTAATAATTGGTGATGTCGTTGCTGGTAAACGCATTATTCTCGCCACCGACGCGTTGCAGCGGACCGTCAAAATGCGGGATGTTTACGGACCCGCCGAACATCAGGTGTTCAAACAGGTGGGCAAAGCCGGTTTTATCCGGATTTTCATCGCGTGCGCCCACATCGTACAATATATTGACCGCGGCCATCGGAGTAGCCGGATCTTCGTGTACCAGCACCCGTAGCCCGTTAGCCAGTGTAAAACGGTCGAATGTAACCATTGTTTTTTCTTAAGTTATCTGGATGATATTATTCCGCCAGCCAGTCAATTCCCGGTTTAAGCAATGCCAGTGTATCGGCTTCGGGACTTCCTTTCGGCGCTTCAAAATTATAAGCCCACTGTGCGAGCGGGGGCAGACTCATTAAAATGGATTCAATACGGCCGTTCGTTTCGAGGCCGAACTTGGTACCCGCATCATATACCAGGTTAAATTCTACATAGCGGCCGCGCCGGAGCTGTTGCCAGCGTTCATTTTCCGGGGTGAATACCCGATTCCTGTTCCGATTGGCCAATTCCGAATAAATGGGTACAAACGCTTCTCCGACGTGACGCGAGAAGTCGAAAATACGATCCCAGGACTCCCCGGTCTTCTCCGGGGTAAGCCGATCGTAAAAGATCCCGCCGACACCACGTGTCTCCTGGCGGTGCGGAATGAAGAAATACCGGTCTGCATGCGCTTTAAACTCGGGGTAAAACGCGGCATTGGAGCGGTCGCACACGTCTTTCAGCGACTGGTGGAAGAAGCGGGCATCCGCCTGTTCGATATAATGCGGGGTAAGGTCTATCCCGCCACCAAACCACCGCATGGTGTCATTCAGCTCAAAGTACCGGATGTTCATGTGAATAATGGGCACGAACGGGTTCCGGGGGTGAAGAACGATCGATACGCCGGTGGCAAAAAAGTTTTCCTCATCCACACCGAAAGCCTTTTTTACCGGTTCTGGTAAACGGCCATGCACCGCCGAGAAGTTGACGCCCCCGCGTTCAATGAGGTCCCCCTGCTGGATGATGCGCGTGCGTCCGCCACCACCGCCATCGCGCTGCCAGACCTCCTCTTCAAAGACCGAAACGCCATCCAGCGCTTCCAGGCCCTGGCATATCCCATCCTGTATACTGCCGTAGTCCGCCGCTATCGTTTCCTTCGTTGTCGTCATATCTTTTGTAAAATCAATAAATTCAATATCCCATGGCCACATCATCGCCCCGCGGATCGGCGCCTCCCTGTAAACCACCGTCGGGTTGCACTAAAATTGCGTCGACACGACCGATACTGTTGCGGTCCACCAGTTTATATCCCGTTGTGGTGAGCATATGGCGGACCTTCTTGCTGACAGCATCGCGTTCAGCCATCACTTCATCCGGGAGCCATTGGTGATGGAACCGGGGGGCAGTTACGGCCTCCTGTACATTCATATTAAAATCGATGACATTGAGCACGGTCTGGAATACAGATGTCATGATCGTGGAGCCACCCGGGGTGCCAACCACCATGAACAGGCTGCCGTTTTTTTCGATAATGGTTGGAGTCATGGAACTAAGCATCCGTTTTCCCGGTTCGATGGCGTTGGCTGCACCACCCGTCAACCCGAACATATTGGGTACTCCCGGTTTCACCGAAAAATCATCCATCTCGTTATTTAGTAAAAAACCGGCGCCGTCCACCACCACGAACGAGCCGTACGAGCCGTTAATGGTTGTGGTAATGGATACCGCATTGCCAGTATGGTCCACAACGGAAAAATGAGTGGTTTCCTCGTGTTCGCCGGGGGGCAAAGGTCCGGCATAAATCGCGCTGCTGAACGATGCGTGTTCAAAATTCATGTTGCGCATCCGATTGGCGTTATAAGTAGAATCAATAAGCATAGCCTGCGGTACGCGATAAAAATCAGGGTCTCCGAGGTGCGTTGCCCGGTCGGCATATACCCGGCGCTCCGCCTCAATCATCACCCGCATGGTAGAATCCTGTTGAAATCCCCATTCCGATAAAGGAAAAGCCTCTACGGATTTCAGCATTGCAATCAGTGCAATGCCTCCGCTTGACGGCGGTGGCATGGATATGACACGGTGGCCACGATAGGTGGACACTACCGGGTCACGCCATTTGGCCTGATAATTTGCTAAATCGGCATGGGAAATAATGCCGTTGCCGCGCGCCATTTCCGCCACGATCCGGTCTGCCGTCTCCCCTTCGTAAAATCCCGCCCGGCCCCGCTGGCTGATCAATGTCAGCGTATGGGCCAGTTCCCGCTGAACGAGTGTATCTCCAGGCTGCCACTCTCCTGTCCGGACAAGTGCGGTACCGGCAGCGTTGTATTGCATCAATGCGGCTTTTCGGTGATTGAGTTCCGCTGCCTGGCGGGCCGTAACCGGAAACCCTTGCTCAGCCAACCGGACAGCCGGCTCTACGAGTAATTTCCAGTCCAGTTTCCCGTACTTTTCATGTGCTTTGACCATGCCATCGACCGAACCAGGGATACCTGATGCCAATTGCCCGCGAAGGCTCAGGTCGGTAATGGGGTTACCCTGTGTATCCAAGTACATATCCCTGCTGGCTGCTGCAGGGGCTGCTTCACGAAAATCAAGTGCAGCAACAGACCCATCGGCGCCCCTGTACACCATGAAACCACCACCGCCGATATTACCGGCATTGGGGTATACTACCGCGAGGGCAAATTGCACTGCTACCGCTGCATCCACGGCATTACCACCATTTTTCAGTATCTCCAGGCCAACGGCCGATGCTTCCGGGTGTGCCGTGACCACCATACCATTGTGGTACGCCGGCAACTGCCCTCCCCGGTGAAATAACTGGCACGAAACCATGGAAAACACCAGCAAAACACTAAAAAAGCGAACAAGCGGGAAGTTTTTCATTTGATTTATATAGCTAAGTCAATTTTTCGGCCAGCCGGCTGATCGCCTCTGCTGGCGAATGATTCTCATATAAAATCTGATATACGGCATTGCAAATAGGCAATTCAATGCGATGGACATCGCAAATTTCCTGAATGCAGTATGCAGCGTAATATCCTTCGGCCACCATGTTCATTTCCAGCTGCGCCGATTTCACGTGATAACCCTTACCGACCATATTTCCGAATGTACGGTTCCGGCTAAACTGCGAATAAGCAGTAACTAGTAAATCGCCCAGGTAGGCCGATTCCTTGATATCCCGATGGATCGGTTTTACGGTATTGACAAATTCCGCCATCTCCCGTATCGCGTTGGATATCAGCACTGCCTGGAAATTATCACCAAAACCAAGGCCATGGCATATTCCGCCGGCCACCGCATAGATGTTTTTCAGGATGGCTGCGTATTCGGTGCCGTAGATATCATCGGATACATTGGTCTTGATATAACGCGTTTCAATAAGTGAAGCCACCAATGCCGCAACGTGGGTATCACGGGAAGCAATGGTGAGGTATGATAATTTCTCGAGCGAAACCTCCTCCGCATGGCAGGGCCCTCCAACGACGGCTATTTTATCAATAGGAATGGCATATTGCTGCTGGAGGAAATCGCCGACGATCTGATTTTCATCGGGCACAATGCCCTTAATCGCCGATACGATTACTTTGCCCGTCAGCATATCGGGCGTGATTCCCTTTAATGCGTCTTTGAGAAAAGCCGCCGGTGTATTCAAAATAACGATGTCGGAGTGGGCTATCACCGTGCGGATATCCGTATGAATATTCCGTTTCGGAATTTTAACCGATACGGCACTTAGGTAATTCGGATTGTGTTTGTAATTTTTGATGTAGTCGGCTGTCTGTTTGTTCCGTACCCACCAAAATATGGATTTTTCGACACGGTTATCGCTCAGCATCTTAATCATAGCTGTTGCCCAGCTACCGCTTCCCACTACCCCTATAGTCTGTTTCGTAAAATTCATAAATGCGTTTATCGTCGTATCTGCGGAATGTTACAAGTTAATGTTTCCATACGAAAGAAGCAAACGGACTGTTCCGGTATGTTTGCGTGTTAATAAAAAAGCCCCTCAATTCAACATCAAGAGGCCTTCTGTACGCCAATCAGGATTCGAACCTGAGACCGACGGTTTAGAAAACCGTTGCTCTATCCAGCTGAGCTATTGGCGCCCGCATTGGCGACAAAAATACAACTTAATCCGGTATCAATGCAATATCGGGTAAAATAATCATGATTTTACGGGTGTTATCGGTGTCTAAAAAATCGTTTTTTCCTCTAACTGCGGCGGTTACCAAAAAAAAGCATATCGGAATTTGCAAAATATAAGAGAGTTTGTACTTTTGCGGCGGAGAGTTGGCAGAGCGGTCGAATGCGGCGGTCTTGAAAACCGTTGTCTGTAACAGGACCGGGGGTTCGAATCCCTCACTCTCCGCAAAAGCAAATGAATACCCCGACAAGTCGGGGTATTTTTGTTTGCAGCGTTGCCAAACTTGTTTGAGCAGCAGCGACGAGCAAAAAGATAAGCAAGCAAAACGAGTAGCATTCATTTGCTTTGAAGCCTCCCACGCGGGATGACCTCGGCCTTTAGCGCGGGCCAGTGGGCCACAGCCAACCCCTCTCTCCGCCTTACAAAGTAAGCCTGATGATAACCCGGCTTCATTGTTTAACACATCGCTTAACCTTCAAACTTTTTCATTTTATGTTTTACTAATAAAATTAGTTTTTTATCTTTGAGTCAGAGTAACTATTACGGATAATGACTCGAAACCAATCTATTATAGCAGATATAAAAGCCATCATTGCCCAATCAAGGCACAATGCTATTCGTGCGGTAGACCATCAGCGAACGTTGATGTATTGGCATATCGGTAAACGTATCTTTGAAGAAGAACAAGAGGGAAAAGACCGTGCGGATTATGGGACTTTCCTTATCAAATACCTTTCAGAACAACTGCAACCTGAATTTGGAAGCGGCTTTTCTGTAAGGCAAATCAACCTGTATCGTCAATTTTACAGGACATTTCCAATTGTGCACGCACTGCATGCACAATTGAGCTGGACACAGTATAAGTTGTTATTGAGTGTTGACAGTCAGAATAAAAGAGAATTCTATATCGCCGAAACCATTAAAAACAATTGGACTTCACGGCAGCTGGAAAGACAGGTGTACAGCAACTTGTATGAGCGGCTTTTGCTGAGCAACGACAAGGAAAGTGTATTGGCAGTTGCGAAAAAAGAGAAGCAACCATTCGATGCCAAAGAAATCATCAAAGACCCCATGTTCTTGGAGTTTTTGGAGTTGAAACGGGAAGCATCTTATTATGAAAGAGATTTAGAAAATGCCATTATAACACATTTGCAGGATTTTTTGTTAGAGTTGGGCAATGGTTTTTCGTTTGTAGCAAGGCAAAAAAGAATACATATTGAGGGCGATGAGTTTTTTTCGGATTTGGTGTTTTACAACCGGTTGTTGCAATGCTTTGTGATTATAGAAATCAAAACAACCAAGCTGACACACCAGGACATCGGGCAACTCCAAATGTATGTGAACTACTACGACCGCATTGAAAAGCTGCCACACGAAAACCCTACAATCGGGATTTTACTTTGTGCCAATAAAAATGATGCTGTTGTACGCTTCACATTACCCGAAAGCCAAAAACAAATCATTGCAAGTCAGTACCAACTTTATTTGCCAACTGAACAACAATTATTGGAAGAAATGAGCAAGGAGTTAGAAAGTTTTATAGATAGAGAAAACGGAAGTTTATAGGGGTTTTTTCATTCACAAATTCTTCTAAAATACGGCTATGGTTAATCCAACAGCATTAGGGGCGTATTGGATGTAATATATCAATTATTTGTCGGCTTCACCTTTAAGCGGGCGAAGTAACCCACGATTCCTTGCTGATCTGATACACAAAATTCGTTTGTGGCACTCCCGTAGCAGAAATCAGTTCCAACTCTCCGATCTTTTCTGCTCCAATGCGACTGACGGCTATCTGGGAACGGATATTAGCTGCCCCGACATGAAAATACACCTTGGATACAAATTGGAAAATGTAGTCCAGCATCGTGCCTTTTACCAAGCGGTTGATACCTTTACCCCAATATGATGTAGCATAAAATGTATACCCTATTAAAATACTGTTTTCCTGTGGATTATAATTATAAAAACGAGTGCTTCCAATGACTTTTCCTGTGACTTTATCCACCAGTTTGAATGCACCATTGCTTTGCATTGCGCCGACAAAGAACAACCTGAATACTTTCTGTTTCCAGCGGTCGTTATTGGGATGCTGTTCCCATATCTCAGGGTCTGCCGCTACAGCATAAAGCGATTCAAAATCCGCTTCTTGCAATGGATAAAGAATTATCCTTTCATTTTCCAGTAGGGGTTGAATGTCGAAGTTCATGTACAAAAATCAATTAAGCCGGTTTCTTTCTATATCAAAGTTACTTTAATTCAACGGATGTCGGTAATCCGGGACAATCTAAATCTATCAACTAATTACTCCCCTATCCGAACATTTTGCCCATTGCATTGTTTCTTTTAATAAAGGATAAAACCATGGATAAATTGAAAAAATTTGAGTTGATGGAAAAAATTGTCCGCGAATTGGAGGATTTGAAACGCAGTCAACAGGCATTGTTAGAAAAGATAGGAAAAATTGAAGTGGATAACATCGAATTGAGTGATAACCGGCTTGAAAAGGTATTACCTGATATTTATCAGCGCACAGCTGATAACCTGGACGCTGTTAATGAAATACTGGAATCGTTTGCGCAGCAAACAGACAACTTCGCAGACAAAAATAATGTGGAGCAGCTAAAGCAGCAACAGGAGCTTAATAAGTCCCGGAATGATTGATCGTCCAAGCGCGATTACTGCAACGGCTGACCGCGGAAATGCGACTTATAAAAAAGGTCCGAGCCAGCGGTGGTTCGGACCTTTTTAAGTTTATAATTAGTTGGTTTGCGCCATAAATGTATGGATAATAACATGACATTGTCAAATAATTTATTCAAAAAAGTCATTATTTTTTACCAAATAACCATAAACACCTATAAATCAACACCAACAAGTCCGACTGCAGTAGACCTTCTTCAAAACTGATCCGCTTATAGAAATGCGAAACAGCATCCGGATCCGTTATTCTTTCCCTGATGTTCCTATGGTTCGCGGATAAAAGTACAACACGGCATCCATGCCAAGCGCTTTTTCGCTGAGGGTAAAATACCCGTTGCGCTGACGATCAAAGGTAATTGCTTCGCCCTGGGGTTCGGGATCGTAAGGCAACCGTATTGCGGGTCGGCTCAGCATGGCGCATACTGACTCCCCCGCGTTCCGCCGCCAGTAAAATACGTTAAGCAGATTTTTGGCAATGAATTCACTTCCATCCCGTTGGATATCGGCCCCGGTAAAAAAAGTATACGGCAGTGTATGTACTCTGGTCAGCGTCAGGGTATCCTGGGACATGTCTGGCAGTAAGGTTCGATATACCCCAATTGCTAATTCGCGTTTACTGATCAAGTATAACGCCTCATCCACCGGATCGTAAAACAGCGACTCTGCATCGCGCGGACCGTCTTCGTAGGTTAACACAAACGATCGGATTGCGGTTCTGGCAATCGTATCCACCCTCGATTTGTCAACCGCCATAGGTTCTTCCAATAGGTGAACCTTTACATGGTCCCGGCGGCCATGGTTATCGCCGATATCCCCTATCAGCAGATAAGAACGGCCATCACGATTCATCCATGCGATGTCTTCCCAGTCATATGCCTGTATCCCTTGAAGATAAAACGTAGACTTATGTACCCCTACGCTGTCGATAAGAAAAATTCTTGCGCTATCGCCACTGTCATTGTGCACCCAGAAATGGCCGGGAAATGCCGTTGACTCCACAATGCCTGAAACTTCATGCATTTCGGGGTGGGTGATTTTTCCACGGCTCACGCGGCCGGAAAACACATCGGCCCCGGTCTGGCCAATCGCCAGATCGGTGATCATGCAGCAGATCAAAATACCTATGAGTTGCTTCGTAAATACCATATGGCGTTAAAATACAAATTTTACATGGATGCCTTCCGATGCCCGTCTGATTTTCGCACAAAACATTTTTTCTATCTTTGTTGCAGAAGCCGAAGGTATGCAGATACACCAATTTTACGATGAAGGATTAGCCCATGCGTCTTATGCGATCATAAGTAAACAGCAGGTCGTGCTGATTGATCCTGCACGCAACCCGCAACCCTATCTGGATTTTGCCAGGGAATATGATGCGCAGATCATCGCGATCATAGAAACACATCCACATGCTGATTTCGTAAGTTCCCATCTGGAATTGCATCAAGTAACCGGGGCACCTATTTATATCAGTCGCCTGTTACGTGCTGCCTACCCAAACCGATCATTTGATACAGACGTTCTCATCCAATGCGGTTCGGTATCGTTCCGTGCAATTGATACACCCGGACATTCACCCGACAGTCTGTGTGTTTTATTACTGGATGAATCCGGTAAGCCGAATGCGGTATTTACCGGCGACACGCTATTTGTGGGTGACGTGGGACGGCCGGACCTTCGTGAAGACGCCGGCAAAAACCCCGAAAAGGCCATAGAATTCGCTAAGGCCCTGTATCATTCCCTCCATCAGCAGCTCGCTAAATTGCCCTCCGGTGTCATCGTATACCCGGCCCATGGACCGGGGTCGCTCTGCGGGAAAAATATGGGAAGCGAACTGCAAAGTACCATCGGCCGGGAATTCCGCGAAAATTATGCGCTACAGCCGATGACGGCAGCTGAATTTGTTGCCCTGACCCTGAAGGAACAGCCTTTCGTACCCCGGTATTTTGCATATGATGTAGCATTGAATGAAAAGGGAGCCCCGCCATTTCAGGCAAGTATTGACGCCGTGCGCATTGTTGATGATGTACCACTCGCCGTAAAAGATATCGTGATCGATGGTAGGCCACAGGCACAGTTTAAAGCCGGACACTATCCCGGGGCTATTAATATTCCGGACGGCACCAAGTTTGAAACCTGGCTTGGCTCGGTCGTAGCACCGGAAGAATCATTCTACCTATGTGCAGGCGACCCGGAAGCCCTGGCAATACTATTGGAGAAGTCGGCAAAAATAGGTTATGAAAGCAAAATCTGCAGTGCCGTAATTACCTGTGGTGGTCCGGTTGTATCGGCAGGTTTCGACCCAGATACATTTAAACATGCCTCCGGGGATTACACGATCGTAGATATCCGGAATCCCGGGGAAAAGACCGGCCACGGAGGGGGTGGTTTTTCAGGCTCTATCCCGATCCCACTGTACGAACTGCGGGAACGTGTTGGGGAAATTCCAACCGATAAACCGATCGTGGTACATTGCGCCGGAGGTTATCGTTCAGCCATTGGCGCTAGCATCGTGGCAGGTATCGTGAAAAGTGTTCCTGTTTTCGATATGGGAACACATATCCAACACCTTTCAACGATAAGTTAATGCTGGGAATTATAAGTATCTTCTGGTTGGTGTTGGCGGGTTTGCAGGAACAAGGGCCCACGCGTAATCCCGAATATGCGGCTCGGCTGAACAGCATCTATCGGCACAGCGTACCCACTATCACCGTGAATGAACTCAAAGAAGCAATGAAGGACGGTGCAGTGGTGCTGGATGCCCGGGAAGCGGATGAGTTTGAAGTAAGCCATATCCGGCATTCCAGGCATGTGGGATACATCTGGTTCGATATGCGGAACGTATACGATATTCCGAAAACAGATACGATTGTCGTTTATTGCGCAATAGGGAACCGGAGCGAACGCATTGGTGAAAAGCTAAAAAAAGCGGGATACCAGCACGTGTTCAATCTCTTCGGCGGATTGTATGAGTGGGTAAACAGGCGAAATCCGGTATACAATAACGAAGATATACAGACCACTGAAATCCATGGCTACGACAAAAACTGGGCCCGATGGCTTGAAAACGGATCGGCAGTATACTAAAAAGCTACACGACTAAATCATCACATGCGCCTTGGCGGCAAGGTACCGTTCTGCTTCCAGGGCAGCCATGCATCCCGTACCTGCTGCCGTTACGGCTTGCCTGTAAACATGGTCCTGTACGTCTCCACATGCAAATACACCGGCAATGTTTGTCTGCGTACTGTCTGGTTTAGTAATAAGATAACCATTTGCATCCATATCCAGGATCCCCTCAAATAGTTCCGTATTGGGTTTATGGCCAATTGCCACAAAAAAGCCGGTTATCGGGAGTTGCTTTTCTTCACCTGTTTGATTGTTTGACACCGCCACCGCAGTCACGTTCTGCCCATCGCCCAGAATTTCCCGGGCCTCTGTGTTATAGTGAATTTCAATGTTGGGCGTACTGAGCACGCGGTGCTGCATTGCTTTTGATGCCCGGAATTCATCGCGGCGCACGAGCATATGCACTTTATTGGCCAGTTTAGCCAGGTAAGAAGCTTCTTCGGCTGCAGTATCACCTGCCCCAACGATAGCGACATCCTGTCCACGGAAGAAAAAACCATCACACACTGCGCAGGCCGAAACGCCAAATCCATTATATTTCTGTTCGCTATCCAATCCCAGCCATTTTGCCGTTGCACCGGTGGCAATAACCACCGTTTCAGCCGTTATCGTCTTTTCACCGTCTACAACAATCCGGTGTACATCACCTGAAAAATCAACCGATGTGATGTAGCCGAAGCGTACCTGTGTACCGAAACGTTCGGCCTGCTTCTTGAAATCTTCCATCATCTGCGGACCTAGTATGCCATCGGGATAACCGGGAAAGTTTTCTACATCAGTCGTCTGTGTCAGCTGTCCGCCGGGTACGATACCTGTATACATCACGGGCTTAAGATCAGCCCGCGCAGCATAAATGGCGGCTGTATAACCAGCCGGTCCGGAACCGATAATCAGACATTTTACGTGTTCAATTTCTTGCGACATTTGATTTTTTTTAATGCAAAAATACGGTGTTAATGCATGCCATTCAATAACCTTTTGTCAGGCTGCCGTAAGTATTGGAGTCCACCCCACCACTTGCAACACCCGACCGGTTTTATTTTTTGAATTTTTCCTGAAGATTTTTAAGCATATCTTCCGTAATTGGTCCGGATTTCCGCTTAGGCTGGGGCGTACGGTTACCTTCAGGCCGGTTCGTACCAGTAGTGGAAGCCTGCTGGGGCTTGGCAGCAGACGCTGCTTTGGGCGCTGCGGCACGCTGCTCCTTCTGCTTTGCCCTGAACCGCGCCCACACCCGATCCAGGCATTTTTTGGTATATAGTGGAAAATCACCTTGTTTCATCCACGAATAATAACTGGGTTCAATTGCAAAAACCTCTTCTACCAAACGTCCCTTGTGTTTGCCAAAACTAAAGATCTCCTCCCCGTTCTCATTGAACACCATCCGTCCGGCAAAATCCACTGGCCGGTTCAGGTTAGTGAACTGATGCAAGGCTTGTACGTCATTGACCACCGGTACTGATTTTTTACCGGACTTATCTTCCCATTCAACATTCTGATATCTGTCCAACTGCGATTTAAGCACCTCATACGTTGCCCTTACATCAGCTTCGGCGCTGTGTGCATTATCCAGGCTGTTATCGCAATAAAACCGGTAAGCTGCTTTAAGTGTACGCTGCTCCATCTGATGAAAGATATTCTGCACGTCGACAAAATGGCGGCCATCCAACGTAAAATCCACATCGGCCCGTATAAATTCCTCCATCAGCATCGGGATATCAAATTTGTTTGAATTATATCCTGCCAAATCGGCGTCACCGATAAATTCAGCAATTTCAACAGCCACATCTTTAAACACGGGAGCGTCCACTACATCGTTATCGTAAATACCATGGAAGAGTGAGGATTCCACCGGAATTGGCATTTGTGGGTTAAGTTTAAGTGTTTTTATTTCCTCACTGCCGTCCGGAAGTACCTTCAATATAGAAATTTCCACAATCCGGTCGGCGGATACATTCACACCCGTTGTTTCCAGGTCAAAAAAAGCCAGGGGGCGTTTCAAATTCAGATTCATGCTATTAATTTTTCGCGGGATGCGTTTAGGGATGGCCTATTTAATAATTCGTAATATTTGTGGTTAGCTAAAGATGATGATACCTAATAAAATCCCCACAATCATAATGATATACAGCAACAACTCATTTTTGGCAAAGTGCTTATACTTCGTCCAGAAACTGTAATCTTCTTTCTCATCATGATTAAATTCCATTGGCACAAAGGTAAGGATTATTTCCCGGTTTGCTATCTTCGCAACAGTTAAAACGGCCCGTTTTGTTTAAGATTGCATACCATCCCAGTTACACACACCCTCTACCCAAAGGGCATCGGTTCCCGATGGTCAAATATGAACTCATCGCTGCTCAGTTGCGTTATGAGGGTATTGTGCCTGATACCGCTTTTTTTACTCCTGAACTGGCTGGCCTGGAAACCATTAACCTTGCACATGCACGTGAATACTGCAATCAGCTGCTCAGTCTAACCCTCCCGTCAGCGATGGTCAGGCGGATCGGCTTCCCATTATCCGAGCAGTTGATAGCACGAGAACTGCGCATCGTCCAGGGAACAATATCAGGTTGCCGGTTCGCCATGAAGGATGGTGTTGCCTTTAATATAGCGGGTGGTACGCACCATGCCGGTTCCGATTGGGGTGAAGGATTTTGCTTATTAAATGACCAGGCAATTGCTGCATGTGACCTGCTCCGCCGGGGAGTCAGCAAACAAGTACTTATCATTGATCTGGATGTCCATCAAGGTAACGGTACAGCGGAAATTTTCAATGGGGAACCACGCGTATTTACCTTCTCCGTGCACGGCCAGAACAACTTCCCTTTTCATAAAGAGCGCTCGGATCTGGATATCAGTCTGGCTGATGGAACAAGCGACAAAAAGTATCTCGAGACGCTCGAACAGCACTTGGACGTGATTTTCGAAAAAGTAAAACCAGATTTTGTGTTTTATCAGTCGGGAGTAGATGTACTCTCAACGGATAAACTTGGAAGGCTAAACTTAAGCCGTGCGGGGTGTCGTCTTCGTGATGAACTCGTTTTCTGCAAGTGCCTGCGGGCGAAAGTTCCGTTACAGGTAAGCATGGGAGGAGGCTATTCGCCTCAGGTTCGTGATATTGTTGATGCTCATTGTAATACGTTTAAGGCGGCTGTTCACTTTTTTGATTAACCGTATTCCCATTTTTTTTCAGATTTCACCACTACTATCGCACCATTCAATTCAGCTATTCGACCTGCGTGATGGGAAAATCGAAAGACAACGTTTTTCAAAAGGTGATCAAGAAGCCTTCTGATTTTAAATTCGGCCCGGTAGTAGCCAGCGCTTTTGATGATATGGTAGAACGTTCAGTACCGTTCTACGCAGAGATTCAGCGCATGATTATCGAGCAGGCCAGTGAGTTTGCTGTTCCCGACACCAATATTTACGACCTAGGCTGCTCGACGGGCACTACGTTACTGAACCTCGATCCATTGGTGGATCAACGGGTAAAGTTCATCGGCATTGATGATTCAAAGGATATGTTGACGAAATGTTTGGAGAAGCTTCAGGAGGCGAAACTTTCCAGGCCCTATGAATTAAAGAATGCTGATTTACATCAGGATTTTGAAATTGAGCAGGCATCGGCAGTTATCCTATGCCTCACTATGCAGTTCGTACGACCGATATACCGCGAAAAACTGCTCCAGAAAATTTACGAAGGTCTTATTCCCGGCGGTGTGCTCATTATGTCTGAAAAAATCCTGGCAGAGGACAGTCTTTTCAACCGCAATTTCATCAAATACTACTACGATTACAAACGCAGGAATCAATACAGCGAACTTGAAATTTCCCAAAAGCGGGAGGCACTGGAAAATGTTCTCATCCCCTATAAACTCAGCGAAAACATTAAAATGCTACGGGAGGCGGGCTTCTCTCATACCGAGGTCTTTTTTAAATGGTATAATTTTTCCGGATTCATTGCCATAAAGAGCTAAATCTATGATACCTATTGGCAATTTCTTCTTTAAATACCGGAATTTTCTGTTTATTTTTCTTTACCTGTCGCTTTTTATCCCGTCGCCACCGGTATTTACCGCGGCAGTCTGGGGTTCCGGTTTTTACTGGTACCCACTGGTAGGCGGTCTTATTATAACTGTCACAGGGCAGCTCATCCGCGGGCTTACCATATCGCTTGCCTATATTGTACGGGGCGGAAAAGATAAAAAAGTGTATGCAGAGGGCCTGGTAACCAACGGAATTTTTGCCCATTGCCGCAATCCCCTGTATGTGGGCAACGTGCTCATGTTACTCGGTGTCGGAATCCTGATAAATTCCCTCCTATACCTGATTGTTTTTATTCCATTATTCCTTTTTATCTATCAGGCTATCGTATTAGCCGAAGAAAACTACCTCAGACAGAAATTCGGAGACCAGTTCGAGGCATATACAGCCAAAGTGAATCGCTGGCTGATTAATCCGGCTGGCCTCTCACGGACGATTACCGGTATGCATTTCAGCTGGAAAAGATGGCTCGTCAAAGAATACAATACGCAGGTAATCTGGTTAGCTGGCATCGTATTGATTCTGTTTTTTTATTATACCCCCTACTGGGGCTGGGAGCCTGAACAACGGAATATTTCGCTGGGTATTATGCTGCTCCTGCTGGCCATTTATTATATAACTATCCGCTACCTGAAGAAGTCCGGACGCTGGAACGTAGCATAACACCGGTCACAGGCTGAGTTCCTGCCGCTGTCCCGTAGCACAGGCTGCATAAATGGCATCAATAATTTTTAGGTCCTTCAACCCTTCCAAGCCGTCGACAGGCACAACGGGCTGGCTACCATCGAGGATAATCCCCGCCATGCCGTCCATTTGCAAAGTTTGATGCATCACATGTGGTTGTGCGAGCACACCCTGATGGGTACGTCCTTTTATAGGCCCGTATCCGGTGGAAGGCTGCATTTCAACAAAACCTTTTTCGCCGGTCATGAAAAACCGGTCCAGGTAATTCATATTATACGTGGAAAGGCAGGAGGCTACTGCACCACCGGGGAATCCCAACTGAAACTGGATTGTTTCATCAACGCCTGCTTTGAATTTTACCTCGTCAGTCTTCGTTTCCTGGGCGGTCACCCAGATTGGATCTTCACCAACCATATAACGGGAGCCATTGATCGAATAGATACCAATATCCATCATAGCACCTCCCCCGGCTAACGTTTTATCCAATCGCCATTGGGTAGGATCCCCAATTTTAAATCCGCTCAGGCCTTGGAAAAACATGATTTTCCCGAATTCACCGGCATTACGCATACGGATGACTTCAAGCGTATTGGGTTCAAAATGCATCCGGTAACCCACCAGTAATTTCACACCCGCGTCACGACAGGCATCCACCATCTCTTGGCCTTCCCTCGCATTAATTGCCATCGGTTTTTCACAGATCACATGTTTCCCTGCTCGGGCTACCCGGATCACCTGATCGTGATGAAGACCATTTGGTGTAATTACATAAACCGCATCAATATCCGGATTATCTTTTACCTGATCGAACGTCTCATAATTGTAACAGTTCTTTTCCGGAATGCGATATTTAGCCCGCCATTCCTTAATTTTCGCTGGTGTGCCGCTGATCAACCCGGTTATCTTCGCCCGCTTGCAAGATTGCATGGCTTCGGCTACCCGGGTTGCATAACCGCCGAGCCCCATAAGCGCCACGCGAAGCACACGATCCTGCCTGTTCTGTGGAACCAGGGCCAGAGCCTGCTGTTCAAACGTTAAAAATGGCATCGCGGCAGCTGAAACGGCTAATTGCTGCAGAAAGTTGCGTCGTGAATTTCTCATAATGAAAAGTTATTGGTTAATTATAATGCTACAACAAAATGACGGCCAGATAGTTTGACCCGACAACAAATATGTCCTACGGTAATCCTGTTATCAACTCATTATATAATAAATAGTTACCGGCAAACACAATGTGCTGAAATGGTATTTTTATTAAAATATTCAATTTTCCATAAAAATTTAGGTCAACAGATACTATCATTTTTTTATATTTGCAACCTACATTGTTGACTCCGTAGCTCAGCTGGTAGAGCAACTGACTCTTAATCAGTGGGTCGACAGTTCGAACCTGTCCGGGGTCACCAGCAAATGAAAGCTCTTTTTTCAAAAAAGGGCTTTTTTTATGCATAAACGTATAATCTGAATCCATCTACCAATCGATAACCGATATGATATTGCCAAATTATATGGAAAATCCTGCCTAATTGGCGCGCTCCCAAGAGACCCGAAGACTGGTCCACACATCTCGCCAAAGTAAGGACATTTGAACAAAACACACAAGACTGGTCAGCAGATGAATCAGTCATATTAAGGCTCCTGCCTTGATTATAGCCTGCGATGCGGACATCATTCAACCGAGCACGCCATAAAACTGGACAGGTTATTTGGTGGCAGAAGCTTAGGTGAATTGTTGATGCCCAGCTCACAACTCGCTATTTTGCCTGGAACAATGCATACGGCATTAACACAAAAAACAGATTTATTAATGACCATGATTCCCGATTTTCTTGATCCTGATGACGAGGCATTTCTCGAGTGAAACCAACTGAGGGGATTTTTCTTTGCGCCCCACATGCGACAAGTCTAAAAATAACAATAAAAAAGGAGATAGTATCTATGACACCTTATTTATTGGTTCTGGAGATAGCTCGATTAATCCATCATGCCTACTGTAAGGACAGGTTACCGTTCCACCGCATTTTAATCGTTTCAAACAGCTTCCAAATAGGAGTTCGGAGTTCGCGTTAACTGAGATGTTTATCAAGGAAGGTGGATAAACGGGATGAAAAGTAACAATTTGTTAATTGTTATATTTGGATATGAAAGCAAAGGCGACACCAGACCTCTATTTCTTTGTATTTATAGCGCTTTCATTCCTTTTTCACTACTTATGCCCCGTATTAACAGTAATCTCCTTCTCTTGGGTTGGAATTGCTTTTATCATTATCGGAGCTGTCATCGTTGCTTTAACAAATTCCATTTTGCTGAAGAAAAGAACCTCGGTTAACCCTTTCGACAGTCCATCCAGTCTAATCACCTCAGGACCATTTCGATGGAGTAGAAATCCCATTTACTTAGGAATGACCCTTGCACTTTTAGGTATAGCAATCCTTCTAGGTTCGTTATCTCCCTTTATTTTTCCGCTGGTGTTCACAATTATTATTGACAGGTCATTTATTCAGAATGAAGAAAGTAAGTTGGAAAAATTATTTGGAAAAGAATACCTTGCTTATAAAAAAAGGGTTAACCGTTGGTATGGTCGTCGAAAAATCACAGGAATATGAAGCTATCTAGGTTGGTTAACCTACACTGCTTCTGAATCCTGTTGATACAAGTCTATTTTCAATTGATATGGTCTCACCTTTGATTTTTCAATAACAGGCCCGGAGTTTGTATCTCGTTGAACGAAGATGATGGCACAATCAAAACGAGGAAAGTCGCGTGGCAACAACCGGATAGAGCAACAATAATAAAATACCAATCAATAATGAAAAGACAATATAATTGATTGATAATCCCCTTACATCGTAAATATTCACCGTGCTGATGAGGCCGTAACTCGCAAATGAAGTAACGATATAACTACCTCCACTGGTAACACCACCTGATAAGCCCGCCATTGCCGGAAACCGTGTTAGGCAATAGGTAAAATAGCTATTATACATATACCCCATCAGAAAATGCAGTAATGCCACAAACACCATCATGGAAATGAGGTCTTGAAAATACGGGGCTGTTACATACATAATAACGGCAACCCCCAGCTGCAACAGCAATCCATCCCGTAGCTTCCGGAGCAACGGCTTCCCGATCAGCCATTTACTGAATAAACCACCCGCAAGCAGAGCCAAACCGGACACCAATGCACTGTTTCCGGTTTGTAGAGCGGTGTAATGAAAGTGATTTTCAATAATAAATGGGGCTGACATGTTAAATACAATGATCATTGAATAACTCAGTCCCAATACCAGGATACCATAACTAAAATCCCGGGCAGTCAGCAATTGCCGGTAACTATTTAGGATTGCCGATAAATGGAATGGCCGCGGTTCCCGTAATGTTTCACCGCTGAAAATACCCTCCAATACCAACAGAACAAGTGCATAGCAGCCCAGGAAATAAAAGTTGGACCGCCATCCGAAAAAGTGTTCCAGGTAGCCCCCTAAAAAAGGGGCCAGTATAGGCGCTGCCGACCAAACAATGGAGAGTAGGCTCGTGTAATGTCGCTGCCTTTCCCCTTCATACACGTCAATAAAATAGGAACGCTTGGCCACCATGATTATGGATATCAGGAAGCCCTGAATGACTCGTAGCGTCAGCAGCCATTCAATGCTAGTGAGTTGCGTAATCGACAGATTGGTCAATGCAAAAAGCGCTAGTGCACCCATTCCCAGCCGGTATCTTCCAAAACTGTCTACAAGACTCCCAACAAAAAGCTGGGAAATTCCATAGCTGACCAGGAATACAGTCATGGTTAAACGTACATTCGCAGCAGTAGTATGCAATCCCTCCACCATCTGAGGAAATGAAGGAATGTAAATGTCAATAGCAAGCCCTGATATCGGGATCAATAAAAACGCCAGCACAGTGGATACACCGGATTGTCCTTTGATTTTTTGCATAACTGAATACCTGAACAAGCAGCAAAATTAACGGACAAACAGTTTTACACGGGTACCCGATTCAAATTATTTTATACAAAAATCAAATATTAACATAATACATCTTCCGGTACTGGCCCGGGCGCTCGCCCGTGTGTTTCCGGAAGAATTGTGAAAAATGCTGAACATACTCAAAGCCCAGGCTGTTGCCAATCTCTGAAATATTCCAGTCCGAATTTTTCAACAGATCCATCGCCTCTTCCAGCACACGTTCGCGGATGATACTGCTGGTAGATTTACCTGTCAGCTTCCGGACCGTATGATTCAAATGGTTCACATGCACGTGTAATAATAAAGCAAAATCACCCGGATTTTTAAATCGGAGCACGCTATCTGGTGCATCGATAGGAAACTGTCCGTTGAGCAGCTGCAAAAAACGGGACACAAGCCGATCTGGCCGTTCCGACCTTTCATCGCCCTGGGTTCGGGCTTTTGCAAAACGGATCACGGTATTGAAAATCAATTTTAGAAAACTCAGCATCAGCTCCTTCTTATACGGTAATGAGCTGCAGTACTCTTTCTCCATTAGCTGAAAGTAACCGTAAAGTGAATGATACTCCTCACTGGATAACAATAAAAACGGAAACAGTCGGTCGCCAAGCACCCGTTGTACTTTTTTAAATTCGCGCTTTAAGTCCGGGGTAAGATATTGTTCATTAAAAACACTTAGATATCCATCCTGGGCCTCACGATAAAACTTAAAACCCATCTTAGTGTCCGGATCAGTAAAACAAACCACCGGTTGATCAACGGTCACCTCCCCCTCGTCGGTACGGAACACAGCACCTCCGGTAGAAAGACAGACTTTATAGTAATCCCTGCGATGGAATGGTAAAGACCGTAAACTGTTCTGCCGTTTCAACACATTAAAATGCTGCGACTTTCCACCAGATCTTATCAGGTCGTCGGGCACAATCCGTCCGGTGGATTTGTAATACTGGATAATGGTTTCAAAGAGCTCCATATCACGAATATACAAAATTCAAACATCAGTAAGGGCGAACTCAATCCGGATATTGCCTTTATTGGCTATTAACTTTATTTGATGAGCCTAGGAAGCCAAGTCGTTTGATTCGCGCCAAAAAGGAGTGTTGAAAAATAATCCCGAATTCACAATTAATAATCCCGAATACACAATAAGTATTTAATTGAAAATTGATAGACATGGCATATCACGATCCCGAAATAAAGATTAAATATTTTGCTTACGCCATTGAAGAGGGAAAAAAGGTATATTCGAAGGCATAGACCAATGACGCAGGTTTTGAGATATCCATATTAAGGCATTATTGATTGATTGTCCAATCGATACGGAAAGCTAAAAAGAACATGTACGCTGAAATCGTTAAAAATATAGCCATTATCAACGGACGCATACAGGCGGCCTGCAAAAACTGTGGCAGGGACCCCAGGGAAGTAAAATTGCTTCTGGCAACCAAAACAGTTCCGGCCGAACGCATTAAAGTAGCATTGGAGGCGGGGTATACACTAGTAGCGGAAAATAAGATACAGGAAATTAAGGAAAAATATGAGGCATTAAAGGAAATCCCGCATACCAGCCATTTTATCGGACACTTACAAACCAATAAAATCAAGAACCTGCTAGCATATGATGTTACCTGTCTGCAATCGCTCGACCGTTTTGAGCTGGCCGCAAAGCTGAACCAGCGGCTGCAGGCTAAAAATAAAACAATGGAAGTCCTCCTCCAGGTAAACACCTCCTTTGAAGAAAGTAAATTTGGTGCAGCACCCGACGACACCATTGGATTGGTGAAACAGGTAGCCCAATTGGAAGCATTGAAAATAAAAGGGTTAATGACTATTGGCCTGTTTAGTGCAGAGACCGAAAGCGTACGCAAGTGTTTCCGCTTACTCAAAAGCATCCAGCAGCAAATTATCGCATTGAATATACCTAACGTCGAAATGAAAGAGTTATCAATGGGCATGAGCAGCGATTTGGAGACAGCAATTGAAGAGGGAGCCACTATCATCCGGGTCGGCACAGCCATCTTTGGAAAACGGTCAACAACGGATCGTTATTACTGGAATGAAACCACCAAAATTTAAAACGGATAAAACGATGCATGTCCATTTTGTGCAGCATGAATTTTTTGAAGCGCCAGGAGCTTACCTGACATGGGCAAGGGAACGAAACCACAAGGTCACCTTTTCAAGGGTATACGAGTATGATCCCCTGCCCCAGACCGCAGAAAATCTGGATTTGCTTATCGTGCTCGGCGGCCCGCAAAGTCCTGCCACTACGCTGGTAGCATGCGCGCATTTCGATGCAAAGGCCGAAATCAGACTAATACAACAATGTATTCAGGCGGGAAAAGCGGTAATAGGCGTCTGCCTGGGGTGCCAGCTTATCGGCAATGCGCTTGGAGCAGAATTTGAGCACAGTCCTGAAAGAGAAATCGGGGTTTTCCCCATTCAGCTTACAGCGAATGGATTAGCTGATAAAAAGATCGCCCATTTTGATTCTCCGCTTCTTGTAGGGCATTGGCATAACGATATGCCCGGATTAACCGCGGAGAGTAAGGTATTAGCCAAAAGCACAGGCTGTCCAAGGCAAATAGTGGCTTATACTAATTTGACATATGGTTTTCAGTGCCACATGGAATTCACTCCGGACACCGTGGAGTTGCTGATCGCTGAGGAAGTCGATTTCCTGACGAAGAATACAACGCACCCGTTTGTCCAAAAACCAGATCAGATCCGTCATCATGATTACCGCAAAATGAATAGCCAATTATTTCTGTTTTTAGATAAACTGGCCGAGGAGTACAAGGTGATGACCAGGTAAATTTCCTGATGTAAGGAAGCTGTGCGGAAGTATGGGGAAATTTTCATTTAAAAACTTTGAAATACAAAGTACTTTTATTTACTTCGCATAGCAGTTAATAGATAAGAAAACTAAATCCGATAACTATGAAAAATATAGCGATCCGGTTTGAACAACTGTATAACCAAGCAAAAGGAAATAAATGGTTTTACTATTTTGCCATTTTCTGCCGTATAACGCTGGCACTTGGGTTTATTCCCTCAAGTATCGTGAAAATCATGGGAGAACGATTCACGGGACTGCCTGCTAATAACCCGTTAGGTCATTACTTTGATGCCCTGCACCTTACCGGCTACTACTACACGTTCATCGGAATTACGCAGCTGACGGCCGCACTTTTGTTGCTTATTCCCAGAACGGCGCTCCTCGGAGCGCTCATGTATTTTCCAATCATACTGAATATCGGCATCCTTGCCTATGCCTTACGGTTTGAAGGCACCCGTATCATCACCATGATGCTACTGGCTAACTTATATTTGCTTTACTGGGATTACGACCGCTTAAAATACTGCCTGTCGGCCATCCTGTCGTACGCCTACCCGAATAAGGTGAAGCGGAAACCGCGGGGCGGCAGCTTTCCCCTCTTGTTTTTTGGGTGTGTCCTGACTACTGTTGCTGCCGTTATTGTGGTAAACCGATTTTTATACGAAGTACGACCCGGCAATTCACAGCTTGAATGCACTAACGCCTGCGCCGGAAGCAATGACCCCGAGGCGTATGCTGTTTTCTGTAATTGCATTTATAAACAGGGGAAACCGCTGGACGCATGCCTGGAACGGTATGAATCAGCCAAAAAAAGCACACGATAATGACTTCTCCCTGGGTAAATCGGGAGGCAATCGTTATTTTTGGGCGCAACGGCGGGCGTTTGCCCCCGTTTTATTATCATTGATACCGGTAAACCTTATGGAAACACCTCTTACATTGCCGCAGTTATCCGCGGAAGAGCAACGGGTATTGGGTGCCTTGATGGAAAAGGCTAGCACTACTCCGGAATATTATCCGTTGACATTGAACAGTCTGGTCACGGCCTGTAATCAAAAGACATCACGTAATCCGGTGGTTAATTACGATGATGACACCGTAATATCCACCCTGGATTCGTTAAAGAAAAAGGGACTCGTTGCAACGGTGACCGGCGGCTCCAGCCGGACAGTAAAATACAGACATAATTTTGCCGTAGTGTATCCCGTGCTTCCCGCTGAAGTGGCGATCATCTGTCTGCTGCTGCTGCGCGGCCCGCAAACATCGGGTGAGCTCAATGCACATATCGGAAGAATGCACGAGTTTGAAACATTGGACGAGCTGCAGTCATTATTGCAGCAAATGGCCAGCGCATCGCCGCCCTATATCAAGCAGTTAACCAAACGGCCGGGCCAGAAAGAAGGACGGTATACCCATCTGTTGGGCGACACGGAAATTCCGGAAATTGATACGGAGCCAGGTGCGGTACCGAACAACATGGAAATGCGGCTGGCTGCGGTAGAAGCTGAATTAGCCGCATTGCGTGAAGAGTTTGATCAGTTGATGCGGCAGTTATCCTGAATATTTATCCATTTGGGGATCTCCTAATCTTTTGGATTTCAGCCAAAAACTTCCGGAAAAAAAACCAAACTCCGTTCGTGTTTGTTATATTTACATAGAAAATTAACAAATCAACCCTTCTGTTATGGACACGACACCAGCAAAATACGAACGCATACTGATTGCGACCGATGACAGCGACTGTTCGAAAAAAGCATTGCAGCACGGATATAACCTCGCAAAGGCCATGGGCGCGGCTGTTGCGTTGGTACATGTCATTGAGCCGGCAGCACCGACCAATTATGGCGCTGATCCGCTAATGGGCCAGCAACCGATCATTATTCCGGAAACGACGGAAATACAAGAGGAGAATTCCAGATCGATGCTGGACGAGATCAGTAAAAAATTCACAGGCATTACGGACATCGTTACATTCAGCCGGATTGGCACGCCAAAACAGGAAATTCTTGATCTGGCAGGAGAATGGGCTGCCGATCTCATCATCATGGGCACGCATGGGCGGACCGGATTTGATCATTTTATATCAGGAAGTGTATCGGAAAGCGTAATCCGGAAAGCCAATTGCCCCGTCTTGGTCGTCCCAGGCAAATGCTAAGCTTATTTTTATCTCCAAATAACAAATAAGAAGCGGCGGCCNTTTATATCAGGAAGTGTATCGGAAAGCGTAATCCGGAAAGCCAATTGCCCCGTCTTGGTCGTCCCAGGCAAATGCTAAGCTTATTTTTATCTCCAAATAACAAATAAGAAGCGCCGTCCGGATACATGTCCGGACGGCGCTTCCTGTTGATCCAGCTGGGGGCGGTTATTCGTTATGTAACCACGCCTTCTTGGCCAATAATTCCTCTTCCGTTTCCCGCACGTCTTCATCGTCTACGCAGCAGTCAACGGGACATACTGCGGCACATTGCGGTTCATCGTGGAAACCCACGCACTCCGTACATTTATCTGAAACGATGTAATAAATCTCATCGGATATTGCCGCCTGTTCCTCCTCTGCATCCAGGGTTGTGCCATCGCCAAAATCAATAACACCGCTTAATCCGGTTCCCTCTGAGAATCGCCAGCTTACACCGGCATCATAGATTGCGTTGTTTGGGCATTCCGGTTCGCACGCGCCGCAGTTGATGCATTCATCTGTTATCTTAATTGCCATTTATTTCCTTTCAATAGATGATAAAAAACAAAAAACTTATTTTTGTGCCTGATCGAGTAAAAGATATTTGACTATGGGATTAGTCGTCTTTTTCGAACAGCCCTATTTATAGGATGCAAATATACAACAATTATTACGTAATTCCGGTCCAAAAAAATTAGATTTTGACAAAGAAACAACGAATCGAAGCCTTTACCCATTTAGGGACATACCTCCTATCGGCTGATCCACATTTACAGGAGGTGCTGGAAACCGCGGCTTCCCGCAATCCCTGGTTTACCTTGCCCAATGTGCAGCATGCCGTGGGGGCAATTGCTGCAAACCTGTCCGAAGCGCAACTGGGCGACTGGCTAGCCCCTTACCCATTCGATGGCGACACCGACCAGACAGTCGGCCTGATACTGGCGGGCAATATCCCTTTAGTTGGGTTTCATGATATCCTAAGCGCACTCTGCGCCGGCTATCGGATACAGGTCAAACTGGCAGCTGCCGATCAGCAGCTCACCACACACCTGCTTGAACAATTACAGGCCATTGAACCGCGTTTCCGCAGCAGGATACAGCTAACGGAGCGTCTTAGGGACTTTGATGCCGTAATTGCAACCGGCAGCGATAACAGTGCGCGGTATTTTGAATATTATTTCGGCAAGGTTCCCCACATTATCCGAAAAAACCGCAACAGCGCCGCGGTGTTGTCGGGAAATGAAACCACCGATGAACTACAACAGCTGGGGCATGACATTTTCGATTTCTTTGGATTGGGTTGCCGGAATGTATCCAAGCTCTTTTTACCCAAGGGGTATGACATTTCACTTTTCTTCGAAGGCATCGCTGCATTCTCCGGGATTATTGACCATCATAAATACCGGAATAACTACGATTACAACAAATCCATATACCTGATCAATGGCGATCCGCATTATGACAATGGTTTCCTTTTGGTGAAACGCGATGTGCGTACCGCTTCTCCCCTTGCCGTATTGTATGAGGAAGAATATGAAACGACCACTGAACTGCACGCACGGCTATCGGCCCTGGCACCGCAGCTACAATGCATCGTGGCCGGCGGAACACTCCCGGTGCCAACACCCGTGTTTGATTTCGGCCGTAGCCAGCAACCGGAATTGAACGATTATGCCGACGGCGTGAATACACTTGATTTTCTGGCTACCCACCGGGACTCCCCCAGCGGACAGCCCTCGGCAAAACGTTGATTATCCGGCCAAATTATACTAACTTTGCGGTCACATGTATGTCATTAAAGTTAAAGGGGTGGCAAAAATACCGGACTACGTTCAGCTCCGGGATGATGCCTTTACATTACTCGCCTACTTCAGGGTTGACCGGCCAGACAAATCGCTGGAAAAGCTGGGACTGGGCGACAAGATAACCCAGATTATGGAAATTGTAACCGCATTACCCTTTGGACAGATTAAGAAATTAGATTTATAACATATGATTGGCGAGACGGTAATCACACTCAAAAACGTAGACATCTACCAGCCCAAGCACCTCGTGCTCTCAAATGTCAACCTCAAGATCGATAAAGGTGAATTCGTATTCCTTATCGGACAAACCGGCAGCGGCAAAAGCAGTCTCCTGAAAATCATTTACGGCGATCTGCATATCGCCAGTGGCGAGGGAATGGTGGCCGGGTTCGACCTGAAGAAGCTCAGTGAACGTGACGTACCCTACCTGCGCAGGAAACTGGGCATCGTATTCCAGGATTTTCACCTGCTCACCGATCGTACCGTGGAAAAAAACCTCGAATTTGCCCTAAGGGCTACGGGATGGAAAGATAAAGCATTAATCAAAAACCGGATGCTTGACGTACTTGAAAAGGTCGGGCTCCGTTCCAAGCTAAAGAAAATGCCGCACGAACTATCGGGCGGCGAACAGCAGCGCGTGGTCATTGCCCGTGCCCTGTTGAACAACCCCGAAATCATCCTAGCCGACGAACCAACTGGAAATCTCGACCCGGAAACCTCCGAAGAAATTGTGTTATTGCTGAAAGAAATCAGCCGGGGTGGCACAGCCATCCTCATGGCAACACACGATTACCAGATTATCCGTAATATGCCATCGCGTATTGTAAAAACGGCCGACGGTGCACTGCATGACAATGTCACCATCACCGCTTCATGAAAACGCTGACAAATCCTGAAACACATACGTCAATTTGTAAGCTTAATAAACCAGAAAACTGACAGGCTGGCGGTATTTTCCCATTGGCAATGAAATTGAGGCAGGGGCACAAGAATTGATTAGTGAATTGATATGGCACAAAAGAAAAACAGAAACGACGAAAACGACCATAGGAACGAAAATGAGTTCATTGCCCAGGATGAACCCCTGGCTACTGAGCCATCATCGGACACAGCTGAAACAGCAACAGCCGAAGAACAGTTAGCTGCCGAATTAAAAGAGGCAAACGATAAGTACATTCGGCTATATGCCGAATTTGATAATTACAAGCGTCGCGTTGCCAAGGAACGCCTCGAACTGATGCAGACGGCAGGCAAGGACATCATGGCCAGTTTACTGCCATTGATCGACGACTTTGACCGGGCACTGAAAGCAATGGAAACGGCTACTGAAGTGGATACCGTCAAAGAAGGGATCGGCCTGGTGAGCCACAAACTGAAGAACACGCTGGCACAGAAAGGACTGAAAGCGATGGAATCCATCGGAAAACCCTTTGATGCGGAACTGCAGGAAGCCATTACGAGCGTTCCGGTGCCGGACGAGGACCAGAAAGGCAAAGTAATTGATGAAATTGAAAAAGGGTATTACCTGCATGATAAAGTGTTGCGTCATGCCAAAGTGGTGGTAGGAAACTAATAAACAAGCAAGCATGGCAAAACGAGACTATTACGATGTATTGGGTGTTTCGCGCAACGCTGACCAGGCCGAAATAAAGTCGGCTTACCGGAAACTGGCCATCAAGTACCATCCGGATAAAAACCCCAACAACCACGAAGCCGAGGATAAGTTTAAAGAGGCCGCCGAGGCCTACGAAGTACTCAGCAATCCTGAAAAAAGGCAGCGCTACAATCAATTCGGGCATGCCGGTGCTTCCGGTGGCTACGGGGGCGGCAGCATGAACATGGAAGATATTTTCAGTCAATTTGGCGATATCTTCGGTGGTGGTGGCAGTCCGTTTGAAAGTTTCTTCGGCGGCGGGGGCAGTTCGCGGGGCGGGCGCCGTATCGTTAAGGGGTCAAACCTGCGCATCAAAGTAAAACTTACCCTGCAGGAAATAGCCAATGGGGCCGAAAAGAAAATCAAAGTCAATAAACAGGTGGTCTGTACTACCTGCGATGGCAGTGGTGCCAAGGACAAATCGTCATTCCATACCTGCCGTACGTGCGGAGGCACGGGGGCGGTAAGACGGGTAACCAGCACGATCCTGGGACAGATGCAAACCACCAGCACCTGCCCGACCTGTAACGGTGAAGGGGTTGAAATCACAGCCAAATGTACAACCTGTCATGGAGATGGCTTGGTCAGGGGTGAAGAAACCATTACCATCAATATTCCTGCCGGGGTTAGCGAGGGCATGCAATTATCTATGGGTGGCAAGGGAAATGCAGCCCCACGTGGAGGTGTTCCGGGTGACCTGATCATCCTGATAGAGGAAATCCCCCACGAAACATTAAAACGGGATGGCATTAATGTGATTTATGACCTGTATGTCAATTTTGTGGATGCTACACTGGGAACCAGCGTGGAAGTTCCCACGATCGACGGTAAAGCCAAGATCAAGATTGATCCCGGTACGCAGGGAGGCAAAATCCTACGCCTGAAAGGCAAGGGTGTGCCTGAAGTAAATTCCTATCATAAAGGTGATCAGCTGGTCTATGTTAACGTATGGACACCTAAAACCGTCTCTTCAGACGAGAAGCAATTGCTTGAAAACCTCCGGAATTCACCCAACTTTAAGCCCCAGCCCGGTAAAAGCGAAAAAACCTTCTTCGAACGGATAAAAGAATACTTCGAATAATTAATGGGTGTACCATCCGGTATCCACATACAGAAAGCCAGGCCTTTACGCCTGGCTTTTTTTGTTGTCATGACATTTTTGACATTAATTGTCAAAAAGTCAATACCTATTAATCCAGCAATTACACAATTTGTCAGGTTTATTGTCTTTATGCCAAATTAAATCAGTAAAGGCTAATTTATTTGAAATCAGCGTATTTTGACAGGCATTAAGCGACAAATCCATAAAGCGACAAACCCATGACAAACTAAATGGCATCACGTACGGGTTTGGCATTTGTATTGTTCAGCTGATATCAACAGTCAAAAAGTAAAAATAAAAATGACTGGATGTTTTAACTAAATTTAATACACACATGAAAAAACTATTTTTAACCTTTTCAGCAGCTATCGTTGTAGCTTTTGCAGCACAGGCACAAACCGAAAAAGGAAAAGTGATCCTGGGCGGAAGTGTTTCTTATGACTACTCTAAAGTAAAAGACGTAGACACGGAATCACAAGCATTCGGTATCCAGCCTACTGTTGGATTCTTCGTAAGTGATAACTTCGCAATCGGTACCGGAATCGGATACGGATACGAAGAAAATACCGCTGCCGCTGGCGCGACCTTTGAGGCCAACAAATTAAGCACGTTCAATGTAGCTCCCTTTGCACGTTTGTACAAAGGTGACGGTGATTTCAAGTTCTTTGGACAGCTTTCTGTACCGATGGCTTGGGGAACTGCTAAAGCAGAGGATACCGACCTGGGCACCACAGCACGTTATGGTGTTGAATTGGCTCCTGGTTTCGCTTATTTCCCAACCAGCAAAATCGGCATCGAACTGTCTGTAAGAGGCCTTTACTACCAGAACTCCTCAATTAAACCAGAAGGATCTGACGACAAGGTTTCCAGCAACTCTTTCGGTCTTAACGCCAACTCATTGGCTCCAAGACTCGGTGTACAATTTTACTTTTAATCATAGCCATTAGGCTGCACACACCAAGCGGGTGCCCCGGATATTCCAGGGCACCCGTCTTTTTTTATCTTATATCCCCCGTCGATAAGGCAACACCCTTGTACACCGGCCGCGGGATCGGCGTCCAGCGGACTCCGCAAATCCCGGAGTCAACCCTACAGCAATCACTCCATTCCCCAAACCAACGCACTCCCTATCTGCATCTGCAGGTATGCCAATCCCGCTCCTTCTGCGCACTGGGTATCACACGGATTTTAAGCCTGATTACAGCAACAATATCCAGGTAAACGAAGGGATGCCGCTTCGAATTTACATCGGCGTACTGTCCGAAATGTGCTTATACAGCAACGTCAGATATGGAGCAAGGTCTCCTCATCACCTAAAAACAAAATCGACAGAAATCAGGAATATGGATAAAAAGAAAGGTTTCCAAACGGGGAGAATGGAAACCTTTACTAACCAATTATAAACCTAAATTATGATACCGCAAAGGTAGGGTTTATTTTCAGTTTATCAAATATTTTTTCATTATTTTTAACACAAATATAATAAACATAAAATCAGTTATTTACAAACGAAAACAACCTAAAGACTCAAGCAGTTACCGGTCTACCTCGCCCAGCACGATGTCAATTGAACCCAGTATCGCGATCAAATCCGCAATCAGTACACCCTTCGCCAGCTCGGGCAGCACCGATAGGTTATTGAAACTCGGTCCACGGGCTTTTACCCGTTTGGGAATATCTGTTTTTTCCTGCGTAACGAAATAAAAACCAAGTTCCCCTTTCGGGTTTTCGGCACGCACATAATAGTCCTGCGGTTTCAGGTTAACTTTCTTGGGCACTAATGCCCGGGGGTCAAACTCCGGGGTCCGCTTCAGCGGACCCGAAAGCCGCTCCAGGCATTGTTCAATGATCTTCACAGACTCCCTGATTTCGTCCACGCGTACCTTGTAACGATCCCAGCAATCCCCGGTAGTCCCCGCCTCCCCTTTCCCGACGGGTATTTCAAATTCAATTTCGGGGTATACCGAATAACCATCGACCCGCCGCAGATCCCATTTGATCCCTGAAGCGCGCAGCATCGGACCGGAACAGCCGTAGTTAATAGCTACGTCGGATGGCAATATGCCGATATTGGCTGTCCGTGAAATAAAGATCTGGTTTGTCGTTAGCAACTCGTCCAGTTCAATAAGCTTAGGTTTAAAATAGGTGATAAATTCGGCACATCGCTCTTCAAATCCGACAGGCAGGTCATAAAATAAGCCACCCACCCAGATGTAGTTGTAAAGCATCCGTGATCCGGATGCCCATTCCAGCATATTCATGATATGCTCACGGTCCCGGAAACACCACATAAACGGCGTGAATGCGCCGATGTCAATTCCATACGTTCCGATAGCAATCAGGTGGGAAGCAATCCGGTTAAGCTCGCAGACCAGCACACGTATATACTCAATCCGTTTTGGAATCTGCCCATCAATCCCCAGCATCCGCTCCACCCCCATTACAAACGCATGGCTGTTGTTCATGGAGGCCAGGTAGTCCATGCGATCGGTAAAGGGAATCGTTTTGCCGTAATTCATCGATTCGGCATGCTTTTCAAAGCAACGGTGCAGGTACCCCAGGTGCGGGATTACTTCTTTCACGATCTCACCGTCGGTAATCAGCTGCAGGCGCAGGACCCCGTGTGTCGAAGGATGCTGGGGCCCCATGTTAATCACCATCTCCTCACTGCCAATAGCGGCAAGACGTGCTTCATAAGCCCGCAGTGCCTCCTGATAGGGCTTTTCTGCACTGGTTTCAATTGTATTTTCTGCCATTGCTGTGTTTATTTAATGGCAATGCCATGATAGGTTTCGGCTTCTTGGTAATCTTTCCGCAAGGGGTAACCTTCCCAATCGTCGGGCAGCAAGATGCGTCGCAGATCGGGGTGGTTTTCAAAGAAAATGCCCATCAGGTCAAACGCCTCCCGCTCATGCCAATCGGCGGTCCGCCACACCGAACTGACGCTCGGTAGTGCTGGCAGGTGATCCGGATGCCGGTCGTTGGCGATGCGTACCTTAAGGGTAAGCTGTTGCTTGTATGGAATCGAAGCCAGGTGATACACCACTGTAAATGTACCGGCTACTATCCCATCGTCCACGGCGCTGATACACGAAAGGAAGTCGAAATACGTCGCTTCATGATCGCGTAAAAACCGGCAGACTTCCGTTAACTGCTCCGGCGTGATAAAAAGTGCCGGTTGCAGACCATCCTGCGCTTCCGCCACAATAACAGATTCACCGAACCGGTTGATCAGCAATGTACGTATCTTTCCGAAAGACTCCATGTTGCTCAGGGAGCCAGCCTCGCTATTCTCCATACCTCATTTTCTTTTTTATAAACCAACCGGTCGTGCAGCCGGTTATTCCGGCCCTGCCAGAATTCAATTTGTTCCGGAAGCAGCAGATAACCTCCCCAATGTTCAGGACGCGGTATGTCGTCCGTATCCCGGTAATTTTCCTCCAGTACATGCAATTGACCATCCAGTTCCTCCCGGTTTGCAATCTCCCGGCTCTGCGGCGATACCAGGGCACCCAGCCGGCTGCCTTTGGGCCTCGACCGGAAATAGGCATCGGCAGCCTCAGCAGGCAATTTTTCCACTTTTCCTTCTACCCGCACCTGCCGTTGCAATTCGGGCCAGAAAAACAGCAGGGCCGCATGGGGAGTTGCAGCCAGTTCCGTACCTTTTCGACTTGTATAATTCGTGTAAAAACCGAGCCCGAGCCGGTCGACCTGCTTCAGCAGCACAATCCGTGAAGAAGGCTTTCCGGAAGCCGAAACAGTGGATAATGTCATGGCATTGGGTTCCATAACCCCTTTGTCAACGGCTTCGTTAAACCACTGCTGGAACTGGACCAGGGGGTCTTCGGCAAGGTCACCTTCGTTTAGCTGCCCCATTTCGTACGCCATCCGCATCCCTGCGATATCTTTTTGTTCCAAGTTCATCGCCCATCTGATTAGGACACAAACATACAAAAAAGTAGCCGCAATCGTCGTGTTTCCGGGGCGGAAGACACGGACGTTACCGGGAATTTATATCGGATCTCCTGGAATTATTTCTTATAATATTTCATTGCCTCGGGAATCAGCTTCTGGATATCGTTGATCCGCCGCGCATCGCTGGGGTGGGTACTGAGAAACTCGGGAGGTGCTCCCCCGCCCTGCGACTGCTTGGCCTGTGCCATCCGTTCCCAAAACCCGACTGCCTCATTCGGATCATATCCTGCAATGGCCATGAACACCAGGCCCAGCCGATCGGCTTCGCTTTCCTGATTGCGCGAATAACTCAGCAGGGCAAGCTGTCCACCCAGTCCATAAGCGGTATTGATAATGGCACGGGTAGCGTTCGACTTTTCCGATGTGGCAATCCCTACTGCCGCTCCCCCAGCCTGTGCCACGATGGATTGCGACATCCGTTCCGCCGAATGCTTGGCAATGGCGTGTGCAATCTCATGCCCCATTACCGTAGCCAGTCCGGCATCGTTCTTCGTTACGGGTAAAATACCGGAATAAACGGCCACTTTGCCTCCCGGCATGCACCAGGCATTGATCTGGTCTTCCTGAACCAGCGTAAATTCCCAATTGAAATCATATTGGTCGGCATAACCGCTTTCGGTCAGGAATTTATTCACTGCCGCAGAAATATTCTTGCCTACGCGCTGAACGGATTGCGCAGCGCTGCTGCTTTTAACTACTTTGGTGGATGGATCCGCCAAAAATTCTTTGTACACCAATGCCGCTTGCTGCTGGATCTCGCCATCGTCGACCAAGCTCAGCTGACGCCTTCCCGTAAGCGGAACCGTAGCACAGCCGATCGCCAGGGCGATAATCAACAAAACGGCTGTTGTTTTAGTAAATAACTTCATGGTATTCAATTTATTACTTGCTTAAGTATAATCAACAAATCAGGTGATGGTTTTGTTCTGTTAACCAAAGCAATTTATATGCCGGTTTCATCCGGATAGCTTCGCTTTTTTCGGAATACGACCTTCGACTCTTTCCCCTTGAGCAGCCGCTCGATATTTTTCTGGTGTGTGATTAAAATGAGGGCACAGATACAGATACCATAAAGCAGCACAGACTTAACCGAAGTATGGAACAGAAACACGATGCTGAATGGAAATGCAAAACCGGCACAAATAGAACTCAGGGACACATACCGGGTCAGCAGCAACACGACTAAAAAGACCGACACACAAACAAGTGCCGCCTCAAAATGCACAGCCAGCACCATACCGAACAGTGTGGCAACTCCCTTACCGCCACGAAAACCGGCGAACACCGGAAACAAGTGTCCAACGACGGCGATGACACCCAGGGCCAGCTGGTAATTCACAAATTGGGCGGCGGTAAGCGGACCGGTAACCGATGGTCCGATGAAATAAGCAAGGTTGGTGGCCGTCCACCCTTTCAGGATATCGATAATCATGACCGCAACCCCTGCCCGGGTGCCCAGTACCCGAAAGGTATTGGTTGCGCCGGCATTACCGCTTCCATATTCGCGGACATCCACCTTATAAAAAGCCTGCCCCAGCCAAACCGCCGTCGGAATGGATCCAAATAAATAAGCCAATATGACTGCGCCGATTAAATAAATCGATATCATGAATTGCAAATTAATCAAAAAGAAGCAAAAAACAAGGTCTTGGTCTATCCGTCAATAATTTTTGCCTTTAAGCTCATATCCAGGCTTTTCACCGAGTGCGTAAGGGCACCGATGGACAGGTAATCCACGCCTGCCTCCGCGTATTGGCGGACCTGCGCTGCGGTAATCCCTCCCGAAGCCTCCGTAATGTACCGGCCGTTGACCCGGGCTACCGCTTCCCTGACCAGCTCGGGTGTAAAATTGTCGAACATAATCCGTTCCACGCGACCGGTATCCAGCACTTCCTGTAGTTCATTCAGGTTGCGGACCTCAATTTCAATCGCGATATTCCGTCCCTGGGTTTCACGGTAATGGTTTGCCTTTTCAATGGCCTGCCGGATACCACCGGCATAATCAACATGGTTATCCTTTATCAGGATCATGTCATAAAGACCGAACCGGTGGTTCGTTCCGCCACCGAGCAAAACGGCCTTTTTCTCCAGAAAACGAAGTAAGGGTGTTGTTTTTCGGGTATCCAGCACTTTCGTACGGGTACCAGACAGGATTTCCATGATCCGATGGGTTGCGGTGGCAATTCCGCTCATCCGCTGCATAATATTGAGCAGTAAACGCTCCGCCAGCAGCAGGCTATGGATCCGGCCGTGCGCCAGCAGTACAATATCACCGGTCTTTACGGGGTCACCATCCGCTTTCAGCAGCCGGACCGCTACGTCGCGATCAACCACTTCAAATACGGTCTGTGCTTCCTCCAGGCCGGCCAGTATACCCGTCTCTTTGATTATCAGCTGTGCTTCTCCCTGCTTTTCGGGCGGTATGGTAGCAAGCGATGTGTGATCACCGTCTCCCATATCTTCCCGCAGTGCCTCGGCAATAAAATTGATTAATCTAATTTTTTCTTCCTGAATCATTCGTCAATTGATAAAAAAGCAATGCCATCCCAAATCTGTGGCAAAGCAGCAAGGGTTGGCCGAGCGGACAATCCTGCAAATCACCGCTAAGATGGATATTTAAAATAAAATAAGAAAAAAAAATAAAATTTGGATTCGGGGTCAGTAAATCGATTCGACGCGGAATTCGGTAATCCTGAAGCTGTTATCGCTATTGGTTAGTTTATAGGACACCCGGAACGTATCGGAGGCAGTTTCCAGGTTCAGGACTACATAGCGGAAATTGGGATTTGAATCCAGCCGATGGGCAATGGATACACCCGTGGGCAAATTTCTGTTGAAGAACTCGCGCAGGATGATTTCTGCCTGTACGCGGGAATAAACCCCGTCGTCATTGAGCAATGTCATGCTCACGGTCGACGAAAAAAACTTGGAAAGTTCCTTGGTGTCGGCTTCCTTGATGCAGGATGTAATGTCATCGATTACGTCAATAGCCGCAAAGCTGGTAATCATCATCAAACACATCATACCCGCAATGCCCAACCGTCTAATCAGTCTAAAACCTTTCTCTTTCACAGTCGTTGTAATTGTTTATTCAAATGTAGTTGCACTTAATGAAACCATGATCGGTCGCACCGATGTAGCCTATTTCGTACGGAGCAGCGCGGCAATCGCCGGTCTACCCGCTTTAATTTGGGTATAGCTAAAAACATGCCATATTTACCGGCATTCGGCCCGCAAAATCCCCGGTCATCCAGACACACCGCCGGATCGGGCATTAATCCATGAAATAGCCCATTAAACCCACCGAAAAAGCGTATATTTGTACCACGGAACGACAAAATTGTTACACGTACGCTTCATTGACACCAATGAACGTGAACAGTTAATCAATAATTATTTGAATGAAAAAAGTAGCACTCATAATCCTGGATGGTTTAGGTTACGGCAAACATGACCGGTCAAATGCCGTGCTGGCGGCAAACACACCTTACCTGGACAAACTGCTGGCGAATTCTCCCAACAGCCGCCTGGCCGCTTCAGGTGAAGCCGTAGGCCTTCCGGAAGGCCAAATGGGAAATTCAGAGGTTGGTCATATGAACCTCGGGGCAGGGCGCGTCGTCTATCAGGAACTGGGCCGTATCCATAAGGCGGTGAATGACGGTGAGTTTCAAAAAAATGAAACGCTGCAACGGGCGTTCGAATATGCGAAGTCCAATCATGCCCGGGTCCATTTCATCGGCCTGTTATCGGACGGTGGCGTACATGCGCACACCAAGCACCTGCGCGGACTATGCGACGCAGCAAAACAGGCGGGATTAACTGCTGACCGTGTTTTTGTGCACGCATTCCTGGACGGGCGGGATACCGATCCCAATTCCGGTATCGAATACGTACGTGCACTGGAACAGTACCTGCCCTCCAGCACCGGACAACTCGCTTCGGCCATCGGAAGGTATTACGCCATGGATCGGGATAACCGGTGGGAACGGGTAAAGCAGGCCTATGATCTATTGGTTCACGGAACCGGCACCCCTACCCAGGACATCGGCGCCGCCATCCAGCAGTCATACGATGCGGGTGTAACCGACGAGTTTGTTAAACCCATTGTCAAAACCGACGCACAGGGAGCGCCACTGGCCACTATTCGGGAAGGGGACGTCGTCATCTGCTTTAACTTCCGGACGGATCGCGGACGGGAAATCACGATCGCACTTACGCAAAAGGCATTTCCCGAATACCAGATGGAGCCGCTGAAACTGCATTACGTTACCCTGACCGCGTATGACGATACGTTTAAACACGTGGATGTGGTATTCCACAAAGATAACCTCGCCAATACCCTGGGCGAAGTACTCGAAACCCATGGCAAAACACAGACCCGTATTGCGGAAACGGAAAAATACCCTCACGTGACTTTCTTTTTTTCCGGAGGCCGGGAAAAGGAATTTAACGGGGAATCCCGCCTCCTCATCCCGTCGCCGAAAGTGGCTACGTACGACCTGCAACCGGAAATGAGCGCACAGGGCGTAGCCGATGCAATTTGCAACGAGATAAACACACGGGAACCTGATTTCATCTGCCTGAACTTTGCCAATCCGGACATGGTAGGCCATACAGGCGTATTCGAAGCCGTGGTCAAGGCGGTGGAAACAGTCGACCGCTGTACGCAGCAGGTGGTTGAGTGCGGGCTCCATGCCGGATATACGTTTATTATTATTGCCGATCACGGCAATGCGGAATTCATGGTCAATGATGATGGTTCGGTCAACACCGCACACACCACCAACCTGGTTCCGTGTATTCTGGTGAACAGTGATTTTAAAACGATTGCCGACGGCAAATTAGGTGACATTGCTCCCACGATCTTAACGATCATGGGCGTTCCTATTCCCGCGGAAATGACAGGAAATAGTTTGGTTTAATGGACCGGAGGAAAAAAATAGCAGCCATACCCGCATATGGCATGGGAATATTGCTGTTTGCGGTAACGGCGTGCTCCTCACCTGACGGCCAACCGGCAGCCACTGCATCGGCAACTGCTTATTTTAGCCTGGAGCATTACTTCAAAGCGGAGGCTGAGCGCCTGCAGCAGGCTTCGCCTGAAATCACCAAAACGGTGGTGAAAAGCGGAATGGAAGAGACACGCAACGTGTGGATCGATGGGTGGGAAAATGAATTACGTCTGTTTTCCGAATCAGACATCAACAAACCCGCATGGCAGCAAAGCTACCGGGTCGACAGCGCGGGAAGCACCGTCACTTACCACAGCCTTGATCCCGGACTGCGCACGCAGGAGATCACCGTGGAGAAACAACCGGACGGACAGATCAGGCACATCCGGATCCGGAACCATGTGGAGAACATGCTATACCGGTCGGAAGAGCAACTGGATTATTATCCCGATTCGCTTTACCGGATCAACAAAAATCAGCACGTAGCCGTAATCGGCGACAACACTTACCGCATTACCGGTGTATTTCCAGCGCGTCAATAAAAAAAAGGTTGCCGATAAGCCGGGGTCTTACCCCTGTGTGCCGTTAAAACGCCACACCGCTTAGCGGCAACCTCTGCCAGCAATAAAATCAGCGCTGGACCCGGCCCTTATTTCAGGTTATCCCGGTATACTTTCGCTTTCTTTATTTCTGTCTGAATATCTTTCTTACCGGGCGTCAGCGCCAGTACCTGTTCAAAATCCACGATCGATTTATCATATGCGTCAACGGCCACGGCCTTGTCGTAATTTGCCGTTCCCGTAGTGCCGCGCAATATCCCCAGATCGCGGTAGGCAATCGCGCGGTTCTGATACAGTTTTACATCCTCCGCATTCAACTCAATCGCCTTGGTATAATCGGCTATTGCCGCATTCAGCATTTTTTCCCGGTTACTGCTGCTTACCCGTGTTTCCGTCTGAACGGCCAAAATATTATTTGCCTTTCCGCGGTAATAGTAAGCCGCTACGTTATCGGGGGTTAATTCAATGACTTTGCTGAATGAGTCCTTCGCCTTATTGTAATCGCCGCTGTGATATTGCGAATAGCCCAGCATGTACCATACGTTTTCATCGTCCCCTTCCTGTGGCAGTGCTTTTTGCAGGTAGCCAGCAGCCGATTTAAAATCACCATCCAGCAACGCTTTCTGCCCTAACCGGACATTGGGATTGCTCGGTGCGGTTTCCGTAGTCTGCCCATGCGCCATCACAACACCCAGGCATAACAGTCCGGCTATCAGGCCACGGTTCATTTTTTTACACGTTGATTTCAATTTGTCTCGTTTCATATTTTTCAATTACAATAAAACTCATGCGCTGCTGCACTGACACAGCAACTGTCGGTATTCGTAGCAATATCCATGCTACAAAATCCAGCAGTGTTACAAACATACTTAAAATCATAATCACAAACAATGCCGGCATTCATTGAAAATAATTTGGCATACACCGATAACCGGCCACCTGTCCTGTTGAACTGACTTTTTTTCAGCTTTTCAATACGCTAACGGTAAAATGAATGGCGGAATTGTTAAAATATAGAAAAAAACACGGGTTGGCATAAGGCTTGCAGACAGATCAATTAACATTAGTCAGGCAACTAAGACAAACAGTGGCTGCCAATATGGCGCCGTTACAAGCTAAAGAACAACATAGATGAGTAATAAATACGATTCATTCTTTGACCAAGGAATCCCCATCATAAACGAAGACACCGAATTTTTCCCATTGCTGAGCCAGCAGGATGAAGACGAGATGACCAATGCCGAATTGCCGGAAACGCTTGCGATTCTTCCGCTGCGCAATACCGTGTTGTTCCCTGGCGTGGTTATTCCGATTACCGTGGGCCGCGACAAATCCATTAAACTGGTTAAAGACGCATATAAGGGCGACCGGATTATCGGTGTGGTGTCCCAGCAGGACATGTCTATTGAAGACCCCACATTTGAGCAGCTTAACAAGGTAGGTACGGTGGCGATGATCATTAAGATTCTGCAAATGCCCGATGGCAACACCACGGTTATTATACAGGGCAAGCAGCGCTTCCAGCTTAACGAACTCGTCCAGAGCGAGCCTTATTTCAAAGCATCCATTGAACGGTTCCAGGAGAAAAAACACAAAACCAACCGCGAATTCAATGCGCTGATTTCCTCTATTAAGGAAATGGCACTGCAGATTATACAACTATCACCGCATATACCGAGCGAGGCGGGCATTGCCATCAAAAACATTGAGAGTCCCGGGTTCTTAATCAACTTCATCTCGTCGAACCTCAATGCCGATCTGCCGTTCAAACAGCAGTTGCTCGAAATCGCCAACCTGGAAAAACGTGCATCCCGTGTATTGGAACAGCTTAATCTTGAGCTTCAGATGCTGGAGCTTAAAACACAGATACAAAATAAAGTAAAAGGTGATCTTGATAAGCAGCAACGGGATTATTTCCTTAACCAGCAGCTTAAAACCATTCAGGAAGAGCTGGGCGGGATAACGCCGGATCTTGAGATCGAGGACCTTCGGAAACAGGCAAAGGATAAAAAATGGTCCAAGGAAGTGGACCAGCATTTCCACAAAGAACTCGACAAGCTGGCCCGCATCAATCCGGCCGCCGCGGATTATTCTGTACAGTTAAACTACCTGGAATTGCTGCTTGAGTTGCCGTGGAATCATTTTACCAAGGACAATTTCGATCTCCAGCGGGCAAAGAAAATACTGGACAGGGATCATTACGGACTTGATAAAGTAAAGAGCCGGATCATTGAATACCTCGCCGTACTCAAGCTCAGAAACAACATGAAGGCACCTATACTGTGCCTGGTGGGCCCTCCGGGTGTAGGTAAAACGTCGTTGGGCAAATCGATAGCCAAGGCACTGGGGCGTAAATACACCCGGATGGCCCTTGGCGGCATCCGCGACGAAGCCGAAATCAGGGGACACCGGAAAACCTATATCGGCGCCATGCCGGGCCGCATTATCCAATCGCTGAAAAAGGCCGGAGCAGCCAACCCGGTATTTGTGCTTGATGAAATCGACAAGGTAGGCAGCGACTTCCGGGGGGACCCCTCTTCGGCCCTGCTGGAGGTGCTCGATCCGGAACAGAATAATGCCTTTTACGACCATTACGTGGAACTGGATTACGACCTGTCCAACGTGATGTTCATCGCAACAGCTAACTCGCTGAGCAGCATACAACCGGCCCTGCTCGACCGTATGGAAATCATCGAAGTAAACGGGTATACCATCGAAGAAAAAATAGAAATTGCCAAGCGGCACCTCATTCCCAAGCAGCGCGAGCTGCATGGCATCGGGGCCAAGGACCTCGCCATGCGGGGCAAGGTGATCGAAAAAATCATCGACGAATATACCCGTGAGTCGGGGGTACGTGGATTGGAGAAAAAAATCGGGTCGATTGTGCGGGGTGTGGCAACCGGCATCGTCATGGAGCAGCCCGTTAAATCGCCTATTACCGAAAAAGAGGTCGAAGATATCCTGGGTGCACCGATTTTTGACAAGGAGTTCTATGAGCACAGTGAAACGGCCGGCGTAGTCACCGGACTGGCCTGGACACAGGTGGGAGGCGACATTCTTTATATTGAATCGAGCCTAAGCCGCGGTAAAGGTAAACTGACGTTAACCGGTAATCTCGGCGATGTGATGAAGGAATCGGCCAATATTGCGCTGGCTTACTTAAAGTCGCACGCCGATGAGTTCGGGATCGACTACAAAGTATTCGACCACTGGGATATACACATCCATGTGCCTGCCGGTGCCACGCCGAAGGACGGGCCATCAGCCGGAATTACGATGCTTACCGCATTAGCTTCCAGTTTTACCCAGCGTAAAGTGAAGGACAAACTGGCCATGACCGGGGAAATTACCCTGCGCGGCAAGGTGCTTCCTGTCGGCGGAATAAAGGAAAAGATACTGGCTGCCAAGCGGGCAAATATCCGGGAAATTATCCTATCCAAAGCGAACCGGAAAGACATCCTGCAAATCAAGGAACATTACCTGAAGGACCTGACGTTCCATTACGTCAGCGAAATGCGGGAGGTCATTGACCTGGCACTCCTGAATACGCGGGTAAAAAATGCGAAGAGCCTGGATGTCACCGTTTAACTATTAAGCAAAGAACAGGCACTGCAAGCAGCACCGGCAACATGCCGGTGCTATTTTGTTTATCCGATTAATTTTCTATTTTAGCTACATGCTTACAGAATCGCTGATTATTTTAGCGCTGATATTACTAAACGGGGTTTTTTCTGCTTCTGAAATTGCCATTATATCAAGCCGGAAAGCCCGTTTACAAACCCTATCCGACCGCAAGAATGCCGCTGCCAAGCAGGTATTAAAATTAAAGGAATCGCCCAATCAGTTTCTCTCCACCGTTCAGATCGGCATCACGCTGATCGGTATACTCACCGGTATTTTCGGAGGAAGTACCATTGCGCAACGCATTGATGTCTACCTCAGTGACGTCCGTTGGCTCGATGGTTACAGTAGTCAGCTTTCCGTATTTATTGTCGTGCTCATCATTACTTTCCTTACCCTGGTACTCGGTGAACTCGTACCGAAACGCATCGGACTGGCCATGCCTGAAAAATACGCCATGCTGGTCGCCATCCCCATGAACCTGCTGAGTCGGGTCGTCGCGCCGTTCGTATGGCTGCTCAGCGCCACCACGGAGGCCATTGTACGGCTGCTGAACGTCAAAACATCTAAAAATGCCGTAACCGAAGAGGAGATTAAAGCGTTGGTTGATGAAGGTGCCGACAGCGGGGCGATTGAGCATATCGAACACGAGATTGTAGACCGGGTGTTTAGTCTGGGCGACAAAAAGGCGGTCAACTTAATGACGCACCGCAGCAATATTGTGTGGCTCGACGTGAACGACGATTATGAAACCCATAAAGAAACCATACTGGAAAGCGGACATTCGGTATACCCGGTGTGTGAAAACGGACTTGACAATATTATCGGCATCGTACACATTAAGTCGCTGCTGAACAAATACCTCATTGCGGCACCCATCCAGTTGAAGGAACTTACACAGCCGCTGAACTATGTGCATGAAAATAGTTCTGCATACAGTATCCTCAATAAATTCCGGGCATCCAAGATCCATCAGGCGGTCGTACTGGATGAATACGGATCCTTGCAGGGCATCGTCACGCTCAACGATATTTTGAGCAGTCTGGTGGGTAATATTTCAGAAAGCGAAAGCGTGGAAAGGCCGGACATCGTAACCCGCGAAGACGGCAGTTTCCTGATCGACGGCCAGTATCAGCTCAATGAGTTGTTTGAAACATTGGATATTACGGTGTCAGACGATGAAGAAGACGAAGGCCTCGGCAGTATTAACACCATTGCCGGACTGATCCTCCTCAAACTCGGGCACGTACCCAGTGCCGGGGAAAAATTCCAATGGAAAGACCATGAGTTTGAAGTGGTTGACATGGATGGTAACCGGATCGATAAGGTCCTGGTTACGTTTCTGAGACTTAATCAATAAGGCCGGCGGCCAGCAGCTCCTGTTCCATTTCCCGCTGTAACGCCTGGGCCTCCAGCCGGGCTTTATCGGCGAAGTCGCGCCCGTTCGACGCGTAAATGATGGAGCGTGTCGCATTAACCAGCAACCCACAGTCCTTATTCATACCGTAAGCACATACGTCGCGCAGGCTCCCCCCCTGTGCACCAACACCGGGTACTAACAGAAAATGATCGGGCGCGTATTTCCGTACCGCCGAGAATGCTTCGCCGCGAGTGGCGCCTACTACATACATGATATCTTCCGGACTGCCCCAGGTATTCACGCGCTCAATAACCTGCTCAAAAAGCGCCTTCCCCGTTGCATCGGTTATCGTCTGAAAATCGAGTCCGCCTGCATTGGAAGTGAGTGCCAGCACAATCGCCCATTTTCCGTCGAAACCCAGGAAGGGCTGCACCGAATCACTTCCCATATACGGGGAAACAGTCAACGCGTCAAAACCCAGTCCCGACACCTGCTCGTCGAAAAAAGCCGCAGCATACATCCGGGCCGTATTACCGATATCGCCGCGCTTGGCATCCGCGATGCGCAGGCATTCCGCGGGAAGTGCCGCCCAGGTCCGCTGTAGACTTGCCCAGCCGGCTACTCCCCTGCACTCATAAAATGCGATATTGGGCTTATAGGCCACGCAAAGATCAGCCGTAGCCTCAATGATCTGCCGGTTAAATTCAAAAACCGGATCTTCATAGGATAACAGGTGTTCAGGGATTTTCGTGATGTCGGTGTCAAGTCCGACACAAAGAAAAGAACGCTTGCTTTTTATCTGGCGGATCAGCTCGGATCGGGTCATCTGCTTGGAATATAATAAATGATGATGCGGTGTTATTGCAGCTGCAAACCTAAGACAAAAATCGCTGTTAAAAAATAAAAAGTACTATCTTTACCCCTAACCATGAAAGTTTTCATCACACGCCAGGTTCCTCCCGTCATCAAGCAAGCATTCACCGATCAGGGATTCCAGACAGCCGAATGGACAGAAAGACGCAACCTGACGCCCGAAGAATTGATCCGTTACGCCAAAGAAAGCGACGGCCTGTTCAGTGTGGGAAGCAACCGCATCGATCGCAGCTTCCTGCAGGAATGCCGCCACCTGAAAGTCATCGCGTTGTGCAGTGTCGGCTATGACCGGGTAGATGTACCCGCGGCCACAGAGCTGGGGATTCCCATTGGCAATACACCGGGTGTGCTCAGCAAAACCACGGCGGATACCGCTTTCCTGCTCATGCAGAATGTGGCCCGGAAGGCGTTGCACATGCACAAGGAAATCCTTCGTGGCAACTGGGATTTTTTCGACCCCATGGCTAATCTTGGCGTGGAGCTTACGGGTAAAACCCTGGGGATTTATGGCTTGGGCCGGATCGGTTTTGAGCTGGCCAAAAGTTGTCGGCTGGCCTTTGACATGCCGGTTATTTACCATAACCGCGGCCGGAATGAGCAGGCCGAAAAGGAACTGGGTGCCCGTCGGGTGTCATTTGACGAGCTGCTCCGGCAAAGTGATATACTGAGTGTGCATGCCAACCTGAGCGATGAAACGCGGGAAGTTTTTAACCGGGATACGTTTTCAAAAATGAAAAGTTCGGCCATTTTCATTAATACTGCCCGTGGACAGCTCCACCGGGAAGACGACCTACGACAGGCCATTGAGACAGGAACGATCTGGGGAGCAGGGCTCGATGTCACCAATCCCGAACCCTCCGCCAGTGACAACCCGTTGCTTGATATGCCCACCGTGGCTGTGCTGCCCCATATCGGCTCGGCCACTGTGGAAACACGGATGAAAATGATGCAGCTCACGGTAGCCAATATCATTGCCGGGCTCCGGGACGAAAAACTGCCGCATTGCGTAAACCCCGAAGTTTACCTCCGTTAAGTGCAAACCCGGCACCTTCCGGTGCGTCCGACGGCTACAGTTCACCTTCGATGCCGAGACCAAATAATGCAAAATCGTACTTCACCGGGTCAGCGGCATCCAGCAACCGAAGGTTACCCGTCAGTTCCAATGCCATTTTCCAGTCTGCCTGTTTGCGGGTGATTAAACCCAGTTTGCGGGCCACGCGCTCAACATGCACGTCACATGGACAGATCAGCTGTGCTGGCGACAGCCGTTTCCACAGGCCAAAGTCCACTCCCCTATTATCCGCCCGCACCATCCACCGCAAAAACATGTTAAGCCGTTTGCATGCCGAGTTCCGGCGGGGCGAGCTGATGTGTTTCCTTGTCCGTTCGGGATAGTCGTCGAGACTAAAAAAATAAGTTTGGAAATGGTTTAGTGCCGTTTCCACATCGAAACCAGGCCGAAGTTCGTGCAGGTAGCACGCCGCCGATGCCAACTCGATGTCTGCTGGGGGTACCGGGTTTTCTTCCATGTATTCTGTCCGGAATTCCCCATGCGCAGCCGGCGGAATAAATGCGTTTTCCAGCGACTGGTAATGGGAATAGTGGTGATGGAAAAACCGGATAAAATAGAGCAGGTCAGTATCATTGAACGTCCGGTGCCGGAATCCAAGCAGCTGCTTCAGGTCGCCATCCGAGTGGTTGCGAACAAACGCATAAGGTGCTCCGTCCATGCGCTGGATCAGCTCCGTGCACTTGTTTATAATGGTTTTTCGCTGACCCCAGGCAAGTACTGCAGCAAAAAAACCCATAATTTCAATATCCTGTTTTACTGTAAACCGATGGGGAATACAGATCGGGTCATTGGCAATGAAATCCGGGGAGTTGTATACGTGAACCCGGCTGTCGAGAAATTCCTTTAACTGCAACGGTAGCCCTCCCCGTTAATTACGCCAGCGCCTGCTCCAGGTCGGCCAGTAAATCGGTAATATCTTCCACACCCACACTGATCCGGATCAGGCTATCAACTACGCCTACGCGCTCCCGTGCTTCTTTTGGAATGGAGCCATGCGTCATGGTGGCCGGATGGTTGATCAGCGACTCCACCCCGCCCAATGATTCGGCCAGTGTAAACACCTTGAACGAACCGGCGATCCGGAAGGTTTCCGCCAAAGAGGCATCCTTCAGCACCACAGACACCATACCCCCGAAATCACGCATTTGCTTCTTCGCCACGGCATGGCCGGGGTGATCTTCAAAACCGGGCCAGTAAACCTGTTCAATCCGGGGATGTTTCCGGAGAAATTCAGCAACCTGCCGACCATTTTCGCAATGTGCCTTCATCCGTAGGTGCAGGGTCTTGATTCCCCGTAATACCAGAAATGCATCCTGGGGACCAGGTGTACCTCCGCAGGCATTGTAATAAAAGAACAGGTCGTCATACAGTGCTTTGTCATTCATGACCAGCGCGCCCATTACCACATCGGAGTGGCCGCCAATGTATTTCGTTACCGAATGCATGACGATATCCGCCCCCAGGTCCAGCGGATTCTGGAGGTAGGGCGATGCAAAAGTGTTGTCTACCGCGAAAAGTACACCTGCAGTTTTGGCGATCCGGCCGATGGCTTCGATATCGGCCAGTTTCAGGGTTGGATTAGTGGGTGTTTCAACCCAGATGAGCCGGGTATTGGCGTTTATTTTTTCCTGTACCGCTGCCGGTTCCGAAGTATTGACGAAATGGAATTTAATGCCGTAATGTGCGAATACCTTCGTGAATATCCGGTATGACCCGCCATAAAGGTCGTCGCCGGTGATGACCTCATCACCCGGGCGCAACAGCTTCAGCACCGTCTCCGTAGCGGCCATACCACTGGCGAACGCCAGCGCATGTTTCCCGTTTTCCAGTGCCGCAAGGCAGTCCTCCAGTGCCTTCCGTGTGGGGTTGGTCCCCCGTGAATATTCGTAGCCCTTATGATCGCCGGGTGCCGCCTGCTGGTAAGTGGATGTCTGGTAAATCGGCGTCATGACCGCGCCTGTAGTAGGGTCTGATTTTTGACCGGCATGGATGGCTTTTGTTGCAAATTTATATTCCATAGTGCAATTGGATATCTTTATGTCAGCATGTTTTGGTAAAGGTATCAAACTTTTATTGAACTTGTAGTAGCACTCAACGGGATTCATCCACCATCCGAGCACCCTCCGTGGACAGTAAGTTCAGGGTATACGTGGAAAAAGGTGGACTCAACGTGGACTCAGGGTGGAGTCACCGTGGAATCACTGCGGACGAATATCGCACATGCATCGCATCAGGGGCGAAGCAGGAACACGCAATACCGGCCCGGAAAATTAAAAATACAACGGAGAAGGATAAACAAACTGATAGCCCAGGTCATGGATCAGCCGCTCGGGAGACACCACTTTTGCGGTTTGGTCGGTATCGGTATATCCGGCAGGCAGGCCGTAACCGTATTTCTCAGCCGATACCGCGATCACATCTTTCTTCAATGGGTGTTCAGGACTGACGACATTATACGTCTTTCCCTGGGTTTCCTGCGCTATCATGGCCCTGATGACACGGTAAATATCCTCCACATGGACGAAATTGGCTGTCTGGTAGCCGATTTCGCAGATTTTGCCGACAAAATGCTTGGCCATCACGCGTTCGAGGCCAAACAATCCGCCCAGCCGGAGCAGGTTAACCTGTTTATGCTGCGCGCGCAGCATGGATTCTCCCAATAACAACTTCGGCTCAAGATCGGATTCCGGAAGCGAATCTTCCGTAATGGTCGCGCTTACCTTGGGATAAATACCCACGGAACCGAAGAAAAACAATTGCCTGAACTGCAAGGAGGTTAAAAACCCAAGCAGGCTGGTGAACCGCGACCGGACACCCTCCAGCGAATCTTTGTATGTGATGGGCACGCTGATAATCACTACGTCAAAAGGAGTATCGCGCAGTTCAGCAGTGGGAACAGCCGGCACGGCGTCATCAAAATTCACCATTACGGGCGTAACGCCCATTTCGGTCAATTTCACAAACTTTTCCGTGGAAGTGGTCGTCCCCCATACCCGGTGTCCTTCACCAAGCATTTCACCCGCGGCATAGGTACCCACCCATCCACAGCCGATAATCAATACGTTCATAATTACTAAGCTAAGAAAACTGCAGCGGACACCATTGCGTGAACCTCTCAATAAGCCCTGGCAAACAGCACCCGCTGGGTTGATGGCTTTCCAGTAACCATACAGAAGCCGTCTTCCGGCTGGCCGGCCAGCGGAATGCAGCGGATGGTCGCCTTGGTTTCTTCTTTGATCCGTTTTTCGGTTTCAACGGTACCATCCCAGTGCGCGGATATGAATCCGCCCTTTTCTTCAAGTACCTGTTTAAATTCGTCGTATGTATTTACTTCAACCGTATTGGCATTACGGAACGTAAGGGCCTTAGTAAATATATGCTGCTGGATGTCTTCCAGCAGGCCGGCTACACGTGCTGCCAGTCCTTCCTGCGCTACGGTTTCCTTGGTCTGGGTATCCCTTCGGGCAATTTCCACGGTACCGTTTTGCATGTCGCGTGCGCCGACAGCGATACGCACCGGCACGCCTTTCAGCTCCCATTCCGCAAACTTGAAGCCCGGCCGCTGGGTGTCACGGTCGTCGAACCTGACCGAAATTCCCTGCGCCTTCAATTCCGCGATAAGGGTATCCGCGAAACCGGTAATTCCGGCCTTTTCCTCGTCCGTCTTGTAAATCGGCACAATAACTACCTGAATCGGCGCCAGTTTGGGAGGCAGCACCAGTCCCGCATCATCGGAATGGGCCATAATCAATGCACCCATCAATCGGGTGGATACCCCCCAGGAGGTAGCCCAGACATAATCGAGCTTACCGTCCTTTGCCGTAAATTTAACGTCGAACGCCTTGGCAAAATTCTGGCCAAGGAAATGCGAAGTACCCGCCTGCAGCGCTTTTCCGTCCTGCATCAGCGCTTCGATACACAGGGTGTCGAGTGCACCGGCAAAACGTTCGTTTTCCGTTTTCCGGCCCTTCACTACCGGAAGTGCCATCCAGTTCTCCGCAAAATCGGCATATACCCCCAGCATCCGGTTCGTTTCCTCGACAGCCTCTTCCCGCGTGGCATGGGCCGTGTGCCCTTCCTGCCACAGAAATTCCGCCGTGCGCAGGAACAGCCGCGTGCGCATCTCCCAACGGACCACGTTGGCCCATTGATTGACCAGGATGGGTAAGTCACGGTAGGATTCTATCCAGCCGCGGTAGGTATTCCAGATAATGGTTTCGGAAGTGGGCCGTACAATCAGTTCCTCTTCCAGCTTGGCTTCTTCATCGACAACGATCTGTCCTGTTCCGTCATTTTTCAGCCGGTAGTGCGTAACCACGGCACATTCCGTTGCAAAACCCTCCACGTGGGAAGCTTCTTTGGAGAAGAATGACTTCGGGATAAATAAAGGAAAATAGGCATTGCTATGACCGGTATCCTTAAACATCTGATCCAGTGCAGCCTGCATTTTCTCCCATATGGCATAGCCATAAGGCTTGATCACCATGCATCCCCTTACCGCAGAATGTTCTGCGAGATCGGCCTTAACCACAAGCTCATTGTACCACTGGGAATAATCGGTATCGCGACTGGTAATTCCTTTACTCATAGCTGATTTTCAATAATTTTGTTGTAACATTGCGCCTTTAATTACGGGGCGTGCACGACCGTTATATGTAGCAAAAACAGGGTTAGGCTACCTGTTTTTTAAACCGTTGCAAAGGTAGGCGGTTTTGGCAAATAACAGCAATAAAAAAAATATTTACCCGTTTAAACCAACGCCGCTGAATTTTGTCTATACTACCAAGAGCCCTGGCTTTTATAACTAACGAAAGGATAACAAGGAAATGGAAACCAACAGATTAATAGTCGGCACCACTGCCTTAGCAAGCATACTGTTTTTGGCTTCTTGTGGCGCACAGCGCCAGACAGCTTTCCGCGACGATGTATACAACAACAATGCGCGGGCGGTCGAGCGGGATTACCAAAGTCCTGATTATTATTACGATGAAGCACCGGAAGAGGAAACCTATGCTGACGATGGGTATTATGCGGATGAATATTCGGATGGTACCTATTCAAACGAATATTACAACGACGAATACAGTGACAGCGAATACGCCAACCGGATAAACCGTTTTCACTATTACTCCCCGGGCATGTCCTATTACGACCCGTGGTTTGATCCCTGGTACGGGTTCAACTCCTGGTATTCTCCTGGCTTTTCACTTGGCTTCGGCTGGGGTTGGGGCGGCTGGGGTCTTGGCTGGGGCAGCAGCTGGTACAACCCATATTACGGAGGCTACTGGGGTTGGGGGTCACCTTATTACGGCCGGGGCTATTGGGGTCCGTACTCCTATAGCCGATGGGGCTGGGGTGGTTACGGATACGGCTGGGGAGGCGGCTATGGTTATCCCGGTTACGCGATTATCGACAACCGGACACGCGCTCCCCGTTCAGCTTCACGCGACCGCATCAATACCCGCACAGCCCGTTCCACCATGCGCAACTCCGATGGAACTATTGCACGTGGTGCAAATGGACGGATCATGACACGGGGTTCGGCTTCCGGACGCCGGCCATCGGCCGGTCAGGTAAGCAGGGGCACCCGGACACGCGAATCCGTACGGCCTACCGGCACCCGGAATGTACGGGATCGGGAAGGAATCCGGACCGGTGCTCCACGGACACCGACACCGGGAGTCCGGCCATCGGGCACGCGTCGGCCTGCCGGCCAGGATGTCCGGCCATCAGGCACACGCCGGCCCGCAGGTCAGGGTGTACGGCCATCATCCACCAGGCGTCCGTCAAGTTCAGCACGTCCGGAGCGTCCGGCTTCACGGCCTAGCAGTGTACGCCCAAGTTCCGGCGGTAGATCCGGCGGCAGCTCGGTATCCCCTCCCTCCCGTTCATCTGGCAACATGGGCGGCGGTGGCGGCGGCCGCAGCAGCAGCGGAGGTGGAAGCAGTCGCGGTGGTGGCAGAGGAAGATAAAATTAGTTTTACAGAACCAACTGATTCGCGGCGGCGATTTGCCAAGCATGTAATTTAGTTGGTTTTTTTATAATCATTGATTTCCATTTATTTATGAATATCAGCAAAAGCATCGCTTTTTTGTCACTCTTATTAGCCGGTACCGCTACCGGTGTGCGGGCACAGTATATCGATGACATACGCCGTTACGCACAGCCCGAGCAGGGGGCCACGGCACGCTTTAAAGGACTCGGCAATGCACAGACTGCGCTGGGAGGCGACCTGAGCTCGGTTTCGGGGAACCCGGCCGGATTGGGTTTCTTCGGGCAATCGGACCTCAGCATCACCCTGGACTATGCCAATGACGTTAACAAAGCCAATTATTTCGGCACCAACAGTCAGAATAGCATCGGCCGCGTCGGCATCAGTCAGTTTGCGGCGGTATTTAACCTGCCCACGCGTCGTGCAATCGGCAGCAACCTGACATCAGGATGGGTCAATTTCAACATTGGCGTGGGTTATCACAAAACCAATAACTTCAACACAACACTGGGCTATACGGGCATCAACAGCGAAAGCAGTATCGCGGATTTCATGACTTATGAAAGCGGCAATGTGTTCGGCGATTTTGGATGGGAAGCCGGGATGATTGATGAGGATGCCGATGAGTATCTGATCCCAATGACAACATTGGACAACCGGCAGACAGCATTTAACCGGGAGGAAGGATTCCAGTCGGAAACCAACGTATCCTTCGGGGCCAATTACAGCAACCGGTTCTATATCGGCGGCAGCCTGGGCTTTGCCCGTGTAAACCACCGGGTAAACTCCCTGTTCATGGAAGATGGCAGCATCGAAAATGCAGGGTATATTTATCCGCAGAACCCATCTTCGCGGTTTGTGAATACCGGACATGCGGATTACGATATTTATAACCCGCTGCTCGAATCGGACTACGCCTATGATAATGAATATTGGTCGGACACCCGCGGTAATGGGTTCAATGCCAAGCTGGGCATTATCTACAAGCCCGTCAACCAGCTCCAGATCGGCATCACGGCCACCACGCCTACCTGGTACACCCTCACGAATGAATATACCGATTATTTCGGTATTACCAATTACCTGTCAGATGGCACGGAGGACGGACTGGAATATCCGGAGGAAACAACGTATTTTGATTACAACCTGCGTACCCCCTACCGGTTGAATGGCGGTATCGCGGTGCTGTTCGGAACGGGATTGATCAGTGCCGATGTGGAGTATGTGGATTACGCCAGCATGCGGTTCACCTCGTCAGACACCGGAACGGACAACGACATGAACAACGACATCCAAAACACCTATAAAAGCGCGGTTAATTTCCGGGTTGGCGGCGAATACATGATTGCCCCTGATCTCATGATCCGTGCAGGTTACGGGTATGCCGGTGGGCCTTTCAAAGACTTCGACTCCAATACACAGACTGTTTCCGCCGGCCTCGGCTATCGGATAAACAACCTGTACTTTGACCTGGCATACCAGAATATGTCACAGAAATACAGCTTGAATCCCTATGTGCTGGACGACGCCAACGGACATTACAGTCCGGTTGTCGATGTGGATAACTTCCGCAACAGCGTATTCCTGACAGCAGGCTTCAAATTCTGACAGCAACAGGAGCTTAAAAATTTATCAAAAAAGGGACAGTCCATTCGGACTGTCCCTTTTGCTTTGAATCCAATTGGATGTACGCGATTATGAACGGTTGACAAATGCGCGCAGCATCCAGTTCTGTTTTTCGTTGAACTGCATAAAAGCATTCACCATGTCGTTCGTTCCTTCGTCTTCCGCAGCGGAAGTAATTTCGAGGAGGTCGCGCTGCATGGCAATAAGTGTTTCAAGGTCGTCAATAATGGCTTTAACCATATCCACGTCTTTCATGCCGATGGTATCGATCTCTTTGATATCCGATTGGCTAGTGTAATCCTTAAACGTACTGAGTGGCGGTTTACCGAGGGTCAGGATACGTTCAGCAAGTTCGTCTATGGTGGTCAGGGCATTGGTATACAATTCCTCAAACTTGGCATGCAGGGTAAAAAAGTGATTGCCACGCACATTCCAATGGCAGCCCCGAAGCTTTTGGTAATGGATGTGATAGTTGGCCAGCAAATCATTCAAATGGTCTACTACGGGCTTTAATTTCTTTTCTTCTAAACTGATTACTTTCGGGTTCATGATCTTTGGATTTAATGTTTACAGATTAAACAGCTAAAAATACCAAAAGTTTGGCTTAGCATCAGCTTTCACGTCTTTTTCTGACAAATAGATTATAGTTTGCCTGACGCTCCACATAAATTTCTTCGCCGATATCGATGAACCCGTCCAGTGCCACAGCATCGTACCATTTACCTTCAATTTCGACTTTTCCCGAAGGCCGCAGCACCGTTTTGGCAATACCGGTTTTGTTGACCAGTTCAAGATCCATTTTTGACGAAGTGTACCCTTCCGTGGCCCGCTGTTCATCCTGCAGGACCAGGCGCTTGAATGCCCGGGTATTCAGCATGCTCTTACCGAACACCACGAGGAGTACGATGGCCATGACCATGGAAACAATAACAAGCAGAAATGCATTGAACAGCATGCCGGGTGCCACAACCGTGAAATTGAAATAGTCGTTAAATACCAGGCTGAACGCAAGGCCGCAGACCAGAAAGACAATGCCCAGTATACCGGCCACACCAAAACCGGGAATCACGAACACCTCCAGCAGGATGAGAACGATGCCGGCTATAAACAAAGCGATCTCCCAGTTGTCCGCGAGCCCCTGGATGTAAAGGGGTGCAAAAAACAACACTGCGGCTATCAAGGCGATCACCAGCGCAAAGCCGATACCCGGCGTCTGCATTTCAAAATAAATCCCTCCGATGATCAGGAGAATCAGTATACCACTTACGGCCGGGTTGATCAGGAAGCCGATCAGCTGATCAATTACCGTTATCCGGTGGACGGTTACCTGCGACAGATCCACGCCTTCGGCAGCGAGTACGTCAGCAACTGAACTGACTTCGGCTTCGATTAATCCGATTTTCAATGCCTCGGCGGATGTAAGTGTCAGGATTTTACCTGCCGGCTTGATGCCGGGCAGATCCACTTCGCCATCCACGAATGCCTCGGCTATTTTCGGATCGCGGCCCCTCGCTTCAGCAGTCGCGCGCATGAGTCCACGCATATACGACTGGTATTTCTCCGGCATGATTTCGCCCGACTGGTTTACCACACTCGCCGCACCGATGCTGGACCCGTTACTCATGTAAATCCGGTGAGCCGCCAGCGAAATAAGCGCCCCTGCCGACGCGGCGTTGTGGTTTATAAACACGACCGTTTCCAACGGGGAATCCAGTATGCGGCTCCGGATCGAATCCGCGAAATTCACCATACCGCCATAGGTATTCAGCTCAATTAAAATCAGTCCTGCCCCCGACCCTTCGGCCGCTGAATAGGCGTTTTTCACCGTCCGCCAGGCATTAGGGCCGATATCATCCTTTAAATCAAACCGATAGGCCCGCTGTGCGTGCACAGATACGGCCAGTATCAGCAGTACCCAGCTTAATAATGCTATTTTTTTGTACATTTTACGCAGATCGTTATATTTTTGAGGCGGATACGGCACCGCTGAAAATAGCAGCGCCATCGCATTCATGGATAAATATAAGTTAAAAACCGCGTTCCAGAAAAGTTTTTTGGGACTCATATGGCGCATTGAGGTTGATACCCGCTCCGGATTGATGGCCGTGGAAACGCGCGACGTTGCTTCGGGCGGGCCCCGTTTTTCGGTATTTCAGTATGCTTCGGGGAATGCCTGGCTGGAGGAATTTCCGTATGGCGACCGGAACTGGACACTGGCGGGGATCGTAAACGGCCTACTTTTGCTAAGGGCTTACGGAGCACAAAGCCCGGACAGTGCGGGCATTGCCTGTATCAACGCAGCTGACGGGGAAATCCTGTGGGAGCAGTTCAACTATACGCTGCTCGCGGTACAAGGTGACACGTTGCTTGTCCGCCACCGCAATTTCTCCGCCGGATATGAAGAACACCTTCAGGTAACGGATGGAACACCCTTACGGCAGCGGCCGGTGCAATTACAGGACATGCCTTCCGGCGAAGCCCTGCGCATTCCACAACCCTATACGGGTGAATATCCGGGGTTTTTGGCCCATTTTGCCATCCATGGCGACCTCCATTATTGCAATACCGGATCTTACCAGGTATGGGCATTCCATGAAACGGCAGGACCGGGTTACCGGATCAGGCTGGCAGTGTCCGATATTTCCGGACTTATCGATGAACGCATTGTCATTACGGGGTTAACGAAAATGATCCCGGAACTATTCTTTATGATCGGCAGTCAAATATTCCTGATTGGTGATAATAAACAGGAAATTGTTTCGTATTTACTATAATTGTACAGCATTTACCATGAACAGCATATATAGCAGCAACCTTCGTCCTTTTTATCTTCTGATGTTTTTTGTCTTTGGCTGTTGCCTCTTTTCGGCAAACGCCGCACCAACTGATTCCATCGGTGTGGAGTTCGTGGATGGCCAGAAAGTCATTATCCATAAACTGACACCGAAGGAAACGTATTACGGCCTGGGCAGGCGCTACCAGGTTCCGGTGAAACAGATTATCACAGCGAACAACAACAAAGCATTGAAAGTCGGCGACACACTGCGCATCCCCATGGGAGATACGCCACCGGCGGTAGCATCAGGCAATCGCGTGCAGCGCGATACCACAACCGGCGGCCAGCCTGCCGTCCCCAACCTTGCACCGCAGGATTACACCACCTACAAAGTGAGTCGGGGAGAAACACTGGCCATTATTTCCAAGCGGTTCATGATCTCCGTGGGAACCATCAAAAGGGCCAATGGGCTTACGGACGAAACGGAACTACTGGAAGAAGGCACCCTCATTAAAGTGCCAAACAAAGAGCTGCCAGCAGTGGAGCCATCAACGGCGCTATCCGATATCATCAGTGATGATTCATCCAGCGTGGCATCCGCTCCTGAGCTCCCTGCAAACCGCTACGGCATCCGCGAAATGACCGAGAAAGGGATCGGCGTGTGGATCGACGACCTGAACCAGGTAGGTGGCAATATGCTGGCATTACATAAAACGGCCCCTGTGGGCACGGTAGTCAAAATTACCAACCCAATGACCAACCGGACTACCTTTGCCAAAGTTGTCGGCAAATTCAACGACAGTGCGGAAACAAAAGACGCAATCATTGTGATATCAAAATCGGCCGCTAACCTCATTGGCGTATTGGACCGCCGGTTCCAGGTGGAAATCGCATACGGCACACCAAACGTTTCCGAAGATTAACGGGCGCATTTAATCGGTTTCCGCATGAGTAAGCCTCCCTATGTAATCGGTATTGCAGGAAGCAGCGGATCGGGGAAGACTTTTTTCCTGAATTGTTTTCTCAACCACTTTGCCCCACATGAGGTTACCCTGATCTCACAGGACGATTACTATATTCCGGCTAACACCAAAACACAGGAAGAGAACAAACTGTATAATTTTGATCTGCCCACAGCCATCGACCGGAACGCCTTTCATCACGATATCCGTTCGCTTTTTGAAGGCCAGGTAGTGTATAAGGAAGCCTACACATTTAACAACCCGGCAATCAAACCCAGCATGCTTGAGATCAGGCCGGCTCCGATCCTGATCGTCGAGGGTCTGTTTATCTTTTATTATGAAGAAATCAACAGGCTGCTTGATCACCGCATATTTCTGCATGCCGAAGATGAGATTGCGCTCCAGCGCCGGCTAAAGCGGGATCTGGTGGAACGGGGATATTCAGCGGAAGATGTCCGTTATAAATGGATTAACCATGTGCTGCCCGCCTACAGGCAATACCTATTGCCTTTCCGCGATCAATGCGACCGGATTATCATCAACAACACCGACGACCCCGCCCCCATTGTGGCCATCACCAATGAAATATCGGCTGAACTAAGGGAAAAGGTACTTTCCGGCCAAAAGTAAGCACCTGCGGTTTCCTATAAAACCATCTCCGGCTCATCGCCGGCGGCGATGAATTTCCCCGCAGTTGCGTTGCGGATTTCCTCCACGCTTACACCGGGTGCCCGTTCCAGCAGCCGGAACCCCCCGGCTTCGGTATCCACTTCGAATACCGCCATTTCGGTCACGATCCGGTTAATACAGCGCACGCCAGTCAGCGGAAGACTGCACTCGGGCAGCAGCTTACTCTCCCCTGCCTTATTAACCTGCTGCATGGCTACGATGATCCGCTTAGCCGACGCCACCAAGTCCATGGCCCCTCCCATGCCTTTCACCATTTTGCCGGGAATCTTCCAGTTGGCGATGTCCCCGTATTCGGAGACCTCCATGGCGCCAAGAATGGTCAGGTCTACTTTCTGCGAACGGATCATCCCGAAGCTCATCGCCGAATCGAATACGGCCGCTCCGGGTTGCATGGTAATGGTTTGTTTCCCGGCATTGATCAGATCGGGATCCTCCTCGCCTTCGATGGGAAACGCGCCCATGCCCAACAGCCCGTTTTCCGACTGGAGTACCACGTGAATATCATTGGGTATATAGTTCGCCACCAGGGTGGGGATACCAATGCCCAGGTTGACATAATAGCCATCGCTGATTTCGCGGGCAATGCGTTTCGCTATTCCATTTTTGTCGAGCATCATCAGGCCTTTTGGCGGACTGTCCGTTGTTCAATCCGCTTTTCATAATCAACGCCCTGGAAAATCCGGTGAACGTAAATACCGGGCGTATGGATCTGGTCGGGATCCAGTGTTCCTGCTTCCACCAGTTCCTCCACCTCGGCTACGGTAATTTTACCGGCCATGGCCATTACCGGATTGAAATTGCGGGCCGTCATCCGGTAGATAAGGTTACCGGCTGTATCGCCTTTCCAGGCCTTAACCAATGCAAAATCGGCATCAAAGGCCATTTCCATCAGGTAATCCCGGCCATGGAACCGGCGGACCTCCTTTCCTTCGGCAACTTCGGTACCTACACCCGCAGGGGTAAAAACGGCCGGCATCCCGTACCCCGCCGCCAGGCAACGGGTGGCTAACGTACCCTGGGGCACCAGCTCCACTTCCAGCTCCCCGCTCAGGAGCTGCCGCTCAAATTCGGCATTCTCACCAACGTAAGAAGCGATCATTTTAGCTACCTGTCGATTTCGTAATAACATTCCGATGCCAAAATCATCCACCCCGGCATTGTTTGAAATGCAGGTGAGGTTGGTTACACCCTTCCTGACCAGCTCCCGGATGCAGTTTTCGGGGATTCCGCACAAACCGAACCCGCCCAGCAGTAAGGTCATGCCGTCTGTAATATCGTGGAGGGCATCTGCCGCGTGATGTACCGTTTTATTGATCATCCGACGTAAATTGGTATGGTGTTACACAAGTTAGGAAAAAAACCGGCATTATGCAAGTTAGCCGGCGCAGCACCCACCTGGAAATGTGGCACATATAGTAATATGGAATTTTTCTAAATAAATCCGTTTTACTATCTTTGCACACCATGAATGGAGTGTGTGATTTTGAATTTACGGACCGGCAGGCAGTTTCGGCTCCCCTCACCGACCCGGCGGGTCATAAAGGATTGAACCCCTGCCATCCTTTCTGCGGCTGCGATTTCAAGAAATGCTGTAAGAAGTATAAAAAGGGAAATCGCTGCAAAAAGTGTCCGAAGCGCTGACAGCGGGCAGCCTGCTGGATTATTGAAAGAGCAGGCAAACGCGACGGGCTAATTCGTCCATTGGCCATGTTTTGGGTATGTGCAGGTCTACAGCGAGCGGGTATTCCGGTGATCCACTGAAAAACCGGGTACCGTATACCGCTATCTTTGGTTTAGGAAATCTACATTCCAGTGCCCGCAGGATCTCCATTCGATCGTCACCGCACAGCAACATCTCGTCTAACACCACCAGCTCGTAAATGTTCGTCCGGTGTAGGGCTTCCCGTAAGTCCGATCCGGCTGCACGGGCGGTTTTCGAATCGGGGAAATAAAGCGCAATCGTATTTGCGATCAGCCGGTCCTCCCATCGGTAATTCCCGGAAATCAGTACCGTTAACCCTGTGGGAAACTGTAATTCGCCGGTGTCCGGTGTCCATTCGCTATCCTCGATTACGTTGGTTAACTGCTGTTGCATGATGGTTCGATTTGGTCGATGTACAAACCAACCCTAAAAAACAAGTCATGTATTACATATAACATGTTAGGGATTACATAAGCTAAGGTGCATAATACTTCGGGGTCTTCCCGTAAAACTTCTTGAATGCCCGCGAAAAGTTGGCAGGGTCCTGATACCCCAGGTTATAGGCGACTGATTTTACGGACTGCCCCCGCCGCAGCAGGCTGAGCGCGAACGCCATTTGCTTCCGTCTGAAATATTCAAACGGCGTTTCCTGTAACATCGCCTGGAATTTTTCAAGAAACGAGGTAACCGACATGCCGCTTATGAAAGCCAGTTCGTGAACACCCGGAAATTTCTGTCGGAGCGATTGATCCATTACGGCAAGTGCCTTGCGGATCTTCCGCTCCCCGCTGGGGAAGTCCAGGTCGCTGCGTGGAAAATGCGACTTATCCAAAAGCATACGGCCGATGCACCGCACAATGACATTATAAAAATAATACTTGAGCAAAAAATATTTGATACGCGTCTCCCCGTCCCGCAACTGGTCTACCAGATCGATGATATCCGCATAAGAAACAGCCGCCTGCTGATCGACATGGGTCAGCGGAATCCCCGAGAGCACCCGGTCAAATAAACTTCCCTCCGGCACTTCATTTTTAACGACCTGCCTGGACAGCCAGTTCAGCTGCATATCGATACCGATAAATGTGCTGTCCGGCTGCTCACCGGGTCCGCCATCATAACAAAACACCAGCATGCTGGCACTTCCCCGCTGAAGGTTGACCAACAGGCCACTATCCAGTCCGCCTGCGAGGTGTCCTTCCTGCAGGATAATAATGCGGCACGAAAATGCCGTTTGCCCCTGCAGCTGCACGTCCGCCGAAAGCTGATCAATATGCAGCAGGCAGCCATGCTCAATCTCGAAACCGGAGACGGCATTCGCGCTGCCTTCCGGCGACTGTTGCTGCCTGCGCTGTTTGGAGACGCCCCCTGCCCCGTTCTCTACCATACATTCTTAACAAGTTGAATAAATACCATTTGGTATCAATCCTTGATAACCTCAAGCAATGATTTTGGGTAGATGTGGATGTAATGGTGACGGAATAGGTACCGTATGGTATGCGGTATCGTCCCTCAAACAAACCAAATAATTATCATTATCAAGCCGTGTAACAGCAGGCTAATTGCATGCTTTTAACTGAAAGAGCGATTAAATCCAGTTTTGGGAAATGACCACCACATCGTGTCATTTAGCTAAGATTAGGTACGGATTCATCCAAAAAAAATGAATAATCGCTAAGAAAGCAAAATACGCCTGTCAGTTATTACAAAACGCTTGTCATTTACACAAGAAGAACATCCGGTAAGGATGTGTTAGTCAGAAGTTCTTTATTATTTATTTTTCAATATAATTTAAATCCTTATTAAAGCTTTCCTTCAGCTGACTTAAGGCAAAAATAGCCACCCCGGTCAGCAGAAAAATCATGACATAGGCGGCCACGATAATGCCCATGTGGTTAGCAAAAAATTCAAACAATATGGTGGACGGAATCAGTGCACCGCGTACAAAATTCGGTGCGGTCGTAGCTACGGTGGCCCGTAAGTTGGTACCAAACTGTTCGGAAGCGATGGTGACAAACGTAGCCCAATAGCCGATGGCAATACCCATGAAAAAGGAAATCCAGTGGAAACGCTGCGGTGTCAGCCCCTCGCTGCTCAGGTACCAGACGGTTGATGCAATAATCAGTACTTGAAAGAGAAAAACGGCCAGTTTACGCGACTTGGTGAGCTGTGCGAGCAGCCCGGCGATGACATCGCCAATGGAAATTCCCAAATAAGAAAACAGGATGCCTTTGCCTGCGCTCAGTGTAACGGGCGCGCCCAGTGCCTTACCGAATTCCGGTGCCTGGGTGACCAGGATACCGACAACAAACCAGATGGGCAATCCAATAAGCAAACAATAAATGTAACGTTTAAACCGGTCGCCATCCGTAAAGAGCATACTCAGTTTCCCTTTGGCAACCTGCTGCGCATGCTCGACTCCCTTAAACAGGCCCGATTCAAATGTGCCCACTCGCAATACAAGCAACAGCAGTCCCATTCCCCCACCCACCAGGTACGCATTGCGCCAATCAAACACTTCCGACACATAATAGGCTACCGCTGCCCCCAGCACGCCAACCGCCGCAATAATCATTGTTCCATAACCGCGTTTGTCCTTACTCATGCTTTCGCTCACCAGTGTGATGCCTGCACCAAGCTCACCTGCCAAGCCGACCCCGGCAACAAAGCGGATCACGGCATATGTATGTATGTCATTCACAAATCCATTGGCAATATTGGCCAGTGAATACATCAAAATAGAGCCGAAGAGCACTTTCACACGTCCAAACTTGTCGCCCAGCACACCCCATAAAATCCCGCCCAGCAACAATCCCCCCATCTGCATATTGAGCACATATTCGCCATCCATACGCATATCCGACTCCGGAATCCCGATATCGCGGAAACTCTGTACGCGCACGATGGAAAAAATCACCAGGTCATAGATATCGACAAAATAGCCAAGGGCAGCCACCAATACCAGTAGCAGGGTATTTTTTGTATGCGCACGCGCTTTCAGGTTTTCGTTGGTCATTTCAATAATACATAAACACCGCTAAAATAAAATTTTACATGAAAAATAGCAGCATCGGCCAAAACTTACTCCTAAAAAACTGACCGGTACGCCAATGGACAGGCGCGGTGTTAAAACGTTTCCCCTTTTCAGATTTTCTAGCTAATTTAGGCGGTAGTCAATTAAACTGCATCATAATCGCAGGGAATAAAATGATGGCCAGTTATAAAACAGACCACGGCACGTGACGATAAAAACATTAATACTGCAAGGTGAGGGCGAACGGCTTGATTTTAAAAACAAAATCAGCAGTTGTGAAAAAATTGCCAAGACACTGGCCGCTTTTGCCAATAACAAGGGAGGCAAACTACTGGTTGGCGTTGCCGATGACGGTACGGTCAAGGGGGTGAAAAATGAAGAGGAAGAAAAATACATGCTCCAGCGGGCCGGAAATCTATATTGCCGGCCGGCTATTGAACCGGGTTTTGAAGAGGTGTACGTCGACGATAAACTCGTACTCGTGGTGAATATCGCGGAGAGTGACACCAAACCCCACTATGCACTTGACGAAAATAAAAACTGGTGGGTGTATATCCGGGTAGATGACAAAAGCCTGCTGGCGGGCAAAGTAACCGTTGATGTGCTGCACCGGAAAAACGGCACGAAAGGCACATTAATCCGGTATACGGATAAGGAAAAAAAATTATTGGCTTACCTGCAGGCGCACCCGAAGTCGCCACTCCCGGAGCTGTCAGCCAGTCTACGGCTTTCCAAACGGGAAATCAGGCAAATGCTCGTTAACCTGATTTTGGCCGACGTAATTGCGGTCCACCACGATGACCATCAGGAATATTACGCGGAAAAATCGATATAAATGCACCTATTTTGCCTATATTTGAAGCGTAAACAAGATTAACGCTCATGAAAAAAATTCCCACCGCCGGCTTTGCGTTCTTACTCCTTGCCGCATGTAATGGCGGAAACAACGACGATGCCGAAATTAAGCAATTACGCGACCAGGCGATTGCGGTACATGACGAGATTATGCCCCAGATCAGCACGTTCGACCGTAATACGGTCAGGATCGATTCCCTGCTGGATCATTTACCCCAGCTGAAGCAAACGCAAGCGAACCTGGATACCGCGCAGGCCCGTACCGAGTTAACGGCACTGAAAGGCAAATTGGAAAATGCCACCGATTCCATGATGGAGTGGATGACGGAGTTTGATACCGATCCACAGAATAAGACCGCTACGGAAATCAAAACCTATTATGAACAGGAGATTGACAAAGTCACCCAATTGAAGCAGGTTTTCGACGAAGTAGCCAAGGAAAGTGCGGATCAATTGGCACCTTTCCAATAAGTGGACTGTTTTTTTTAACATAACATGCAAAAAATTCATTTTATTGCGGGGATATGCGGTCTTTTGATGGCCTTTATCTCGGGATGTGGCGGCTCCGGCACGGAAAAGCTACCCATATTAGGTTCCCGGGAACCGGTGGAAAAAGAAGTGGACGGAAAAATTGTGACGGACACCGTATACCATCAGATTCCCGATTTTCAGCTGCTGAACCAGGACAGTGTACGCATCAGCAGCCAGCTGTTTGACAACAGCGTGTACATCGCCGATTTTTTCTTTACAAGCTGTCCGAGCATCTGCCCCATCATGCAGCGCAACCTGCTGGAAGTTTACAACGAGTATAAGGGAGACCCACGGGTGAAGTTCCTTTCACACAGCCTCGACTTCAAGCACGATTCGCCGGCCGTATTGAGGGCTTATGCCCAGAAACTGGGGGTAACCAACGATCAATGGCAATTTGTTACGGGTACAAAGGCGGAGATCTACGGCCTGGCCGACAGCTATATGGTATACGCCAAAGAAGACAGCAATGCACCGGGAGGGTTTGATCATTCGGGATATTTCCTGTTGGTAGACAAGGATAAACACATCCGGGGTGCCTATGACGGCACGGATAAAGCCCAGGTGGAGTTGTTGCGGGGCGACCTGGAAACCTTGCTGAAAGCAAACGAATAATGCGAAGAAACGGCTACGTATACCTGGCTTTTGCCGCTTTATCCCTATACCTGCTACTGCAGTCGTGCCAGGGTGAAGAAGCGATACGGAAAGCACAGTACACGGCGAATGGCCAGAAATTATATACCTCCCATTGTCAAAATTGCCACGGCGCTAAAGGCGAGGGACTCGGTGCCCTGTATCCGCCGCTTACCGACAGCAGTTACCTGCATGAACACCGTGACCAGCTGGCGTGCTTCATCAAGCACGGACTTTCGGGTCCCATCGAGGTTGGCGGAAAAGCGTTTGACGGGGAAATGCCGGCGATGCCGCAGCTCACCCCCATCGAAATTGCCTATATTCTTACCTATATCGGCAATACCTTTGGCAATACCGAAGGCTTTTATTCGCAGGAGGAAGTTCAGCAGGCACTGAAAATGTGTGAAAACACCGCACGTTAAGAACAGAAACATTTTGTTAAGTTTGCAGCCAACCTTAATGTAGAAAATAATGATGAAGTTACTCGAAGGAAAAACCGCATTGGTTACCGGCGCCTCCAAGGGAATTGGCCGTACAATCGCCCAAAAATTTGCCGAACAGGGTGCCAACGTGGCATTTACCTACCTGTCATCTGTGGAAAAGGGGCAGGCACTTGAGCAGGAGTTGCAGGCTTACGGCACCAAAATAAAAGGCTTCCGTTCAGATGCGTCCAAATTTGATGAAGCGGAGAAATTAATCGATTCCATCGTTTCCGAATTCGGCACGCTGGACATCGTGGTAAACAACGCAGGCATCACAAAAGACGGGCTCCTGCTCCGCATGACGGAAGCCCAATGGGACGATGTGATTAATATTAACCTGAAGTCGGTATTTAATGTAACCAAAGCTGCTTCCAGGGTGATGATGAAAAACCGCAGCGGTGTATTCATCAATATGAGTTCGGTTGTAGGCGTGCAGGGCAATGCCGGACAGGCCAATTACGCGGCATCAAAAGCCGGAATTATCGGCTTTTCCAAATCCACGGCAAAAGAGCTCGGTTCACGGAATATCCGTACCAATGTAATCGCACCCGGCTTCATCCGCACAGAGATGACAGACGTCCTTGACCCCAAGGTGGTCGAAGGTTGGGAACAGGGCATACCGCTGAAGCGGGCCGGCGAAACGGAAGACGTGGCAAATGCATGTCTGTTCCTCGCATCCGATCTTGCTTCCTACATCAACGGGCAGGTGCTTTCGGTATGCGGCGGAATGTTGTAACCCATCCGTTCAGCTGGCTATGGATTTAGCAGATCGTATTTTCGCCATTAAATCCATTTCCGATTTCAACCGGGCTTGCCTGGAAGTATTTGCACTCCAGGCAAGCCGGTGTGCTGTTTACGCCGACTATCTTTCACTGCTGGGTGTGGCACCGGCAGCCGTTCAATCCATTACAGCTATTCCTTTTCTGCCCATCGAATTCTTTAAAAATCATCGCGTGTACTCAGCCGGCCCTGACGCGGAGGTTATATTCAGTAGCTCGGGCACGACGGGAAGCGTGCAAAGCAAACATTATGTGGCGGATGCCGCAATTTACCGGCAGAGTTTCCGTACGGCGTTTGAACAATTTTACGGGCAGCCGCGCGACCGTGCTGTACTGGCATTGCTTCCTTCCTATTCCGAAAGGGAAGGATCGTCGCTGATCTACATGGTCGACGACCTAATCCGACAAAGCCGTCACCCGCAAAGCGGCTATTTTCTGTATGATCATCGGGCGCTGCGTGATGTCCTGCTGGAACTGAAAGCCAAGGATACTCCAACCCTGCTGATTGGCGTTACTTATGCGCTGCTCGATTTTGTCGAAGCCTATGGAGTCGATTTTCCCGGACTTACCGTCATGGAAACCGGTGGAATGAAAGGCCGGCGGCGGGAAATGATCCGCGAAGAGGTGCACCAACGATTATGTAAAGGGTTTAATGTGGCACAAATCCATTCGGAGTACGGAATGACCGAATTGCTGTCGCAGGCCTATGCAGCCCGGGACGGCCGCTTTCATTGCCCGCCCTGGATGAAAATCTTTATTCGGGACACCAACGACCCGTTCAGCGGATTAGGCACCGGTAAAACCGGTGCGGTTAATGTGATTGATTTAGCCAATATACATTCCTGTGCATTCATCGCCACCCAGGATCTGGGAAAAACGCATGACGACGGAAGCTTTGAAGTGCTGGGACGTTTCGACCAAAGTGATATCCGGGGGTGCAACCTTTTGATCCAGTAGCCTCTATTGCAGGCTGGGATCGCTGAAAGTATCGCCCTGGTTAACGTCGCCGGTATCATACCCCTTCTTAAACCAGTAAGCGCGTTGCTCGGAAGTACCGTGGGTAAATGCCTCGGGAACCACTCGCCCCTGTGCCTGCATCTGCAGGCGATCGTCGCCCACGGCGGCAGCGGCGTCCATACCGTCGCGGATATCGTCATATTCCAGGTGGACTTCCGACTGCTTATTGGCATGATGGGCCCAGACACCCGCATAAAAATCGGCCTGAAGTTCCAGCATGACCTGAACCCGGTTATATTCCGTTTCGCTGAGTTGTTGCCTGGCGGCCTGCACACGGTCCATCGCACCGGTCAGCTTTTGGATATGGTGACCAACCTCATGTGCCAGCACGTAGGCCATGGCAAACTCGCCGGTTGCACCAAACCGATCCCGTAGCTCGTCGTTAAAATCCAGATCAATATATACCTTCTCATCCGCCGGACAATAAAAAGGGCCGTAGGCTGATGCACCCATGCCACACCCGCCGGTTTGTGTACCATCCCGATAGAGCACCAGCGTAGCGGGCCGGAAATCTTCCCCGGCTGATGCGTAGATCGTGCCCCATACGTCTTCGGTACTGGCCAGTATCACCCGTACAAATTCGGTCAGCTCAGTCTCCTCCGCACTGATTTCAACCGGGCCGCTCGTTTGCGTGCCCATTGGCTGTAGCTGTTGAAGTAATTGCTGGGGATCACCGCCCAGGAAAAGGCCGATGAGCAGGACCACGATTCCGCCGACACCCCCAAGGGCCAGCTTTCCGCCGGACGACATTCCCCGGCGGTCTTCAAAATTGGTGCTTTGTCTACTGCCTTTCCAACGCATAATCAATTGGTTTTATACAAAAAAAGCCTCACAGCATTGCAAGGCTCCCCGTTAGTCTATTATTTCCGGTTAAAAAGAAAATTCATCTTTTGAATCCCCGTCTTCTTCTGCAGTCAATGCGCCGTTATCATAACCCGGCTCGTAGCGTTTCTCTACGACCTCCTGATTGGCTTTAATATATTCTACCACATCATTCAGCCCTTCCGCAAATTTTTCAAAATCCTCTTTATATAAGAATATTTTGTGCTTAATGAATACGCCGTCTTCAAACCTTTTCTTGCTTTCTGTGATGGTAACATAGTAGTCATTAGACCGGGTTGCCTTCACATCAAAAAAATAAGTCCGCTTTCCTGCCCTTACTTTTTTTGAAAAAACCTCTTCACGCTCTTTGTTGTCAAAATCTCCCATTGTTAAGCTTATTTAATTGTTTTGTTCTCAGAATCGGGATAAATATAAAGGAAATCCTTTGATTAATACAACTATTTGCAAAAAATAAAAATATTTTTAGACACGGATAAACGCATGCTTTTAGGGCATGAAAGCGTACTCGCGACATACCGTTAACCGAGAAAAAGAGCCGTTTCACCGGACTTCGGCAATGGGTCGCCTAATAATCGTTGTACATCGGAATAAATTGGATTACCTTTGAAATATATGCCCCTGAAGGCGAATAATTAAACAAACGAATGAACAAACAACAGCATCCCAGGCACAGCGGCACGAGCTCCGGCAGAGTGTGGGCGGGAATCATTATTGTAGCCATCGGTGCCGTACTCCTCGCGGGCAAGCTTGACATGGACTGGCTTGTACCTGATTGGTTGATCAGCTGGCCCATGGTGCTTGTCGTCATCGGCCTGGTTATCGGTGGAAAATCGAATTTTAAAAACCCTGCGGGGTTTATAATGCTCGGAATCGGTGTTTTCTTTCTCATCCAACGAATCACCCATTTTAATATGGGGCCGTTTCTCTGGCCATTAGTCATTATCGGCATTGGTCTCTGGCTGCTGCTGGATAGGCGCCGGGGGCATCATCCATTCCGCGACCGACCGGGCCGCGGTCGCAGACGGCCGGATGATTACGGATGGGATAAGCGTGTATCCGACGATGCCGACGGTAACCAGCCCCCCCCCGAAAATGAAGGTACCACCGGTGCTTTCGCCGGCCGGGAGGAGGCCGAGGCTGCCTTTGACCCGCCGGAAGACAGAAAAAATGAAACCAATTTTACCACCGATGATTACGTGAAATCCACCGCCGTATTCAGCGAGGTAAAAAAAATTGTGATATCCAAAAACTTCACCGGCGGTGAGGTGGTCAACATTTTCGGCGGCACGGACATCAACCTGATACAGGCAGATATGCAGTCGCCGGTGGTTATTGATATCTTCCAGCTGTTTGCCGGCACCAAGATCATCGTGCCGGCACATTGGAAGATCCAATCTGAAGTCGTGTCCGTCTTCGGCGAGGTAGATGACCGACGGTTTATCCAGGGCATTCCCCAGGACGAGCAGCGGACGGTTTACATCAGGGGCACATCCATATTCGGAGGCGTTACCATCAAAAGCATATAATCGCATCCATGAACCGGAACGAACGTAGTCAGTGAACACCACGCCATACACTTCTTCCAAACAACGATTGGTCAACATCAGCTGTTTTATCATCTGGGTTGCCTATGCGTTAATCCAGACCGGTTTACTATGGTGGTTCGACACCGATTTTGAGTTTGCGCTGCACGACAGCCTGATCAGCGCCACCTGGATCACGCTGTGCTGCTATATTATTGCCAACGCCCTTAATTATTACCTCCCAAGGAAAGAAAAATTCGGGTATATTGTTGTTTGGGGTCTGGTACTGGCTGCCATCAGCATTTCGGCCACCCGATGGACGTTATTGTACATCGTTCCGGACCAGGCTTATCTCGAAAGGCTGGACACGTCCCTCCCACTGCGGTTCTTCATCAATTCGCTGCTGATCGCCTGGATGGCCATGATCAATATCCTGTGGAACATTCAGCAGGAGTACAAGGAAAATGAACAGCGTAAAGCCGATGCTGAACGGCTTGCCCGCGAAGCCGAACTTTACAATCTGCGGCAACAGCTGCAACCGCACTTTCTCTTCAACAGTCTTAATTCCATTATCGCACTCATTGGGCGAAAACCGGAAGAAGCCCGGAATATGACATTTCAGCTTTCCGACTTCCTTCGGGGTACCCTGCGTAAAGACGATCAGCAATTTATTCCTTTTAAGGACGAACTGGACCACCTGCAACTATACCTTGAGATTGAAAAGGTGCGGTTTGGCCATCGATTGACGACACAGCTGACCTATTCCGAAGAATGCCACGCGATGAAACTGCCGGCGATGATTATACAGCCGCTGGTAGAGAATGCCATCAAATTCGGGCTGTATGACACCACGGGGAACGTCATGATCAGTATTGACGGGGCGTGCGAGGAACAGTTATTGGTTATCCGGGTAAAAAATCCTTACGACAGCAAGAACAACAATCCGCGGAAAGGAACCGGTTTCGGGCTGCGGGGTGTCCAACGGCGCTTATTTTTATTATTTGGGCGTACAGACCTGTTGGAAACCAATGCCACAAAACATATCTTTACCAGCATCATACGTATACCCCAGAAATACCCACATGATCAAGGCGATACTGGTAGATGATGAGCCGCTGGCGCGCAGCATACTGAGTGAATACCTGGAAGGTTATCCGCAAGTGGAAATCGTGGCCGAGTGCAACGATGGATTTGAGGGCGCCAAGGCGATTATGCAGCATCAGCCCGATGTTGTTTTCCTGGATATCCAGATGCCGAAAATCAATGGCTTCGAGCTGTTGGAGATTATTGACGTAAAGCCATTCATCATCTTTACAACGGCATTTGATGAATACGCCATCCGGGCTTTTGAACAGCATGCGGTTGACTATCTGCTTAAGCCGATCACAAAAAAAAGATTCGATGAAGCGATGGCCAAGCTGCTAGACCGTAAGCCAATGCCGGGTGCAGGTGACGCTACCCAGCAGCTACTGGACGATGTATGGCATTCACCGGGCCTGGAGCGAGTGATTGTGAAGACCAGTCATGCCATCAAAATCATTCCCGTGGAAAGCATCATTTACCTGGAAGCGGACGATGATTATGTACGGATACATACCAATGACGGCACGTACCTGAAGAATAAAACAATGGCCTCCTTTGAGAGGCAGTTAAACCCGATGCAGTTTGTCCGCGTACACCGCTCGTTCCTGATCCGGGTCGCGCACATTACCCGCCTCGAATCATACGAAAAGGAAGGATACCTTGCCATACTTGACACGGGCCAGAAAGTCAATGTCAGCAAAACCGGCTATGCGCGCCTCAAACAATTATTAGGAATGTAATCCGGATTCCTGTAATTTTGCTGTATGTTTAAAACCGTAAATCGTATTTGCTGCTTCCTGTTGCTGCTCTTACCCATTGCCACCATCACCCTTGCACAAGAGGAGGAAGCTAAACAACAAATCAACCAGGCTGTATTCAATAAGGTGGAGTATCATTTCAACCTACAGGAAACCGACTCCATTTATGCATTGGCCAGTGCCAAATTCAAGCAATCATTGTCGGCCGAAGCCTTCCGGACGGTGATGGAACAACAGCTTTACCCGCTGGGCCGGATACAATCGGCCGAGCTGATCGGTTATGAGAAAAACGCAGGCACTTATAAGCTGAACTTTATTAGTGCCCCCCAACAACTGGTGCTGGGATTGGACAGCGCAAATAACATCGAGACATTTTTGTTCCAACCCTATAAACAGTCGCTTCCGGCACAGACAGACCCGGCCGTTCCGGCCAATACCGCAGCTTCCGGCCTCGACCGCTTTGTTGACTCTGTTGCCCTTGGTTATTCCCGGAAAGGAAATACCCACGCATTGGCCATCGGCATTATCAGTAACGGGAAAACCCACAGTTATTTTTATGGAGAGACCGAAGAGGAAAACAAACAACTGCCTGATGAAAACACGCTGTTTGAAATCGGCTCTATTACAAAGACGTTTACCGCTACATTACTGGCCTATTTTGCACAGCAGGAGCTCCTTAATTTAGATGACCCCATTACCAAGTACCTGCCCGATTCGCTGGCGGGTAATCCCAGCCTCCAGCAAATCACGCTGAAGCAGCTGGCCAATCATACATCGGGCCTGCCGCGGCTGCCCGCCAATCTGGAACGCATGGCAGCGACACACCCCGGCAACCCCTATGAGGGCTATACACGCGCGCATTTATATGCTTTCCTGAAAACCTATGAAGCTGATATGGCTCCCGATTCCATATACGCATACAGCAACCTCGGATACGGCATACTTGGTGATATCCTGTCAACAGTAAGCGGAAAACCGTATGCAGAACTTGTCCGGGAAATAATTGGCACACCGCTGGAGCTGAAAAACACAACCGCACAACCCGATACCACCCAGCAGTACCTCGCAAAAGGCTATAACGAAAAAGGAACTGAAACGCCGCATTGGACATTCGATGAACCCATGACCGCAGTAGGTTCCCTGAAGTCCACCGTTTCCGACCTATTGCGTTACACCAGGGCTCATTTCAAGTTACCCGAAACGCCCTTGGAAAACGCGTTGGCCTTAACGCGTGAATTTACTTTTTTTACGCCACCGGACACCGATATTGGCCTGGCCTGGCAGATGAACCTTATCGGCGGAAGCCTGACGTACCGCCACTCAGGTGAAACAGGTGGAAGCAGTAGTTTTGTCGCCTTCTCTCCTGACCGGAGAGTGGCCATTGTGGTGCTGTCCAACACAGCGGAACCGGTAAGCCCTACTGCGGCAGCCATCCTAGACTATATCCTGAATATGCCTTAACGCAGAAAGCCGTTTAATTCAATGGCGGGCGTTTAAAATGCTTATTGTGGTTAGCTGTCCCGGCGGAGGATTTCCAACGGCGGCCGGTTAATCACACCCCGGCTATTCAGCAGCCCAATTATGACAGTCGATGCCGTGACACTCACTAACAGGAGTGCCATTGTCACGATATCGGGTGCAAAGGGTACCTCAAAGCTGAAAACGGCTAACGCCCAGCTGCCAATCAGCGCCAGAAAAACACCAACAAACGATGCAATCAAGCCCAGGAAAAGATACTCCAGCGCGGTAATGGCCAGCAGTTGCCGTCGCGAGGCCCCCATCGTACGCAGCAGCACGTTTTCCCGCATCCGTTGATACTTACTGATCATGACCGAAGCAATCAGTACGACGAAACCGGTCAGGATACTGAATCCACCCATAAAGCGGATGACGAAACCGATTTTCTCCAGAATTTCATCCAGTATGGACAGAATAAGTCCCAGGTCGATAATGGATACGTTGGGAAACTGCTGCACCACAGCCTGCTGTATCCTTGCGGAGGTTGCTTCGTCGGGTACACGGGTCATCAACACATGGAACTGCGGGGCATGATCGATAACACCAACGGGGAAAATCAGTCTGAAATTGGTCTGAACCCGGTTCCAGTCGACTTCCCGGAAGCTGCCTACTACAGCCGGAACACGCACTCCCTGTACATTAAACAGCAGACTGTCCCCTATTTTCACGCGAATACGTTCCGCATAATCCGTTTCCAGCGATACGATGGCAGGACTTCCTTCGTTCACGCGGCCTACCCATTTACCCGCGGTAATCTTTTCTGAATCACTTAATTGCTCGCGGTAAGTCACCCGAAGCTCACCACCCAACGCCCTCCGGGATACCTCCAGGGTGCTGTCCCGTCGCGCGTCGTCCGCAGTAATTCCGTTGATAGCTTCAAGCTGTACCGTGATAATGGGCACCTCGTCCAATACCGGCAGTTGCTGATCCCGTACCAACCGGGCAACGTCGGCGCGCTGCGCCGACTGGATATCAAACAACACCATGTTCGGCTGGTTTTCACTTGACGACAAGGTAACCCGGGCAATCAGCATGTGCTGCACCAAAAACAGCAGGGCAATAAAAGCCGTGCCCAGCCCAATAGCTACCACGAGAATCGCGGTCTGGTTGTTCGGACGGAAGAGATTCGAGAGCCCCTGGCGCCACAGGTAGCTCCATGAGGCCGGGAAAAACCGCCTCACCAGTGAAATCAGTAGATTCGCTGCAGCATAGAGGAGCAGGAATGCGGCGACTACACCCGCTGTAAAGGTGAGGGTTTCCACCAGGCCGTCCAATTGCAGAAAGGCATAACCAAATATAAAGAGTATAATCAGGCCGTAAACCATCCAGCTCCATTTGTCCCTGGTGATATGGGGTATATCGAGTGACACACGAAGCGTATTCAGCGGCGTAAAGTTCCGGATGCGGATTAATGGCAATAACGCAAACAGGACCGATATCCAGATACCCAGGCCAACGCCCTGGGCGATGGACCACCAGGAGATCTCGCTGCTTATCGATACCGGTAAAAAATCGCGGAATACAATAGGCAGTAGCTGTTGGATGAGCGTCCCCAACAGTGCGCCGATCAGGGACCCCAGAAAGCCGATCCCGAGTACCTGGATCAGGTAAATCAAAAAAGCCTGCAGGGCTGTTGCCCCCAGACACCGCAGTATGGCAATACTATGGAGCTTCTCCTTAATATAGATATGAATGGCACTGGATACGCCAATGCAGCCCAGCAACAATGCAACAAAACCCACCAGCGACAGAAAATTGTTCATATCGGCAAATGACCGGCCGGTTTCTCGCTTCTGGGAGGCAATGGTTTCGGAATCTATGCGCTGAATCTCCAGTATGGAGTCCAGCTCACTGACGAGCGCATCGGCATCCACGCGGCCGTCAAACTGAAAATAATAGTCGTAATTGATCCGGCTTCCTTTTTGGTTCAGTCCTGTTGCCGGCAGGTCAGCCAGCGGAATAAAGACCGCCGGGGCCACTGAAGTGGAAATGCCATTTTGGCCCGGGGCACGTTGCAGTATCCCGGCAATCGCAAAGGACACACTGCCCACCTTTATGGAGTCGCCCACCTGCGCATCAAACTGCAGCATCAGTGTTTTGTCTACCAGTGCCTGTTGGCCCTGACGAAACGCCGTTCCAGCTGCCTGCGGTATGGTTTCCAGCTCACCATAATAGGGGAAATCACCTCCCAGTGCACGTACCTGTACGAGTCTTGTTCCCCCGTTCCGCTGAAACATCACCATCGAAGCAAACTGCTGTTCTTCGGAAACCGACTGGCTCAGCTGCCGGATTGAATCGACAATTGCCTCCCCTTCGTCTGTCAGGATGCGATTGGTATGCAGCACCAGGTCGGCACCAATCAGGGTGGCCGCCTGGTTATCGATATCTTTTTCCAGGTTATCGCCAAATGAATAAATGGCTACCAGGGCTGCAATGCCAATGATAATCGAGGATACAAATAAAAAAAGACGGGACCGGTTTCTACGGCTGTCACGCCAGGCCATCTTAACCAGCCACGCTAAACCTGTATGATATGGACTTGGCTGCATGTTACGAATTACCGGTTTGTGTCGGTGTGTCAGAAAGGATAGCACCGCCCTTCATGCGGATAACCCGCTGGGTCCGGGCGGCCAGCTCGGGGTCGTGGGTTACCAATACCAATGTGGTACCCGTATCTTCATTGAGCGCAAACAACAGGCGTTCGATGTGTTCACTGGTATCCGCATCCAGATTGCCTGTCGGTTCATCGGCAAAAAGGATCTTTGGCGAATTGGAGAACGCTCTTGCAATGGAAATCCGTTGCTGTTCGCCCCCGGATAATTGCAGGGGATAATGATGTCCGCGGTCAGCCAGTCCCACTTTATCAAGTAATGAAAGGGCCTTCGCCTTACCATTCCGCTCGCCACGCAGTTCGAGCGGGACCATGATATTTTCAAGCGCGGTCAGCGTTGGCAGCAGTTGAAAATTCTGGAACACAAACCCTACGTGGCGGTTACGTACGCCGGCCCGTTCGTCCTCCGTCAATTTATCCAGCACAATACCGTTCAAGACAATACTTCCGGTCGTCACCCGGTCGAGCCCCGCACACAATCCCAGCAGGGTGGTTTTACCACTGCCGGAAGGTCCGATAATAGCAGCGGTGGACGCTTCCTCGATTTCAAAATTAATATCATGTAAAACCGTTAACGATTGTCCGCCGCTACGGTATGCCTTGCTAACCTGGTTAACACTTAAACTGATTGCCACCTGTTTGTTTTTAAATCCAACATTGCGTAAAAATACACGATTTGATAATAGGTGACGAAAACCCAGCTAAAATAATACAATTCCAGGACGGTTGAACGTGGGAATTCAATACGCTCCGGTCGACAAAGCCGGAATCATTATTCTTACATTTAATTCATTCACCCGCCAAAAACAGTTATTCACCACGTAAAACCATTAAAAAATCAGCAAAAACATTAAATGACCAGCCAATAATTATAAATATTTATGTTTTCATTAAATAATTTGATGAAATATGAATTTTTTTTTCGATAATTGATCGAAATTTTAAAAATATCAGTAAAACAATAAAAAAATAAAAATAAAACAATGTCAGGACTAAGATTTAAAGCAGTAGAAGCTGCTATTTCCCGCTTAGACAGCATCAAAACAAGAGAAAAAATCAAACCTTCACAGGATTTCGGAAGAAATGTATTCACTACATCCAAGATGAAGGATTACCTTCCGAAAAATGCTTATGAAGAATTGATCGAGACGGTTGATGCGGGCCGTTCCATCAGCCATGACCTGGCAGAGCATATTTCCCAGGCAATGAAAAGCTGGGCGATCGGTCACGGTGCAACACACTACACGCATTGGTTTCAACCGCTGACCGGGGCAACAGCAGAAAAGCATGACGCATTTTTTGAACCGTTACCCGATGGATCAGCCATTGAGAAATTCACGGCCAGCGCACTGGTCCAGCAGGAGCCCGATGCATCCAGTTTCCCAAGCGGCGGAATCCGCAATACCTTTGAAGCACGCGGCTATACCGGATGGGACCCCTCCTCTCCTGCGTTTATTTTTGAGACCGGTGGTAGCAAAACACTTTGCATCCCGACCATTTTTGTATCATACACCGGTGAAGCGCTGGATTATAAAGCTCCCCTCCTGAAAACGATGAACGCCCTGGATAAAGCAGCCGTGGACGTAGCCGGCTTCTTCGACAAATCAGTAACCAGGGTGTTTGCATCCCTGGGCATCGAACAGGAATATTTTCTGGTTGACCTTTCCCTCTTTAACGCACGACCCGACCTGCAATTTACCGGACGCACCTTGTTCGGGCACATGTCGGCGAAAGGTCAGCAGCTGGAAGACCACTATTTCGGCGCGATACCGGAGCGCGTGCTGGCATTTATGGTTGACCTGGAACAGGAAGCACTTAAACTAGGTATTCCATTAAAAACACGCCATAATGAGGTGGCACCCTCGCAGTTCGAATGTGCGCCGATGTTCGAGGAAATTAACCTGGCCATCGACCACAACCAGCTCCTGCTTAACCTCATGGACCAAGTGGCCCTCCGCCATAAATTCAAAGTATTAATCCACGAGAAGCCATATGCAGACATTAATGGTTCGGGCAAGCATAATAACTGGTCGCTGATTACCAACACCGGGATCAACCTGCTGTCCCCTGGCAAGACTCCGAAGAACAACCTGATGTTCCTGACGTTTTTTGTTAATGTCATCAAAGCCGTACACGAGTACGCCGATTTGTTACGGGCATCCATCGCCAGCGCAAGCAACGACCATCGCCTCGGCGCAAATGAGGCTCCGCCGGCAATCATTTCCATTTTCCTGGGCAGCCAGCTTAATGCCGTACTGGACGAAGTGGAAACCGCACGGGTAGCCAAAAAAGTCAAGTCAGAAAACATGCTTTGGCATGGCATTCCGAAAATTCCGGAACTGCAGCTGGACAATACCGACCGCAACCGTACTTCGCCGTTTGCGTTTACGGGCAACAAATTCGAATTTCGCGCCGTAGGATCGTCCGCCAACAGCGCCGAGCCAATGACCGTACTGAATGCCATTGTCGCCAATCAGCTGATCGAATTCAAATCAGAGGTTGACAAGCAGATCAAAAAGGGCACCAAGAAGGATCTTGCGCTGCTGAACGTTGTACGTAAATACATCAAGGAATCCAAGGCCATTCGCTTTGAGGGCAACGGATACAGCCAGGCGTGGGAAGATGAAGCGCAAAAACGTGGACTCTCTAACATTAAGACGACACCGAAAGCACTGGATGTATATGTCAGTGAAAAAACAGAAAAATTATTCGAAAAGCTGAACATCTTCAACAAACGCGAGGGTGAAGCACGGCACGAGATCTTACTGGAAAATTACTTCAAAAAAATCCAGATCGAGGCCCGTGTTATCGGCGAAATCGTAAACAGCCTGATTGCGCCGGCGGCATTCGATTACCAGAACGACTTAATCGTAAATGTTAAGGGATTGAAGGAACTTGGCTTTAAAGATGGCGCATATAGTTCCCAGTTAAACCTTATCGAACGCATCTCCAGCCACATCAACACCATTCTCGTAGATGCGGAAGCGATGCGCCAGGAGCGTAAAAAAGCCAACGTGCTGGAGGATATGCGCGACAGGGCCATTGCCTATGACGAAAAGGTAAAGCCTTATTTTGACAAAGTCCGTTATCACCTGAACAAGCTTGAGCAGATTGTAGACGACCGCAAATGGCCGCTACCCAAGCTGCGCGAACTATTGTTCGTAAGGTAATTGGTAATTAGCTATTGTAACTAACCATCCGATAAACTTAAACTAGTAAACCGCCTCCTAAGGGAGGCGGTTTTTTTTATACACGTCTACAGGTCGGAGCTATGCTGTTTCATTTTAAAACCAAAACAGTGAAATCACTAATCATCCTCTTCCATGTCGCTCAATTCCAGCTCAAGCGCCTTGTTGCTCAACTGGATTTCAACCAGGGAGATCATCAATGAAATAGTAAAAAACAGGAGGCTCAGCGCAAAGGTAAGTTCCGAGAGGTAATCCAGTTCCCTGTAAATGCAATACATACATACGATGCAGGACACAAAACTAAGCACACCCATGGCCTGCATATTTTTGATCAGTTTCAGCCGGTATCGGAGATTCTTGATCTGTCCGTGCAATACACCGCTTTTATGATGGTCAAGGTACTTAGCATGCAAGCTCCGCACCAGCGCCGCCAATGCCAGAAACCGGTTTGTATAAGCCAGCATGATCAGGCTGATCGCTGGAAAGAGCAATGCGGCGGTATTAAATGAAATCTCCATAGATGGTCATGTTAGCGATAATGACAACTTAGTTGCCACAAAAAAATCAAAAAAACCTTGCACAACCAAATCGGGCGGCTTATCTTTGTTCCATTGTGTGGTTACACACAAAAATCAATTCCTTTTCCGGGATCTTGATTTATAAAGAAGTGGCGAGAGACTGGCTCCGTGACCCACTGGCAACCATTCACATCGCTGAAAAAGGTGCCAATTCCTGTCCCGATCAATATCGCTTGGGAGCATATAAATTAACAGACAATGAATATCCGCTTAATTAACAGTAAATCAGCCACTCAAAAACTGGCGTATCAAGCAAACACACCGGTCTGCGTCATCATCCCGAACCGGCGAATGTGCGGCGGTACAGCGCACATTGGCTGTCCGTGCTGTTAATCCAAACAATACATGCAACCAATATACCGGCCTATCCCCCCTTGGGTGATATGCGCTATACTTTTTATATTATATTTATCTACTTTTAAATAAACAATAAAAACATAAAACATGGCAAACGAAAATTTAAAATTTGAAACATTACAGGTACATGCCGGACAGGAAGCAGATCCCACCACAGGCTCCAGGGCCGTACCGATTTACCAGACGACTTCATTCGTATTCAATAATGCCGAACATGGGGCCAATCTATTTGCACTTAAGGAATTTGGCAATATCTACACACGGATCATGAACCCGACGACCGACGTGTTCGAAAAACGCGTCGCGGCATTGGAAGGCGGAGTAGCAGGGCTGGCGGTCGCTTCCGGTCAATCGGCACAGTTTATTGCACTGACCAATATTCTGGAAAGCGGTGAAAACTTCGTCACCACATCCAGTTTATACGGAGGTACTTATAACCAGTTCAAAGTATCATTCAAACGACTGGGCATTGAAGCTAGGTTTGCGAAGGATGACAGTCCGGAAAACATCGAGGCAGCCATTGACGACAAAACCAAAGCCATTTACGCAGAAACCATCGGCAACCCCAGCTACAGCATTCCAGATTTTGAGCGTATTGCGGCCATTGCGAAAAAATACGATTTACCGTTGATCGTCGACAATACATTCGGTGCTGCAGGTTATCTTTTCAAACCACTGGAGCACGGTGCCCACGTGGTGGTCCAAGCAGCCACAAAGTGGATCGGCGGTCATGGAACCAGCATTGGCGGTATCATTGTGGATGGTGGAAACTATAATTGGGGGAACGGCAAATACAAGCAGTTCAGCGAACCTTCCGAAGGTTACCATGGATTGGTATTCAGCGATGTATTCGGTGTGGACAGTCCGCTCGGGAACATTCAGTTCATCATTCGCGCGCGTGTAGAAGGACTTCGTGATTTCGGTCCGGCACTATCCCCATTCAATGCTTTTCTGTTGTTACAGGGGCTTGAAACACTGTCATTACGTGTACAGCGCCACGTAGACAACACCCTGGAAATTGCCACCTGGCTGGACAGTCACCCGGATGTTGAAAAAGTAAATTATCCCGGTCTGAAAAACAACCCGCACCATGCCAATGCACAGAAATACCTGAAAAATGGTTTCGGCAGCGTGCTCTCTTTCGCCATCAGGGGCGGGGCAGACAAAGCCAATGCACTGATAGACAACCTGAAACTAATCAGCCACCTGGCCAACGTAGGCGACACCAAGACGCTTATTATCCACCCCGCTGCCACTACACACCAGCAGCTTAGCGCCCAGGAACAGCAGGAAGCGGGTGTTTATCCGGGTGAATTGCGGCTGGCCGTTGGCATTGAGCATGTCGATGACATCAAGGCAGATTTGCAGCAGGCATTTGACAAAATTAAATAAGGGGCACGTAGTGCCCCCTTTACCATGCAATGAGTATAATAAACACGTTCAGGTATCCTAACGCATTCAGGCTGGAGAGTGGAAAACACCTCCAGAACCTGGAGATCGCTTACCACACTTACGGACAGTTAAATGCCGCAAAAGACAATGTGGTGTGGGTCTGTCATGCGTTAACGGGTAACTCCGACGTGTTCGATTGGTGGCCCGGCCTATTCGGTACCCAGGACCTGTTCAATCCGCGTGAGTATTTCATCATTTGCGCCAATGTCATCGGATCACCATACGGCACCACCAATCCGCTCAGCACCAATCCGGTCACGGGTCAGCCTTTTTATTTGTCTTTTCCGCAATTTACGGTCCGCGACCTGGCCACCGCACACCAGCTGCTGGCCGATCACCTGGGCATCGAAAAGATCGCGCTGGCTATCGGTGGGTCCCTGGGCGGCCAGCAGGCGCTGGAGTGGGCAATTAACGATCCGGAGCGGATTGACAGACTGGTGCTGATGGCAACGAATGCGGTGCATTCGCCGTGGGGTATTGCGTTCAATGAAAGTCAGCGGATGGCCATTAGCACAGACCGCACATTTTATGCGAACAGACCAGATGGCGGTGCCAGCGGACTGAAAACAGCAAGGAGTATTGCCCTGCTATCATACAGGGGATACGAAACCTATGCAGCCACTCAATCGGAGACTACACAGGAGAAACAGGATGATTTCAGAGCCTCTTCCTATCAGCGTTACCAGGGTGAAAAACTGGTCAAACGGTTTAATGCATACAGCTACTGGTACCTCAGCAAAGCCATGGACGGCCATCATGTGGGACGGGGGCGACAAGGCGGTACTCCGGCAGCACTGCACAGGGTAAGAGCAAGCACACTGGTAATCGGCATCAGCACGGACCTGCTGTTTCCGGTTCAGGAACAAAAGTTAATTGCCAGTCACATTCCCGGCGCGGTGTATACTGAAATCAGTTCCATCTACGGACATGACGGCTTTTTGGTTGAAACAGGACGCATTACCGAGGAGATTTCCGCCTTCCTAAGGCATACCACCGGGGAACGGCAACCGGTCCGAATTCCTTCCCACCAGTTTGTATAATTAAGATCAATAAATACCGATAACCGCACACGACAACTATGAGTAAACAATTAACCCTTGGCTTCTTTGGTTTTGGGGTCGTTGGACAGGGACTATACGACATTATCAAAACAAAGCATCTCAACCTGACCGTTAAACGGTTCGTCATTAAACATCCCGATAAAAAACGAACGCTTCCCGCCGAATTATTTACAACCGATCCGGATGCCGTGCTCCAAGACCCGGAAATTAACACGGTTGTTGAGTTAATCGACGATGCCGACGCCGCTTTTGATATCGTATCGCGTGCACTGCGGTCCGGAAAAAACGCCGTATCGGCCAATAAGAAAATGATTGCCACGCACCTGACCGAACTGATTGCCATTCAGCAGCAATACGGCACCAGCCTACTCTATGAGGGAGCGGTGTGTGGGAGCATCCCCATCATCCGGAACCTGGAAGAATATTATGACAATGAGCTGCTTCATTCCGTAAGCGGCATTTTCAATGGTTCGTCTAATTATATTCTTTCCAAGATCTTCAATGAAGACCTGGAATACGGCACTGCACTGAAACAGGCGCAGGATCTCGGCTTTGCGGAAACTGACCCAACGCTTGATGTCGGTGGTTTTGACCCCAAGTTCAAGCTGGCCATTATCGCATCCCATGCTTATGGCTTATACCTTGACCCCGATACAATCCTGAACATCGGCATCGACAAACTGGCTCCTTCCGATATCCGATTCGCACGGGAAAAGAATTTCAAGATCAAATTGATACCAACAGCCCGCGAAATTGATGACCGCGCCGTCATCCTGTATGTATTGCCCAAACTCGTGACACCGGCCAATATCCTGTACAATGTCGAAAATGAATACAACGGGGTATTAGTTAAGGCTGCCTTTGCCGATGAACAGTTTTTTTACGGAAAAGGTGCCGGCGGGCACCCTACCGGCTCAGCGGTCATGTCAGACATCACAGCGCTGCGGTACGATTACAAGTACGAATATAAAAAACACCTCGGAGCCGGCAGCTTACGGTACAGCACGGACTGGGAGATCCAGGTATACCTGCGTTACGAAGATGATGAACTGATCAATAAACTGGAATTCTCGTCCATTACCGAACGCTATTATGCCCAGGATTTCAAATACATTATTGGCCGGGTAAATCTCGGCAACATATTGAAAAATAAGGAGTCCATAAACAGCAACGGGGTCTTTATTGCGGAGATTGCCTAACACGGAGTATACCTACATATCGACAGGTAAGGCCGCTCGGAAAAATTAAAATAAAAAAAACATAACGGATATTTGTGTATTAATATTTTGTATATTGTACAAAAACACAGATAAACGTTATGCACTATATATTCGCTCTTTTTTTAGCGGTTTCGAGCCATCTTGCATGGGCACAGGACACGAGCAACAGTGTAACAAACGACGGAGAAGCGGGGCCTTCTTACGGTTATATTGTACTTGGGGCCATTGTCATTGCCGTAGTTATTTTTATGCTTATCCGCAAGCAGCATAGAAAATTCAACGAGTAGTTAAATCCATTGATAGCTACGCCTCTCGCTTAAGGCCAAATTTCTCGATTTTACTATACAGGTGGCTGCGCTGGATGTCTATTTCATCGGCCGTTTTGGATACGTTCCAGGCATTCTTTTCAAGTTTGTATTTAATGTATTCTTTTTCCACATGGTCCTTGAAATCCTGGAAGGAACCGAAGTCATCGTAATCGGCAACGCTTCCGTTGGACGACGCTGTGACCGGCACATCGGACACACTGGTTGCTTCTGCTGTTTCCATCCTGGCAACCGTCCCAAACGCACCGGGATTGGCGAAGGCATGCACATCTTTATCCGTAATGGCTTTATCGCTTAAGATGATCAAGCGTTCCACCATATTCCGAAGCTCCCGGATATTACCTGTCCAGGGTAGATCCTGCAGTACTTTAATGGCTTCCGCCGTAATTTTCTTTTGGGGTATATTGTATTCTCCGCATATCTCTTCACAGAAATGCGCAGTCAGCACCGGAATATCCGCCTTCCGTTCGGTCAATGGTGGTACATGAATCAGAATAACACTGAGGCGGTGGTACAGGTCCATACGGAAATTGCCCGCATCGATCTCTTTCAGCAGGTCTTTGTTCGTTGCTGCAATAACGCGTACATTAACGGATATTTCCTTTTCGCCGCCAACACGGGTAATCTTATTTTCCTGAAGCGCACGAAGTACTTTGGCCTGAGCGGAAAGGCTCATATCTCCGATTTCATCCAGAAAGAGCGTTCCGTTATGCGCCTGTTCAAATTTACCGATACGCTGCTTTACAGCGGAAGTGAATGAGCCTTTTTCGTGACCGAATAACTCGCTTTCAATCAACTCGGAAGGAATGGCCGCGCAGTTCACTTCGATGAGCGGTGCTCCTGCCCTGCCCGACTTTTCATGCAGCCACCGGGCAACCAGTTCTTTACCGCTGCCGTTAGCTCCGGTAACCAATACCCGGGCGTCCGTAGGCGCTACCCGTTCAATCGTATCCTTAATCCGCATCACGGCTTCAGAGTCACCCAGTATATCACGGGTCTTGCTCACTTTCCGCTTCAGTACCTTGGTTTCAGTTACCAGCGTACCCCGTTCCAGGGCATTCCGAACCGTAATGAGCAACCGGTTCAGGTCGGGTGGCTTGGATATAAAATCGTATGCACCCTTTTTACTTGCCTCAACGGCCGTTTCAACCGTGCCATGCCCTGATATCATGATAAATGGCAGATCGGGTTTTATGGCAAGTGCTTCAGTCAGCACTTCCATACCATCCATCTTACTCATTTTGATATCACAGAGCACCAGGTCGATATCATCTTTCTTAATAATGGCCAATCCATCGATACCATTGTCCGTATCAGTTACCTTATAATCCTCGTATTCCAGGATCTCACGCAATGTACTCCGAATGGCCCGCTCATCGTCTATAATCAGTATTTTGGTCATTTTCCGTTGTTTTCCTAAATAAAAGCAAACCCTATAAGCCGGATTCTGTCTCCCGGTAAACCGGGACTTCTATCATTTATCTTGGCTTACCATCACTGGTAAGCTCCAGCGGCTTACCCGTTGCGGTTCCCACCGGAGGTGGAATGGAGCGAGCAACTCCCGGACCGCAACCTATTTAGCCTTTCAACCCCCGGGGTTTACCGCGATGCGTGTCACCACGCAAAGCCGTGGGCTCTTACCCCGCGTTTTCACCCTTGCCCCAGCGTGTGCCGGGGCGGTCTGTTTTCTGTGGCACTTTCCGTACCCCGACCGATGTCGGAATCCTTCCCGTTAGGAAGCGGGGTGCTCTGTGTTGTCCGGACTTTCCTCCCCGGCTTTTATACCGGAGCGATAGAACAGGTCTGCTTTGCTACAAAGATACAATTTTTGTCTGTTATTGTTTGTTTCCGCGATCACGGCATTTTGCGATAGCATGGGATGGTAGTTGCATGGTTATCGATTTGTTTTGTAGAATTTCGCACCGAAAAGGAAGATTACCAAATAGCAGATAATAGGCAGGTAATAGGCTGTGGCCACGTCCTGATCCGCTATCTTACCCATTAGAAATGGAAATATCGCTGCTCCGACAACCCCCATCACGATAAAGGATGATGCCTGTTGGGTATGTGGACCAAGGTCTTTAAGTCCCAGACTGAATATCGTTGGGAACATGATACTGAAAAAGAAGTTAAGCATCAATAGGGCGGCAAAAGAGGGCCATCCCAGGCTCTGTCCGATAATGATACACATGAACACATTACATGCCGCGAAGGTGGCCAGCAGCCTGTTTGGAGCGATGTACCGCATCAGGAAAGTACCCACAAACCGGCCCACGGTCATCATCACCATGCTAAGTGCAAAATAATAACCGGCCAGTTCATCGGTAAATCCCATTTTTTCATGGCCATAGTTGATAAAAAACGCCCAGGTACCGCCCTGTGCTGCCGCGTTGAAAAACTGCGCAACAATAGCCCATATAAAATGTCGATGCTGAAACAGCCGTTTCGGGGCAGACAGTACGGCGGATTGTTCATCCCCTTCCACCTCATGGCCAAGCGTTGGTACCCGTAAAAAGCTGAACATAACCGCAACCAGGGATATGGCAACGCCGATGCCGATGTACAGCATTTCAATGGAAGTTAAGCTGCCAGGCGCCCCAATATTTCCGCTCAGGATAAAGTAACTGCCCAGCAGCGGCCCGATAATGGTGCCCAGGCCATTGAATGACTGAGCAAAATTGATGCGCCGGTCACTGGATTCCTGTTTACCCAACGCGGCCACAAATGGATGGGCTACGGTTTCCAGCGTTGCCAGGCCGCAGGCCAATATAAACAGGGCTATCCGGAAGAAACCGAACGATTCGGCACCTGCCGCAGGGACAAAGAGAAAGGCCCCTATTGCATAGAGTGATAATCCCAGCAGCACTCCGTTTTTATAGCCGAAGCGTTTCATGAACATCCCTGCGGGAATCCCCATAACCGCGTATGCTCCAAAGATGGAGAACTGGACGAGCCCCGACTCGGCTTTGGATACGCCCAGCACGTTCTGAAAATGTTTATTCAACACATCACCCATCGTGATGGCGATCCCCCAGAGCATGAAAAGCAGGGTAACAAATCCAAATACTACCCAGTACCTGCGTTCCGTTAATTTGGCTGTACCCGCCTGAGGCTTGTCTGCGGCGGAAGGGATTCCTGCTGATGTGGTGTTGTGATCCATTACTTCAGATTTATTGGCTATTGCGATTGGCCAAATATAATAAACCGTTTTAGCAATCCAACAATTTTTCGTTATCCAGCACAATGGTCCGTTTCTCCCGCCAGCTTTGCTCCGCCAGTTCAATTATCCGGATGACATTGCGTGCGGCGGTTGCAGTCACCGCCAGTGCGGCGCGGCCACGTACGGCATCACACACATTACGGTAGAATGCCGGATAATCGCCACGTTCGCTTTCCACATAGGCAATGTGGTCGGCACCGTCTTCCAGCACATTCAGTTTTCCCCATATTGCTTCCGGTTCTTTTCCCCATTCAGGGTCTCCCAGCGGGGACGCACCTGCTTTCAACGCGGCTTCCTGGGGGTCGATACCATATTTCACAAATGCACCCTGCAATCCGTACAGGGCGTAACGCGGCGATGGTTCTTTGACCAGCATGGAGCTTTTCAGGGTAACCTTAAGTTGGGGATAGTGCAGAATCAGTTCAAAATCATCCACGGCCTGTGCACCTGGTCGTTGCATGCGCAGGTCGGCATTAATGGCTTCCGGTATGCCGAATAACTGTAACGATTGGTCGATCAGGTGGGCGCCCAGATCATATAGGATACCTGACCCGGGCAGGTTCATTTCACGCCACGCGTTTTCCTTCAGCGTATTACGGAAACGGTCGTACCTGGCTTCGAAAGAGACCAGCTCCCCCAGCCTACCGCCCGCTATTATTTTTTTGATGGTCAGGTAATCGCTGTTCCAGCGGGCATTGTGATACACGCTGAGTAAACGGTTATGCCTTCGGGCCAATGCAATAAGCTCGTCCGCCTCGGCCGAGGTATTGGTAAATGGTTTTTCCACCACAACATGTTTACCGGCCGATAATGCTGCTTTGGCTAACGCGTAGTGAACATCATTTGAAGTCGCGATCACAATTAGATCGATATCATCGGCATGGATAATCTCCTCCGCAGCCGTTACGCCGGTCGCATCCGGATATCGCGTTGCCAATAGCTCCTGCTGGTCGGGTCTTCTGGCTGTTACCTTAAGCAACCGCAGTCCGTCAACCGCACTGATTGTCGGCGCATGGAAAACCTGGCCGGCCATGCCGAAGCCGATGAGGCCTACGTTTATTTTTCTTGCTGGCTGCATCACATCCGTTCTGGTACTTCAATACCCAGTAATTTCATCCCGTCGGCAATGACACGGGCTGTGGCTGCCGAAAGGTTCATTCTAAAATCACGGACATTCCCATCCTCCGCCTTCAGTATGGATTCCTCGTGGTAGAATTTATTATATTGTTTCGCCACGTCGTAAATGTAATTGGCCAGCTGGGCCGGACTGAATTCCCTTGCAGCCGATTCAATTACGGCAGGATAATTACCCAGCAACTGAATCAGGTCCCGTTCAGCCGGCGCAAGTACCGTGAGGAGTTCAATAATTGACTGCGAACCATAGTCCCCTTTCGTCAATACCGATTTAATGCGTGCATGGGTGTATTGAATAAACGGGCCGGTGTGCCCCTGAAAATCAATGGATTCATTCGGATCAAAAAGCAGGCGCTTCTTCGGTTCAACCTTCAGCAGAAAATACTTAAGTGCTCCCATGCCAATGATGTGGTACAGGTGGGCCTTTTCCGTTGCTGCAAGCCCCTCTGTCTTTCCGAGTTCTTCCGTACGTTTGCGGGCAGTATCCTCCATTTCATCCATCAGGTCATCCGCATCGACCACGGTACCTTCCCGTGATTTCATCTTTCCTGAAGGGAGGTCGACCATCCCATAGGACAGGTGGAACAGGCCGTCTGCCCATGATTTGCCCAGCTTTTTCAGTATCAGAAACAACACCTTGAAGTGGTAATCCTGTTCGTTGCCCACCACATAAATGGATTCATCTACACCAAAATCATCATACTTCAGCTGTGCCGTCCCCAAATCCTGTGTGATATATACCGACGTTCCGTCGCCCCGGAGTACCAGCTTTTCATCCAGTCCATCGGCCGTCAGATCGATCCAGACCGATTGGTCTTCTTTTCTGTAAAACACGCCTTTATCAAGCCCTTCCTTAATCAGATCTTTACCTAACAGGTAGGTGTCGGATTCGTAATAATATTGATCAAAGTCGACGCCCAGACGCTGATAAGTTTCCTCAAACCCCTGATATACCCATCCATTCATGGTTTTCCAGAGTGTAATCACTTCCGGGTCCCCAGCCTCCCAACGCCGAAGCAGCTCCTGCGCGTCCCGGATTAAGGGAGCATTCTTCTTAGCCTCCTCCTCACTTTGGCCCGCTGCTTTCAGTGCATCAATCTCCTTTTTGTACGCCTGGTCAAAAAGCACATAGTACTTACCCACCAGGTGGTCGCCCTTCATACCGCTGCCTTCGGGCGTCTCCCCATTGCCCCAGCGCTGCCAGGCAAGCATAGATTTGCAAATGTGTATTCCGCGGTCATTGACCAGATTGGCTTTAGTTACTTCGTAACCAGATGCTTTCAGGATTTCCGCAACCGAATAGCCCAATAAGTTATTCCGGATGTGGCCCAAATGCAAGGGCTTGTTCGTGTTGGGTGAAGAATATTCCACCAGCAATTTCCGGCCATTGGAGGGGAGTCTTCCAAAACCTTCTGCCGAGATATGCGTTGTGAATAACGTAGCCCAATAGGTGTCAGACAGGCTGATATTGAGAAAGCCCTTAATGGTATTAAATGAAGTGATTTCGGGGAGGTGCTGCATCAGGTATTGACCAATCGCTTCGCCTGTTGCTTCCGGCGATTTCCGGGAAAAGCGGGTGATCGGGAAAATAACGGCGGTCAGCTGGCCCTCAAATTCTTTTCTCGTTTCCTGCAGGGTAATCTGGCCTTCGGGCAAATCACCGTCAAATAACGTTTTTACAGCCTGCTTAATATGGTGTATGAGTTGTTGTTGTATCGTTTGGGTCATGTAAACAGTAAAGCATTAATTTATTTCTATTGCAGGTATATTGCGTTTCATATCGAAAGCATATCTTTGCCAAAAATATAAAAAAATGCAGAGCTATCAGGAATTTCTTGACCTAAGCGTGGGCTTCCCGCAGGATGGATTCGAAATTATAGATGATGAATTATATTTTCATGACCTGAATCTCATGGAGATGATCGAAACCTATGGGACACCCTTGCGGTTTACCTATCTGCCGATCATCAGCAAGAAGATCCAGCAGGCCAAAATTCTGTTTCAGACCGCAATCCTCAAACATAATTATAGGGGTTCCTATAAATATTGCTACTGCACGAAAAGTTCGCATTTCCGGCACGTGGTGGAAGAAGCGCTTAAAAACGACATCCACCTGGAAACGTCTTCCGCTTTTGATATGCCGATGATTGAAGCGATGGAGAAGAAGGGTACCGTTACCAAGGATATTACGGTGATCTGCAATGGGTTTAAGACCTACCAGTATAAGCAGTACATTATCGATATGCTGCACGACGGCTATAGAAATATCATTCCGGTACTCGACAATAAAGAGGAATTCAATCTTTATGACGATGAAGTGGAACTTGATGAACCCTGCAACCTGGGTATCCGCATTGCGGCAGAAGAACAACCCGACTCGCCTTTTTATACCTCGCGCCTGGGCATCCGACTGGAAGATATACTCGATTTTTATAACAGCAAGATAATCTCCAACCCGAACTTCAAGGTTAAGCTGCTGCACTTTTTTATTAATTCCGGCATTTCGGACACGCCCTATTACTGGACTGAACTGGAAAAATATGTAACGCTGTACTGCAAGTTCAAAAAGATCAATCCCGACCTGGATACCCTGGACATTGGCGGCGGCATGCCATTCAAGGACTCGCTGGTACACGACTTCGACTACGAATACATGGTAAACGAAATCGTGAACCGCATCAAGCAGATCTGTGCCGTCCATGAAGTAATGGAACCCGATATCATTACCGAATTCGGCAAATATACCGTTGCCGAGGCATCGGGTATCCTGTATAAGGTGATTGGCCGGAAACAGCAGAATGACCGCGAAAAATGGCTGATGCTGGACGGATCGTTTATTACCAACCTGCCTGATGTGTGGGCGCTCAATCAGAAGTACATCCTCCTTCCGGTAAATAACTGGGACTCGGAATACGAACGCGTTAACCTTGGCGGAATTACCTGTGACGGACAGGATTACTACAGTCAGGAAGCTCACATCAATAGCGTATTCATGCCTAAAACACGAAAACTTCAGTATCTCGGTTTTTTCCATACGGGCGCGTACCAGGAAGTATTGAGTGGATACGGCGGCATACACCATTGCCTGTTACCGTCGCCAAAGCATGTGCTGGTACGCCGGAATCGCGATGAAACTTTTAATTTCGAAGTGTTTGGTGAGGAACAGAACAGCAAACAGGTACTCCGGCTGCTGGGATACCAATAAGCTGTAAATACGCCTTTCCTTAATTCCCGACCCGGAGTTGCTCGTAAAGGAGACCGAAATTCCCTTCGCCGTCCATCCCCTCCATCCGGATCGAATAGCTTCCCGGACGGTCAGCTGTGTAAAATGAAACGGTCGCTTTCCCGTTTTCGTCCGTGAACAGCTAAATCCTATTGCAGCATCCCGGGAAGTCTAGCTAATATACATAAAATCCCAGTTTCCCAGTTTATTTGAGCTACCACCATCAGGAAAATCGGAGCCCGGTCCCTGCTACCGCCCGGGCTATGTTTCTGAAATAGCGAGGGATCGGCTAGGGGTTGGCTTCGGACCTTGGTCGGAGCTTGACCGTACCTCAGTCGCACTTTGGTCGTACCTTGGTCGAGAAAATCCCGAAGCCGACTCGAAGAAGGACCGACCAAAGTGCGACTGAGGTCCGAAGCCAACCCCTAGCCGGTCCGAAGCCATTCCGAAGACAGGAAACAATAAGTAAACCAAAATACAGTTTAGTAAATAACTAATTATTTTAGTACTTTTACAGCATAAAATGAGCAGCACCGCCATCAATACACTGGAATATGCCATCGTGGATATCGAAACCACTGGCGGGTATGCAGCGGGAAGCGGAATCACCGAGGTTGCCATCCTCATTCACGATGGGCAAAACGTAGTGGAACGCTTTGAAACGCTGATTAATCCCCAATGTGCCATCCCATTATCCATCCAGGCACTTACGGGCATAAATAATGAGCTGGTAGCCAACGCACCGGCATTCAGCGACGTAGCCCGGCGGATCTTCGACCTGCTGAGTGGCCGGGTATTTGTTGCTCATCACGTTAATTTTGACTATTCGTTTATCAAGCACCACCTCCAGACAGCCGGCTACACTTATGTAGCCCCCAAACTCTGTACCGTGCGGATGAGTCGAAAAATACGGCCAGGCCTAGCCTCTTACAGCCTTGGCCGGTTATGTGATGTGCTGGAGATACCGATCACCCACCGGCACCGTGCAGGCGGGGACGCAGAGGCCACCGCAATACTATTCACCAAGCTACTGGAATGGGATACCGGGGGTGCCATTCGGGAAATGCTCAAAAAAACGTCAGGACATCAGCAGCTTCCCCCCAACCTGCCAAAGGAACAGGTAGACCAGCTACCCCACAGTACAGGCGTCTATTATTTCAGGGATAAAACCGGGAAGGTCATTTACGTTGGCAAAGCACTGGATATCCATAGCCGCGTAACCTCCCACTTTACCGGACATAACCCCAACCCACAACGGCAGCAATTCCTGCGACACATCCATTCCGTCACCCATGAACCCTGCGGCACCGAGTTGATAGCGCTTTTGCTGGAAGCAACCGAAATTAAGCGACTTTGGCCAGCATACAACCGGGCGCTGAAGCGTTTTGAACCCAAATTTGCCATATACGTGTATGAAGACCAGCAGGGCTACCTGCGGATTGCCGTAGGAAAATACGGCAAAGGTCACCCCCCTGTCCAGGTGTTTTATCGCCAGATGGACGCTGTTAATTCGCTGCATGCGTTGATTAACGAGTTTGAACTCGACCGGCAATACTGTTCTTTCGGAGGTACAGCGAACCATCATGCTGTCAGGCCACACGTGGTGCCCCCCGAACAGCATAACGAGCGGCTCCGGTCGGCACTCCACGGGCTGCAACGTACCAATGCAAATTTCGCAGTGATTGACCAGGGACGAAACAGTAATGAAAAAAGCTGTATATGGGTTGAAAACGGCAATTTATATGGCATGGGATATTTTCCCGTTGGTCCGGACTCATTTCTCGACACCGAAACCGTCAAGGCTTCACTGACCCGTTATACCGGCACCCATTACATGATGCAGCTGATTAATTCCTACGCAGAAAAGCACCCCTTAAAAATCTGGAAAACAGATCATTTAACAGCATTTTCTTTTTTGTAAACCGACACTGCCATAGGGTTGTCAGCGATACAGTGTTTCTTTGTTCTGTTCACCAAAAAATAACAAAAATGACAGCACAGCACATCACAGCAGACACGGTTTTTACTCCCGCACAGGCATTGGACCATTGGCAGGGACACCGCAGCCTCACCCGTCGGGTCATTGAGGCATTTCCTGAAGACAAACTATTCTCCCATTCGATCGGCGGAATGCGCACGTTTGCCGAACTGGCTATGGAGCTGAACCGGATGGCGGCAACCGGTGCACACGGCATTGCTACTACCGAATGGAAGGAATTACCGGCGCTGGTAGGTACAGACGGACCGGATACTGCGCCAATCACAAAACAGGGGATTCTGGAGTTATGGGATTGGAGTACCGCGTACATCAACACCGTTTGGACACGGCTGAGGCCCGGGCGCTTTCAGGAAACCGACATCGCCTTCGGCCAATGGGAGGGGCAGCTTTGGTGGCACTTGTGTTATTTTATCGATAACGAGGTCCATCACCGCGGTCAGGGATATGTTTACCTACGTGATTTGGGTATTGAGCCGCCACCATTTTGGGACCGTTAATGACGTGTGCTTACCATGCAGGTTGTGAGGTTTTCTCACGACGACAGCGGAACGATCCGGAATGCTGAAGCCGCTTGGATATGCATGTGATCGCAAACTTGCATATCCAAGCGAGTTTATGTAAATTTGTACATTAAACTTTCGGATGATGACTCAAACGGAAAACTACCAGACGGTAAAGAAAATTTTCGAGGCGTACCTGGAAAATAAAGGCCTCCGGAAAACACCGGAACGCTACGCTATTCTCGAAGAAATTTATTCGCGTAATGACCATTTTGATGTGGAATCGTTATACATCCACATGAAAAACAAAAAATACAGGGTGAGCCGCGCTACGGTATACAATACCCTGGAATTGCTCGTTTCGTGTGATTTGGTTACCAAACACCAGTTTGGCAAAAACATGGCCCAATTTGAAAAATCATATGGATACAAGCAGCACGACCACATCATCTGCATCGAATGCGGAAAAGTTGTCGAATTCTGCGATCCCCGGATCCACCAGATTCAAAGCATGATGGGCGACCTCCTGAAATTCGACATTAAACACCATTCCCTAAATCTGTATGGCGTTTGCAGCGATTGCTCTGCAAAGAAAAACGCGGTTCCGGCGGCAGCGGATGACGTGCTGGCAACGGCGCACTGAACTGCCCTGGCAGACCACCTCCCGGTATACACAGGCACCAAGGATTGACAAATGACAGACAGGACACGCTTTTCGATTTAAACCTCGGAGAATATTAAAATTATGTTAGCTTTGCTCCGGGTTTGTACGGGTGCGGATTAGAATAGGATTTCAATCTTCAATACAAAAAAAATATGCAAGTTGATGTGCTTTTGGGCCTGCAATGGGGCGATGAAGGTAAAGGAAAAATCGTTGATGTACTTTGTCCGAAATACGATTTAATCGCTCGGTTCCAGGGCGGTCCAAATGCGGGACACACACTCGAATTTGATGGCCAGAAATATGTATTGAACACCATTCCATCCGGAATATTCAATCCGGAAACGCTTAATCTCATTGGCAATGGCGTGGTTATCGACCCCATTATTCTTAAGCGGGAGCTGGACGCCCTTAAACAAAATGGTTTCGATCCCGTAGCTGCGGGGAAACTGGTCATTGCAAGAAAAGCACATCTGATTCTGCCCACGCATCAGCTGCTGGATGCTGCCTCGGAAAGCAAAATGGGGGCTGGTAAGATTGGATCGACCCTGAAAGGGATTGGGCCGACCTACATGGATAAAACCGGCCGGAATGGCCTTCGTGTGGGTGATACTACCCTGCCTGACTTCATGGACAGGTACCGGAAGCTGGTGGATAAACATAAATCAATCCTGGCACATTACGGTGAGATTCCCGATTTTACGGACCGGGAGACCGCATTTTTTGAAGCCGTGGAATTCCTTAAGTCCATTCCGCACGTAGACAGCGAGCACCTCGTTAACCAATACCTCCGCGAAGGAAAACGGGTACTGGCTGAAGGGGCACAAGGCACGTTGCTCGACATTGATTTCGGATCTTATCCTTTTGTTACCTCATCGAATACCACGACTGCAGGAGCCTGTACCGGGCTGGGTATTGCCCCCGCCAAGATCGGACAGGTAATCGGCATTTTCAAGGCCTACTGCACCCGTGTGGGCGGCGGTCCCTTCCCTACTGAACTGGAAAATGAAACCGGTGAAAAACTCCGTCAGCTAGGCCACGAATTCGGTGCTACAACCGGGCGTGCTCGGCGTACCGGCTGGATCGACCTGCCGGCACTGAAATATGCCATCATGCTCAATGGAGTCACCGAGCTGGTGATGACCAAGGCCGATGTATTGAGTGGTTTTGAGCAGATCTATGTCTGCACACATTATATCCAGAATGGCGAGAAAATCGACTACATGCCTTACGATATCATCAGTCTGAAGCCGGAACCGGTATATGAACAGTTGACCGGGTGGAACGAAGACATATGCGGAATTACTGACGAGAAACAGATTCCATCGACATTGCAGGCATACATCCGTTACCTTGAAGAGCACCTCGGCGTACCCATTAAATATCTTTCCGTAGGTCCCGACCGCAAGCAAACGCTTTTATTGAGTTAATTGAACAATGGTATCATCGGCATACCACCTGGACGACAGCGACACATTCATTCAAAAGGCGTTGCAATGGGCTTCCGGGTTCGATTGTGCCTGTTATCTGGATTCCAATAATTACCGGGATCAGTACGGCAACCTTCACGTATTCCTCGCCGTAGGTGAGTCTGCGTCCTTTGTTTCTGACGGAGACAATACCTTTGAAAAACTGCAGGAGTTCATTGACGCCCATCCACAAACCTGGATACCGGGATTCCTGGGGTACGATTTAAAGAATGAGATCGAAGGGCTGGAATCCCGGCACCCCAACCATACGGGATTTCCGGACGCTTATTTTTTTGTTCCAGCCACGGTATTGCTCATCGGGCGGTATAACGTGGAAATCAAGGGCAACGACCCACAGAACATCTATCAGGAAATTGTCCGGACCGAGGTAACCAATGCACCGGTGGAATTCCATGGGCATTTGCACTACCGCATGAACCGACAGGCGTATTTTGAGGCCTTTTCCCATATGCAGCGCCACATCCAGCAGGGCGATATTTACGAAGTGAACCTCTGTCAGGAATTTTATTCGGAACACACCGCCCTGCAGCCCCTGGAGGCGTACCGCAAGCTGAACGAATTATCACCGACACCGTTTTCCTGCTTTTTCAAATACGGTCAAAAATACATCCTGTCAGCATCACCGGAACGATTTCTTTCCAAAAATGGTCGCACGCTACTATCACAGCCCATTAAAGGCACGGCTCCGCGCGGAAAAAATGCAGAAGAAGACCAGCAATTAAAGGCCGACCTGCTGGCGAACCCCAAGGAAATCAGTGAAAATATCATGATTGTTGACCTGGTACGCAACGACCTTACCCGGAGTGCACAGCCCGGCACCGTAAAGGCATCGGAATTGCTGCAGGTTCATAGTTTTAAACAAGTACACCAACTCGTATCAACGGTCACCTGTCAGTTGCGCGACGGATTATCACCAACGACCGCTATCCGGGACACATTTCCACCGGGATCAATGACCGGTGCTCCGAAAATCAGTGCCATGAAACTGATAGACCGTTACGAGCATAGCAGACGCGGCATCTATTCAGGCGCGATCGGCTACTTCAGTCCGATGGGTAATTTTGATTTCAGTGTGGTCATCCGTACCATGCTATATAATGCGGAAAATGGATACCTATCATTCCATACCGGCGGAGCCATCACCGGGAATGCAGACCCGCACAGGGAATACAACGAATGTCTGCTGAAGGGAAAGGCGCTATTTGAAGTGCTTAAAAGTCATTAACCAGTTCCTTGCTGTGGGCGGTTGATAAACGATCGTGCGCGTATTCCCGCTAAACCGGAGAAACCACTTACAAGACCAATAATCAGTACCGCCAGGAAGGTCAATGGAATTATACCGGGTATTCCATCCGCTCCCAGTCCGGCCAGGAAGATTCCCGCCACGCGATTGCTCAGGTCGACTTCCGCAACTGCGTGCAAATACAGTGCATATACCAGCCAGATACTGACACCGCCGGTTGCAGAAATCCAGTATGCGGCCACCGCGGTTTTCCCTTTCCACCAGCACAGGATAAAGCAGACCGGTGCAATAGCCCACCATGGGCCGATATAAGATGCTACCGCACCAATAACCAGTATCAACAGATATAATCCGATCATCGTGGGTTGGGTTTCAGTGAAATTTGATACATCATTCGTCCAGGTATCGATTGTAAATCTTTTATAAATAGCAGTGTATCCAGTTTTCCGCTTGCCCATCGATCAATCATATTATCGTAAAAAGGGCTCCCGGGATTGCCTGATTGGCCGCCCGGATATAATCCATATGCCGTGGGCCAATCACGATCCAGCTGGACCACCATCCGCCACGATGGACCGTGTGTAGCCGTTGTTGCATTGATTACTTCCCCGCCACCGCCGGTTTGGATACCGGTACGCCCAAATGACGTAAACGCGGGCACCAAATGCATAATCCTCGTATGTTTTACGTTTGCCCAAGCCCAGTCATTCGATGACAACGGGCCAAACTGTTCACGCAGCTTACAGAGTGCAGCCATAAAGCTTTGCGCAGCAATATCAGTCATGGATTCAATACTCGAGGTGGTGTGGCTATTATCAAACCAACTGGCTGTCGGGTCATTTTCAATCAGCGAAAATGTACGATCAAGGCTGGGATATAGCATCCGCCCATCCATTGGAAATTCGTCATCCCACATGGCCCGTCGTAATTCGGGAATCCAGTATTCAAAAATGGAAGCACCTATTTCCTTTGCATCGTTACGGTAGTTCCACTTGCTTAACACGGTAAATTCGGAGAGTTCACGTATACTGTCAATTGATGCTAAAACCGGGATCAACTTAGGTAAGATCCGCCGCGCATCCACATTAAAATTATCGTTCTGCAACCGGCGTAGGCTATCTGCATTGGCTCCGTTCATGGCAGCCAGCCGTTCGTTAATACGGAGTGCGCGGCTGGAGTGGGCAAATTTCCAGTCGAGGTAATACGGGTAAGTTGTATCCGTGGGGAACTGGTTGGCCGAGCTCAGAAAGCCAGCGGATGGGTTTTTTACCGTCGGGTTCTGGCTGGCGGGGATCCATCCCTGCCAATCGTGACTGGCGAGTGTGCCGTCTAGCAAGTATTTCCCCTGCCCTTTCCATTTCAGTGGCAATCTGCCATTGGATGTGATGGCGATATCGTTCCCGTTGCTCGAAAAGATAAAGTGCTGCGCCGGTGCCACAAAATAAGTCAGCGCCTGACGGTAGTCGTCATAGTCCTTTGCCCGGTTCAGGTAATGGAACGTCAACATGTCCGAACCATCGGTTTCATTTGTTATCCAGCGCATAGCATAACCTGCAGGGATATTACCTATTGACGCTTCGCTACCCTGGTTCACTACCGGCCCATGATGGGTATACAGTACAGTATCCCGCACCATGGCACCGCCCTTTATGATGAACGTTTCCGTGTGGAAGACAACCGGCTTCCAAGAATCATCATGCCAGTATTCCCGACGCGTGCTATCGCGGAACCGTATGCGGTAAAAATCCATCACATCCGACCCTACGTTAGTAACCCCCCATGCAATGTCTTTCGTGAACCCGATAATGATGGCCGGTGTACCGGGCAATGCTACCCCATATACATTCACCCCCGGAGCCGACAGCTGCATCTGGTACCAGATAGACGGCAGTGTCAGCTGCAGGTGCGGATCATTGGCCAGCAGCGGAAGGCCCGTGGCAGTCCGGCTGCCATGTACAGCCCAATTGTTGCTGCCAACCTCCGGCCGGGGAGTGGCTATTTCCATAGCCATGCGCTGGTCTCCGCCGGGGACTGTCCAGGTCGTGTCCGGTACCGAAGGAGTGGTCAGGGGAGTAAATGCCCAGGGTGTGCCTACTGGAATAACAGGCGATTCTACCCCCGGATAATCCGGAAACAGGTCGGCAATTACATTTGGGCCATACGTGGCAAGCACATTCGTCAACCGGTCATCGTTACTGCCCCCGTTCAACGTATTCCGCATGTTCATCAGCATTAAGATTGTCTTTTCGGGCGACCAGTGTTCCGGGGCATAGTTTAACAGTTTGTATTCAATCGGTAACGACCGATAGCGTAACTGGTCGATGTAAGCATTGACCCCTGCTGCATAAGCTGTGGCTATTTTGCTGGACAAGGTGTCGGTTTTCAGTTTTTCGGCTATGGTTGCTGCAGATCGGGCCATTCCCATCCGCCTATTGTTGCGGTCAAACGCCAACGCGGCGTCGCCCACAATCTCCGTCAGGCGGCCAGCCGCTACCAGCGTATAGAATTCCATCTGCCATAGGCGGTCCCGCGCAACAACATACCCTTGGGCAAAATACAGGTCTTCGTCGTTCTGTGCAAAAACGTGGGGTACGGCATTATCGTCGTACCAAATTGTCACAGCTTCCTTCAGTCCACCTACCGCCAGTTCCATTTTCCCCGACGGCACTGCTGTCTCCGCATTTTGCAGGTAGCCCTGAAACGGACTCAGCAACTTACCCATCGGTGGAATCGTACCCCAGGCGTTGCCGAACAGGTAAATCAGTCCTACCGCAACAAACAGAGGCCAGAAACAGCGGATAACTTTCATCATTTAGGTAATCGGGCACATGCCGTTTGATCCAAATTTAAACAAATGCGACAGATTAAGCAAATTGAACCTATCCGACTCCTGATGTGCCTATCTCGGTGATGACCATATCTGCTAAGTTATTCAGTTTACCCAGGACAGCCGCCGTCTGTGCCCTGGGGATTTCCAGCGTTACAGTACAACGATTGTCGAAATCCTGTTCAATAAGTTCCAGTCCGCCTTCTTTTACAATACGCATGACCTGGTTAAGCTGCAGGTAATCAAATGCCAATACAAAGCGGTCGTTGACGGTAAGTTCAGTGATGTTGGCTGCGGCCAGGGCTTCCTGTGCAGCCGTTTTATAGGCATTGATAAGGCCGGGTACACCGAGGAGCGTGCCGCCAAAATAGCGGACCACAACCAACATGATATTGGTTACGTCATGGGAAAGCAGGGTATTGAGTATGGGTCTTCCGGCTGTCCCCGTGGGTTCGCCATCGTCGTTCAGCCGGAATACCGAACGATCCGGAGTGAGCCGGTATGCCCAGCAGTGATGGCGGGCCTTGGGGTGGTTCAGTTTTAATGCCGAGAGCCTGTCTTTCGCCTCCTGGTCACTGCGAACGGGATAGGCATAAGCGATAAACTTACTTCCCTTATCCCTGAATTGTCCTTCCGTGGGCGCGTCGATTGTCCGGTAAGTTGTTGCACTCATAGATATGCGATGACAAGCACGGCTACGATCGCCAAAGCCATTCCAATTTTATTTAATAATGATAATTTTTCGTTGAAAACAAAGACACCCACCAACGCGCCCAGGGCGATCACACCGATATTCATTGCAGAAAACACAATGGAAGGATTTTCCGGCAGTGCCCTGTGGGCCCGCATGTATAGCAGGATATTGCCGAAATTGAATATGCCCAGCAGCAGGCCCCAGAAAATAGCAGCAACGGAAAACCGACGCTTCCCCGCCGTGGTGTGGTAAACCAGGTAGCCCAGCGAAACCAGGGTAGCCAGTGCAAATACCAACAGCATGGATGTCGTGTAGGGAATTTCACGATGCTGGGCTACCTGTTTAAAAAAAACATCAATGATCCCCATACCGAAAAAGACCACCAATGGGTACACCCAGGTCTTAACGGTATCCCCCCTTGGCCCGCCCCTGCGGCTTCCCTTGTGCCAGCCAATGCAGCAGGCGATGGCAACGAATCCAAGTCCGATGCCTGCCAGCTTCCCCCTGTCGACGGTTTCCCCAAACAGCCAAAACGCCGCCAATAATGCAATGGACAACGACAGTCGTTGCGCAATTTCCGTACGCACAATCCCTGTATAATGAATAGATACCGCGATGGCCAGAAAAATTCCAGGCAACAGCAACGCCAGTGCCAGGTACAGGGACCACGGCAGTGCATCCGGCCGAAGATTGGTAAAGACCGGATCAAGTAAGAGCCAGGTAAGGCCAGTGGCTACCGGATAATTCCACACAATAAGCTGTCGCGAATCCACCGAATAGCGGCGGGCCAGCTTAAGGATAACCGAAACGGCGACACTGCACAGTGCGCTGAAAAGCACATACACCATAGGCATTGGATAAGCGTGTCGACAAAAGTACGTAATATACAGATGAAGCCGTTAATCTCCGCTAAATTCGCTAATTTTGCGTCCAAAATCGCGAATACATGAGCATAGCAAAAACATATAATCCCAAAGAAGCCGAAGACAAATGGTATAGCTATTGGATGGGTAATGGTTTTTTCCGATCGGTCCCCGACGAACGCGAACCATACACCATTGTTATGCCTCCACCCAATGTCACCGGTGTGCTGCACATGGGACATATGCTCAACAATACGATTCAGGATGTTCTGATCCGCCGTGCGCGCATGCAGGGCAAGAATGCCTGCTGGGTGCCGGGTACGGATCACGCATCCATCGCCACGGAAGCCAAGGTTGTGGCAATGCTCCGCGAACGGGGCATCAACAAGAAGGACCTGACCCGTGAAGCGTTCCTGGAATATGCATGGGAATGGAAGGAAAAATATGGCGGTATCATCCTGAAGCAGCTGGAAAAACTGGGAGCCTCATGCGACTGGGACCGAACGAAATTTACGATGGATCCTGCACTTAGCGATGCCGTTATCGATACCTTTATCCGCTTGTACCGTGCAGGCTACATTTACCGCGGGGTGCGCATGGTTAACTGGGATCCCCAGGGCCGGACCGCACTGTCGGACGAAGAGGTTATCCGTCGGGAAGTTAATCAGCAGCTCTATTATATCCGCTATACAGTTCAGGACGCAGCCGGTGGACCGGCTTCATTGACCATCGCAACGACACGTCCCGAAACGATTATGGCCGATACTGCTGTATGTATTAACCCTGATGATGCGCGTTACCGTCATTTAAAAGGAAAGAAAGTCTTCGTACCACTGATTAACCGCGAAATTCCGGTAATCGAAGACACTTACGTGGATACCACTTTCGGAACCGGCTGCCTTAAAGTGACACCGGCGCACGACCTGAACGATTACGAACTCGGGCAGCGCCACAACCTAGAGGTTATTGACATCCTGAATGACGACGGCACACTGAACGAGCGCGCAGAAATCTTAATTGGTCTCGATCGTTTTGCTGCACGCCGGGAAATCGTAAAGCTCCTCGATGAAGCCGGTCACCTGGAAAAAACAGAGCCCTACACTTCGCAGGTCGGGTTTTCGGAACGCACAGATGCTGCTATTGAACCACGGCTATCCATGCAATGGTTCTGCCGGATGCAGGAGCTGGCCAAACCGGCGCTGGACTACGTCATTAAGGGTGACGTCAAGCTTATACCGGATAAATTCATTAATACCTACCGCCATTGGATGGAGAACATCAAAGACTGGACCATCAGCCGGCAGTTGTGGTGGGGACAGCGTATCCCCGCCTGGTATAATGACCAGAATCAATGGGTAGTAGCCAGAACGGAAGAAGAAGCCAGGGCCTTGTTTATTGCGGAAGGAAAATCAACGGACAGCATCCGACAGGAAGATGATGTATTGGACACCTGGTTTTCCTCCGGTTTATGGCCGATGTCGGTATTTGACGGGATCGCCCATCCGGATAATGCCGATATCCGTTACTACTACCCAACCAACGACCTGGTAACCGCCCCCGAAATTCTCTTTTTCTGGGTTGCCCGTATGATCATCTTCGGACATGAATATACCGGCAAGCCCCCGTTCCGCAACGTATACCTCACCGGCATTGTCCGCGACAAACTGGGCCGAAAAATGTCCAAGTCGCTGGGAAATTCACCGGATCCGATCCAACTGATGGAACAATACGGCACCGACGGTGTACGGGTGGGCATGCTGCTGTCCTCTCCTGCAGGCAACGACCTGATGTTTGACGAATCTTATTGTGAGCAGGGGCGTAATTTTGCCAACAAAATCTGGAATGCATTCCGTTTAGTAAAGGGCTGGGAAGTTGCGGATATCCCCGAGACTGCGGCTCAGCAGGAGGCCGGTCGCTGGTTTGCCAACCGATTTAATCAGGCATTAGCGGAGATTGAGGATCACTTTTCCAACTACCGGATATCGGACGCGCTGATGACTTCCTATAAACTCATTTGGGACGACTTCTGTTCGTGGTACCTTGAATTAGTAAAACCAGCATATCAACAACCTATCGCCAAAGATACATATGAGACTACCAAGAATCATTTTGAACAGCTATTAAAGCTTATTCATCCGTTTATGCCATTTATCAGCGAAGAGCTTTGGCACGATGAACTGTTTGGAAAACGCGACAAACTCGACTGCTGTATTGTGGCCACATATCCACTGGGGGGGCTATTTGACGAAAACAACCTCAGTGAGTTTAATTTAGTACAACAGACTATATCCGAAATAAGAAACCTTCGGAATACTAAGCAAATATCGCCAAAAACGGCGTTGCCCCTGGTCATCCACACACACTCCGGAATGGATTACGGTCGCTACGCTGCTTGCATCGAAAAGCTGGCCAACACAGCGACCATTACCTTTTCTGACGGGAAAGCCACCGGAGCCACCAGTTTTCTGATCGGTCAGGATGAGTTTTATGTAGACATTGCCCAAAATATTGATACTGAAGCCGAAAAACAACGACTCATCAAAGAAATTGAATACCTCAATGGCTTCCTGAAATCCGTAAATGCCAAGCTGTCTAATGAGCGTTTTGTGCAAAATGCCAAAGCGGAAATTGTGGCAAATGAACAGCAAAAGAGAGTCGACGCGGAAGCCAAGATTGGGTTATTGCAGGACAGCCTCAACAGGCTGTTGGCAGTGGATTAAAAAAATATCATTTTTATCACAACTCTTACCAAATAGAATTGCATATAAAAACATTTTTCTATAAGTTTGGCATTATAATGGCTGGTTAAATATACCGTTGCTAATATATTGTGTTATGAGTCTACCCAAAATCAGAATTTTGTTTGTTGATGACGAGGAGCATAACCTAATCTCTTTCAAGGCCTCGTTCAGAACCAAATACGCCATTGAAACAGCCTTAAGCGGACAAGATGCTATCGAGATGCTAAAAGAAAAGCAATTTGACATCATCATTACGGACCAGCGAATGCCAAAAATGACCGGGGTTGAGTTTTTGGAGCAAATTATCCCGATATACCCGGAACCGATTCGGATTCTGCTAACCGGCTATACGGATATGGCAGCGGTAATCGACGCGATCAACAAAGGCAAGATCTTCCATTACCTGAACAAGCCCTGGAACGAAACTGAATTAGACGATACCATCCAAAAAGCTTATCTCGCCTATCTGGAAAAAAAGAGAATGCAGGAAGAGAATGAACAGTTGTCTGTTACGAATGAACAGCTTGAATTCTTATTGCGGCAAAAGCTATTATCGTAAAATAAACGACGGTCTTCAGGCACAATTACACTTCATCTTCTACGCTATTTGTGTCAGCATCTCTTAATACTGATGGCTGTGTAATTGGTAAGGTTATAATAAATTCGCACCCTCCTACATTCTCATCACTGACAAAGTTAATATCACCGTTGTGTTTAATGATTGTCTGTGAAACTATGGCAAGCCCCAGCCCGGTACCTTCCCCTACATCCTTCGTAGTAAAAAATGGATCGAAAATCTTCGTTTTCAGGTCTTCTTTGATTCCAACACCGTTGTCCGTTACCTTGATGAGCACATGCTGGTCATCGCAAGAGGTGCTCACCAGTATCCTACCACCCGGAGCCCCCTGAAATTTCTCATCCACGGCATGAATCGCGTTCGTAAGGAGATTCAGGAAAACCTGGTTCAGCTTGCTCGGAAAACATTCGATATACGGTATGTCACCGAAATCACGTATTACTTCTATCTTTTCCTTATACAGACTGTTAATGATGACCAGCGTCGATTCCAGCCCTAAATTAACGTCCGCAAATTTCAGATCATCTTCATCCACCCTTGAAAATACCCGTAGACTCTTCACAATCTCCGCAGTGCGCATGGCACCCTCCTCAATTCCCTTCAATAGCAGGTTGATCTCATCCCGAAGATAATCATAGTCAATCTCCTCTTTGTATTCGGCTATGGAAATCGCCTTCTGTTCGGGTGTTTGATCGCTTAACCCGACCCCTTCTATTGTTTCCATTGCTTCAATGATCTGATCTACATCCCTGCTCAACGGCTTCACACTTGCAGTTACAAAGTTAATGGGATTGTTAATCTCATGCGCGATACCGGCCGTCAGCATACCCAGCGAGGCCAGCTTTTCAGACTCTACCAATTGTGTCTGCGTCTGCTTAAGATCAGTCATCGCCTCCTCCAGGCTCTGATTTGCCAATAATAAATCTGCTGTCCGCTTGTTTACTTCTGTTTCCAATAACACGTTTTGTTCGCGGATGATCTGCGCATTCTTTTGAAAGACACGCAATGCCTGGGCCTGTGATTTTTCCTTGGCACGCCGATAAAAATTGATCCGGTCGGCTAGGGCAAAGGACAACAGTGAAATCTCCACTATTGACCCTATTTCCAGTATATGCGAAGTGAAATTATTATAGGGAAGCACGTTAAAGTTACGGAGTACAAATAAGATGACACTCAGGAAAAACAACGAGAAAGCAATAAAAATAAACTTTGCCGGGCGGTGTCCACTTCTACGGATCTGATTGATCACATACAACACATATATGATACCGATGGATGCCATCGTCTGAAGAAACATTGCACCGAAATGAATATTAACCAGGCCAATAACCAAACCAACAAGATACAGAATGATGACAATATCAATCCCACGGTCCAGTTTGGGCGCATTCCTTTTGGTCTTTAAGAACGTCCGGATAAACGCAATGGTGGAAAGTCCGGATAATACCGGTATAATCACGGAGCTATACCTTGCCATCCATGGACTCCCTGGCCACAAATACATAAACGCATATCCCTGGAACATCGCCTGGGTTAAACCGACAAATAAGATATATATGATGTAGAAGGTATAACCTCCCCCTTTTGTTGATATACTTAGGAATAGGTTATATATCATCATAATCAGAATCGCACCGGCGTACAAACCGAAAAGCAAGCTTTTGGTTGAGTTCTTTTTGTTGATCAGGGCTTCGGTTCCTAAAAAGAGAGGCAACTGTATCTGGTCGTTAGACGAAACAAGCATATAAAACGTCTGGGCTGTGTTTGTCTTGACATCAATTGGAAAAATATAGTCCGGTGCGTCTACATACCGCTCCCAGAATGGCCTATACTGTCCCAATGTGTCCGCCCGGATTGTTCCGTCAGCCATTTCGGTATATATGGAAACTCGATCGATTGCGGGCTCACTTAACATCAAATACAGTTTCTGTATATCGGTCTGATTGTTAATGGTAAATTTCAGCCAGATATTCGAACGGCTAAACCCAAAATTGATCATACCCTGTTTTTCATTGCGGCTAAAGGGCATGTGCTTTACAGCCGCGAAGTCCAGGGCCCTATTTGTGTCCTCATAAATGTATATACTTTCGCTGAGGGTCACTAATTGTTCGCTATTCAAATATGAAATTACCTGCTGATCTTCCGCAGCGACAAGTTTCAATACGCTGAAACAAATAACCAACAATACAGCCCATATTCTAGTAGGGAAATACATAGTCACTTATAAATTAAATTTAGGCACCTTCAAATCGTATCTTACCGGGAACTCTCCTTTCGGGCCTCTCTCCAAAGTTTCCTGTTGTGGGTTATTTCTTAATGATAGTATTTTTTCACGCTCTGTATCGGTCGCCCGGCTAAGGTCATGGATATCGTGCATCCGCATCACAGTAGCAATAAGGTCATCCTTAGGATAATAAAACAGTCCGTTGTTGCCCAGTGATTTTTCGACCTCACATCCCAAACGTAATCCCATTTTCACCGTAATCGGTGCACACAACACCAACAGGCTGGCTACCGGCAACTGGGTTGTGATGGCTACCCCCACCCTGGCCAGGATGTAGCTGCCAATTCCCATGCCAGCGATTTCTCTTGAATTCCAAAGCCCGCATATTTCACACGTCCCTCCCCGCAACTCATCCGAACGGATCAAATCGTATATCTGTTCGTCGTAACGGCCAATGGCCGTTTCAATAGGCAGTGTTAAACTGCTACGCGCAAGCTGTACCCTGGCCCCACCGTAAACCATGCCTGTTTCCGGATTTTCGACAAGGATAACTACGGTATTCGGGTCGTCTACCCAATCTTGCCTATTTGATGTGATTTGACTGATCCCAAAAATCTCCAACAATTTTCGGTGCCCGACAATAAACTTTTCGCAAGCTTCAGGATCCTCGGGCGCTATAAAAGTTCGGATTAGAACCATCTTCCTTAGTTAGCTTTTTCCTCTTGTATCAAATCTTCAAAATCGACAAAATATCGACCGGAGATTGAAAATTTTCCTAACAGAGACCTGCGGGTGACATCTGTTACCATTGCTCCTCCAAGCATGACAGCCGACGCCAGCTGCGGCCAGCCGGTAATCGTCCTGTTCATTTCCTGAAGTGATAACTTCATCGCCTCGGAAACATTTTCCATGCCAATAATTTCAACCAGGTATTGGATTTTTTGCTGTATGGTTAAATCTTTTAGCGTTTTTTCCAGTTCAGCGAACGACTGTCCTTCAATAGCCGATAGCCGGCCATGAAATATAGGCCGGTCCCTTTCTAAATCGAACCGTTCAATATCCAACATTCCTTTATCGTTTGTATCCATGATCACGGGAATGCCAAACTCGCGGGCTTTAAGCCGGCTCAGGATCTTTACATCAATACCATCACATTCCTCCACCAACATATCAAGTGCACCGTTTCCGGTAAGAAAATCATCAATATTCTGAAAATTTATTCCTTCCGAATAACAACTCACCTGTATATAGGGATCCATTTCGGCGATTTGGCGTGCCGTAATAATGGTTTTATTCTCGCCCAGGTGATGTACTCCGGCACGGATCCTGTTCATATTGCTCAGTTCCAATGTATCAAAATCGCCCAGGCGTAATTCCCCGCAAATACGCTCCATTGCCATTGTTACTGCAACACTTTGTCCTACAGAGAGTCCGATCACGCCAATTTTCTTTTTGCGCAACGCCTGAACTTCTTCAAATGAAATTTTATATACGTTCCTGTTTGTCCGGACTTCAATAAATTCTTCTTCATCCAGCAAATGAACAATCTTATTCAGCCAGGGATAATAGGCCCAAACTCCATAATCTTCCAGGCTGGTGTCCGGCTGAACATGGGCCATGATCAACAGGTGTCTTTTGTCGTCGGTTATTTTTTCTGTCGGATTCCTTACCTTTATAAGTTCGCCAAGCTGTGCATAAATAGTGTCGACGCTTTCGATATGGGGTTTTTCGAGTAACAGCTGATCCATTGCTTCCGCATCTTGTCCATTACGTCTTCTAAATAACAACGGCCGATATGTTGTGTTCATAATACTACTTAATCGATATAAGTTATTATACTTTACTGCCTAATCGAAATAGGCTACATGCTTATCGAATACATTAAAATGAATATGCATCGTTCCCTATACTGAATCAACGAACCGAAAGAAAACTGACTAACAGTCACTTACGAAACTGAAACGTATAAGCAGGTTTATCCAAATAAGACACTGATGTTAATTTAATCTTTCGTTACAAAAATAATAAGACTGTTCGTAATTCTTATTCCAACTCATACTTTTATCTTTTTTTTATATACAAAAGATTTTTTCAGGTATTTTTGCTTAAAATTAGCTAGAAAAACGTTAACGGGCTCCAAACACTTCATTCAAGTTCAAGCGTATTACCCGTGTTCAGATTCGGCCTTTCCTTTTGCCAATATCATTGGTCAATCGACGGCAACTTACGAAATAATTTGTGCTATATATCGAAAAACTGAATAAAATGATTTTTATCAAAGGTTAACATATTATTTTGTATGTTCGCACATGGTATCTTAAATTTGACTTATTCCTAAACAACCAGTCTTCACATTATACGCATGAATCAGCAAGGTCATTATCTGCACCAGCTTTTCGCGGCTTCTGTCGCCGAACATCAATTAGGTACCGCGATAATTTACCGGGACACTTCGATTACCTATGCTGAACTTGATATTCGGTCAACTCAGTTAGCCAACAAAATCATTGTCAACTATCCGGATGACCCTTTCATAGGTATTAGTACAACCCGGGGTATTTCAACAATCATCGCCGTTTTGGCCATTCTTAAGTCAGGAAAGGCCTATATCCCTTTGGATAAAGATTATCCGGAACAGCGATTGACGCAGATTATCACGGATTCACGACTTACGTGTTGTATCGCAATCGATAATGAACGGTCATTTTTCAATCAGTTGGCTATAGCGGTGTTGTCGCCTGATGCAGAAGAAGAAAGTCATCAGCTGGCCGCATCAAATCAATTCGGCAATGCCTATGTATTATATACATCCGGTTCAACCGGGGCTCCGAAGGGTGTGTTGATGGGGCATGGGGCCCTGGTTAATTTACTGCAATGGCAAAGCCAGCATTCCACTGCCGGCAAGGAAAGTGTCACTCTTCAGTTTTCTCCGCTGACTTTCGATGTTTCTTTTCAGGAAATTTTCGCCACCCTTACCACTGGTGGCACCCTGGCGCTGATAGATGATGATACTCGGCTTAATTCAGTTGATCTTTTAACGTTTATTGACGACTACCGCGTCAATCGCATATTTCTGCCGTTTGTTGCTTTGCAGTTATTGGCAGATACTGCATACCATCATCGCATTTATCCGCAGTCCCTTCGGGAAATTATTACAGCAGGTGAACAATTAAAAATCACGGCGCAGCTGGTCAAATTCTTTTCAGCATTGCCGTCGGCCACATTGTACAATCAATATGGGCCAACGGAATGCCATGTGGTTTCTGCCCTGGAGCTGACCGGGAGTCCGCAGGACTGGCCCGAGCTGCCATCTATTGGAACCCCGATCGATCAGGTATATTTCGTTATACTGGACGACGCACTTCAGCCGGTTCAACCTGGGACGATAGGTGAATTATATATTGGCGGTGCATGCCTTGCTGAAGGCTATTTACATCAGGAGGTACTCACCGCTGAGAAGTTTATCAACTGGGAACACCAGGGAAATGCAGATCGGATTTATAAGACGGGCGACCTAGTATGCGAACTACCAGACGGCAATTTTGAGTTTCTGGGTAGAAAAGACCACCAGGTAAAAGTCCGGGGATATCGCATTGAGTTGGGTGAGATCGAAGTCCAATTAAACCGCCTCCCCCAAATCCAGGATGCCGTTGTCCAGGCTTTCGGCCAGGATACGTCCGAAAAGAAACTGGTCGCATTCCTCATTCCTGCCTCAAAGGACCGGGGACTGGAAGAAATTAAGCAGCAGTTAAAAGCACAGATGCCGGCGTATATGATGCCGAGTGCATTCATCTGGGTCGACGCTTTTCCCAAGACTGCCAGTGGCAAGGTAGACCGCAAGGCACTTACATTGCCGATACTTAAACGGCCTGATGGCAACGTGCCCTATAAAAATCCGTCCAGTCCGCTGGAAAAACAACTGGCCGCACTATGGGCCGAGTTACTGTATCTCGACCGTGTTGGGATACATGATAATTTCTTTGATCTGGGTGGGAATTCCTTACTGGCGCAAAAGACGGTCAACCAGCTTCAGCACGATTCAGGACATAAACTTCCGATTACGAAGCTGTATCAGCACCCGACCATTGCTGCCATTGCCGCCTATTTTGAAGATAAAGATGGTACCGCCCAATCCGTTAAGCGCAAAAGCAGAACGGTCCGTCAAAATAAAATCACGCCAATTGCCGTTGTCGGCATGGAAGCGGTTTTGCCCGGAGCAGCTAACATCGAAGAATTCTTACAGCTATTGCGTGCAGGTGGAGAGGGGATCACATTTTTCAAACCCGACGAGCTGGACCCACAGGTAACGGACGCCCTAAAAAAGGATCCCGATTATGTTGCAGCCCGGGGCGTGGTCAATGATATCGAATTATTTGACTGTGCATTTTTCGGCATATCCCCCACCACCGCCGAGGTGATGGATCCCCAGCAACGTGTTTTTTTAGAATTGTCCTATAACCTGCTTGAAAAAACGGGCAACTTATCAGCAAAGAAGGAGCAGGACATCGGTGTATTTGCCGGATGCGGAACCAATCACTATTTTTTAAACAACGTACTCTCCCACCCGGACAAGATTGACTTACTGGGAAAACTACCTGTCAGTTATGTAAATGAAAAGGATTACATCAGTAGCCGTACTGCATACCACTTGGACCTGAAAGGTCCGGCCGTAAGTGTATTATCTGCATGTTCGACTTCTGCCCTTGCGGTTGCCCAGGCAGTTGAGAGTTTGCAATATGGCCATTGTGAACTGGCCATTGCCGGAGGCGCTTCCATTCATGTTCCTACGAAAAGTGGCCATATTTACCAAGAAGGTGCGATGTTCAGTAAAGATGGGCATTGCCGGCCGTTCGATGCAGATGCTACGGGAACCGTTTTTAGTGATGGTGCAGGTGCTATATTATTAAAGCCACTGGACAATGCGCTTGCTGACGGGGATACGATTTATGCTGTTATCAAAGGCATTGGGATCAACAATGACGGCAATCGGAAAAGCAGTTTCACTGCACCGAGTTCGGAAGGGCAACGCGCAGCCATCGAAATGGCCATTGCCAATGCCAACCTAAAACCAGCAGCTATCTCTTATGTAGAAACACACGGTACGGCTACGCCGATTGGCGATCCAATCGAAATTGAAGGCCTTTCGCTTGCTTTCGGTGAAACTCCGGAAAAGCAACACTGTGCTATTGGCTCGGTCAAGAGCAATATTGGGCATTTAACGCACGCTGCAGGGATTGCTGGGATTATAAAAACCTGTCTCTCGCTCTACCATAAACAGCTGTTTCCCACGCTACATTACAGGCGTCCCAACCCGGCTATTAATTTTACCGATAGCCCGTTTTATGTGAACACCACACTCCGCGACTGGGAGCAAGAGCAACGGATTGCAGGTGTTAGCTCCTTCGGTGTAGGGGGTACGAACTTGCATCTAATCCTTGGAGAAGCTCCTGCTACTCCGGCAAACACCGCTTCGGAACAGCCAGTTGAATTCCGGCGAACAGAACAACTGATTTGCTGGTCGGCAAAATCGGAGGCCAGCATACAGCGTTACGCTGACCTGCTTACTTCCTTTCTACGGGAGCAACCGGGAATCGAATTAGCAGATATTGCTTATACATTGCTGAAGACCCGTCAGGATTACAATTACCGAGCAGTTTTAACCGCAGCCTCCGTTGACGCTTTACTGGAAAAGCTGACGCATCCGTCATTACTTCAGGAAGCTTCAAAGAAACTGGAGCAGTACCTGGATGCGGTAGTTTTTATGTTTCCCGGCCAGGGTGCCCAATTTGTGCATATGGGCTGGGAGTTATATCGGGAAGAGCCTCATTTCAAAGCGGCTATCGACCGGTGCATCGGTTTACTTGACCCCACATTTGGAAAAGAACTTTACGCTGTTATTTATCCTGAAGCGGCGGATGAAGAAGCGGCCGAAAAATTGAAAAACACCTATTTTACGCAGCCTGCTATTTTTATCGTTTCCTATGCGCTTGCCCAGACATGGACCGCCTGGGGCCTCCGCCCCCAAGCCTATATCGGTCATAGTATAGGCGAGTTTCTGGCAGCTCACCTAGCCGGCGTCTTTTCACTCGAAGATGCGTTAAAACTGGTTACGGCCCGGGCTGCAATGATCCAGAAATTGCCAGCCGGTAGCATGCTGTCAGTCCGCATGTCCGAATCTGAGCTAAGAACAATACTTCCCAAAGAACTTTCCATTGCCGCAGCAAATGCCCCGATGCTTACCGTTGTTTCGGGAGAAAAAAATGCCGTAACGGCATTCTCAGCACTATTAACCGAACAAGGAACCGCAAACCGTCTGCTGCATACCAGTCACGCTTTCCATTCATCCATGATGCTTCCAGCAGTGGCGGCATTTGAGAAAATAGTATCAGAAGTTGCGCTTCATGTTCCAAAAACACCCATTGTTTCTACGGTAACCGGCGAATGGTTAACTGATGAGGAGGCCACATCAGCCCACTACTGGAGCAATCACATGGTTGCCACTGTGAAATTCGCTGCCGCGGTTGATTTTGCACACCAACAGCTGAATCCGTTGTTTTTGGAGGTTGGCCCCGGAAACGTAGGCTGTACGCTTGTACAGCAGCAGCTTAAGGCATCACCGGCGATACCGTCGCTGCCTATGCCCATGGCATCAGGCAAGCAGACTACGATACACCAGGCTGCCGGCAAACTTTGGCAGCTGGGTATTTCCCTCGACTGGTCTGCCTATTTTAACAGGACAGACCGCAGCTTTTTAGTTCAGTTGCCTACCTATGCTTATAACAAAAAGCGATATTGGCTGACGCCAGCAGTACGGGATCATCAGGCAATGAGTACGGCACCTGCCGCCAATCCACAGCATAATGAGACACAATCAGTTATCATGAGAAAAGAAATAATTATACAGGAAATCCGGACATTATTGGAAGGGGCCTCGGGGATAGAAATGGGACAGGCTGGCAACCAGGACAGCTTTTTTGAACTGGGCTTCGATTCCCTACTGCTTACGCAGATTGCTAGTAACTTAAAAAGCAAATTCAACGTACCGATTACATTCAGGCAACTGAATGAGGACCTGTACAGTCTGGACACGCTGGCACAATACCTGGATGAACAGCTGCCTGCCGAGGCCTATCGCCAGGAAACGGCCACAGCGCCGGTATCATTACCTGCAACTGCATATGAATCATCCCATACGCTGGCAGCAGCCCCGGCATTTCGGACGGACGCAACCATAGCGCCGCCGCCGAATGGCTCCAACATCGCGTTGAACCTTGTTGCGCAGCAACTCAATTTACTCGCGCAGCAAATACAGCTCATGCAGGGGCAGCAGGCCGTACCCGTTATCGCCAGTGCCAGTGCATCCCCCGCTACCGGCACAACCGCAGTGGCATCACCACCAGCCGTAAACGGCAATGCTACCTCCGATCTGACAGCGGATGAAGTAGCAGCCTTCAAAAAGCCGTTTGGAGCGACTGCCAAAATTGACAAACACGTCACTGAGTTAAGTGAAAAACAGCTTCAGTTCCTGCAGGACTTCGTTTCAAGGTACAACGAAAAAACGAAGGCCAGTAAAGATTATTGCCAGCAGCACCGCTCCTACATGGCAGACCCAAGGATTGTGTCCGGATTTAAGCCCTATACGAAGGAGATGATTTATTCGCTTGTCGTGAACCGATCAGATGGAAGCAGTCTGTGGGACATCGATGGCAACCAATATGTCGACGCGCTCAATGGGTTTGGCTCCAACTTTTTGGGCTATCAGGCGCCTGTCCTGAAAGAGGCTTTACTCAGCCAAATTGAAAAAGGCTACGAAATAGGACCGCAACATGAACTGGCCGGAGAGGTATGCAATCTCATCTGCTCCTTTACCGGATTTGACCGGGCCGGCCTGTGCAATACTGGCTCAGAAGCCGTACTGGGCGCCATCCGTATCGCCCGTACCGTTACCGGCAAGAAACTGATTGTTGCATTCAACGGTTCCTATCATGGTATCAATGATGAAGTGCTTGTCCGGGGAACCAAAAAACTTAAGTCGTTTCCCGCTGCGGCCGGTATTATGCCCGAAGCTGTTCACAATATTCTAGTATTGGACTACGGCACCGATGAAGCGCTAAGCATCATCCGGGAACGGGCTGCGGATATTGCCGCGGTGCTCGTTGAACCCGTACAAAGCAGACGACCCGAATTCCAGCCGATTGACTTTCTTAAAAAATTACGTCAGCTGACCAATGATAATGGCTTATTATTGATTTTTGACGAAGTAATCACCGGTTTCCGCATGCATCCCGGTGGTGCACAGGCACTATTCGGGGTTAAGGCAGATTTAGCGACTTATGGAAAAGTGATTGGTGGTGGATTATCCATTGGTGCTATTGCCGGAAAAAGCACCTATATGGATGCGCTGGATGGCGGTTTCTGGCAATATGGGGATGCGTCGGTTCCAGAGGTTGGGGTGACCTACTTCGCTGGAACTTTTGTCCGGCATCCATTGGCACTGGCCACTGCCTGGGCCACGCTGAATTATTTAAAAACACAGGGACCCGCATTGCAGGAGAGCCTAAATGCGAAAACACAGCACATGGTAGAGACCATGAATACATACTGTATCCAGTTAGGTATACCGGTTTATATTGCCCAATTCGGATCATTATGGAAAATTAAATTCAAAGAGGAATACCCCTACTATGAATTAATATTTGCCTGGATGCGTTTCAAAGGTGTACATATATGGGATGGGTTCCCCTGTTTCCTGACTACCTCCCATAGCGACAACGATATTGCATTTATTCTTCGGGTCTTCAGGGAAAGCCTGGAGGAGTTGGTGGCTGCCGGCTTCATTCCGGTTACCGGCAATGTGCAGCACAACGAACTTACGCTGCCGTTCAGCAATCCACCTGTTTTGGGTGCAAAACTAGGGAAAGACAGTCTTGGGAACCCGGCATGGTTTGTCGAGGATTCAGCAAATCCGGGAAATTACCTGATGGTCAATTCAAAAGAGGCAGATTCATAGAATCGTCTCATTACCCTAAATGTGCTATCTTTATTGTCCATTTTCGGACCAGGCAGCCGCAGGTAATGCCAGCCGCGGAATTACCGGGGAACCGGTCCGCTCCGGCTGACGCACCGGGGGTCTGGCTGAGCGGTAACGAAGCTGTTTATGTATACCGAAACTGAAATTTAACAGGACATGTCAATTGGAGGTGCCACAGACTGCGATATGATCACCAATCATTCGATCATCACCCCGCAGTGGGCAGTCATTCCATTAGAAGAAGCCGATCGTATACCGCATCCGGCGGTGTTGTGTACAACGATTCGTGTCGAGAGTGATGTTGTCCAGGACCTTTTTCAGGCGCTCCTTCCGGATGAACAGCAGCGCGCGTTGCGCTTCCGGCAAACCGAGGACCGTTTACGGTTTATTATCGGGAGGGCGCTATTACGTAAACTGCTGAACAGTTATACACACCAGAGACTGGAAAATATACCTTTCCAGCATGACGCTTATGGTAAACCCGCGCTGGCCCCACATTTTAATGCCCCTCAGTTTAACCTCGCACATGCGGGTGACTATGTGGTCATTGGATTGGATGCACATCCTATAGGTATTGATATCGAGTATCTCAATCCTCATTTTGATTTTAACACCTTGCTACCCGCGAACTTTTCAGCCGAAGAAATCCGACATATACAGGACGCTTCATCGCCATACAGCAATTTTTATCTACTATGGACACGGAAAGAAGCTTTTTTAAAGCATATTGGCTACGGTCTAACCCAATCGCCTATACATGTACCTGCGTTGCAGGGCACCCATCCGCTCCAGCATCGTTTCGGTACAGACGACAGGACGAAACACCATTACCATTCCCATAGCTGCTATTTAACCGACTCAAATCACCTCCTAAGTATTTGCCTGAACAATTCGGATGGTCACTCCCCTGCTTTTTATGAAATACAGTTACCGTAATTCCGTTTTCCGTTTTGATTTTTCCCAGGCTGCGGCCTGGTTTCCCCTCAAGTAACGGAATATTCCGGCAATAACAGCGTAGTTCATCAGGCAAAAGTAATACGGTATAAAAAACAGCTTAATGCGCAGCTGGCGGCCTTCCAGCAGCCAACCGATAACCGCCATCCCGTAAAAAAGAAGCTGCATTGCAAACAAGGTAACATATACCGTTCCTGTACCTTCCGCAACCATAACTCCGTTCAGTATAAAAATCAACGGCAGTAAGAAAGGTACGATAGTCCACCGCAATACCCGATGGCTAATATATTGAAACGTCAGCAACGGATAGAAAAAAGGATTAGCGGCTTTAGGTAGCCGCAATATGGATTGTAGCCCCCCTGCTGCTATTCTAATCTTTCTTTTTAACTCTTCCGATGTGTTTTCCGATGCAGTTTCCATCGCATAGGCTGCCGGCTCGTAAGCGATGATGAATCCCTTTTCAGCGATACGCATCGCGATCATGTGATCATCGATAATGGTGTCCGTTTCCACAGGCGGGTAAAGCGCCGTACGGATACTGAACAATTCGCCGGCTGCACCCACATTAGAATAAAAGGCATAGTCAAGCTTCTTTAATTTGGATTCATATTTCCAGTAGAACCCTTCCCCTGCTGCGCTCGCATCGGCAGTTCGATCGACTTTAATTCGCTTTTCACCGGCGACAGCACCGACCTTCGGATTTTGATAATGCTTGACCAACTGCTTGACTGCTTCCGGATTCAGGAAGGTATTTCCATCCGTAAAAATCGTGATCTCGCCCTGTACATGCGTCATCGCACGTTTAATGGCAGCCATTTTTCCCCGGCGTTCAGGCTGATGCAGCAATGTAATACTTGAATAACCGCCTACAATGGCCGGTGTGTCGTCATCGGAACCATCCGTTATAAAAATAAGTTGTAACCGTTCTTCCGGGTAGTCCAGGTCAAGCGTGTTCTCTATTTTAGCACCAATAATGTCAGCCTCGTTGTAAGCGGCCACGAGTAAGGTCACCGTAGGATATACAGATGACGCATCATTTATAGGGTAGGAAGATACCAAAGCACGTTTTAGCTTAACAAGCAGATATAAGACGACGCCATAACCGACAAAGGCGTAACACACAATACCGATGGCCAGCCAGAAGAGAATCGCCATTATCGAATTAATTTAAATCCCAAATCGTAACTATCCGTTGCGTGTGTCATATTCCACCAAACTCCCTTATAATGCCACTTGATCAAATCGAATCGTCTTTTTGCTATATATACTAAGGCCTGCTTTGTTGAAGCAATAAGTAAAAAGAAGAGCGAAAAACACCCTATTGCCAGCCAACCGGCATTTTTACGAATAAATAGCATTCTATTCCGTGCCATAAAATAAGTCTTTATCGGGGTCTCCTTGCCCACGCTTACTGACTCTTTGTGGTATACATGGGCAGCACCGCAAAACCAGCATTTTAAGCCGGCGCGTCTGAATTTTTCACCCCAGTCCAACTCCTCATAATAAAGAAAATACCGCTCATCCATCAGGCCCACACAGTCCAGGTCTCTTCTTCTGCACATCATTGCCGCTCCGTGACAATATGCCGTTTCTTCACAGACACGATCATATTGTCCCTGATTTATCTCTTTACTTCCCCCAGCACTGTTTCTCCCGGTAAAATAATTTATCTTACCGTAGCCTGCATACTGAATCAGGTCCTTATCCTCATGATACAAAAGCAGCGGCGATACCAGGCCGGCTTCAGGATGATCATCCAATTCCTTTTTTAACCGCACGATCAGGTCCTCGGTGATCTCGGTGTCATTGTTTAAAAACAATAAATAATCACCCTTCGCATGGGTAATTCCTAGGTTATTCCCTCCAGCGAAGCCAAGATTACGCTCGGATCGGACATAGACGACATCAGGCATAACTTCCCTGAAATCAACACCATAATCCACTTCACTCCCGTTATCGACAATGACAACTTCTATTGCTTCATCCGGTCGGTTTTCCTGTATTGACCTTAACAGGTCGATAGTCACGTCCCGTTGTTTAAAATTAACAGTGATGATGGAAATCAAAGTTTTTGAGCTGATTGTTGTTGTAACTTATGATACTGTATTCTTCCTCCTGCACCCGAAAAATCGTAACGGCGTTGACTGCAAGTTTTCTCCAAATGATCAGCTGGCTGCCTCCACAAAAATGGGAGTTTCTGTTACCTGAACGTTTATTTTCCCTGCCTGTGTTGAAACTGGCTTTTCGGTCATTTGATTACCTTTAGGATTCAAATACCGAATTACCGCCTTTTCCGCACCTTTAAGATCCAGTTCATATCCCGCCGTTCTTCCCCGTTCATCCGGCACGTATAATACATATATACTTTTCCCATCGAGCTCGTACCGATCTACCATGGGGTCATGGTTTAATGTTTCCTGATACCGATAATTTCCCATGAGTCGCCCGAACTGATATAAATAGAAAGCTGCCGGGCGCCGCTGGTTATAATCCACCAAGCCGGATTTACTGAAAGGCGAATTGGAATTCACACCCGGCCCATCTGTATCAAACAGCTGGAAAAAGAAAACCCGCTGCACCCCGTGTCTGGCCAGCAGCAACGACGTGCGCAGCAACCAGTCTGCCTGTGTCATAATAGCAGGTTTATCGCCTATTGGAATTGCGCGTTGTATACTCTTGGGCCCCAGGTCATAACCACTTTCCGTCATCCACACGGGCATATTTCCAATACTTGCAGCATACTCCGTCCAAGTATCGGCTATTTTCGCCATTGGCGTAGTTTCCGGTGCCCTGCCCCGTTGCGTGTTTTTCGTTTCCTCCGTATACCAGGTCATGTTGTCATTGGAGTACATGTGGAAATTAAGTATATCGAAACATAGGTCGACGCTGCCATCAGCCTTTAAGCCTCGATTTTCCCTGCACCATTCCACCATGTCTTTGACAAACTGAATGTCAGCCCGCGCCAATCCCCCCATGACTACTTTTATATTGGGGTCTGCGTTCTTTATTCCCACATTCTTACCGAGACGGCCCTGGTGCCCATCGTAAAATGCAGATAAATTCGCAGCATAGGCACGACCGTTCTGTTCTGCCTGCGGTCCTTTCCACCATTTATCCGGTTCGTTATTGCACTCCACATATTTTACCAGATTTAAGCCGATCTTAACACGATTAACCGGATCATTATTCCAGCGGGGTTTATTATTAACGGAAACAAGTGAAGAGTCAACGTTCTTATTGCTACCGTATCGGGCTGCAAACTGAAAAGCAAAACGACCCATCGCAATGTATGACTTAGGATCCTCGCGATTAGCTCCATATGGTGCAGGAGCATTCTCATTATCCCGCTGATTTTGTGGATAGGTTTGATATAACCATTCAGGAGCATTCTTAACGCAGACTAACATGTCGATGCCCTGAGATTTCGCCCACTCATAAACCAAATCATAATTCCAGCTGCCCCGTGCAGCTGGATTAAACGTATAGCTACCTTCAACGAGCTCCATATTCTCCCAATCGAGGAAATGCCTGACCGATTTAAACGATTTGATTAATGGGATATGTGGCTCGTAAATTTTTTCAATTTCATTTAGGTCATTTGGATTCTGTAAAAAATCCCATTCAAACGCATTTATTCCGATTAAATCATTTACCTTTACTGGGATGTACGTACGCGTGCTGACCGCTGTTTCGAGCAGATTTTCACCTGAATCTACATGGTGTTCAACCGTGTCCGCGATTGCGGAGCCAACAATATCAGATTCAATATCGGTGGTGTCTGTGGTTTGGTTTTGCGATTGATCACTTGCACACGCATATACAAGCAATGATAAAGCGAGATACAAGCCATATCTCATTGGGTTCAGTTTTTTTCTCTTCATTTTCAGGATGACGTAAAATGCTGGCTTCAAAATAAATAAAGGGCAACACCATACAATATATGTATTGCGCAAAAGTACATAATAATCTATATTTATTTGGCGTTTTGTTAGAATATAATATATAAACGAATGACAGAAGGTGGTCCCTTTTAAAACCATAAATAAAAATCTATACTTAACCTAATTTCATCTCATGAAACCCCGAAAACATTTCAACCTTGCCTCGTATAATTTCCCGCTGTTACTGTCTTGCTTCCTAATTATTTTTTTAGCTAGCTGTAATAAAAAACGTGAAAATTTTATTGAAGGTGACAGCTCTCCAGAAACTTCTGATAGGACCTCCATAACCATGGATGGGTTCATCGGCGCAAATGCATTCGTTGATGATCCCGTGGAAAGAATGGAAGCGCTTGGATTCATCAGGGAGTATCATTTATGGCAATGGGACGAAGGAAATGGTGATCCTTCCTATAATGGCTATCCCGACAACGAGATGCAGTGGTCTCCGAATCTGGTCGGCTGGGATTTTGACCAGTTTTACCGGACAATCCATGATCATAAGCTCGACATTGTCCCATGCCTGCACGGGGCCGCCCCCTGGCTACAAAACCAGCAGAACCGTTTCCCTACGAACGACAAACCAACCGATCAAGCTTCAGCCAACACCAAAGATCCCCGTTCATATCTTGCCAGATCACATTATCTCTATCAGTTTGCCGCACGGTATGGCTCGCAACAGGTTGATCCCTCCGTCTTAACGCTGCATTCCGGTCAACCGGCACTTTCGGGTCTAAACCTGGTCCGTTACCTGGAAGACTGGAATGAGCAGGATCGCAATTGGGAGGGTCCTAACGCACAGTTTTCGCCCGAAGAATACGCAGCGATGCTAAGTGCCGACTACGATGGACATGGTCAACAATTAGGGAGTGGAGGAAAAGGTACTTTTGGGGTAAAAAATGCAGACCCCAATATGAAAGTAGTCATGGGCGGACTAGCCAGCGTTGATGTTAATTATATAGAAAAAATGCGAGCCTGGTTTCATGATAACCGTGCCGATCAGAAATTTGCAGCTGACGTGATCAACGTACACATCTATGCCTGGAAAAACGGCTACAATCATCAGGGAGGAGGTCCGGCACTCAGTCCTGAAGAAGCCCAATTTAAGGAAAAATTACAGGCGCTGACGGATTATCGAGACAAACATTTGGAAAGTCTGGAGGTATGGGTGTCCGAGTTCGGATGGGACACGCACGAGGGATCCGTACTGAGCCCGCCGATTATCGGACAGTTCGACCGTCAGGAAGTACAGGCACAGTGGCTGCTCAGGGCTTATTTAGCCTTCGCTGCTGCCGGAGTTGACCGTGCTCAGATGTATATGCTAAGGGACGTTGACCCAAATAATCCGCAGTGGTTTTCAACTTCGGGATTAGTTACCCAGAAAGGGGAATGGACACCAAAGAAATCGTGGTATTACGTATATACCATGAAAAATACATTAACCAATATGCAGTTTGCGGGGGAGGTTAAAGCAAATGATGATAATATTTTGATTTACAAGTTTAAAGACACATCATCTGATCGTGGGGTTTATGCAATATGGGCAAAAACGAGCCGGGGCTATACAGCTACTAATTATGTTTTACCGATAAAGGGCGCCAAAACTGCACAAGCCATTGAACCAACACCCAACAGTACCGATGGGAAACACACCACGTTAGCTGTTGCAAATGAAACGGTACAGATTAACGTCTCGGAAAAGCCGTTATTTATAAGTGTTGATTTTATTGAATAGCCGTTACCAATTTACGGGGAAATGTGATGTTTACGAGTCTGAAGACTACGCCTTCGCGATAAGGATCTTCTTTATTTTGGAGTGTTGGAGATACTATTTTGAGCAACTAAAAATCAGTTCTTCTATTTTCACCGTTGAATATCCGGGTTATCCAAAAAAAATGAGGGTTATCACTGTCGGCAGCAAAGCTCCTTGTCATAAATTTCAAAGAAATGTTTACATTTGCCGTGGAGCAATTATACGCCCATTATGGAAACCTTAACCTCTCAAATTGAACCCATTGATGAAACCAGACTTGATTGCGTTGAAAAATAGATCAGCAGCTCGTGAAAATAAATTGGATAAATAAAAAAGCAATGTTTAAAGCGTTAGAAACAGGGATTATTTGCAAATAAAAAAACAGACTTCATAAACCATGATTGATCATTTACTAAGTCCAGTAGATTTTGATCCTTTTGCAGGCCCTACAATAGAAAAAGTAGTTCCCCTTACTGAATCACAGCAGGAAATCTGGTTGTCTTGTGTGCTCGGTGGAACGGATGCTAACCTTGCTTACAATGAGTCGATTTCATTGGATTTCAATGGAAGTTTGCAGTCTGATAAGTTTGAGGAATCATTAGCAAAGCTGTTGGTTCGACATGAGTCATTACGGACGTCTTTCAGCGCGGACGGCCGTAATATGATCATTTACACCGCTGTTCCTTTAAAATTCACATTAATAGACTTAAGTGCTCTACCGGCACAAGGCCAAGCGGTGACCATCGGAGATTTTCATCAAAAAGATGCGGAGACTCCATTTAATCTCAGCGAGGCCCCGCTCATACAGTTTACGCTGTTTAAAAAAAGCAACACGCAATACCTTTTCACGATCAAGGCGCATCATATTATTTGTGATGGGTGGTCTTTAGGCGCAATATTGGAGGATCTGAGCAAAATCTATAATGCGAACTTCAACAATACACCGCTTCCAAAAATGCCGCTGGCATACGGCGATTATGTGTCACATTTATTGGCATTTACAAAAACTGAAGAATATGCCCATACAGAACGCTATTGGCTAGACAAATACAAAAATATTCCACAACTCGCGTTACCCTTGGATTTTCCGCGTCCAAAAAAACGAACCTTTAAGAGTAAACGGGATGATTATCGCTTAGATAAAGAATTTGTTGGCAAAATCAAGGAGCTGGGTGCTAAAGTGGGCAGTAGCTTTGTGACGACACTATTGACTGCATATGAAGTGTTCATCCATCGACTTACGGGCCAGGATGATATCGTCATCGGACTTCCTGCCGCCGGACAGTCAGCTACCGGGCATTTTAGCTTAGTGGGTCATTGCGTCAATTTACTTCCCATTAAAAGTGAGATGAACAGCCAGGCATCGTTCCTGGAACATTTAAAGCGCCGTAAATCAGAAATCCTGGATGATTTAGACCATCAACAGGTAACGTTCGGAACACTAATTAAAAAACTGAACATCAAGCGTGACCCATCCCAGGTTCCATTAGTGTCGCTCGTCTTTAATATTGACATGGGTATGGATACTGGTGTCTCCTTTTACGGAGTTACACATCGCCTGATCTCGAATCCCAGAAAGTGTGAAACATTTGATATTTTCTTGAATGTATCGGGTGCTGAAGATGCCTTAACGCTTGAATGGTCCTATAACACGCAATTGTTTACACCGGAAACAATTGCCTCGATGATGAAGCGGTTTACGGGCCTTTTAAATACAATCATTGCCCAGCCGACCATCAGGCTAGCAGACATCAAAATCAATGAGAATATTGAGCAGGCCAAAGCCACTCAGGAAACGGTCTATCCCTATCCAAAGGACAAACCATTCACAGCATACATTACAGAAATTGCGGCCGAGATGCCGGATAAAACGGCCATTTCGTTCAATGGAAAAGCAATTAGTTACCATGAGCTGGAAACACGGTCCAGCCAATTGGCAAATTACTTAATTGCCAAAGACATTACCGTTGGAGACATCATCGGTGTAGCCATGGACCGATCCATTGATATGGTGATCGCTTTACTTGGTGTGATCAAGTCGGGCGCCGCCTACATTCCATTAGACCCCAATTATCCTGTCAATCGTATTGAATTCATGTTGCAGGATTCGTCGGCTAAGCTTTTGCTGACCGAATCTAAATACAGCCGGCTGTTTAGCAGCCAGGCGAAAGAATTGCTTTACGATGAGCTGATAGCAGGTCTTAACGCTTATACAGCCGAAACACCACAGCCGGCTCTTCAGGGCAGCGATTTGGTTTATGTATTATATACTTCGGGATCCACAGGAAAGCCAAAAGGCGTACAGATTGAACACCATAATTTGGCGAATTTGCTGCTGAGCATGCAACGTGAGCCCGGAGTGACTGCTGCTGATAAGCTGTTGGCGCTGACCACAATTTCGTTTGACATCGCTGGCCTGGAGCTCTATCTTCCATTGATATCTGGTGCGACCATGATATTAGCTGACGCTGATATGCGCCTTGACAGTTATCGGATACTCAATATTGTCAAGTCCGAAGCGGTAACGATATTACAAGCTACACCGGCAACCTGGCGCATGATGCTGGAATCGGGTTGGAGTCAGCGGTTAGGCATCAAATGTATTTGCGGCGGCGAGGCATTTCCGCCTGATTTGGCCGAGAAGTTATTGGATCTCTGCGATGAAGTATGGAATGGGTATGGACCCACAGAAACGACCATATATTCCATCATTAAACGGATAAGACCAAACGAACTCCCCATTACGATAGGTAAACCCATAGCCAATACCCAAGCCTATATACTAGATGAAACCTTGTCGCCGCTCGGAATGGGTCAGGAAGGGGAAATCTGCATCGGCGGCGCCGGAGTTGCACGGGGCTACCTGAATCGTCCCGAGCTCAATGCCGATCGTTTTCTGCCTGATCCGTTTGCCGCTACGCCGGGCACTAGGTTTTACCGTACGGGTGACTTGGGCAAAGTCTTACCCAATGGTGAGATACAATGCCTAGGCCGCATAGACACACAGGTAAAAATCAGGGGATTCCGAATCGAATTGGGCGAGATAGAGTATCACTTAAATAAGCAGAAAGGGATCAAGGAATCGATCGTAATTGCCCGGGAAGACAGACCGGGTGACCAACGGCTTGTTGCTTATTTGTTACCAATAGACGATGGAAAACAAAAATCAATTCCCCAAAGCGGAACACCTGCTGACAAGGAATCGATCAGGCGATGGAAACAGGAACTTGCGTCCGCCCTACCCTCCTATATGGTTCCGAATGATTGGGTGCTGCTTTCAGAATTCCCATTGACACCAAACAAGAAAGTCGACCGGAAAGCGCTTCCCAAGCCACCTTCAGCTATTACTTTTGCAGCGGATACAGCAAACGGATCCGCGTTGACAGCAAATGAACAAAAGGTATTGGACATTTGGGCCTCCATTTTCAAGACAACAGATATACAGAAGGACGATGATTTTTTTGAGCTGGGAGGGCATTCCCTGCTTGCGTTGGATGTAATGTTAAAAATTGAAAAGGAAACGGGGGTTAAATTGCCGCTAGCGAGCCTGTTTGAGCATCCGACCATCGAGCGGCTCGCTATATTATTAGACAATGAAAAGACGATCAAGTGGGACTGTCTCGTACCGATTAAGCCCGATGGCAAAAAGAATCCGCTTTACATTGTACATGGAGCAGGCTTAAATGTGCTGCTATTCAACACACTGACTGCACACCTGGATAAAGAACAACCCATATATGGCCTACAAGCGAGGGGTCTTAATGGTGAGGAGGAGCCATTTACCTCTATTCCGGAAATGGCCGCACATTACATTTCCGAAATACTTTCCCAAAATCCGACTGGGCCATATGCACTTTCCGGATTCTCTCTCGGAGGGTTAATTGCCTATGAGATGGCAAAACAATTACTCGAAATGGGGAAAGAAGTACGCATGTTGGCCATGTTTGACACGTTTTCATACGAAACCGATAAATTTCTTCCGTGGTATATTAAATATCCCAAACGTTTCGGTACATTTAGCATGAAGGTGTTGCATTCGTTTTATCTTCTAGCAAAAGATCCGAAGGATACCGTAGCTTACAAATACACGAGCATTAAACGTAGAGTCATTCGATTATATTGGAAGATTACAGGCAAATCGGATGATGTTATTGGCTTTTTTGGGTATTTGAATAAAGTTGACAAAATTAACAACGAGGCCGTATACAATTATGTACTTGAACCAATTGATTTAGATATCCATGTATTCAGGGCGACAATCCATCGCTTCTATGCCAAGGACTTTAAGTACCTGGGCTGGAAAAAATTTGCGAAAAAAGGAGTAAAAATATATAACATTCCAGGTGAGCACAACTTGATCTTTGCGCCACCAAATGATAAGGATTTCGGCCGGATTCTACAGAAAGTATTAGATGAAAATTAGGAGCTGGACCCGCTTAACGTTTACTTATCAATCCACAGCAATTTAAAACCGGTTCTCTGTCATATCGCTTATGATGAATTGACATTGGCTATCTGCGTATCTGCATGCTTGCAATATACAACCTGATTTGTAATATATGAGTCTAACCAAAAATATCAGAGACAATTACTGGATCCGTTCCGGTTTGCTGAATCTCATCCAAAACACTTCAAACGTTCTATTTGGGTTTGGATCCTTTTATCTGTTACTCAGAGTATTGGATAAAAATGACTACGGAACGTGGATTCTGTTTTTATCTTCCATTGCCGTATTTGCCATTGCTCGTAACGGACTATTGCAGAATGCGACCATTAAGTTCATTTCGGGAACATCGTCCGAGAACGAAAAAAAACAGGTCATTGCTACCACATTCTCTATGAATATGATCATGACCATTGTATCTATTGCGTTGATGTGTGCGGTGGCCCCCCTGCTAAGCAATATTTGGAATACGCCCAAGCTAACCCATATGCTTTGGTTTTTTAGCATATCCTTTGTTTTTTCAAGCTTACAAATGCATTTTAATAGTGTTGAGCAGGCTTTTTTGAATTTCAAAGGAACATTCCTAACGCAGTTCCTGTATCAATCGTTGTTTTTCACCTATGTTTTAGTATCCTATATTTTTGATTTAGAGGTTACGCTAATGCGAATGATTTATGCCAACTTGGTTGTTAACATCATCGCCACAATCCCCTCTTTTGTTTACATCCGAAAACGTGTCTCGTTTCGCATATTTGTGGACATGTCATGGGCTAAGCGAGTATTCCACTATGGAAAATATTCAATGGGGACATCCATCAATGCGATATTATCCGATTCCATTGATCAAATGATGCTGGGCGCCATGTTATCTCCTGCTGCAACCGGTATTTTTAACATTGCGGTACGAATCAGTAATCTCGCCAATGTGCCTACAAATGCGATGGCAACCATCGTTTTCCCTCAGGGTGCCAAACGTCTGGAAGAAGAGGGATTGCCTGCATTGAAGTATCTGTATGAAAAATCAGTAGGGACGATATTAGCAGTTCTTATTCCGGCATTGCTCTGCATCCTCTTATTTGCCGACACCCTTATCCATTACATTGCCGGTGGCAGATACGACGAGTCGCTTCCGTTATTGAAAATCACCCTTTTCTATAGCATGTTTGTGCCGTTCAGCAGGCAGCTAGGCACTATTTTAGATTCAATGGGCAAAACCAAGCTTAATTTTCTTTTGGTATTGACTTCTGGCGTAATCAATATTGGTCTTAATTATGTATTCATTACCCGTTGGGGTATTATGGGAGCCGCTTTTGCTACTTTGTTAACGTATATAATTTTCTTTCTCATATCACAATACACACTCCGTAATTTGCTAAATGTAAGCTTATTGAATGTATGGAAATACACGCTTGAATTCTACCCAGAGATGTTTAAAAAAATTATGGGGAAAAAAAATAACACAGCCTAAGGGATTTCAAGCAATTATTTGGCCTAAATTTTGATTGGTTTCTTCCATCACAAATTGAAAGATAGTTCCGGTATTGTATAAGAAAAAAGGTTAATTAAATCCTTATGAAAGGAGTATTCTCCGTAGGCAGGGGCCGGTATGTCGGTTTCGTGTTGGTTATTATAACAATTTTATTGTCTTGTAAAAAAACGTCTTCATTATCGCCAGATACTGATATACCAGACACAACTATCACGGGAACCCCTCCAAAAGAAGATCCTACTCCTACTGATCCAGTTGGATCAGATCCCAGTATACTTTATTTTGAAGCAAGCGGTAACCGTCAGTTGGTTATCGATGGAAGCAAGTTCAAATACGATTGTGAGACTTCGATCAGGATCAAAGCGGGGAATTATTCGTCAATTACCATTCGAAACATCAATGCCGGTGCGGGATGCCCGATCTCCATCTCAAACGACGGTGGAAATGTCGTATTAGCCGGTACCCGATCAGCACTTACCCTGGCTAACTTAGATGGTGTAGTTATTACAGGTGATATCAAAGGCGGAGATAATAAGGGATTTATTTTCAAGGACAACGATTATCGTGCGATCATCCTACAAGATGCAATCAGTAATCTCACATTGAGTAATATGTCATTCTCAAATGTGAAAGATTATGTCATTTTCTATGATAACAGACTGAATTATACAGGCCAGCAAGGCTCCTACAGCGACAACCTTAAAATTCAAAAGATGGACTGCGTTGGCACTGGACAGTTTATTCAATTCAATGGTGGAATAAACGGCGGTTCATTAGTAGGCGTTTACAAGAATCTTGAAATATCCTATATCAATTATCGGGACTCCCCCAGAGGAGGAAACATTTTTTATATTAACAACGCCCTTGATTACGATATTCATCACAATGTCATTGATAACGTCAACACGGACAACAATAACCACAATGGTATTTTTCATGTAATCGGTAATGGAAAATTCCACAATAATTTTGTCAGCAATCATCAGGGGAATAGCATTCGTGCCTGGGCCGTATCAATTGGTAATACACCCAAGGATATTCTCATTTATAACAACATTGTAGTTAACTCGAGAAAATATTCTGCTTTTGAAGTCCAGGCATTTTCCAATATGATGGTCGGTGGCCAAACAACCTATGCGAATGTTAAAGTGTTCAATAACACCTGTGGTAACCTTAATTTATCCAGAGATGCGTTTCCCGCAGCCGTGGTTGACATCTATGGCTTACTTGGCGGGCAATGTGAGGTATTTAATAATTTAGGTTATAATTTTCCGGTGAGAAGTCCAAAAAGCGACATTTGGCATCCACTTGGAAACACAAAGATTATCGGCTCTGATAATTTGTATTTCAACTCGTTAGATCAGGCAGGTCTCGTAGCCGAATCATTCAAACTGAACAATGGTTCACCAGCGAAAGGGAGCGGTATGGCAACACTCGTTGACAATGACTTTTATGGTATTCACCGTGATGGAAACTCACCTTCAATCGGGGCCGTAGAATAAGGTATATTGTTGTAAGTTATAAAAAAGGGAATTACAGATTCCCTTTTTTCATTTCAGACGCAGCGTAATGACATGCCCTTGCAGTCAATGCCATATAAGTCAATGATGGATTTTGAGAACCCGAAGATGTCATGCAGCTACCATCGGTCACGAAAATATTTTTGACGGAATGGATTTGATTGAATCTATTCAATACTGAAGTTTCCGGATCAGCTCCCATTCGTGCGGTTCCCATTTCATGTATGGTAGACCCGCCGGGTTTATTGTAGTTGAATGGATATACATCTTCAAAGCCTGCTTTCTCCAACATTTCGGCTGTTGTTTCTTCGATATCGCCCATCATGACACGCTCATTTTCACCGTAACTGAACGAAATACGCACCAAAGGCATTCCCCATTTATCGCGCTCTGTTACATCAAGTGTTACGCGATTTTTAGGATACGGCAGACATTCACCCCAACCAGCCATCCATATCGTCCACGGTCCGGGCTTCGTTAACTGGTCCTTGAATGACTTTCCAAAACCATTGAGAAAATTCGATCGGTCCCCCCACTCCTGCCGTTCACCATGTCCCTGAATACCATAGCCGCGCAGGAACCCCATTCCCTCATTCTGTTCCAAATTCCGAAAACGGGGGATAATAAAACCACTTGGCCTTCTTCCTTTATAATACTTATCCAGCATTTTATCTCCGAATACTCCATAGGCGCCGGCATACGAATGATGATCCATCAGATTGCGCCCGAGCTCACCACTATCATTTCCCAAGCCGTCCGGAAACCGACCGGATTTAGAGTTTAAAAGAATAGCCGCCGTTGCAATTGTGGAGGCATTCAGAAAAATAATACGAGCATAATACTCGGTCACTTCCATGCTCACCGCATCCATTACCCGAACGCCCGTGGCTTTCGATCCCGCATCATCGTACAGGATTTCCATCACAATGGCATGTGGATGCAATGTGAGATTACCTGTTGCCGCGGCAGCCGGCAGCGTTGCGCTGTTACTGCTGAAGTACCCGCCGTAAGGGCATCCTCTTGAACACAGATTTCTATTCAGGCAAAGCCCTCGGCCATCAACAGGTTTGGTTAAATTTGCCACACGGGCAATGGTCAGTACTCTACGGGCATCATCTTTTTTGATATACGCTTTCAGATGCTGCTCAATACAATTCAACTCCATTGGTGGTTGGAAAATACCATCTGGTAATTGTGCAAGCCCTTCTGATTGACCACTTACTCCGACAAAAGCCTCCACATAATCATACCAAGGTGCCAGGTCCCGGTATCGTATCGGCCAATCCACACCAATGCCCTCTTTGCCATTTGCGGCGAAATCCAAGTCACTCCATCGATAGCATTGCCTTCCCCAGGTCAGCGACCGCCCCCCTACCTGATATCCTCTTATCCAGTTAAACGGCGTTTCCTGGATATAGGGATGCTCCTGATCACGCACAAAGAAATGTTTATCTCCGGCATCGTAACTGGTGCTTTGTACAGGGTTATTGCGCTGATCGTCAATGGTATTTTCCAGGCCATACTTGAAGTCCCATGGATTCATTAAGGCTGTTGTGTAATCGGCTATATGCTTTACATCCCTTCCGCGTTCCAGCACCAACGTTTTCAACCCCATTTCGCAAAGTTCCTTTGCGGCCCAGCCTCCACTAATTCCAGATCCGACGACGATCGCATCGTAAGTTGTCGGGGCGGATTTTATATTCATTCGTAATACTATATCTTATGAAGTCAGCATATCATTTCGTAGCCCATGAGCGTTGTCCCTGTATCAAATTCACACAGGGCAAATAGTGTACAGGGACAGCATCATACACCAAGCATTGTGTTGCTCCAAGTTCTGACGTGCAAAAACCCTCGACCGTAAACGTTTTTAATAAATCAATAAATGAGCGGCCAAACAACTTCCTTTTAACCCAGGAAGGCAAGCTCTCTTTACGCCATTCCCGGTCTTCCAGCGTCTTCAATATTGCTTCCCGCTGTTGCGTGGTGCAGGATTGGAATGATCGGTCAAATTTACGCTTACTCAACATCTCGATATTTTCGAGCCCCAATGCAAACACATTACGTTCTTGATTGGACAAAAAGAATTTCACTTTGTTGATGATAAAATCCGCTACCCCGGCCTGCTTGGCGCCCGGTGTATCTGTTTGGGGAATAATGGTTTCAGCAAGTTCTTCAATCAGTATTCTTTGGCTTTCCAAATCTTCGTCAGAAACCCGCCACAAATACATTTTCAGCCATTTATAAAAATAAAAGAACGAGATAAATACTCCTATTATAAAGAGGATGCTGAGAATTGCCTGTTTTCTGTTCAAACGTACATGGATTTATAATTCAACATCTGGTCTTTTACGTCTATATTTGTAGCATAAACACTACAAATCATGGCTCTTCGCGCAGTATAATTGGGACATGTTGGTTCAGCAATCGAAAAAAGTTACTTTCGCATATATATTTCACGACAATAATGGTCATGAAACAGTTGATATTTAAGCACTACTTTACGCCTTTACTGCATTTTTCTTTAGCTATGATACAGCTCGGTTGTGTCAAATGCAAAAGACGAAAATGACCTTTGACCTTCAAGATACAACTATCGGATCGAAACCATTAGGTGAAGCCAAATTTAAGCAATTCTTGGGAATCAATGGGCCTGAATATTTTTTTAATTAATGATACGACAGGATACGGAAAGGAACGGAAATTGGGGTTAGGGTGCAGGTGTATTTGGATCAACAAGACAACGAGAAACAAACGGGGATCGGCGCTTATATGTAAGCTCAGTTTGACACGGCTTTTTCAACTTTAGAATTAGGTAAAAACAGTCACTCATTGTGACCGAAATACTTATTTTCGCAGAACGATATTATAGGCAGTGTGACCATTCGGTCGCAATGAGAGCCATTAACTCTAGCATGCCATTTGTAGTAGTAATTATCCAGGCAAAGATATATGGAAAAGGTGGAAAAACTTACCACAGTTCGCGTTGCACATGTCATATTAGCGCACACAAACCCCGAGCAAGTTGGCAGGTTGGTTCAGGCACTTGCGCATCCAAGTGCAGATGTCTATATCCACGTGGATAAAAAAGCCCGGATCGAAATTTTTCAGTCGGCAGTCCAACGGGCTCCAAATTGTCATTTTATCAGACAACGAGTAGACGTTAAATGGGGCGGATATAGTATGGTACAGGCAACCTTGGCTAGCCTTTCAGAAGTAAAGAACACCAATCGTCCATATCACTTCATCAATTTGCTAAGCGGGGCAGATTATCCGCTACGGCCGATGCATCAGTTTCATACATTTCTTCTGCAAAATATCGGCAGGTCATTTTTCGAATATGAGACGGAGGGCTCTCCCTGGTGGGAAGAAGCCAAATTCAGGTTTCAGCGGTACCATTTTCCCGATATTGCGATTCCGGGGAGCTACACCTCACAAAAATTAATCAATTTTTTAATACCTAAACGCAAGAAACCAAAAGGCATGGAAGTCGCTGGCCGGTCACAGTGGTTCACGCTTTCAGTCGAACACTTGGACGAAGTGCTGGCTTACGTAAAAAAGACTTCCGATATCACGCGTTTTTTCCGGTATACCTGGGGATCGGATGAGTTTTTTTTCCAAACGATCCTATTGAATTCCAAGCATCGGACACGGGTTATCAATGATAACCTACGTTATATCGATTGGCAAGAACGTCGGCCAAGCCCAAAAACATTGACAGCCGCGGATTTTACTATCATTCAATCGTCAGGAAAATTCTTTGCCAGGAAATTTGACACGACGGCATCAGCAACGTTGCTAGACTTAATTGACGAAAACCTGCTGGGGGCTTTCAATTCTGAAAAGAGCTGATCACAATAGCCAGTAACGATAAGGCTGGGAACGATTAAACACCTATACCAAGCAAATTACGCTGTCGATAAAAACAACGTTCAGATTTACCGAATAAATAAACTTATTTACTATCAACTAGTTACAACAAAAGTTGTTGGCTTTCATAAAAACAATAGCAAACAAGATAAAATGGACCTATTTTTGTCCGTAAAAAAAGGCCCGAAAAGTCTGTTTTACAATTGTCCCACGAAAAATAAATGAGAACATCGGTATTTAATGCTCCTCGATGGATCGAGCAGTATGAATTTCCTTTCACTAATTATGAGACAATCCCAACTCATTTATTTCAAGAGGTTAATCAAAAATTAATCAAAAAGTGCCAATCGGCAGCACCACTCGTTAGTGTGGTTATTGCCGCCTGGAATGAAGAAGCAAATTTGTTAAAGACAATTGCTAGCCTCGCAGACATGGATACACAGATTCCCTTTGAAATTATTGTTGTCAACAATAATTCAACGGATCGTACACAAGATGTATTGGACCGTCTTGCCCTCAAAAGTCTATTTCAGCCCATCCAGGGTTGTGGCGCGGCGAGACAGATGGGATTGGAAGCAGCGGCTGGGGAATACATCCTGCTGGCGGATGCGGATTGCATTTATCCCAATAATTGGCTATCGGAAATGGTTGGACTGTTAAAACAGCCGGGGGTGGTTTGTGTTTATGGGCGTTATTCGTTCATACCTGAGAAAAGCTACCCAAGGTGGCAGCTCTTCCTGTTTGAAAAACTCAAGGACAGCATCGCAAATTTGCGGCACTATAAGCACCCGTATTTAAACACATTAGGCATGAGCATGGGTTTTATTAAATCTTATGCGTTACAAGTAGGATTCGTCCTGCGTAACATACGCGGAGAAGATGGCCGTATGTGCTTCGACCTAATGAAATTCGGAAAGGTAAAGCAACTTAAGCGGAATAGTACACGTGTCTGGACAAAGCCGCGCACACTTCAAAAGGACGGAACGCTGCTGAATGCATTTGGCCTTCGCGTACGAAAGGAATTCAAGCGTTTTACTTCATTATTTAAAGAACCTAGACTGCACGACACAAAGACGTCAGAGAATGATTAGTGAAAGGCATCTAGCTCCTTTAAATTGAATCTCTTTAATCCCATCGTCCGGTAAAGTCACCGGGACAACGTTTTTTGATATTTTGCTTCTCCTTAATTCACTGCCGATCGGTCTTCTGAGATGCATGTTTTGTCGCTACCGAGATTTTATTGGCCCGTTTTGCGTAAAACAGGGATTTTACCTGAAAAAAAATAAACTTCGGAATACCGGTCAACGCGGCATAAATTCTTTTATCGGTTTCAGAATGATAAAGAGCCAAAAGGAAGCTGATTACAAAAATCAGCAATGCCAGCAACCAAATGCCTGCCAATAAAAATGCACCGAACAAAACATGAATTAACAGACACAAAAAACTGAGCAATAAAAAAATAAACAACGGTGGTCTTACCAGCGTCAGCCCAAATAAAAATTGATTGCGGTTTCCGTGCTTAACTGCCTTGTACAAAAGAACGAATCCAAAATAAAAATATTTAAACCAAGTGTTTATCCAGCGGGCACGCTGCTTAACAAGCTGCTCGGACCGAGCCGTCTTCTCATCATAGACCACCGCTTTGGCAGCATAGGCAATACGTTTATTATCATTCACAATTTCAAACTGCAGCACCTTGTCAAAACCTGCCCCTTTTTGCTGATAGTTGCCAAGCAGCCGTTTGTATAAATCAACATTAAACGCCATACCGGAACCGGCCAAGGTTGCCGACGAACCCAGATTAAACAAAATCCTGGCGTCGTAGAAATGATAGTAAATATCCCGGGCGGCGTCCAAACATGCATATGTCGTGTTGAGATTTTTTGCCTTTCTCGGCCCCTGAACCGCTTCAAAGCCCTGATTGAAATATACGTTCAACTCGTTCAGGTAATCGGGAACTACTTCGTTATCACTGTCGATGATGGTTAGGTTATCATGCGGGCGGATAAAATTTTCAATCGCATAAAAATGTGATTTTACATTACTGGCCAGCACAGTCGGTGGTCGCAATATGACAATCCTTTCATCGTTAAAATGCAAATCAGAGACATCGCAATTGTCAGCGACAACATAAATGATATACCGGTTGTAATTTAAACGCAGCAACGAATTAACCACTGCTGGGAGCAGTGCCGTTTCTTCATATGCAGTGACGATAACCGCATAGTCAAATACTTTATCCTGTTGTGGGTGTGTAATCGGATAATGCGGACGCCTTTTCCCCGTCACCCGATCCGCTAGATAAAAGATCATCGGCATGAGCAGATTCACACCAATAATTCCCTGGACAATCAATGCGATCGTATTGGCTAGAAACAACATAGTACCTAATTGTTTTGATGTTGGCAGAGGTACTCGTCGATGACTGTGTACATCTTGTTTACCGAATTTTCCCAGGTATGCGACGCTGCAAATAATTTCCGGGCCGTTACAACGCTTTCATCCTTATCTTCAGCTAGCGCGGCTTCAACCTGGTTAACGAAATCTTCTTTATCATTAGCCAGGTACACGAAGTCTTTAAACAGGTTCATCGCTTCAGTCCGGATGGCGACAACAGGCTTACTCATGGCCAGGTATTCATCAATTTTACGGGGATAATTGCCTATTGTAAGTTCATTAATCAGCTGTGGATTAATACAGACGTCAAAGTGCTGGATATACTGCCACAATTGCTCAGGAGGCTTACTCCCCGTAAAAACCACATTTGGTATCCCATGGAGTTCACTATTCATAAATTGCGTGTCTTCCGGTCCAACCAAAACAATATTCCATTCCGGTTTACTTTCGGCAAGGTGTTTAATGAGTTCAATGTCCAACCGGATGCTCTGCAGTGCCCCTAGGTATCCAACGATGGGCTTTTGATTATCCAACTTCTCAAAATCTGCCGGCCGTTCCTGTGGATTGGTGGCGGTATCGGGAATACTGCATCCCTGGCCGACATCATAAGCGTTGGGATTATATTGTTTGCAATAATCTCTTAAGTAAGATGAGTTGGCAAAACAAAGATCGTTCTTTGCTATGATCTGCGGTTCCAGTTTTATGCCGTGTTTCCGCCAATACGGAGTGGCCAATATATAATCACGGGAGTAATAGATATTCAGCTTGGAATCAAGGTAATCAGACAAGTAAAAGCACTTGATGATTTCGTTATCGTTAAATAAAATAAAATCATTGAAGCCCAGCTCGGTTAATGCATCCGTTATCGATTTTGCAAACTTTCTATTATTACGTGCATTAAAGTAATCAAACAGCCAAAATGGTTTCAGCCAATTAACGGATTCAACCAGGCAGCTGGGATAAAGATTCCATAAATTTTCCTTTATTTTAACGATAGCATTCGTTTTACTGGCGACAACCTCTTTTCTTTTTTTTACAGCATCCTCTTCCTGATGACGTATTGCCGTAATCCGATCCAACGGGGAGTTGACGTAAAGTACCTTGTTATTTTTACTCATTTCCAAGGCAATATCCTTACAATTGCTTCCTATTGTGGTATCCCAGGGCTGTTGGCCAACGATGACAACATTCTCATTTATCAGCATATCTTCGTTCTAAAATGGCATCGACAAATATCCGGACCGTTATTTCGCCCGGAACCCCCGATAGAAACCGTAGATTAAAAAAATCAAACCCGGGACAACAAAAATCTCAAATGGCATAAGCTGTTTCTTTCTGTTGATCAACCTCATCCTGCTGTCGGCTCTGACGGTCGAAACGAGGACTTAAATATACAAAGGCCATTGACATATATACTAATATCGAAGAGGGTATCCTGTTGATCACTTCATTCCCATAACTTGCAACAAAAACGCCGAATGCACCGGCTACTAATGCAATGACTTTAATTCGCAATATCGGATCCCGTATCTGCCATGCAATCCCACCGCATTTGCCCAGTAGGTACATCATCATACAGAACCATAACACAAATCCCACAATTCCGTACATTGCCCACACTTTAACCCAGTAACTATCGGGCTCAATGGTAGACAAAAACTTATCACTGTTATATTCATGTCCCCATGCCCCGATGACCCCAAGCCCTCCCCCAAAAGGTTTGTCTTTCAGGTAATCACCTAAAATTCGTTGATTATAAAACCGAACATTCAGTGATGCATCTTTCGGATCTAAGGCCGTACGAAGCCGATATATCTGATAGTTCCCGCTCCCGATATTGGTAAACTTCAAAAAGCCAATCGCCGCAATAAGCAAAAAACCGCCAAGTACCAGTATCTTAAAATTCTTGAATAAAAATACAGCTACTGCCGCCCCGGCGATTAGTACAAACAACGCACCCCTTGTTCCGGAAATAAGCATTCCAACGCACAATAAGATGCAACAAACAGCCAAAAGCGCCCTGACCCACCATTTGAACGGTCCGAACACCAATAATCCTGCTATCAGGGCGATATGTGCCTGGGAAGCACCATACTGTCCGGCATCTGTGAAAAAAGAAAAAACCCGCAATTTTCCCCAGATCAAGTGGGTGGTTGCCATTTCCTCAACAAATAAACGTTCTCCCGATGTCAGCCCCAATTTAAGCTGCCGGAGGCCGTTAATTGCTCCCAATACAGAAATAGCAATGGTTAAGATCAAAAATGTGTTAAGTGATTTTTTGCTATTACATACCAGCAAAGTGAGCGGAATAATCAAAAGAGGGTGTAGAGCCGCGCTCCGCAACTCCTGTACCCAACCGATAATACTTGCATCCGCGGGATTAAATACCTCCAATACGGAAACCAGAAACCAAAGAACGGTTAGTATAACTAAATCATTGTTCAGGGTATTCCATTGGTATTTCCGATTGTTGAAAAATACAGCAACCCAGGTACAGAGCAACAGCGCTTCCAAGCCAAGGCCAAGTGGTACACCTGTCAGTTCCCGGGTGAATGCCGGCATCACAAAACAGAAAATCAGCGTTGCGTAGACACCAATAATAGGTTTCTGAAAAAGACGAGCAAAAAAAACACTCGCGAAACTGAATAAAATTATGGCAAGCGGCACTAATATCCCCATAATAACAAAAGCAATCTTGAAGAGAAGTTATCTTCGGGTCCTAATCACAGCCCTTAAAAATATATGGATACATACTAAAATGCAGCAGTTGTTCGCTATCGCGTGTTTAAACCGGAACCTTATTCAAAACCCAACCCAAAAATCCGCTTTGCTTTTGGATAATATCCAGCGCGCCTTTATCCGCATCCGTAATCGATCTGTCCGCTTCGAAAACAGCAATGGAACATTCGGTAAACATCAACCACTCTTTTGCCTGATTGATATCCTTTAGGTTGTTAATGTCGATGATAATCATGTCAAATTTATCCTTTAAATAATTAAATCCGGCAATCAGGCTATTTGAATTATTCAACTCCATTAAGGAATTGTTTTTTGGATTCCGGTTTAATACCGTAATCAAATCCTCAACCTTAATTTCCTTCTTAACCAAAAAGGATTCAAAGTTCTGGTCAGCTTGAGTCTCTTTATTAGAGATTACATTTAGCAGATCCGATGCATCATCTTTAATTAACAGTACGGTTTTCCCGGTCATTGCAAATGCGTAAGCCAGGCTTCCGGCAATAAACGTTTTTCCATCTCCCTGATTCAGGCTGGTAACACCAAGCGTTTTAAAATGCTGGCTGGTCATTTTCCTGTCGATCTCAAAACGGATCGACCTTAGCAGGTCCTTATAAACCGAGTAATTGACGATGGTGTTGTCATCCTGCCAAATGTCCCTCAAATCCTTATTTTCCTCGGTGATCAGGTTCAGGGAACCGATCACCTCCTGTTTTGTCGCCTGTGCCAGTGCAGCCGCATCTTTTATCCGTTTATCTGTCATGAACATAATTGTTAAAAAAGACAGACAAAGCGATAAACCAGCAAAGCCAGATAAGCCTACGTAGACGATTTTTTTCGAGGGCTCCGGTGCGCCCGGCATACCTACCTCAGTAATACGCAAACGCACCCGGGTGCTGTTATCAACGTTGGCTTGGTTATAACGATTCAGGGCCTCCAGGTATTCCCGCGTAGCTACCTCGGCATCCCGTTCCAGATTTTGTACACCTGCATCGGTTGGCACCATCACATTATAGCGGCTTCTCAATGTATTCAATTCGGCATCAATGGATGCCATACCGCTTTTCGCCAGCGCCAAATCCGTTTCCAGCTTGGCCTTCTGATCCGTTAGGTTCTGCCTGAGCAGTGTCGGATTAACCAGATAATTATCCGAGTTGCTGTTCACCATTGCGGCCTTTATACGGGTTAACGAGTCAACCGTACGCTTATCAGCTTCACGAAAATTATTATCGATATAACGTTGATTGGCAACTTTGAGTTGATTATCGATATTGATGAGATCCACATTATCCGAAACCGTATTTCCGCGCCGGCTTTCACCGTCCGCCAACCGCCTGTTAATATCGGATAATGCACCCTGAAGCGACTGGACCTGATTGATAGTCTGCGCGCGCTTACCCTCAATCTGGGCAATCTGCTGATAAATCACATCCGACTGGGTACCCAGGTTAAGTACGCCGCTGGAAACCTTGTAATTCCGGAGCTCGTTATTTTTTTGGTCCATAACAAGCTGCTTTTCCCGCATTACCGAATCCAGCAGTTCCAATGACCTATTTTGGTTAGCCAGCGTCATACCTGAATAATACGTAATAAAGTCCGTGGTTAGCGTATTTACCACAAAAGACGAAAGTTGCGGATTCGTCGAAAGGTATGACACATTAATAAAATCACTCTCACCTGATCGTTCAATAGTCAATTTCTTAAGCACCCCCTCCTCGTCATATCCCATAGAATAAACGATATCGTATAAGGGCACCGTACCGTTATCAAGGACGGTAACCGGTTCCTTCCTTACCAGTTTTTCCCCAAATGCCTGCATCGCCTGCGCAAGTTGATCCGGAGTTAATTCCTTCACCACATCAGACCATGGCGTAAAACTCGTTTGCGCATTTTCTAAGTCGTGCAAGATTAGCTTATTGGTGATCATGCTGACCACCCTTCTACTCCGCATCATTTCGATGATATTGCCGAATTGCGAACTGACCCCAAAATAATCCAGGTGATTTTCGCCGGAAGTTTGTTGTGATTGATCGGTAAGACCCGTAGAGATCTGTGCTAATGAACTATATTCCGGCGGCAGATCCATAACCATCAATACCGTTGCCAGCATTGACAGTGCAGTCACAATAACAACAATCCATTTACGTTTGAGAATATACTTTATGAGTGCCTGAACGTCCATTTTCGATCAATAATCAATAAATCTATTGTGCATTAGCCGATTCCAGCGATGTACCGATAATTTCTTCCAGCGCATCCTTCGCCTTCAACAGGGTTGATTCTGCCATCAGGTTCTCGGACTCCGCCTCGGTAAGCAGCCGGACAGCCATGCTATAGCTTTCGTGTGTAATTTCCGCGTTTTCAAATTTATGACGTAATTCTTGACCGATACTGATGGCATTCTGTACACCTGTCGTCTTGATTCGCAGGTCCTTCAACGCCAGCAGATAATCATAATACCTCCGTTTCACCTCATTGGCCAAAAGCAAGTCGTACTCATTGTTCTGTTCTACCGCTACTTTATATTCAGCTTTTGCCTGTTTAACGCGATAAGGTGTCTGTAATATGCTTCCTAAATTGACATTCACGCCAAATTGAAATCCATTGAATACATACGGATTATTTACATCAATTGTGCTTTTATCATCCGGTCTGTAAAAGTAAGAAGCATTAAACGGCTCAAGGTAAGCCATTGTGGCGGCAGGCACCCCGGCCTTTGCCCCTTCTTCCTGGGCTTCGAACACCTTTTTCCGCGGGAAGTTTTCCTTCGCCAGCTCAATATACTTCTGTAATTGATTATAATTTACATCCGGTATGATGGATTCCTGAGCACGCATGCTAATGGCTGCAAAGAACACCACACAAAAAATAACAATAATTTTTCTATTCATAATAGTCTATCTAATTTATTTACAATTTATTAATCAAACCGCTTCCTTTTGTAACAGCGCAGGCACTGTTTTCAGGATTATCTTCATGTCAATGAAAAATGAACTATTCTTTGCGTAAAAATTATCGAGTTCCTTCCGCTCTTCATCGGACATCTCGCTTTTACCCCGTTTGCTTACCTGCCAAAGGCCGGTAATCCCCGCAGGGCCCAAAAATCGCATAGCCCATAAATTTGACGTCAGCAATTCCGCTTCATACAATGGCAAAGGCCGGTTCCCAACGATAGACATGTCGCCTTTCAGCACGTTGAATAACTGGGGCAGTTCGTCTATACTGGTATTACGGATGAAGTTACCCACCTTCGTAATGCGGGGATCATTTTTAATCTTAATGAATGCCAGCGGTTCTTTCTGTTTAAGATCACCCGCAGCATACTGGTTTGCGGTTGCTGACAGCTCCTTCAACTTGGTATCGGCATCCACAACCATCGACCGGAATTTGTAAAAATCAAAGATCCGGTAGCCTGTACCCGCCCGTTTGCTTTTATATATAACAGGTCCGCGCGATCCCAGCTTGATTAGCAAAGCAATAACAATAAACAATGGGCTCAGCAGCAGGATTGCGATCGTGGCAAAAAAAATGTCAAACAATCGCTTACCCAATGGTATACGGTATTCTTTAACCGTATTGGAAATCAGTTTTTTAACATCTGGCTTGATCAGTTTGAACTTGATAAGAAACTTAAGCCGCTCCGATATCTCGTTGATATCAAAAGGATAAATGTAAAAATCATTCACTTTTTCCTTTAATGCCCGGGATTTCAATCCGGAATTATGTACTTCGGCCAATAGAATCACAATCGCACCCGAAGTCAACGGGTTGGCACGGATTTCCTGAACCAGGTGAAAAATTTCTTTATCATCATCAACCTCCATGATAATCACTTCCGGACTGGTAATAATTGAACAGTTACCCAAATGTTCTTTCAGTTCCTGGATTGATGACAGGTGGTCAACGTCGAAATCACTCAACAGTCCATAAAACTCATTATAAAATGATCGTCCGCTATAGGCCAGGTTCGGAATAAATGCACGTCTATTCGCAACCTCTACATTAAAGTTGTTCATGTGAAACATCGTTCAATACGTCATTAACAACCTTTTTCAACTTAATGGGATCAAACGGTTTTTTAATAAACCGCTCAATTACATAAGGTGTACGCTTATACAATGAATCTGAATCTTCCGTTACCGATAGAATAATAACAGGGATGTCCCGGAAAAGCCCGCTAACCTTGATTGATTTTAAAAATTCAGGGCCATTAAAATACGGCATTTCGACATCCAGGATAATTAAGTCAGGGTGATTAGCTTCTTCCAGCCACAGCATCGCATCATATCCATTCCCCTTCAGCACAACATCATACTCCTTAGAAAAGATAAGCTTTAAAAGTTGGAGGATAGCCGGTTCATCATCTACCACGAGTATCTGTTTCTTCATATAGATTCTTTAGTTGATTATTCTTGCTGAATTTTAATGATCGTGTGCCCCGCCTAAAAACGGAACAAATTTCGTCAATCTAATTTAGATACTTCATACGGAACAACAATTGAATAGCAATTGTTTGTATTCCCCAACAAATTGAAACAGTTCGTTACGCTCACAGCCCCTAAGAACAACTCCCCGTCTGTTCAGCAACCGTTCCGATGCTTATATTGTTTCCAAAAGCGCCCGATCCAATTTGTCAATGGTAATCGGCTTTTCAATCACCGTAGCAACCACTTCGTAATCAGCCAGCCTTTTCAATGTAAAGGGGCTGTTTGACAACGATAAGACAAATATCTTGAAGCGCTGCTGACGCTCAGCGGGCAATAATAGGAAATTATCTAAAAAGTCAAAGCCATCCATCACAGGCATCATAATATCCAGTGTAATAACAGTTAATAATGGAAGCTGGTCAATCGGTGTATTTTTTATATATTCCAAAGCCCCTATCACGTCGTTAAATACAATTACGTCCGAGCCCCTCCCACTAAAACCGATAACTTTCTTAACGATCAGGCAGTCTAAAGCACTGTCGTCAATTACAAGAAACGGTAATGCCATACGTTTTTACAAATTAAACATGTAAAGGTAATTCTAATTTGATGAATGTTAACTTTTTTTATTAACTTATTTTGTTGGAAGAAAGACCGTAAATGTTGAGCCGACCAGATGTGTCGATTCAACGGTAATGTCACCCCCCAATTTACTTAACAGGCTCTTTACATTGTATAAGCCCAGACCGCTTCCCGGCTCCTGTAAAGAAGCCCTGAAAAAGAGATTGAATATATCCTTTAAGTAGTGTTCCTGTATTCCGATTCCGTTGTCTTTGACCACAAAAATTGCCGTGCCTTTTTGCACCGACATATTGACATTCACCATTCGTTCCGCCGCATCTGCCCGTTGGTATTTAAAGGCATTTGAAATCAAATTGGTCAGAATAAGCTTGATTGCCGTTTCGTCATTTCTGAATGATCCTGTTTCGTCGATATCCACGGTAAATCGTATATTTTTTGAACTTACCGTGGCATCATACATATCGATCAGTTCCTGGCGTAAGGTTCCGAAATCAACATCTACGATCAAAAATTCCCCCCGTCGGACACTGTAATAATCGTGTACGTTCTGGATATAGCGATCCAGCCGTTCCGCCGAATGGCCGATAATCGTCAAAATGGCATCAATCTCTGCCTCGTCATCAATATCCTTGGCCAGCTGCGTAGCCGACATAATGCCAGCCAGCGGCCCCCTGATATCGTGACTGACGCTATGGGCAAACTTATCCAGTTCAACATACGCTTTCTCCAACTCCTTATTCTTTTCTGCCAATAGCCAGGAAGCCAAATAGAATTGGTTGGCCTCTGCGATGATCCGGAGTAGCGTATCGGTTTTCCATGGCTTTTTCATATACCGGAAAACATTGCCCCGGTTTATCGCATCTTCCACAACACTCAGCTTGCTGGCGTAGCCCGTCACTAAAATCCGCACCGCCTGCGGGTATATCTCCCGCAAAAGCTCAAAAAAAGCGATTCCGGAAGTCTCCGGCATATGCTGGTCAGAGAATACAATCCGGATATCGTCGTGTTTCTCAAGAATCTCACGTGCGTGTGCTACACTCTTCGCCAGGTATACTTTATACAATTTACGTAAACTGGCCTTAAAACCGATTAAGTTATTAAGATCGTCATCAACATAAAGTATTTTGACATCATCTACCATAATTCAATGAAAATAGAAATCATAATATTGGCACCCCATAAATGAACCTTTTCATATGGATAGTATCTGTGTGTCAAAAATCCGACTTATACTGAACAAATATGTCTCATAACACAACCAATAAGTCCATCCCAGCAAATTGATATATCAAAAACAGCAGAATTTTATAAATTGCTGTTTACGCTGCCTGATTAAAATCACCTACCCTCCCATTCACTTAATTATTGCAATATGCATCCCTGCGGCGTAGTCGACCTACACCGGGTCGCGTCGAACGGAAGCGTTCCATGAGCGAAGAGCGCTGCGCCTAGGGCAATCACTAAATAAAGAACACCGATCGCTATTAAAAAAGTCTGGTGTGGCGATGGAAAGCCGGTCATTCTGTATGACCTTTCCGATATGCAGAAGGATTAATGCCGGTAAGTTGCTTAAAATGGCGGTTAAACGAAACCTTGGAATTGAACCCACATTCATACGCCAACGCTTCAATATTAAGCTTTTCTTCAGATTCATTAATCAAAGCTACTGCGTAATTGATTCTTAATTCCCCTATCATGGTTGCAAATCCCTTCCCGAACCGCAGACTGAACACCTGGGATAGGTGATGCTTGGGTATACCCGTCATCGCCGAGAGTTTCCCCAAATTGAACTGCGGGTCGAGAAATAACTGTTCTTCAATCATGATTGCGCGGACCCGCTCCTCATAAACAGCAAGCCTGTCCGGCGTTACTGCAGATTTCTTGTAAATGGCTGCTTCAGGTTTCTCTTCAGGCGACTCCACGCTTTCCAAATGGACAGTACCTGGATTTGCCCGGGTATACGGATCAACATATTTAATCACAACCAGTTTATGCCAAAACAATAAAGTCACATAAGCCAACATGATCCCGCATGTCATCAGTTCGGGGAAACCAGGCGCATCGAATCCAATATTCGGAAGCGCACGACCCAGAGCCAGAAATAAAAGACTCAGTAACACCAGCAGCGACACGGAGACGTTCAGCAACTGGGCAATTGAGGGTCCGCGCGCGTGCCGTGGTGACGACCAGATCATTAAGCTATATCCAATAAAAGAAATGATAATCAGCCGAAACAACCACGTCCGATATGATTCAAATACAGCACTGTCTTCCGGCACATTTGCCGCAATTAAACCCACATAAGCAATGGTAAATAAGACAAAGGGGGAGCAGTGCAAAAAAACGTAAAGCGGTTTCAGGCTTCGACTGAGAATGGCCGACTTAAAGCAGAAAAAAAGCAGTACCGGATACAAGAGGCCATAAGGTGCGGCCCAACTAAGTCCCTGCCAATCAGGAAAGAATGTTCGACATATCAATACATGGAATGCATGTATAACGAGCAGCCAGACATTCAGGGTCAGCATTTTTTCGTAAGCCGGGAAGAATGCCTTTGCGCGCAAACAGCTCAACGTAAGCGAACCGATCAAAATAACGGACACTAACAGCCAAGAAGTGAATAGGTTGATCAAGTCCAGCATACTGAGGTTACATTTAGTTATTTCCCCGTTGTCTTTGGTATTCAGATGGCATGCACCCTTTATAGTCCTTGAAGTAGCGGTAAAAAGAGGTTTTGCATCCAAAACCCGATGTATAGGCAATCCACTCTATTGTATACCGTTTTCCTTTATCGCTTTCCATCAATTTAGCGGCGTGATCAATCCGGTATTCCGAAAGAAGTTGATAAAAACTCTTACCCATTTCCTCATTTAATAGCTTGCTGCACACGTACTTCGGTATCCCGACCTCATCTGCTACCATATCCAGTGATAAATCCGGTTTCAGAAACAGCTGTTCCTTCCGGATGTATTCGCAGATCCGCTCCGCTTCCAGCCTTTTCTCTCCCGGAGCATGGACGGTTTGTTGTAAGTCGACACAGGTTTCAATCATAGGCCCGATCAATTCATGAAAATCCTGTTTCAGCACCCGCTTCACAAACAGGTAATGCGCAATCACGGCTAACCCAAAACAAAGTATACCATAAGCAACAAGCCGTTCCCACTGCCAATCAAGTCCAGTTAACTGGTTTACTGCAAAAACCGCAAGCGGAAAAACAGCGCCCAGGCATAGGAATATCAACATATCCAATAATCGGTCACTGAGCTTATAAAACTCAAACTGTTGGTTTATTCGCCGGATCAACAGGTCTATCGCATAACGCAAAAGCGACAATGGCATCAGGAATAAGTACGTGGTATAGTAATACCTGTTAAGTATGTCGGAAGCCTCATTAAAGAAAAGTTCTGCCACGCACAGTACGATATAGAATAGCGAAAAAAAGTAAAAAGGAAAAAAATGCACCTGATTAATCACCCGTTGCGCCGTATCTTTTTCAGTCTGGCTAAAATAAGCAGCCATAACCAGCGGCCCGTACAACAGGCCAACCGGAACCCCGATATTTAACACAATGCAAATGCCATGGAACACTACGGCATACAACAGCATGAAAACGACCCGGTTAAAAGTCGTAATTGCCCGCCTTTCAACCCAGAGCATGCTCAGTATGAAAAATTGACAGACTAACGCAATCCAAGAATTTGATAGGATACCCATGACTTAGAAATTCTAACCTATGTTACCGTATTTTATTGCAAATTATTGGGATATATACTACAAAAGTATACATACTTTGAATTGAAAGCAAATTAAAAAAATGAACAAAATGACTCCGCTCAGTTTAAAAATTATTTTTATTTTCCTGATTCCCCTCTATTTAGACCGAATGGGCAGTGTATTTCCATTCTGTGAGACCTTATAATTTTACCACCTAGGCCCAGAATAGAAAAAAACTTAAACTGATTCGATAATTCTGGAAGCCAATGATGATTCATCGATTTTTCGTAGTTTCGCTACGGTCATTAAGCTGATTATCATGAAAACGATTTTGTTATCACTCGCATTTATTACGTTATTTACCGCCTGCCAGCAGAAGCGGCAACAGGATCAGGAAGAAACAGCCGTTGATCCCAATGCAATTACCTGTGAAAATATAGGACCAGTCAAATTAAGTTACACCTATGCTGATCTTGAAACGCAGATCGGCCGCAAAAACCTGGAACATGACACACTAACCGTAGATGGAAAATCGGTGCAGGTGACACGTGTTTTCCCCAACGATACCAAGGAAATCAAGGTTTACTGGGCCGAAAGCCAGCCACCTTATGCCACCATCACCAAACTGGTGATCAGCAATAGTTTCGGGCCATACCAAACAGCTGAAGGGTTGCATGTCGGGTCTACATTGGAGGATCTGCGGAAGCTGAATAATTTTATGCCGGTGTCGATGACCAATTTTTACAACAGTCTCGATGGTTTTGCCACCATTACCGGATTTAATGGCGGTGACCTGGAATTGAACTACCCCTGCCTTGGCGGACGGCTGGACATCGTGAAACAACGTGGGGTGGATGTGCGGATGCTCGACGAAATACAGAATAACGAAACCCTGCTTTCTTCCCATAAGCTGTTCAATTCGCTGGACGTAGCAGTTGTAGAGTTAAGCATCCAGTAACTTTCGCTATGTGGCAGTGGGGTTATTTTGCCCCATCTATCCCGATTACCTGGGCGACCTTATCTTTAAGCACGGTGATATCGGTCTTGAGTCCGCCAAACAGCGAGAGTACATGGACTTGCCGATCCTGCATTCGCCTGAAGGGATGTAACCATCCAGCCTCCAGAAACACAAAGAACCCACCCAGCTTATAATCTGCCCCTACTCCGCCCCGCAGGCTCGGCGTTACGTAGAAAACGGTATTGATCTTTACGGTAGCCGGTTCCGATACAACCTCGGCCCGGGGTTCGGACATCAGACCGATTCCAGGTCCGGCGTATGCATAGAGATTCAGTTTTTCCACCTGTTTCCGAATACCGCCGGCAAGGTTCAGGATATAAATATTTCCCCGGCCCTTTTCCAGCGAATAAGGATAAGCCGGATCATTTTCCTGCTGATTGTATTCGAACGTAAGAAAATCAACCGTGGGGTAAACAAAGTAATGCCGGTTGGCAAGCGAAATATCCAGTCCCAGACTATTAGAGAATTTCGGACGCAGCACATCGGAAGTTTCGCCCAGTGAAAACCCCCAGCCCAGTCCACTCACCGCGTATATTTTACGGTGATGCAGGGTATCGGTATCGGTTTGGGCAACAGCATACCGTGTTACACCTAACAACCATAAAAGAAGCAGTCCGTTTTTCCACATAAAGGTTTACTCATGAAGAATTATAGTAACGCAATAGATCGCATTAAAAACAGTCAGGGGATCAAAATGTTTGTTCCAGCAATTAATCATTACCTTTCAATAGCCGCAATTGGTACAAGTCATTACGCCGGTCTTTCATATTTTTCACCGTACCGTACTCGTGCAGCTCGCGCAGCAGATACAGGTCCACATCCGCCAGCAATACCATTTCGGTATTGGGTGTGGCTTCCGCTTTGATAGCATCGTTGGGGAATGCAAAATCCGAAGGTGTAAACACCGCCGACTGGGCATACTGGATATCCATGTTATTAACTTTCGGCAGATTGCCCACTGCACCCGCGATCGCTACATAACATTCGTTCTCAATGGCGCGTGCCTGTGCACAATGGCGCACCCTTATATAGCCGTTAGGCGTATCCGTAAGGAAGGGGACAATCAGCAGCTGCATACCCTGGTCGGCCAGTATCCGGCTCAGTTCGGGGAATTCCACATCATAACAGATCAGGAGTCCCACCTTGCCGCAATCGGTATCAAAAACCTGTACCGAATTACCACCGTTCATGCCGTAATACTTTACCTCGTTGGGGGTAATGTGTATTTTCCGGTATTCATCCGTTTTACCGTTGCGATGACATAGGTAGGACACATTGAACAGCTTATTATCATCATCAACCAGCGGCATGGTACCGGCAACGATGTTTACATTATAACTGACGGCCAGCTGCTGTACCTTTTCCTTGATCTCTTCCGTATAACCGGCCAGTTTGCGCATGGCTTCGGTCTCAGGCAGGTCGTTATAGGCACTCATCAGCGGTGTGTTGAAGAACTCAGGGAATACGGCAAAATCAGCTCCATAGCCACTGACCGCATCCACAAAAAATTCCACCTGGTCATAAAATGCATCGATCGAACCAAACAGTCGCATCTGCCACTGCACAAGCCCCAGCCGGATCGTACGCTGCGCGGGAGAAATAGACCTTGACGCCGGCTCGTAATAAATATTGTTCCACTCAAGCAGGGTGGCAAACTCCCGTGATTCCGTATCGCCGGGAAGGTAGTTTTTAAGTATCTTCTTTACGTGGAAATCATTGGCCAGCTGAAACCGCAGCGTAGGGTCGTATATCTCGTTGCTCTTTACTTTTTCGATATATTGCCTGGGCGATAGCTCATGGGCATATTCGTGGTAGTTGGGGATCCTTCCGCCGGCGATAATGCCCCGCAGGTTCATCTGTTCGCAAAGCTCTTTACGTGCATCGTACAACCGCCGTCCAAGACGCAGCTGCCGGAAATCCGGATGCACAAAAACCTCAATGCCGTATAATACATCGCCTTCTGCGTCATGCCGGGTAAATTTCCCGTAATCGATAATTTCGTAATAAGACTCGTTACTGTCCGTTTTGGTAGCATCCACAATGATCGACAGTGCACAGGCCACCACCCTGCCATCTACCTCGACACAAAGCTGTCCTTCCGGAAACAGGTCAATCAGGTCCGTAATATTCTTTCTGGACCAGATTCCCACCGGCGAACCTTCATAGGCCTCTTTCATCGAGGCTTTAAGGTCATTATAATCCTGTTTGCTGAGTAACCGTACTGTGATATCCATTTTTATCCTGTTAACGTGACATCTGCACATCTGCTAAAACAAAAGAAGCATTTAGATGGTTTACCTCAATAAAACATCATGAGAAGCTTCCTATTCATCTTAGCCTTTATCTTGCTGGCCGTTTGGGGTATCGGTATTTTTTGGTATGCCCTTAAAGGCCTGTTCAATATTCTGATCTTCTTTGCTGCCGTGGCATTTATCATGGCCCTGTTCAGCGGGCGTAAAAGAACGGATTAGGCGCCATCAGGCCTGTGCCGTCGGGCCGCCGAAATTCATAGGAAACGGAGGCTCATCGTGCGCGTCGATGGTACCGTTTGCCGCTTCAAATTTGGCAACGTTATCTTCCAATGCCCTCAGCAGGCGTTTGGCGTGTTCCGGTGTAAGAATTATCCGCGACTTAACCTTGGCCTTGGGTACCCCGGGCATTACCCGGATAAAATCCATCACAAATTCGGTATTGGAATGCGTGATGATTGCCAGGTTGGAGTAAATGCCTTCAGCCACCTCTTCCGTTAATTCAATATTCAGCTGGTTTTCTTTCTTTTCTGTCATTATACGTATACTAAGCATTCATAATTCGAAATACATTTTGGAGGCCTTCTCACCACGTGATACGCAACCTTCATTGCCGCCATCGCACATCACTGGGCGGTCTTCGAAAATAACCGGTGTGTCGCCTGTCTATACCTCATCTTAAAGGCATCGTAAAAGGTAATGGTCACAATAATACCCGAAGGTATAAAAAACGACTCATACGCCCAAAGACGGAAAAAGAATGCACCCGCAATTCCACCGGCAAGGAAAAATAAGATAATATTGACACGCAGGACCAGCTGCTCTTTCAACGATTTGTTCAATTTAAACTTCCTATGTACCGTTTCCGCCAGGGCGATACCCAAATCCGTCAGTATGCCGGTAAGGTGGGTGGTTCGGACTACAGCCCGTGATATAACCGTTACTAGTGCATTCTGCATACCCATGGCAAACAATAAGCCGCTGGCAATGGATGCCGGCGATACCACAATCTCCTTTTCCCACCACCCGTGTGTGGCTACGAGGCACAGGATACTGAATTCAATTAATAAGGGGACAGTATATACATACCGTTTATATTTACCCATCCACCCGATGTACCAGCTCGAAAACGTGGCCCCGGCAAGAAACAGCAATAACCATTGCAGAATAGTGAATGCAACATCCATATTGCCTGCCTCCAGGTCAATCGCCAGCAACGCCGCATGTCCGGTGACATTGGTAGTAAGCACCGCGCATGCCAATAACCCAGCCGCATTTACAAAGCCTGCCGTGAGGCTGAGTAATATTGCCAGTTTCAAATTGTGTTGATATGTCCGCCGTTGGCCGGTATGACGAATCACGAGAAGACATTTACTTCACAAAAGTCCGGAAGTCCTGCCCCGACTTAACCGTCAACAGTGTTTCATAAATTAAACGGATGACGTTATCCACATCTTCCTTATGGATCATTTCAACGGTCGTATGCATATAGCGCAGCGGCAGCGACACCAGTACCGAGGGCACGCCGCCGTTGGAGTAGGCGAATGCATCGGTGTCCGTTCCCGTCCAGCGGGAAGACGCCTGCCGCTGAAACGGTATGCCCTTCTTTACTGCAGTATCAACCAATAGCTTATTAAAATTTATCTGCACCGATGGTGCATAAGAGACAACCGGCCCTTTTCCGCAGGCCAGATCCCCCTGGGTTACCTTGTTGATCATCGGCGTCTGGGTATCATGCGTTACGTCGGTAATGATGGCTATGTCCGGTTTAATCCGGTCAGCAATCATTTCCGCACCCCGCAGACCGATTTCCTCCTGTACGGAATTGACGATATACAGTCCGAACGGCAGGGTCTTTTTATTTTCCCGGAGTAAACGGGCCACTTCGGCAATCATGAAGCCTCCTGCACGGTTATCCAGCGCACGGCCCACATAATACCGGTCGTTCAGCACCATGAATTCGTCCTCATACGTTACCACGGAACCAACATGTATACCCAATGCCTCTACTTCCTCTTTACTGGAACAGCCGCAGTCGAGGAAAATATTCTTCAGTGACGGTCCTTCCTCCTTTTCACCCGAACGGGTGTGGATTGCCGGCCAGCCGAACACCGCTTTTACCACACCTTTTTCGGTGTGGATATCCACGCGCTTCGAAGGTGCAATCTGGTGATCAGCCCCCCCGTTGCGGATTACGTAAATCAATCCATCTTTGGTTATGTAGTTGACAAACCAGGAAATTTCATCCGCATGTGCTTCAATAACGACTTTAAAAGCCGCCTTGGGATTAATTACCGCCACGGCAGTGCCGTAATGATCGGTAAACGTTTCATCCACATAGGGCTTTATATAATCGAGCCACAAGCGCTGTCCTGCCCATTCAAATCCTGTCGGCGACGGATTGTTAATGTATTGCTCAAAAAATTTCAGCGATTTGGGAGTTACCACCGGTATATGTTGCTGTGCCGTTTCTTTTTTTCCTTTTGCCATATTATTTTTGTTTTCTCCGGAAATGGAATATGGAGCCAAATTTACAAAATATCCGCATAGCGCGGGAGCCGACCCGCGCACAAAACCGAACATTGAAAACAAAGGTATTCACCAACCGTTAATCAAGTATGAAAAAGGGCTTTTTTAAAATGCTGGTTAAGCTGAACAACTCGCTGTTGCCCCGGTACTCGGGACAGGATCCCGCCAAGCTGACTAAAAGGCAACAGGCGATCCTGGGTTTCCGCTACTGGGCACTGGTCAACTCACTTTAACGGCAGTTTAGGGACATTTCCCCCGCTTTTGGCTGCCTTTCTTCGCTGTGCGCGCAGATTGAGGTATTCAACCAATACGGAGAACGCCATGGCAAAATAAATGTAGCCTTTGGGAATGTGCTGGTTAAAGGCTTCTGCCGTAAGGGATACACCGATCAGCAGCAGGAATGCCAGTGCCAGCATTTTCACGGTCGGGTGCCGATTAACAAAATTGCTGATTGCCCCCGCAGAGATCATCATAATGATCACGGCAATAATCACGGCCGCAATCATCACATAAATCTGGTCGACCATGCCCACGGCGGTAATGACCGAGTCCAGTGAAAAAACAATATCCAGTATAAGAATCTGCAGGATTACGTTGCCGAATGTAACCGCTTTGCCCCGCATTTCATGTGCTTCCTCACCACCTTCGATCTTGTGATGGATTTCAGTCGTGCTTTTATAAATAAGGAACAACCCTCCGATGAGCAGGATCAGGTCGCGGCCCGAAAGATTAAGGAAGGTCTGCGCCACCTCACCCTCCAGATTGAACCAATCCGCTAAATTAATAAGGGTTCCCGTCAGCGACATCACCCATTTAATGGAAAATAGCAGCGCCACCCGCATAACCAGGGCCAGCATCAGTCCCAGCTGCCTGGCTTTCTGCTGCTGTTCCTCAGGCAGTTTACTGCTTAAAATGGAGATAAAAACAATATTGTCGATGCCTAATACGATTTCCAGCACCGTAAGGGTGAGCAGGGATATCCAGATTTCAGGGTTGAGTAGCCATTCCATATACAAGTAAATATCCCATAAAAATAGAAATTGATTCCAAATCGGCAAACGGTTACTTCAATATTTCCCGGGCAATAACCAGTTTCTGTATTTCGGAGGTTCCCTCCCCGATGGTACAAAGTTTGGCATCCCGGTAGTATTTCTCTACCGGAAAATCCTTGGTGTATCCGTAGCCGCCAAAAACCTGTACCGCTTCCGTGGCACATTTCACCGCAACTTCCGATGCATAATACTTAGCCATCGCCGCTTGTTTGATTACAGAAACACCCCGGTTCTTCCGATCCGCTGCCTGTCTGGTCAGCAATTCAGCCGCCTCAATTTCCGTAGCCATATCCGCCAGCTTGAAGGATATTCCCTGGAAATTGGCGATCGGCTGCCCGAATTGATGACGTTCTTTCGCGTAGCGCACCGCTGCTTCATGTGCACCCTTTGCGATTCCCAGCGCCAGCGCCGCAATCGATATCCGTCCACCTTCCAGCACCTGCATGGCCTGTTTAAAGCCTTCCCCTTCCCTACCCAGCAAATTCGCTTTTGGCACCCGGCAATTGTCAAATATCAGTTCCGTGGTTTCGGACGCCCGCATACCCAGTTTATTTTCCTTTTTCCCGGACACAAATCCAGGCGTACCCTTGTTGACAACCAGCGCAGATACGCCTTGCGACCTGCCCTTTTCCCCTGTGCGGACCATCACCACGACAATGTCACCGCTTTGGCCGTGGGTAATCCAGTTTTTGGTACCATTGACCACATAGCAGTCGCCATCCGACACGGCCGTTGTGGCCATTCCCAGCGCGTCCGATCCTGTTCCTGCTTCGGTAAGCGCCCAGGCGCCAATCCATTCCGCACCGGTTAACCGCGGAAGCCAGCTGCGCTTCTGCTCCTCGTTTCCAAATGCGAGAATGTGACCGGTACACAGGGAGTTGTGCGCGGCAAGCGAGAGGCCTACCCCACCGCATACCCGGGCAATTTCAACAATGACATCCACATACTCCTGGTACCCCAGTCCGGCGCCGCCATAGGTTTCCGGAACGAGCAACCCCATAATGCCAAGCTGGCCCATGGCCTTAAAGGTCTCAACCGGGAAATGCTGCGCTTCGTCCCATTCCATTACATGCGGACGAATGTTTTTTTCCGCAAATTCGCGAACCATATCGCGGACCAGCTGCCGGTTTTCATCTTCCTGTTTTTCTGAATGTAACTGCATAATAAATCACTGGTTTTCACAATGATAATTATTATATCGCAGATTACAAACCAAAGAAAATAAGGTATAATGGAGTATAAAATGGTATCGGGTTCAAATTCACAGCCCGATCAATAATCGACCAATGAAATGACATTCGGGCTGTAAGGCAACAGCTGTTTTCTGCCATTCAGAAAAGTAAGGGTAACGATAAACGCGTATCCTTCGATGATGCCGCCAAGCTGCTGCACCAGCCGGCTGGCCGCGGAAACAGTGCCACCGGTTGCCAGCAGGTCATCGTGAATAAGCACATGCGCGCCCGTAGGGAACGCATCACGATGGATTTCAATGGCTGCATGCCCATACTCCAGTTCGTATTCCTCCTTCACCGTCAGGTACGGCAGTTTGCCCTGCTTGCGAATAGGCACGAATGGCACACCCAGCCGATTTGCCAGCATCAGGCCAAAAAGAAAACCCCTGCTTTCGATGCCCGCCACAACATCAATGGTAAGCGTGTCCAGGCGTGCTATAAATTCATCCAATATCGCATTACAGAGTTCCGGATGCTGTAGCAGCGGCGTAATATCCTTAAAAACGACTCCCTTTCTGGGGAAATCGGGGATGTCGCGGATGGTAGCTTTAAGTTGCTGATCAATCATGGGTGATTTTCAAGTACGGTGCAATTCTACGGAAAATTTCAGCATCCATCACCGCAATTCCAAACAAATCCGACAACTGCCGGTAAGGGCCGTGCTGTTTACGGTACCGGACAATAAGCCGCGCAAGCCCGGATCCGATGAAGGGATGCCTCCGCAGCTGATCGTAATCGGCCGAGTTCAGGGGTATCCGCTGTACCGCAGTGGTGTCCACCGATATAAACTCCCTTAAGCCATCGTATCTGGCCGAATCCATCCCATATACCTGGAGCAGTTGCGCAGCATCGTGGAAGCCGCCTAAAAGGTCGCGGAAACGGACGATCCGTGACGCGTATACCGGTCCGATTCCCGGCAATGCCTGCAACGCCAGGGAATCCGTGGCGTTCAACTCAATTCGCAGCGGCACGTCGGATTGCCGGGCCGCTCCGTCGGCCTTTGCGGGTACATTGGACACTTGACGCCGGAGTGGCTGCGTACGCTCCGTATGAGCACGGGTTGTTTTCCGTATCCGGATATAAGGAGCCAACCGGGCATAATCCGCGTCGGTGATGGCGTAAATTTTTCCCAGGTCCGCATTTTCCCGGAAACGGCCACCCTTGGCTTCGTAGTTCTTGATCATCCGGATCTGCCGGTCGGTCAGCCCAAGGCGCTGCCAGTCCGCCACAGGCAAGCCATTCGGATCAAACATGAAAAGCTCCGCTGTAGCCGGTCGCGCGGCCTGCTGCTTGGATGAGGCGGCAAGAAACTGCTCGATTTCAAGAATGTCCACAGCCCGGTTTCCCCGCGCTCCCGGAAACCAATGACGGTATGTCCACGGACCAACCCAAAGCAACAGCAGGACGATCGTTAATACGATCATCCCCTGCAACTCCCGATGGCTGAACCTGAAATATTTTTCAAGCCATTTGAGCATACTCGTGGTTTAGGTGCCCGGCACCGGACCGACAGTTATGCTACGGAACTGTCGTCGGCCAGTAATTCTTTGTGATTGCTTGCCTTAGTACGTGTTTTTGTTTTATGCTTATTGATCTGTCGCCGTAACGACTCCACTGCAAGGTCCGTTGCCTCTTCGAAGGTCTTTGCCTGTCCCTTGGAAAAAAGCTGGTTACCGGGGATGTTAATCTTAAATTCCGTTATCTTATTTGCCTCGTCTTCCACATTCTCCAGTTTCAGGTAACATTCACCGTCGATAATCTGATCAAAAAACTGATCTAATTTGTCCACTCTTCGCTGGATGAAGCTGATTAATTTACGGTCAGCATTAAACCTGATGGATTGCACAGTGATATTCATGTTTCCTCCTTTTTGTTAAGCCTTTGGATGGGCTTGTTTATAAATAGATTTTAAACGTTCGACTGAGTTATGCGTATATACCTGTGTGGCGGCAAGCCCCGCATGCCCCAACAGTTCCTTGATTGCATTCAAATCCGCACCGTTATTAAGCAGGGCGGTCGCAAACGTATGCCGCAACACGTGGGGGCTCTTTTTTGTCTGTGAGGATACGGCGCCCAGGTAATGCGTTACGATGCTGTAGATCAACCGCGGATAGGCATGCTTACCTTCTTTGGTAACGATTAACTGGGCACTATTGTTATCAAATTGTTGTCTTTTTTTCTCGGCTAGGTAATGCTGCAGCAATTGACTTAGCGTACGGTTCAGCGGCACCAGCCGTTCCTTGTTCCGTTTACCGAAAATCAGCATATTACCGTTGTAAAAATCAATATGGGTATCCTGGGCCTGCAGCAGCTCGGAAAGCCGTATCCCTGTTCCGAAAAGAAGTTCCAGCACGACTTTATCCCGAAGGCCCTCAAAGGTGTCGGGAAACACTTCTTCGCGGTCCAGCAAGGCCGATAATTTCCCCTCATCAACCGTTACCGGAAGCTTCTTGGTTGTTTTTAGTGCCTTAACCGATGCAAAGGGATTTTGAAGAACCAGCTGCTCCCGCAGCAGGAATTTATAATAAGTACGGAGGGCGGACAGGCTGCGGTTGATGCTGGCAGGGAGCTGTCCCTGTTCAAGCAGTACGGCAATATAGGATCTGGCCTGCCGGTAGGTAACGGTTTCCACGTCAATAGCCTGGGCAGTCAGGTAGGTCAGGTACCTCGTCAATTCGTGTTGATAGGCAACGAGTGTATGCCCAGCATAACGCTTTTCGTATTTCAGGAAGTTGATAAACCGATCCGTAACCATCAAAAAAAATCCGTATATTCTTGACGTTGAATATACGGAAATTTATTTAACAGGGCAAAATATATTGCCGCTTAAATTCGGAGAAAACTTAGATGGTTTCCTGGTTCAGGCCTTGCTTGTAGATTGCCTTTTTCACCTGGATACGACGGGTAACCGACTTTTTCTCATAGGCCTGGCGAGAACGCAATTCCCTCAACACACCCGTCTTCTCGAATTTCTTCTTGAAGCGCTTCAATGCCCGGTCCAACGACTCACCTTCTTTTACATTTACAATAATCATGTTTTCAGATACCTCCTTTCGTACATTTTTTATGGATTGCAAAGGTAAGATAATGATCCCGATTTATCAAACTATTTTTTCCAAACGCCGATCCGGCCCAGCAGTTCCGGCAGGGTATCCCCCTCTCCGAGCAACTCGGCCCGGATACCAAGCTGTTGTGCTGCCGCCACGTGCTGTGGACTGTCGTCAATAAAAAGGGTTTCCCCCGGCTGCAGGTCATGGCGGTCCAATACAAACTGAAAAATCGCAGGGTCGGGCTTGCGCATGCCCATCAGGTGGGAGTAATAATCCTGCTCAAAAAAGACCGAATTATCTACCAGGCCGTGTTCCCGTTGGAGGTAGTCGATAATCCATTGGTAGTGAATCTCGTTGTTATTACTCAACAGAAAAGTGCGGTAATGCTGCTTCAAGTCCCGTAAGAGATCGTGGTATCCCTCGGGAACACCAACAAGTAATGTGCTCCATGCCTTCGTAATCTCACTATCAGTCAGCTCCGGTTTACCGGCCGCCTCGCGAATGACGTTCAGGAATTCCGGGGCTGGCAGCTGTCCTTTGTCTAATGCGTCGACCCACGGGTTTTGCGTGGCATGGGAAAAAAACGCATTGGCATCCCGGATACCCAGGTCAACAAATGCCTGCCGCAGTGCAGGAAAGTCAAGCATGAAGATCACGTTACCGTAATCAAAGATGATGTTTTTGATTTTTTGCATTGCAAAATTTTAAATATCCACTGCAAATATGTAAAATTGCAACCGCAAATCCGCGTTTGTAGCGGGTTTCACCGCGCCTATAGCTCAGTTGGTTAGAGTAGAAGACTCATAATCTTTTGGTCCCTGGTTCGAGCCCAGGTGGGCGCACTTCAATAAAAAGCCGTCCCGAAATGATTCGGGACGGCTTTTTCCGTTTCTCAGGGCACCTAATAATAAATAAAACGAATGTTTCCAAGCATACAAATATGACATTGTACTGTCCTTTAGACAGGTTTAATAAACCGGATCTGCCCCCTTGCTTCATGGCCAAGGAATAAGCCGAATTAAAATAGGTAGCCAAAGTTGTCCAATTTCTGAAATTCAAAGCATCATTAGTGAAATAACCAACTATTCAATAACAATTAAAATAAAATAATTATGGCTAATTTTAAAAATGAAGCGGTGATAAAACACGCTGAATCGGAAAAGAAAGAAAGATGGACAACAATTGCGAAGTGGACTTATTGGATATTGACGCTGTCATTTACCACGACGATGTTCATTGCAGGTATTATGCTTCTGGCGGGGGTCGATTCCAATGTCGATGGGATAACGCACTTAGGCTATCCTGCTTACATTTGTAAAATCTTGGGTGTTGCGAAGGTACTTGGAAGCGTCGCGATCGTATATGGACGGTTTCCGATCCTCAAAGAATGGGCCTATGCGGGATATTCCTTCAATCTGATAGGTGCGGCTGCCTCATATGCTTTTTATGGAGATAGCTTTGGAAAAATGCTCGTCCCAATCATCATTCTTATCGCAGTTTTGGCCTCCTACCGACAATGGAAGAAGGGTTGGATGTAAGTTCTTCAAAATTATTTATGCTACGCTGTCCAATTTCTTTAATCTCGATCATTATCAAAGTATAACAAACATTTAATTTGAATTAAAATCAATAACAAAATGAAAGAATTCATGCTTTTGTTCCGTCAGCCGGACTATGACTACAGCAACACCTCGCCAAAAGAAATGCAAGCGCTTGCAAAAAAATGGCAGGATTGGGTGGAAGTCATCACTTCACAAAAAAAATTGGCCAGCCATGGCCCTCGGTTGGCTATGGAAGGCAAGGTCCTTAAGCCCGGTGGTGTTATTACGGATGGGCCATTCGTTGAAATTAAAGAAAAACTGGGCAGCTTTATTATTATAAAGGCGAAAAACCTGGAAGATGCGACAACCCTGGCCCATGGCTGTCCGGCATTGGACATGGGAGGCAGCGTTGAAATCAGACCTATTTTTTAATAAATTAATATCCAGAACATCAAATCCACCTTTATACAAGGGTGGATTTTGTTCTTCAACTATGGAAAAGGAAAAAGCATTTTTAAAACATTTGTTCCAGCAGGAATTCTCAAAAATGGTAGCTGTTATCAGCAAAATTTTTGGATTACAACATATTGAAATAGCAGAAGACATCGTGAGCGAAACATTTTTGCTGGCCTCGGAAACATGGGGACTTAAGGGTATTCCCAAAAATCCGACAGCATGGCTGTATGCTGTTGCCAAGCAAAAAATGCTTTATCATTTTAGAAGAGATAAGATCTTTGGTGAAAAAATACTGCCTGAACTAAATCACAACCAAGAAAACACGTATACCATCGCAGAATTAGATTTCTCAGCAGCAAATATTAAGGACAGTCAATTACAGATGCTTTTTGCCATTTGTACACCTTCAATTGCCAGTGAGGCGCAAATAGGGCTGGCCTTGCGCATTCTTTGCGGTTTCGGTATCGATGAAATAGCAGAGGCCTTTTTATCCAACAAAGAAACCATTAATAAAAGGTTATTCAGGGCAAAAGAAAAATTACGGACAGAAAACGTGCAACTGAAATTACCGTCTGAAAGCGAAATAGCTTATCGGCTCACCAATGTTTTGCATATCATCTACCTGCTGTTCAACGAAGGCTATTATTCAAAAACCCAGAATACCATTCTAAGAAAAGACCTGTGTTTGGAAGCCATGCGTTTAGGCTTGATGCTGACCGAATACAAGGGGACAGACCAACCGAAAACCAATGCCTTAATGGCACTCATGTGTTTTCATACTTCCCGGTTCAACGCCAGGCAAACCAATGATGAGGACCTACCGGGATTGGTCTTGTACGATCAACAGGACGAAACCTTGTGGGATCAGGGGCTTATCAATAAAGGCATGCACTTTTTAAACATTTCAGCACAGGGCGACGAGCTAAGTTCTTACCATTTGGAAGCCAGGATAGCTTACTGGCACTGCATAAAAGAAGATACCGAAGAAAAATGGAGAGAAATCCTTGTTTTGTATGATCAGCTTTTGCAGGTCAATTATTCCCCGAGTGTTGCCCTTAACCGCGCCTTTGCACTATACAAAGCACAGGATTGGCAAACGGCACTGGTAGAGACTGAAAAACTCAAACTAGAAAACAATCATTTTTACTTTGTACTGCTTGGCGAACTTTACAAGAATATGGATAAGCACAAAGCCAGGCATTGTTTCAAAAAGGCTTACGCCTTAGCCAAAACGCTGGCCGAGAAACAACATATTCAGGCCAAGATTGATAGGATTGGTTAGAAAGGTCAATTGGATTTACATTTCGGCAATGAGTGACTTTGCATGCCATTTTTTATAATTTGGGCACTTAACAGCAGGCCGTTTTGGCTCGATCATGTCCAGGATCATTTTGGGCGGAACATTACCCATATTGTTGAACTGCAGTATTAATAGCATTTATACTACGGTCAATCTCCTCGAAATTCAGAGATGCAAACCCTAACCTAAGACCGTTTAAATCGCTAAATAAAATGTTACTGCTGCAAGCAATACCTTGTTTTTTTAATGATGAAACGATTCGCCCGACATCATAATTGCTGTTAAAATTCATCCATACGGCCATCCCGCCGGACGGCACCTGGTAGGACACATAATGTCTTAAATACGTGTCCAGCTGCATACACATGTAGTCACGCCGCTCTTTGTACGTTTTGGCTGACTTCCTCAGGTGACGCTGCATCTCCCCATTTTCAAACAATGCCGCAACAGCATGCTCCATTAAAACATCCCCCCGGATATCAATGGTCTTCCTGATCGCAGCAATGGCATTGATCAGGTCATCCGGCCCTACAATAAACCCAAGCCTTAACGAGGATGAAAAACATTTGGACAGACTGCCGATATAGATGACCCTGCCACCGTGATTGTAACTTGCCATGGGTAAGTAAGGTGCGGACGAATAATGGAAGTCATAATCATAGTCATCTTCTATGATGACAAAATTATACGTATGGGCTAACGATAGCAACCTAATCCTTCTTTCCGGAGAAAGTGTCACCGTTGTAGGGTAGTGATGATGGGGAATTACATATACCCCCCGAACGTGCACTTGTTCACACACCTCAGCAATTTTCTCTACATCAATACCATAATCATCAACCGGAATCTCAATAACGCGCGCGCCGTTTGCTTCAAGTGATAATGTAGCGATACGATATCCCGGACTGCCGACAAGGTATACGTCACCCGCATTAATGAGCGCTTTACCAAGCAGGTAAATCCCCATCTGCGCACCATTGGTGATAAAAATATTGGAGACGGAGTGATTGATACCACGCGTGCCGGCAAGGTGCGATACCAGCGTATCTTTTAACCGGGAAGATTTATATGCAGAACCATAATTAGCTCCCCTTAGCTGGTAGTCCCGATCAGTCAGCGATTTAAATTCCCTTAGCAGCGCTTTATACGGGGCCATTCTCGAATCCGGCAAACCATCATCTATAAAAATGTCACCGAAGCTTTCTACGTTGTCAGCAAACTGAGGGATCCTGTTCTTTAAGGAAACTGGTGATTTGCCCGGATATCTTGGTCCCGACACGGTTTTGTTAGGAATATCAGCGATCAAAATGTCGGAATTTACATAATAGCCGCTTTTGTTTTTTGAAATGATCCATCCCTGGATAATCAATTCCTCATACGCCGAAACGATCGTTTTTCGATGCAACTGAAGTAAATCCGCAAGCATACGCGAGCTTGGGAGTTTAGTGCCTGCCGGAATAGTACCGCTATTTATCAGGTTAACCAAACACATCGCGATCTGTTCATAGACAGCTCTTTTACTACTGGGATCAATGCTTATTAATGTTTGATAGGGAAGCATCTGGACTACCATGCGTTTTATATCTGGCACACAAAGCTAGTCCAAATTGTCGATATATTTGAAAAAATAAAATAGATATGGCAAAGCGGAAATTTTTAAGAGACGTAGACCCGAAGGCATTTGAAGTGATGTTAGGATTTGAGAACTACCTGGCGAAAAGCTCACTGGACCGGATACACGCAAACCTGATTAAAGTCCGTGTGTCACAAATCAATGGCTGCGCCTACTGCATTGACAAACACATCGAGGAGGCGCTTAAAGCCGGAGAAGACGCCCGCCGGATATTTGTATTGGCCGCATGGCATGAAACCCCTTTCTTCTCAACGGAAGAACGGGCAATATTGGCCTTAGCAGAAGAAATGACACTGATTGTGCAACACGGTGTTTCTGATGCGGTTTATGACACGGCTATAGCTGTGCTGGGACAGCAATATACAACCGAGGTCATGATGGCAATCATTGCGATGAATGCCTGGAACCGCGTTGGCATTACCACCGGGCGCAAACCCCAATAAGATCACTATGGCAGACGAAATCGCATATAAAACCGGCATGATACCTGACATAGAACTTGTTATCGCATTATATATTGCTGCAGGCCTAAAAAGGCCTGTTGAAGATAAGGAAAGAATGAAAAAAATGTTCCTGAACTCCAACCTGGTGGTGACGGCCTGGCATCAGGATGTCCTTATCGGCATTTCACGAACGATGACCGATTACGGTTATTGGTCCTATCTGGCTGATTTAGCCGTCCATCCCGATTATCAAAAGAGGGGTATCGGCCGTAAGCTCATTGCTGAAACAAAGATCAGGGCAGGAAACGATTGTACGTTGTTACTGCTTGCTGCACCGTCTGCCCTTTCGTATTATCGGCAAGTCGGTTTCAGGAATTTAACTAATGCCTTTGCTGCCGACAGGGAAACATAGCAGCCCGGCAAGGTTTGTCACCTAAACTTCAGGTTTTAAAAAATCCCTTGCGCCGAAGGGCAACTCGTGTTACTTTTGCTAACGCTGTTAGGGAAGGTAACCAAGATGAGTATTGTAGAAAGAAGATTACGGGAGAAAGAAGCCATGCGGACCAACATCCTCACCACGGCTTGGCAGATCGTAAAGGACGAGGGCTGGCAATCGTTGTCTATCCGCAAAATCGCCGATGCGATCCAATACAGTGTACCCGTAATCTACGATTACTTTGAAAACAAGGACGCCATCCTGCTTGAGTTTGGCAAACAGGGATTTGAACAGCTCATTGCGAAACTGGCAGCAGCAAAGGACAGTACGCCGGATCCGGCGGAGCAGCTCAAGGCAATAGCCGATGCGTATTGGATATTTGCTTTCAAGAATAAGGAATTCTACCAGCTGATGTGGGGAATGGGTGCGCCCACCTGTGAAATGGATAAATGCATGCCTGAGCGCTCAATTTTCAGGGACCTGGTAATGGCACCCATGATTGAAGTCATCAACAAGGCAAACGGTGAGGATGCTGAAACCAATGCGTGTCTTAAATACCATACTTTCTGGTCCATCCTGCACGGATTGGTTTCCATTAAGATGGTGGCACCGGCGGACGACACCGAGCAACTGAATAAACTGGTGCTCGACGACGCCATCACCGGCTTTATCAAAAACCTGAAGATCTAGGTTTTTTTTTACCCCCTGAACCTAACAGTGTTAGGAAATTTAATATCGATAGGAAATAGCAGAATAATAACCGTTTACATCATCAATAATAAATAAATAGACCATGAACAGTAACTTTCCAACTCATGTGAAATATACCCCAACCCGATTTTTATTGCCGCTCGTCGGACTTACCCTGCTCGTTATCGCCCAGGCATGCAGCACATCCACCGGAAGTGAACAAACGGCCGAGTCGCCGCAACGCCTGCCGGTATTGACCCTGCACCCGCAGCAGGCCACCACTTACAACGAGTACCCTGCGGCCCTCGAAGGCAGCAAGGATATCGAAATACGTCCCCAGGTGGAGGGTCAGCTTGAACATATTTATGTCGACGAAGGTGCATTTGTACAACAGGGGCAGCCGCTCTTCCGCATCAATGCCCGGGTATATACCGAGCAGCTCAATAACGCCAAGGCAACCTTGGCCGCAGCAGAGGCCAACCTCACCAATGCGCGGATCGATGTCGGCAAGCTCACCCCATTGGTCAAAAACCAGGTTCTTTCGGACGTGCAGCTGGATGCTGCCCTGGCAGCCGAACGGGTTGCCGAAGCTAATGTACTGCAAGCGAAAGCCCTGGTCGAAAGCGCACAGATCAACCTCGGTTACACGGTAATATCAGCTCCGGTATCCGGCTACATCGGCCGTATCCCCTTTAAAATGGGCAGCCTCGTTGGTACATCAACACCTCAGCCGTTGACCGTACTCTCAGAAATCCGGAACGTGTTTGCTTATTTCTCCCTGAGTGAGAATGATTTCATCGGGTTCAAGAACCGGGTAGCGGGCAACACGATCGCCGATAAGATCAGCAATATGCCACCTGTAGAACTGGTGCTGTCCGACGGAAGTACCTACGCCCAGAAAGGAAAGGTGGAGGTCGTTTCGGGACAGTTTGATGACCGTACAGGCACCATTACCTTCCGGGCGGTATTTCCAAACGAAGAAGGTTTGTTACGTTCCGGCAATACCGGGAAAATCCGGATACCTGATGTATCACCGTCGGTCATCCTCGTGCCGCAGGAAGCGACCTTCGAATTGCAGGACAAGGTGTTTGTCTTTGTTCTGGCCGACAGCAACCGGGTGGAGAGCAAGCCGATACCCGTCGCGGGCCGGAGTGGTACGTACTACCTGGTCGAAGACGGCGTGAAGGCAGGCGACCGCATCGTGTATGCCGGATTGGACCGCCTGCAGGATGGTTCGCGCATCATACCGGAGCCCGTAGCTCCGGATAGCCTGATTGCCCGGGCGACGCTATAAAACAGGGCACTCTTATTTTTCTTAGTTAAAAACAACACGATTCGATGTTACAAAAATTTATCGAACGGCCGGTGCTATCGACCGTCATATCCATCTTATTGGTTATACTTGGCGCAATTTCAGCGTTCACACTGCCCATTTCCCAGTTTCCGGACATTGCCCCGCCCACCGTGGTGGTAACGGCTTCATATCCCGGTGCCAACGCCGAAACGGTGGCCCGCTCGGTGGCGACGCCCATTGAGGAAGCGGTAAACGGGGTGGAGAACATGACTTACATGACCTCCAATTCGAGCAACGACGGCAGCATGACGCTGACTGTATTTTTCAAACAGGGAACCGACCCGGATATCGCGGCGGTAAACGTGCAGAACCGCGTGTCCAAAGCAAGCAATAAAATCCCACAGGAGGTAATCCAGGCGGGCATATCCACGCAAAAGCAGCAAAACAGCTTCCTGATGTTCGTGGCGCTCACCAGCAAGGACAGCCTGTATGATGAAGCATTTATCCAGAATTACCTCAAGATAAACGTTATCCCGCAGATGCAGCGGATACCGGGCGTAGCAGAGGTGCAACCGTTCGGCGGGCGTGAGTACGCCATGCGCATCTGGTTGAAACCGGACCGCCTTATGGCGTACAACCTGTCGCCCCAGGATGTTATGCGAGCCATTGGCGACCAGAACGTGGAAGCGGCCCCCGGCAGACTGGGACAAAGCAGTCCCGAAATGTTCGAATACGTACTGAAGTACAAAGGCAAACTCAGTCAGCACGAAGACTACGAAAACATGATCATCACGGCAACCAACGACGGACAGCTTATTCGCCTGAAAGACGTGGCCCGGGTGTCGTTCGGTTCGTTTTCCTATGCGACCAACAGCCGCCTGAACGGGGGTGCTACCTCGGGTATTGCGCTGCTGCAGACCGCGGGTTCCAATGCCAACGAAATCCTGATCGAGGCAAAACGGCAGATTGATGTGCTTTCAGAAACACTGCCCAAAGGCATTGAGCCGGTCATCATGTTCAACGCGAAGGATTTTCTCGACGAATCGATCAGTCAGGTAAATCATACACTCATCGAAGCGTTCTTCCTGGTGTTCCTTGTCGTGTTCATTTTCCTGCAGGATTTCCGCTCTACGCTTATTCCGGCCATCGCCGTACCCGTAGCCATCATCGGTACCTTTTTCTTTATGCAGCTTTTCGGGTTCAGCATCAACCTGCTTACACTGTTTGCGCTGGTGCTGGCCATCGGCATCGTGGTCGACGACGCGATCGTCGTCGTGGAGGCCGTCCATTCGAAAATGGAACGGACGGGGCTGTCGCCCCGGGATGCCACCCAGGAGTCGATGAAAGAAATATCCGGTGCCATCGTTTCCATCACGCTGGTGATGGTGGCCGTATTCGTGCCGGTTACTTTCATGCAGGGGCCTGCCGGCGTGTTCTATACCCAGTTTGCCTTTACGCTGGCCGTGGCCATTCTTATTTCGGCACTGAACGCACTGACACTCAGCCCGGCGCTTTGCGCCCTGTTCCTGAAGCACACGCACGCCGACGGCCATGAAACCGGCAACAGCGGCGGGTTCCTGAAACGGTTCTTTACCGCGTTCAATGTGGCATTTACTGCCATCACCGAAAAATACGTGAAATCCCTACAGCTGCTGATGCGCCGTAAATGGGTCGTGATATCGGGTCTGGCATTGGTTTCTGCGGTCACGGTGGTTATGATCCAGCGCACCCCCACGGGGTTCATTCCCACGGAAGACCAGGGTTTTGTGCTGTATGCCGTAAATACGCCGCCGGGCAGTTCGCTGGCACGGACAGAACGGGCAATGAAAAAAATTGAGGACATTGTGGCCAATGAGCCGTTTACCCTGAACCATTACCAGGTGGATGGACTTAACTTCATCTCAAATGCCAATGCAGCTCCCTATGGGGCCGGGTTTATCCGTACAAAACCGAAAGACCAGCGCGGACCCATTAAGGATTATGAAGCCATCGCAGCAAGCCTCACCCAAAAAGTAGCGGAAGAAGTAAAGGGCGCGCAGGCCGTATTCTTTACCTTCCCCACCGTGTCCGGTTTCGGCAACGTCGATGGCTTCGAGTTCATGCTGCAGGACCGCGGCAATGGGTCGCTCGAAAAACTCGATGCCACCGCCAAGGCATTTATCGCTGCATTGTCCGAACGGAAGGAAATCGCATTTGCCTTTACCACGTTTGCGGCCAACAACCCGCAATATGAACTGGTAATCGACGATGAAAAGGCCAAGCAGCTGGGCGTCAATATAAGCGACCTGCTGCAAACGGTGCAGATCTATTTCGGAAGCACTTTCGTGTCGGACTTCAACCGTTTCGGAAAATTCTACCGGGTCATTGCGCAGGCCGATATTCCCTACCGCGCCAGCGCCGCATCCCTCAACGAGATTTATGTAAAAAATGCCGAGGGTGGCATGGTAGCTGCCAATACAATGGTGACCTTGAACCGCGTATACGGTCCTGAAACGGTAACCCGGAATAACCTGTACAACGCGGTGACCATCAATGGAAAACCCAATGTGGGATATAGTACCGGGGATGCAATCGCGGCCATTGAGGAGACTGCCAGTGAGGTGCTGCCGCGCACATTCGCCTACGAGTGGACCGGCATGACCCGCGAGGAAAAAAGCGCGGGGTCACAGCTTACCGTCATCTTCATCATGAGCCTGGTGTTTGTCTTCTTTCTGCTGGCGGCACAGTATGAAAGCTACATTCTTCCGCTGGCGGTGGTCACCACCATCCCCCTGGGGATATTCGGTGTTATGCTGTTCATCAACCTGATGGGTATCGAAAATAACATCTACGTGCAGGTGGCCATGATCATGTTGGTCGGTCTGCTGGCAAAGAATGCCATCCTGATTGTGGAGTATGCGCTGCAGCGGCGAAAGGCAGGCATCGGACTGCTTGAATCGGCGTTGGAAGCCTCACGGTTGCGGCTTCGTCCCATCCTGATGACCTCCTTCGCCTTTATCGTGGGTATGATTCCCCTGCTGCGTGCAACAGGTGGATCGGCTTTGGGCAACCATTCCATCGGTGCCGGCGCCGTGGGCGGAATGCTCACCGGGGTTGTGCTGGGTATATTCGTCATCCCGGTGCTCTTCGTGATTTTCCAGTACCTGCAAGAGCGCGTAAGTGCCAAACGGAGCGGTAAGCTGGCCATGCACCCCGTCGCCCTGCTGCTGGCGTTTTCGGCCCTTGCCTATTCCTGCAGTACCGGCAGGGAAGCGGTTCACACCGACGGCACGGTGCCGGACACCTTCCGGACAACAGCACTCTCCCCTGCCGGCGGACCGGTGGAAGATTCCACCAGCATTGCCCAGCTGGAATGGAAGCAGTTCTTTACCGATACTGCCCTGCAGCATATTATCGATAGCGTACTGGCGCGCAACTTCGACATGCAGGTGGCCCTAAATACCATTACACTGAATGAGGCATACCTGAAACAGGCCCGCGTAGCCTGGCTACCCACCGTGCAGGCCAATGTGTCCGCCAATACGTCGCGGCCGTCGCAAAACAGTTTGAATGGCCTTAACCTGGCCGATTTTATCGGCACCAACCATATTGAGGATTACACCGCATCCCTGGGTGTGAGCTGGGAAGTGGATGTATGGGGTAAGATACGGCAGCAGAAACAGGCTTCCCTGGCAGCTTACCTGCAAAGCACGGAAGCGGTTAAGTCGCTCCAGACCCGCCTGATCACGGCTTCCGCGTCAGCGTACTACACCCTGCTGATGCTGCACGAACAACTTGATATCACCCGGCGCAACATCGCGCTGAACGACAGCACACTGCGTGCCATCCGTCTCCAATACACGGCCGGGCAGGCATCCATCTTAGCCGTGCAGCAGGCCGAGGTACAGCTGGAAAAGACAAAAGCCTGGATACCCAGGCTTGAACAGGCACTTGCCATGCAGGAAAACGCCCTGAGCATCCTGATGGCCAATGAACCGCAGGAGATCGGGGTCAGCACACAGTTGCACCGATTTTCCGTACCCGAACAGTTTGCCGTTGGCATACCGGCGGCCATGGTGAGCCGCCGACCGGATGTGAAAGAAAGTGAATATGCGCTCGACATTGCCAATGCGCAGGTCGGTATTGCACAGGCCAACCGCTACCCGGCTTTGCGCATTACCGCTGCGGGCGGACTGAATGCATTCCAGGCCAGCAACTGGTTTGTTACGCCTGCGTCGCTGTTCGGCAACTTGGCAGGCAACGTCATGCAGCCCATATTCAACAGCCGCAAACTGAAGACACAGTTTGAAGCCGCCAAGATCCAGCGGGAGAATGCCGTGATCCGCTTCAGGCAAACCGTATTAAACGCCGTCGGCGAAGTATCCGACGCGCTCGTACAGCTCGATAAACTGAAAGCCCAGATCGAAATCACGCAGTCGCAGCAGAACAGGCTCGAAAAGGCCATTCCCAATGCGCAGCTGCTTTTTGCCAGCGGCATGGCATCTTACCTGGAGGTAATTACGGCCCAGCAAAATGCACTGCAGAGCGAATTGGAACTGGCCGAACTGAAGCGGCAGCAGATCGAAGCATACGTACTGCTATACCGGAGTCTGGGCGGCGGTGTTAATTAATTCAGGCGCGGGGCAGCCATCCGTTGGTTTATCCCCCGGTTACCTGCCGGATCACGCGGAGCCAGTTCAGGCCCAGGATCTTTTTGATCCGCTGATCGCTGTAACCCAGCCGCTGCATCGCGAGGGTGATCTGCGGAAAATCACTGATGTCCTTGATTTCGCGCGGCAGTTCCGGGCCACCGTCTAAATCGGTCCCGATGGCCATGTGGTCCTCGCCTACCAGATTTACACCATAGTCGATTACCTTCGCCAGCTGGTCGACATGCATCCAATATTCGTCAGGGATGGTTCCCCTGAAATTCAGCGGAACCTCTTTGGCGACTTCCCGGTCCACCTCTTCAATGGTCTGCACGGCAGCTTGCTGCACGGTAGTCGGCTTCGTTTCCCGGGGTGTCCCCTGCCCCACTACCCAGTCACGGTAGGCCGGATTGTTAAAGAGACTTCCGAAGTGGATACCGATTACACCGCCTTTTGCCGCAACGGCCTTTGCCGCTTCGTCGGTAATGCAGCGGGGATGGTCGACAATACTGTAAAACCCGCCATGGCTATAGATTACGGGGTGCTTGCTTGCCTCGGCAGTTTGCAGGATCGCGTCATTGGATGCATGGGCAACGTTGATGACCATACCAAGGCTGTTCATTTCCGCGATAATCTTCTTTCCCAGATCGTTGATGCCACCCCAGCGGCTGACGTCATTGCAGGAGTCGATAAACGCGTTGGTTGTATTGTGTGCGGTCAGCTGCATGGAACGGAGGCCCAGGCGGTAAAGTGCCCGGAGCAGGTTAATATCCCCATCCAGGTCGTAACCGCCTTCCAGGTCCAGGAAAGCCGCCATCTTGCCTTTCTTATTGATACGCTCGATATCAGCGGCGGTCAGTGCCAGCTCAATCACCGAACTGTTCTTTTCGATCTGGTCCAGCGCCAGATTCACTACACGGAAGGTATTTTTCGTTTCAAACCTTCCGGGATAATAATGTTCCGGCGTATAAACGGAGAAAAACATCGCATCCACACCGCCTTCCCGGGCTCTCGGGAGATCCACGGTACCGTCCGGATAACGCTGGCCGATATCGGTTCCCATCAACAGCTCGCGGGTCATCACATGGGTGTGCCCGTCCATCACAAATGCCTTGCGGTGAAGTTCAGGCATCGGCTTCTGCTGAAGATTAAAAGGGATCTTGTTTCCGGTCGCAGGGGCGGATAACAGGGATTCTATCGGAAAAACGCTTCCGGCCAGCGGAAGCATGGTTAAGCTCTTTAATACGTCTCGTCGTTTCATTGGGTTACTTCATTTAAATTCATATGATCAACGCAAAAGGACAAGGATTGGGGGCATAAGTACCCCAATCCCCGTCCGTATGCCATTCTCTTTATGCTTTGGTTCCGATTCCGCACGCTATTGATCAAACCCCCGGATGTACGGGCGGCTCGGCGGACGCTCCCCGGTGCTGAACTGCGCACCGCGTGTGGTCCGGTATTTCATATTCAGGACAGGCGTTTCGACCCGGCGTCCGACAGCTGCATAACGGCCGTTCTCCCAGTTGGATTCCATGTAATAGTTCACGATTCCGGTTGACAGCAGCAACCGTTCCGCGTTGAATGGCTCTTTCTTGGTCACCATCATCTCGGTAATCCAGTGCGGCTGGGCATTCGAGGCATGGTACTGGTCGAAAGGTCCGGGCCAGCCAAGCATGGAAACGATCGTTGGCTCTTCCTGTCCTTCGATTTCCCCGGCATAGGTCCACCCCACTTCCCTTGCACCGATTACCGCGGCCATTGTTCCATCATTATACTCCACAACACATATATTGGTCTGCGGAGTCTGCTGAAAATGGCCTGGCTCAAACTTAAATCGCTTCGCCACGGCATCAAGTAACCTGGCCGCCCAGGAATTATTTTCGACCCACTTCCACGCCTCGGACCCCTGGATGGACTGCACCGACCGGACTCCGGTCTCTCCTCCCTTGCGGCGTTCCACAAAGGATTGAAGTACGTCAATGGCATGGAAAATAGCCCCTTCATCCGCGGTGCCGCCAAGCATAACCGAATGCTTTATGGGCGTATCGGAAGGAAGTTCTACTTCGGGTTCGCGGTAGTAGACCGGTATGGATGAGCCTCCGGTCAATGGAAAGTTCAGCTCACGGGACTTGTCAAACATCCATTTGGCTTCATTCCAGTTATAGGAAAGGTGCTTGTCGTTAAAGACTGGCACCGAGCGCTTGCTCTGCTCGAAAACCTTGATGACCTGGCTATAGATCCACCAGCGTGGCAGGAGCCAATGTCCCTGGAGATCTTTTCGGTAATTCCCGTGTTCCGCGACGATGACCACGCCGTCCACGGCAAGCTCCTCCCCTCCGAGGGTGATCGCCTCACCTACAGTATTAAAAATCGGGATTCCTTTTGCTTTACATATTTTTTGGCCAAGTTGGCTTTCGTCAAGCTGGTGGATGTAAACCGAGACCACCTCCACGCGCGATTCCTTGTGGGCACCTTCCCACCAATAACCGTCCAGCAGCTTGGTCACAATCCAGTCCGCATGGGATCTTGTTGCGGCCCAATAGCTGGCAAGAAAGGCGATGCGGGGCCGTTGTTGCGCAGTCCGTGGAACAGCACCGGATGCCATGCTGGTCAAAGCCGTCAAACCGGCCACGCCGGCCACACCCAGCATTTCACGACGGGTGAAGCGTAAATTCGATACTGTAGTTTCAGTGTTTTGAGATGAATCTGCCGCCCTGCCGGCTGCAGCTCCGGGTTGTTTATCTGTCATAATTTAATGTTTCAGTGATATAGGAATGCATATCCTGTATGGTCATTTCGGTTGTAAATCTACATAAATAATTCACAATCGTATCCGCGATTACGTAAAGTTTATGATGAAAAACCTACGTAATTCCGCCTTTGGGCGGCCAGGAAACAGCGGAGCAGCCCCCGGTTCCGTTTTTTATTGTCCCGGCCGTCTTCAAAACCGCTCTTGTTCGATATTTTACCTTATTTTGGCCGAATATTCAGATCGGCCACAGTAAACGGATGATGAGGTTAAAACTTTTTTTACTGTTCTTCGCGGGATGCATTGCCAGTCCGTTAGCTGCACAAATCCAGCGGGAGGTAACCGGGATTGTACGTGATACAGCCAATTCCAATATTATCGGGGCCATGGTAACCCTGGCGCCGGCGACCACCCCGGCCGATACGCTGCTAACCCGGACGGATCAGGATGGTCGTTTCGTTTTTAACGGAAGGATTCCTTCGCAATTTACCCTCACCGTGCGCAGCCTGGGATATACCGAAGTACGTATACGTTCGGTTAACGACGAAGCAGCCACGCGCATTGTCCTGGCTACGCCGATCATACTGCGGGAAGGCATGGTGGTGCTCGAACAGGTGGTGATTAACGGTGCGCCGCCGGTGGTTATCAAGCAGGATACGGTTGAATATTCTGCAGATGCCTTTAAACTGAAGGAAAATGCCGTGGCGGAAGACCTCCTGAAGCGGCTGGATGGTGTGGAAGTAGACCGGAATGGTAACGTGACCGCACAGGGCAAATCCATCACGCGCGTCAGGGTAAATGGCCGTGACTTCTTTGGCGGCGACCTGAAAACGGCGACTAAAAACCTACCGGTAAACGTGATTGATAAAATCCAGCTCGTGGACGATTACGGGGACCAGGCCAACTTTACGGGTATCAAGGACGGAGACCCCGAAACCATTATTAATATTACCACCAAACCGCGCGCAGCCGACGGCATTATCGCAAATGCCACCGTGGGTGGAGGTACCGACAGACGGTACCAGCTAGCCGGATTCGCGAACCGCATCAACGGCGAACGGAACATCGGTTTTACGGCCAACCTGAACAATAACGGTGCCCAGATCGGCGGAAGCGGCTTCGGCGGGCGTGGCGGACCGAGCACGGTTACGCGGGTCAGTTTATCCGGCGGTAGCGGCAGTTTCGGCGCCAGCGACGGCAGTGCTGCCGATGGCAGCGCCGGCATTACCACACTGAGTTCGATTGGTTTAAACTACAGCAACCAATGGGGCCCGAAGCTAAACGTGACCGGCGGGTACTATTTTAACAGCAGCGACAACAATACCGTCAGCAACGTACTCAATCAGTATGCAACTGCCATGGGAACGGTCTCCGGTAGCTCGGATGCCGATATCACCACCGACAGCCGTTCGCATAATATGAACGCACGAATCGTTTATACCATCGGGCCAAAGGACATGCTGATCGTATCACCCTCGGTTGGTTTTACGTCAGGCGGCAACAGCCTGGTCCGGTCCAGCTTCCAGACGGGAGTCATCCGGCAGGACCAGGTAACCAATGGCAGGAACCGCATCAATACCCCGAGTGTTGGCGGCAATGTCCTGTACACGCACCGGTTCCGGAAAGCAGGACGCGACTATTCATTAAACGTCGGCGCCCGGTCAAACGGAGTCAACAACGAAGACGACAATACAAACCGCATCCGGTATTATGATCCGGCTACCGGTACGCTTGAGCACGACTCGCTGGATCACCGGATCAATAAACTGGACAACATGACGTTGTTAACGGCAGTCCGGTTCATTTACAGCGAGCCGTTGAGCCAAGCCAGCCGGCTGCAGTTCAGCTATAACATGAACTACAACCATTACGACAATAGCCGGGTCACCAACCGGGCCAATCCGGCCGGTGACCTCGAACGGATAGACTCGTTGAGCAACGCATTCAACTATTCGTTTGCATCGCACCAGTTCGGCGTAAACTACGCTTATAAAGCATCCGCCGACGAACTTTCCCTCGGGGTTACAGCTAATCCAGCCCAGCTATCGGGAAATTCCGCGGATCCGGAAATCACGATCAGCCGGGCTAACTTCTTCCTGGCTCCTATTTTCCGTTATACACACACCTATTCCCGCACAAAAAACCTCCAGGTAACCTACACCAGCCGGGCAGGTGAGCCGACATTCTTCCAGCTGCAGCCCGTACGCGACGCATCCGATCCGCAGCGTCCGGTGGTAGGTAACCCGGAACTGAACAGTTCGTTCAGTCACACGGTCAATGCCAGTTACAACGCGTCAAACCCCCAACAGCACCGTTCCTTCTTTCTGCGATTCCAGGGGTCGCTCACGAACGACCGGATTGTGCCAAACGTGCTGCTGATACCGGATGCTTACGGCAGTTTCAAACGGGAAGTCCATTACCGCAATACCGACGGCACGTACGCCTACAACGGAACTTACAGTTGGCAGCAGGCATTCGCCGACCGCCAGTACACCATACGCCTGAACGGTAACGCCGGCTATAACCGGAACGTGGCTTTTGCCGACAATGTCCGGAATATTGCAAAGGAATGGGGCATTTGGCACGGCGTGGGCCTGCAGATCAATCCGGGTTCCTGGCTCGAATTTACACCGACGCTCGCCTACCGGTATTCCACCGTTGCGTATACGCTGCCAACGAGCACTGACATCGCAATACACACTTATTCCATTGATGTGGACGGCAATGTGTTCTTTCTTCACAACCGGTCGCTGATCTGGCGGTTCAACGGTGTCAAAAATTTCAATACCGGCTATTCGGGTGCACTGAATGTGAATCCGCTGGTGGTCAATTCATCCATTGAAAAGGCGTTTCTCAGCGACCGCAGCGCAACGCTGAAATTCGAAGTGTTTGATCTGTTTAATCAGGCCAACAACATCCACCGGAATATTACCGATAACGGCTTCGCCGATATCAGCACCAACCGCCTCACCCAGTATTTCATGCTTTCGCTGACGATGCGACTTAATCCGCTTACAGGTAACACTGCTGCCACTGCCCAGCGCACGAACGACAGGTAATCCGCCGCGTCCGCGCGTGCAGCTGTGTTTTTCGACTGCGCTTCGAGTGTCCTTCGGGAACTGTTCGGGGCGGCTTCGAGTACGCTTCGACTGTTGTTCGACCCTTGTTCGACTCTTGTTCGGGGCGGCTTCGACTCCGCTTCGGGGCTGGTCGGCGTGCAATCCGTTGCGTTCCGAAGGGCTTCGAAGCGGAGTCGAAGCCACCCCGAAGCAGGGTAAAGGGAATCCCGAACAAGGGTCGAAGCATTGCCAATGGATACCCGATGGCTCGCAAACGTTAAAAAAACAGGAAAGACACCGATTTTGCTTACTTTTACGTGATCATTCAAAATCGTTACGGCCATGTTTAACAAAAATGCACCTGAAACCGCGAGCCTGCTCATCTCAGAGCCTTTCATGCTCGATCCCAATTTCCAGCGCGCGGTCGTACTCTTGTGTGAGCACGATGGCGAAGAGGGCACGGTTGGCTATGTACTCAACCAGCCAGCCACCATCCAGCTGAGGGATGTGGTGGACAGTTTGCCTGACGCTGACTTCCCGCTGTTTTTCGGTGGACCGGTAGCACAGGAAAGCATCCATTTTATCCACAAATGTTATGATCGCCTGAACAGCGGCATCGGACTCGGAAACGGGATTTTCTGGGGTGGCAATTTTGAAAGCCTGAAAGTACTCATCCAGCGCGGGGAAATCAAAGAAGAAGAAATCAAGTTCTTTATCGGGTACTCCGGATGGAGTCCCGGCCAGTTGGATCGCGAACTCCAGGAAAACGCCTGGGTGGTAAGCAATCAATATAATCCGGATATCGCTTTCGTAAACGATGGCGAAAATCTCTGGAAGGAAGCCGTCGTATCCCTGGGGCCGAAGTATGCCCACGTAGCCAATTTCCCGCAAAACCCGATGTGGAATTAACGCGGCTACGTACCCTAAGTGATCATATCGATGATACCATGCCGCATTTCAATGCGGATTACTTTCCCTTTCTTATGTGTAATCAGTTCATCATCCACATGAACCAGCCGGTTTTCGCAACGGATGGTAACTTCATGCATGGCCGTTATCGTATTCCAGGGTACCGCCGTACCCGGATGGCTTCCGCGCATCAGGCGGCGGACCGTATCAGCAAATGCGCTCCGGTCGGCCTCCTTTAACAACACCACTTCGAATTTACCGTCTGCCGGACTTGCATCGGGTGCCAGGATCAGGTTGGGACCAACCGACCGGATATTCAGGATTTCGACTAATAGGTAATCGTCCTCGTACACCTTGCCGTCTATGGTAACTGTCGCCCGTTTGGCACGGTAATTTTCCGATATTTCCAGCAATTTCCCCAATGCAACCTGCAATTCCTCGTCTGCCGTGCGGATTTTTGCCGTGTCCAGTGCTTTCATTTCCGTGATCAGCCGGGGAATCAGGCCGCAACCCATTCCCTCCATGAAAAATTGTGCATCCCGCAGGTTATCAATGGCGCCTATATCGATTTTCCTTGTATTCCAACCGGCCAGACTGCGTTGGAAGTCGGCAAGTTCTGTCGAAATCCCCAGTGTCTTTGCGAAATTATTAGCGGTTCCGCTTGGCAGCAGGGCAACCGTAAGCCGACGATCAAGCACCCGGCGCTTCAATAGCTTTTTCATGACTTCCCGTACTGTTCCATCGCCGCCTGCAATCACGACGAGGGTTGTGTCGCTTCGGAACCGTTTCCAGCTTTTGTCTTTGATCGAAGCGTACTGACAGGTAAAACCATGCGATTCGATCGTATTGATCAGTCCCTCTTTTATGGGATCCTGATCGCCTGCTTTAGGGTTGTGCAGCAGGTGAACGTGAAGGCCATTTCTCATCTTGTTGTTGCTATACGGTAATCGGAAAAACAAAAAATTGCCGGCACTTGTTTTAACTACGGTACGCCGACCGGCATTTCAGCCGGCGACCGGAAACAAAGCTTATGCGGATTTTAGTTACCAATGACGACGGAATATACAGTCCGGGCATCAACGCACTGGCCAGCATTGCGGCCAGGTTCGGGGAGGTAGTGGTGGTTGCGCCCGATGTGGAACAGTCTTCCATGGGGCATGCGGTAACCCATTCCCGCCCCCTTTCCTATAAAAAATCCCCCATTGAATTCGACGAAGGCATTGAAGCCTACCGGGTAAACGGCACACCGGCCGATTGCGTGGCCCTGGGTACACACCTGCGCAATAACATCCAGGTGGTGTTATCCGGGATCAATATGGGACCGAATCTCGGAAATTCCATGTGGCATTCGGGCACACTGGCTGCCGCTAAACAAGCGGTATTACTTGGCAAAAAAGGCATTGCACTCAGCACACCGGTCGGGAATACTGAGCCCGACTTTGATTTGCTGACACCATACGTTGAAGAAACCCTCGGGTTGCTGCTCGAAAACCCGGAGGAAATCGGGCTGTATAATGTAAACTTCCCTCCCCAGCCAAAGGGAATGCGGTGGACACGGCAATCGGTCCGTTTTTACGACGGCAAGATTCTGCCGGGAAAGGATCCAATGGGACGGAAACATTACTGGTTTACGGTCAGTCCGCTGGAACCGGCCGAACAGGACACCGACCGCTGGGCCGTGGAGCATGATTTCGTTTCCATTACACCGCTCCGGCTCGACCTCACCGATGAAAAAAAACTGGAGCAGCTAAAGGGCTCGCCTGTCGAATCAATGGACCGTTAAGGTATATTGTACGTTCCCCCAAAGCGAACACCTATCCGTATTTTATCTGTAAAAAAACGTTAATTGAATTAGCGTTTAAATACCATTCATTAATAATTGAATTTCAACTATATATAAAGTAATTTTTAATAGTGTAATAATGACACTAAGTAGACAAATCAAGCAGCAATAATGTGTACATTTGCATACACAATAAGATACTATTATTCATATAATTTTTAACAGTCATGATCGAGGAAATTTTAGTACAGGACGTACAGAAAAAACAATCTACCGCTCCCAGCACTACCTTATCTGCTAAACGCAAGTCGACTTTTATCCCGGCGCGCTTCTCAGTCAACAGACTTAGAAAACACCCCGGAATACAAAAAGACCGGAACCCCATTGTTATTCAGTAGTGTAAACTCCTTTTTATTAAAGGGCTGATACCGGGCAAACTTGTATCAGCCTTTTTTTATTCCGGATTCAGGGTTACGGGATAGGAAAGGAAGATAAACCCCTAATAATCAACAAATAAAAAAGGCGCCTACTTTCGTAAGCGCCTTTCCAATCCGGGGTGGATAATCGGGCTCGAACCGACGACCCCTAGAACCACAATCTAGTGCTCTAACCAACTGAGCTATACCCACCGTGTTTGGACTGCAAAAGTAATAATTAAACCATAATCAAGCAATAGTTTTAAAAAAAAGCGGACGGAAAACTTCTTTTATGTATTCGTCTCCGTCCGCTTGATGACTGGGCTCCGCCCAACGGTTATTAACCGATCAGGCTGACGCTTCGTTTCACGAAATTAGTCAGGTCGCTGCCCGTAAGTAACCCCTTGGATAACAGTGCCAGATCAAATGCCTGTTTGGCCAGCTGGGCTTGTTCCGCTTCATTATCAACAGCAACGATGCGCTTAATCAGCGGATGGTTTCCGTTTACCGTAACTTTGTAATTGTCGGGCATGGATCCGTAGAAGCTCATTCCGCCCCCCGTCTGCGCCATGTCTTTCATCCGCCGCATAAACTCGTCTATCGTTACCGTAACAGGGAGCTCGCTCTCGCTGAGTGCCTCCACATGGACTTTCATGTTTTCCCGGCTGATCGCTTTCTCAAAGAGTTCGGTAGCCTTCTTGCTTTCTTCTTCGGTAAGCTCGAGCTTTTTGCTCTCCTCCTTCTCGATCAGCTTGTCAATGACATCCGCATCCACGCGCTTCAGCTGTGTCTTTTCGGTTTTTTGTTCCAGGTAGCCAATGAAGTGGCTGTCTATGGGCGAATCCAGCACCAGTACGTCATAACCGCGTTCGCGGGCTGTGGCAACGTAGCTGTCCTGCTGCGCGGCATCGTTGGTATACAGGTAAATCACGTTCCCTTCTTTATCCTGCTGGATATCCTTCACCTTTGCGGCATATTCCGCTAAGGTATATACCTCGCCCTCTGTATTTTTCAGCAGGCAGAAATCCGCAGCCTTTTCCGCAAATTTATCATCGCTCAGCATGCCATACTTCACGAACAGGCCGATATCTTTCCACTTTTCTTCAAAGCCCTTACGGTCGCTTTTAAACAGCTCGGCAAGTTTGTCGGCCACCTTCTTGGTAATATAGGTGTTGATTTTTTTGACATTGCTGTCGGCCTGCAGGAAACTCCGCGATACATTCAGCGGAATATCCGGTGAATCAATCACCCCGTGCAGGAGCATCAGGAATTCAGGCACAATGTCTTTTACCTCATCCGTGATAAATACCTGGCGGGAATACAGTTTGATCTTGTTTTTCTGTATCTCAAAATTCTCCTTGAGTTTTGGAAAATACAGGATTCCCGTCAGGTTGAACGGATAATCCACATTGAGGTGGATCCAGAACAGCGGCTCATCGAAAGAGTAAGGATATAGCTCGCGGTAGAAGGCCAGGTAGTCCTCGTCTTTCAGTTCAGCAGGCGCTTTTGTCCATGCAGGAGCCGTGTTGTTGATGATGTTATCAACCTCAACGGATTTATATTTCGGTTTCCCTTCCTCGTCCTCGCCGTCCGGCTCACTGGTCGTCCGGATACCGAACCGGATGGGTACGGGTAAAAACTTAGCGTATTTGTCCAGGATTTCCTGTAATCTTCCTTTGTTCAGAAATTCTTCGGCGTCTGCATTGACATGCAGGATAATATCGGTTCCCCGTTTGGTGCGGCTGCCTTCCGAAATCTCGTATGAGGTACTGCCGTCACATATCCATTTTGCGGGCTCGGCACCCTCCTGATAGGACAGTGTCTGGATCTCCACCTGGTCTGCAACCATAAAGGCCGAATAGAAACCCAGGCCGAATCGACCGATGATCTCATTCGCATCCTTCGCTTCCTTGAACTTCTCCACAAACTCGGTGGCACCGGAGAAAGCAATCTGATTGATGTATTTCTTGACTTCTTCGGCCGTCATCCCGATCCCGTTATCGGAAATGGTAATGGTTTTTGCCGTTTCGTCAAATGCGACATCGATGGTCTGATCGCCCAGTTCACCGGTATACTGGCCCAATGACGAAAGCCGCTTAATTTTCTGCGTGGCGTCAACGGCGTTGGAAACCAGCTCACGGAGAAAAATTTCATTGTCTGAATACAGAAACTTCTTGATAACCGGAAAGATGTTCTCGGTGTGAATGGATATATTCCCTTTTTCTTGCATAATATAAAATAGATGAATGCTTATGTTAAAATTCAACAGTTTGCTACCAAGATGTGTTCCATCCTGGATAAATACGACAAGATGACAGTGTTCCGACGGGAAATACCTGAAATAAGAAAGCCCGGATAAACGATCTTATCCGGGCTTGTATAAGCAGGTCTACGACCGTCAGCTGATTATTAATCGCCTAATATACCGTGCAATACGTTATCATAGACGTCCTTTGCATGGCTAACGGTATCATAAAGTTCACCGTCTACAACAAAACCGTTTTTCGTAACGGCACCGAGCAACGAAAACTCCACTCCGCTCGCGGCCATGAATTCAACAAAAGCCTCCTGATCTGCCGGTTTTACCGAAACGGTAATCCGTCCCTGGGCTTCACCGAATAGGAAAGCGTCTTTACGGATTTCACTATCTGAGTCGATGGCAAAGCCAAAGTTGCCCGCCATGGCCGATTCGGCCAACGCAATATACAGGCCACCATCGGCCACGTCATGGGCCGATGCGATCAGCCGCTCCCGGATCAGGTGCTTGATGACCTGGTGTGTGGCATACTCCTCATCCAGGTTGAAATAAGGTGCTGGCGATGCTTTTACTCCATGGTAGGAAGCCAGGTACTGCGACGAGGCAATATCATTATGCGATTCGCCGACCAGGTAAATAAAGTCACCCTCGGCCTTAAAGTCAAGCGTCATCAGGTGCTCAGTATTATCCAGCACGCCCAGCATACCGATGGTAGGTGTCGGGAATACCGATCCTCCGTCGGGCGACTGGTTGTAAAAGCTGACGTTACCGCCGGTTACAGGGGTTTCAAACTTCAGGCAGGCTTCGCTCATGCCCTCAATGGCTTTCACAAATTGCCAGTAGACCTCCGGAATGTATGGGTTACCGAAATTGAGGCAGTTCGTAATGGCTGACGGCTCTCCTCCCGCACAGGTAATGTTACGGGCCGCTTCCGCCACGGCAATCGCACAACCCGTCTTCGGGTCAGCATGTACATAGCGGGCATTGCAGTCGACCGTCAGCGCAACCGCCTTATTGGTTCCTTTGACGGCCACCACCGCAGCGTCACTTGGCCGGTTGGTAATCATATTGACGGTACCAACCATGGAATCGTATTGCTTGGTAACCCATCGTTTGGATGCAATGTTCGGGTGCGACAACAGGTGCTGCGCTACTTCGCGTAGGTCCGCAGGCTCAGCAACGGTTTCCATGCGGAACTTCTGATATTCCGCAAAATATGCGGGTTCTTTATATTCCCGGTGGTATACCGGCGCTCCGCCACCCAGCACCAGGTCATTTGCCGGCACGTCGGCCACCAGCTCGCTGTCCATGTAATACTCCAGCCGGCCGGTGTCGGTTACCTCGCCGATAATGGCGCAGTTTAGGTCCCATTTATCAAACACGGCCTCTACATCGGCCTCACGGCCTTTTTCCACGACAATCAGCATGCGCTCCTGTGATTCGGAGAGCAGGATTTCGTAAGGTTTCATATGGGGTTGGCGCGTAGGCACTTTATCCAGGTCGATCCGCATGCCGTGTTCGCCTTTGGCGGACATCTCAGAGTTGGAGCAGATAATGCCCGCAGCCCCCATGTCCTGCATGCCGATCACGGCCCCGGTCTGGATGACCTCCAGCGTTGCCTCCAGCAGCAGTTTCTCCTGAAAAGGGTCGCCAACCTGCACGGCCGGCAGGTCGTTCACTGAATCTTCGGTAATATCCTTGGAGGCAAAGGCTGCACCGTGGATGCCGTCTTTCCCCGTCGCTGAACCTACAATGTATACCGGATTGCCCACACCATAGGATGTGGCGGATACGGTGTCCCCAGCCTTGACGATACCCGCAGACATCGCATTTACAAGGGGGTTCACCTGGTAGCAGTCGTCAAAAAAGACCTCTCCGCCCACCGTGGGAATCCCAAATGCGTTGCCGTAGTCGCCAATACCTTTTACCACTCCCCTGATCAGCCATTGCGTACGCGGATTGTTGATGTTGCCAAACCGCAACGAATTGAGCTGGGCAATCGGGCGCGCACCCATGGTAAAGATATCGCGGTTAATGCCCCCCACTCCCGTGGCCGCACCCTGATAAGGTTCCAGCGCCGAAGGGTGGTTGTGCGATTCTATTTTGAAGGCACAGGCAAGTCCATCTCCGATATCCACCAGTCCGGCATTTTCCTCTCCGGCTTTAGCCAGCATATGCGGACCGTCCTTCGGCAGCTTCTTCAGCCACACAATGGAGTTTTTGTAAGAACAGTGCTCACTCCACATCACCGAAAAGATAGACAGTTCGGTAAAGTTCGGCGTCCGGCCCAGGATTTCCTTTATGCGGTCAAACTCTTCGGGCAACAGGCCCAGTTCCTTAGCGGTATCTACGGTGGTCAATTCCAGTGTTTCCAAGATGAAGAATTATAAAGTAAATGAATTGGCACAAAAATAGGAATAAATACCCATTGGTTGGCAGGTATTCCCAAAATAAGCAAAGCACGCAAGGCTGTGTTTAATCAGAAAAAATCATAATTTTACCGGCAAAGCGCAATAGATGAAACCCGCCATGCCGGCGCCTTGGGTAAGAGGCAATGAAAATGCAGGTTCCATGGGGTCGTTAAGAACAATTGCGAAGCATTCATTGATGCGTTAAAAACAAGCAGTGGATCAATAATTATTTTTTGATGAAAAAAATTCTTTCGATCGATGGCGGTGGAATTCGGGGAATCATTCCGGGTATGCTGTTGGTGGCACTGGAACGGCGACTGAAACGTGAAACGAAAAATGATGAGGCGGCGATCGTTGATTATTTTGATTTTTTCGCCGGGACCAGCACCGGCGGTATCCTGACCTGCCTGTTGCTCTGTCCGGACGAGCAGCATCCCGACCGGCCTAAATTTTCGGCCAAGGAAGCACTCGATCTCTACATCAGTCACGGCAGCAGCATCTTCAAGGCGGGTTTTTTCAGGCGGCTGATTGCCAAATTCGGCCTGTTGAGCGAACGGTATCCGAGCGCGACACTGGAACATATACTGGATGTTTATTTTGGTGGAACCAAGCTGAGCCAGCTGCTCAAGCCCTGCATCATCACGGCTTATAATATTGAATTGCGGAAAACCCATTTTTTCCGGCAGCAGGCGGCGATTACCCGTGGCGAAACAAGGGACTTTCTGCTGCGGGATGTATGCCGGGCAACTTCCGCGGCACCGACTTACTTCAGTGTTGCCGAAATTTATTCGCTGGCCGGCACCCGCTATCCGCTGCTTGATGGTGGTGTTTTCGCCCCCAACCCGTCAATGAGTGCATTGGTGGAAGTGACCAAAGCCTTTAACCAGACAAAGATCAATGATATTTCGATTCTGTCGCTGGGGACGGGCCGGTCGCGAAAGGCATATGACTATGAACATTTCAAAAAGAGCCGCGCCATTACCATTGGTCCGGCATTAATCGATATCATGATGAGCGGAGCCGCCGAAAGCAGCGACTTCTTCCTGCAGGAACTTTATAAATCCGTTGAAAGAGGCAGCCAGTACGTGCGGATTGAACCGCGGAACCTGCATAGCATCAACGAGGCGCTGGACGCGGCCAGCCAGGAAAATATTGAGCGGCTCGTCGCGCTGGGCGACCGGATGGTCAGCGACAATGACGCGCTGATCAGCCAGCTGGTCACCTGGCTGATCAGTGAAAAGGAAAAAGCGACACCTAAAAACCCATGGCGGTTCTTATCGACCAAAGACTAACCGCCGTATTTTTAATCAATCAAACAGTTAAAAAATAATTCAGCATACAAATGGAAGATAAAACCATCGCATTAATTGCCCACGACGGTAAGAAGCCCGAAATGGTGGGATTCGTAAAAGATCATATCGAACAGCTGCGGAAGGCCCGGCTGGTAGCCACAGGCACCACCGGTTCTTACATCCGGCAAACGGGGCTGGAGGTGGAGCTGAAGCTGAGCGGCCCGAAAGGCGGTGACGCCCAGATTGCCGCGATGGCTGCCGAAGGCAAAATCGACGCCATCATCTTTTTCCGCGACCCGCTGGGAAAACACGCACACGAACCGGATATCCAGATGCTGATGCGGGTCTGCGACGTTTATAATGTGCCATTGGCCACCAATCCGGCCGCCGGCGCGCTTTTTCTCCAGGGCATGTTCTGATACAACCCGGCTAACTAACTTCCATGCCACGGTAAGCCTTTTGAAGCGTACCGTGGCGTATCCGGACCTAACGTAAGATTGCATATAAACGTGAATTTAGCTAAGTTTGCAACCTCCATTAACCCCAGGCGGCATGGTTAAAACAATGGATTCGATTGCATATTCTCCTTTCCGGCATATTTCACGGGCGATGTGGAAGGACCTCAACGGTCACCTCTCCTACCCGATTGCCAATGAAGACATCCACCAGTTGAATGCGCTGAACGAGCCATTGACCATGCGCGAAATCGAGGAAATCTATTTTCCGCTGAGTCACCTGCTGCGCATCCACGTGGATTGTTACCGCAGGCTCCATCAAAACGCCAACGCGTTTTTCAATAACCAGGCGAAGCGCCTCCCTTTCATCATTGGCATTGCCGGCAGTGTGGCGGCTGGTAAAAGTACCACCGCGAGGGTACTGCAAAAGGTACTGTCGCTCGGACCGGATAACCCGAAAGTGGATCTCATTACCACAGACGGCTTTCTATATCCAAACGAATACCTCGAAGCGCGGGGAATACTCAACCGGAAAGGGTTTCCGGAGAGCTACGACACCAAGCGGCTGCTTGGCTTCCTATCCGATATCAAATCCGGAAAAGAGGTGGTTTTTTCCCCGGTATACTCACACCTGGTTTATGACATTATCCCCAACGAGCTGCAGCAGGTGACCCAACCGGACATCCTGATCGTGGAAGGCATTAACGTATTACAGGTAAATGTGCAAGCCCTGCGGGGACCGAAAGTATTCGTATCCGATTTTTTTGACTACTCCATTTATGTGGATGCCGACCCGAAGAATTTGCTTCAGTGGTACATCCAGCGTTTCCAGTGGCTCCGTAAAACCGCCTTTCAGCAGCCGGATTCCTATTTCCATCGGTATGCCGACCTCAGTGAAGCACAAAGTATTGAAATGGCAACAACCATCTGGGAGGAGATCAATAAGCCGAACTTAATCAAAAACATCCTGCCTACACGCCTGCGTGCAGACCTGATCCTGGAAAAGGGTAGCCATCATTTCGTGAAAAGCGTTAAGATCCGGAAAGGCTAGTGCTCCGGGCGCTGTTCGGCATCATACCGGATGACTTCCCGGAAAATATCATTCCGGATCTGTCTCCTGCGGATGGCATCCTTGGAGTGGGTAATAATCTGTAATTTATAATGAACGGCGTCTTTATTTACGCCAACTACCTTCAGCTGAAAGCTGCCCTCCACAATGATCTCCTGATGGCGCTGGATGACCGTAACGAGGTGTTTTTCCAGGTCGGTATGGCTACCTGCATGGGCCAGCGGCAATTCGAAATCCATAGTCAGCTTGGTGGAGTTCTGCAGTGACTGGTTAATGATGTTGGTCGTGAATGCCGAATTGTTAGGTATCAGAACGATATCGTCGTCTTCATTCCTTACTACGATATTGGCCAGTGTAATGTCCACAATTTTCCCCTGGTGTTCGCCCATGCGTATGGTATCCCCGATGGTAAATTGGTCGGAAAACATCAGGAAAAGCCCGCTGATCATATTGGTAATGTAATCGCGGAACAGCAGGGCTATGGCCATGGCCACGATCGTAATGCTCGTCAAAAAATCCTTCGGGTTGATGCCGAATATCAGCATGAGCCCGATCACCCCGAACAGCACATTCAATATCGTCGCAAACTGGTTGATCCCCAGCACGTAATTGCCCCGGACACGGTTATGCTTCTTATTCCGGCGCTTATACAATGAAATCAGGCTGATCCGGGCGATGGAGATCAGGATACTTCCCGTTAAAAAAACGTTGACTCCGTAGGCCAGCTGACCGAAAATCGGATTATTGCGGTAAAAAGCCGAGGTTTCCGTAAACGAATAGCCGATGGCCAGCCAAAGAGCTACCTTTAGGATAAAGAAGAGGCCTTCTTTCAGCGGTTGCCGCTCTGTTGTTGATGTCTTGTGTATCATCGATGTAAAAATACATCATTCGGCGCTATTTTCCCTACGCTCATATTGCATGAATGTATATGCAAAGGCATGCCGCTCATCCGCATCGTGATGTATGGCGCTGACCAGTTCCCATTCCGCTGGATTTATATCCACGAAATAGCTATCGCCATCCACATGTGTGTGCACCCGTGTCAGGTAAATCCGGTCGACTACCGGCAGGGCCTGCCGGTAAATTTCCGCACCGCCGCCGATAAACACCTCGGCATCAGCCTTACAGCGCGCAAGGGCATCGGCAAGCGAATGAACCACCTCGGCACCGGCCGGGTGATAATCGCGCTGGCGGGTAATGACGATATTTCGCCGCCTGGGCAGTGCCCCGTTCAGCGATTCGAACGTCTTCCGCCCCATGATCAGGCTTTTCTCCAGCGTTTTCTGTTTGAAGAACTTAAAGTCGTTGGGCAGGTGCCAAAGCAGCTGATTGCCTTTGCCTATTGCATTATTTTCAGCAGCGGCAACAATAATGGAGATCACTTGCTTTTCCATCATCATTAAACCGCTACCGGTGCTTTGATGTGCGGATACGGTTCGTAATCGGTCAACCTGAAATCTTCGAAGGTGAAGGCTGAAAGATCCTTTACCTCCGGATTAAGCACCATGGTGGGCAATGGCTTCGGTGTCCGGCTCAATTGCAATGCCGTCTGGTCAAAATGGTTGCTATACAGGTGGGCGTCGCCCAGTGTGTGGACAAAGTCTGCCGCATCCATATCGCACACCTGGGCTACCATTAAGGTAAGCAGCGCATAGGAAGCGATATTAAAGGGAACGCCCAGGAAAATATCGGCGCTCCGCTGATACAGCTGGCACGAAAGCCGCGGCCGGTGATGCCCTTTAGCGGGTTCGGCGGGTGCCACATAAAACTGAAAAAAAGCATGGCATGGCGGAAGGGCCATGTGCTCGATTTCGGCAACATTCCAGGCAGATACGATAATACGCCGCGAATCGGGATTGGTCTTCAGCTGCTGAATGACCTGTGCGATCTGATCAATGTGCCTGCCGTCGGGGGTGGGCCATGAACGCCACTGCGACCCATATACCGGTCCCAGCTCGCCCGCTTCGTCCGCCCATTCATCCCAGATGCTTACCCCATTGTCTTTCAGGTAGCGGATATTTGTTTCTCCCTTGAGAAACCAGATCAGCTCATGGATGATCGAACGCAGGTGCAGCTTCTTCGTTGTAACCAGCGGGAAACCCTCCTGTAGGTTAAAACGCATCTGGTAGCCGAAAACGCTACGCGTGCCCGTGCCCGTGCGGTCGTGCTTTTCCACGCCATTTTCATATACATGGCGCATTAGATCGAGGTACTGCTTCATGGTTGCCTTTCCATTTCCGGACGTAAAGATAGCGAATTTTAGTTGTTTTTGTGTATTTTTGCTCCCTCAAATGAGTAAAAGAGTAGCCTTTTATACGTTAGGTTGTAAGCTGAATTTTTCGGAAACCTCAGCTATTGGCCGTATTTTCCAGGATGCCGGATACGAACCGGCACCGTTTAACAGCCGGGCAGACGTCTATGTGATCAATACCTGCTCAGTAACAGACAATGCCGACAAGAAATGCCGGAAGGTGGTCCGTGAAGCCCTGAAGTATTCCCCGGATGCCTATGTGGCCATTGTCGGATGCTACGCCCAGCTGAAACCCCGGGAAATAGCCGAGATACCGGGCGTGGACATGGTATTGGGGGCCGCAGAAAAATTCAACATCATTGAGCACATTAACGACCTCACCAAGCAGCCAAAGGCACTCATCCGGCATGCTCCCATTGACGAGACCAACCAGTTTATACCGGCTTTTTCCATTGGCGACCGTACCCGCACCTTCCTTAAGGTACAGGACGGATGTGACTATTCCTGCACCTTCTGTACGATTCCGATGGCGCGGGGCATCAGCCGGAGCGGCACCATCGCCGAACTGGTTGACCAGGCCGAAAAAATTGCAGCCTCCGGTGTAAAGGAGATTGTGCTTACGGGGGTGAACATCGGTGATTTCGGTATCCGGAATGGCAAACGGGAGGACCGGTTCCTCGACCTGGTAAAGGAACTTGACGGGGTAACGGGAATCGACCGCTTCCGCATCTCTTCCATCGAACCCAATCTGCTCAGCAATGATATTATCGATTTCGTTTCGCAGTCCAACCGCTTCGTCCCCCATTTCCATATGCCGCTGCAGTCGGGTTCCGACAAGGTACTCCGGCTGATGCGCAGGCGTTATCAACGGGAACTGTATGCCGAGCGCGTGGCCCGCATTAAGGCGCTGATGCCCGATTGCTGCATCGGTGTTGATGTGATCGTCGGGTTTCCGGGCGAAAGCCGGGAAGACTTTCTGGAAACGTATCATTTCCTCAACGGGCTGGACATTTCATACCTGCATGTATTCACCTATTCTGAGCGGGAGAATACCATCGCTGCGCAGATGGAGGGTGCAGTACCTGGCGCACAGCGTGGCGAACGCAGTAAAATGCTGCATATATTATCCGAGAAAAAACGGCGTGCATTTTATCAGACGCAGCTGGAGCGTACCCAGCACGTACTGTTTGAAGGCGATGTCAAGGACGGTTACATGCACGGATTCAGTCGCAACTATGTGAAAGTGCGGACACCCTATGACCCGCTGCTGGTGAATGAGATCGTTCCGGTCAGGTTATCGCATATCACGGACGAGGGCGAGGTGGAAGCAGCCGAGATAACCCCCGTATACAACACCCACTAATTACCGCAGGTTAACTAGCTACTGCTGGGGTGCAGCGGCCTTCGCCGCCTTTTCAGCCGCCCGTTGCTGCTTGCGGAAAAATCCACGGAACAGGAAATTATGTTGCAGGGCTTCCATATTTTGGTTGAGTTTTTCACTGCTCTGCTCCAGGTTCTGCATCGTCTGCCGGATGGTTTCCGCCATTTCGGGATCGTTCAGCAGCACACCGACGGCATTATCCCGGTCATCTAATTTTTCGGTCGTCTGGTTCAGGTTGGTCACCAGCGCGGAGGCTGTCTGTGTAATGCCCTGCAACTGGGCAACCGCTTCCTGCAAATTACCGTAAATTACCGTATCGGTCAACAGATCATTAATCAGGGTACCTTCTGCGCTTAACTTGGTGGTCAGCTGAGCCAGTGCCTGCGAGGCTTTTGCCGTATTGGCTGACGTCTGGTTCAGGTTGGCAATCATCTGTTTCACATGTAGGGCCATCAGGGAATCCGTCAGTACTGCCCCCACCGTTCCTTCGCCCCGGGCAATCCGGGCGCTCAGGTCGCCAAAATTACGGGTAACCTCCACCAGGTTTTCGTTGTTTACCTGAAGGGTTTTCAGCATGGCATCCATCCCCCCGTCAACAGCCGACTGCAGTACGTCGCCGTCTTCAATGGCGGGTACGTTGTTGCTGCCTCCTTCAATCACGATCAGCTTATTTCCGATGAACCCCTCCGAGCCAATCTTCGCAACGGCATCCTTGCGGACAAACTGCCGGGATTTTTCTTCGATGACCATCTCAATCTCCACTTCCTGCAGATTCTTGAAATTAATCGCCTTGATTGTTCCTATTTTCACACCTGAAAACCAGACGTTATTGCCTGATTTCAGTCCGCTTACATCATCAAAAACCGTGGACACCTTTACCGTACTGGAAAACCGGTTCTGCTGTCCACCCAGCACCAGTATTCCGGCTACCAGGATTATAATCCCTACCAATACGAAAATCCCTACAATGATGGTTCGTTTATTTTCTGCAGCATTCATAAGCTATCGTCAATGTCGTTGGCTTCAGGAGCGTTGCAGTCCACCCGGTTTACCGGAGGCACGGATCGCCCCTTGCAGCTATTTAATAAAATTATAGTCGTAAAACGGCTTCACCCGTTCGTCGTCTGTGTCAAATATGGCATCAAAACTGCCTTCCCGTTCAAACCGGCCATCAAGCAGCATGACAATGCGGTCGCCTACCGATTTGGCGCAGGCCAGATCGTGCGTGATGATGATGGACGAGGTCTTATATTTTTCCTGTACTTCGTTAATCAGGCCGTTGATCTCAATACACGTAATGGGGTCGAGACCGGCCGTTGGTTCGTCATACAGCATGATTTCCGGCCTTAAAATCAGGGTACGCGCAATGCCGATCCGTTTGCGCTGGCCACCGGACAATTCCGACGGCATCTGATTAATTGCAGGCAACAGCCCCACGGAGTCCAGCACATCCTCTACTTCGTGGTTAATTTCACCGCGGGTAAGGTGCCGTTTATTGCGCACCAGGGGAAACTCCAGGTTTTCCCGGACGGTCATGCTATCGTACAGGGCGCTGTTCTGAAAAGAGAAACCGATCTTCAGCCGAAGCAGCTGCAGTGCTTTTTCATCCAGCTCATTCACCTGTTCGCCGAGCACTTCAATGGTGCCGGTATCCGGGCGGAGCAAGCCGGATATCAATTTAATTAACACCGACTTCCCTGTCCCTGAACGGCCAAGTACCACCAGGTTTTCGCCTTTGAACAATTGCAGGTCGACCCCACGCAGCACGTCCAGCTTGCCAAACGATTTGCTTACGTTCCTGACGTCAATCACGCTTGTTTCGTAGTCGATATGTCCGTGTGCCTTGATCATGGTTATGCCCGCATGGCCTGAATGATTTGTACAATCAAAATTTCCTCGACAAAAATAAGAAACATCGACATCACCACCGCCCAGTTCGCTGCCTTACCTACCCCTTCGGTACCTTTGGAAGAGTTATATCCCTGATAACATCCCACAATGCCAATAGTGAATCCGAAAACAACTGCCTTGAGCACCAATGAAAAAACATCCAGGTAGCTGACCGCCTCAAATACCTGGTTCACGTATACCGTAAAACTGGTAGCCTCAAACTGGTTCACACTGAGAAAAGCCCCCAGCAGACCCACGCAGGCCGTATAGCAGGAAAGAATGGGAATGGTGATCGTGGTGGCCACTACCCGGCTGACTACCAAGAATTTAAATGGGTTCGTGCCGGACACTTCCATGGCATCTATCTGTTCTGTTACTTTCATTGAACCGAGCTCCGCGCCAATCTGTGAGCCTACTTTCCCTGAAGCAATCAGCGCGGTTACCAGCGGGGCCAGGGCCCGGATAATGGCAATGGAAATCAGTGCGGGCAGCCACGATGTGGCACCGAACTCCGCCAGGGACGGACGCGACTGGTTGGTAAACACAAGCCCTGTAATAAAACCGGTCAATGAGATCAATGGCAGGGATTTCCATCCGACTTCGTAGCACTGCCGGATAATTTCCTTCACCTCATAGGGCGGCAGTACCAACTCACGGAAAAATTGCATAACAAACCGATGGATCTGGGCCAATTCGATCAGTATACGGCTAACTTTCTTCAATATTCGTGGGTTTTAATTACACAAAATCAATGGCCGCTGCCAAAGGAAATTACCTGAGCGACAAAAATAGGACTTTCTGTTTAATTTAGGAGCACCAAAGCAAATTAAAGGTATTTAGGGGTAAAAAGCCGGAGGCAGAGGGGAACGCGGGCATATAAAATAATGGGGGGATTAAACCATAGGTAGGCGGAATGGGTCATACCTATGAGAATTAACAGCATGTTACACAAAAATCGAAGTGTTATGAAAACGTTAAAAGCAACCGGACGCTTATTATTTACGGCAATCGCTTTCCTGACATTTACCACAATTAAGACGGCAAATGCGCAACCCGGTGTAAGCGTTTCATTTCAGTTATTTTACGATGAATTGGCGCCATATGGCGAATGGATTGACGACCCCGATTACGGTTATGTCTGGCTTCCGGATGCGGGAGGCGGTTTCCAGCCTTATGCAACAAACGGACACTGGGTTATGACCAATTATGGAAACACCTGGGTTTCCGACTACGACTGGGGTTGGGCACCCTTCCATTACGGCCGTTGGGTATATACAGATTATTACGGCTGGGGCTGGGTTCCCGGATATGAGTGGGGACCGGCCTGGGTGAGCTGGCGCAGTGGCGGCGGATATTACGGATGGGCGCCGCTGGGACCGCAGATGAGCATCAGCGTGAACGTGGGCATGCCCAATCATTATTGGGTATTTGTCCCCCAGCGTTACATCGCCAGCCCGCGGATCTACAATTATTACGTACCGCGCAGGAACCGGGTAACAGTTTATAACCACACGACCATCATTAACAATACGTATGTATACAACAACCGTACATATGTAAGCGGCCCCGGACGGCATGAAATTGAACGGGCCACCCGCAGCCGGATTTCGGTCAGGGACGTGCAGTCAGGCAATCGGCCGGGAAGGGCACGTGTGGATAGCCGGTCCGTAAACCTGTACCGTCCGGATGTCGACCGGAACAGCCGCACGTCGGCACGTCCGGCACGGGTTTCCCGCGCGAGCGAAGCACGGGCGAACACGAATTCGCGTAGCGCGGCTTCGCGTAGCACGGCCACCCGGGCGGCAGACAACCGGGGCACGACTACCCGCTCGGCACGTCCGGCCACACGTGATAATACAGCTACTGCACCCCGCACCCGTAACCGCAGCAATGATGCCGTAGCGCCACGCATGGAAAACCGCGGATCGGAACGCGCCGTACGGCCCTCCGGAACGACCGGCAGGGAGTCCGGAACACGGAGTACACGTCCGGCTCGCACGAACAGTACGGAACGGGCTACACAGCCCCGGAGCCAGCAAATGCAGCGCAGCCAGTCGCGCACCGCACCGGAACGTAATTCGGTACGTGCATCCTCGCGGACCCAATCCCGGAGCAGTGAGGCCAGCCGGGTACGGCCAGAGGCGCGTTCACAGTCGCGGCCAGCGGTATCTTCCGGCCGCTCTTCGGAAAGCAGGGGCAATGTCTCGCACAGCAATAACCGTGGATCGGAACGAAGCGGCCGCTCGTCTTCCCGGGGTGGCAGGTAATAAGTTCATAAATAACAACAACAACCTATGAGGAGGCTCCGGCCTCCTTTTTTTATGTACCTATTGCGGACAGCCATAAATATGCTATTTTTGAAAACACCTATTAAATAACCACCTGATGAATAAGAGCAGAAGAACGTTTATTGGCCGTTCCCTGGCAGGCGCAGCGGCTACCATCAGTATCCCGGACCTGGTGTCGGCCGCAATCGGCAAACCGCATCGCGCTCCCGTCGTAAAAATAGCACCGGATGATGTTGTGCTTTTCCAGGGGGATTCCATTACGGACGCCGGAAGGAATCGCGACGAACAGGCCCCGAATAACAGCCGCGCATTGGGAACTGGATATGCGTTTCTTTCCGCGGCCCGGCTGCTCCGTGAGCATACCGACCAGGTAAAGGTATTCAACCGCGGTATCAGCGGCAACAAGGTTAATCAGCTGGCAGAACGCTGGGATGCCGACTGTATCCAACTTAAGCCGGATGTCCTGAGTATCCTCATCGGCGTCAACGACTACTGGCATACGCTCACCGGCGGCTATACCGGCACACTGGCCGTATACCGCGACGATTACCGGAAGCTGATCGACCGGACACTGACGGCACTCCCGGATGTCAAACTGATCATCGGCGAGCCTTTTGCCGTTAACCACGTGAAAGCAGTTACCGACGACTGGTTTCCGGCGTTTGATACATACCGGCAAACTGCACAGGAAATCGCGGATGAATATCGGGCAGCGTTCATCCCCTACCAACGCGTATTCGATGAGGCAGCCCGCAGCGTATCACCCGGTTATTGGACGACAGATGGGGTACACACCACCCTGGCAGGTGCCCAATTGATGGCCGAAGCCTGGTTAAACGTGATTGGATAGGATGATCAGCTCCATACTGGATAACGACTTTTACAAGTTTACCATGCAGCATGCAGTGGTCAAACGATTCCCCAAGGCACGCGCGCGGTACCAGTTCATCAACCGGGGCGGACATCAATTCCCGGATGGCTTTGCCGAAGAACTGCGCAACGCCATAAACGGGTTGGCTCAGCTGCAGCTGACCCGTCATGAAAAAACGTATTTCGCCGCTACCTGTCCCTATATCGATCCCACGTATTTCGACTTCCTACAGGGGTACCGGTACGATCCGGACGAGGTTATGGTCCGGCAGCAGGGCCGTGAACTCCAGGTTGCGGTTGAAGGTTACTGGTACAGGACCATTCTCTGGGAAGTGCCTATTATGTCACTCATCTGCGAGCTGTACTACCAAATGACCGGACAGCAGCGGCACGCCGATGAAACCGTGATGTTGACGGCCCGCGAAAAAATAGAAAAATACCGTAAGTTGGGGGTAACCATCGCCGAATTCGGCACGCGGAGGCGGCATTCCTATGCCGTACACCAGCTTGTTGTCCAGGCCCTCCGGCAATACGGGGAAAACACATTCATCGGCACCAGTAACGTCCACCTAGCCATGCAGTACCAGACGAAACCCATTGGCACGCATGCCCATGAATGGTTTATGTTCCACGCCGCTAAATATGGTTTTAAAATGGCCAACCTGCTCGGCCTTGAACACTGGGCGGAGGTGTACCGCGGCGACTTGGGGATTGCCCTGTCGGATACGTATACAACTGATGTCTTCTTCACGCAGTTCGACAAGAAATTATCCAAACTTTTCGACGGGGTACGCCACGACAGCGGCGACTCACTGCTTTTTGCCGACAAAACCATCCGCCATTACCAGCAGAAAGGTATCGACCCGCTGTCCAAGACAATCGTTTTCTCCGATGGGCTTAACTACGATAAAGTGGCCCGGATTGCGGCATACTGCCGCGGAAAAATCGGATTTTCATTCGGAATCGGCACCAACTTTACAAACGACGTGGGGTTACCTCCCCTCAATATTGTGCTGAAAATGACCGAAGCGTTCCCTGAAGAGGCGCAATGGGACCCGGTGATCAAGCTGTCCGACGATCCGGGAAAACACACGGGCGATACCGAAACGGTGAAACTGGCCAAGCAAATCCTGATGATTCCTGAATAGATGGCGGTCGATATCCTTGGAACAGCGCTGCAGGATTACCTGCGTGGACAGTTTATGTCCCCCCTCCTGCTGCATACGAGCTATGGTGAAACAGAGGAAATGCCTGTTGATGAGTTTTTCCGCGGACCCGGTGATTTCCCCGAACTGGAGCACATGGCCCTCTCCTTTTGCAGTGGGAAAACGCTTGATGTAGGTGCCGGGGCCGGTAGCCATGCCTTATACCTTCAGCAACGGGGCATGGATGTACATGCGCTTGATATCTCTCCCCTGGCGGCAACCGTGATGAAACAACGCGGTGTGGAACAGGTCAGCACAGCGGATATTTTCAATTACCATACCGGTCAGTATGACACCCTGCTGTTTCTGATGAACGGTATCGGACTGTGCGGCGACCTGGAAAAACTGAAGGTGCTGCTGCGCCGCTGCCGTTCCCTGCTGCGTGCAGGCGGACAGCTGCTGTTCGATTCATCGGATATTGCGTATTTGTATGCCGATGGGTCGGTAACCCGGCCAAGCGGGTATTACGGGCAGATCCGGTATCAGTACGAATACAGGGGAAACCGGGGTGCACCCTTCAACTGGCTGTACATCGACCGGGATACGCTCACGCACCTGGCGCAGGAAGCCGGCTGGGCCGTACAGATATTATTTGAGGACGGGAATGACCAGTACCTGGCGCGTCTGGTTATCCGTTAATCAATCCACTCAAACCCGGTGTAAGGGACGAGCACGTCGGGAATCCGGATTCCGCGGTCCGTTTGGTTGTTCTCCAGTATGGAGGCCAGGATACGGGGTAGCGCCAATGCACTTCCATTCAGTGTGTGTACCAGCTGGGTTTTACCGCTTTCTCCCTTAAAACGCACCTTTAAGCGGTTGCTCTGGTAGCTTTCGAAATTGGATACAGATGAAACCTCAAGCCAGCGCTGCTGTGCGGCGCTCCACACCTCCATATCGTAAGTCAATGCCGATGTAAATCCCATATCGCCGCCGCAGAGTCGCAATACCCGGTATGGCAGGTCCAGCGCCTGAAGCAACGACTGTACATAACTGCTCATTTCCTCAAGCACCTCATACGACCGCTCGGGGTGCACCAGCTGGACCACTTCCACCTTATCGAATTGATGCAGCCGGTTCAATCCGCGTACATGGGCGCCGTAAGAACCTGCCTCCCTGCGGAAACAGGGCGTATATGCGGTTAATTTTACCGGAAAGTCGGCTTCTTTTACAATGACGTCGCGATACAGGTTCGTAACGGGCACCTCTGCCGTGGGGATCAGGTAAAGATCATCTACACCCACGTGGTACATCTGCCCTTCTTTATCCGGAAGCTGGCCGGTACCGAAACCGGAAGCTTCGTTGACCAGCAGCGGGGGCTGCACTTCGAGATAGCCAGCCTGCTGAGCCCTGTCCAGGAAAAAGTTGATCATGGCCCGTTGCAGCCGCGCGCCTTTTCCTTTGTATACCGGAAAACCGGCACCGGTTATTTTGGTTCCGAGTTCAAAATCGATGATTCCGTACTTTGAAGTCAATTCCCAATGGGGCACGGCATCCTCCGCCAACGATGGTTTATTGCCGTGTTCCAGCACTACTTCGTTGTCTTCCGCTCCTACCCCGGCCGGTACCGATGTATGGGGAAGATTCGGAAGCAGCACCAGCTTTTCATGCAATTGCTGCTCCAATTCGCCCAGTCGGTCAGTTAACTGCTTAATCTGTTCTTTATATCCGCCCGATGCTGCCTTAATCGCTTCAGCCTCATCGCGCTTGCCCTGGCGCATCAGTTCACCGATCTGCCGTGCGCTCGTATTGGCCGATGCCGCCAGGGCATCCGACTCCGTCTGGATCTGGCGTCGTTGCTCGTCCAGGGCAACAACTTCATCAACCAGCGTAGTCTGCTTGAAATTTCTCAGGGCCAATCGCTCAATCACATGGTCACGGTTCTCACGGATATAATTAACTTGCAGCATATTTTCGTTTGCTTAATTTTCTTCTTTATCGGCTGTGAAGCTGTCCTGATTTTTGAAAATCAAGACGGTTTTGTTTATTTTGTGGCAAAGATAGGAAGGAGATATGATATTTGAGCCATTATCGGAGAGAAGATCCGTGCTATACCTCATCCCCACCCCCATCGGCAACCTGGAAGATATGACGTTCCGGGCCGTTCGGCTGCTGCGGGAAGCGGATATTATTCTGGCTGAAGATACCCGTACCAGCGCGCCCCTGCTGAAACATTTCGGTATCGACAGGAAGGTGTTTGCACATCACCAGCATAATGAACATAAAGCAGTAGCCGAAATCATCCGGTTCCTGAACGAAGGGCAGACCGTGGCCCTGATCTCGGACGCGGGGACGCCGGCGATCTCCGACCCGGGCTTTCTACTGGTACGCGAAGCCATCAAAAACAACATCCCGGTATACTGCCTGCCGGGTGCAACAGCCTTTGTACCGGCGTTGGTAAGTTCGGGCCTTCCCTCCGACCGCTTTTGCTTTGAAGGATTCCTTCCGGTAAAAAAAGGGCGGCAGACGCGACTGAAAGCGCTTGCAGATGAGAGCCGTACGCTGGTTTTCTATGAATCACCCCACCGCCTGCTCAAAACCCTCGGGGAATTCATAGACACCTTTGGTGGCGACCGGCAGGCTGCTATCTCCCGGGAAATCAGCAAGGTTTATGAAGAAACGGTACGCGGCACCCTGCTTGAACTGAAGGCATACTATGAAACCAATCCCTTAAAGGGCGAATTTGTGGTTTGCGTACAGGGTTTGGGATAAAACTTGCTAACTTAGCATGGTAAAATAACCCATGAACATCGATCATTACATCAACGACGGACAGGACCCCAAAGTAGTGGAAAAACTCCTGCTTAAATTGCAGGACATGTTGGTTCCCAATGAAACCGTGGCCTATGTCGCCGTGCAGAAAATGCCGGCAGTAACCCTTTTTCCGGACAGTGTGGCGCTTACAGCGCGGCGGATTTTGCTGTGTGAGTCGACCAAACTGGGTTTGGCTACCGATTTTAAGATTTTTCCGTGGAACGTCATCCGCGATGTTTCGTTTAAGGAAGGTATTCTGGGTGCCCGGTTTGTGCTCGTACTGAAAAATGGCGAGCAGGTGGAAATCACCCACATCCCCAAAAACCAGGCCCGCAAACTGTACCAGCAGGCCAGCAGCTTTTTCGAAGAATATCAACGGGAAGCGGAAACCGGCGAAACAATCCGTTCCGGCACGGAGGTACTCGAAAGCGCCTTGCCGGTGCCCTGCCCGTCCGAGATCGTTGACGAACTCACGTCCAAACTGCAGAAATTGAAATCCCTGTTCGAAAAACAGCTCATCACCCAGGCGGAATACGAACAGAAAAAAAACGAATTGTTATCCCAACTGTAAGCCGTCGTGAAAAAAAATTACCTACTGGCCTTATTAAGTGCATTCCTGCTCTGGTTAGCCTGGCCGCCCATACCATTTACCGCTCCGCTCCTATGGATAGCACTTGTACCGCTGCTGTGGGCCATGGAAGCGGTTATGCGGGACCCATACAACAAAAAGGGTCTTAAAATAACGCTGCTTGGCGGTTTTACCGGACTCCTGTGGAATACAGCATCCATTTATTGGGTTTTCAATGCGCTGAATGCGGCAATGCCGGTCTACGCCGCCGCATTGGTATCTCTTATTCCCTTTGCACTGGCGGCCGCGTTGATGGCGCTGGCCTTCCGGCTGTATTACCAGCTGCGCAAGCACCACGGCATCGGGCTTTCGATGGCCGGACTGGTTTCGTTCTGGATAACGTATGAATACCTGCATCAGACCTGGGATCTGGCTTTTCCATGGATGAACCTGGGCAATGGTTTTGCCAGCAGCCACCAGTTGGTCCAATGGTACGAATACACCGGGGTATACGGGGGTACGCTGTGGATCTGGCTGGCTAACATATTGCTGTTTATGGGAATATTATCGGTCAAAGACAAATTCGGTCCCATCCACCGATACAAATGGTTCGTCGGTTTTCTGCTCCTGGTTACATTACCCTCCGGCTGGTCGCTCTACCGGTACACGACCTACGAAGAGCACATAAACCCGGCTGATATCGTCGTTGTCCAGCCCAACATCGATCCTTACGGAAAATACAGCTTCCTTTCCCCCGAATCCCAACTCGACCAGCTGATCCGGTTGTCTGACTCGGTGGCCCAGCCGAATACCGAATTCTTTATCTGGCCGGAAACGGCTATCGCCAGTCCACGGGGATATAACGAAGATGAGTTCCGCGAAAACCCCGCATTTCTCCGCCTGCAGGATTTTCTCTCTAATTACAAGAACGGCAATGTGCTTTCGGGGATCGAAAGTTACCGTGTGTACCATCAGCCCGAAACACCTACGGCACGTAAGTTTGAAGGGGCCGAGCTATATTACGATGCCTTTAATGCAGCCGTTTTAGTTGAAAATTCGGCCCGGCTGCAGTTTTACCACAAATCCAAGCTGGTCGCCGGCGTGGAGCAGCTGCCCTTCGGAAGCGCCCTGGCGTTCATGACCCCGCTATTCCAGGCATTCGGCGGCACAACCGGAGGATATGGCAGCCAGGAAACACCCTCGGTCTTTTACTCGCAAAGCGGCATCGGTGCCGCGCCGGTAATCTGTTACGAATCCATATGGGGCAGCTATGTTGCCGAATACGTAGAGCAGGGGGCACAATTCATCGCCGTGATTACCAATGACGGCTGGTGGGGCAATACCGCGGGGAAAGACCAGCATCTGGCCTACGCCAAATTGCGCGCCATCGAAACCCGCCGCTGGGTGGCCCGTTCGGCAAATACGGGGATCTCGGCGTTCATCAATCAACGCGGTGATGTGGTCCAGCAAACCGACTGGTGGACTGCTGATGCACTGAAACAGGACATCAACCTGAATGAGGCGATTACCTTTTATGTGCGTGCAGGTGATTACCTGGCTTATGCAGGGTGCGCGGGAAGCCTGATTTTCGGCACCGTATTGCTGGTCACCTTTGGAAGAAGATCCAGGTATCGCAAACAGGCACAGCCTTAAGCCATTGCGTATTAGCCAACATTCCATTACCTTTGCAACTATGCAAGTATACTTAGACAATGCGGCTACCACGCCTATTGACCCTGAGGTCATCAAAGCAATGGTCGAAACCATGGAAAACGATTTCGGCAATCCGTCGTCGATCCATGCGCATGGCCGTAAAGTAAAAACCATTATTGAAAGAGCCCGTAAAACGGTAGCGGGACTGCTACACGTGTCGCCCGCCGAGATATTTTTCACGTCGGGAGGTACCGAGGCAGACAATACCGCCATTGTAAGGGGGATCATTGATAATGGGATCAGCCACGCCATCACCTCTCCGCTGGAACATCATGCGGTATTGCATACGCTGGAGGAGCTGGAGCGGACGGGGACCATCCGGTTAAGCAAACTCGCGGTAAATGCCCAGGGATACGTAGACCTGCAACAACTGGAGCAGTTGCTCCGGGAAAATCCGCATTCCTTTGTTTCGCTGATGCATGCCAACAATGAAATCGGTACGCTTACCGATATCGAATATGTATCCGCACTCTGCAAGCAGTATGGCGCCATCTTCCATTCGGACACCGTACAGACGATGGGTCATTTCGCCCATGATCTCCATAAGCTGCAGATCGATTTCGTTACAGGAGCTGCGCATAAGTTTCATGGCCCTAAAGGTGTTGGGTTTATTTATGTAAACCACAACACGAAGATAAAGCCATTTATCCATGGCGGCGCACAGGAACGCAACATGCGCGGCGGCACCGAAAATGTATACGGCATTGTGGGACTTGCCAAGGCACTGGAAATCTGCCATGCGCACATGGAAGAACACCGGCAATATATCCAGGGCCTCAAAAGCTACATGATTGACCAGCTGACTGCCCACGTACCCGATGTGCGGTTCAACGGTGCCATAGCACCGGAAAATAGCCTGTATACGGTGCTTAACGTTTCCTTTCCATGCACAGACATTGCCGATATGATGCTCTTTACATTGGATATCGCGGGTATCTCGGCATCCGGCGGGAGCGCCTGCAGTTCCGGTTCCGACATCGGATCCCACGTGCTCCAGGCAATCGGCGCGGATCCGCAGCGCCCCTGTGTCCGTTTTTCATTCAGCAAATACAACACAAGGGAAGACATTGACTACGTCGTCGATAAAATTAAGGAATGCTGCCTCGACAAAGTCTGATCCGGTGAAACAATAGCTTCTCCCGCTTGTTGCCATACATAACAAAGGTAAAGACAGGAGGACAAAATGGAAACGAAAAAACCCATCAACACCGCACGGGAAAATGACAGCAGGGATGACCGGAAATTTCCGAGGGTTACCCCTGACCGGGAAGAATCGCTGGAAAAGGAAGAAGCACTGAAAAAGAAAGATTATAGCGACCGTAGCCACGGCCGCACGCACGACTCGGCTATAGACGTCGATAATCCCGGAACGGTATAGCGAAGGACCCCGCTAATCTTCATCATCTTCATCCAGTCCAAGGGCGCTCCGATACACGGCCTGCAATTCCGAGAGCGCATGCCGGTCGCGCTTCTGCTGTGCAATCTCCATGCCCTGCCGGTAGGTGGCAATTGCATTGTCTCTTTCCCCGAGGCTTTCGTACAATTTTCCCAGATGGTAATACGTACCTACGTAGTCCGGGTGGTCGGTCCGTAACCGTTCATAGTAACGAAGTGCGTCGGCCGTCTGACCGGCTTTGAGGTATTCCGTGGCAAGGGCGTACAGCAAAAACGGGTCGTTTGGGTTGTCGTTCAGAAATTCAATTAACTGCTGGATGCGTTGGCTCGTCATAATGAATCGGATAATGATCACCGCAAAGGTACGTATTCGCCAGGCGATTGCATGCAGGGTTTGGTGTCCTCCGTTTCAAATATGGAAAAATTATGGTAGGTTTGTGAAAACGACTGCTCATGAAGATATTAGTTTGCATTAGCCAGGTCCCCGATACTACTTCAAAAATCACGTTTACCGATAATAATACGCAGCTCAATACCACGGGTCTCCAGTACATCATTAATCCTTACGATGAAATTGCGCTTTCGAAGGCACTTGAGCTGACGGAAAACGGCAATGGCTCGGTAACGGTGATCCATGTGGGCGAATCGCCTGCAGACGCCACCATCCGGAAAGCCTTGGCAACGGGAGCGGATGAGGCGGTGCGCGTTAATGCTGCCCCCCGTGATGCCTGGTTTGTAGCTAATCAGGTTGCAGGTTACGCCAAAGACCAGGGATTCGACCTTATTTTAGCCGGGCGTGAGTCCATTGACTACAACGGCTCGCAGGTGACCACATTCGTGGGAGAACTGCTGGGTATCCCGTCGGTCAACGCGGCGAAAAAAGTCACGCTCGAAGGCACTGCAGCCGTGGTCGAACGGGAAATTGAAGGCGGTAAAGAGGTGCTCTCTATTCCATTGCCGGCAGCCATCGGTACCTCGGAAGGCGTCGCTGAACCCCGCATACCCAACATGCGGGGTATCATGAGTGCCCGCACCAAGCCGCTGACGGTGATCGATCCGGTGGATGTACCCGTACTGACACGGGTCATCCGCTATGAATCCCCGGCCCCGAAGGGGGCTGTTACCCTGGTTGATGCCGGGGAAACCGAAAAACTGGTTGATTTACTGCATAAGGCCAGGGTTATTTAACCATGCACCAGTATAACATGTTCGTTCATGATCTTTACATTAGCCTAATACGATAATTATGTCCGTTTTAGTATATACAGAAAGTGCTTCCGGCAAATTCAAGAAATCCGCTCATGAAGCCGTTTCCTATGCCAGGGCAGTAGCCGAACAGCTGGGTACCGACGTAACGGCCCTGTCAATCGGCGACGTGGATGCTTCCGAATTACAGGCATTGGGAAATTACGGTGCTTCAAACGTATGGAGCGTATCCGCCGACCGGTTAAAAAATTTCATCAACCAAGCTTATGCCAGCATCATTGCCCAGGCAGCTGATCAATCGGGTGCCTCGGTCATTATCATCTCAAACACTTTCAGTGGCCGGGGACTGGCACCGCGCGTGGCGGCTAAACTCGGGGCGGGCCTGGCCGACGGTGCAGTTGACCTGCCCGAGGTAACGGGCAACGTCCTTACGGTAAAGAAGACTGCTTTTTCGGGCAAGGCATTTGCCTATACGGAGCTGGTTTCGCCGAAAAAAGTGATCGCACTGAATCCCAATGCGTTTGAGCTGCGTGAAACCGGAGGCGATGCGCAGGTTGAAGCCTTCAATCCGATTGTCGACGACCGTGACCTCACCACCGTAATAAAAGAAATTGTCCATGCCGTGGATAAGGTACCGTTGCCGGAAGCGGAAATTGTCGTTTCCGCCGGCCGCGGGCTCAAGGGCCCGGAAAATTGGGGAATGATCGAAGAACTGGCCGACGTATTGGGCGCCGCCACCGCCTGTTCGAAACCGGTGTCTGACGCCGGCTGGCGACCACATGCGGAACACGTCGGGCAGACCGGCATCGCCATCAGCCCAAACCTGTATATTGCCATCGGCATATCGGGTGCAATACAGCACTTAGCGGGAGTAAGTGCATCGAAAACCATTGTAGTCATCAACAAAGACCCCGAAGCACCGTTTTTTAAGGTAGCGGACTACGGTATCGTCGGCGACGCATTTGATGTAGTACCCCGACTGACTGCTGCTATCCGGGCCTATAAAGGCAATCCGTGAATTTGATCATTTCCCGAAATCGTGCTATCTTTATCCAATCGGTTTTGAAGATCGCATTTTGTATTACCAGCTTAAGTTTTGCATCTTTGCAGTTCGCGCAATGCACCAGGCATGAAGAAGATTAAGTTAGATATTGTTGGTTTATCTTATAGCCAGACGCAGTCCGGAGCTTACGCGCTCGTCTTAGGTGAGATTTCCGGCCGCAGGCGCCTGCCGATAATCATCGGCGGCTTTGAGGCACAGGCCATTGCCATCGAGATCGAGAAGATGACACCCAGTCGCCCGCTGACGCACGACCTTTTCAAAACCTTCGCGGAAACGTTCCATATCAAGATCGAAGAAGTAATTATCTATAATCTGGTGGATGGTATTTTTTACGCCAAGATTATTTTCAACGACGGCCGGAAACATACCGAAATCGATGCCCGGACATCTGACGCTATTGCGCTGGCCGTACGTTTTAAAGCACCGGTATATACCTACGAATTCATCCTGGCTTCTGCCGGCATTGTCATCGAGGGAAATGATTTCGTATTTCTCGAAAATATCGAGTCCGCCGGCGGCGATCCGGAAACCAGGACAGCTCCGGACACGACATCCTACTCGTCGATGACGGAAGAGCAGTTGCAGGAAACGCTGGCCAAAGCGCTGGCAGATGAAATGTATGAAAAGGCAGCGCGCATACGGGATGAGATTACCCGAAGAAAATCCTCCTAACGAATTCCACTGACCATCAGCTAAATCCCGGCGATCTATGTCGATAAAAATACGGCTTATCGCGATGAGTTTTCTCCAGTTCTTCATCTGGGGGGCATGGCTGATTTCCCTGGGAAGCTATATGGGAAGCCAGTTGAACTTTTCGGGATTCCAGATCGGATCCGTATATGCCACCATGGGTATCGCATCCGTATTCATGCCGGGATTATTGGGCATCGTGGCCGACCGGTGGGTCAACGCAGAACGCGTACTTGGTGCGGCACACCTCATCGGCGCATCCACATTGATAGGTGTGGCCAATGTAACCGATTTTCAGTCGTTTTACCTGCTCATGCTGCTCAACTCCCTGTTTTACATGCCCACCATTGCCCTGTCCAACTCGGTTTCATATAATGTGCTGACCCAGAAAAACCACGATGTGGTGAAGACCTTTCCGCCCATCCGCGTATGGGGTACCGTGGGTTTTATCATGGCCATGTGGGCGGTTGATTTCCTGGGCTGGACGGCGCATGGCAATCAGCTCTACGTAGCGGCGGGGGCCGGCCTGCTGCTGGGCTGCTACGCATTTACCCTACCCCCATCCCCCCCTTATGCGGGTAGAACGCGGAAAAAATCATTAGCTGTTTCGCTGGGACTGGATGCGTTGGTGCTGTTCCGGAAACGGAAAATGACGGTTTTTTTCCTGTTTTCGCTCATGTTGGGCGCGGCACTGCAAATTACCAATGCGTTCGGCGGACCGTTTCTGAGTGATTTCAGAAACAGTTATCCGGAGTCCTTTGGTGTGCAGCATCCCAATCTCCTGCTCTCCATCTCACAGCTGTCCGAAACGTTCTTCATCCTGCTGATTCCCTTTTTCCTTACCCGGTTCGGCATCCGCAATGTCATCCTTTTCAGCATCATCGCCTGGATGCTGCGCTTCGGGCTTTTCGGCCTGGGGAATCCGGCTGATAAACTTTACCTGCTTGTATTATCCATGGTGGTTTACGGCCTGGCTTTCGATTTTTTCAATATATCGGGTTCCCTCTTTGTAGAAAAGGAGGCCGACCCGGCTATCCGTTCCAGCGCGCAGGGGTTGTTTATGATCATGACCAATGGATTCGGCGCCATTATTGGCGGGATCGGCAGCGGCTGGGTCGTGGATCATTTTACGGATGCAACAGGCGTCAGGGACTGGCCAAGCATCTGGTTTACTTTCGCAGGCTATGCGTTGGTATTGGCGGTGCTGTTCATGATTACATTCCGGGATAAACGCATGGCGCAGTAATTAGCTCACCCACCCGTCCCCTATCTCATGTTGATGTCGATGAGCCGGCTATCTACCGGCAGCCGTTCTACGGATGCGACCTTCACGAGGTCGTGATAGCCGGCAAACAGTGGATTCAACAGGCAATTGAATTCCTTCCGGTTCACAGCCGAGCGCACGCGGACACCAAGGTACCGGGCTTCGTGCATCCATCTGTCACCAAGGTGCTTATTTTCCAGGTTACCCAGCTTCATCCAGTTTTTAGGGTATGATGCATCAGGCAAGGTATAAATCAGATCGGGGTTCCCGCTCACTTCAATACTCAGAATAAACAACTTCGGAGGAATAATGGCCGAATCAAAATGAACCAGATTTTCGAGGTAAGCCAGCGAGCTGTTCTCACTGGTATAGAGCATATAAGCGCCCGGATTATTCCACCGGCCGCCAAACGTATATGCGCCCGTCCCCGAAAGGTCCGTGGCCCGTTTCGCCGATTTGGCAATCCGGTATAGCAGCATCAGGAGTACACCCCTTCTTCAATGCGCCCCAGTATAGTATTCACCAGTGCAAGTCCGGTAGGCATATAAAACAGTTCCAATGGGCAAAGGTTGTTCAGTGCCCTATTCGGTGTAGCCAGCCAGTCGCGCACCTTTTCCTCATCCTCAAAAACGGCAACGGCATGCTCCACCACCTTGGCGATTTCAATGATATGGGAAGATGTATGCCGGTCGAGCCGGTCATCGCTCTTTTTGCGTTCGATGGTCTTTACCGACATACCGAGGAGTTCCTCCACGAACTGTTTTCTGGGAATACCCAGAAAAGCAATCAGCGCCTCCAGCGACGCCTTAGTCAGCCCGTCATTGCTCAGCGCGATCAGGTCAAATTCCGTTTTGATGTTCCGGCCGACCGTATCCGTTCCGCCCAATAGGGAAGATACGGTCCAATGCGTCTTGATTTCCTTTTTATTTGACAGTGCCATGTGCGACATTTTATCCAAAGGTAAGGATAATTTGTCGCACATTCAAATTAATCCAATGAATCAAATTTGAAAAACCAGTAAAAATCTTTTGTTGTATTATCAAAAGATACTATCTTTGTTGTAATCAAACCAACAAACCTAATTCCAATGAAATCAGTAAGACAAGCACATTTTCGTTATTTAACAAAGAAAGAGGCAAAAAACCCGCTATATACCGTCGCGTACTTTTGCCGTAATGTAACCGGCTTAGCGCATTGGAGGCGTGATATCGACCGGGTCATCCGGATCAGTGCCACCAACGGTATCGGATTAAAACCAATCGACTTTGCCAACCTGCATTTCTGCTGGCAACAGCTCTACCAGCACATTGAATTAATTTACGTATTAAAACACGTGGTCCGCCACTGGGAAATCGAGTCCGAATCCCCACACTACACCCTTACACGATACCCCCGCACCGCCATTATTTTCGACCGCACCTTATTTCGCGGCACTTATCTTGAATTCGATCGCCTATCCCGGAAGGAGTTTGACAACATTGGTCTTTTCATCGATAAGTTTTTCGCCTTCAAATCCTTGCAGGCCTGGCAGCGATTAATGGATAAACTGCTGATCACACTGCTCAGTGAGAATAGACTGGGTGACTACTCCAAATACGACCGGCAGGATTCAAAGATATACCGTTACCTCGAAAAACTGACCGAGGTGTTCTTTCTGATTTACGCAACGAAAGCCATAGCGCATATCGTTGCGCATCATGCAGCCGATTTTCTGCTGGATGAGCCGGATGACAGACCCGATGGCAGTACCGTTTCGGAAGGACAGCAAGAGAAAACCTCGTTAACATCCGAAATCCCAGATGAGCGGACACATCCACCGGTGGAGCGGGACGGCCAACCCGCAGGAGAAGCTCGCAAGTAAGGAAACTACTAGGTAAACCTAACATGCACCCTCCGGGCGGCAGCCGCCAGAAAAGCTGTCCGGGGGTGTTTGTTTTTTTATGAGCCGCCCTGGTCAGGACAACAGGTTCAGTAACTGATCCCGGTCGAGCCCCTGGAAAAACGAGGTGTCGTTGCTTACCAGTCCGCCCGCTAGGCTCTGCTTGGCAGCTTGTAACAGGAGTACCTTTTCCTCCACAGAGTTTGGCGTAATCAGTCGATAAGCTGTCGTTTTCTTATCCTGCCCGATCCGGTGTACGCGGTCAATCGCCTGTGCCTCCACGGCCGGGTTCCACCAGGGATCCACCAGGTACACCACATCCGCCGCCGTAAGGTTCAGGCCGGTTCCGCCTGCTTTAAGGCTAACGAGAAAAACACGCACGGCTGGGTTTTCTTGAAATGCATCAACCACCTGTCCCCGTTGCCGGGTAGCACCCGTTAAGCTGACGTACGGCACCGCAATCTCCGTCAGCATGCGTTCAATCTGATGCAGCATCGAAACAAACTGCGAAAAGACAACGATCTTATGGTGAGGCGCCTTATCGGTAATCTGCTCCTTCAACAGTTCAATCTTGGCCGAAACAGCGGTATTTAACATGCCATCGGGCAGCAGCGCGGGTGAATTGCAGATCTGCCGCAACCGCGTTAACCCCCTCAGCACATACATCGGACTCCGGTCCAGCTCTTCCCCGGAAAGCGCACAGATGAAATCGCGGAACTCCTTTTCATAGGCATCGTAAATTTTCCGCTGTGCGTCACCCATTTCACTATAGAGGGTAAGGATAACCTTTTCGGGAAGCGCATCAGCCACTTGCTGTTTCGTCCGACGAAGGATAAAGGGCTTAATTTTCTGCTGGAGCTCCTTCCTGCGTTTCCGGTCCTTGAATTGATCAATAGGCCGGCCGTAAATATCCCGAAAATACCGTTTGCTACCCAGCAGTCCCGGACAGGCGAAAGACAGCTGGCCATACAGATCAAACGAACTGTTTTCAAACGGTGTCCCACTGATGGCGATCCGGTTCCGTGCCTGCAGCAGGCGGGCGGCTTTATAGCGCTGTGATTCCGGATTTTTGATATGCTGGGATTCATCCAGGTATACGTAATTGAACATGAAGTGTTTCAAAAAGCGGATATCGGCCAGCAAGGTCGTATACGATGTGAGCACCACGTCATAGTCCCGGAAGCCATCCGCTGTTTTCAGGCGCCGGGCCCCGTAAAGCGTCAATACGCGCAGCGAAGGTGCTAAAGTCACCAGCTCCCGTTGCCAGTTGAAGATCAGCGTGGCCGGGACCACAACCAGGTCGGTACCTTTTGTACCCGATTCCCGTTGCGACAGCATAAAAGCAATGACCTGGACCGTTTTTCCCAATCCCATCTCGTCGGCCAGTATTCCACCGAAATTGCACTCATCAAGAAAATGGAACCATCCAAGTCCCTGCCGCTGGTATGGGCGGAGAGTAGCCTGCAACGCGCTGGGTTCTCCGACCTGCGGCATGGAGTCGAAATCCTGGACGCGGCTGCGGAATGCCGCAATCTCGCTGGCCGCCTGCTCGTCCAGCATGGATGCATCATAGAGTGCGGTCACCGTTTCAAAATTTGTTTTTGCAAACCGGATGACGGTATCATCAACTGCTTCCCCCGCGTGAAAATACTGTGTGAATTTTTCGATCCACGCGGCTGGCAGAATGCCCCGGGTTCCATCGTCAAGCACTACATACCTGCTTTTGTTCCGCAACGCTGCCTGGATTTTTTTCAGCGATGCCCGCTTCTTTCCAAACCGGACATCATAGGTTGCGTTGAACCAGTTCAGCCCACTGATGATTTTAATATCTATTTTTACCTGATTGGTATTTAGTTTATTGTTATCTAATTCATTAAACCCAAATACTTCAATACCCGCTTCATGCCATGTAGCAAATGTTGGCAGGAACCACTCCTCATCCAGGAAGTGACGTTTGTGCAGGTAAAAATAATACAGTTGATTATCCAGTTGCTCAAGCAGGTATGGATGCTGTTTGATCAGCAGCGAAATAAACTGCTGTTCAAGCACCCCATTCCGTGGCACCAGAAAATCACTTCCATCCTGGTCAACCGCTTTCACCTGTTTTTCTGTACGGATAGCCACTTCCGTACCGCCGTACCGCATCACGGGTATCATCATCACATGGTCGCCAAAATCAGACAGATAAATCAACTGATCCGGTGTTTTGCCAAAGCCGCCACCGGCCAGCTGCCGCGCAGTACCCGGCTTAAGGTCGGGGTATTCAATGGGGACGCGATCGGCCAACTTATCAAGCAGCTGCTGCTGAAAAGCATGGAATTTGCTGCTGTGAATAAGCAACGAACCACCATTTTCATTCAGCAGTGCTACAACTGACAGCAAAAGCGGATTGGCAATCAGGTAAAACACTTCATTAAGCAGGATAAAATACCCGAACTTAAACGGCAGCTCCTGCAGGTTGTACCTTTTGCCATCCAGCATAATGGTACCCGTAATGGTATAGAAGGAATCGTTGGACCTGACCGACAACCGCACGGTATCCGGGGCGATGGCCGCCTGTATAGGTATCAATGTCCGGGATGCCAGTTGTTCGCCGAGCCGGTCATCATGGTAATACAACCGGTAATTGTTTTCCCTGACAACAGTACACAGGGCATTTCCTATCGATTCGGCGCTGCCAGCGGTCAGCTGCTGCAAGGTTGCGATAGCGGCATAGAATTTCGCCCGGGCGGACTCAGTGGTAGCTGATATCAGGTCCAGCGGTGGTATCCGGGTAAACGGTGGCTTCAGCTTACCTGATTTCGTACACTCGGCATCAATAAGTTCCACGGTCAGGTTACGATAGTATTTATGCCTGCTGATGACGAGTATGGTACGGTCGGGCGACGGCTGCATGATTGGTGCCTGGTCAAGCTGTTCGACCCGTTTACGCAGTTCGCTGTATTTCGGAGACGCCAGCGGCAATAACCCCGGGAGTCGGGGCTGCACGATGAGCTGCCCTCCTTCAATCACGGGCTGCAGGTACCGGTCAAGATCGGTATCGGTCTCCTGTTCCAGTCCGTAACCGGGAGCCGCCTGCCTTAGCTTACGGAACCGCAAAGCGGGCCGATAAAACACACCGAACGCTTCTCGCCAGAGAATAGCGGTCAGAACCGTGGATTCAGCCGCCGTAAGACAGTCCGGCCGGCCGGCACCGTCACTGACCACGGTAATGCGGCCATTTCCCTGGGTTACGCCTACCGTGGCGATATTACCGTCCGGCAGGTGAAGGGAAAACACACCCGCGTCAACGGCTAATTCAACAGGCCGCACAGATACCATAGCCTTCCTATCCAAAGGCAGCATTGGTTCGCTGGCCTCCAGCAGCATCAATTCGGTAAGCCGGTCTACGTCCGTATCCCTGAAAACATAACGGTGCGCCTCGGATTCAAGCATCCGCAAACTTAGCTAAATCACCTGTGCTTTCACGTGCTTTTTTTATCTTTGGTCCCGTATGCCCACACCGTTCGATTTACGTGATACCGACCTTCCCATAGCGGAAGTAATACCTCAAGTAACAAAATATCTGAACAATAGTAATACACTTATCCTCAGCACACCACCCGGGGCAGGTAAAAGCACGATCGTTCCGTTGGCGCTGCTCGGGGAACCCTGGCTTCAGGGGAAAAAAATCATCATGCTTGAACCGCGAAGACTGGCCGCAAGCAGCATTGCGCACCGCATGGCGGCATTATGCGGCGAACAGGCCGGCGGAACGGTCGGCTACCGCGTACGGTTCGAAAACCAGACTTCCTCCCGCACCCGGATTGAGGTCGTCACCGAGGGCATCCTCACCCGCATGCTTCATCAGGATAACGCGCTGGAAGATGTCGGCCTGATTATCTTCGACGAATTTCACGAACGGCGGCTGCATACCGACCTTTCCCTTGTCCTGTGCCGGGAAAGCCAGCAGGTACTGCGGCCGGACCTGCGCATACTGATCATGTCGGCAACATTGGACACCGATCCGCTATCCCGCATACTGGATGCACCCGTGGTAAAAAGCGAAGGGCGGTTGCATCCCGTAGAAATCATCCACACCGATGAACCGGATATCACCCGGCTGCCTGAAGCCTGTGCGCGGACCGTTATGCGCGCCCTCCGGGAACAGTCCGGCGATGTGCTGGCCTTCCTGCCCGGCGAGGTGGAAATAAGAAAATGCGAAGCGTTGCTTGGCACCGGTCCGGCCACTGCGGCAATACACCCGCTCTATGGACAGCTGTCCCTGGCGGAACAGCAGGCAGCCATACAGCCCGACCGTAACGGACGGCGCAAGGTGGTACTCGCCACATCCATCGCCGAAACAAGCCTGACCATCACCGGGATCTCTATCGTAGTCGACTGCGGCTTTACCCGCACCATGCTGTTCGACGCCGCCTCGGGCCTTTCCCGGCTTAAGACGGTACGTATTTCCGTTGATGCCGCCGACCAGCGTGCAGGTCGGGCCGGGCGGCTCGGACCCGGCACCTGCTACCGGATGTGGACACCCGCAACGCAGCTACGCATGGCCCCTTATCGGACGCCAGAAATACTGGAAGCCGATCTTGCCCCGCTGCTGCTCGACCTGGCCCAATGGGGCATATCGGACATGGAACAGCTGGATTGGGTCACCCCGCCACCTGCAACAGCCGTCACCCAGGCAGGCAATACGCTCCACGACCTTTCGGCATTAGCTGACGGGAAAATCACCCCGCACGGCAAGCAGCTGCATCGGTTGCCCTGCCATCCGCGGGTAGCTCATATGTTACTCACCGGAAAATCGGCGCAACTACTGCCGCTGGCTACGGATATCGCCGCCCTGCTGGAAGAGCGCGATCCGTTGGACAGCACCGTCGGGGCCGACATCAACCTGCGGATCGAAGCGCTGCGAAAGCACCGGGCCAACGGCGGAAAAGGCAGGCGTTGGGATAACATCGAGAAAATTGCACGTTCGTACCGCAAGCTGCTGGACACAGCCGTGGACAACGGCATGGTGGACCCGTACCATACCGGACTGTTGCTGGCTCATGCGTATCCGGAACGGATTGCCGTTGCGAAAGACACCGGATCCGGCACATTTCAGCTTACCAGCGGCAAAAAAGCATCATTGGCTTCCACCGATGAACTGGCCCATGAATCCTGGCTGGCGGTAGCCCACCTCGACGCGCGCCCCGGCATGGGCAGGATATTCCTGGCATCGCCCGTCGACCCCGGCCAACTCAGCGCATTTACCCACGAGACCGACCGCATCAACTGGGATACCAAACAGGGCGGTATCATAGCCACCCGCGACGTCCGTATCGGAAACATCGTACTTGAATCCGTTCCGCTGCCCACGCCTGATGAAGATTCGATTGTCCGCGCCATCTGCATGGCCCTCCAATCAGCGGGTGCCCGGCTGCTGTCGTTCACGTCCGATGTAACCAACTGGCAGCACCGGGTGCTGAGCCTGCGCCGGTGGCGGCCCGACGAAGCGTGGCCCGATGTAACAACCGACGCACTGCTCGGACAGCCGGACCGCTGGCTGACGCCCTACCTTGCCGGCATCCGGAAAGCCGAAGAGCTGAAAAAGCTTGACCTGCTGCAAATCCTTCGGTACAGCCTCCATACCGAACAGCAACGTGCAGTCGACCAGCTGGCACCCGAGCATCTTCACGTACCCAGCGGTTCGGTGATTAAGCTGCACTACTCGCCAAACGGCGAACCGCCGGTTTTATCCGTCAGGCTGCAGGAAGTCTTCGGCCTACTCGAAACGCCCCGGATCAACGACGGGCGTACGCCGGTGATCATGCACCTGCTTTCTCCCGGATTTAAGCCTGTCCAGGTGACCGCCGACCTGCGGAGTTTCTGGCAAACCACCTATTTCGAGGTACGCAAAGAGCTGCGAAGACGTTATCCCAAACACGCCTGGCCCGATAACCCGCTTGATGCCAAAGCCGTTAGCGGGGTGCCCCGGAAAAAACAGCTGTAGGCCGTTCGGCGTGTGGGGTATTTTTTATTATTTTTGGCCGATCAGTCGTTAAGCACAGTAATCAGATATCCATGAGCAATCCACTATTACACCCCTTTGACACCGCATTCCAGAGTGTACCTTTTGAGCAGATTCAACAAGAACACTTTAAACCTGCCATGCTGGAATGGATCAGCCGGGCAAAAACCGAAATAGCGGACCTGGTGGATAACGAAGCGGCACCCGACTTTGCGAATACCATTGCGGCACTGGAACGTGTCGGCAAGCAGCTCGACGTCGTGTCATCCACGTTCTTCAACCTCGATTCGGCAGAAACCACGGATTACCTGCAGGAACTCGCCCAGGAGCTCTCCCCCCTGTTAGCGGAATACAATAACGACCTGATGCTGAACGAAGCGCTTTTCCGTCGCGTGAAACACGTTGTTGAGCATACGGACCGGTCGGCACTGACAGCCGAGGAAAACCGGTTGCTGGACAAAACCTACAAAAGCTTTGTAAGAAACGGGGCATTGCTGTCCGAAGCCGAAAAAACACAGTTACGGGACATCGACCAGCAGCTGGCGACACTTACCATGAAATTTTCACAGCACGTCCTGCAGGAAACCAACGCTTACCAGCTGCACATCGAGCAGGAAGCGGATCTGGCCGGTCTTCCGGACTCCATTGTGGGGGCCGCGCGGGCAGAAGCCGAAAAGCGGGGAATGTCCGGATGGGTGTTCACCCTTCATTTCCCCAGTTTTATGCCGTTCATGAAATATGCGGCTAACCGGGATTTACGCAAAGAGATGCAGCTTGCCGCTGGCAAAAGAGCGTTTAAGGATAACGAACAAAATAACGAGGAAGTGATCCGCACCATCGTGGATCTGCGGGCAAAACGGGCAAAACTGCTTGGGTTTGATACGCACGCCGAGTTTGTACTGCAGGAGCGGATGGCTGCTACCCCGGATACGGTTTTTGATTTCCTCCACGATTTGCTGCAAAAGGCCCGGCCACACGCACAGCAGGAAATTACGGCGCTGCAAGCGTTGGCCGCAGCGGATGGCGTTAACCAAATCATGCCGTACGACCACGCCTACTATGCCGAAAAGCTGCGGGAAGCCCGTTTTGACCTGTCCGAAGAAGCGCTGAAACCTTATTTTCCACTGCATCGCGTGCTCGATGCGGCATTCGATGCCGCCAACCGCCTCTACGGACTCACCTTTTCTGAACGGAACGACATCCAGAAATATCACCCGGAAGTGACCGTATATGAAGTCACCGAACAGGGCGGGCACAAGGCCCTGCTGTATACCGACTGGCATCCCCGCGAAGGCAAACGTGCCGGCGCCTGGATGACGGCCTATCGTGGCCAATACCGCGATAGCGAACAAAATATCCGGCCGCATATTTCCATCGTATGTAATTTTGCACGTCCGGTGAGCGACACCCCATCGCTGCTTACCTTCACTGAGGTCACCACGCTCTTCCATGAGTTTGGCCACGCGTTGCACGGTATACTGGCCGACACCACATTCGAAAGTCTGTCGGGCACGAATGTCTATTGGGATTTTGTGGAACTTCCTTCCCAGTTCATGGAAAACTACTGTTACGACAAGGCGTTTCTCCGTTCATTCGCAAAACACTTCCAGACCGGCGAACCGTTACCCGAGGCGGAAATTGACAAAATCGTGGCAGCCGCCAATTTCATGGAAGGGTACCAGACCCTGCGGCAGCTCGGCTTCGGACTGCTCGACATGGCATACCATACCGGCAAACTGGCGGATGGCACCTCAATCGAAACATTTGAGACGGAAACCATACGCGATGCCCAGCTGTACGCCCACCTTCCCGGAACGGCGCAGAGCCCTTCATTCTCCCACATATTTGCAGGCGGTTATTCCGCGGGATATTATTCCTATAAATGGGCGGAAGTGCTCGATGCCGATGCATTTTCCTATTTTCAGGAAAACGGGATATTCGACCCCGAAACCGCGGCTAAATTCAAGGATCTGTTACGCCTTGGCGGCACGGTAGACCCTATGGAACTCTACATCCGGTTCCGGGGCCGCAAGCCCGACCCACAGGCATTGCTGAAGCGGGCCGGACTGGTTTAATTCCGGCCGGATCGGCGGTGGCATTTCCCCATGCCAAGGAAATTTCCTATATTTGCCCACTTCCAGAGCCATTCAGGCTATTTTGAATTTCTATCAGGCAAAGATTTATGGGATTACTAGCAGCTACCGATCCAACTCAGATTTACCAATTCACTTATCAGCTTCTGCTTAACTGGGGACTGCCCGAAACCGCAGCCAGGTACATTAACCTCTTCATCCAGCTTGGGCTTTTTCTCGTTGTGTTATGGGCCGTGTATGCCGTGTCCCGCGGCGTTTTGCGGAGTCTCCTCAGCCGAATGGCAAGAAACACCAAAACGAAATTCGACGACTACCTCATCAATAACCGGGCACCGGCAAAGCTGGCGCGGATTATACCCCTCTCCCTGGCCTCATCCCTGATCCCGGTGGTGCTGACCGGATTTCCGGGTTGGATAAGCGCCGCCGGCAAACTGATCGGCATCCTGCTCGTGTTCGCGTGGATCGCATTTTTTAGGTCGCTGTTCCGGTCGGTCCGGGATCACCTGCGTACAAAGGCAAGCTTCCAGGATAAGCCATTGGAAAGCTACTTGCAGGTGATTGACATCTTTTTATTTTTCATTGCGGGCATTATCCTGTTCACGGCACTGACGGGACAATCGCCATGGGCATTCCTGACTGCCATGGGCGCAGCTTCGGCCATCCTGATGCTCGTGTTTAAAGATACGATTTTGGGCTTTGTCGCCAGCATACAGGTATCCACCAACGACATGGTACGGGTGGGCGACTGGATTGAGATGCCCAAATACGGCGCCGACGGCGACGTCGTTGAGATCAACCTCAACACGGTGAAAGTCAGAAACTGGGATAAAACCATCAGCACCATCCCCACCTATTACCTGATTACGGACTCGGTGAAAAACTGGCGGGGAATGCAGGAAACCGGAGGGCGCCGGATCAAGCGGGCCATCCACATCAAAATCTCTTCCATCCGTTACGTGACGCCGGAAGAACTGGCCGAGCTGCGGAAGATCCAGCTGCTTACCGACTACATCGACGGGCGGCAGCAGGAAATCGACAAGTTCAATGCGGAAAGCGGAGCCGACCGCACCATGCCGGTCAATGGGCGCAACATGACCAATGTGGGATTGTTCAGGCAATACATCAACCGGTATGCCGAGGTGAACCCCCAGATCCGGAAAGACATGACCTTCCTGGTCAGGCAGTTGTCGCCCAGCGAGCACGGCCTGCCAATCGAACTCTATATGTTTACCGCCGATACCCGATGGGCGATCTACGAAGGCGTAATGGCCGACCTCTTCGACCACCTGCTATCGGCAATCAAGTATTTCAATCTGGAAGTGTTTGAATCACCCGCCTCGGATGATATCCGGAATCTCGGATTACAGGCGCTGAAACAGGAAACGGAAGCGGGGTCGCAGCGGAATTAACGGTCGTGTGCGTCGCTCAATACCCGGCGCACCTCATCAATAACCGATTTGGCCGTTTCCCGCATTTTCGGATTGCCCGTATTGAAATCGGCATCCAGGATTACCTGCTTGCTTTTCTCTTTGTAGTTAAACTGCAGGAAAAAGCGGGGTACGGGCGTTTCGTCTGTATCAGTGGGTGTGGTCATGTCGTCCGGCAGATTCCAGAACCCCAGCTCTGCGGCTTTCCGGTGCAGGTACAACAGGTCGTCTTTCCGTAAGCGGATCGTGTCCATAACCAGGGAGTCCCGGGCATTGAGGTATTGGTAATAGCCGGTACTGGAATCAAATTGATTGACCAGGTTTGTTCCCTCGCCGTATTTCAAAACCACCGACTGAAAGTCCGCAAAACGATAGGGTGCGTTCTTTATCATGATGCTGTAATAGTAAAAGCAGTACAGCAAAAAAGGGACAACAATACAGATGGCAAGAAAAATTCGTTTGGCGCGTTCGCTCATGGCAGGGATCTATTTTTTATGGCTACAAAAGTACACAATTCAGGCAACCTTACGAATCCGGCAGAGAAATAACGCTAAATAGCGGAAATCGCCGGAATCTGCCCGTATTTTCCCCTGTACCATCCCCCACCACACACACCAAAAAACATTCGTTAATCAGCCGGAAATTTATTAATTTCGCATGCGCAATTGGCTTGCCTCTTGCCGCAAGTTTTATTCATGAACCAACGAGAACATGGCTGAAGAAACAGACAACGACAACAATCTTATTCCGGCTAATGACCGGGTCATCCCCATCAACATAGAAGACCAGATGAAATCGGCGTACATTGACTACTCCATGTCAGTCATTGTATCCCGGGCGCTTCCTGACGTACGCGACGGCCTGAAACCGGTGCATCGCCGTGTATTATATGGCATGCTCGACTTAGGTGTCACCAGCGGCAAACCCTATAAAAAATCGGCCCGTATTGTGGGCGACGTACTGGGTAAATACCATCCCCACGGGGATTCTTCGGTGTATGACACGATGGTCCGCATGGCGCAGGACTGGAGCCTACGCTATCCGCTGGTTGACGGGCAGGGAAACTACGGGTCGATCGACGGCGACCCCCCGGCGGCCATGCGTTATACCGAGGCCCGGTTAAAGAAGATTGCCGAAGAACTGTTGGCTGACATCAACAAAGACACCATTGACTACCAGCTCAATTTTGACGATTCCCTGGAAGAACCTACCGTACTGCCCACCCGGATACCGGCATTGCTGGTAAACGGCGCCTCGGGTATCGCTGTCGGGATGGCAACCAATATGGCCCCGCACAACCTGACGGAGGTGGTAGCAGGCATCATCGCCTATATTGACAACCGCGATATTGAGATCAGCGAATTGATGCAGCATATTAAGGGGCCCGACTTCCCCACCGGTGGCATTATCTATGGCTATGCGGGTGTGCAGGAAGCATTCCATACCGGTCGTGGCCGTATCGTGATGCGTGCAAAAGCCGAAATCGAGACCACCAAAAGCGGACGGGAGCAGATCATTGTAACGGAAATACCCTACCAGGTCAACAAATCCAACATGATCGAGCGCACTGCCGAGCTGGTCAACGAGAAAAAAATCGAGGGCATTTCCGCTATCCGCGACGAATCAGACCGGCAGGGTATGCGGGTGGTTTACGACATCAAACGGGAAGCCAATGCCTCCATTGTACTGAACAACCTCTATAAACATACGGCACTACAGACCTCGTTCAGCGTCAATAACATCGCGCTGGTACAGGGTCGCCCCATGCTGCTCAACTTAAAGGATATGATTCATCACTTCGTGGAACACCGCCATGAAGTGGTTATCCGCCGTACGCGGTTTGAACTTGCCGAGGCAGAAAAACGGGCCCATATCCTCGAAGGGTTATTGATCGCCCTTGATCACCTCGATGAAGTGATCCGGCTGATCCGGGCTTCCGAAACACCGGAAGATGCACGGGTGGGATTGATGGAGCAGTTCGGTCTTTCGGATATCCAGGCCCGTGCCATCCTCGACATGACGCTGCGGCGACTTACCGGACTGGAACGCGATAAGATCAAGGAAGAATATGCCGAATTGATGAAGACGATCGAGTATTTGAAATCCGTGCTTGAAAATGAAGAGCTGCGAATGAAAATCATCAAAGATGAGCTCGGTGAGGTCAAGGAAAAATATGGCGACGAACGCCGTTCAATCATCGTACACTCAGCTGAAGATATGCGGATGGAAGATTTCATCGAAGACGAGGAAATCGTAATCACCATATCACATGAAGGCTATGTGAAACGGACACCGCTGAGCGAATACCGCCGGCAGAGCCGCGGTGGCAAGGGTGCACTGGGCACCAATACCCGCGAGGAGGACTTTACGGAACGGATCATCACCGCTTCCGCGCACAATTACCTCCTGTTTTTCACGGAAGCCGGACGCTGCTTCTGGCTTCGCGCGTTTGAAATTCCCGAAGGCGGGCGGACATCGCGCGGCCGCGCCATCCAGAACATTATTAATATCCCGAAAGAAGAAAAAATCAGGGCATATATCAAGGTGAAAAACCTCAGGGACCAGGAATACCTTGAGCAGAATTTCATCATCATGTGTACAAAACGCGGCACGATCAAAAAGACGTCGCTGGAAGCCTATTCAAGGCCACGCGCCAACGGCATCAACGCCATACACATTAACGAAGGCGACCAACTGCTTGAAGCATGCCTCACAGACGGCAACAGCGAAGTGGTAATGGCCCTCCGTTCAGGCAGAGCCATCCGTTTCAACGAATCCACCGTACGGCCCATGGGCCGTACCGCAGCCGGTGTACGCGGCGTAACGCTTGGCGGGCCAACGGATGAAGTAGTTGGCATGATTAGTGTTAATAATCCGGAAACAACCGTATTGGTCGTATCCGAAAAGGGATACGGAAAACGTACGGATATTGAAGACTACCGAATCACCAACCGCGGCGGAAAGGGTGTTAAAACCATTAACGTCACCGATAAGACCGGTGAACTGGTAGCCATTAAGGATGTTACGGACCAGGATGATTTGATGATCATCAATAAATCGGGTATCGTCATCCGGATTGCGGTCTCCGAATTGCGGGTGATGGGAAGGGCTACACAGGGCGTGCGCCTGATCAGCTTGAAGGGTGACGACGAGATCGCCTCCATTACCAAGGTAGTCCGGGAAGAGGAAACCGATGAATTGTTGGATGACGAGAACGGCGGACCGGATGCGGATCAAACGGATGAAACAGACGAAAGTCCGGAAACAAAGGAATAAAAGCAATGAAACAACCATTTCTTATTGTTTGCTTACTGGCAATAGGCGCTTTGAGCGCAACGGCACAGTCTAACCTGAAAGAAGGCAACAATAATTTCGCACTGTATTCCAAGAACAAGGATTTCAAATACCTTGAGGCAGCCCGGAAATTCGCTGACGAGGCGTACAAAACGAAACGGGATTCAAGCGATTATAAAAACAACCTGCTCCGCGGACTGGTATACAGTACATTAGCTGTTGTCGATTCAAACCGTACGCAGAAGTATACCAGCGACCCTATTGATGTAGCCCGTGCAGCGCTGAAAAAGCTGAACGATCCGCAGCTCAACTATGAAAGCGAGCCCGAAATTAATTACATCAGGCGTTCATTGGCTACGGCACACCTGCTCAAAGCCAGGCGGGCACTGAATAACGCAAATAACGAAGAAGCGCTGTACCAATACTTAAAGGTTGATTCCATCAGCCGCTCGGCCGACAACATCAAGCATAACCTTGCTGTTTTAAGTGCCGAAACCGGAAATAAGGAAGGCGCCATCCAACGTTACCAGACGCTGATCAACGAGCGGGAAACCTCCTCCCCTGTTTATGTCCTGGAACTGGCGACACTGTACAAACAACAGGGCGACACCCGGCAGATGCTGAACACCTTACTGACAGGGAGAGAACAGTTTCCGGATAGCAAGGAAATCCTATTCGCATTGATCAACACTTACGTGGCCAACGATGCCTATTCGGCTATTGTTCCACTGGCCGATGAGGCCCTCGGCCATGAACCGGATAACGTAAACCTCAACTACATTGCCGGTTATGCCAACGAAGTGGAAGGAAATGTAGAAGCCGCCAAAAAGTATTACGAAAAGGTGATCGGCCTCGACGGCAATAATTTCCAGGGTAATTTTGAATTGGGCCTGATTTACCTGAAAGAATATGTTGCCGATCCCGATAACGCGGATAAGCAAAACAAAGCACAGGAATATTTGTTAAGAGCGAATCAAATACGCCCCTCGGAAACCAACGCATTAAAATCACTTGCCGTACTCTATAACCAGTCGGGAAACGTCATTCAATTAGAACGAGTAAATAACATATTAAATCAACTCATAATAGATTAGCATCATGAATTTGAAACCCATTTTATTAGGTACGCTGATAATCGCCTCCTCGGTTGCGTATTCGCAGACGAGCAACCTGAGAAAGGCAAAAGCAAGCTACGAGAAATTCAACGAGGTAAAAGCCATTGGCAATGCGTCATTGGGGGCCAGCGACCTTGCTACTGCCAAGGATGCGCTGGAAAAAGCAATTGAAAACGAAAAAACAAGCGAACTGGCCGAAACGTGGACCTATTACGCCCTGGTTAATGCCGATCTGGCGCTGCTGGATTCAACCGATGGATCTGATTCCCTGATCCAGAAAGCGGTATCCGCCAGGGAAAAGGCAATCAGCCTGGATACGGAAAAAGAAAACGAACCAAACTTAACGATCCTGAATTCCATCCTTGCACAGCACGAGCTGAATAAAGGGGTTGCAGCCTGGGATTCACAGGATTTTGCCAGCGCTTACACGGCCTTTGACAAAGGACTGAACTACCTTCCGGGTGACACTACCCTGCTGTATTACTCCGGCCTGGCCGCAGTAAACTCACAGAACTTCGGAGATGCGTTAAAAAAGTATATCCAATTGGTGCCTATCGACAGTTTCTCCAATAACAAACAGGTGATTTTAGACGTTTCACGTATTTACCTGATGGAAGGTGATACCACCAACGCCATCAAATATGCCGAACTGGGTGCGACGAAATATCCGGAAGATCCGGACCTGGCCACGCAGAACATTGAATTGAACCTGATGGCTGGCAACGAGGAAAAGATCATCAACACCATCAATGAGCAGGTAACCCGCGAACCGGACAACAAAAACCTGCACTATTACCTCGGCATTGCATACAGCGCGCTGGACGATACGGAAAAGGCAGAAGCCGCTTACCGGAAAGCCATTGAAATCGATCCGAGCTACCTGGAAGCCAACATTAACCTGGGCGGCCTTATCCTGAACAAGGGGATTGACTTTTTCAACAAAACGAACAATGCCAGCCTTCCGCAGGCAGAATACGATGCCGAAATCAAAAAGGCATACGATATTTTTGACTCGGCCCTGCCCTTCCTGCAAAAAGCGGTTGAAGTGGACGGCAACTCATTCCTGGCGCTGACCAATCTCAAAAAATATTACGAAATCAAGGAAGATCAGGCGAAAATAGATGAGCTTCAGGCCCGCCTGGATGCACTGGAACAATAAACCTGTTTAATCAGGCAAAGAGAGATGGCCCGCGATCAGTGATCGCGGGCTATTTTTTTGCAGATCCGTTTGACCAGCGCCGGTCCCTCGTAAATGAAGCCCGTATATAACTGCACCAGGGAGGCGCCCGCGCGCAGTTTCTCCACCGCGTCATCCGGCTGGTGAATACCCCCCACCCCGATAATCGGGAAAGCACGGTTCGATTTTTCCGCCAGGTAACGGATAACCTCGGTTGCCCGCCGGGTCAGTGGCCTACCACTCAATCCGCCCGCTTCCGAAGTTAACGCCGGACGGCTTTGCAGGCCCTCGCGGGAAATCGTGGTGTTGGTGGCAATTACTCCCGCGATGCCGGTTTCCCGTACAATATCAATAATATCATCCAGCTGACTGTCCGACAGATCCGGCGCGATTTTCAGTAAAATAGGCCGTGAAATATCGTTTTTGCGGTTCCGTTGCTGCAAGGTACTTAAAATATGCATCAGCGGCCCCTTTTCCTGCAGGTCACGCAAACCGGGTGTATTGGGCGAACTCACATTCACCACAAAATAATCCACCACATCGAAAAGCGCATCAAAACAGGTAATGTAGTCGTTCACGGCCTCCTCATTGGGCGTCAGCTTATTTTTGCCGATGTTGCCCCCGATAATCAGCTGCCCGCGGTTCTTTAACCGGCGCAGCCGGTCGGCAGCCACATCTACCCCCTGATTGTTAAAGCCCATGCGATTAACCAGCGCTTCATCCGCCACCAGCCGGAAAAGCCGGGGCCTGTCGTTGCCCGGCTGCGGGCGCGGCGTAACCGTCCCGATCTCAATAAATCCGAACCCCAGCGCGGCCATCTCTTCCACGTAAGCGGCATTTTTATCGAACCCTGCGGCCAGCCCTACCGGGTTTTTGAACTTCAGGCCAAATACTTCGCGCGCCAGACCCGGATGGTCATAACCATAAACCGCACGCAGCAGCCGTTTACCTCCCCACACCTTACAAAAGGACTGCAAACCGCCGGAAACCGTATGGTGGGCAGTTTCCGGATCAAGAGAGAAAAACAGGGGTTTTACCAGCTTATACATGGCGACAAAGGTAATTAAAGGGATCGATAATTTGGCTATGAGCGGTCGGCTGCCAATATTTTACTACTTTTGCACCTGAAATGATCGCAATAAACAATCTTACTTTTGAGATCGGTGCACGGGCATTGTATGATGAAGCCAACTGGCACATCAAACCCGGTGATAAAGCCGGACTGATCGGAGCCAACGGTACCGGAAAAACCACCCTGCTGAAGCTCATTGTCGGGGAATATTCACTGACGTCCGGCAGCATATCCATGGCGAAGGATATCAAGATCGGGTACCTCAACCAGGACCTGCTGTCGCATCAGTCGGACAAGAGCATACTCCACGTTGCCATGGAAGCCTTTGCGCGCCAAAATCAGCTCCATGGCGAGATTGAGCGGCTGCTGGAAAAACTGGAAACCGACTATTCCGATGACCTGATCCAGAAGCTGAGTGACAAGCAGACCGAATTTGAGGCCCTCGACGGCTATAGTATCGAATACCGCGCACACGAAATCCTGGCCGGATTGGGCTTCAGTGATGCCGACCAGAAACGGAAACTATCGGAGTTCTCCGGCGGGTGGCGCATGCGGGTCATGCTCGCCCGGATCCTGCTCCAGGCGCCGGACATCCTGTTGCTCGACGAACCGACAAACCACCTCGACCTTCCGTCCATTAAATGGCTGGAGAGTTACCTGCAGGCCTTTGAAGGGGCCATTGTCATTGTATCGCACGACCGTTACTTTCTGGACCGCGTGGTGACCACCATTGTGGAGTCGAAACGCGGAAAACTGATTCCATACGCCGGCAATTACAGCTTTTACCTGGAGGAAAAAGCACTTCGTGAAGAAATTCAGAGTAACCAGTACAAAAACCAGCAGGCCAAGATCAAGCAGGAAGAACGGCTCATTGAGCGGTTCCGCGCCAAAGCCAGCAAGGCCAAGATGGTGCAGTCGCGCGTCAAGGCCCTGGAACGCATGGAAAAAGTGGAAGATGTGGATGATTACAATCCCACAGTCAACTTCCGGTTCAAATTCAGCAAACAGTCGGGCCGCCATGTGGTACGGCTGGAAGACATCAGCAAGTCTTATCCGGGCATTTCCATCCTCCAGCATGCCAATGCCATCATTGAAAAAGGAGATAAAATAGCCCTCATCGGTGCCAACGGCAAGGGGAAATCAACCCTCCTGCGCATCGTCGCGCAGGCCGACAGCCAGTTTGAGGGCAAGCGTGAAACCGGGCATAACGTTACGCAGACGTTCTTTGCGCAGCATCAGCTGGAAGCGCTCCACCTCGACCATGAAATCTTACAGGAGCTGCAGGCCTTTGCACCAAAACATACCGAAACCGAGCTCCGGTCCATCCTGGGATGCTTCCTGTTTACGGGCGACGATGCCTTCAAGAAAATCCGGGTGCTCTCCGGCGGTGAAAAATCGCGCGTGGCCCTGGCCAAGGCATTGACCGCAGATGCCAATTTCCTGGTACTGGATGAGCCAACCAATCACTTGGATATCCAGTCGGTCAACATCCTCATCCAGGCGCTGAAACAGTTTGAAGGCACATTCATCCTGGTTTCGCACGACCGGTACCTGTTGGATAACGTGGCCAATAAAATCTGGTTTATTGAAGACCAGCAGATCAAGGAATACCCCGGAACTTATCAGGAATATGAAGCATGGCAGGCCAAACGGCAGCAGCCCCGGGCGGAGGAACAGCCGAAAAAAAAGGCACCGAAACCCGAGCCTGAGCCAGCCAAAACGGTTAAGCCCGACAGGGACCAGCAGACAAAAAAACTGAATAAAGCGTTGGCCGCAATTGAGACCCATATTGCCGAAAAAGAAAGTGCAATTTCGAGAGCAGAGTCACAGATCGCCGATGAACAGGTATACGCCGACCCCGCAAAGCTGGCGACGGCAACCCAGCAATATGACGCCTTAAAAAGTGAACTCCGCGCACTGCAGGCCGAGTGGGAAAAACTGGCCGAAGAAATCATGAAAATGGACTGATGAGAAAAATCGCCTTAGTACTGCTGCTTGTCCACTGCTGCGGACTGCTGTCGGCCCAGAAACAAAAGAAAAGAAGGGCCTCCCGCGAACGCAGTCCGCAACAGGAGCTGGTATACGACAACATCAATTACCTGCCCGTAATCCGGACCGTACAGCTGTACCCGGCGGAACAGGAAAATGCGCTGCCCGTTATCGAATTGCATAGCAACGATCAGCTGGAACTGGCATTTGACGACCTGCGGGGCGATATACGCAACTATTACCTCAGCATGGAGCATTGCGATGCCAACTGGAAACCCAGCCGGCTATCCCCGCTGGAGTATGCTTCCGGGTTTAACGAAGAGCGGGTTATGACGTATGAATCGTCCGTAAATACACTCCAGCCCTATACCCATTACCGCGCCAGTTTTCCAACGGAGAACATGCGTCCCAAACTTGCGGGAAACTACCTGCTTAAGGTGTATGAAGATGCGGACAAAAGCCGGTTGGTGATCAGCCGGCGCTTTTACGTGGTGGCACCCCTGATGATCGTCGCACCCGAACTCATTCCCTCGTTCGACGTCGCGAAGCGCCGAAGCAACCAAAAGCTTAACCTGCGGATCAATACGGGCGGACTTACCGTAAGCAACCCCTACCAGGATGTGAAAGTGCTGGTTATGCAAAACCAGCGCCCCGATGTACAGGAATGGCTCACCAGTCCACAGTTTGTCAATGGAAACGAACTGACCTATCAGGATAACCGTACCCTGGATTTCGGAGGCGGCAATGAATTCAGGTATATCGATCTGCGCAGCCTCCGGCTGGCTTCCGAACGCATGGCCGACATCGCCATCGACAGCACGGCGCGGGTCAACCTCGTGCCCGACATCAATTACCGTACAGCAGCGTACGCTTCCGTATTCGATGAGAATGGCGGTTTTTTTATCCGCAACCAGGATAAAGCCAGCGCATCGGCCGAGTCCGATTATATTGAAGTAACCTTTACGCTGGAAGACCGGGAACAGGTTCCCGGTACAATCTATGTGGTCGGCGGATTCAATAACTACCGCCGCGAACCGGCGAACCAGCTGACCCTCCGCCCCGGCACAGGCAGCTGGCAGGCCACCCTGCTCCTGAAGCAGGGCGTTTACGATTACGAATACGTGCTGGCCACTCCCGCCGGCGGAGTCGACCCCGCATTCTTCAGCGGCAACCACTTTGAAACCGGAAACACCTATCAGATTTTAGTCTACAACCGGCGGCCGGGCACCACATGGGATGAGCTGGTGGGTTACACCGAAGTGGACACCGAATCCGCAACCCGCCGTTAAGCAGCCCCCGGTACCGGGCGCGCCATTTACAGGGTTACCGCCAGCAGGGATTCCTGCAGTGTCCGTGAAATCCGGTTAAAATAACGCTTCTGCTTGTAACCCATCACCCACTGAACGCCGTGGATGGCATTGGTGTGGAATATCTCATCAGCCTCATTCAATATATCCGGACTGATCTGGGCTTCAATCACTTCCATTCCCTGGCTCACCGCCAGGTCAATCACTACCCGCCGCATTACCCCTTCGATACACCCCTCGCTCAGCGCCGGGGTATACAGTTTCCTATCGTACCACACAAACACGTTCGAATTCATCGATTCACATAAAAAGCCTTCCTGGTTCAGGAGCAGCACATCATCCAGTCCATTTTTTTTGCGGTACAGACCAGCCATTACATAAATCAACGCATTGCTCGATTTCAGCTTGGACAGCGCGCTCACCGGTTTGCGGTATTCGCTGTACACGTCGATAATCAGTCCCAGTTTCCGGTGTTTCACATCATCCGGATCGAGCCGCGACGCCGTCAGCACATACGCGGCATTATTCTGCTGCGGACTGTACAGCCCGCCACCGTCGCGGTAGACCTGCAGCCGGAGGCGGACATGCTGGCCTTCCAGGTTGTTTTTCCGGATCAATGCCTCCGCATGGCTGTTAATAAACTTTTCATCAAATGAACCGGGGGCCGATAACTGGAGCATGCGCATGCCCTCGTGCAGCCGTTCCAGGTGGTAAGCCAGGAAACGCACCTTCCCCCCCATCCAGCGCATGGTCTCAAAAAGCCCGTCGCCATACCGGAACGCGCGGTTATCTGTCGTGAGTACGGTTTCCTTTTCGGGTAGTAATTTTCCGTTGAAATCGATGTAGTGTACGGCCATGTAATCTTATAATATCAAAAAGTCGTTCTGTGTTAGTTATTGTGTGGATGGGAAACATACCCCTGCCATTTCTCCAGGCATAGCCGGAAATCGTCGGGAAGCGGAATTTCAAAATCCATCTTTTTCTTCGATACCGGATGGATGAATCCCAGGCTCCGCGCATGGAGCGCCTGCCGCGGCAGCAGTTCGAAACAATTTTCCACAAACTGTTTATACTTAGAAAAAACCGTGCCTTTTACAATACGGTCGCCCCCGTAGACCGCATCGTTGAACAACGGATGGCCAATCGACTGCATATGCGCACGTATCTGGTGCGTCCGGCCGGTTTCCAGCTGGCATTCAATCAGCGTCACATACCCCAGGCGTTCCAGCACCCGGTAGTGGGTCACCGACCATTTTCCCTTCTCCGGATCGTCGTACAGCGCCATTACCCTTCGGTCCTTCACACTGCGGCCAATGTACCCCTGCACATCGCCGTCCTCGGCAATGTCCCCCCAAACCAGGGCCGTGTATTTGCGTGATATCGTATGTTCAAAAAACTGCTTGGCCAGGAAGGTCATCGCCCATTCGTTTTTGCCGACCACCAGCAACCCGCTGGTATCCTTGTCGATGCGGTGCACCAGTCCCGGCCGGCCGTCATTGCCGGGCAATTGTGGAAAATGGGCAAAATGGTACACCAGCGCATTCACCAGCGTACCCGTATAATTGTTAAAGCCCGGATGTACCACCATACCGGCCGGCTTGTTCACAATCAGCAGGTCGTCATCCTCGTATAAAATATCCAGCGGGATATCTTCCGGATAAACCTCCGTATCCCGCGGCGGGTGGGGCAGCACCACGGAAATGACATCCAACGGCTTTACCTTGTAGCTGGCCTTGATCGGCTGGTTATTAACCAGTACAGATCCGGCGGTAATGGCATTTTGGATCCGGTTCCGGGAGGCATTCTCCACCCGGTTCATTAAAAACTTATCGATGCGCAACAGCGCCTGCCCCTTGTCTACAACAATGCGCAGGTGTTCAAATAAATCCTGTTCGTCCGAGTCCTGGAAATCCGCTTCAGCTACCATGCCGCAAAAATAGCGGAAAGCTCCGGATTTTGGGATATTTCGTTGGAATCATTATTGCCATTGCCTAAGTTTGCCGGTCAAGATGCTTCCGTTTGATTTCCATAGCCCGGTAGAACCCCTGCACTTTCCGCTGTTCGACGAAAAGCAGGTCCGTGTTGACGTGAAGCGGGACGATCTTATCCACCCCTTCATTTCCGGCAATAAGTGGCGTAAGCTTAAGCATATCCTCCACGACGCACAGGAAGCGGGCAAAAACCACCTGGTTACCTTTGGTGGTGCATGGTCCAACCACCTGCTCGCAACCGCCTGCGCCGGCGCTAAATTCGGGTTCAGCACCACGGCATTTGTGCGGGGCGAAGAGGTATCCAACCCCGTACTGTCGTTATGCCGCATCTTCGGCATGGAGCTTATTTTTGTGTCACGCAGCGCCTACCGAGCTAAAGAAACGCTGTTTGAAACACATTTCGGAGGTAACCAACAGGCTTACTGCATCCCCGAGGGCGGCCATTCCACTGCCGGCGCGCAGGGCTGCAGCGAACTCCTCGACGAGCTCCATCACGAATATGACCACATCTGGTGCGCATGCGGCACCGGTACCACGCTGGCCGGACTCGCAATGGGCAAACTGCAAAAAGGACTGAAGGCCGCACTGCATGGCGTCCCGGTATTAGCCAGCGGCGATTTCCTGAACGATGCCATCCGCGGATTATATCCGTCGCTGCCCCCGAGTACCGTCACCCTGCATACCAGTTACCATTTTGGCGGGTATGCCAAAAGCACGGCCGAACTGCTTCGCTTTGTCCAGGGCTTCTGCGCCCATACCGGTATCCTCATCGAGCCCGTATACACCGGCAAGCTATGTTACGCGTTATTTGACCGCATCGCCAACGACTATTTCCGGCCCGGCGACCGTATCCTTCTGCTTCATACCGGGGGAATTACCGGCATACTGGGCATGCACGAGCAGCTGGCGCAGCACCAAAATTCTACAGAAAAACTATTCTGAGTAAAATTATTTTAGCTAAGTTTGGGTCTAACCATCCCGTACGAGGCCATGTATAAACTGTCTGTATCCCCCAAACACGTACATGAAACCCTGGGCCGGCACATACTGGCCGATGGCTACGACATTGTCCTCGACATGGATAAAAGCCAGGGTGTATGGATTTACGATGCCAAGCACGACCGCCGGCTGCTTGATTTCTTCACCTGCTTTGCTTCCGTGCCGCTGGGCTACAACCATCCGAAGATGAAAGACGATCCGGCGTTCGCCGCCAGCCTGCTCAACGCCGCGCTGACCAACCCATCCAATTCGGACGTATACACCCAGGAATATGCCCAGTTCGTAACCACATTCGAACGCGTGGCTACCCCCGCCTACCTCCCCCATGCCTTCTTCATTTCCGGGGGTGCACTGGCGGTAGAAAACGCACTGAAAGCGGCCATGGACTGGAAAGTGCAGCAGAACTTCCAAAAAGGGTATTCACGGGAAAAAGGCACCAGCGTATTGCATTTCCAGCGGGCCTTTCACGGCCGCTCCGGCTACACCCTGAGCCTCACCAACACGCAACCCGGAAAAACCAAGTGGTTTGCCAAGTTCGACTGGCCCCGGGTAAGTTCGCCCCACCTGGAATTTCCGCTGACCGAAGAAAACCTCCGGAATACCGAGCGGCGCGAGCGCGACACGATCGGCCAGATCAAGCGGGCATTTATGGACCATCCCGACGACATCTGCGCCATCATCATTGAACCCATACAGGCCGAAGGCGGTGATCTTCACTTCCGCCGCGAGTTTATGGAACAACTGCGGATCCTTGCGGATGAAAATGAAGCGTTGCTGATCTACGATGAAATACAGACCGGTGTAGGGCTCACGGGCACATTCTGGTGCCACGAGCAGTTTGGCGACAGGGCGCGGCCCGACATCATTGCTTTCGGGAAAAAAATGCAGGTATGCGGCATACTGGCCGGTCCGCGCATTGATGAAATCGAAACCAATGTCTTTACCGTCGCCTCCCGCATCAATTCCACCTGGGGCGGCAACCTGGCCGATATGGTACGCGCCACGAAGATGCTGGAAATCATCGAAGAAGACGGGCTGCTGGCCAATGTAGCACAGACCGGACAATACCTCCAGCAGCAATTGCAGCAGCTTGCCGGCCGCCATCCGATGGTATCCGGCGTACGCGGGCGGGGCTTGCTGTGCGCCTTTGACCTTCCGGACAAAACGCTGCGCGATACGTTTCTAAAGAAAGGGATTGAATACGGCGCCCTGTTCCTTGGCTGCGGAGAACACGCCATCCGGTTCCGGCCCGCACTGATTGCCACAGAAGCGGATATTGACGCCGGCATGGCAATTGCCGATCGGGTTTTGTCCGCTATTTAGTACCTTTGGCACATTTAGCTAATGAATTCAACATACCGAAAGCTCCTAATTACTGCCGCCATTGTGCTGATCGCAGCGTTTATCCTAAAAGATATGCTTTTCCAGCCCGGTATCGGTGAATTACCGGGTAACTTTAACGAAGTTGCCTTTGTGCGCAATGAGCAGAATAAAGGCGGAATTATCCGGATTTATGCCATTTCCGTATCGGACACGACAAATGCCGCTTACCTGGCATGCGGCGACCTGATGCCCCATAACGAATACGGTAGCAAAACAACGGTTTATTTCTTTGAAAAAGGCAAACCCACGCCCGATGTGCTGCAACTGGATTCCCCGCATTTCGATCAGCTCAAATACCACCCCGTTGCGGTATACATTAAAAACGAACAGGGCGTTGCCTCGCTTACGACAACGCCTTAGTTATTTTTGGATATGTTGCTGTGGCTGGCTGCGGCTACCCAATGTCATTAGCCATAAGAACATTGGCTAATTCGTTCATAAGCCAGGCTTTAACGTTTCCATCAGCTTAGCTTATTGACCAGACGGAATTCTTCGACTCCCCTTCGAGTGTTGTTCGAGTCCGCTTCGACTCTTCTTCGAGACTTGTTCGACCCTTGTTCGAGTCGGCTTCGACCGCGCTTCGGGGCTGCTCGATATGCAATCCGTTGCGTTCCGAAGAAATCCGAAGGATTCCCGGGACAGTCCCGAATGAATCCCGAACAATTGTCGAAGCAGCCTGCAATATCGGACGAAGCGGAGTCGAAACCGGCATTGTGGTTTTTTTACATTTAATTGGCTTTCGATATGCAGCAACCAATACCTAATTGAAAACCGTACCCATATTCATTACCGCAGGCTAATTGTAGCGATTCCTGCTTGCTTTCCCCCTGTCGGCATTAATAGGGAGGTCGTATGATTAAACTGAGAAGTGAACTCAAGTGGCACATCATGCGTATAAAACTGGAGCTGTATCGGTTTAAGTTGAGAAAGGTCAAATCCTGGTATTTCAATTTCGCTTGCAATATTCGGGAAATTAAAAGCTTGCTGTTCCTGCGAAGCAAAAACAGCAACTTCGATATAGCCTTCTCCAGTGCCGGTATATGGCTTGTTTTCAAACAACACCCGGTAATAGTCGAATTCACCACTGGCGTTCAGGTCAAAATCAGTAATATCCGGCTTAGTCACATTGGCCTGAAGATCCCAGGGTGTAATATCATCCGGGATACCCTGACGATAATAATTATTGAATTGTGTACGATCCTGGACGTAGGTAATAATGCCATTTAGGTCTTCCACCAGATTTTCTGGATAGAAAATATCAACGGAATTACCGGAAATTTTTTGTTTGCAAACGTATAGAACTCGTCGTAACCCCTGCTAACCTGACCATAAACGGTTATACTGGCATCAGTAGCACCTGCCGGTACCTGGATGGTTTGCTTCGAAGGAATGAGATTGGCCTGCGCAGCATCCAATTCTACCTTGGCACTACCTGCCGGAATATCGAATAAGCCGTACCGACCAGTGCCGTTTTGCTCGATGAGGAGCAGGCTTTTGCTGCCCGAGGTATATGGCAACGAATAATCATAATCCGGACTCACCGGAAATTGATAATAGAGGGTATTCGTACTCACCAGCATATGATCGTATTCCGGCATATTTTTAACCGTGATTGGAATCGCCTCTTGATATTCATTCAAACGGCCTTTACCTGCCTCAAGGTTTTTGGCACTCAAGTGGGCTCCGCGCTTGATTTCCACAAAATATTCAATCTTAGGCAGCAGATCCGCTGAGGTAGACACGCGCGTCAGGTTGATTTTGTTGCCATTGAACGCTTCGGAAGGGTAGATGGATACGATGTTGTTATGTGTTCCGTCGTTAACAAAATTCGCACGGCCGACGATCTGCCCTATCGAATCCGTGATAAAATAAGCCGACGCATCACCCCCGACTAACAAATCCCGGTCGATTTTGACCAACGCATTGCTGACAATCACACTCGCTGCCTGTTCCTTTTTATTACCGGCTTCATCGCTGACAACTACCTTCAAATTATAGGTGCCATCCGGCAAATCCAGCGTATTCAAGCTTAGGGAAAGTGAATCCGCCGCTGCTGAAGCTACTAATTCGTCATTGGCAAACACTTCGATGCTTTTGATGCCCGAGCTATGCTCCGCTTTAATTTCTGCTGTCAGGGTATTGCGCAGGGTATCGTTTGATTTGATCCCGGTGACAGTCAATCCAATGGGTGTTAAATCCGGGGGATCTACCTGATTGATTTCTTTGCTTTTGCTGCAGGAAAGCGCGAAGGCCAGCGCCGACAGGCACAGCGTACTTGTTGTAACTCGTTTCATAACTGATTAGTTGGTTCTTATAATTGGTTGTGCTGATTTAAGCTGAAGCGGACCTAACTAAAATCCACTATATTTCAAAACAAAAAAGGTGCTGCCCTTTTCGGGCAGCACCTGACAATAACTTACTGTATATAAGCCGTTACGGACGGCTGTGGTAATTCGGTGCTTCTTTAGTAATCGTGATGTTATGCGGATGACTCTCCCGGAGGCCGGCACCGGTTATCTTTACAAACCGCGCTTTCTGCAGGTCGTCGATGGTGGCCGCGCCACAGTAGCCCATGCTGGCCCGCAGCCCGCCGACATATTGGTAAACTACCTCGGCAAGCGTGCCCTTGTAGGCTACGCGGCCGACGATCCCCTCGGGAACGAGTTTTTTGATATCGTCCTCGACATCCTGGAAATAGCGGTCCTTCGAACCGTGCTCCATGGCTTCTACCGACCCCATACCGCGGTAGGATTTAAACTTCCGGCCTTCGTAAATAATGGTTTCGCCGGGCGCTTCCTCAACGCCAGCAAACAGTGATCCGGCCATTACTGTACTTGCGCCCGCGGCAATCGCTTTGGCAATATCTCCGGTTTGCTTGATCCCGCCATCGGCGATTACCGGAACGCCGCTGCCGCGGAGTGCCTTAGCTACCTCATATACGGCATACAGTTGCGGAACGCCTACACCGGCGATGATGCGGGTGGTACAGATGGAGCCTGGACCGATACCTACTTTAACGGCGTCGGCTCCTGCCTCGGCCAGTGCGAGCGCAGCATCCCCGGTTGCGATATTCCCAACGATGACCTGCAGGTCGGGAAACGCGGCTTTTACTTCCCTGAGTTTATCGATCACCCCTTTGGAATGTCCATGTGCGGTGTCGATGGTAACCACATCCACCCCTGCCTTAACCAATGCTTCTACCCGCTCCATGGTATCTGCTGTTACGCCCACTGCGGCGCCGACCAATAGCCTGCCATGACTGTCTTTGGCCGCATTCGGAAAATGTTTGTATTTCTGGATATCCTTAAACGTAATAAGGCCTACGAGGATATGCTCATCATCAACAACCGGCAGCTTTTCGATCTTGTGATTTTGGAGGATGCTTTCTGCTTTCAATAAATCCGTACCCACTGGCGCCACCACTAATCCTTCGCGGGTCATGAGTTCGCTGATGGGCCGTTTCATGTCCTTTTGAAAACGCAGGTCCCGGTTGGTCACAATGCCGACCAACTTATTTCCTGCATCTACAATGGGAATACCACCGATTTTGTGGTCCTTCATGATTTTGAATGCATCTCCAACGGTCGCGTTTGCATTTAGTGTCACCGGATCCTGTATCATGCCGCTTTCCGATCGCTTGACTTTGCGCACTTCGGCAGCCTGGTTGGCAATGCTCATGTTTTTGTGCAGCATTCCTAAGCCGCCGGCCTGGGCGATGGCAATAGCCAGGTCTGCGCCGGTCACGGTATCCATTGCCGCGGAAACCAGTGGAATATTAAGCCTGATGGCTCGGGTTAATTGCGTGCTGGTATCCACATTTCTGGGCAATACTTCGGAATATGCGGGAATTAACAGTACATCGTCGTAGGTGAGGCCCTCAGCTACGAATTTTTCGGGATCTAAATGCATGGCAAATATCTGTTGGGGTTACTATTTGCCGGGCAAATTTACTCATTTTTTATATTTCCTGCAATACATGACAATATAATACTGCATGAAAAAGCACATTCTTCTTTTTTGGTATTTTTTTTGCGGCTATGCCGTAATGCCTGCTTGGCATTAACTGTTTAAACAATCATACAAAATTAACAACTATGAAAAAACTTACACTTGCTGCTTTCTGTGGATTACTGATGCTGGCCTTTCAATTTGAGGCCAAAGCCCAGTCGTACCGTACCGGTGCGGGCCTGTTTATTGATGCGGGTGACGGACGGACGTTTGTAGGGCCGCATCTCAAGCATTTCTTCTCTGCGAACAATGCGGGTCAGTTCATGATTCTATTTGCCGACCGGACCACGCTTATCGGAGCGGAATATTCTTATAATCAAGGGATATCCGGAGCAAATGGCCTTTCCTGGTATATTGGTATTGGACCGCAGGTAGCTATCCGCAAAGAGAACTCCGAGTTTGCAATCCGCCCGCTTGGTGGTCTGGAGTTCAAAATTCCTTCGGCCCCGATAGCGGCCAGTTTCGATTGGCGTCCGTTGTGGGCACTGGGAGAGTACTCTGATTTTATACCCGGACGTTTCGGCATTGGGTTTAAATTCACGTTTTAACCAACCCCATTGATCAGATAACATAACCCCGCAATTGCGGGGTTTTTTGTTGTACTTTTACCGGGAATTAGCACATCTTATGCACCGGAACATAACTACCCAACGCATTGCCATTGGCATCGCATTTTTCGTTTACGGATTATGCTTCGCTTCGTGGGCATCGAGGATCCCGGACATCCGAAATATGCTGGGTTTGTCGGAAGCGCAACTGGGCTTTGTGTTGTTTGCGTTACCGGTGGGCACACTGGTTTCACTGCCCGCGTCGGGCTGGCTGGTCGGCCGGATCGGCAGCAAGCGGATTGCGATTGGCGCTGCTGCCTGTTATGCCCTGCTGTTAATCGGCATTGGCTACTGGAACAACATGTATGGCCTGATGGTGAATTTAATGTTTTTCGGGGCTGCCGGCAATCTGCTCAACATTTCGGTCAACACCCAGGCCGTTGCACTGAGCAAGCATTACGAAAAACCAATTATGGGTGCTTTTCACGGCATGTGGAGTATCGCAGGGTTTGTCGGCGCGGGCATTGGGGCCCTGATGATTGACGGACAGGTCTCTCCTTTCCATCATTTCATATCAATTGCCACGCTAACGCTGGTATGCGCCGCAGGGATATCGGCATACCTCATTGCCCACGACGAAGCACCTACAGACCAACGCGAACCCTTGTTTTCCATACCGGACAAGCCACTGGCCATATTGGGCGTGATCGCGTTTTGTGCTATGATCGGGGAAGGAGCGCTCTACGACTGGAGTGGTATTTATATGGAAAAGGTGGTCGGGGCAAAACAGGAACTGGTTGGTTACGGTTTAAGTGCTTTCTTGTTCAGTATGGCAGCCGGGCGGTTTTTATCAGACTGGACAGTGCGCCGTTTAGGGTATAAAAACACATTGCTGTTCAGCGGGGGGATGACATCTGCAGGTCTGCTGATTGCCGTTGCCTTCCCTGGTTTCGGCTCGGTCATCTTCGCCTTTTTACTCGTAGGGATCGGCTCCTCGGCCATCATTCCACTGGTATACAGTCTGGCCGGGAAGTCAGGGAAGCTCTCGCCGGGCGCTGCACTGGCGGCGGTAACGACCATCGGTTTCTGTGGTTTTCTGATCGGTCCGCCACTCATCGGTTTCATGGCCGAATTCATTGGCCTGCGCATTGCCTACGCAACCATCGCCTTCATGGGAATTATCATTATGCTGCTGACCACCAAGATAAAAGGCACAGCTAATTAGGCCGTTCCGGCGGTTTGAAGAAACTGTAAAACTCCGCTTTATATATACATTTTTTTTATACCTTTGCCATCTTGACAAAAACGCATACAATTAAAAACAAACGAATACAAGCTAACGAAAATGCAAGGTAAAGGGTTGATTAATTTTTTGGTAATAGTAGTCACCATAGCGTGCCTCTATTCCCTGTCATTCACGTTCGTGACCCGCAAAGTAGAACGTGATGCAGCTGCCTATGCCCAGGGGGATATTGCAAAAGAAAAAGCATACCTGGATTCCATGGCCGGTGAAGTAGTGTACAATTTAGGTGTTGCGCAATACACGTACCGCGAAGCGAAGGGAAATGAAATTGCGCTCGGGCTGGATCTGAAAGGCGGCATGAACGTAACGATGGAAGTGTCGTTGCAGGAGCTGATCAGGAACCTGGCGAATGATCCCAAGGACGAAAACTTCAACAAGGCGCTCGAGGAAGCTACCGTGCGTAGCCGATCCAGCCAGGACAGTTATGTCAGCTTGTTTGTCGATGCATATAGCACCCTGAACCCGAGTGGTTCACTGGCCACTTTCTTTGCTACCAAAGATAATGCGGCATATGTAAAAGCTAATAGTACCAATGCACAGGTACGGACCTTTCTCGAAAGTCAGGCCAGCAGTGCCATTGATAATACGTTCCAGGTATTGCGGACCCGTATCGATAAGTTCGGGGTAACTTCACCCAACATCCAGATGCAGCAGGGCACCAACCGTATCCTGATTGAGCTTCCGGGTGTAACCGACGAAAGCCGTGTACGGAAGTTATTACAGGGTTCGGCACGCCTGGAGTTCTGGGAAACCTACGATAACATGGAGGTATACTCCATGTTAGACAACGTCAACCGCGCGTTGGCAGCAACGTTAAAGGACGCAGACGCAACAAAAGCAGTGGTTGGGTCTGATACAACGAAGGCATCATCCGGCCTGCTGGCAACGCTGGGTGGCGGAGCAGATTCCCTGAATACCGACTCATCAGCCAATGCGCTTGCGCAGCAAAATCCGTTGTTCAGCCTGCTGAACCCGTCAACGGCCATGGCACCCAACAACCAGGTAGTACTGGCACCCGGTCCAATTGTAGGGTTTTCGCAGCTACGTGATACGGCCAAGGTAAACCGCCTGCTGGAAAACCCGGTAGTAAAACAGATTATCCCGGCAAATGTGCAGTTGCTGTGGGGTGTCAAACCCAGTCCACGTACACCAAATCAGCTGGAACTATACGCTGTTAAGCCTACCGGCCTTGAAGCCGGACCGGTACTGAGCGGCAATGTCATTACCGATGCGAAGGACGATTTTGACCCGCAGTCAAACAGCCCGATGGTAACCATGTACATGAACAGTGAGGGAGCAAGGGAATGGCGCCGGATTACGGCATCGGCATCTGCTGATCCGAACAATAAACGGGCGATTGCGATTGTATTGGACGGTGTGGTTTATTCCGCACCTACGGTACAGGGTGAGATCCCTAATGGCGTATCGCAGATTACCGGCAATTTCAGCATTGAAGACACAAAAGACCTGGCGAATGTGCTTAAAGCCGGCCGGTTGCCGACAACGGCGAAAATTGTGGAAGAAGCCATCGTAGGACCATCACTGGGACAGGCAGCGATTGATGCCGGGGTCAATTCATCTATCATCGGTTTGGTTGTCGTGCTGATCTTCATGATTCTGTATTATAACCGTGGTGGATGGGTAGCCAACATTGCAGTATTGTTCAACGTGTTCTTTATCATGGGGGTGCTGGCATCACTGAATGCCGTGTTAACTCTGCCGGGTATCGCGGGGATCGTACTGACGATGGGAACAGCTGTGGATGCCAACGTGTTGATTTATGAACGGATACGGGAAGAGCTGAATCTGGGCAAATCTGTCCGGCAGGCCATTGCCGATGGTTATAAGCATGCCATGTCCTCTATCCTGGATTCACAGATTACGACCTTCCTTACCGGTCTTATTCTCTTTTTCTTTGGCAGCGGCCCCATCCTGGGCTTCGCTACTACGTTGATGGTGGGTATCATTACCTCGCTGTTTACCTCGATTTTCATTACACGCGTCATCTTCGAATGGATGCTGGCAAAAGACTGGAAAATTACCGTATCGCGGCCATGGAGTGAAAAGACCCTGCAGAACGCCAATTACGGTTTCGTGCAGAACCGCAAGAAATTTTACCTGTTCTCTGCCCTGTTTCTGGTGATTGGCATCATATCCATCTTCACGAAAGGTTTCAGTCTTGGTGTGGATTTCCAGGGTGGGCGTACGTATACGGTACAGTTTGAACAGCCGGTAGACCTGGAAGAGGTACGTGATAACCTGAACGATATTTTCCAGATGAACACGGAAGTCAAAACGTTCGGAAGCGCTAACCAGGTGCGGGTAACCACGGCATACCATATTGAGGAAACCAGTGATGAGGCCGACTTGGAAGTGTTGAGTAAGCTGAATGAAGGACTGTCCAAGATATCCGGCAACGCACATGAGATTGTAAGTTCGCAGAAAGTAGGGCCTACCATTGCTAACGACATGAAGATGCGTGCAATATATGCCGCCATCGCTTCCATTATCGTGATTGCACTGTATATTTTGATCCGGTTCCGGAAATGGCAGTTCAGCGTGGCGGCCGCCATCACGACGGCTAATGACGCGCTGATCATCCTTGCATTATTCTCCCTACTCGATGGTATTGTTCCGTTTTCACTGGATATCGACCAGCATTTTGTCGCGGCCATCCTTACGGTAGTGGGTTATTCCATTAACGATACCGTGGTTGTATTCGACCGCCTCCGGGAATACCTTGGGATGCCATCCCGTAAAAAGGATCATATCGGCGATACGGTCAATCTAGCCATTAACCGGACACTTAGTCGTACCGTGGTAACGTCACTGACGGTTATTTTCGTACTGGCCGTACTTTTTGTATTCGGGGGTGAAGTGATCCGGGGCTTTTCATTTGCCATCCTGGTCGGTATCATCGTGGGAACGTACTCTTCTATCTTCCTCGCAGCACCATTGATTGTTGACCTGCAGGGCAAGACACCGGAAGGGGATACTGCTGCAGCAAAAGCAGCGAATGAAACCTCGCTTAAGCCGGCCAAGGCTTAATGACTAAGTTATACTAAAAATAAAGAAGGCTATTGGGATCCCAATAGCCTTCTTTATTTTCAGCGTGATAATTATGGCCGGAATCAACCCCGTTTTTCAATTATAATCCTATTTTTGTGGCATTGTAACCAAATAGCGCCTATCGGCCGACTGTACGCTATACGATGCAGCGGCTAACTGACGGCGGTAACCGTTTTCTCCTACGTTCCTTAGTGTCCTTGGCCCTGGAACTGTTCAGGGAAGGACAATTATGCAAATAACCAACTAAATAGCCATTCATGAAGTTACACACAAAGATTTTTATTGGTATGGTATTCGGCATTGCGGCCGGACTGATCATTAAAAGCCTTGGATTGTCCCCTGCTACGCTGGATACCATCATCCATTGGGTAGAGCCGATCGGCCGTATATTCATGAACCTCATCTTCATGATGGTTATTCCGCTGATCCTGTCCGCGCTCATTCTCGGCATTGCGGAAATCGGCGACGTAAAAAAGCTCGGCCGGATGGGTATGAAATTACTGATCTATACCATCGTGGTGAGTTTTGTCGCAGTGATGATCGGCATCACCATGGTCAATGTTTTCAATCCCGGCAGCACGATATCGGAAGATACCCGGGAATACCTCATTGGCCAGTTCGGCAGTGAGGCCGCAGCAGCAAATGCACAGGCCGTTGAAATAGAACAGGACGAACGGACGATCGGTGATATTATTGCCCAGATCATACCCCGCAATCCTTTCCAGGAAATGGTCAACGCCTTCGATGCGGGACACACGGGCGGGGGGCTGCTTTCTGTTATGTTCTTCGCGCTGATCTTCGGCATCGCCATGGCTGCCGTAGGTGAGGAAAAGACAGCCACGCTGAAAAGCTTTTTGGAGGGACTCTATGAGGTCGTGATAAAAGTCATTGGCTACGCCATGGCGCTGGCGCCTTACGGTGTTGCCGCACTGCTGTTCAATATGGTACTCAACGTAGGTGCCGATTTCCTGCTCTCCCTGCTTTGGTATGTGCTGATTGTACTGGGCGCATTAGCCATTCACCAGTTTGTTGTGTATTCCATTGTGCTTAAATATTTCGCTAAACGCAATCCCGTCACGTTCATGCGGGATATTGGCGAGGTCACGCTTACGGCGTTTTCCACCAGCTCAAGCAACGCTACCCTACCCACGGCCATACGGGTCAGCATCGAAAAACTCAAGATCCCCAAACCGATTGCACACTTCGTGCTGACGATCGGAAGCACAGGCAACCAGAACGGAACCGCCCTGTTTGAAGGGATCACCGTACTGTTCCTTGCACAGGTATTCAATGTCGACCTGAGTATCGGCTCCCAGATCACCGTGGTATTCTTATGTATACTGGCCGGTGTGGGGACAGCTGGGGTACCCGGAGGATCGTTGCCGGTAATTGTGACCATTCTCATCTCCATCGGCGTGCCGGGGGAAGCCATTGCCCTCATTTATGGGGTCGACCGGATACTGGATATGTCGCGCACGGTATTAAATGTTAACGGTGACATTACGGCCGCTGCCTATATCCAGCATGTCGAGGAAAAAGCCGGACGGCTCCATGAGGCACCGGCCGGCGGCACACAGCAGGAATAGAAGCCTCCATCCACCCCCTATTTCACCTTGGTTTTGTTTGTAATTCCAATGGATTATCCATATATTTGTCATACTAATTATTATTGTACGAATGGAACAATATAACGCTTATTCCCAGCTACTGGAACGGACGGCCCGCCGGGTAAAACAGTACGCGCAGTATCAGTTCAATTGCCAGCAGTTCGGAATTACGGTCGATCAGTGGACGATTCTGAAAAACCTGAACCAATATGCCGATCTCGCACAAAAGGAACTGGCCGAATACTGCGAAAAAGACCAGCCGACACTGACACGTATCGTCGATCTGCTGGTCGGGAAGCAGCTGGTGGAACGCCGGCCCCATCCAAACGACCGGCGAAGCTTCGTCGTTCACCTGACCCCAACCGGAAAGGCCAAGGTGGAAACGCTTTCCGGCCAGGTGGGCACAATACGCATGCAGGCCTGGAAAAACTTAAACGAAGCCGATTTTGAGCACTTAAAACGAATCCTTGACACCATCTATGATAACCTGGATGTACGAAAAGAGGAAACCGGTCGGGTTCCGGCGACGGAATGGCTGGCGGATAAAATAGAATAGCACATATGAACAAGACCATGATAACAACGGATATCTGCATCATCGGGGCTGGCCCAGTGGGACTGTTTGCTATTTTTGAGGCCGGACTACTGAAAATGCGCTGCCATTTAATTGATGTGCTGCCGCAGGTAGGCGGTCAGCTGTCGGAGATTTATCCGCACAAACCCATTTACGATATCCCCGGATATCCCGCTGTTCAGGCGCAACAGCTGGTAGACAACCTCATGAAACAGATCGAACCATTCAACCCTTCCTTTACGCTCGGTGAGCGGGTTGAATCACTGGAAAGGCAGCCCGATGGTTCTTACCATATCGGCAGCAATGAGGGAACGGTTATTCATGCACAGGTGATTGTTATTGCGGCCGGGCTGGGTTCATTTGAACCGCGTAAGCCGGAAATTCCGGGGCTGGCAGCCTTCGAGGGTAAGGGAATCAGCTACATGGTCCGGAACCCCGAAACATTCCGCGATAAGCGCATCGTGATTGCCGGCGGCGGTGATTCCGCATTGGACTGGACCATATTTCTCAGTGACATTGCCGCAGAGGTAACGCTGGTACACCGCAGTGACAGCTTCCGCGGAGCGCCTGACTCAGCGGAGAAGGTTTTCAGTCTCGGCAACACCGGCAAGATCAGGCTACTGCTCCAGAGCCAGCTCAGCAGTGTCCATGGCAACGGAAAGCTGAGCCACGTGGGGATAACCGGAAAAGACCGGACTGAATACCGCCTGGAAACGGATGCACTGATCCCGTTATTCGGACTGAGTCCGAAACTCGGCCCTATCGCCGACTGGGGATTAACCATCGACAGGTCTGCCATTGCCGTCGATACTGTCGATTATTCCACGGCCGTAGAACGGATCTATGCCATCGGCGACATCAATACGTATCCCGGTAAACTGAAGTTGATTCTGTGTGGCTTCCATGAAGCCGCGCTGATGGCCCAGAGTGCGTTCCGGTATGTACATCCCGATGAACGGTTGAGTTTCAAATACACAACCGTGAACGGGATTAATGCGTTTTAATGATGAACTTTTAATAATCAATTGACATGAATGAGCTAATTCATATTTCCGTGGAGAATCAAGTGGGTGAAAGCCATCAGCTGGCCATCCCTACCGACATCAATCTCAGCCTGATGGAGGTGTTGAAGGCGTCAGAATACGATATTCTTGCTACCTGCGGCGGCATGGCGCTGTGTGCGACCTGCCATATCCAGGTGATCGACGGGGCAGAACAACTGGCTCCGTTGACCGAAGCTGAACTGGATATGCTTGATACGCTTCCGGATGCCGCTGGCAACAGCAGGTTATCCTGTCAAATCCGGATGTCGCCTGCACTGGACGGCTTAAAAATCCGCATATTTGGAAACAATTGACAGGACCCACGGGTTCCTGTTAAAGGGAGTTGCACAAAAAACACAGACACATGGAAACAGCAGACACCAAAAGATTTCCCCGGGTAGTGATCATCGGTGGTGGATTCGGCGGCATCGAAGTAGCAAAAGGCCTTAAAAACAAAGAGGTGGAAGTCCTGCTTCTCGACCGGAATAACCACCACACCTTCCAGCCACTCCTCTACCAGGTTGCTACCGGCACCCTGGACGCACCCTCCATTGCCTTTCCACTCCGGAAGATGTTCAGGAAACAACCGAACTTCAAATTCCGGATGACCGAAGTGAAGGCAATAGACGACAAGCGGAAAGTGCTGGATACCGATATCGGGCCGATTTCCTACGATTACCTGGTCATCGCCACCGGCGCAACAACCAATTTCTTCGGCAACCAGAGTGTTGAACAATATGCTATGCCCATGAAAAGCGTACGGGAAGCGGTCAATATCCGCAGCTTCCTGTTGCAAAATATTGAGGAATCGCTGTTAAAAACATCCAGGGAGGATCGGGAGGCATTCCTGAACATTGTAGTGGTGGGTGGCGGTCCGACCGGCGTCGAACTATCAGGTGCTATTGCGGAAATCCGCAATCATATTCTCGTAAAGGACTACCCTGAACTCAAAAAAGAAGACATGACGGTTTACCTGGTCGAGGGCTTACCGCGTGTATTAAATGCACTGTCGCCACAGGCTTCTGAAAAGGCGGAATTGTACCTCCGGGAACTGGGCGTGCGCGTGCTGTTAAACGAACAGGTAACGGCATACGACGGGGAAGCCATCCACTTTGCGAATGGCCGGCACATTAAAACCCGGACGGTACTATGGTCGGCCGGCGTCAAAGGAGAAATTCCGGAGGGAATCGATGCACAGACAATTGTGCGCGGAAACCGCATACAGACCGATGAAACATGCCGGGTACTGGGCATGCGCGATGTATTTGCAATCGGTGACGTATCCGCTATCATCACCGAGGATACGCCAAGAGGACATCCCGGTGTGGCGCCGGTAGCCCAGCAGCAGGGAAGATTACTCGCCAAAAATATCGTACACCTGCTCCAGCATCAACCAACGGAGAAATTTAAGTATTTCGACAAAGGTTCCATGGCCACCATTGGCCGCAACAAGGCCGTGGTGGACATCGGGAAAATCCGGTTTCAGGGCTTTTTTGCCTGGTGGGTATGGATGTTTGTCCATTTAATGTCGCTTGTGGGTTTCCGGAACCGGGTTGTCACATTTATCAACTGGGTAATCAGTTACGTGACCTTCAATGCCGGCATCCGGCTGATCATTCACAAATACGTCCGGAAGACACCCCGGGAAGCGGCGGTTGCGGAAGAGCAAATCACATAAAAATATTGTAATTTGCAGCCATGGACAACAAGACAATTGCACGGACCTTCAGGCTGTATGGGCAATTAATGGAGCTGCATGGTGAAAATCCGTTCCGCACGAAGGCCATTACTTCTTTGGCTTTCAAACTGGACAAATTTCCCTTCGCCCTGAATAAGCTTTCGACGGAAGCGTTAAGCGAATTGCCGGGAATTGGCAAAAGTACGGCACAGAAAATCACCACACTGCTGCAACGGGGCTCTTTTGACGAGCTGGACTCCCTGCAGGCAGCCACTCCGGACGGCATTCTGGAAATGCTGCGCATAAAGGGCCTGGGAGCAAAAAAGACACAGGTCATCTGGCGGTCATTGGGGATTGAGTCTATGGGCGAGCTTTATTATGCATGCAATGAAAACCGGCTGGTAACGGTAAAGGGATTCGGGTTAAAGACACAGGAAGAAATCAAAAAAATCATCGAATTTTCGATGGCAAACCGGGGATGGTTCCTCTACGCGAGTATTGAAACCGCGGCTGCCGGGATTCTGGAACAGCTGCAGCATGTGCTGCCCCCGGAGACACTGATAGCATACACAGGCGAATTCCGCCGGAAAAATGAAATACTGCAATCGGTAGATATCATTGCGGCCGTTGAACACCGGCAGCTGGAGCAGGCAATCGCCCGCATAGCCACATTGACCGCAGTGTCGGGCAATACCGACACCTACCTGGAGGCGACCGACAACAACGGGCTTCTATTCCGGTTTCTCGCCGTCGATGCCAATGACTTTCACCAGCAATGGCTCATCAGCACCGGAGCACCGGAGCACGTTGCTTTGCTGGAACAGGCCGGCGGCGGACAGCTCCCCAATCTCGAATCGGAGACCGCCATTTACCGCGGCCTGGGGTTTGATTACATTGAACCCGAACTGCGTGAAGGCGGCAATGAACTTGATCTGGCAAAATCGGGCGCCTTACCTACCCTGATTACGTACCGTGATCTCCGGGGAGCGCTGCACAACCACAGCACCTATAGCGACGGGGTAAACACACTGGAAGAAATGGCGTTGTATTGCCGGGATGTGCTGAAGCTGGATTACCTGGGGATATGCGACCACTCGAAGACAGCGGTTTACGCCAATGGACTGCCCGTTGCGCGTGTCCAGCAACAGTGGGCCGAAATTGAAGCCCTCAACAACAAGCTTGCCCCGTTCCGTATATTTAAAGGCATCGAATCGGACATTCTGAGTGACGGCTCACTGGATTACCCGGATGAGATACTGGCCGGGTTTGATTTTGTGGTGGCTTCCATCCATGGGAATCTGAAAATGGAAGAGGAAAAAGCTACGCACCGATTGCTGAAAGCGATTGAAAACCCGTATACCACCATACTCGGACACCCTACCGGCCGGCTGCTGCTGAGCCGGCCGGGATACCCCATTGACTACCGCCGTGTCATTGACGCCTGTGCGGACCACGGCGTGGTAATGGAGATCAACGCAAACCCGCTACGGCTCGATCTCGACTGGCGATGGCATCGTTACGCATTGGAAAAGAATGTGTTATTGTCCATCAATCCGGATGCGCACCGGGTTTCGGGCTTCCACGACATGCAATATGGCATATATGCCGCCCGCAAAGGAGGGGTAGCAAGTAAAAACTGCCTTAACGCTTTTTCGCTGGCGGAGATTTCGGCATTTTTCCAGCAGCGCAGCCAGCGCGCTTCGTCCCTGTCCGGCAACCGGCAATCCATCACTGATTTACCTTAGAAAACGCTTTTCGACGATGAAAAGACTGTTGACCATATGCCTGCTCTGTTGCGTGTTTGCCAGCGCACAGGCCCAGCTGTTGGATGGGCGGGAAGCATTCGGGCGGGCCGATTCGCTGCGGGGGCAGCTCACCGACCTGCGCACATGCTATGACATCAATTATTATCACCTTGACGTGCGTGTTGATCCGGATCAACAGACGATCAGCGGGTCAAATCTATTCCGGTTTACGGCAACTGCTGATTTTACCGCGCTGCAATTCGACCTGTTCGACAACCTGGACATCGAGAAGATAGACTACCACGGCGAGGCACTGCCCATTGAAAGGGAATTCAATGCCGTGTTCATTCGTTTTCCGGCAAAAATAGCGGAAGGTCGCGTCGATTCCTTTACGGTATATTATTCCGGGCGCCCCATCCAGGCCAAAAAAGCACCCTGGGATGGCGGTTTCGACTTTAAAAAAGACAGCAATGGAAATCACTGGATCGCGACTGCCTGCCAGGGCATCGGGGCCAGTGCCTGGTGGCCCAATAAAGATCACCTATCGGATGAAGTGGACAGCATGCTGATCAGTGTCCGGGTACCAAACGGGCTCGTCAACGTGTCTAACGGACGGCTGCGCGACCGTACCGATACCGGCGACGGATATACCCGGTTCGACTGGTTTGTGAGCAACCCCATTAATAACTACAACGTTGCACTGAATATCGGCGATTATGTGCACCTGGCCGATACGTTCAGGGGTGAACTGGGTATCCTCGACCTGGACTATTGGGTCCTCCGCGGAAACGAGGCAAAAGCCCGTGCACATTTCGGGGCAAACGTAAAACCGATGCTCCGGGCATTTGAATATTGGTTTGGCCCCTACCCGTTTTATTCGGACGGCTACAAACTGGTGGAAACACCATACCTGGGCATGGAACACCAGAGCGCAATTGCCTATGGCAATAAATACCAGAACGGCTACCTCGGCGTGGATGGCTCCGGTACCGGCTGGGGCAATAAATGGGATTTCATCATTATCCATGAAAGCGGCCACGAATGGTTCGGTAATAACATTACCGCAAGCGACCTTGCTGATCTGTGGATTCATGAAAGTTTTACTAACTACTCGGAAGCATTGTATATCGACTATTATTTCGGCAAACGTGCCGGGCAGGAATACCTCCATGGCAACCGGCGCAGCATCGAGAACCGGACGCCACTGATCGGCCATTACCAAGTGAACAATGAAGGCTCGGCCGATATGTACAACAAAGGCGGTGTATTGCTCAACATGGTGCGGACCATTATTAATGACGATGAAAAATGGCGACAAATCCTGCGCGGACTAAACCAAAAGTTCCGACATCAGACAGTAAATTACACAGATATAACCGCTTATATAAGCAAAAAATCCGGAAAAGATTTTTCCAAAATATTCGCCCAATACGTACTTCACCCCCATCTTCCGAAACTGGAGTTCCGTTTTGACGGGAGCGGCCGGGCCTCATGCCGGTGGATCGCCGACGTGGACGGCTTTGACATGCCGGTGCGTATACGGAAAAAAGGTGATAAATACCAATTTATACAGCCCTCCGAAGAGTGGACCCCCATTCCCCTGGAAAACCTGACCCAGGAAAACATCGAAGTCGATACATTCAACTACTATATCGACGTATTGGCAGGCCCGTAATCCGGATTTGGCTATCTCCGCCAATACTTTCCCTATCCATTAAAAAATCACATAATTCTACTGAAAAATATAAGTTTTTTGGTTAGGTTTGCACATTCTTTAAATTTGCTTTATATACTTGCTACATGGGTTTGTTTAACTGGTTCACTCAGGAAGTTGCCATCGATTTAGGTACAGCCAATACACTCATCATACATAACGACAAGGTAGTGGTGGATGAACCGTCCATCGTTGCGTTTGACCGCACAACGAATAAGGTAATCGCCATCGGTAGGCAGGCCATGCAAATGGAAGGCAAAACCCACGACAACATCCGCACGGTAAGGCCATTGAAAGACGGTGTCATTGCTGATTTTAATGCGGCCGAACACATGATCCGTGGGATGATTAAAATGGTCAACAATGGAAAAGGATGGTTCTTCCCGTCCCTGCGCATGGTGATCTGTATCCCCTCCGGCATTACGGAAGTAGAAAAGCGCGCCGTGCGCGATTCCGCTGAAATAGCCGGTGCAAAGGAAGTATACCTCGTACACGAACCGATGGCCGCAGCCGTGGGCATTGGCATTGACGTTGAAGAACCCATGGGCAACATGGTCATTGATATCGGTGGCGGGACTACGGAAATTGCGGTTATCGCATTATCGGGTATCGTATGTGACCAATCTATCCGCGTAGCGGGAGATAACTTTGATTCTGACATCGTACAGTATATCCGCCGGCAGCATAACATCATGATTGGCGACCGTACGGCGGAGAAAATAAAAATCGAGGTCGGGTCCGCCCTGCCCGAGCTTCAGGATCCACCGGCAGATTTTGCGGTCCAGGGCCGTGACCTGATGACTGGTGTACCTAAACAGATTACGGTGTCGTATACCGAAATTTCCCATTGCCTGGACAAATCGATTTCCAAAATAGAAGAGGCGATATTAAAAGCGCTGGAAATTACGCCACCGGAACTCTCCGCTGACATCTATCAAACAGGCATTTACCTTACCGGTGGGGGCGCGCTGCTGCGCGGACTGGACAAGCGGATTCAGGCGAAAACCAAGCTGCCCGTACACGTGGCAGAAGATCCGTTGCGTGCAGTTGTGCGCGGCACAGGGATTGCGCTGAAGAACATTGGTGTGTTTAAGTTTTTAATGCAGTAAACCAGCAATTTGGCTTTCAGCTGGCAAAGCTTTTGGCATGTTGCATATGTATATAGGTTATCATGAAAAACCTTTGGATACTTATCCATAAATACAATGCTTTTTTTCTGTTTATCCTATTTTTTGGGTTATCCTGCTATCTTGTCGTAAAAAATAACACTTTTCAGCGCGCATCTGCGGTAAATTCATCCAATTACTTTGTGGGAACGGTCTACGCCTGGGTTAACGGCTGGAAGAGCTATCTTCACCTCAGCGAATCCAACACCCGGCTGGCCGAAGAAAATGCATCGCTGCGCGAACAGCTGCAACGGTTCACGCATGCCGACAGTGTGGAGCGCGTAACGGTGGTGGACAGTGCACGACAGGTGCAGTACAATTACATTGTGGCCAGGGTAACCAACAACAGCATCCACCAGAAGAACAATTACATCACCATTGATAAGGGAAGAAAGCACGGTATCCGCAAGGGAATGGGAGTCATTGGAGCGAAGGGCATTGTAGGGATTGTGCTCAATGTTTCCGAGCATTTCTCCACGATCCAATCGTTGCTGCACAGCGAAAGCCGGATAAGCGCGTCACTGGAAGACAGCCAGGCCTTCGGTTCGCTGGTCTGGGGGGATAGTTACGATGCCCGGTATGCGGCACTTCGGGACATTCCCAACCACGTAAAAGTCCGCGATGGCGAACGCGTATACACCTCGGGGTATTCATTATTCCCACCCGGTATAGAAATCGGGAAGGTTGCGGGCTCGGGGTCATCGGGTGGAGACAGCTTCCTGGATATCCGGGTGGAGCTGAGCACCCCCTTCCATAACCTGTTGCAGGTGTATGTGGTAGAAGATGTATTTGCCGAAGAAAAAGCGGCATTGGAGGCCTTAACTGATAAAGATGGCTAAACTACTGCTATACAATATCATCCGGTTTGTCGCATTGGTTGTGCTACAGGTATTTTTGTTCAAAAATGTCGGGTACTACAACCTGGCCACGCCTTTCCCTTACATCCTCTTTATCCTGCTGCTGCCGGTTGGTATCGGCAATTTTACCTTATATGCAATCGCCTTTGCCACAGGCCTTGTAGTGGATGCGTTTTACGACACGCCCGGCATCAATGCCGCGGCAGCTGTTGCGCTGGCCTGGGGGCGTATTATATTCATGCGGATCACCCTGCAGACCGACAACTATGAAAGTTACATGACACCCGCCTGGGGAACCGTGCCGTTTCGCTGGTTTTTTCTGTACGTGCTTGTCCTCAGCCTATTCCACCACGGCGTGCTGTTCCTGCTGGAAACCTTTACATTCCATCAATTCCATTACACACTTATCCGTATTCTTTTAAGTTGTATCTTTACGGTTATTATCATTTTATTGTTCAGTTTGTTGTTTTATAGGAAAAAACAACGTTAATCGGGCGCGGCGGAATTCCGGAAGCGGGTGATTTTTCAGGCGGCATAGTTTTATTTGATGAATAGTTTTTTTGCACGTAAATATATTATTCAGGGCATTTTCATTGCCGTCGCCATCATTATCGCCGCCCGGTTGTTTTACCTGCAATTGGTTGATAACTCCTACCTCCTCTCCGCCAATAACAATGTCCTCCGCAAAGTGGTTATTTACCCGGCACGTGGCGTGATCCTCGACAGAAAAGGCCAGGTGCTGGTGCAGAATGAGCCGGTATACGACCTGCTGGTTACACCGCGGGAAGTCCAGGAACTGGATACTGCGCTGTTATGTGAATTGATCGGGATAGACCGGGCCGGGTTTGAAAAAAGGATGACCACCGCCCGTAATTATTCGCCATATAAAGCTTCCCAGTTCGAAAAGCAGATTCCGGCTTCCGCATACGCCCGGCTGCAGGAGCACCTCTATAAATTCCGGGGATTTTATGTACAGAACCGGACGGTTCGCAACTATCCCGACAGTGCTGCGGCGCAATTTCTTGGCTATATCCAGGAGGTCAATGATCGCGATATCGAGCGCTCCAATGGGTTTTACCGGCCGGGTGATTATATTGGGGCGAGTGGTGTGGAGAGTGCATATGAAGAGCTGCTACGTGGCCAGCGCGGCGTTAAAAATGTCATGGTGGATGCCTTCAACAGGCCCCAGGGTGTTTTTGCCGAGGGCAAATACGATACTGTTGCCGTTGCGGGTGATGAGCTGATCTCCTCCCTGGATAAGGAAATCCAGGTATTGGCGGAGAAACTGATGAAAAATAAGATCGGCAGCGTAGTGGCCATTGAACCCTCAACAGGGGAAATCCTGGCATTCGTCAGCAGCCCCGGTTATGACCCCAACATGATGGTGGGCCGCGAACGGGGAAACAACTATATGGAGCTGCTGTACAATCCCTATAAACCCATGTTTATCCGCCCGATCCAGGCCCAGTACCCTCCGGGATCGATATTTAAGGTGGTTAGTGCACTGACTGCCCAACAGGCCGGGATGATCGACGAGCACACAGTTTTCAACTGTCCGGGCGGATACCGCTACGGAGGCGGACGGGCCATTATGCGGTGTACCCACGTGGATGGCCCCACTTCCTTGGTCAAGTCCATTCAACGGTCGTGCAACACGTATTACGGTTATACCTATGCACGGATGATAGACCAGCGCAACATGCCGTCAACCAAGGCATATGGGGCCTGGCGCGAGGCGATCATGAAATTCGGCATCGGACAGTCATTGGGCATTGACCTGCCCGGTGAAAAGGACGGCCTGCTGCCGACAGCCGATTTTTATACGAAACGATACGGTAATGACCGCTGGGGATCCGGATTTAACATATCCCTGTCCATCGGTCAGGGCGAGATGGGGGTTACCCCGCTGCAGATGGCCAATATCATGGCCATTGTCGCCAATCGCGGCTTTTATTACCGGCCGCACCTGATCAAGGGAATTGGCGAACGGAAGATCGTCAAACCGGAGTTTGCGGAAAAAGTATTCGCCGGGGTGGATGAGAAATACTACGAACCCGTCATTGAAGGCCTTAGCCGGGCGGTCAACGTTGCCGGCGGTACCGGCTACTCCGTTCGGATTGCCGACATTGAAATGTGCGGAAAAACCGGGACAGCACAAAATCCGCATGGTGCCGATCACGCGGTGTTCTTTGCATTTGCCCCACGTGAAAATCCTAAAATTGCCCTCGCGGTAGTCGTGGAAAATGCCGGCTACGGAGGTACCTGGGCAGGCCCGATCGCCAGTATGCTCGTAGAAAAGTATTTAAAAGATACCATCACGCTGCCGCAGTATATTCAGGACCGGATCTACAAAGCCGACCTGCTTCCGAAGGTAGAAACCGAACGACGGGAAACGGTACAGGCAGGCAAGCCGAAGCACAGCACACCCGCGCGACACCACGCGGATGAAATCGCATTTGTTGACCATCAATCCCGGGCAAGGAGAAATGAATAATCCACAGCGCAATAAGTTTTTCAGCGGCAATGTCGATTGGTTTACGGTACTGCTCTGGCTCCTCCTGTGCCTTATCGGGTGGTTCAACATCCATGCGGCCGTATTTGACCCGGACAATCCCGGTATTTTCAATGTCAATACCAATTACGGCAAACAGTCCATCTATATTTTTTCGGCCCTTATCCTGGCATTGGCCATACTCGTCGTCGATGCCAAGTTTTACAGTTCGATATCGCCTGTATTCTACGGCATTACTTTATTGCTATTGGTGGCCGTGCTGATTGTCGGCCGGAATGTCGGCGGAAACCAGGCCTGGATCCCCATTGGCAGTTTTCGGCTGCAGCCTTCGGAATTTGCCAAACTGGCGACCTGCCTGCTGCTGGCCAGGTACCTGAGCAATCACAGCAATAAAACACCCAACCTGAAAACGTTAATTACCGGTGCGGCTATTATATTGCTTCCCGTGGCCCTGGTCATGCTACAGCCCGATACCGGCTCGGCACTGGCGTTTTTTGCACTGGTCTTTGTATTTTACCGGGAGGGATATATTTCCGGGCCATGGATGTTGCTGGGCGGACTGGCGATCCTGCTTTTTGTGCTGACGCTGGCGTTCAGTCAATGGACGGTGATTTTAGTGATAGGCATATTATGCGGCCTGGGCTGCTATTATTTCCGGAAAAAACGGAAGATCATCGCCAACCTGGCCGTGCTGTTTGTACTTTGCTCCGCCTATGTTTTTTCCGTGGAATTTGTCTATGAAAACGTATTGCAATCGCACCAGCGTAACCGGATCGATGTTATTTTGGGCAAAATAGACGATCCGCGCGGACAGGGATACAACCTGAACCAATCAATGATTGCCATCGGCTCCGGACAATTCTGGGGTAAGGGTTATCTCCAGGGCACCCAGACAAAGTATAATTTTGTTCCCGAGCAAAGCACGGACTTTATTTTCTGTACGGTCGGTGAAGAATGGGGGTTTGTGGGCAGTATGGTGGTAATCGGGATTTACCTGACCCTGCTGCTGCGCATTATCAATATCGCCGAACGGCAGCGGACGGCCTTTGCGCGGATTTATGCGTACGGCGTAGCCAGCTTCCTCTTTTTCCATTTTGCCATCAATATCGGGATGACAATCGGTATTGTTCCCATTATCGGCATTCCGCTGCCATTTATCAGCTATGGAGGTTCTTCGTTATGGAGTTTTACCATTCTGCTGTTCATTATGCTCAAATTCGATTCAAACCGAAAGGGAATCGCCTAATCCGCAACGGGAACATACCGACGCGTGATGTGTTGCCGGATGTAAATAACAAATGCCAGTGCAATCAGCGCACCGGCTATCCCCTGGAATACGAGCGTATAATGAATGCCCCATAACTGGGCTAATGCGCCGATCAGCAGACTCCCGATCGGGAATATCCCCTGAAATGCCATGATATAGTAACTGATGGCCCGTGCACGCAGCGCGGGCATCGCATGGGTCTGGATATAGGTATTGATACTGGAGTTCTGTACCATCATACCCATCGCGGCAAGCATGGTACTGATCAATGCAATGGGCAGCCAGGCAGCAAAGGAGAGCAGCAGGATTCCGAATGCAAATAAACCGGCAGCTTTCATCACGCGGAACCGCAGGTTCGCGCCTGCCTGGAGCCGGGCCATGTAAATGGCGCCGAACATGGCCCCTAAGCCGGCGGCGCTCTCAAACCAGCTGAAGATCGTGGCATCGCCATTGTACATTTCGCGGGCAACAACAGGCAATAGTGTCGTATAAGGAATAACCAGCAGGCTGGATGCGCCAAGCAGCAGAATCAGTGAAGAAAGATGCGGAGAATGGCGTAGGTAATTAAATCCTTCCTTCAGCCCCTGCCACGCACTTTCCTGTTTTCGTGGAACCGGCTGCTCGACCAGCTTCATGGCAAAAAGCGAACCCAGTACGGCAATGAAACTGACGAAGTTGACGCCGAAGCATACCGCCTCGCCAAAATTACTCAGCAGTATACCGCCCACCGCGGGACCCAGCATCCGGGCGGCGTTAAATGCCGACGAGTTCAGCGCGATGGCATTCGGAAGATCAGCTTTTTCCGGCACCAACTCGACCATAAGCGACTGCCGTGCCGTCACATCAAAGGTGTTGATCACCCCCTGGATGAAACTCAGTGCACCGATCCACCAAACATTGTAGTGGCCAATGAGAATCAGCAGTGTCAGCGCACCCGCCTGCAGCATCAACCCAAACTGGGTGGTCAGTACGATCCGGTAGCGGTTATGGCGGTCGACAAAATTGCCGATAAACGGTGCCAGTACCAGCGAAGGAGCCAAAGAAACAAACGAAACAAGCCCAAGGATAAAAGCGGATTCAGTAAGCCGGTAAACGAGCCAGCTGACTGCGATGCGCTGCATCCAGGTACCCATCAGTGAGATGGCCTGCCCAGTGAAATGAAGCCGGTAATTGCGATGCTTAAGGGCTCTGAAAATATACATGCTTGTTGATTAGCGGCTGTATTCCGAATGCCGTATCCGGTACAAAATCCATACCATAGCACCCGTGTGGGAAGAACAAAATACCCCATCGGCCGAAGTACCGCAACCGGCTTTTACAGTCCGACAATATTCCGTACCTTTACCATCGGTTTATATTTTCCTCATTTATCCACTGGATAACCTTATTACAACGCATATGAAATTTTTTATTGACACCGCCAACCTGGATCAGATCCGTGAAGCCCAGGATTTAGGCGTACTGGATGGCGTAACGACCAATCCCAGCCTGATGGCCAAAGAAGGCATCACCGGCAAAGCAAATATCATCAACCACTATAAAGCGATATGTGACATTGTGGATGGCGATGTAAGCGCCGAAGTGATTGCCACCGATTATGAAAACATCATTAAAGAGGGAATGGAACTTGCCGCGCTCCATAAAAAAATCGTGGTTAAGGTACCCATGATCAAGGACGGCGTAAAGGCGATCAAACATTTCAGCAGCAACGGGATCAGGACAAACTGTACACTCGTGTTCTCCACTGGACAGGCATTGCTGGCCGCCAAAGCGGGAGCTACCTATGTTTCTCCGTTTATCGGCCGGCTGGATGACATCTCCACTGACGGCATCGGGCTGATCGAAGACATCCGGCTGGTGTATGACAATTACAATTTCGAAACTCAGATCCTAGCCGCCTCTATCCGGCATTCGACACACATTCTGGAATGCGCACGGGTCGGCGCCGACGTGATGACCGGTCCCCTATCCGCCATTCTCGCACTGCTTAAACATCCGCTTACCGACAGCGGACTTGCACAGTTCCTGGCTGACCATGCCAAGGCTGCGGGGAAATAAGCAACGACACCGTTTTGTAAACCGGAAGTAAAGTAACCGCTTTTGCTTCCGGTTTTTTTTGCTTATCTTGTCAGCTTACGTATTTTTGTAAAACCATGTTGAGAGCTATCGACGACACAGCCCCGGTTTTGGCGAATGATAAATTCGTACGCCTGCTCCGCCAGCACAAGCTGAAGGTAACGCAGCCGCGGCTCTGTGTATTGGGTGTTGTCGCGGCAAAAGATACGGCCATTTCCCAACCCGAACTGGAGAAGCTGCTCGGCAACGAGATCGACCGGGTAACGCTTTACCGTGTGCTGGCGACCTTCGAGGAGAAAGGTATTTTTCATAAGATTTTTGACTTACACGGAACGGCTACATATGCCCTCTGTTCTACGGAATGTGACGAGCACCATCATCACGATGAGCACGTGCATTTCATCTGCTCGGCGTGCAACAGCATCTATTGCCTTGATGACATCAAACTACCCAAGATCAACCTTCCCAAAGGGTATCAACTCAATTCGGTTGGCATTAATGCCGTTGGTCTCTGCGCGCAGTGCCGTTCGACGACAATCTCCAAGTAACCGGCAACAAAACCCACATCATTTAACGGATTAGCTCAAGCACCAAGTCGCTTACCCAGCGGTGGTTGACCTATAACCCTGTATCTCCTTCGTCTCTGATTTTATGGCAATTTCAGCCTGTAGGGCAATGCTAAATACGATAATATTTTATGCTAAAATTTTAATAAACCAATATTTAAAATATTTAAAATAAATTGATTGTATAATTATACATATAGTAAAAATACACATCAATTATTTTAGCAATCAGCAAACTGATTCGGTCTTTTTACGAAAAAACCCTTTCACGGCTTTACAACAGCGATTAAAGCTAAAACAACCAATAAATAAATTGATAAAATTTTAGCAAAACATATATAATATGTTTATAAACAACTAAATATTATCATTTATATATAGTAATACATTTAATATTGTTTTAGCTTAAATACGAATGGTTCAGGTGATCGATATTTTTGTACTTTTAGCGAACACATGGCATGGATAAAAAAACAGGTTACGCGGTTCGGCGCGTTTTGCCGCACCGGGAAGGGTCGTATCTTCCTTGCATGCATCGTGGCTTTCCTACTTGTGTTTTACTTTTCACTGCCCCGTCCCCTCTTCACCGCTCCTACCTCATTCGTTGTTGAAGACCAGCATGGCGAGCTATTGGGTGCAGCCATTGCAGCCGACGGACAATGGCGGTTCCCGATAGCGGACAGCATTCCCGATAAGTTCATAAAATGTATTGTCGCATTTGAGGATAAACGCTTCTGGTACCATCCGGGTGTTGACCCCGCCGCAATGGCCCGTGCCGTGATGCAGAACCTGGCGGGCGACCGGATCGTGAGCGGGGGAAGCACGCTGAGCATGCAGGTGATCCGGATGAGTCGCAATAAACCCCGTACCATCGGACAGAAACTGATTGAAGCATTCCTGGCCATCCGGCTGGAGGCAGGATACAGCAAGATGGCAATCCTTAAGCTATACAGTGCCAATGCACCTTTCGGCAGCAATGTCGTCGGACTCGATGCAGCGGCCTGGCGTTATTTCGGTCGCCCGCCCGCACAATTGTCGTGGGCAGAAACCGCAACACTTGCCGTTTTACCCAATGCACCGTCACTGGTGCATCCGGGGCGCAACCGTACGCTGCTCCTCGCCAAACGCAACAGCCTGCTCGACCGGCTCGCGGCGAACCAGACCATCAGCACGGCCACGGCCGACCTTGCCAAACTGGAGCCGCTACCCGAAAAACCGCATCCGCTTCCCCGGCTGGCTCCCCACCTGCTTGAGCGATTCAAAGCCGAATACCGGGACGCCGTACCGAATACCCGCATCCGTACCTCGCTCAATGCCGGATTGCAGCAACAGGTGACACGCATCATTGACCGCCACCACCGCCACCTTAGCGCCAACGGCATCCACAACGCCGCGGCACTGGTATTGGAAGTGGAGACCGGCAGGGCAATGGCCTACGTGGGGAATGTACACCATCCCCAGCATCCCGAAGCCGAAAGCCAGGTCGATATGATCACGGCACTGCGGAGCCCGGGAAGCACGCTGAAGCCGCTGCTGTATGCCGCTATGCTGACGGACGGGTTAATCCTCCCCCACACGCTGATTCCCGATGTTCCCACGCAGATCGGAGGTTACACGCCGCAGAATTACGACCTGGGGTATGATGGCGCCATCCCGGCTTCGCGCGCGCTGAGCCGCTCCCTGAATATACCAGCGGTAAAGATGCTGCAGCAATACAAATACCAGCGTTTTTATCCGTTCCTGAAAAAAGTGGGCATCAGGAGCCTCGACCGGCCTGCCGATTTCTACGGACTGTCCATGATTCTGGGCGGATGTGAAACAACCATGTGGCAACTGGCGGGCACTTATGCCAGCATGGCCCGTACGTTGAACCATTATGCGCGTTACAATGCCAATTACGACGCGGGTGACTATCATGCTCCCACCTATATGGACCATGTCCCTGACAGAAAAGCCACGATAGAACGGTCGGCCGTCATCGACCATGCTTCCCTGTATTTTACATTCCAGGCCATGAATGAGGTTATGCGGCCGGGTGAAGAGGGATTGTGGGAGCAGTTTGCTTCTTCAAAAAAAATCGCATGGAAGACCGGGACCAGTTTTGGCTTCCGCGATGGATGGGCAGTTGGACTGACTCCGGGGTACGTTGTGTGCGTATGGGTAGGCAATGCCGATGGCGAGGGACGACCGGGTCTTACAGGAATTGAAACTGCTGCCCCCATCCTCTTCGATATTTTTGACCTGCTTCCATCGACGGGCTGGTTTAACCCACCGGTCGACCGCATGGTACAGACGCCTGTATGCCGCCAGAGCGGGCATCTCGCCGGCGTCGACTGTCCGGACCCGGATACGGTATACCTGCCGGTAATGGGACTTAAATCGACCGTATGCCCATATCATCAATCGATCCATACCAATGCCGGCGGAAATCTGCGGGTAACCGCCGACTGCACACCGGCTACAGGCATGGTGCGACGGCAATGGTTCGTACTGCCCCCTGCCATGGCCTACTATTATAAAATGCGGCACAGCAACTACCGGGAGTTGCCGCCTTTTGCCCCCGGCTGTATTCCGGAAGAGCAAAATCAGGTCATGGAAATGATTTATCCGAAGAACAATGCGAAAATTTACATACCTTTAGAGATCGATGGGCAGCGTGGCCAGGTGATTTTCAACGTCGCGCACCGCAGGCAGGACAGCCGGATATACTGGCATCTTGATGAAACCTTCGTCGGCGAAACGGAAAATTTTCACCAGCTGGCGCTGACGATTCCCGCCGGCGTCCATACCATCACGCTGGTGGATGCCAACGGCGCACGGATCAGCCAGCGATTTGAAATTTTAGCCAAATAAACATGCTCGAAGCAATTGACCTTCAACAGGTGCTGGTACTTGATATCGAAACGGTATCGCAAAAAGCGGTTTACGCGGAGCTGCCCGATCATTTCCGGGAATTGTGGGCACACAAAGTAAAGCAGGCCCTCGAAGCGGACGAAACACCGGCCGATGTATACCCCCGCGCAGGCCTGTATGCCGAATTCGGAAAAATCGTCTGCATCAGCGTAGGGATATTCCACCAAAGTCAGGGGCGGCTATGTTTCCGCCTGAAATCATTCACCCATACCGACGAGTCGGAATTATTGTCTGGTTTTGCGCAGCTGTTGCAGCAACAGCCACCAAATCTCACCCTTTGTGCACACAATGGCAAGGGGTTCGATTTCCCTTACCTCTGCAAACGGTTGCTGATCAACGGTCAGCCGATACCGGCTCAGCTCAACGTCATCGGCAAGAAACCGTGGGAAATCAACCACCTGGATACCATGGATCTCTGGCGGTTCGGCGACTTCCGCAGCAGTGCTTCACTCAGCCTGATCGCAGCGGCATTCGGCATCCCCACACCTAAAGACGACATCAGCGGAGCAGATGTGTACCGGGTATACTATGAAGAAAACAACCTGGAGCGTATCCGTGTCTATTGTGAAAAAGATGTCATTACAACGGCACAGATCTTGCGAAGGATGCGCAATGAGCCGTTAATTGCACAAACGGATATTAGTTTTGCATAACCTTATTTGCATTAAAAAAAACAACACACATGTCAACAAAAAAAACCAACGCTTTCCGACATATCCTGACACAGCTCATCTCGGACATATTCGAAAAATCAGGCAACAAACCATTGAATTACAAACAGGTGGCTGCCAAACTCAATCTTTCGGACCCCGAATCGCGCAGTGCCATCCACAGCATTCTTGAAGAGGAATCGCGGACGGGACAGGGCGGGCGGTTCAAGGAAACCGAAAAAGGCAGGTATATCCTAAAGGAATTACAGGCATTTGTCATCGGTAAGGTAGACATGACGGCGGATGGTTCGGCGTTTGTCATCCCCGAGGACGAGTTTGAAGACGATATTTACATCGCACCGCGCAAGCTCCGTCAGGCGCTGCACAGCGACCGGGTAAAGGTACACACCTATGAAAAACGCCGGGGTAAGCGCAAAGAGGGTGAAGTGGTGGAGATACTGGAGCGTGCGCGTACCGAGTTTACAGGCACCATTACCATATCACCACAGTTCGCTTTCCTCATTGCGGATGACCGCAAGATGCTGAATGACATTTTCGTGCCACTGGCCGGCCTCAATGGCGCCAAAGACGGGGAAAAAGTGATTGTATCCATCACCGAATGGCCGCAGGACAGTAAAAACCCAGTGGGCAGGGTCAAACACGTGCTGGGTAAAAAAGGGGAGAATGATACGGAGATGAATGCCATACTGGCCGACTTCGGATTCCCGCTGGAATTTCCGGCCGAAGTGGAAAAGGAAACCACTACCTTTCCATCGGCCATACCCCCTGATGAAATAGGCAGGCGCCGTGATTTCCGGGATATCACCACATTTACCATCGACCCCGCGGACGCAAAAGATTTTGACGATGCCATTTCGTTCCAGCAGCTTCCCAATGGCCATTATGAGATCGGTGTCCATATTGCCGACGTAACTTACTACGTCAGGCCGGAAACACCGCTGGACAAGGAAGCATTCGAACGCGGGACATCCGTTTACCTGGTAGACCGGGTAATTCCCATGCTGCCCGAACGGTTATCAAACGACCTCTGCTCACTCCGGCCCAACGAAGACCGGCTGAGTTTCTCGGCCGTATTTGAAATGGATGCCAATGCCAACATCGTCCAGGAATGGTTCGGGCGCACGGTCATCCACTCCGACCGGCGCTTCAGCTATGAGGAAGCCCAGGAGATACTCGACCAGAAAAGCGGCGAGTACAGCATTGAACTGCTTGAATTAAACCGGCTTGCCTATATTCTCCGCGAGCGGAAGTTTAAGCACGGGGCCATCAGCTTTGAAACTACCGAAGTTAAATTCAGACTGGACAAAAACGGGAAACCGCTGGGCGTGTATGTCAAAGAAAGGAGAGATGCGCATAAGCTCATTGAAGACTTTATGCTGCTGGCTAACCGACGCGTAGCCGAATTCATCGGCAAGCAGGGAAAAGGAAAAAGCAAAAAAACCTTCGTTTACCGGGTGCACGATGCGCCCAACGAGCAGAGCATCGCCAGCTTCGCACAGTTTGCCGCCCGCTTCGGCTATAAAATCAATACCAAGTCGGACCGTGAGACCGCCCGCTCGCTCAACACACTTATGGAGCGGATCGAGGGCACCAAAGAACAGAATGTACTGACCTCACTGGCCATCCGTTCCATGGCCAAAGCGATTTACACAACCAAAAAAACCAGCCATTACGGGTTGGCGTTCGACTACTACACCCACTTCACCTCTCCTATCCGGCGTTACCCCGATGTCATGGTGCACCGGCTCCTGGAGCACTACCTGTCGGATGGCAAGCCTGTCAACGCCGAAGCCTATGAGAAAATGTGCGAGCATTCCTCCCAGATGGAGAAGAAAGCCGCCGACGCCGAGCGGGCATCCGTGAAATACAAACAAGCGGAGTTCCTGCAGGATCAGGTTGGCGAGACCTTCCTTGGCATCATATCAGGCGTTACGGAATGGGGGATGTACGTGGAAATCGAAGAGAACAAATGCGAGGGCATGGTACGGTTGCGGGATATTACCGATGACTTCTATGCACTTGACGAAAAGAACTACGCCATCATCGGACAGCGGAAAAAGAAAAAATACCAGCTGGGTGATGAAGTGCGCATCAAGGTAAAAAAAGTGGATCTGGCAAAACGGCAGATTGATTTTACCCTGGTATCGTAACCCTTTGGAGATGTAAAAATTATTATTTTTGTATATGACCGGCAGCTGGCTGCCGGTCATGCTGCCAGCGATAAACATAAACTGATATGGAAGAAAACCCAACCAAACGGCCTTACGCGATAGAACTCGCAGCCACACTCATTTCCCTATCGCTGATTATTGCGTTGCTGTATGTCCTGCAGGGTGTACTGCTTCCGCTGATGTTTTCCATTTTAATCGCGATCTCCCTTTACCCCGTCGCCCTGTTCCTGGAGCGGCTCAGCCTGGGAAAAGCCTTTTCCGCATTGCTGGCTGTTATCCTCGCCATCTGCGTACTGGGTGGCCTCATCTGGTTTATTGTGCATCAGGTCATCGTCATCGGCAAAGACGGCATGGATATCGTCCAGAAGTTCATATCCATTTTCGACACCATACAGCTGTGGCTGCAGGAGCAGTTCGGGATTGAGCCTACCCAGGTGGCCGAGCGGCTGAGGAGCCAGGCCAACGAGATCCTGTCCCATGCCGGCACCTACCTCACCGCCGCATTCGGTTCCGTAGGCAATATCCTTGCAGGTGCGGTGCTGGTCCCGCTGTTTTCCTTTTTTCTGCTTTATTACCGTGTCTTTTTCCGCGAGTTTTTCTTCCGCGTGTTCCGATCCACTCCACAGGCAACCGTGCACAATACCCTGAACAAGATCTACCAGGTCGTCCAAAGCTACCTGCTCGGACTGGTTACCGTCATGGCCATTGTGGCCATCTTGAACACCGTAGGCCTATTAATCCTCGGGATACAGTACGCCTGGTTCTTCGGCACACTGGCTTCCCTGCTGATGCTGCTGCCCTATATCGGCATTGCCATCGGTTCCATCTTACCGGCCCTCTTCGCCTTGGCTACTAAAGATACGGCCTGGTATGCGGTAGGCGTAATCGCCTGGTTCCAGGTCGTCCAGTTTTTAGAGGGGAACCTGATTACACCGAACATCGTTGGCGGCAAGGTCAGCATCAACCCCCTGATGTCCATCATCTCCATTCTGCTCGGGGGCATGCTCTTCGGCCTAGCCGGCTTAATCCTGGCATTGCCGCTCACGGCTACGGTCAAGGTCATCTTTGATGCCGTCCCGTCCATGAACGCCTTTGGATTCCTCATCGGCGAACCGGAGAAGTATCACCTCAAGCGATACTCTACCAAGATATTGCTGAAGCGCTGGAACCTAAGGGAAATACTGGAAGCAAGGGAACAAAAAAAGAAAGAGAACGAGAAAGGGAAAAAGCCAAAATCCTAGTTTCCCCGGAGCCGGGCATCCGGCAGGGCCTTTCCCCTTTCCAATCAGACTTTCGGCGGCATCAGCTTATATACTACCGGCGTTACCACCCTGGATAACAAGGTCGAGCTGATCAGCCCCCCGATCATCACGATAGCAAGCGGCGAAATCAGCGGGTTGCTCGACCAGGCAATCGGCAGCAAGCCGCCAATGGCGGTCAGTGATGTCAGGATAATGGGTAAAAAACGCATCTCCCCTGCCTGTTCAATGGCAGCATCCAGTTCCATTCCCTCCCGGCGCAGCTGGTTGGTAAAATCAACCAGCAGGATGGTATTCTTCACCTCGATTCCCGCCAGCGCAACCAATCCGATAGTCGCCACGAACGACAGCGTATTACCCGTTGCCAGCAGTGCGAGTACGGCACCTACAATGCCCAGCGGAATCACGGAGAGCACGATCAGCGTACTTTTCAGGGTTTTGAATTCCAGCACCAGCACAGCAATAAACAAGAACACCGTGATCAGGATGACCGTACCGAACCCGCCGAACGACTGTTCGCGGCTTTCTACCTCTCCCCCCATTTCGTAATGATATCCGGCCGGCAGCGGCAGCGCATCCATCTGATTAATCACATCCTGTATCACCACATCGTTGGTATAACCCGCATCCACAAAGCAGTTCACCGATACCGTGCGGTCGCGGTTAATGTGGTAAATCGCCGGTGGCGAAGGCACCAGCTGCAACGTGGCCAGCTGGCCGAACGGAATTCCCGTTCCCTGTACGTTATCAACGAAAATGCGGTCGAATACGGTCAGGTCCGGGTAAGCGCCACGCGGCACACTCAGCCGCACGAGGTAATCGTCGTCGTCGGCTCCCGGATCGGTATAGGTGGTTACGTCAATCCCCGCCAATACCATCCGCACCGTGCGGTCGATACTGGCCGTGGGCACACCGAGTGCCAGCGCCTTATCACGATGGATGTTCACCAGGATGTCCGTCTTGTCATTGCGTACCGGATTATTGACATATAATGCGCCGGGCGTGCGCTCCATCAGTGTCTCCACCCGGCCGGCGAGCTGTTTCAACGTATCCAGGTTATCGCCGAAAAGACGGACCTCCACCGGCGATATCACCGGCACACCCTGTTCAAAATTCTTTACTTCCACCTTGGCTCCTGGGTAAGGCGACCAGGCTGTACGCAGCCGCTCGATCAGTGCTTCCTTCTTGCGTGGTGGCGTATCCGGCTGCAGCTGCACGAATATTTCGGCGAAATCCGCCCGTTCATTGGCCTGTTCCACATTGTAATAGATCCGGGGATTGCCTTTGCCCACATTGGCGGCAAAATACTGCACTTCGGGCAGCTGTGCCAGTTCCTGCTCAATCTGCCGTGTAATGCTGTCCGTTGTATAAATACTGGCCTGCAGTGGCGCATTTATCCGGATGAGGAACTGCGGCTTTTCCGAAGCGGGGAATAAGCTGAAACCGATGACCGGAATCAGGGCCAGCGCACCGGCGAATATCACCGCGGCCACTCCCATCGTTTGCCACGGGCGTTTCAGCGCCTTATCAAGCAGTACGGCGTAAGTACGGTGTATGGTACGCTGCAACCAGCGGAGCACGGCATTTCCCTCCGGATTTTCGTGCGGCTTCAGCAGTCGGCTCGACAGAAAGGGCACCACCAGCAGGGCCACCAGCATGGACGCAATGACCGATCCGATCACCGCCATGGGCAGACTGCGGATAAAATCACCCGCGGTTTCAGGCATAAACATCAGCGGCATGAATGCGATGGCCAGCGTGGCTGTACATCCCACAACCGCAAGGGCGATCTGGTGCGTACCCCGGATAGCTGCCTCGATCCGCGAATAACCGTCGCGCATCCATCGTTCAATATTTTCCACCACCACGATGCTGTCGTCCACCACCAGGCCCAGCGCCACCACAAAGCCCACAATACTCAGCTGATTCAGGGAGTAACCGAACAGGTTGAGCGCAATCACGCCCATGGACAGCGAGAGCGGCACAGCAATCATGACCACCAGCGAAGCCCGCGTGCCCAGCGGCAGCAGCGTAAGCAGCACCAGCGTTACGGCAATCAGGAAATCAATCCCAAGTCCCCCCAGCCGCTTATTCACGTTCTCTCCCTGATCGAAATGCAGCACCATGTCGATGTTGGCCGGCACCTGCTGGCTGAACTCATCCAGCACCCGGCGGTAAGCCTCCTGTGTACGGCTGATGTTCTCCCCCGCCTTCTGTGCGGCGTTGACAAACACCGCACGGTGGCCATTCAGCCGGGTAATATGTGTCTCTGGCGCGAAATCCGTATATACCTCCGCAATGTCACGCAGCAGGATATTACGTCCCTGTGCACTGGAAACGATGGTATTTTTAATGGCTTCGATGCCCTGGTAGTTACCACTGGTTTTAATGCTGAACACTTTGCCGCCAGCCAGCATGCTGCCACCGGGGATATTGGTTCCCTCGCTCTGGATGGCCTGCATCACCTGAGTCAGCGGAATGCCCAATTGCGCCAGGCGGGCCGGTTCCACGTCTACCCGTACCAGCTGGTCGGTGAGTCCGCTTACCGTCACATCCTTCAGTTCCGGCACTTTCTCCAACGCCTCCTTCAGCTCATCGGACACATCCTTCATTGTCCGTTTTGATGCATTTTCAGAAATCAGTGCCACCTGGAGCACGTTTACGCCGGTGGGGTCTATCTGCTGCACATCAATGCTGTATACCGCTTCCGGCAACTGCGGGCGCAGTGCGCTTACCTCGCGGACCAGCTCCTGGTATTTATTATCATAATCCACGCCGTGCTCATATTCCACAAAGAGTACGGCCAGCCCGTTTACGATGGTCGTCCGGATGCGTTTGATGTTGTCCAGGTCATACAGCCGGCTTTCCATGGGCTTCACCACCAGCTGCTCCATATCTTTCGGATTGGTGCCGGGATAGACCACCACCACCGGAAAGTTCGGTGGCTGCATTTCGGGGTCTTCAGCCCGTGGCATGGTGAGGATGCTGCTCACGCCCACAGCAATGATCATCAGCACGACGATAAGCGTAAACTGATAATTACGGATTGGGTATTTAATCAAGTCCATGGCTGCCTATTTTTTTACCTTGATTACTGAACCGTCCCGCAGGTAGGGACTACCGGATACAATCAGTGACCGCGCATGTTCGAGTCCGCCGGTAATCCGCACATGGTCTTTGCCGATTTCCCCGATCTGCACCGGCACGCGTTGCGCCGTGAGACTGTCGCGGGTCACGAACACGTAGCCCGTCCCCGCATCACCGTCCAGCAATGCCTCATATGGAATAAACCAGCCGTCCTTTTTCGCCGAAAGGCGAATCGTCGCCCGGCCGAACATGCCCGATGCCAGTGACGGCAGGTCGGGACCGGCCAGCGTCAGGTAAATCGTGAACGTGCCCGATTCCGGGTCAATGCCTTCCGATTTACGCTGTACCACGGCTGGAACGGGTGCACCACCAGCCGCATCGCGGGACACGGCAGCGCTGTCACCGACCCCGATCGCAGCCCATTGTGTGTCGCTCACCCCGGCACGCAGCAGCCAGCCATTATGGCCGGCACCGCTCACCATCAGCACCGGCGTTCCCGGTCCAACCACCTGCCCTGCATTAGCCGCGCGCCTTAAAACATAGCCGTCAAACGGGGCCCGGATGGCCGTATGCCGGAGGTTGTACCCCGCCCGCTCGGCGTCCTGTTTCGCAGCGTCGAGCGCCGTGCGTGCATTTTCCATCTGTTCCAGCGTCGCCACGCTGTCCAGGTAAAGCTGGCGCGCCCGGTTATAATCCCGCTCGGCCTTTTCCAGTGCGAGCTGCGACTGCCGTACGGCGGTGTTGATTTCGGTGGGCTCCAGACTGGCTAGCAGCTGGCCCTTTTTAAAGGCATCTCCCTCCCTGACGTGTACCTGCTGGATGATTCCGCCGTTTTTAAAAGCAAGCGCCGTTTCATCGTCGGTTGTAAAGGTACCCGTTGCGGTCACCGTTGCTGTGGTATCGGTCGATTCCAGCGGCATCAGCGTTACGGGTATGGTATCGGTTGCCTGCATGACGGCATTTTCCCGTTTTTCCGGACCACAGGCGGACACGGCCAGCAGCAGGGAAAAACCAATCGTAGGATAGCTTAATTTGTTCATGGCTATTTTGTTTGACACGTTTATGGCGTAAGTGGGTAACTGGCTTGTTCGCGCTCCAGGGCTGCCGCTGCGGAAAGCACCTCATAGGTACCGATCATCAGGGCCACCTGGGCCGAAGTATACTGGCTGCGCGCATCCACCGTTTCGATATAACTGTTGGATCCGGCCTGGTAGCCCCGGGTAATGAGCCGCTGATAGGCGCTGGCCGCCTCCAGCTGGCTTTTGGCCGATTGGTAATTCTGCCAGGCCGACTGCAGGTTATGGTAGGCTACCGAACCGGATAATTCCAGTTGCCGCTGGGCCTGTTCCAGTTGCAGCCGGGCGTCCAGCAGGTCGAGCCGCGATTGCTGGATCTTATACTTATTCCGGTTGCCATTGAAAATCGGGAACTCCAGTTGCAGTCCGGCGAGGTAATAGCGGGTTTGTCCGTTGAACTGAAACCCTTCCGATTGGGAGCCGAGATCCAGAAAAGCATTCAGCTTCGGCACGGCATATTGCCTGTCCATATGCAGTGCGGTTTCCCGGATACCGATGGCCACGGCCAGTGATTTCAGTTCTTCGCGTTCGGCCGGGGTTCCCTGCGGGCCATGCAGCATGCCGGCAATCTGCAGCAATGCCGATTCCTGCTGATATGCCGTATCAATGGTAGCATCCTCCGATCGGTTCAGCAAGCTGTTGAAATACAACCGGGCATTTTGCGTGTTCAGTTCAGCCGCCGTAAGCTTTGCCCGCGCGGCGGCCACTTCGCTGTTGGAGCGCAACACATAAGCCGGCAATCCTTTCCCGTTGGCCACCAGTTTCTCGTTGGTCCGCAGCCCCTCTTCCGCCAACCCAAGTGACGACCGGTAAATTTCAACAGCCCGCAGTGCGCCAAGAAAATTAAAATAAGCCGTTTTGATTTCTTTTACCAATTCCCGCTTATAGGTATCCACCTCCAGCGCGCTCAACTGCACCTGCTGCGTCTGGATACGCTTATTATGCCCGATATCGGTATTGATCAGCGGCAACGTGGTACGGATATGCGCATCGTAATAGTTTCTGGGGAGAAAATTGATGGTTTCATTCTCGATCTGCGGAAAGCGGCCCGACTGCGTCAGCTGGTTAAGCGTGCTGTACACCGGATTAAGCAGGTCGCCAATGGGCAGCGGGATATTCCGGCCGCCATCGGCGGTCTGGTAGCCCGCCTGGAGGTTGATTGCGGGTAAAAACAAACTTTTAGCTGATTTCAGTGCAAAGGTTGCTTTTTCAAGTGACACATGGCGCTGCTTCAGGACCAGGTTTCCCTCCAGCCCCTCGGCAACATAACGCTCCAGCACATCCTGTGCAACGGCAGGCCGCTGCACGGCCAGCAGAGCAAAACCCAGTAGGGTTATTTTACATGTTATTAATACTGTTCTCATAATTAACAGTGTTTATTTTTTGATAAAAAAATTACTTCATCCGTTCGATTACCTTCATGTAGGCCTGGAACACATCCTCCAGCAGCGAATCCTTCTTAAAGTCCTGATGCGGGGCACATTTTTCTGCAATCGACCTAAAGTGGCCCGTAATGTGCAGCGAACACAGGCCGTGTACGACGTTCCACGAAAGGATAGCCATTTCCTGTGTACCGATATCGTTAAAATAACCTGCCTGCTGGCAGGCGTGGATGGTTTGAAACAGCCCATCCAATACCCGCTCCCCTTCCGGCCAATCCTGCTCCGGGTGATGGGTTTCCAGGTAATCCATCGGCTCGCGCATAATGAACATAACTTCATAAAAATCAGGGTGATCAAGGGCAAACTGGATGTATGCCCTACCCATGGCCCGAAGCCGCTCAAAAGGGTGTTCAACCAGTTCCAGTACGGCCAGCCGCTCCCGGAATAATAGGAACCCCTCCTGATGCAGGGCGTAGGCAATGTCCGATTTGTCCTTGTAATACAGGTAAATGGTGGTCGGGCTGAACTCTATTTCCGCCGCGATCTTCCGGATAGATGTCGCCGCATACCCTTCTTTCACGAAAAGCCGTTTAGCCGCCTCCAGGATCTGTGCTTTCAGGTTTTCTTTATGCCGCTCTTTCCGTTCTCTGATTCCCATGATTTCGATTTAACGGAGCAAATTTAGTTAACACTGTTAATTATGCAAAATATTTTTTCAGTTTTTTATAAGCCTGTCCCGGGTAACCGATGGTCTCCCCGGTGCTGGCATGCTCTCCTTTTCACGGCACTCGTGTTATTATATTGTAAATTATTCGTAATAAATATATATATTTTGAATATTATTCTTTAATAATGTATTTTTGCAGAATTATGGACGAAATCACTTATAATCTGGATCAGGTGGACTATCATATCCTCCGCCTGATGCAGGAAAATGCACGGATTAACAACGCGGACATTGCCCGCGAGCTGGGCATGGCACCGTCGGCCATTTTGGAGCGGGTCAAAAAACTGGAGCAAAAATCGGTTATCCTCCAGTACACGGCAAAGATCAACCCGGCTGCGCTGGACCAGAAACTGCTCTCATTTATCATTATCCGGGCGGCAGACGGGATCGGATGCGCTACCACAGGTGAGGCACTGGCAGCCATCCCGGAAGTACAGGAGGTACATGACATTGCGGGCGATGACGGGTACCTGGTCAAAGTCCGCACGGCCGATTCAGCGGCATTGGTGGAACTGATGCGTAATTCATTTGCCAAGATTCCAAGCATCATCTCCACCCGGACCACCATTGTCCTGGAAACGGTAAAGGAACAGCAGCAGCTGGTTATTCCGGCACCCTGAAGAAATGCGATTCCGGACCGGATCAGCGACAGCACAGTTGGTTTCGCCCATCAGGATATTAATACATAGCACTTAATCAATGGAGGCAACAATGACAGCAACCAAACACGCACAATGGAAAATTTTCCTCTCATTCGCGATGATTTACGTCGTGTGGGGATCCACATACTTTTTTATCCATAAAGCCCTGAGCGGTTTTGAACCGTTCTTATTGGGGGCTGTGCGTTTTACGACGGCGGGATTGCTGCTGCTGGGCTGGTGCTACTACAAGGGCTATCGGGTGTTTGAACGGAGCCTGATCATTAAGGCAGGATTCACGGGGCTGCTGCTGCTGTTTGTAGACAACGGCATTATAATATGGGTAGAGCAGTTCCTGCCAAGCGGACTGGTTGCCATTATGTCGGCCTCCGCCGCCATCTGGTTTATCGTCCTCGATAAACCCAACTGGAAAGCGAATTTCGGCAGCCTCCCGATCATCGCCGGATTGTTTATGGGCTTCTTCGGCGTGGTGATGCTTTTTGGCGACCAGGTGGCCAATGCCATGGATACCGGCCAGCAACAGGTGAACCTGTGGGGTATGCTGCTGCTGATCATCGGCGCCATTGCGTGGACAGCCGGCTCACTCTATTCAAAATATTTCGGGAAAGCGGAAAAGGCGGCGGGCAATAGTCTGGTCAATACCGCATGGCAGATGACAGCAGCAGGCGCGGTATTTGCGCTGACGGCCTTCGCACGTGGCGAAATCGGCCGTTTCCGGTTCAGTGAGGTCCCTGCCCCGGCCTGGTGGTCTATCGGTTACCTCGTGCTCTTCGGCTCACTTATCGCCTACAGTTCCTACATCTGGCTGCTCCAGGTCCGGTCCGCAACGCAGGTAAGTACCCACACCTATATCAATCCCATCGTAGCGGTATTACTGGGTGTGTTTTTTGCCGGTGAAACCGTTACATCCACCCAGCTCACCGGCCTGGTGGTCATTCTGCTCAGCGTGCTGCTGGTCAATTGGGAAGTCTATAACCTGTCTGCGCTGTTTTCCGGAAAGGGCATGCCTCGAAAGTTCCGGGGCAGTGCACGCATCCGGTCGAAAATCAGGACCGGCGCACCCGCCACTGCAGGTGAAACGATGGAAAACCAGCTTGGGGATTAAAGAAGACGTAACCGGCATTTAACAATTAATTTTTCCTGATTTCACAGTCATTGGCTACCTTTACCATAGGCTGCAATTGCCGAATACGTAATGTAATGGCGCGCGATGAAATGTACTTCTGCTAACCCCCTGTTCCTTTTCGGCGTAGCTTTGCTGAGCCTGTTAAGCACCGCCTGCAGCAGGTATTCCCTGCCGGCCGGATCACCGGCTTATACCGAGCACCGGATCGATGGATCCATTGCACCGGACACCGCATTTATAGCGTATTACCTTCCCTACAAACAACAGCTGGACGCCGAAATGAACCGCGTGATCGGGCACAGTGCCGTCCCGCTTACCAAGCCCGGATCGGTCCCCGAAACGCTGCTTGGTAATTTCTTTGCCGACGCGCTGCTTACCGAAGGCCGCAAATCCGATCCCGGGATTGATTTTTCATTTGGCACGAAGGGCGGTCTACGCACGGAGCTACCGAAGGGCGGGATCACCGTCGGGCACCTGTTTGAACTCATGCCCTTTGAAAACGAACTGGTAATCCTGGAGCTATCGGGTAAAAGCGTTCGCCAGCTTGCAGGGTTCATTGCCGCAACCGGCGGGCAACCGGTGGCTGGCCTGCGGATGGTCATCCATGCCAATACTGCCAACGACATCCGGATCGGGGGCACCCCCCTGGACGACTCAAAAACGTATCGGCTGCTCACGTATGACTACCTCGCCAACGGCGGCGATAACATCCGCGGACTGGAAGCACCGGTCAAGCGGGTAAATCTCGGACAAAAAGTACGCGAGGCGCTGATCAACTATGTACAGGATTGCACCCGCGAAGGAAAACAGCTAAATACGCAACTCGATGGAAGGATCAAACTGGATGAATAGGCGGAATTTTCTGAAAGCGGCCGGTTCATTAACGGCCGGATCGGCACTGGCCGCGCTACCTTATGCCGCACTGGCCGGCAGTGGGGAACACCTTCAGCTCACCATTCTGCACACCAACGACGTCCATAGCCGCGTCGAACCCTTTCCGATGGACGGATCGCGAAACCAGGGGCTTGGTGGCGTAGCCCGCCGGGCAGCGCTGGTCGACAGTATCCGCCGGGAGCAACGCCATGTACTGCTGCTGGATGCGGGCGACACTGTACAGGGCACCCCCTATTACAACCTCTTCGGTGGAAAAGTAGAGATGGAGCTGATGAGCAAAATGGGTTATGATGCCAGCACCTTCGGCAATCACGAGTTTGACAACGGGGTGGATGCGCTTGCGGGCATGATCACCCATGCCAATTTCCCTTTCCTTTCCGCCAACTACGATTTCAGCGACACGGCATTGGCGGGCAAAACCCAACCATATACCCTATTCCGGAAGCAGGGCCTGCGGATCGGCGTATTCGGCCTCGGCATCCAGCTTGACGGCATGGTTGACCCCAACAATTACCGTGGAACTGTTTACCTGGATCCCATTGCCGTGGCCAACGATATTGCGGCTAGACTGAAATACGATTATAACTGCAGCCTGGTTATCTGCCTCTCACACCTGGGATACCGGTACGCCGGCAGTCAGGTCTCTGACCAGCTTCTGGCGGCTGGCACCCGCCATATCGACCTGGTCATCGGTGGGCATACCCATACGTTTATGCCCCGACCGGAACACATACGTAATCTCGATGGCGCCATCACAACGGTGAATCAGGTTGGATTCGCCGGCATCAATCTCGGCAGGCTCGACTACCTATTCGAACGCCGGTCGGGCAAAAAGCAGCTACTGACTGCAGGTTCATATGAGATTTCAAACGATCTTGCCTTCCGGCCCACCGGCGCTTTAAACCCATATAGTTAATCAGATTACAGCTTTTGAAGGCATTTTTACGTTTATATATCGATGCATACCGGGACCTGTCGCGCCCGGCCTGGATGCTGGCGCTGGTTATGCTGGTCAACCGGACGGGCGCCATGGTACTGCCGTTTCTGGGTATTTACATGACGCAGGCCCTCGGTTTCAGCATACCTGAGGTCGGTATCGTGCTGGCCTGCTTTGGCCTGGGCGCGGTTACCGGATCGTGGCTCGGCGGCTGGCTGACCGACCGGTTCGGTAATTTCTGGGTGCAGGCCCTCAGCCTGCTGCTGTCGGTACCCCTGTTCCTGGTAATGCCCCAGTTCACGTCGGTGGAAACGCTGGCTGCGGCTATCTATGTCCTGAGTGTCGTAACGGAATCCTTCCGCCCGGCCAATTCGGTTTCCGTGGCGCGTTATGCCCGCCCGGAAAACATTACCCGGGCCTTTTCACTCAACCGCATGGCCATTAACCTCGGCTTTTCAATCGGTCCGGCGCTGGGCGGCTTCCTGGCAGCCATTTCCTACAACTGGATTTTCTATGGCAACGCGCTGGGCGCCCTCCTTGCTACCGGGGTGTTTATTGCATTCTTCTACAAACGCAAAGGAACCGTACGTACGAAACCGGCTGGACAGGCAACGGAGCAAACCGCTCCTTCCCGGTCGCCCTACCGCGACTGGCCATTTCTGCTGTTCAGCCTCCTGTGCTGCCTGTATGCCATCTGTTTCTTCCAGCTGCTGAGTACCTTGCCCCTGTTTTACCAGCAGGGCCACGGGCTGGATGAAAAACAGGTAGGTATCATCCTGGGATTCAGCGGCTTCGTGGTCGTCATTTTTGAAATGCTACTGGTGCATATGGCCGAACGGCGGCTTTCCTACGCGGGCAGTATATTGCTGGGCACCGTGCTTTGCGCTGCTTCTTTTGCCATGCTTCCCATACCAACCGGTTACTGGATACTCTATGCTTCCATTTTTCTGCTCAGCATCTCGGAAATACTGGCGATGCCCTTCATGGCATCCGTTGCCGTAAAGCGCGCTTCCAGGCAGCATCAGGGAGCCTACATGGGCCTTAACGCACTGGCTTTTTCCGCCGCACATGTGTTTTCGCCCTTTCTGGGCACACGGATTGCGGACACGTACGGGTTCAATACGCTCTGGTGGCTTACCGTAATCGTACTGGTTGTCATATCCGCCGGATTTTACACCGTAGTAAAGCGGATGTAAAAACTTCAGAGTCCAGCCGGCCTTTTTATTTGATAAGGGGGTTCTTTTCTTTCGCAAACAGCTTGAAAACCTGCTGATCTACCCAGGCGGGCAGCAGCTTGTTCATCCATACGGCCAGTTTGCCCTGCCGGGTCATGACGAGGGTACGCCTGCGGCGGATAACACCCGTTACAATGCGTTCGGCAACTTCCCCGGCGGTCATCATGCTGGCTTCGTCCATACTGGTTTCGCCGTGGGCGGTACCGGCGGCGTCCAGTGCCGTCTCCCGGATGCTGGATGCGGTAAACCCAGGGCACGCAAGCATGACATGCAATCCGGTCCGGAGGTTTTCAACGCGCAGCGATTCCATAAAGCCATGGATGGCAAATTTGGATGCCGAGTAGCCTGTCCGGCCCGGCAATCCGCGGTATCCGGCGATGGACGACACAGCCACCACCGATCCGCGGCTGTGGAGCAGCGCGTCCAACGCATACTTGGTACAGCATACCGTGCCCCAGAAGTTCACATCCATCAACCGGTGTAATACGGCCAGGTCCAGGTCGGCAAACAGCGCCCGCATGCTGATACCGGCATTATTAACCAGTACGTCCACCCCGTTAAAGGTCGATATCGCCTGATCCACCAGCGCTTTGCAGTCCGCTTCCCGGGCTACATCGCACTGCACGGCCACTGCACGTACCGCATATTGCGCTTCAAGCGACCGGGCAATTTCGCACAAGTCTACATACCGCCTTGCACCCAGCACCAGGTTAGCGCCGCGGCGGGCAAAAGCTTCTGCACACGCCAGGCCAATGCCCGAAGAGGCCCCGGTAATGATAACAGTTTTATTCCGAAGTGATGTGCTATCCATAGGGTCTGTTATGCAATGCTCCGTTCGTAAGGCACCCGGGTGGCAATCGAACGGCCGAGTGTTACTTCATCGACGTATTCCAGTTCCCCGCCAAATGCAATTCCGCGGGCAATGGTGCTGATCTGCACACCGAAGGTTTTCAGTTTCTTATAGAGATAAAAAATGGTGGTATCCCCTTCCATGGTCGCGCTGAGGGCCAGGATAACCTCCTGCACCCCTCCTGCTTCCAGGCGTTTCACCAGGCTGTCGATCTGCAGGTCAGACGGACCGATACCGTCCATCGGCGAAATCAACCCACCCAGCACGTGGTACACACCATGGTACTGGTCGGTATTTTCAATGGCCATCACATCGCGCGTATCCTCTACAACGCAGATCAATCCTTTATTCCGCTTATGCGAGGCACAGATTTCACAGGTTGCCTGGTCGGAAATATTATGGCATATACCGCAGTGCCTGATCTCACGTTTCAGCCGGTCGAGTGTTTCCGTAAAACGCGACACGTCGGTTTCCGGCTGCTTCAGCAGGTGCAGCACCAGGCGCAACGCGGTTTTCTGTCCTACGCCCGGCAGCCGGCCGAACTCCGCCACGGCCTGTTCCAGCAACTTGGAGGAAAAATTCATGGAACAAAGATAGGAAAACGTAAATTTGTATGGTATAGCCAATCCGGAATTATCCAAGAAGCCCAAATCGCTGTTTTAAACGAAGACCATACCGCATTCCGGACCGGGATATGCAGCAGATTTCTTCGGAGTGAGTCCAGTATGAGTCCAGTGTAACTCCAGTGTGAGTCCAGTATGAGTCCAGTATTTTCCGAAAAACACCGGACGCACCCCGGATCCATGCTCAACATAGACTGCATCCATAGCGCAGCAGGCTCCTGCTAAATACGTACACGGCTTTACGAGCTTCCGGAGCCGCAATCAAGATGGGGTAAGGCGTGCTGCATCAAATATCGCTACCTTAATGTGAAATTTATTATTTTAGCAAAAATCAGCAAGTTTTATGGCAAGGACACGGGAAGATAAAATCATCAGGGCCTTTGAAAACAAAACCTGGCAGGAAATCAAGGTCAAGGATTCCTGGCAGATTTTTAAAATCATGGCCGAATTTGTGGATGGCTTCGAAAAACTTGCCAAAATAGGCCCCTGCGTATCCATGTTCGGTTCGGCCCGGACCCCGCAGGATCATCAGTATTACAAACTGGCCGAGGATATTGCCCGCCTGCTTACCGAGCGGGGGTACGGTGTGGTATCGGGCGGCGGACCGGGTATTATGGAAGCAGCCAACAAAGGCGCCTATGAGGCCGGCGGAAAATCCGTGGGGATTAACATCGAACTGCCCTTCGAGCAATTCCATAACCCCTATATCGATTCCGACAAGCTCCTACAGTTTAACTACTTCTTTGTGCGCAAGGTAATGTTCATGAAATATTCCCAAGGTTTTATCGTGCTTCCAGGCGGTTTCGGGACGATGGATGAGCTATTCGAGGCACTGACCCTGATACAGACGGGGAAAATCGCCCGGTTTCCTATTGTACTTGTGGGGGTAGATTATTACGGCGGGTTGTTTGAATGGGTAAAAAAGACCATGCTGGAAGCAGGCAATATCAGTCCGGAAGACCTCAACCTGTACCGACTGGTGGATACGGCCGAAGAAGCCGTGACACACATTTTCCGGTTCTACGACAAATACCTGCTGAAGCCGAATTTTTAGCGATTACAGGAATGTACGGAACAGGATCGACTGCATTTTTTTCAGCATAACCCGTTAGTCAGCAGTCAATTAGTCAGAAACAACAGATTATACACGACAAAATTTCCGATTTACCAATCAAATCGGCACTGGTATTTGTTTTGATCATATCCCAGCAAAACTAAGCATATGAATTTTAACAATTATACCATAAAAGCCCAGGAAGCGGTACAGAAAGCTTCTGAAATTGCACTGGGTAATCAGCAACAGGCGATTGAAACGGCCCACCTACTTAAGGCGTTGCTTCTCGTAGACGAAAATGTGGTGAGCCACCTGCTCAAAAAGCTCAACGTCAACGTAAGGCACGTGGAAGAGGAACTCGATAAACAAATAGCCGGGTTTCCCAAGGTAAGCGGCAGCAACATTTACCTGTCGTCCACGGCAAACACCGCCCTGCAGAAGGCGCAGTCGTACCTGAAAGAATTCAAAGATGAATTTGTATCCATCGAACACATCCTGCTCGGCCTGCTGGGCACGGGTGATCAGACCGCCGCACTGCTGAAGGACCAGGGTGTGACCGAGAAGGACCTGAAAAAAGCCATTTCGGAATTACGGGGCAGTGCGCGGGTGACCGATCAAAATGCAGAGGCGACTTACAATGCCCTGAACAAATATGCCCGCAACCTCAATGAATTTGCGGAATCGGGAAAACTCGATCCGGTGATCGGGCGCGACGAAGAGATCCGCCGGGTGATCCAGATCCTCTCCCGCCGTACGAAAAACAATCCCATCCTGGTGGGCGAGCCCGGTGTGGGCAAAACAGCCATCGCCGAAGGGATCGCACACCGCATCATCCAGGGTGACGTTCCGGAAAACCTCAAATCGAAGACCGTATACTCACTGGATATGGGCGCATTAATTGCCGGCGCCAAATACAAAGGGGAATTTGAAGAGCGACTCAAGGCCGTCGTCAAAGAGGTGACACAGAGCGACGGGGAGATCATCCTGTTTATTGATGAAATCCATACGCTTATTGGAGCGGGTGGCGGTGAAGGGGCCATGGATGCAGCCAATATCCTTAAGCCTGCACTCGCCAGGGGCGAGCTGCGGGCCATAGGTGCCACCACACTCAACGAATACCAGAAATACTTTGAGAGAGATAAGGCCCTGGAACGCCGTTTCCAGAAGGTGATGGTGGAAGAACCCGATACGCAGGATGCGATTTCCATCCTGCGCGGACTGAAAGAGCGTTACGAAACGCATCACAAAGTCCGGATTCTCGACGAAGCCATTATCTCCGCCGTGGAACTGTCCCAGCGTTACATCAGCGACCGATTTTTACCTGACAAGGCCATCGACCTGATGGACGAAGCCGCCTCCAAGCTCCGGCTGGAGATGGATTCGGTACCGGAGGCTGTCGATGAAATCGAGCGCCGGATCATGCAGCTGGAAATCGAGCGGGAGGCAATCAAACGGGAAAAAGACACCAAAAAAGTGAGTGAATTGAGTGAGCAGATTGCTAACCTCACCGCCGAACGCGATTCCCTGCGTGCTGCATGGCAGAGTGAAAAGACGCTCGTGGACAACATCAACCACGAAATCGAGCAGATCGAAAACTACAAGCTGGAAGCCGATCAGGCCGAGCGGGCGGGCGATTATGGCAAAGTAGCGGAAATCCGTTACGGCCGCATCAAGGAGTCCCAGGATAAAGTGGATGCCCTGAAGAGTGAACTAAGCGAAAAACAAAGCGGCAGCCGCATGCTTAAAGAAGAAGTGACCGCCGATGATATTGCCGACGTGGTAGCGCGGTGGACCGGCATTCCGGTTAGCCGGATGGTTCAGAGTGAACGGGAAAAGCTGTTGCACCTGGAAGCCGAATTGCACAAGCGGGTGGCCGGGCAGGACGAAGCGATTGAAGCCATCTCGGATGCAATCCGCCGTTCACGGGCCGGACTGAGCGACGTCAAACGCCCCATCGGTTCGTTTATTTTCCTGGGCACCACCGGCGTGGGCAAAACCGAGCTGGCACGGGCACTGGCCGAATTTCTCTTCAACGACGAACATTCCATGGTGCGGATTGACATGAGTGAATACCAGGAACGGCACTCGGTATCGCGCCTGATCGGGGCGCCTCCGGGATACGTGGGTTATGATGAAGGCGGGCAGCTCACGGAAGCCGTGCGACGCCACCCGTATTCGGTTGTACTGCTTGATGAGATCGAAAAGGCACACCCGGATGTATTCAACATCCTGCTGCAGGTGCTGGACGATGGCCACCTGACGGATAACAAGGGACGGACGGTGAATTTCAAGAACACCATCATCATCATGACCTCCAATATCGGCTCACACCTGATCCAGGAGAACTTCAGCCAGTTGACTGACACGAACCGGGAGGAAGTCGTTGCCAAAACACGCAGCGCGGTCTTCGAATTGCTGCAACAGACCATCCGGCCTGAGTTTCTCAACCGCATCGATGAGGTCATCATGTTTACGCCACTGAGCCGGAATCAGATCGGGGAAATCGTGCACATGCAGTTTGCCCATGTACAGCAGCAGCTGGCCGAAATGGGTATCCGGCTTACAGCCAGCGAAGAAGCGCTCGACTGGCTCGCCCAGCTGGGATACGACCCGCAATACGGCGCACGGCCACTCAAAAGGGTGATACAGAAACACATCCTCAACGAGCTGTCGAAGGAAATCCTGGCAGGCAACATCGATAAGGAAAGTACGATTAAGCTGGATATGTTCGACAATAAGTTTGTGTTCCTTAACGAAAAACAGGAAGCATAAGAGCTGCGTATCCCGCAATCAACACCCGTCGTAATCAGATCAACGGACTGTGGACAAAATCCACAGTCCGCTTTTATTTTGAAGCGTTCAAAAGCTGCACAGCCCGTGATTTATCGGCCTTTGGCGTACGGGGAACGGGGTATGGCAGGCAGCGGCCGGCGATTTAGCACAATTTTTGGTATCTTTACGTTCAGTAACATTGGGGTATTCCATGCCAACACCGCACATACAGTCAACAGGAAGCGTGCAGCGCAAGGTGATCTTCGTGTTTATAAGCTGCGCCGTGGCGCTGGTGCTCGCCTGGGTAATCAGCCGGGTGGCCTTTACCGAAATGATGGACACCGTGGACAGCATTACCGCGCCCGACCCCAAGCTGGAGATGGTAAGCCAGATATCGCGGGATATCATGCGACTCGACCAGCTGCAGCGCGCCCAGGCTTTCCTCAATTCCGGCAAATACAGTAGCCTGACCAACGAATCGGCAGTCATCGTATCCGCGCTTGATTCACTGAAATCGCTCTATCAGTACAGTTCCATCCAGCAGCAGCGCATTGATTCCATCAAAACCCTGCTTACCCAGCGTGACGGGCTATTTGACGCTTACGTGAAAGTACGCGAAAAGGTGGTCGACAGCGATGCGTTTTCCAAGCAGCTGGACTCCCTCAGCAAAGTAATCTACGAACCGTCGGGCGACAGCACCATTGTAACCACCGAAAGGAAACGCCGTACGACTACCATTTCGGACGATACGGACAACATGGATACGGTAGTGCCGGTGAACCCGGATGATAAGGGATTTTTTGCCCGGCTGTTCGGCTCACGCAGGCGGACGGAAGCGCCGCCGCAGGCCGTTGAGGAAAGACGGATGGTAGAGGAAGAGCTGGAAACCATCGTAGACACGATCCGGGCCGCCCAGCACGACAGCACACTGGCCAAAATCGACAGCGCCGTGCAGCTCTTTCAGCTGCGCCAGCAGCAGCAGCGCGAACTGTTCGTCAGCCAGGAAATGGAATTGACCATTGCAGGAAATGCGCTGATAAGCAATATGCTGAACATTTTACAGTCTGTGGAAAACGAGGCGATGCTGCAGCTGGAAGCCGACAATCAACAGGCCAAGACCGTGGTCAGTGACAGCGTATGGCGGATCAGTGCCATTTTTCTCGGGTTTTTTATCATTACCACCATCATGGTATACCTCATCCTGCAGGACATCAGCCGGAATAATGCATACCGTATCGCACTGGAGGCGGCAAAAGAGGAGGCCGAGTACCATGCAGCAGCCAAACAGCGGTTTCTCGCCAACATGAGCCACGAGCTGCGCACCCCACTGCAATCCATCATCGGATATGCCGAACAGCTGAAGCAGGACATTACGTTCGACTCTCCGAAAATCAACGCCATTTATCAGTCGTCCGAACACCTGTTGCAGATCGTCAACGAGATACTGGACTACAGCCGGATCACTTCCGGCAAAATCGTACTGACGGAGAAACCCTTCATCCTGCTTGAACTGGTAAACAATGTGGTATCCGTGATGCGTATGCAGGCGTCCAGCAAAGCCCTTGACCTGGTGCTTAACACCCGCATCCTGGGTTCCGGACACCTGCTTGGCGATGCATTCCGGATCAAACAGATCCTGTTTAACCTGCTCAGCAATGCCATTAAGTTTACAGACCGGGGGAAAGTGACGCTGAATGTCAGCACCGTCGTGTACGAGAAAAAGACGGAATTGAATATTGTGGTTAAGGATACCGGAAAAGGGATACCCGCAGATGACCTGGAACGTATTTTCAATGATTTTGAGCAGTCGGAGAATGCCAATTCCGGTGTATATTTCGGGAGCGGCCTGGGACTGAGCATCGTCAAGGCGATCTGCGAAAGTATGGGCGGAAAAATCCGTGTGGAAAGTAAAAAAGGATACGGTTCGGTCTTTAAGGTCAACCTTCCCCTGCAGGCCGCCACAAAACCGGAAGCAGCACCGGCGTCCGTTGTCCAGCCGGCCGCGTTCAACGGTAAAGTGTGGATTGTTGATGACGATCAGCTGATACTGGGTCTATGCCAGAGCATCCTCAATAAACACCACATTGCCTACCGGTGTTTTGCCTCCCCCAGCGAATTGCTGTCGGCAGCATGGGACCCCGAAGTAACCGTCATCCTGATGGACATCCGTATGCCGGAAATGGACGGCACACAGCTTAACCGGGAGCTGGAGAAGAAAATACCTGCCGACGCGGAGGTAAGCCGGTTCGCTTTTACGGCACAGGCACTGCCGGAGGAACAGGAGGAGATTCTGGCCCAGGGATTCGATGGCCTGTTGCTGAAACCTTTTAAGGAAGCAGATTTACTGGAACTCCTGCACATCCATGGAAAGGATACACCGCCCATCAAGGACGATACCATGATGCAGCTGCTGGCCACGGACGATGAAGAGCAGGCAAACCGCTTCCTCCAGTTATACATCGCCGACACGCTGTCGGATTTAAGTGCCCTGCAGGCACAGTATGAAAAAAAAGACCTGCCCGGAATGGAATTGCTGCTGCATCGCATAGCCGGGCGTACCGCCCAGGTGGGTGCCGACAAAATCGCCTTCCGGCTGCGCAAACTGGAAATCGATACCCGCAACGGGGAGCTGCCGGATGCGGCCGAATATGCACGTTCCGTAACCGAACTCACCGGTTTTGTGCAGCAGCTGCAAATCCACACCGTATCGTCCATGGCCTAAACGAAATGGCAAGCGTCCGCAATTATATTGCGTATCAACGTGAATTTAGCTAAGTTTGACGGTAAAAAAATACACGCCATGTCCCATACACCTCCCCCGGCCCGGCAAACGCCGGCCACGGCCTTTGAACGCCTACTCCTTGTGTTAAACACGCTTCGGGCAGAATGCCCGTGGGACCGGAAGCAGACCATGGAAACCCTCCGGCACCTCACCATAGAGGAAATGTATGAACTGGGGGATGCTATTCTGGACAACGACCTGGATGAGGTGAAAAAAGAGCTTGGCGACCTGATGATGCACCTCGTTTTCTACGCCCGGATTGCAGCGGAGCAGGAAGCTTTTGACATTACCGATGTACTTAACGGTGTATGTGAGAAGCTGATTTCCAGGCATCCGCATATTTACGGCAACGTAAACGTAAACGACGAGGAAGATGTGAAACGGAACTGGGAACAGCTGAAACTAAAAGAAGGCAACAAATCCGTACTGGGGGGTGTACCACGCTCCCTGCCGGCCCTGGTAAAAGCCTACCGCATCCAGGACAAGGTGCGGGGTGTGGGATTCGACTGGGAGGAGAAAGCGCAGGTCTGGCAGAAAGTGGAAGAAGAGCTGGCCGAGTTCAAACGGGAATTTGACACGGAAGCCGGCCAGGCGATCGACGCCGAACGTGCGGAGGCCGAATTCGGGGATCTGCTGTTTTCACTGGTCAATTACGCCCGTTTCATTGGCATCAACCCCGAAAATGCACTGGAACGCACCAATAAGAAATTCATCAAGCGGTTTTCGCACCTGGAAAAGCGCGCCGGGGAAACCGGCAAAAACCTGAAAGAGATGACGCTGGCAGAAATGGATGTTTATTGGGAAGAAGCAAAGAAACTATAGCTCGCCGGTATTAAACAGGTTCTCTGCCATCCCCTGCTTTTTCAGCAGCACAAAGTGCGACCGCACGGCTTTTATTGCCGGGTAACAGGTATATGGCAGACTGTACTCCTTTGCATACCGTTTGATTATCGGCGTTATATAGGGATAATACGTGTGCGCGACATGCGGGAACAGGTGGTGGGCCACATGATGTGTAAAACCACCGAAGAGGAAGTTCGCAATGGGACTGTCGGCACTGAAATCCTTGGTAACCATCATCTGGTGTTCTGCCCAGGTGACATCCATTTTACCATCGACAGGCGGCAGCGGAAAGACCGCTGTTTCGTCGACGTGAGTGGAAATCAGCGCAATAACACCCAGCAGGCTACCGAAGATATGCATGCAAAGCCAGCCCAGTACCACAATATACCAGGGCTGGTTCAGCACGATCAGGGGGATGCCGATCAGGTAAAACAAGTTGAACAGCTTGGCCGCGAACAGCCTGTAATATTCGATCCGTGGTATCCGGATGATGCGTTTGATGTAATTGTCCTTCGTGCCGTAGAAATCCTTGAAATCGCGTATGAACAGCCAGTTGAGCGTATACAGCGGATACAGTAAAAACATGTAGATATGCTGATAACGGTGTTGGCTGAGGTGCTCGCTGTCCGGGAAGATACGTACCAGGTCACTCTGTTTAATGTCGGTATCCCAATGCTGGATATTGGGATAAGGGTGATGCAGCAGGTTGTGCCGCTTGCCCCATAGCCAGCTGTTGCTGCCGAAGAGTTCCAGCACATACATGAACCGCTGATTGTCTTTCCGCTTCTTGAATACCGCCCCGTGGGCCGCATCATGGAAAGCATTGATAAACAGCATGATCATGGAAAAACCAAGGAGGATATAAAACAAAAACAGGAGTGGCGTATAATTGCCGAACAACAGGATACCGGCATAAAAACCCAGGTAAAGGAACAGCAGGAAGTAGGTTTTAATTACATTACGCCGCTGAATACGCTTATCGCCGAGTACCTTTTCCTGTACTTCGCGCTGGAGCTTCTTAAAAAAATCATCGGGGCCAGCTTTCTTATATGTAGGTTTTACAAGTCCTTCCATAATATACTTCCATTGCAAAGGTTATCCCTGCAAAAATAGGGATTCTTTGTCACATGAATGCCAATAAGCAGGTAATCCTTACATTCACTTAACAATAAATATACCGAACCGCCCGCCGGTGTTAAATTCACCGGACAAACCACCGAACTTACCTAATATTTCCTTATTTTCGTCACCATTATGGAAACAGTCGTGAGCGGTATCCGGAGTACCGGAAAATTGCATTTAGGAAATTATTACGGGGCGATCACCAATTTTGTGAAGATGCAGCGGGAGTACAACTGTTACTTCTTTATTGCGGATCTGCACGCACTGACCACGCACCCGACACCGGAAGATCTCTATGCCAACGTACGCCAGGTGGTGGTGGAATACCTAGCGGCCGGAATTGATCCGGAGGCAGCCACGATATACATTCAGTCGGATGTACCCGAAGTGGCCGAATTATACCTGTACCTTAACATGAACGCGTACGTGGGTGAACTGGAACGTGCCGCGTCGTTCAAGGACAAGGTGCGTGCAAACCCCGATAACGTAAATGCGGGATTATTGACCTATCCCGTACTGATGGCCGCGGACATCCTGCTCCACCGCGCAACCAAAGTTCCTGTTGGCAAGGACCAGGAACAGCACCTGGAAATGTCGCGTACCTTCGCCAATCGCTTTAACCGGCTGTATAAAACGGAATACTTTGCGGAACCCTATGCTTTTTCTTTCGACAGCAAACTGGTTAAAATACCGGGACTGGACGGCAAGGGCAAAATGGGTAAATCCGAAGGTGAAGCCAATGCAGTATACCTTTCCGATTCCCCGGAGGTGATCCGGAAAAAGGTGATGCGTGCGGTTACCGACAGCGGCCCTACGGTGCCGAACCAGCCGAAAGCCGACGCCATCCAGAACCTGTTCGACCTGATGGCCGTGGTTTCCAGTCCAGATACGGTGCAGCATTTTAATGAACAGTATAATAACTGCGCCATCCGCTATGGCGACCTGAAGAAACAACTGGCGGAGGATATGATTGCCGCCACCGAGCCGGTTCGTACACGCATCCATGAAATTTCAAACGATAACGACTATATTAGCAATGTAATCCGTATGGGAAATGAAAAGGCGCGGGAAAGCGCCCGGAAGACCCTGACAGAAGTACGCGAAATCATTGGATTCAGGAAATTTTAACATGCATATTGCCATTGTAGGAAATATCGGTGCGGGGAAAACCACGCTTACCCAGCTGCTGGCCAACCACCTGAAATGGGAACCCCAGTTTGAGGCGGTGGACGACAACCCGTATCTGGAGGATTTTTACAGCGACATGAAGCGCTGGGCATTCAACCTGCAGATTTATTTCCTCAACAGCCGATTCCGCCATATTGTACAGCTGCAGCAGAAAGACATCAACATCATCCAGGACCGGACCATCTATGAAGACGCGTATATTTTCGCGGAGAACCTATACGACATGGGGTTGATGAGCGCCCGCGATTTCGAGAATTACAGCGGTATCTTCGAAAGCATTGTTTCATATATTAAACCGCCGGATCTGCTGATTTATCTCCGGGCTTCGGTACCGACCCTAGTGGATAACATCCAGACGCGCGGAAGGGAATACGAAGCGAATATCCGCCTGGACTACTTATCCAAGCTCAATGCAAAATATGAAAAATGGATCACGAACTATGCATCCGGCAAGCTGCTTATCCTAGATAAGGACAAGCTTGATTTTGCCAACAAGCCGGAGGACATGGGGTATGTGCTTCAAAAGGTAGAAGCCGAGCTGTTCGGCTTGTTCTGATCCCTTATCCCCCATCGCTATGCCCCATAAGATCATTGCTATCATTCCCGCCCGTTATGCTTCCTCCCGTTTTCCCGGGAAGCCGCTGGTGGATATTGCCGGCAAGAGCATGATCCGGCGGGTCTATGAGCAGGTACAGCAGTGCAAGCACCTCAATGAGGTTGTTGTGGCAACGGACGACAGCCGCATTTTTGACCACGTACGGGCATTCGGCGGCCGCGTGATGATGACCGCGGCTACGCACCAGAGCGGGACCGACCGTTGTGCAGAGGTGGTAGCGGCCCACACGGGGTTCGACCTGGCGATCAATATCCAGGGTGACGAGCCATTTATCCACCCCGATCAGCTTGACCTGGTGGTCAGCTGCTTAACCAAACCCGGTGTGCAGATTGCCACACTGATTAAAAAAATCACGGCAAGTGAAGAACTATTCAACACCAATTCACCGAAGGTGGTGGTTGATGTGAACGGCCGGGCGCTTTATTTCAGCCGACAGGCTATCCCGTTCCAGCGCGGCGTGCCGCCGGAAGACTGGCTGCAATCCCACAGCTATTTCAAACACATCGGGATTTATGGGTTCCGGACCAACATACTCGCGCAGCTTACAGCGCTGCCTGTATCCCCGCTGGAGGGCACGGAAATGCTCGAGCAATTGCGCTGGCTGGAAAACGGATACCCGATCCAGACCGCGGAAACAACCCATGAAACCATTGGCATCGACAATCCGGAAGATGTGGAGCGGGTTTTAAAAATCCACTACGGAAAGCATTAGTCTTCAGCAGTCAGCCGATTACCGTAACAGGTTGAGACTGCCTTTCAGGGCAGGGTATTCATTCCCCAGATCAATTAAGAAGTAATAAGCACCCACCGGTAGGTTGGTGCCACGGTATTGTCCGTTAAACGGAGCATCCGTACTCCTTCCTTCATACACCAGCTGTCCCTGCCGGTCGAATATCCGGACAAGGGCACGGGTATATCGTTCAAGCCCTGTGGGGAACCAGGTATCATTATAGCCATCACCGTTCGGACTGAAAGTATTTGGAATACCTAGGTCGTCACCATTGAATGTATTTACGGTAATCTGTCCCGTGGAGATCCGGCATCCCCGGGCATCCACAACCTCCAAGACATAAACCCCGGCGGGCACACCCGAAAGGTCTGCCTCTTGGCCCACAGACAAGCCCGCTTCGTCATACCAATTGTAGGTGTATGGTGCCGTTCCGCCGGCCACTGTTATTCCCCCGATGGCCCCCGTATTGGAGTCACGTGCAACGTCATGGACCTGCAGGGCATCCGTGTTGAGTGCCAGCGGAGCGGCTTCTTCCAGCAGGAATTCCCGTGGATCAAGCACCTCACAGCCTGCCTCATTGATCAACATCAGCCGGTAAATACCTGGAGACAGGCCCTCAGCCCGCATGTCACTGCCCACTTCCGTGCCGTTGCTGTCCAACCAGCGCCATGCGGTCGGTCGTATGGTATTGCTGCCCCAATCAATCTCCAGCACACCATCGTTGCTGATACAGGAAGGGTGTTCCGCTGAAACCGCATATTCGGGAAATACCACTTCTTCCTGAACTACCTCATACCAATCGGAAATGGCCTGGCATCCCTCTTCAGTAGCGGCAGAAAGGTGGTAGCGACCCACGGGCACATTTACCAATTCCAGGGTATTGCCTACCACCCGTCCGGCTTCGTCCCGCCATTCGAAACTAACGGTCCCTTCGACCGTCAGGCCGGTGATGCGGCCCAGTGTAGTTCCGTCGCAGCTTCCCGGAATGATCTCCAGCGACTGCTCGTCGAACTGCGGTATGCCGATTTCCTGGACATCAACGATTGCCGCCCAAATCGTGTCGCAGTCGGTATCACCCACCAGGGCTAACCGATATGTCCCTCCGCTGGTAATGTCGTGCAGGTCCGGTCCCTTGCCCATCCTTGTTCCCCGCTCATCCAACCAGAAAACCTCCAGCCCTTCCATACCGGAAAGGCCGATGTCCGTGATCTGTCCCGGACCGTCGCAGGTAATGTGCTCCACCTGCATAGCCGACAGATCGGCCCGTGGGCCTTCGATGGCTATAGGATACTCCTCGTAACAATTTTCGGAGATATACGCCCGGAGAAAATACGTTCCCGGCGGCACGTCGCGCAAGGGTAATGTCCCGCCTGTCCCGGCCGGTCCTACCGGATTGTTCCATTCATCAAACCATTGCAGTCTGATAATCTCATGATTTCCGGTTGCAGCCTGATAGTAAGTTGAAACCACCCGGAGGTTTTCTACGCGGCCAACCGGCGCTCCGCATTCGGCGGCAGTTACCCGCATATCTTCGGCATAGAACCGCCACTCCGGCAGGTGCAATTCATAATTTTCAAAAGTCATCGAACTGTTTCCATTACGCAATATACAGGTATATTTACCCGGGCCAAGGCCTTCGATTCTGGGTTCGGGGCCGCTTTGTAAAAGCCTTCCTTCTTCATCATACCACTCGATCTGCAACGTATTAATGTAATTGATTACTTCGATAGCCCCATTGTCCCCTTCGCAGTCCGGGTGAGTCAGTATAAAGTTATCGCGGTGTTCTGCGTATTTATTCTCGAAACCCACCTGTGTATAAGCGGATGATTGATTGCCTATCACCGCATTGGCGGTAAGCTCCTTTTCAGAAAAATCGCCGCGGATCTCCCAATTGCCGTTGGCATCAGCCGTGGTTTTTCTGAAGAATGTAACCGGACTTGTAATTTCGCAATCCGTATCGTCGTCGTAGATGTAAATCTCGGCGTTCGGGGAAGCGACACCCCCGAATACACTAGGGCTATTTTCCAGCACTTCGATGGTCGGATATGTCGCCTGAGTCCAGAATGGATAGTAGACACAGTCGAAACTGTTTTTACGCACCGCTGCGACACCGGTAATCCCTGCGCCGTCGCGGGTAAAAGTATTAACGTCTGCGGCCTCATCCGTACCGATCTCCACGAATACCTGGTCCGGCGGCACATTGGTCTTGATTTCCAGCCAACCGATATTTTGATTGCCATATATGCCGATATCCTGGTAACTGTTATCCAGTTGAAGAAAATCATCATATAACTGGTTATCTCGGAACACACCCGATTCGCTATTGTTAAGCTGCGCGCCGGACAGGAATTCGTTATTTTCCACGGAGAAGTCGCTTAGCTGGAAACGTGCGCCGGCACCCACCCTGTTGCCCTGGTCCGGCGACGCTCCGCCAAACAACACGTCCGACCCGGTGATGCGCAAGGCCATCGTTTCCGAATTCCCCCGGTTTTCATCGCCGTTGGTATTTATGCCGATCCAGTTGGACTGTACGGTAACGCCCGTCGGCGTACCAGTTTGCCCCCGTTGAATATTGATGTGGACAGAGTTGTCGTCGAATACGTTACCCATTCCCGGTTTTCCGATGATTATCGCACTGCCTCTTGTCACCTGAATGGCATAATAAGAAGCGTTATTGGATTCCTGGCCGTACAACGTATGAAATCCCGTAATGTAGAGCCCGTAAATCTCAACGCGGTCGGCGTTTACGATACTTAGCGCTCCTGCATTATCATTGGTGTAGACACCTACGTTGGGTGCAATCCGTACTTTCGCGTCGCTGGCATCAAATGGATCACCCGGCTGCGAAGTGCCGTCGATGATTACATTCGACGTGACATCCGGTAATTTACTATCCAGCAGGATCGTCCGGGCTTCCAACGATCCGCCAGGCAGGTTGAATAAAATCCGGTCCTGTCCGCTTGTTCCGTTAGCCGCCGCCTGCAACAATGCATCCCGAAGTGTGCCGGGCCCACTATCGGCACTATTGGTTACAGTAAAGTCTGTTGCATAGACAGGCAGCAGGCACCCCAGCAGCAAACTGGCCAGCAGGGCCAGCGTCCGGAAACAGGATATGGAGGTGTTTCTCATGATGCTCAAAACAAGATCTGCGGACAATACACCTTAAAGCGGTTGTTTAACAATAGTCCCAATACGATCTCGTGGCTGCCGTGCGCCAGCGTGCGTACCGGTCCCGTATTGAAATCATAGGAATAACTCAGGTTCAGCAGCGAGCTGATATTGAACCCCGCCATTGCCGAAAATGACTCATGGTTGCGGTAACCGCCACCCACCCACAGCCGGTCACGGAATGCCAGCTTCACGTTATAGTCACCTACCATAGGCAACCCCGCAAGCGACTTGAACAGTACCGAGGGTACCACCGCCATGTCATCCCCCAGATGTACCTTGTAGCCCGCCATCAGGTAAAACTGCTGCGCCGGTGCATCCCGGCTGGCCACGCTCCCCGACAGTGCCAGCGGATTACCCACCAGCTGCTGCGCCGACACCCCCAGGAAAAACCGGGCGCCGTATAGCCAAAGCCCGATTCCGAGGTCGGGCGAAGTCCGGCTCTCCGCATACTGTCCGAGAATGGGATCGCCGGGTGTTTCCGTTGTTGCGCCGCTAGCGTCGAACCGCACCTGGGAAATCCCCCCATTGATTCCGGCGGAGAGGTTAATCGTTTCTGCTATCCGCAAATGATAAGCATATCCCAACTGCGCATCGGTTCGCCGGAACTGTCCGGTACGGTCATACTGCAGAATTACCCCCAGCCCGTGGTGTGGCTCTGAAGCCCGGTAACGGTGGGAATACCCTCGGCTGTAGGGGTTGTACCCCCCTTCGGGAAACGAATTGGCCCCGTCCTGGATATGGTTGTTTCCAATCGGCATATTTCCCGACAGGTATAGCGTCTGTGGCGCTCCTTCCACCTCCTGCCATTGGCTTCGCACCCCTGCCTTTACATCGACATACCGCTCAATGCCCGCCACTGCCGGATTGATCAAAAAGCTATTGAACAGGTACTGCGTATACTGTGGCTTCTGTTGGGAATAAACATGTACGGTAATGCATAATGCAAGTAATATCAGGCCAGTTGTTCGATGGCGCATAAATAGGTTTACTTGTTAGTCAACAACAAGTATAGTCAAAATATCTCTGACAATCAAGTAGGTAAAGGCAAAAACAGCCTCCCCGGCCTGCCGGTTCAAAACACGGCAGGTGGGGAGGCTGGATCAATGAGATAATTTTCGGCTATAAACTTCCTGCGGTCAGAATCTGTCGGAAGTTTTTTACGCTCTGGGCGACGTCTTCGGTATTATTTTCCCAGTTATATTCATACTCAGCGGAGATATTACCTTTGAAACCCTGGCGTTTCAACTCGGCGATAACCCCGGCTACATTGCTGACCCCGGTTCCCCAATGTACATCGTGGGTTTCCGGCGACTTTGCCTCCAGGTCCTTAAAATGTACGCTCTTTACATGGCCTTCCAGTTGTTTCAGGCATGCCACGGGATCCAGTCCGGACCGTACCCAGTGCCCGATGTCGGCACATGCGCCAACGTAATCACTATTCGCTTTCGCCACAGCCGCCAGCACAATCGCTGGATTCCAGTACGGTGTCGGGTTGGGGTGATTGTGGATACCCACTTTTATCTTATACTGGCTGGCGAGCTGTCCTACCAGCGGCAGGAATTCCTCCTTGGGTTCGGAGTTGATGGTCTGGATACCCATGGCATCGGCAAAGGCAAACAGCTGTTTCCATTCCGCTTCGGTATTTCCGTTAACCACGCCAAAAGCAACCAGTTTCACGCCTTTCTTCCGCAATTCCTTTAAGATAGCCTTTTGCGTAGTCGCATCCATTTTATAATCAAATTTACCGGCCATTCCGCCGCCGAGTTCCTGACCGTTATAGGCCTCAACGGATTGCAGGCCGGCACTTTTGGCCTTATCCACCGCTTCAAAAAAAGTAAACTCCTTAAACGTATACGTCTGCGCCGAGAGACTCCAGCCTAATTTCTTCTCTGGATACGACTGACCGTTTACATGGGATACCGGCAATGCCGCCGCCAGTGCAAACAGCACGAGGGCGCCGATTTTTGTTGTTAGGTAATGTTTCATGGTTTATACTGATTTAATTACAACATTGATTCATTGGAAGATTACCGGTGTAGCTCATAATGAAAGTCCCGTACCGATCCGCGCAGCCGTTGCCGCTGTATTTCCGTCAGCCCCCAGGCCGTTTTCCCTGCCTCAATGGCTTCGTCGAGTTGAGCAGGTGTCCGGATGCCAAGCGCGGCGGTTGCCACTGCCGGATGGCTCAACACATAGCGCAGTGCAATATCCACGCTTGAAACGCCAATTTCGCCTGCTATGCCCGCTACCGCTTTTGCTGCCCGGGCGACCTCGCTTTCTGTATATTGCAAGTAACTGGCTGCTGCTTTTCCCGTCAGTAACCCCTGGGCAATAGCCCCGCGGGAAATCACGCTGATCTGATGTTCTCCGAGCAGATCCAGCACCGCTTCTTCAGGCCGGTGATCCAGCAGGCTGTACTGCATCATCACACTGACGATATTGGAACGCCGGATATACTCCCGGATTACATTCGGCCGGATGGAGGAAATGCCATACCAGCGGATTTTCCCCTGTTGCTTAAGCTGCTCAAAGGCTTCAATGGTTTCATCAATCGGATCGTCAATCGTGCCACCGTGCAGCTGGTAAAGATCAATATAGTCCGTTTTAAGTCGCTTAAGACTTTGTTCTGCACATTTCAGGATATAATCTTTACTTGGGTTCCAGTCCCAGCCGCTGCCGTCTGCCCGCCATTGGTTACCTGCCTTGGTTGCGATGACCACCTGCTTGCGGATCGGTTTCAGTGCTTCCCCGACGTAGGCCTCGTTAAGGCCCTTCTGATAAAGGTCGGCCGTATCAAAAAAGTTAATACCATGATCGGCCGCTTTCAGCAGCATATCGGTATTTGCCTTTTGGTTTTCTCCCAAAGACATGCATCCGAATGCTACCGGACTGATGTATAAATCCGATTTACCGAGCTGGTTCATCTATGGGTTCCACAACAGCAGGCGCCTCCGCGGCACCCTTTTTTACTGTGATCAATTCAATATCAAAGATCAGCGGGCTGAATGGCGGAATATCCGGTCCGGCCCCCTGTTCGCCGTATGCCAATTCATAAGGTACGTAAATGCGATAATGCGCTCCTGCCGTCATCAGCTGCAGGCCTTCCTGCCAGCCCGCGATAACCCGCCCCAGTTCAAACGTTACCGGCTCGCCCCGGTCATATGAGCTATCAAAGACCTTACCATCACTCAGCTCACCGCGGTAATGTACAGTCACGGTATCCGCGGGCGTTGGCTTCTCCCCCGTTCCTTCCCGGATCACTTCATATTGCAGGCCGGATGCCGTGGTCTTTACGCCTTCCCGCGTCCGGTTGCTTTCCATGAATGCGTCCGCTTGTCCTTTAAGCCGGCCATCCAGCTGCCCCTTTGCTTCCGTAACCGTATGCACAATCAGCTCGCGTATTAAATCGGCATCAAAACCGGTTTCTTCGCCGGCAAGTGCCGCAGCGACTGCCTTGGCCATTACTTCGGTATTGACCTGCTCGATACCGGTACGTTTCAGGTCCTGACCAATCGACAATCCAAAGGCATAGGCCACTGAATCCGCGTGGTTTGTCAACGGGGTTTTGGCGGCTTGCTGCGCAACGGCCACGCCAACATTCAAAAGTGCCGCGAAGGCAATTACGATACTGCTAAATCTCATGTTAATTTCTGTTTATCCGGCTTATTTACCGTGTCAAATATACACACTGCCTTTATTTTTAGGCGTGTCTTTTATTTAAATCCGGCAAAAATGCAGCCGTTATCCCAATAAGCGGCAAAAAAGCACAGATATGGTAGACGTAATCAATTCCTTTTGTATCGGCGATCTGACCAAGCACCGCGGAACCGACGCCGCCCATGCCGAACGCAAACCCGAAAAACAAACCCGAGACCATCCCGACATTGCCCGGCAGCAATTCCTGCGCATATACCAGAATGGCCGAAAATGCCGAGGCAATGATCACGCCGATGACGAACGAGAGCACCACCGTCCACAGCAGGCTGGCGTAAGGCAGTGCCAGGGTAAACGGGGAAGCGCCCAGGATGGAAAGCCAGATCACGTATTTGCGTCCAATGCGGTCGCCCAACGGGCCGCCAATCATTGTACCCGCCGCCACCGCGAAAAGGAAGATAAACAGATATACCTGAGACTCCTGCACGGATACCCCGAATTTATCGATCAGGTAAAATGTATAGTAGCTGGTGAGGCTGGCGAAGTAAAAATACTTGGAAAAAATCAAGATCAGCAGCACGGCGATGGACAGGACTACTGTCCGGCGGGGCAGCGTCTGCTGCACCACCACTTCGACCTTGTTTTTGCGCAAGATGTAGTTACGGATGGATTTGGGTTTATACCATTTTCCGATACGGTAAAGAATAATGATTGCCGCCAATGCGGCAATGGAAAACCAGGCCACGTTAAACTGTCCGAACGGGGCGATCAATGCAGCGGCCAGCAGCGGGCCGATGGCACTGCCGGCGTTTCCCCCTACCTGAAAAAGCGACTGGGCGAAACCACGGCGGCCGCCAGAGGCAACATACGCCATACGGGATGCTTCCGGGTGAAACACGGAGGACCCCACGCCCACCATCGCGACAGACACCAATAGCCACGCATAGTTCGGCGCGAATGCCAGCAGGATCAACCCGATGAGGCTGAACCCCATTCCGAGAGGCAGCGCATAAGGATACGGCCTCCGGTCGGTCAGCACGCCAACGACCGGCTGCAGGAGTGATGACGACAACTGGAATACCAACGTGATCAACCCGATCTGGGAAAAGCTTAACCGGAATGAATCCTTGACAAGCGGGTAAATTGACGGGATCAGGGACTGGATGGTATCGTTGAGCAAATGGGAAAAACTCAACGCGAACAGTACCGCGTATATGGTTGGGGAAACTTCCTTCGATATAACTGATTCTTCTGATTTCATGTGTACGGATTCAACGGAACGCAAAGCTACAAAATCTTTCATTCAAAGCCTTTTTTTCCGGAAATTGGCGAGGAAGCGCCGTCTTACGAACGAAGGAATCCGGCATACCACCGGCCTGAATCCTTGATGATCCGCTGCTGTGTTTCCGCATTCACGTGTACCAGGCCGAACCGCGGGGAATAGCCCTCGGCCCATTCAAAATTATCGGTAAGCGTCCATGCGAAATAGCCGTGTACATTCAGGCCCTCCTGTCTGGCGCGGAGCACCTGCGCCAGGTTGGCTTCCAGGTACTGCTGACGCAATGGATCCTGGACACGTCCGTTCACCACCTCGTCCGGGAATGCCGCACCGTTCTCCGTGATGTAAATACGCGGCACATTCGTATAGGCGCTGAATTTGCTGATCATTTCGTAAATAGCCTGCGGGTACACTTCCCATCCCATTTGGGTAGTCAGTGCAATACCGCGGTTCCGGGGCGGTACCAGCCGTGCACGCAGGTAGGGTACGATCCACGCATGCCGCACGACCTCCCGGGTGTAATTCTGAAGACCGATAAAATCAAAGGCAAATGGCAGCTCTTTTTCATCGTTGGGCTGCATATACGCCTCGATCCCCTGCAGGGCTTTAAGATCGGCCACCGGATACCCCAGTCCGAGGATCGGTTCGATAAACATCCGGTTAATCAGCGCATCGGCCCTTATGGCCGCCTGCACATCCCGTTCCCGGTTGCGCAGGGGATGCACGCTGGAGCAGGAAAAAGTTGTACCGACCATTGCCTGTGGCAGTGCCGAACGGAGCACCCGGCCTACCCTGCCCATGGCCATCGTGGCGTGGTGGGCTGCGGGAAAGAAATTCCGCAGTCCTGTAAGCCCGGGCGCATGCACACCGAAAAAGTAACCGGCCCCGGTAAATACCGCCGGTTCATTGAGTACCATCCAATGCCCTACCCGGTCGCCGAAGTGTGTTACCGCACAGGCCGCATAGTCTTCCAGCCAGCCGACGACATCGCGGTTAGTCCATCCGCCACGGTCCTGTAACACCTGCGGGAGATCCCAGTGGTAAAGCGTAATCCAGGGTGTTATGCCGCGTGCTAGGCAGGCATCGATCACTTGGTTATAGAAGTCAACGCCCTGCTGATTCACTTTTCCCGTACCCTGGGGCATTATACGGGGCCATGATAATGAAAACCGGAAATTCGGGATGTTCATTTCCTGGATCAGGTCAATATCGCCGGCATACCGCTGGTAAAAGTCGCAGGCCGTACGGGCATGGTCACCGTTCTTTATTTTTCCCTTCCGGGCCGTGAACGTATCCCAGATGGATGGGCTCCGGCCGTCTGCAGTACTGGCACCTTCAGTCTGAAACGCTGCGGAAGACACACCCCATTGGAAATTGGCACCGAAATCACTGCTAACCATTCGATAACAGGGGGGTTATTGCGTGCGTATCCAGCAATTTATCAACAATCGCCTGCGTACAATCGGGATAGTCTACCCGAGCAGTTGCCTTGCTGTTTAGCCAGGTTTCAATAGCGACGTCATTTTTTGGCTTGAGGTTCTTGATAACCGGCACACCCAGCTGTTCCAGTGCTGCGGCATTGAGGTGCTGTTCATATTGGTTTTTCATCGGCACAACCAATAATTTCTTCTGTAAAAACAGTGATTCCGCAGGTGTTTCAAATCCAGCGCCGCACAGCACCCCCGCAGCAGCGGCCATGCTTTTGATGAATGCCTCATTGGCAATGGGTTGGACATGTACGTTACGCAGCGTAAACGGTTTCCGGTTATGCTTGGAAAATACCTGCCAGTGGATATCGGGGAACCGCATCAGGTGCTTAATTAGTCGCGCATCATCATAGGCAGGAAGATAAACCGTGTAATGCTCGCGGTCGTGCACATCGAGCTGGCGCACCTGCTGACGGATTACAGGCGTGAATATCCGTTGATTATAGGCCTTGAAATGGAACCCGTAGCTGATGGAAGTAGGTGCATAATTGCGCATGATCAGCTTGCCCATTACATCCGCATCCTTGGGTTTCGGCGACTGCGGATCGAGTGCGGCTGCCTGATGGCTTAAGCCAACACACGTTTTGTCTTTGATGTGGCAGGCCCAGGCGGATATCGGCTCGAAATCGTTGATAACAAGATCATAATCCGCAATTGGCAGGGAGTTTACTTCCTGCACCAGCCGGCGGACCGTGGAACTCATGAACGTTTTCCAGAGGTCGACCCCCCCGGATTTTCCAAAAATAAAACTTAGGCCATGCATCCGGTACTTTACCGGAAACGGAAGCTGCAAGTCTGCCTGTATGCCACTTACCAGCACATCCACCGTAGCCCGTCGTTGCAGGCAGGGCACGACATCCATTGCTCTGCTTAAGTGGCCATTACCGGTACCCTGTACCGCGTATAGAATTTTCATCGATCAGATAGTAACAAGAGCCGACACAAACTTATGCACTTCAAACTTAGCAATCTAAAGTTAAAAAAACAGCTGTAATTTGAAATCCTTTCAGTGCCTGAAGGCCGACCGCAGAAAACGGAGCATAAAACGGCTGCCCAACCGATGAAGCAACGTGACTAAATATCCCATTGTGTCCTGTTTTATTTTGTTACAGATCAAACTATAAAACCGCAAGAACGGTATTGGTGATTACTTAACCGTTAAAAACACGTGAATAATTTGTTATCATGGACGCAAACCCCTATTTTCATGGAATGAACCGCCTATTCCTGCATGTTTTTTTATTGATGTCCGTACTGTTGCTTTCCGCCTGGGGTTTTCATGCACATAAGCTGATCAACCGGATGGCCGTCTTCACCTTACCGGCCGATGTTTCCGGCTTCTATAAGAATCACCTGGCCTATATCACCGAACACGCAGTGGATGCGGACAAACGCCGTTACATAGATACCCTGGAAGCGGCGCGGCATTTTATTGATGTGGATCGGTACGGAGACCTGCCGTTTGACAGCATACCCGTCCGCTGGACAGCTGCAGTAAACCGGTTTACGGAACAGCGCCTCTTTGCATCAGGCATACTGCCCTGGCAGATTAGCCGTACTTATTACCGCCTGGTCCGTGCGTACAGCGAAAAGGATCATTCGCGGATTTTACGTTATTCGGCCGACATTGGACACTATATTGCCGATGCGCATGTACCGTTGCATACGACAAGCAATTACAACGGACAGCAGACCAATCAGGTTGGAATTCATGCATTCTGGGAGAGCCGACTGCCTGAGCTTTTTGCGGAAGAGTATGATTTTCTTGTCGGCCGTGCGCATTACGTGGCATCACCGGCAGCGGAGGCCTGGCAGATTGTTGAGGAAAGCTTTCTGCTGGTTGATTCGGTATTGGCCATCGAAGCACGGCTTCATCAACAATTCCAGTCGGATTGGAAATACGGTTATGTTACCCGTAACGATGCATTGATACGGACCTACTCCGAAGCCTATTCACGGCATTACCACGAGGCGCTGTTGGGCATGGTCGAAGACCGCATGCGGGATGCCATTATCCGTACAGGAAGCTTCTGGTATTCCGCCTGGGTTGATGCCGGGCAACCCGATATCCATGATTTACCAGTGCAGCCAACGAAAACGGATACTACAGCTACCCGTCAGCCGAAAATGCTGGGCCGTGAAGAATGGCATTAATGTGCAATAATCAGTCGGCCATGTACAATGCCCTTTTGACCATATCGTAATTACGTAAATCGACATTATCGCTAAGCAGGCTGGCACTTACACCTCCCGGTATCAATATATAGCGGAGCTGGACAGCACCAAATCCAAGTGATGCGGAGTTGTCATGTGTGTATCGCGTAACGTAAATCACACCCGGTTTTGGGATAAAACTTACTGTATTGGCCTTATTACCGGCGTTATTGGTATAAGGCAATGGCAATACGGTGGTACCGAACCGCATATAAACCTGCACCGATCCATTGTCGATAAGGGATTGGGTTAACCGGGGCGCCTGGAGGTGATTAATTTTCAGCTTTGAACCGTCGATAACCGTATCCCGTCCAGCTTGCTGGAATGACATCCAGGCACTATAGATAACATTAGCCGTACCGACAGGACCTTGTGGTCCAGTAGCACCGCGGGGTCCCTGGGATCCTGCAGCACCGGTGGCACCGCGGTCACCCTTATCTCCTTTGTCGCCGTTATCCCCTTTTTCTCCCTGGACTCCCTGTTCGCCTTGTGGGCCTAATGGTCCTACGTCCCCTTTTTTACATGATGAAGATACAATTATCATCATACCCGCTATCATAAGCATTGTACCAATTGTTCTCATTTTTTAATATTGAAAGTCAAAAATCAACCATACCACAATTGTTATCCCTGGCTATGACACAAATTAAGCAATAATGGATGCGTGAATTCATTAGGAATGAGCGAATTGGTTATTCCAATGAGTCAGTAGGACGTTCTATTGAGCGACCGCAGCCAAAATAGCTATCGCCTTTTCCAATTCTGTGGGAGACAGGCTTCCGAAGCCCAACCGGATACCACAATGTACCTTTGACTGGTATAACAGGTATCGGGGCAGGTAAAGGTCATTTTTCAAACATTGTTGCTGCAATTGCATAAGGTTGGTGCTCCGCGGCCATTTTGTCCAAATGGCCAAACCGCCGTCAGGTACCGTAAAATCCACACGGTCTCCCAGCTTCATGGCCAGCATTTGCGCCGTCCGATTGCGCCGTTCCCGATACAACTGAACGGATTTCCTCAGATAGCGGTGAATTTCGCCATCGGCTATTAATTCCCCTAATGCCAGTTCGGTGAGTACATCGCCATAACGATCCAATATGCCCAGCAGTTTATCCATCTCCCGGATCAACCCCGCCGGCGCCACAATAAAACCCGACCGGAATCCCGAAGCCAGTGATTTACCAAAGGCGCCCACATACACCACCATGCCACCGGTATCTGCACTCACCATTGGCAGCAATGGACTTCCGTCATAGTGGAAATCATAATCGTAATCGTCTTCCAAAATGATGAATCCATATTTCATCGAAAGATCGAGCAGCGCTTCTCTCCGTTCAGCACTCAGCGGTACTGTAGTGGGATAATGATGGTGAGGTGTGAGGTAAAGCATACGGAACCGATTGCGTTTGAACAGGGTTTCTACCGCGGCCACATCCACACCTTCTTCATCGATCGGAACAGTCAGAATAGTTGCACCCGCACGCTGAAAAATCATATTTGTCGCAAAATAGCTGAGCTCAGCCACCACCACTGTATCGCCGGGGGCAAGCAGTGTTTCAGCCACGATATAAACCCCCAATTCCAGGCTCCGGGTTACCAGCAAGTTATCGGTGGAAATACGAAGTCCGCGGGTGAGGTTTAGAAAATTTGCCAGGTTCTCCTGGTAGTAATGACTTGTTCCGCGCTGGTTGTAGCCCAGTTTGGCACGATTTCCCCGACGCTTCATATTCGTGTGCAACAGCCTGGATAGGTAGTCTGTATGGGAAAGCCGGGAGTCGGGCAGGCCATCATCAAAACTATAGGTTGCATTTCCCTGGTCAAATGGGTTATCCAATAACGTCCATTTCCGGTAGGAAAATCCCGCCTGTGCCGGGTAAGCCGAACCTTCCCGGACCCCCGGTGGGCAGAGTTTTCTTGGTTTGTCGGATTTCTTATTCCGTATAAACGCCCCGCTGTTTGGACGCACCGTAATCCATCCCTGCGTTTCCAGCTCTGCATAGCTGGCAACTACCGTATTACGGTGCATATCCAATAACTTAGCCATCCGCCGTGTACCGGGTAGCTTAAGGCCGTCGACAAGGTAACCCTGTTGAATCGCATCGATTAACTGATGCGCTACCTGTAGGTAAACAGGTGTGGACGAGGTACGATCGACAGATACAAAACGCTGGTATGGCACTAAAACCGGACTATCCATAAAATGAAAACTGGCCTATCATGAAGTGTCGGCAAGATACGACTTTTGTGAAAATTTGAAACATGAAGTTATTTTTAGAAAAAAGAAGTGTTGTTATTGCGATTTCGTGGGCTTTCGTTCACATCTATCTGTTATATGCACAGCCTGCACATGCGCAGCGTGATTCGTCCGAAAGGTTTGTTATGCCATCGAAAAATGTCGATTCCATATCCCTGCAGGAAGTTGTCATTTCCGAAAACCGGCTACAGATACCATTTACCCAGCAAAACCGCAACATCCAGGTGATTGACCGAAAGCAGATCGATGCCCTGCCTGCCCGGTCTATCAATGAATTACTCAGCCATATCGGCGGGGTTGACCTCCGGCAGCGCGGTCCTTTCGGCACACAGGCAGACGTAAGCATTGACGGAGGAACATTTGAGCAGACGCTCATTCTGGTCAACGGTATCAAAGTGCTGGATGCCCAAACAGCACACAACGGACTTAACCTTCCGATACCCACTGATGCCATTGAACGTATTGAAATTATCCGCGGGCCGGCTGCACGCATTTATGGCATCAATAGTCTCACCGGGGCGATCAACATTGTCACCCGCAAACCGCAACAGCCGGAATTATCCGCGCATGCCTACGCTGGCACCGGATTCCAGCGGGACACAGCCGGTAACGGCGCGCTCTTCAACGGCAGAGGCTTGCAGCTTGGTGGGACCTATGCTACCAGCCAACAGCAGCATTCCCTTTATGGCGGCCATGAGTCGGGTAACGGATACCGTTACAATACGGCATTCCGGAATCATAAAGCCTATTATCAAGGCAATATTCAAACCAATGCCACCGACGCACTGACCCTTATGGGCGGATACGTATACAATAATTTTGGCGCCAATGGGTTCTATGCAGCACCGGGTGACAGAGAATCACAGGAGATCGTCCAGACAGTGTTAGCCGCGATTGCCTACCACGCCCAACTAACCGAGCGGTTTTCGCTGTCGCCCCGCGTCAGCTACCGCTACGCTTACGATGACTATCGTTATTTCCGCAACGATCTGAGCCGTGCAAGAAGCCAGCACCATGGCCATGCCTTCAATACCGAAATTAACGGCACCTGGCACACGGCCGCAGGTACTATCGGTGTGGGCGCGGAAATGCGACGGGAAATAATCCGGAGTTCCAATATCGGCAACCATGATCGGAACAATTACGGTTTATATGCCGAGTTCAAAACCGAACGGATCCGCAACCTGCTACTCAACGCTGGTGTCTATGCCAACTATAACTCCGACTATGGATGGCAGGTGTTTCCCGGTATTGACCTGGGCTACCAGCTCAGCCGGGAGTGGAAAATCGTGGCCCACACCGGTACCGGCCAGCGCATCCCATCCTTTACCGACCTCTATCTCGATCAGCGGCCGGGCAATATCGGCAACCCCCTGTTGCAGTCCGAACGCTCGTGGTATGTTGAGGGGGGCATTAAATACAGCCGTGAGCGGCTCGCCGCACAGGCGACCTACTTTTATCGGAACGTAAACGATTTCATTGATTGGGTACGTGAATCATCCGACGAGCCCTGGCAGCCCTATAATTTTCAGCATAACCGCACACGCGGTGTTACGTTTTCCGGCAATTACCGGGTGCTCCATGACACGAGGGTGAACTTAATGACCGGGGTTTCCTACACGTGGTTATCACCGACATTCGACGGCAGCAACAACACCGGAGTGCTGTCCAAGTATGCCATTGAAAGCCTGCGGCATCAGGCAACCGCCAATCTGACTATCGGGGTAGATCATTTTTCGGCCACATTAGCGGGCCGTTTCAATCAACGGATCAGCTACCGGAGTTACTTCCTGGGCGATGTACGGCTTGCATACCAATTTAAGCCACTGGGTGTTTACCTGGATGCGCAGAACGTGTTTGATGTTACTTATATTGAAGCCGGAGCTGTGCCGATGCCTGGAAGATGGATTAGTTTAGGTGTGAAATGGGCAATGTAACGTGCGTAATTCCTGTTAAGCCAGCGGTACAACAGTATAGCTGTCTATACCGCTGGCTTTGCTCGTTAGTCTTTCTTTTCCAGCAGTCTCCATACAACAGCGGCCACGACCCCGCCGACAATGGGAGCTACAATAAACAGCCATAATTGGCTCAGCGCCTTTCCCCCGGCGAGTATGGCCGGACCGAAGCTACGGGCCGGATTAACGGATGTTCCGGTGATTGGAATAGCCACCAGGTGGATCAGTACCAGCGTAAGGCCGATGGCCAATCCCGCCATGGTGCTGTTACCCCATTTTGAAGTGGTCCCGAAAATGACAAACAGGAATAAAAAGGTAAGCACGGCTTCCGTAAGAAAAGCAGCGCCGGTACCGTATTCATTCTGATAACCTGCTCCCCAGCCGTTTGCACCGAATGCCCACTCCCCGGGAGTAAACCCGGCCAGCTGCCCACTGAGGATCTGTTGCAGCACAAATGCGCCAAGCAACGCGCCGATAAACTGGGCGACGATGTAAACCACTGCATCGCCAATCGAAATTTTGCCGTTCACCAGCATGGCAATCGTGATCGCCGGATTGATGTGGCATCCGGTTATGCCGCCAATGGCGTAGGCAAATACCACCACCGAAACGCCAAAAGCAAGCGCAATGCCCAGCAACCCCAATCCGGAAAGTCCCGCGAGGGTGTCTACCCCCGCTACTGCGGCGGCACCGCAGCCGAAGAGCACCAGACCAAAGGTGCCAACCAATTCGGCAACGAACTTAGTTGATGTTTTGATTTCCATAATTTTAGAAAAATTGGTTACCCAAACATAAAGGTTTTCCCATTAATAACCAATAAAAAAAAGCCGTGCTTCACAGCAGGGCTTTTACATTTAACCAAACCTAACAAATGATAAACTATTATCAAAAATCTTTGTTTCTTAATACCCTGCAATAGTAGGACATTATTATTATCATGATGTTAAGGAGGTTTTACGATATTATCTTTATGCTTTCGGCGTTCCGTTAAAAATTAAAGCTATAACCGATGCTGAAATTCCGTCCGGGGCGTCTCAGTTGATAGATTTGGTCGCTGGCGTTAAATGCTTCGTATAGACTTTGCCGTTCAGCATTTAGGATATTTTCGACTTTCAGATTGATGGCACTCTTTTTTGCCGGCCCGAGTTTTTTGGTGAAATTAAAATTCAGGCTATTAAAGGGCTGTGCATATACATCTGCATTTCTGGAGAAACCGATAACTTCTAATGTCCTACCCTGTACATTGTAGAACAGTCCAGCTTCCACGCCGTTCTCGGCGTTGTTATAATTCAAACCGGCATTGATCAGGTAAGGCGACTGCCCCTGCAACTGTCGGGTATTCTTGATCTCCTCTCCCTCACGGGCAAAGAACAACCGCGACTCATATTCGTCCTTACCCATCTCTATAATCGAATTGACCACAGAAACATTCACGTTCAGGCTCAGGTCGCTGAGTGACTCCGCGATAAACCCGAAGTTTTTACGGGCTTCTACCTCAACTCCGTAGACATTCGCATAGGGTGCATTTCTTGAAATAAAATTATTGGGGGCGGCATCTGAAGACACCTGAAATTCAATTGGATTCCGGAAGTATTTGTAAAAGCCACTAACGGCAAACAGTTGGGACTCGTCACCAAAAAGTTCATATCGAAGATCCACATTATCAATATATGTGGGCACCAGATCCAGGTTTCCCAAGAACCGGGTGTCGGTAAGGGGGTCATAAATCTGTACAACGGAGAGTTCCTTGAAAGATGGCCGGGCTGTCGTACGCGAATATGATAACCGCAGGTTACTGCCTGATGTCAGGCTATAAATCAGGTTGGCCGAAGGAAATAGATCAAGTCTATTGAGTGTCTGCTCGTTATCGTACCGGTCGCCGCTGACATTTTCACCCGTAAAGAATGTCGTATACTGTTCCGCACGGATTCCGACGATAGCACGGAGTCTTTCCCAGGGTCTGAATTCACTGGAAACATAAAGCGCTCCGGTATGTTGCGTTGCGTCATAGGTGTTGGTGGGTTGGAAGGTACTCCGGACATAAAAACCGGAATTAGTTTCAGGTGTCCAGATATTTTCCGGAAGCAGGATAGCATTCGGATCGCCATTTAAGCCCGAGCTATTAAACGCCCTCGAATAAATGGAATAAAAATTAATGGAATAATCCCGTTGTTTGTAGCTGTATAAACCACCGAATTTCAACGAGGCATCCCGATTAAACAGTGACAGTTTTTTAGTAAAATCCACTTTTCCCACGGCATTTACTTCCTGTAAGTTCCGCCAGATACGGGTCGGCACACCGGCATCCGTGGAAATCCGGTAATTAGCCCCCTCCCGGACAAAGGTGGTAGACCGCACGTCCTTATCGTGAACCCTGGCCAGGGAAGGTGACACCTTCCATTCGGTCAAGAATGTAGCGTCCTCATTGCTGTGCTTCCCACTAAGCAGGATGTTGGATACGGACCGTTCGCTGTAATCCAGGTTGTGCTTGAATACCTGGTTGACATTGGATATGCGATTTACCTGATCGTAGATTGCAGCCCGGGTTTCACCATTCTGAATATGCAATAGGTTCAGGGCATATTTGGACAGTGTAGTTTTGTAATTGAGACCAAGTAGGCCCGACAGTAGCACATTTTGTCCTCCAAGGTCACCCGACATGGTGCGGTCCGGCCGGAGTTCCGCATCGGAATCTGTCTGAAGTGCCCGCCAGTAGAGCCCATTTTCGAACCCCTGATAAAAGGTGGTTGTATTTTTATAGTTTAATGCCGCAATCACCCCCAGCTTATTGGCCCCTATAGCATACTGGTTGCTGAAATCCACACCCAGACTCAAGTCGGGCATGCTGCTGCGGCGTGATGCGCCCATTAATGGATTAAAAGAGCGGGTAATATCGGGTAACGATGCATTGTTGGAACCAGTCGGACTGGGAATATTTAATGAAGGGCTAATGGGGATTGCCCGATCGCCGTTATCAAATCCCAAAAAATCGGTAGCACCGCCCTGATATCCAACATAGTTATTCTTAAAATGCATATCCGGATTATAGCCGGCAGACAACGAAATGCCTAATTGTTTTTGTGCCGGAATATCCTTGGTAACAATATCCACAACACCGCCTGTAAAGTCGGCCGGGAGCTCCGCGGAACCCGACTTGACCACTACGATATTTTCGAGGATATTGGTCGGGAAGATATCCATTTGTACCGTATTCTTATCCGGGTCCAGGCCGGGTATATCCATACCATTCAGGATGGATTTACTATAGCGGTCGCCCAAACCACGCACATATACGTATTTCCCTTCCTGTACTGATACGCCGGGCACAGAACGCACCGCTGAAGCAATTGTACTAGCCCCTGTGCGTTGAATGCTCTGGGACGACAAGCCATCCATTACTACACTTGCATTGCGCTGCATGTTTAACAACGATATTTCCGTATTGCGGCGGGCGGAAACGCTCACCACGACTTCCGCGAGTTCGCCGGCCGATGGAGACAGAGCAATATCGATCTCGACAGCCCGGCCCGATTCAACCGTTACCTCGCTGATTTCCTTTACATCATAGCCTACGGACGAAAACCGCAGCGTGTAGGTACCGGGACCAAGTCCCAAGGTGTAATCCCCCTCAAAATCCGTACTTGTAGCGCCGTTGCCACCGACAACCTGTACACTTACACCCGCCAACGGCGAGCTGGAACTTTCCTCCAGCACTGTTCCAGTTACACGGCCACCTTCCTGGGCAAACAGGAAAAACGGCATAGAAAACAGCGCACCGAGTAAAATATAAAAACCCCTATTCATCACAGTTTTACCTATTAAGTTTGTTAGATTTGGTATAAAAATGTCCATCTCCCGTTTGGTTTATGGAAGATGGACATGTGTAAGTTTAGCTTATTAAATTAAAACGCACCCTGCGATTTCGTGTACGTCCAGCCAAATACTGAAAGGTCTGCACCAACCATTCCTTCTTCTACGGCAGTTACGTTATCAACGAATGCCTCGTTGGATACTGGTGTTGTTATCGGATTACCGCCACTGTCCAGTGTTGTGAACAGGTCAGCAACTGTTTTTCCTGCAGGTACCGCAATTTCCCATGAATCGAAAATGATTTTGCCGCTGTTATAATTTGCTGCTGTTGCGTTATCCGCAATATTCACGCTCGATCCGGCCGCATTGATGTTGAACATGTAGATGTTTTCCAACGTACCCATTGCCCGGCTACGGAAATCAGCCAGTAACTTTCCATCAAAATTGCCGGCATCTACCGTAATGTTGCGCAACGTGAACGAATTTTCCATACTGCCTTCAGGACCATCGATTTCGAAGGCGCTTCCCGATTCCTCGCTCTGTATTACAAACGCATTGGAAATGGTTCCTGAGTAAGCCTGGTCTATATCAATACCGTCGTCCTGCTGACCGTAGATCAACAGGTTTTCCACGTTAACAGTACCGCCGAACAATTCAACACCATCATCCAGGTTTGAATAGATTTCAATGTTCTTGATGCTGGTAGCTGAGCCCACACCGCCCAAAGTCAACCCCTGAATTTCAGAGTCAGCTGCAAGGGCAACACCACTGAAACGGATGGAAATATAGTCTAACTTGCTTCCACCTTCACCAGGAGCAAATTCGTCTATAGGGTCGGTACCGCCGTATGTTCCGTATGGAAGATTATCGGGAATACCTTCGATTAATGCCGTTCCGCTGGCCGCACTCACCGAGATTGGCGCATTACCTAAAATAATAACACCACCCCATTTTCCGGCATCAGCAAGTTCCAGTGAGCTTTCTGTTTCGCCCGGCTTAATATCGTCATCAACAGAAGTGAAGATAATTGGTGCATCAGCGGTTCCTTCTGCAAGTAGGCGCCCTCCTGGATCCACGATCAGCGCAGATGCCTGATCCAAATCTCCGGTTTCAGCTTTGATAAGAGTACCCGGTTCAATCGTCAACGTAATACCGTCATCAACTACCACTTTTCCGTCTAATACATAAATTTTATCCGCAGTCCAGGTTTCGTCGCCTTCAAGAATACCACTTTTGGTAACTACTTCCGCTTCGGGATCGGGATCAGGTCCGGGTCCGGGATTAATCGGATCGTCATCACTACAACCCGCAGCAAATCCCAACGCAGCTACTGCCAGGAACGGTAAAAAAAATTTCTTCATGACTTTCATTTTTAATGGTTTGAATTCCTTTATTTTTCTTCTGCAAAGAAATTTATTTAGTATAAAGCCAACGTTCACATAAAATCAAGTTTTAATGAATTTAATGTTAGGTTAATGTAAATACCCTGAAAGGTGTAATAATCGTGGGCCTACTCTAATCGTACTCCCTCGCCCTCTTAATATCAATAAAGTTGCATTTGGCCAATGCTAATGTCATCAGAATGGTTTAACTTGCGAACCTATTAAGACCAAATGCATACGATTATGCTTGAATCATCTACGGACACGGTGGTGCGGCTCCAGGGTCTGATTTATCGATATCCTCTGGGGGTATCTTTGCAGTTTGCCGACCTGGAAATCCCGCGTGGACGGCATACATTGATATTGGGTGATTCCGGCAGTGGAAAAACAACACTTCTGCACATATTAAGCGGCTTACTCAAACCAACCAGCGGGCAGGTTACCATTGCCAACCAGGACATCTATCAATTTACCACCAAACAGCTTGATCATTTCAGGGGACAGCGTATCGGCTTGATTTTCCAGGATGCCCACCTGGTCAAAAGCCTTACCGTAAAGGAAAACCTGCAGATTGCTCAGGGGTTCGCCGGTGCCCGTATAGACATCGGCCGGATCCGCGAAGTGCTGGATATACTTGACTTGTCCGATAAGGAAAACGATTATCCGGATACACTGAGCCGCGGGCAGATGCAGCGCGTAGCCATTGCCCGGGCCGTCATTAACCGGCCGGCCATTTTAGTCGCCGATGAACCGACAGCTTCTTTGGACGACCGGAACACAGCCAGTGTGGTTGAACTGCTGCTTCGACAGGCAGAGGATCAGGGTGCCACCCTGATTATTGCAACGCACGATAAACGGGTAAAAAACCGGATTCCCCATGCTTACCAGGTGGATACAGGGACTTCGTCCAACACCTAAATAGCTAACTAACCACGATCCCGCCAAATGAATATACTGCAAATAGCCTGGAAAAATATACGGAAAAATCCCGCTGCCTCCATTTTAGGGATCTTGCTAACCGCGTTTGGAACGGGGATACTATGTGTATTGCTCGTAGCATCCAAACAGATTGAGCAACAGCTAACCAGCAATAGCCAGGGAATAGACCTGGTAGTTGGCGCTAAGGGAAGTCCAATCCAGCTTATGCTGAGCAGCATTTATCACATCGATAATCCGACTGGAAACATCAGCTATCGGGAAGCCCGGGCCCTAGCCGCAAACAGACTGGTGAAATTGGCTGTTCCCTTATCCTTGGGTGATAATTATCAAGGCCACCGGATTATCGGAACCGACAGCTCCTTTTTGCAATTGTATGACCTGGAATTGGAAAAGGGCCGTCTCTGGCAATCCGATTTCGAAACCGTTGTCGGGGCAGCGGTCGCACGCAATTACCACCTCCAGTTGGGCGACCAACTGTATGGTGCGCACGGTTTGAGCAAAGAAGGAAGCACGCACGGCCATCCCTATACTATTGTCGGTATCCTTCAGTCCGCAAAGAATGTCGCCGACCAATTGGTATTGACAAACCTTGCCAGCGTATGGCATACGCATGAAGACGCACATGGAGATTCCGGCGATGAAGATCCGGAAAATGAACCTGAACACGCACCTGCGGCCGGCCAGGGGCTTCCGGATAACCAGCCACCTCATCTGGTAAAAAACATGTTGGAAGGTTTTGGCAGCGGGGGCCGCGAAATCACCAGCCTGCTCATTCAGTACAGCAATCCATCAGCTATCGCGATACTTCCCCGACTTGTCAACCAAAGCACCTCCATGCAAGCCGCATCACCTGCCCTGGAGAGCGCAAGGCTATTCTCCTTACTTGGTATCGGCATCGATTCGATTGAGGTGCTCGCATATGTGATTATGGTAATGGCCGCCCTCAGTGTATTTATCAGCCTGTACAGTGCCCTCAAGCGGCGTAAATACGATTTGGCCATTATGCGGACATTAGGTGCATCGCAGGGAAAATTATTCGGCATTGTCATCGCAGAGGGGATTTTGCTTACCTTTACAGGGGCACTGGTAGGCCTTGTTATCGGCCATCTCGCTTTTTTCCTAATCAGCATCCGAACGGACGACGCAGCGACGTTATTACAGGCATCCACGTTATACCCCCAGGAAATCTGGTTATTGGCAACAGGCGTATTAATCGGCTTGCTGGCCGCCGCATTACCGGCCATCAAAGCATATAACACATCAATATCAAAGACATTATCAGGAACACAATAACATGAAGAAGTTAATTATTATACTGACTGTTGTATTGGGTATACAAACAGCAAAGGGACAGCAGCCATTCCAGGGCGTGCCTGACCATACGCCTATGATGAATGAATCGTGGGAAGCAATCAATAAGCTGCGGTATAAGGTAACCCAAAGTAATAATGAAACCATATATACTCCATTTTTCCCAAATGAATTAAAGGCGATAGACAACAAACTCATCACACTGCCCGGTTACCTCATCCCACTGAATGGAGGCCGGGATCATGAAACGTTTATGCTGTCCGTGCTGCCAATCATGCAATGCATGTTCTGTGGCCAGAATGACGTTCCGCCCATGGTGGAAATATTTATGAAAAAGGGCGATCGGGTACGGTTTACAGAAGCCCCAATTAAAGTGAAGGGAAGGGTAAAACTCAATGTTGATACGTCGAGGGGAAATTCAGAAATACAGATTCTGGACGCTGAACTGGTCGACTAAGATCAGCGGTTCACCAATGCCGTTTCCAGGCATGCTGCAAGGGCGGCGGTTTCCGTACGTAACCGCGCATTGCCAAGGGTGATGGGCAGAAATCCAACAGTTGTTGCCGAAGTGATTTCAGCGGCGTCAAAATCTCCCTCGGGACCAATCAGCACCAGCGCAGCTTCCTGTGGCCGGAGCAATTCGCCCATGTACTTTTTATCGCCTTCTGCACAATGTGCAATAAAGCGTTTACCCGGAAAGGGCACAGCCATGAAGGCATCAAATGTCTTTGGCTCATTCAATGTCGGCAGCGCGGCTTTCAATGACTGTTTCATGGCCGCTACCATCACTTTTTTTAGGCGATCCGTCTTTACCTCTTTCCGTTCGGAGTGGGCACAGATTAGCGGCGTGATCTCATCAACCCCTATTTCGGTGGCTTTTTCAAGGAACCATTCCATACGGTCTATGTGCTTGGTAGGTGCTACGGCCATATGCAGGTAGTAGGGCCGTTTCCCATGGTCCGGGTGCATATCCAGGATGGTCAGCACCGCCCGTTTTGGATGAGCATCTGTGATCTCAGCGGTATATAACCCTCCCCGGCCGTCCACCAGGTGAAGCCGCTGCCTCTCCACCATGCGAAGTACCCGCACCGCGTGTTTACTTTCTTCTTCGTTCAGTATGAACGTTCGGTGGCCGGGCTGTATTTCGGGAGTATAAAACAGTTGCACTTCAAAACCGGTTATTCAATGTCTTGGTCTTCGGATGTGTCTATCAGTTCCAGCTTAACGAATTCGATATTCTGCTGGGTCTTTTTCATAATAATAAAATTATAGCCGTGGAATTCCATATGTTCCCCCACGTCCGGAATCCTGTCGAACAGGTCGCTTACCAGACCGGATACCGTATCATAGTCACTGCTTTCCGGCAGTTCAAGTGGAAGCAGTTCATTGACATCATGTACATTGGCACTGGCATCTACCATGTATTCCGTTTCCGATATTTTCTCCACAACGGGAATCTCTTCGTCATATTCATCCTGGATTTCCCCAACAAGCTCTTCCACGATATCTTCGAGGGTCACCATCCCCGCCGTACCGCCAAATTCATCAAGCACAATGGCCAGCTGTATACGCTTCTGCTGAAACTCGGCCATTAGGTCATTGATTTTCTTCGTTTCCGGGATAAAGTAAGGTTTTCGGATAATGTTCTTCAGTACCAGCTCTCTTCCATTGGAAATAATGGGCAGCAGGTCTTTGGTGTGCACGATACCGATAATCTGGTCGATGCTATCATCGTATATCGGTATGCGGGAATACCCCTCCGCAGTGATCTTCTCCAGAAACTGGTCGACCGGACAGTCCATTTCGACAGCAGAAATTTTGTTCCGGGGCACCATAATGTTTTTAACGATCCGTTCATTAAAATCGAATACGTTCTTTATCAGCTCGTGTTCGGACGTGTCCAGTGCGCCGCTTTCCTTACCCTGGTCGAGCAGGTGCTGCAGTTCCTCCGCCGAGTGGTAAACCTCACTGATATCCGCCCGGAAGCCGACCAGCCGGAGCAGAAAATGGACAACGCCATTAAGCAGCCAGGTTACCGGCCTGAGCACTAGGTATAGCACGCGCAACGGCAATGCGGCACTCATTGCCGTGCCTATTGGTCGCCGCATGGCAATTGCCTTAGGTATCCATTCACAGAAAATAACATGGATGAGAACGATCGCCAGAAAGGCCAGTCCGTAACCCAGGTTTCCGGACCAGCCAAATGCGTTTATAAAAAGGCCCCCAATGAGCATTACTCCCATCCAGCCAAGTGCCAATGATGCAACCGTAATGCCGATCTGGACGGCCAATAAATAGCCACGCACATTACTGATAATGTGCTTGACTATTTGAGCGATTTTACTGCCCGTTTTGACTTTGATTTCGATCTGTGATGCCCGTACTTTTACAATCGCATACTCCGCTGCCACAAAAAAACCATTGACAACGATCAAAACCAATGTCCAGAAAATTTCCCAGCCCATTAGGTGAATGTGAGGTTAGCAAATTCTTTTTGGTACAAATCAATACTTTCCTGTATCACTTTGTACGCGTACGAACGGCCGAACAGCTGCTCTATTGTTACGTTTTTATGTTCCAATGCTTTGTAATCCTGAAAAAAGCGCACAATCTCTTTCATCGTGTGCGGGGGCAGTTCCGAAAGGTCATTAATGTAGTTTACCGACATATCGTGCTTGGCGACAGCGATAATTTTATCGTCCTGCTCTCCGTTATCGATCATGTGCATCACGCCAATTACTTTCGCTTCAATAACACTCATTGGATAAACATCAACCGAACAAAGAACCAGGATGTCCAGTGGATCTTTATCATCGCAATAGGTCCTTGGAATAAAGCCGTAATTCGCCGGATACATGACAGAAGAAAACAACACGCGGTCCAATTTAATCAGGCCGCTTTCTTTATCGATTTCGTACTTTGCCTTGGATCCCTTCGGAATTTCAATAATTGCGTTTACCGATGCCGGGATATCTTCACCGGGGGATACTTCATGCCAGGGGTGTGCTATGCTCATTATGGAAAGAAATTAGGTATTTTATAGTAAATTATTCATTTTCAATTGTCTTTTTCGTCCGATGAGCGGCTTTCCTTCTGATCAATGCGATCAGAATGGGTGTAAAGGTCAACATAATGAATCCGACAATAATATATTCGATGTAATTAATGATTTGTGGAAACTCGCGGCCAAGGAAATAACCTGAAAGTGTCAGGATCGTTACCCATATCACGCAGCCTCCCAGGTTATACAGTACAAATTTCCGGAAGTTCAACTGTACAATTCCTGCAAATATTGGCGCAAAAGTCCGTATAATGGGAACGAAACGGCCAATAATCAGTGCAGCTCCCCCATATTTATGATAAAACTCTTCCGCCATTACAACATATTTCCGCTTAAACAGCCAGGAATCCTTCCGTTTGAATAACATCGGGCCCGTTCGCCAACCGAACCAATATCCGGTGAAATTCCCCAATACACCAGCCAAAAACAGTCCCACGCAAAGCGTCGTGATATCCACATCAAGCATTCCGGAGGCACAGAACAAACCCGCTAAAAACAGCAAATAATCTCCCGGGAGAAAAAAGCCAAAAAAGAGTCCGGTTTCCGCATATACAACAAACAATACCAGATAGAAACCGCCTGACTTTATTAACGCTTCGGCATCCAGCAATTGTAAGAATGATCCCCAGAACTCTTGCATAAATATGGTTACAAAATTACGAATATAAAATTGAAATGATGCGGATATTTTAACCAGGAGCTACCTCGGTATGCTGACAGGGAAATCAAGTAACTGAGATCCGGAGAATAACAATAAACGTATCTGCGGTTATCCGTTCTGTGTAATTGACAAAACCGCGTTTTTTATGGCTTCGGCACTTTCCGTAAGTTCATCGGGACTGAGTTGTAATTTGGGCTTATTAAAATTCATGTCGCCCACCTCATCAATTGGAATCAGGTGAATGTGTGCGTGCGCCACTTCCAGACCAACCACCGCAACTCCCACCTTTTCACAAGGATAGACTTTCTTTATGCCCTGCGCAACAATTTTGGCAAATATCCATAAACCGGTATATTCACTATCGTCCATATCAAACACGTAGTCTGTTTCTTTTTTGGGAATGACCAGCACATGCCCTTTAGTCAGTGGATTAATGTCCAAAAAGGCCAGATAATCGTTACTTTCAGCAACTTTATATGCTGGGATTTCTCCATTGACGATTTTAGAAAAGACGGTGGGCATGTTTTTACTGTTTGATCAGTTACAAATATAATAAAAACGGCCACTTTGATAAGCGGCCGTTTGAATAAATAACGAATAAGGTTTGACCAGGTTACTATGTGCGGTTATGGCAACCCGCACATAACCGTTACTGATCCTACCTTGAAATATCCAGGATTTCCAGTTCTACCTCGCCAGCCGGCACCTGGATCTGGGCTTTATCACCTACTGATTTACCAAGCAGCCCCTGGGCAATAGGCGACTTAACCGATATTTTACCGGCCTTAAGGTCAGCCTCTGTCTCAGAAACCAGCTGATAGGTCATTACCGCCCCATTTTTTATGTTTTTTAGCTTTACAATGGACAGGGCCAGCACTTTGGTCGTATCCAATGTGGACTCATCAATCAGGCGGGCACTGGCCAGGGTATCCTCCAGTTTGGCAATTTTAGCCTCATGCAGTCCCTGAGCCTCCTTTGCGGCATCATACTCTGCATTTTCGGACAAATCCCCCTTATCCCGCGCCTCGGCAATGGCCTTGGCAATCTTGGCTCTCCCCTCTGTTTTAAGATACTGCAACTCTTCCTTGAGTTTTTCCAATCCCTCTTTGCTGTAATACGTTACTTCTGCCATAATTTGTTATGAATTAAAAAAATAAAGTCAAAAAAAGAAGCAAGACCACGTCACCGTTTGGGACGTGGCCTTGCTCGTTTACACGAAGATAGAGAATCTTTTTGAATAAAACAAAAAAAGCCAACGAAATACGTCAACCCGTAGTTATCGTATTCAATTGGGATTATTCACAAACTTATATCCCATGCCCCGTACCGTCTGCAGGTAAGCAGGTTTGTCCGGGTTAAGCTCAATCTTCTTACGCAAACGAACAATATGCATATCCAGTGTGCGGGTGTTTACATTGGAACTATATCCCCAAACTACCTGCATCAGTTCATCCCTGCTGATCACCCGGCCTACATGCTGCAAAAAATACAGCAGGATCCGGTTTTCAAGGATTGTTAATTCAATTTTTTTGCCATCCCGGACCAGGGAATGAATGTTGGGGTGGTGCTCGGTGTCGCCGAAGGCGTATAAATCCGCCCCCTGGCTGTTAATAAAATACTTGATTTTATTTTCGATCATCGCCACCAGCACGTCCATACTGAATGGTTTGGTAATGTAGTCAGACACACCGAAACTATATGCATCAATCTTGTCGATGTCCTGCGACTTCGCAGTCATCATGATGACCAGGTTAGCGAAGCCGCTTTTCCGGAGGTTATCACAGATATCGGACCCCTGTTTTCCCGGCAGCATCCAGTCCAGCAGCACGATATCCGGCTTATGCTCCAGTATCATCGCCTCTGCCTCATCGCCATTACCTGTCTGCAAAATTGAATAGCCTTCCGATTCCAACCGATGCGAAACGAGAAACCGCAAGTTTTCATCGTCTTCCACAACCGCTATTTTGATGTTATTATGCATAATTAATTGCTATTTTATTGTTGGGTATCTGTTGTTTTAATTTTAGTCTGTCGGAAATATAATCTTAAACGTCGTTCCCTTTCCCAACTCACTTTCAACTGAGATGGCACCGCCTAAAAAATTGACCAGTTCTTTACAAAATGCTAATCCCAGCCCCACACTGCCCTGTTGATTGTATTGATTCTGTACCCGATAGAATTTCTTAAAAATATGCGCCAGCTCATTTTTCGCTATCCCGATTCCCTGATCCTTAAATTGTATTTCAATATTCTTCTTCGAATCACTCACAATAATACGCAACGTTTTATTGTTTGGTTTGGAGTATTTATATGCATTATCGATGAGGTTCTGGAATATGCTGTTCAGCAGCACCGGATCAGTATATAATACCCGTTCCGTTTTAACCGTACACTGAATGGCAAGATCAGCATATTTTATACCGGATGCAACCAGTATTTTATCGCAAAATTCGTGCAAATCAATATCTTCCCGCTTTATTTTAATCGATTTATTTTCAATCTGCGTAAAAGAAAGCAGCGTATTCATCAAATTATTGAGCTTGTCCGCTTCTTCATCCAATATTTTCCCGTAATGCATCCGTTCCCCATCAGATAGCTGCTTGGCGTGATGGATATTATTACCTGCAATTTTGATTACGCTAACCGGGGTTTTGAATTCATGGCTCAGGTTATTTATAAAGTCATATTGCAACTTGAACATGCGCTTGTTCACATACAGATTACGGTATATTAAGTAAGCAATAATAGCTAATAATAGGTATATCGCCAAAACACTTGCCATTACCGGCAAAAACCGGCGGTTGACCTCGGTACCCAGAAATGAGCGGCTGGAACTGAAATAGATTTTATAGTCGGCCAACGCGCCCGGCAACGGTGTTTCCGTTGAAAGGAGGTCGGGATTGGTATCAATCGACTCATACACCAACGGCAGGATCTGTACACGCTGGTACAGTTCGGGAACGGTATTCTCCAACGATAATTTATTGGGGTCAATAAAAAAAGTAAAAATATCCTGTTCGTAACTTGTCTCATGTGGATGTTTACCGTACATCAACTCCTTATACACCTTCAGGTCATTCCTTCTGGGGATATTCATGTAGGAAATTTTCCCGGGGTTTACGGAATAAAAGACCTTAAATATATCGTCGTTATAAACACTTTTTGCCGTATCAACCCGTTCAATAAACGCAGCAAATTTAACCGCCATATTATTAAAGTCGTCCGAGAGGGAAAGCGGAAACTGTCCATGTCGATTAGGCTCTACCGTTGTTTCGGAAGTGGTATCGGGGGCACGGAACACATACACACCCTTCGGATTAATCACTAGGTTATTGGCCGAAAAACCGCGGTTTACCAGGGGGTCATTGCTTAACGACACATCGTAAAAAACAATCCGCTCAATAAATGGATAACTCTTCAGCACGCTATCGACATACGTATATACACTGGACGAATCCAGGTAACCCTGGTAGAATGATATTTCGGGAATCCGATTATGAAAGAAATCATTGAATGGCGCTATATTATGTTCAAGCACCTCGGTTTTTCTGGATGTAAACTCATTTTCGACGTACTTAACCGTCAGGTCACGGGCCAGGAAGACAGCCAGCACAAAGGAAGTAATGACGACCAGGATAAAGGCAATAACTAACGCATAGTTTTTGCGATACGTATGGCGTTGCTGCTGCTTCATGCCGCCCTACTTTAGGTACTTGTCAAAAAATTGACCAAGCTTCCGGTAAAACATGATCCGGGTTTCCTCATTATGGAAATACCGGCCCTCTTCCTCACGCAGCATATAGGTAACGGGGATTTGCCGCTTTTTTAGTTTTTGCACAAACTGGTTGGTTTCGTTTACGGTACTCCAGCTGTCCTTGCCGCCCTGAGCGATAAAAACAGGAATCCGGATGCTGTCAGAATAAAAAACCGGCGACATTTCCTTGATCAGGTCAGGTTCCCGCTCCGGGTTCCCAACGATCTCGTAATACATCTGCAGGTAAGGTTTCAGGTGTGGCGGAAATTCCTTCAGGTAAGTAAACAGGTTCGTAAATCCGGCATACGATGCCGCACAGGTATATAAATCCGAATTAAAACACGCGCCATGGAGGGCCGAATATCCGCCAAAGCCTGAACCGTATATCCCAATACGCGCCGAGTCCACAATCCCCTCGCCGATCAGCCATCGCACGCCGTCGGTAATGTCGTCCTGTACCTTGCCCCCCCATTCCTTAAAGCCGGCAGTCCAGAAGGCCTTGCCATAGCCGCCTGACCCCCTGTAATTCAGCTGGAAGACAGCATATCCGCGACTGGCAAAGAATTGAACTTCCGGATTAAACTCCCACTTAACACGGTCGCCCGGACCATTATGCGGATACACAATAAGGGGTACTTTTTTGCCTTTGTGCCAGGTCGGCATGGTCAGGTAGCCCTGGATTTCCCGGCCATCGCGCGAATGGAACTTAACCGGTTCCATAGCGGCCATCGTCCGCCCGTTCAGGGCCGGGTTGTCATCCGCCAGCTTAACCAGGCTGTCTTTGACAATGTCATAGTAATAAACAGCGCCCGGGTCCTTGTCGGTATAAGAATGCACGATAAAACGGTTATGCGCCGTATCCCGGTCGATTATGTCAATTTCATACCCTTTGAGCTGCTGTTCAATTGCCCGGTAAACGCGCTCTGACCGGGCGGTCAGGTAATGCCTGCGCTGCTTCCATGTCGAATAAAGCGCGTAAGACATCTCACCCCGATCACTGGAATACCCACCGTAATCAATATCCACGTCGGGGTGACTGTAAATCTCCCGCACCTCTTCACCCGTTTTCATATCAATCTCCACCAGCGCGAGTTTGTCTCGGTTTACGTTGGAAAGCGCAAAAACATGGCTCTTATGCTCGCGCGAAAAGCCCAGCGGGTTAATCGATGTTTTAAAGCTATTACTCAATACTGGCCTGAACTTTTCCCGTTCACTGTCGCGGTACAGCATGGTTTCCTGCACGCTGTCGCTGGCCAGCGCCAGTCGCAATTCGCCGTTCTGGTCGGCATACCATTTAATAATATTGCCCGGATTTTCGGCCACCAGCTCTTTCTTGCAGGCATCGGTATAAAGCCGATAAACATCAAATACCGAGGAGTCGCGTTCATTAAGGGATACCAGGAGGCCATTATTCTGCACCTTGGCAGGTGAAATCCAGCGCAATTTCACTTTTGACGGCTGCATGAGGAGCCGCACGGCCGACGAAGTACGGTTTACACCGAATACGCGAAGGCTGTCATCAAAGTACTTATCCTTGGTGAATATCAGTTCATCGTTATCCGCCCAGAAATAGGAATGAATTCCCATATCCGTTTCGGATGTAATGCGCGTCTCCTTGTTGTTTTCGTCGAGGCTGATGACGTAAATATTCTGTTGGCCATTATACAGGCCCAAATAAGACACGTATTTTCCGTTCGGCGATAACTGGAACCCGACTTTCTCCGAAGAAGAAAAAAAATCCTCTACCGGGATCTGACGGCCTTTCCTGTTATCGCATGCCCCCAAAAGGGCAGCGACAGCCAAAACGATCAATAATTGTACATAATTACGCACCATTAACCATACTCCTTACTACTTATCCAAAGGTGTAAAATTTTATATTAAAAGCCCTTTATGCAACCTTAATTTTACAACTTCACCCGATTCCCTCACAGGGTACAGCCAGGCCCGGTTTATGGATCTTCCGATCCGGTTAGATTGTGTATCTTCGCAGCATGTTTTTATACAATGTCACGGTTATAGCCGATTCCGATATTCACGGGGCAATGCGGGAAGCGATCGAACAACAGCTACGTCCCTACCCCAAAACAATTGTCCGGCTACTGGAACTGGTAGATTCTCCGCATGAAGGCATCACCTATTGTATTCACCTCTATGCCGAAGATGAAGCGGCTATCGAACAGTTCCAGCAAACCCATTTGCACCGTTTGCAACAGCTGGCCAATAGCGAATATGCAGGCAAGGTATTGTTTTTCGACAGCAAAATGAAGTATTTAATCGATTTTTCCGAATGAATTTTATATCAACTCCCATCGACGGCCTCCTGGTTATCGAACATCAGGTATGGGAAGACAGCCGCGGCTTTTTTATCGAAACCTACAACGAAAAACCGTTCCGCCTGAACGGGGTCAATGAAACATTTGTCCAGGACAACCTTTCCAACTCCCGCAGGGGTGTGTTACGGGGCATGCACGCCCAAAGCGGACCGAATGCGCAGGGTAAACTGGTACGGGTGCTTCGCGGCAGCGTACTGGATGTTGCGGTCGATATCCGAAAAGATTCCGCCACCTACGGACAGCATTTTTCCATTGAATTAACGGAACGCAACGCCCGGTCGTTATGGATCCCCAAAGGGTTCCTGCACGGATTCCTCGCACTTGAAGAAAACACGTTGTTTGCCTATAAGGTAACCGGGTTTTACGATAAAGATGGTGAGATAGGCGTACGGTGGGACGACCCTGAGCTAGGGATCACCTGGCCGATTCCGGAAGACCAGCTCATCGTTTCCGACAAGGATCGGCTGCTGCCTCTCCTGCACGAAATCAATAACCCATTTTAACTCACCCGGTCGTCCTCATTTAGTCCCTGCTCCTGCAGCAGGTCTTCATATTTCGGGTCATACTTAATCTTGGGGGTCAGGTAATGGAGCAGGACAAGCCTCGAATACCTGTAATTAAATGGGGAGAACAGCAAAATGGTACTCAGCAATACGCCAAGGTACAGCCACGGTGATTCGCTGTGTGTGAGCTGGTAGGCAATCATGGCCGCTGCTATCGTCTCAACCACGGAAAATGCATAACTCACGTACATGGCCGCGTAAAAATAGCCCGGCTCAATTTCGAAGCGAAACCCGCAGTGCGGGCATACGTCATTCATCCGTTGTTTTCTAAGGCTGTAAGTTCTTCCGACAAACATTTTCCCCACCCGGCATTTCGGGCATTTGGAAGCGGCGACCGCCTTGATCCTCGAGGTATGGACGCGGTGCATGGCGTACGTTCCGGATTAATTCAGGACAATGGGTTTGTCGTCCACCTTCACGGTTTTCTTGGCCCGGTATTTCTTATACCAGAGCACGCCGACGGCCGCGGCAGCCAGGTACGGCATCGCCAGCAGGAACAAAATCCCGTTATTTAATCCTTTCCCATCCGTATTACCATTCTGCGTGGCGTTCTCCGCGGTGAGTGTACACATCGCACATTGCGCCCGGGCCGTTGTATAGGATACCGCTGTGGATAACACCACAGCAACAGCCAATATTCCCAAAAAACGCTTAATTGATTTCATGTTACAAACTTAGCTAAACACGTTTGCAAAAGCAAGCATTTTCTACTTGTTCCGCGGCACCCTATTTATCAAATAATTCAAAGCGCTCCCAGAATCCGTCCGTGGGTAATCCGGCCCTTAGTTCCATGGGTTCCCTTTTTATCGGGTGGACAAAAACCAGTTTTTTAGCATGCAGGCAGATTGTTCTCCGGAGGCTCCCCCGGGGATAACCATATTTATGGTCACCCACAATCGGGCATCCCATTGCAGCCAGCTGTACCCGGATCTGATGGGTACGCCCCGTAACCGGATATACTTCAATTAAGTAATACCCACCCAGTTCCCCGATCAGCCGGTAATCCAGCTCGGCCCGCACCCGGTTCGGTGCTTCCTGCAGGTGTGCCTTGGTGATGTTCTGTTTACGGTCGCGCGACAGCCAATGGACCAGTTTTCCTTCGGGCGCTTCCGGAGGGGTGCGTACTACCGCCCAGTATGTTTTTTGGATCTGCCGGTCCCTAAAGAGCCCTTGCATCCGTTCCAGGCCCTTGCTGGTTTTCGCAAAAAGAATAAGGCCGCTTACGGGCCGGTCCAGCCGATGGACCACCCCGACAAATGCACCATTTGGTTTTTGGTATTTGTGGGTCAGGTATCGATTGACCATGTCTTCCAGCGGCTCATCGCCCCCCGGATCGGCCTGCACCAGGTATCCCGCACGCTTATTTACAGCCAGCAGGTGATTATCTTCGTAGATGATGTCTTTATCGGTAATAGGCATAATCCCCTCTTCGCAATATACGTGGCAAAGATAAAGATTTTGGCTATAACACCATCATATCCACGAATTCATTAACGGGTTTTGCCATCAGTCGCTCTAGATCCAGCGAGGCTTCCAGTATCGTGGCCCGCTGTTTTTCGGAAAATACGCGGGCCAGGTTGGTTTTGTACTTTTCCATCAGCAACGGTATCCCCTCCGCTCGCCGCCGTTTATGGCCGATCGGATAAGCTACCGCCACTTCATCCAGTACCGTTCCGTCCGTCAGGGTAACGGTAAGTGCATTGGCAATCGACCGCTTTTCCGGGTCGTGGTAATCCAGTGTAAACTGGCTGTCCTCTGCCGTTTCCATCTTGGCCCTTAGCACATCAATCCGCGGATCGGTCGCTACCCCATCTTCATAGTCCGCCGCCGTAAGCCTGCCGAAAATCAACGGCACGGCAATCATGTACTGAATGCAGTGGTCGCGGTCAGCCGGGTTATGCAACGGCCCTTTTTTATCGATGATCCGGATCGCCGCCTCGTGTGTACGGATGCGGATATGGGCAATGTCCTCCACGGTTTTCCCACGAGCACGGAGTTCGTCGTGCAGGATCATGGCTGCCTCTGCGGCCGTCTGCGCATGGAACTCTGCCGGAAAGGAAATCTTAAACAGTATATTTTCCATCACATACGAGCCGTAGCCGCGTTGGAAGGTAAATTCCCGGCCCCCGAACAGCACATCATAAAACCCCCATGTCTTGGCGGTCAATATCGAAGGGTAACCCATCTCTCCCGTCTGCGCAATCAACGCCAGCCGGACTGCCCGCGATGTTGCATCTCCGGCCGCCCACGACTTGCGGCTTCCTGTATTTGGCGCATGGCGGTATGTACGCAGCGCCTGGCCATCCACAAAAGCGAGCGAAATAGCATTTTGCAGCTCTTCGCGTGACAGGCCAAGCAGTTTCCCGACAACGGCCGTGGAAGCAACCTTGACCAGCAGTACATGGTCCAGTCCCACCCGGTTAAATGAATTTTCCAGGGCAAGTACGCCCTGGATCTCATGTGCGCGCACCATGGCATCCAGCACCTCCCGCATGGTCATCGGTGGTTTTCCTGCGGCCACCAACGTACGTGACAACCAGTCGGCAACGGCCAGGATTCCACCCAGGTTGTCAGATGGGTGGCCCCACTCCGCGGCAAGCCAGGTGTCATTAAAGTCAAGCCAGCGGATCAGCGTACCAATATTGAATGCCGCCTGTACTGGGTCGAGCTGAAAAGCCGTACCTGGCACCTTTGCGCCATTAGGCACTATCGTACCCGGCACAATCGGGCCCAGTAATTTCGTGCATGCCGGGTAGGTCAGTGCCTCAAACCCGCAGCCCAGGGTATCTAGCAGGCAGTAATATGCAGTCTGCATGGCTAAGTCGCTGTTTATTTCATAGTCCAGCACATAGTTGGCAATATCGTTTATCACACGGTCCGTTTCAGGACGTACATTAGTAGTAGAAGACATGATGTTAATTGATGATCGTCAGTAATTAAAGTAAACGGCTGATGTTTGCCCGGGCGGATTGCCCGGCTTATTTCCGCAAGTCAATGGGTACGAAATCTCGGTTATCCGGCCCTATGTAATTGGCGCTCGGACGGATAATCTTACCATCCTGCCGCTGTTCCAGGACATGTGCACTCCAGCCTGTTACGCGTGAAATAACAAAGAGCGGTGTAAAAAAAGCCGTGGGAATGCCCATCAGGTGATACGAAACGGCCGAAAACCAGTCCAGGTTCGGGAACATGTTTTTTTCCTCCCACATCAGTTTTTCCAGTCGCTCCGCCACATTAAACAGTGTCATGTCGCCCGCCGCTTCCGAAAGTTGCTTCGCTACTTTCTTGATCACCTGATTCCGCGGATCAGCCACCGTATAAACCGGATGGCCGAAGCCGATGATAATCTCCTTCCGTTCCAGCCGCAGCCTGACGTCGGCTTCCGCCTCCTCCGCATTCGCATACCGGCTCTGGATTTCATAAGCTACTTCGTTGGCTCCGCCATGTTTAGGGCCCCGCAGCGCGCCTATGCTTCCCGTGATGCACGAATAAATATCCGCACCCGTACCGGCAATAACACGGCCGGTAAACGTGGAGGCATTAAATTCATGTTCGGCATATAAATTCAGTGATATCTCCATGGCCCTGCTCCATGCTGCATCCGGCGACCTGCCGTGAAGCAGGTGCAGGAAATGGCCACCGATGGTTTCATCGGCTGTTTCCACGTCAATCCGTTTGCCGTTATGTGCATAATGATACCAATACAGCAGCGCGGAAGCATACGAAGCCAGCAGCTTGTCCGCGATATCTCGGGCTGCCACCGGATTATGGTCGTCCTTTTCAGGATAAATGGTACCCAGTACTGAGGTGTATGTGCGCAGCACGTCCATTGGATGGGCAGCGGCACGGATTTGCTCCAGTACATTTTTCGCAATCTGGGGCAATCCCCGCAGCGAACGGAGTTTCTCCCGATACGCCTGGAGCTGCGCTTTGTTCGGTAATTTCTCGTGGATCAACAGGTAAGCGACCTCTTCAAAGGACGCCGACTCCGCCAGATCGAGGATGTCATATCCCCGGTAATGCAGGTCATTACCGCTTTTTCCAACGGTGCACAACGCGGTGTTACCGGCAGGAACGCCCGAAAGTGCCACCGATTTTTTAGGTTTAAACCCGGTATCCTGATGCTTCTTATCCATAAATTTCTATTTTAAATATCACCGACCCCATCAGTCGTTATTACCATACAGCTCATCCAGCTTTCTTTCAAAGCGATGGTAGCCGATACTTTCGTAAAGCGCCGAGCGGGTTTGCATGCTATCCAGCACCTGTTGCTGTGTACCGTCTTTGCGGATATGGGTGTATACCGTCGATGCGGCCTGGTTAGCTGCGCGGAATGCCGATAACGGGTACAGTACCAACGCTACCCCCGCTGCGGCCAATTCCGTAACAGTCCATAAGGGTGTCATCCCGAATTCAGTAATATTGGCCAGCACCGGGAGCCCGGTGGCATCCGCAAAAGCGCGGTATTGCGTGAGGTCACTTACTGCTTCCGCAAAAATAAAATCGGCACCGGCTGCTGCATAAGCAGCGGCGCGTTCCAGTGTACGGTCCAGTCCCTCGTTAGCCAATGCATCGGTGCGGGCGCCAATGGCGAACTGCGCATCGGTGCGGGCATCCACCGCGGCTTTCAGCCGGTCGGCCATTTCCTGTTTGCTCACCAGTTCCTTGTTTGGGCGGTGCCCGCAGCGTTTGGCACCTACCTGGTCTTCGATATGCATCGCCGCGGCACCGGCCTTGATTAAGGCCTTTACGGTACGGGCAACATTGAATGCCGAAGGGCCAAAACCGGTATCGGCATCCACCAACAGCGGGGTATCGCACACGTTAGTGATGCGTTCCACGTCAATAAGCACGTCCTGCAACGTCGTTATTCCCAGGTCCGGCACCCCCAGTGATCCAGCCGCTACCCCACCCCCGGACAGGTAAATCGCCTGGAATCCGGCCTGCGTTGCCAGTAACGCGTGGTTGGCATTGACAGCGCCCACGATCTGCAGCGGGTTTTCATCCGCGACAGCCAACCGCCAGCGGGCTCCGGCCGACTGTTGATGATCCGTTGTATCGTTATTTTTTCCAGTATGCATAGTTGACGTCATTAAGCACGGATAAACAGTGACGGGATTGCCGTGGAGTATCCCGCTACGGCTTTGGTAAGACTTGGCGCAAATATCGTATGAAAAAATGTCCTGTGGGGGCGCGTAAAGATCAGCAGATCCAGCTGCTCGTCCGTCGCTGCCGCACTTACGGCATTTATATCCACCTTATCGACCTGGACCGCCTTAAAGGTGAAGTTTCCGTCCGGAAAAGCGGCACGCACTTTCCGTTCCCATTTGGACAGCGACTTTTCCGTGGCGTCCTGGTGCTCGCCATCCGTATAAAAATGCAATACAGACAACTTCGGATTCAGCGGGATGCTCCGGCTGAACGTAAGCAGCGCATCCAGTTCGCTATCGTTATAATCGGTAAAAAACCCGGCATTTTCAAACGCAAAGTCGGGGGTATCCGTAGGCACTACCAGCACCGGAATCGGCGATTTCTTGATGACTTCATAAGTGGTGCTGCCCAGTATACTCTCCGCAACATTGGACACCCCTTTAGTTCCCATAACCACCAAGGAAAACGGACCGTCTTTCAGCTTTTGGGTCACCACATCAATCATAAAGCCCTTCACGTATTCGCCTTCAATCGTTACATCCGGAAATTGTTTCTTCAGGGTTTTTACAATATTTTCCATTTCCTTCGCTGATTCACTCTCCGCCCATTTGATCTGCTTTACGCTGCTGCCCTCTTCCTTATATCCGGAATACAGGGCAATATACACATGCAGGAGCAATACCCGCTGTCCTGATGCAGCGGCCAGCGCACAGCCATATTCAGCGGCAACAAAGGCGTTTTTGGAAAAATCCGTAGGGATCAGTATTGTTTTCATAGGTGTTCTCAATAGTTCGTGTAAGATACGTATTTCAGGATGAATTACACAATCCCGGCATCCGGTAGATCCCGGACGCAGGAAAAAGATGCATCCGGTTAATCACGCCCCACGGCAAATAGCGGATTTTTTTATAGGTTTGCATCATATCCGTAAATAAGAAATCACATGTCCGTAAATAAAGAAATCAAACGCATCACCACCCACAGCATCCGTGAAATGAAAGTGCGGGGTGAAAAAATCGCCGTACTCACGGGGTACGACTACTCCATGGCAAGGATCTTGGACCAGGCCGGCATCGACATCATCCTTGTTGGCGACTCCGCAGCCAATGTCATGGCCGGATACGAAACCACGGTTCCCATCACGCTGGATGAAATGCTTTACCATGCTTCCGCCGTGGTGCGGGCAGCAAAGCGATCGTTAGTTGTGGTAGACCTGCCCTTCGGCACCTACCAGGGCGACAGCAGCGACGCGCTGAAAGCGGCCGTCCGGGTGATGAAAGAAAGTGGTGCACACGCGTTAAAGGTGGAAGGCGGTATTGAAATCAGTGATACAGTTAAACGGATTGTGGATGCCGGCATCCCGGTTATGGGACACCTCGGACTTACCCCGCAGTCCATTTATAAATTCGGCACCTACACGGTACGCGCCAAAGAGGAAGCGGAGGCGGAGAAATTAAAATCGGACGCCCGGCTACTTGAAGACGCAGGCTGTTTCGGCGTTGTGCTTGAAAAAATACCCGCGAAGCTGGCTGCCGAGGTTACACGTGACCTGAAGATTCCCACCATTGGTATCGGCGCCGGCGCCGCCTGCGATGGCCAGGTGCTGGTTGTACACGATATGCTGGGCATCAACCAGGACTTTAAGCCGAAATTCCTCCGGCAGTACCTCAACTTATTTGATGAAATCAGCGGTGCGGTAACACGGTATATTGCCGACGTGAAGAACGCGGAGTTTCCCAACGAAAAGGAGCAGTACTAACCGTTAGCCATTAATCGCCTGCCAGATCAGGTCTTTCAGCTGGGCAATATTTTTGTTGGAAACCGCTGAAATGAAAATGCTGGGCATGCCTTTCGGGATTTCCTGTTTCAGGGCTTCCTGCAATTCGTCATCCAGCAGGTCGGCCTTCGTAATGGCCAGAATACGGGGTTTGTCTTTCAGTTCCGGATTAAAGGCGATCAGTTCTTTCAGCAGCACCTGGTATTCTTCCGCAATGGTCCGGTTGGTATCGGCAGGCACCATAAAAAGCAGTACAGCGTTCCGTTCAATATGGCGTAAAAAACGGTGCCCCAATCCCTTGCCCTGGGAAGCCCCTTCAATAATCCCCGGGATATCGGCCATAACAAAGGACTTATTGTCGCGGTACGACACGATCCCCAGGTTAGGCACCAGCGTGGTAAAAGGATAATCGGCAATTTCGGGCTTTGCAGCGGAAACCACCGAGAGCAGGGTCGATTTTCCCGCATTGGGAAAGCCTACCAGGCCTACATCGGCCAGCACTTTCAACTCCAGGATAATCCATTCTTCCCTGCCGGGTTCACCAGGCTGGGCAAAACGGGGGGTCTGCTGGGTCGGGCTTTTAAAGTGCCAGTTTCCCTGTCCACCGCGCCCACCGGCAGTCAATACCTTCGTTTCGCCGTCGACGGTAATCTCAAACAGTATTTCATTGGTTTCCGCATCGCGCGCCACGGTACCCAGCGGTACTTCCAGCACCTCGTCCTTGCCGTTGGCGCCGTGTCTGAGCGCACTGCCGCCGGGCTGACCGCCTTCGGCAATGATATGCTTACGATACTTCAGGTGAAGCAGGGTCCAGAGCTGGCTGCTTCCCTTCAGGATGATGTGGCCCCCTCTCCCGCCGTCGCCGCCGTCGGGGCCACCCTTTGCCGTAAACTTGTCGCGGTGCAAATGGGCAGAGCCGCCGCCACCACGACCCGAGCGGCAGCATACCTTTACGTAATCTACAAAATTCGAGCCCTGGGCCATTTGCTATGCTATTTCAGGCGTTTTATTTACGGCTTCCAGGTATCCACTACGCTTTTTATCGCGTCAAAAATCACCTCGATATCGCCAATGCCATTAACCTTGGTCAGTTTACCCTGCTGCTCGTAATACGGAAGCACATGAACGGTTTTACCAAAATACTCTTCAATCCGTTTTTTCAGTTTTTCCGCATCATCATCCGCCCGGTTACTGATGGCTTTGCGTTTGGCAATGCGGGTTGTCAGCTCTTCCTCGGTCACGTCAAGCGCAACAACACCGGTAATGCCAGTCTGCTTACTTTCCAGGAATTTATCCAGCGCCTCGGCCTGTGCCACCGTGCGGGGAAATCCGTCAAAAATAAAGCCCTTTGCCTGCGGATGCTTGCCGATTTCCTCTTCCAGCATCGCAATGGTCACGGAATCAGGCACCAACTCTCCATCGGCAATTAACTTGCTGACCCGTTGGCCCAATTCGGTTTGATTACCAATGTGCGCCCTGAAGAGGTCGCCCGTTGAAATATGAACCAGTTGATAGTGATCAATCAGCTTCTGTGACTGGGTACCTTTCCCTGCTCCCGGAGGGCCAAATAAAACAAGGTTTAGCATAGTAAATACAAGTGTAAAAAATAATAGCCTAATCGGATTCAGATTAGGCTATTGGGGTGAAACATGTGCGCTTGAAGGGAGTCGAACCCCTAACCTCCTGATCCGTAGTCAGGTGCTCTATCCAGTTAAGCTACAAGCGCATTCCCGAATCGGTTTGCAAAGATAGAAATCAGATTGGTATATCTGAAATATTTTCAAAAAAAATACCCAATTCGCCTGTATATGCCCACAAATACCGTTGTTTTATTATCTTTAAAAGCCCAAAACTTATTGACTACTATATTGTTGCTTCCCATATGGCAAATTACGAAAAACTGATCAAAAGAAAACGAATCCGCATTGGCGACATCAGCATAAGCTACCTGATCCGGGAAGGTACCCATCCGGAAAACACCGTGCTTTTCATCCACGGTTTTCCCTTCAATAAAAACATATGGCTTTCCCAGCTATCGGCACTGCCCCAGCACCTGACCGGGATCGCGATAGACGTACGGGGCCACGGCAACAGCACCATTGGCCATGGTTTCTTCAGTATAGATGTGTTTGCCAAGGACCTGCTGGTTTTTATGCGGAAAATGGGCATCGAGAAAGCCGTGTTATGCGGCGTTTCCATGGGCGGCTATATTGCATTGCGGGCCTATGAAATCCAGCCGGAAGCCATTTCAGGCCTCATCCTGTCCGATACCAACTCCCTTGCCGACAATAACGCGGCTAAGCAAAAACGGTTCGATACGATCCAGTCGGTGCTGAAAAACGGGAAACGCGCGTTCTCCATCGGTTTTGTCAACAATGTATTTTCGCAGAAAAGCCTGGCCGAAAACCCCGAAGCGGTAGACCTGATCAAAAGCACCATCCGCAGGAACGTGGAAAGCAGCATATGCGCCACGTTATTGGCGCTGGCCTCGCGCACGGACACCACAGAAAGCTTAAAAACGATACCAGTTCCAGCCCTGGTTATCCGCGGTGCGGCAGACACCCTGACGACACGCGAACAGGCCGACATACTCGTACAGCACATTCCCGATGTCACGTTTGTCGAAATACCGGAATGCGGCCACTTACCCAACCTGGAAGATGAGGCGCAGTTTAACCGGGCAATGAACGATTACCTGACGCGGCTGGCGCTGCCGGGTAGCGGACTATAGAATTTCGCACAGCAATCCTTCATCCTTAAAAAAACCGACTACTGCCCCGACGATGTCATCCGCGGCTTCCATACGGAAGACCCGGTCGCAGTCCCACAGGTCAAAAGAAAACCGCGCACCGGGGAACCGTTGCTGCAGTTCGTTAATAATAAATTGCGCCTGCTGCCGCTCGACCACATTCGTGCGGAATATGGTAATCATCGTCTTTCCGTCGGGAGAAGGTCTCATATATACACTATTCATGCGATGCAGTTTTGATAGTCAGGTGACCGGCCGGACCGAAGTCAGCGGTGCAGGCCAAAGATGAAAAAGTAAACTGTACCATCGCCCGTTCAAGACGGATTAAAAACCCGCCAAAAATTATAATCGATTGGTTATTTGTGGGATAGCAAAAATTTACACTCCTTTTTATACCGATGTCCGATTAAAATTTAATTTTGTGTTGCAGATTATGTCACATTAATGGTACGATATGGAAGCCTACCTTGATTTCCTGCAGGCCAATCTTACAAATCTCTTCATTGAGAATCCGAATGATTTAAACGCTGATGTTCATCTTTCACTCGGTGGCCTGGAGATTTTTTCAGTCAGCAGCCAACGGCACCAATGGCTTTCCGTAAGCGACTGCTACGAAGAGCCCACATTGACCATGTACTTTTCCTTTGAAGGCATCTGCACGGGGGAAGACAAGCGGAACGCAAGCTTAACAACCCTCCAGACCAATCAGCACATCCTCAGTTTTTCCCCTTATTTTGAAGGCAATTACTCCATACGGGGCCAGCGGATCAACAGTTTTGGGGTGAGCATGACCGCTCCATTTTTCAGGCGGTTTATGCTGGATGACCTGAATTGCCTGGAGCGGTTCTGGAATAAGGTAAGCCGGAATGAGGAAGCCGATATTGCACCCCAGCCGCTTCCGATCACGCCCCAGCAGGCAGCCATCGTCAGCGAATTAAAGCACTGTGTTTACCGCGGCCAGATGAGACAGCTGTTTTATGAATCGAAGATTGCGGAGTTGTTTCTCTCGCAGGCACAGCAGGCGGAGTCCATGACTTCCCTGAAAAAAAGCACGTTGTCCACGCGTGAAAAGGAACAGCTGTACATGGCCCGCGAATATGTGGAATCCAACATGCTCCACCCCATCAGCCTGCGGAATATCTGCCAGGCAACAGGGCTGAATGACTTTAAACTCAAAAAGGGGTTCAAAACGCTTTTCGGCGTTACGGTTTTCGAGTACCTGTCCGACCTGCGGATGCGGCATGCGCACAAACTGCTCACCGATACCTCTTCCCCTGTGTTTGAGGTTGCCTATTCCCTGGGATACAGCGAGCCCTATAATTTCACCAAAGCATTTAAACGGCATTTCGGTTACCTGCCCAGCAAGCTCAAGGCCTAAAGGGTATCCCTGAAATCCGTGATTTTCATTTTCCTGCCACCGGCATTTACCATTTCCCCCTAAATTACAGTACATTCGCTTAGCTATAATCCAATACCATGAGTAATACCCCGCTACCCATCCCGCGCAAAAATATCCTGATCACGGCTGCCGTTGCGGCGGTGGTCATCGCGGCGGCCATCTTTGCGATATGGAAATACGGCCAGGCCGATACGGTAAACGCCGGCAATACGGCCTTTGCCCAATACATTGAAGGGTACACTACCGGGGTGATCTCCCGCGAAGGTACGGTGCGGGTACGGCTGGCCACACAGGTCAGCACACTGCACCAGCCCAACCAGGAGGAAAGCCGTAAACTTTTCAACCTGAGCCCTTCGGTCAAGGGCAAAACGTACTGGATAGATGCACGCACCGTTGAATTCCGGCCGGACAAGCCGTTCGAACCCGGAGAGACGTACGTCGCGACCTTCCAGTTGGACCAGGTGGCCGATGTCAGCGATGCGCTTAAGCAGTTTACGTTTGATTTTAAGATCATTGCACCATCCTACCGCGTCGAATTCGACGGCCTGAAAGCACAGACCGGCAACTCGACCGACCGGATGAAATTTACGGGAACAGTACTGCTTGCGGATGTGGAGGAACCGGCAGCGGTCGAGAAAATCGTAAACGCAACCTATGGAGGCAAAGCAACGGCCATCAGCTGGCAGCACCAGCCCGGGTCGCGTACCGCGACATTCACGATTGATTCCCTTGCCCGCGGCAAACAGGCCACCAAGCTGACGCTGGCAATCGACGGCCGGCCGATAAGGTCAGAAAAGCAAAGCAAAAAGGAAATTGAAGTACCCCGGCTGGGCGATTTCAAGGTACTGGATGTCCGTGCCGTGCACGAGCCTGAACAGTATGTATTGGTCCAATTTTCCGATCCCCTGCTGGTTGCCCAGAACCTCGACGGCCTCATCCAGATCAGTGAAACGAATGACACCCGCTATACCATTGACGGCAGTGAGGTAAAAGTATATGCGCCTGATTTACTGGAAGGCAGTTATTCCATTGCCATCAACGAAGGGGTGGAAAACATCAATTCCCAGAAAATCAGCACGGCTTATGCGGCCAACGTAAATTTCGAGAACAGGCTGCCCGCGGTAAGCATACCGGGTATGGGTACCATACTGCCGGGCTCCGACCGCCTGACCATGCCCTTTGAAGCAGTCAACCTGCGGGCGGTGGACGTAACCATTGTCAAAATCTTTGAAAACAACGTGCCGCAGTATTTCCAAAACACCTACGACAGCAAATACGAATTACGCAGGGTCGCCAAACCCGTGGTACAGACAACCATCGCACTTGACACCGACAAGAGTGTCAACCTGCGGCGCAAAAACCGGTTTTCTCTGGATATCGATCACCTCCTTAAAACGGAACCGGGAGCTATCTACCGGGTGCTTATCGGTTTCAGGCAAAGCTATTCCGTCTATCCCTGCAGCGATCAGGATATGGAGGCTATCCGGGAGGCAGAGGAAGCGTATCAGGGCAGCTATTATGCCGATAATATTGATGAAGACGACGAATTCTGGGCACGCTATAACAGCTATTATCCATACGATTACGATTGGGATGAACGCGACAACCCCTGCCACAGCTCCTATTATACGACGGATCGATGGGCCAGCCGCGACATGCTGGCATCCAATATCGGCCTGATCGTCAAGGGGGGCAACGACAACAGCATGACCGTGGTTGCAACGGATATCCTCACGGCACAGCCGATGGCAGGCGTCGAAGTCAAGGTGCTCGACTACCAGCAGCAGGTCATCCAGACGGCAACCACCGATAACGAAGGTTTTGCACGGTTCGACGTATCCCGCAAGCCATTCATGCTGATTGCTTCCCGCGGGGAGGAACGGGGTTACCTTAAGTTAGATGATGGTGCCGCACTTCCCCTCAGCCGGTTCGATGTAGGGGGCGATATTGTACAGAAAGGCATCAAAGGCTTTATTTACGGCGAGCGCGGGGTATGGCGACCGGGTGATTCACTATATATCGGATTTATCATGGAAGATCTTTCGGCTAACTTACCCGAAGGGCATCCGGTTACCTTTGAACTGTATAACCCCAAGGGACAATTGAGTAAACGCCTTGTCGAATCCAAACATACCAACGGATTTTACACCTTCCAAACCAACACCGAAAGCACCGCCCCCACCGGCAATTGGCTGGCCAAGATCAATGTGGGCGGCGCAACATTCCAGAAAACACTGAAAATTGAAACGGTAATGCCCAATCGGCTTAAACTCACGCTCGATTTCGGCAATAAAAAAATACTGGGCAGGGGCACCGATACCAATATCGGCTTATCGGCAAACTGGCTGTTCGGCGCCAGCGGCCGGAACCTGAAAGCCCGTGTGGAGGCCACGGTATCGCCCATGAAAACGGAGTTTCCGGATTTCAAATCGTATACGTTTGACGATCCCACACGTGCTTACGCGACGGAAAGCCAGGTACTGTTCGACGGCACCCTGAATGAACAGGGAAAGGCTGCGTTCTCTTCGGATATCTCGGCCGTCAATAACGCACCGGGCATGCTGCGCGCCAGTTTCACCACGCGGGTGTTCGAGCCGGGCGGCAATTTCAGTATCGACAACGTGAGCATGCCTTACAGTCCGTACAACAGCTATGTCGGCATCCGTACCCCCGAGGGCGACCGCCTGTCGGGCATGCTGCTCACCGATAAGGACCATGAGGTAAGTATTGTCATTGCAGACGCTAACGGCAAGCGGATCAGTGGAAACCGGAACGTGCAGGTCGAGTTTTACAAGATCCGCTGGCAGTGGTGGTGGAACCAGGAAGGAGAATACCTGGGCAATTTCACACAGGACAAATACAACCAGCTGCTCAAAAAGGAAACCATTACTGTACGGAATGGAGCCGGTAAATGGAACCTCCGCGTCAACTATCCGGACTGGGGGCGCTACCTGATCCGCGTGGTAGACCCCGAGAGCGGACACGCGTCCGGCAAGACACTGTATGTCGACTGGCCCGGATGGGCACAGCGCGAACAGCAGAACAATCCTACGGAAGCTTCCATGCTTTCATTCACATCGGACAAGGCGCAATACCAAGTGGGCGACGAGGTAACCCTGACCATCCCTTCATCTGAAGGGGGGCGCGGACTGATCAGTCTCGAAAATGGCAGCCGGGTACTCCGGAGCTGGTGGATCGACACCAAACAGGGACAAACGATACACCGGTTCAAGGTGGAAGAAGCCATGGCCCCCAACCTGTTTGTAAACGTGACCCTGCTGCAGCCGCATGCACAGACTGCAAATGACCTTCCGATCCGGATGTACGGCGTGATACCGCTGATTGTGGAAAACCCGAAAACCCAGCTGAAACCCCGGATCGATATCGCGGAAACACTACGCCCGGAAACAAAATCAAACATCACAGTAACGGAAACGGGGGGCAAGGCCATGACCTATACCATCGCGATTGTAGACGAAGGGTTGCTTGACCTCACGCGGTTTAAGACACCCGATCCGCATGCGAGCTTTTACGCCCGCGAGGCACTGGGTGTAAAATCGTGGGATCTGTTCGATCAGGTCATCGGGGCATGGGGCGGCGACCTGGAGCGGATTCTCAGTATTGGCGGTGATGGAGACATCAACCGGAACGTAAATCCGGCGAAAGCCAACCGTTTTAATCCGGTAGTCAAATTCCTGGGCCCTTTCACACTCCGCAAAGGCGGCAAGAATACCCATGAATTTACACTGCCCCAATATGTCGGATCGGTGCGAGCGATGGTCGTGGCCGGTCAGGACGGGGCCTATGGATTCGCTGAAAAAGCCGTGGCGGTAAAGAAACCGCTGATGCTGCTGGCTACGCTTCCCCGGGTAGTCGGCCCCGGCGAAACATTCAAACTGCCCCTGACGGTCTTTGCCATGGAAGACCGCATCAAACAGGTTCAGCTGCAGGTAACCGCCAGTGGCGGCCTGTCAGTTACGGACGCCAACCAAACAGTTTCATTTGCGGAACAGGGTGAAAAAATGGCCTATGCCACCGTCAGGGCCGGCAACAGCACCGGGGTCGGTAAAATCAGGGCGGTCGCCAAAAGCGGCAATGAAACAGCGGTTTACGAGGTGGAAATTGACATCCGTAATCCCAATCCGTTCATTACCGCCGTCAGTGAGTCGACGGTTAAAGGCGGGTCCGACTGGCAACAGGACATTAAGCCGCTGGGACCCGGAAACGGCAACAGCATGATGGTCGAAGTATCCACACTCCCGCCGATTAACCTGACCAAACGGCTGAGCTACCTGATCCGGTATCCGCACGGCTGCCTCGAACAGGTAACGTCGGGCGTATTCCCGCAGCTGATGATCGACCGGCTGACGGCATTGACAGCAGACCAGAAACGTGCGGTGGATCGCAACATCAAAGCCGGTATCAACCGGATACGGGGATACCAATTGCCCCCGGGCGGATTCGGCTACTGGCCGGGTGCCAGCGATGCCGATGAATGGAGTACGAATTACGCGGGCCACTTCCTCCTGGAAGCCCAGGACAAGGGATACGCTGTCCCGGCCGGCATGCTCGATGCATGGAAACGGTACCAGCAGCGCATGGCGCAGCAATGGTCGCCCAACCAGTATAACTGGCGGGGCGGCGACCTCGTACAGGCCTACCGGCTATACCTGCTTGCCAGGGCCAAAGCACCTGAAATGGGGGCAATGAACCGGCTGAAGGAATTCCCCTACCTTTCGGACGAAGCCGCCTGGCGCCTGGCTGCGGCATATCAACTGGCGGGCCAGGGCATCGTTGCCGGCCAGATGATCAAAGGCCGGAGCACGTCATCCAAACCGTATGACCATGCCGGCTATACGTTCGGGTCGAACCTGCGCGACCAGGCCATGATCCTGGAAACGCTGGAGCTGATGGGCCGGAAACAGGAGGCGGAGAAGGTACTGCTGGCCGTGGCCGCCAGTCTGGGTAACGAAAGCTGGTACAGCACGCAGACCACTGCCTATGCCCTGCTGGCCATTGCCAAATTCGGCGACGGCGCAACCGGCAAAAACAGTTTTACCTATTCACTGAACGGCAAGGATACGCCGGTCGAAATGGAAACATACCTCCATCGGATTACGCTCGATGCATCAAACCCGAACAACCGGATAGCCATCCGGAATCCGGGCGACAAGGCGCTGTATATCCGCGTGATCCGCGAAGGCCAGCTGCCCCCGGGTGAAAACCCGCCGCTGGACAATCATCCCGAACGCCTTTCCATGACGGTACGGTATACCACACCCCAGGGTGAGGTCATTAACCCGGCCCTGCTGACACAGGGCACGGATTTCGTTGCAGTTGTGACACTCAAAAATACGGGAAACATGGGTACGTATGAACAGCTGGCGCTGACGCAGATTTTCCCTTCCGGATGGGAAATTATCAACACCAGGCTCAGCGATAACGATCCGGCATTGCAAAGTGCCCCGGCAACGTACCGCGACATCCGCGACGACCGTGTGCTCACTTATTTCAATATCCGGCAGCAGGAAACACTGACCTACCGCGTGTTGCTGAATGCGTCCTATACCGGCAGGTATTTTCTGCCACCGGTACATGCAGAAGCCATGTATGACAACCGCATAGGTGCTTCAACCACCGGCAGCTGGGTAGAGGTAGCGCCCGAACAGCGTTAGGCCACGTAAGCAGCCGCCTTCAATGCCTGCTCAATGAGCTCGCCATAGAAGGCGGATTCCTTCATGCCGGCCGCACGCACCTGCTGGGGGATAAAGCTTTGGGCAGTTTGCCCGGGAATGGTATTGATCTCAATGAAGTAAAACCGGTCCGTACCGCGGTGGAAGAAAAAGTCTACCCGCACCATGCCTTTGCAGTTCAGCCGCAGGTAAATGGCTTTCACAATCCGTTCCACCCGCCCGCGCTGCTCGGGGTTAAGGTCGGCCGGGGTTACCTCCTTGGTCAGGCCCGGTAAATATTTGGCTTCAAAATCGAAAAACTCCCGATCGGTGATCACCTCTGTTACCGGCAGCACCACCAGGTCATTGGCGCGGCGGTAGATGCCCACCGAAAACTCACGGCCTTCCACAAATTCCTCCACAATGACCTGCCGGCCGGTATTCGCAGCATTGAACGCTTTTTCCACGGCTGCTTCCAGCTGGTCGTCCGCCGTTACCTTACTCATTCCGATGCTGCTGCCCCCCGCGTTCGGTTTTACGAAGTAAGGCAATGTCAGTCCGCCCAACAGTGCCGCCGCCGCGCCGCGCTGGGCATCAAACAGCTGCACGGATTTGGCCAGGTGCAGCTCAGGGATGCCGTTAAGCACGGCTTTCGTATACGCTTTGTTCATGGTCAGTGCCGAAGTCAGTGTGTCGCACGACGTATAGGGCAGGCCAATCAGATCCAGGTATCCCTGAAGACGGCCGTCTTCTCCGGGAGATCCATGAACCATGATGAATGCTACATCAAAACGAATGGTTCGGCCAGCAATCGACAGGGTGAAATTTTCACGGTTTACCGGATATTTTTCTCCGTTTTCCGCCGGATGGTACCAGCCATCGGGTGTAATCACGACCGGATACACTTCGTACCGGGAAGCATCAAGCTGCCGGCCGACAAATTCGGCGCTTTTCAAAGAAACTTCGGCCTCGGCCGTGTATCCACCGGTAATTAATGCTATTTTTGTGCGCATGGTCGTTCGTTGAGTTCAGGCAAACATAGCTAAACTCATTTTGATATGCAAGCAGGGATCCGGACCGATCAGCTGGAAATTTTCAGGATATGCAGCCGGCAGGCACGGGGTGCCCGGTGGATGATAAATTATGGCGTTAATATTGCTATGACATACGCGATACGGATGTATCGGATAAATCGACTATGCAGGATTTGATATGAATAAATTCTTCCAATACCTAAGAACGGAAACTTTTAGGAAAACCCTTATTGCGGCGCTTATTGCCTTGGTTGTCTTCTTTTTAGTCATCTTTTTCGGGCTCAGGCAGTATACACGTTACGACGAATCGATACTCGTGCCGCAGCTCAAGGGCATGCTGATCAACGAAGCGGTTGAGAAGCTCGAATCGCAGGGCTTCTCATACGACCTGGATTCGGTGTACCAGATGGACGCACGGCCCGGACTGGTGATCGAGCAGGACCCGGATCCCAATACCAAAGTAAAAGAAAACCGGACGCTGTACCTGACGATCATTACGCGTACGGCACCCGAAGTTGCATTTCCGGACCTTGTGGAAAAAACGTTTATCGAAGCCAGGGCGATGCTCAACAGCTACGGCCTCAAACTGGGTGACACCACCTATATTCCGGACATTGCCCGCGACGTGGTGCTGGATGTCAAATTCGGCGGGGAAAAGCTAAATGCCGGACGGCCCATTCCCAAGGGATCGATCATCGACCTGGTCTTGGGCGATGGCCGGGGAGCCAATGAAGTGCAGGTACCCGACCTAACCGGACTAACCCTGGAACAGGCACGGTTTGCCCTCCGGGGCGTATCATTGACACTCGGCGCAACCAACTACATGGGGCCCGTGGTGGACAGCCTCTCCGCGGTCATCGTATCGCAGACCCCCACACCGGAAAATCCCCGGGTAAGCATCGGAACGCCCGTTAACGTGGCACTGACCAACCAATAATCACCATAAGGAGCCCCAACCAAATCAGTCATATGGGAGAAAAAAAGAAAGGGAATATTGTCAAGATCAGCGTAGCCGTGCTGATCGTCGCTGTTGCAGTCGGCGGCTTTATTGCATTTAAGTTTTACCAGCGTTTTTTTGCACCCAACGTCACCGACAGGGAAACGTACCTGTATATTCATTCCGGCTGGGACTTTGAAGACCTCATAGCCAGCATGGGCCAGCTCGGAATCGTGCAGGATACCGCATCTTTCCGCTGGGCGGCTGAAAAAATGGATTACCCCGGCCGGGTCAAAGCCGGCAGGTACAAGCTGGAACCCGGAACAAACAACCGTACTTTAATCAATAAGTTGGGCGGCGGATTCCAGGATCCGGTGCAATTGCGGTTTGCAAACGTTCGGTTAAAGGAAAATTTCGCAGCGTTGCTGGCCAGCCAGCTGGAACCGGATTCCCTTGCATTTATTAACCTGCTCAACAGCGACAGCGTAGCGGCAAAATACGGGTTTACCTCCCAGGATTTTTTCAGCATGTTCATCCCCAACACGTATGAGGTGTACTGGAATACGTCCGCGGAAAGCTTCATCGACCGGATGGCTACGGAGTACAACAAATTCTGGGACAACGGACGACGGGAAAAAGCGGCCAGCCTGAACCTCACGCCCTCGGAAGTCAGCACACTGGCGGCGATCGTCAAGGGTGAAGCCCTTCACGTAGCCGAAATGCCCACGATCGCCGGGCTATACATCAACCGGCTGCACCGGGGCATGCTGCTGCAGGCCGACCCTACGGTCATTTTTGCTGCCAATGACTTCACGATCAGACGGGTATTGTATCGGCACCTGGCCCTGGATTCGCCCTACAACACGTATAAATACACCGGACTCCCTCCCGGCCCCATCATGATGCCCAGTATTGCGTCCATCGATGCCGTACTCAATTATCAGAAGCACGACTACCTGTATATGTGTGCGAAAGAAGACTTTTCGGGCTACCACAATTTCGCGGTTACGCAGGCTGAGCACAACATCAACGCCCGGCGGTTCCAGCAGGCCCTGAATGAACGAAATATCAAGCGCTAATGTTTACCTTTGAGACAAAAGTAAGGGTTCGATATGCGGAAACCGACCAGATGGGTTATGTTTATTACGGCAACTATGCCACCTATTATGAGATCGGCCGCGTAGAAATGATGCGCAGCCTGGGCACGTCATACAAGGCACTGGAGACGGGCGGCGTCATGCTTCCCGTGCTGGAGATGCAAACCCGGTTTATCAAGCCGGCCAGATACGATGAAGCGCTGGTAATCCGGGTTCATTTAAGGGAAATGCCGACTGTAAAAATCGCATTTGATTATGAATTGTTTAACGAAGCAGGCGAACTGATCAATACAGGCAAGACAACGCTGGCCTTCATCGACATGAAGCGCAACAAGCCCTGCAGGGCACCCGCCGATTTTACCGAACGCCTGCAACCCTATTTTGGATAGTAAACATGAGCTGGGTACACCGCAATTTACTGAAATTCAAACCCTACTATCAATTTTTGGAGTGGACGAAGGTCGTGGTGCTTCCCGGTTTCGGCTCCCTCCCGCTGTATACCGTTGCCACCTTTTTTTTTCAGGAAATTGCCCGGGAATCCATCCTCAATAAGGCTTCTTCGCTGGCTTATAATTTTATGCTGGCCATTTTTCCGGGAATCATTTTTTTATTTACGCTGATACCGTACATCCCCATCACGAATTTCCAGGAAAAACTGCTTGATTTCATTGAAGTCGTTATGCCCCGCAATGCCTTCCTTGCTGTAGAGACTACGCTTGAGGACATCGTGCGGAACCAGAACAGTGGGCTGCTGTCGGTAGGTTTTATCCTGGCTACGTTCTTTGCCACGAACGGGGTGGGTTCGCTGATGCTTGCCTTCAATAAGGCTTCCCTGGTCAGGGAAAGCCGCAGCTGGGGGCGCCAGCGGGTGGTAGCCATCGGGCTAACCATCATGATCATTATTGCATTGGCCATCGGCATGACTATATTTACCGCCGCCGGATATATTATCGGATATCTCCGTGAAAACATCCATATCAATGCGGCTTTCTGGGGTTTTGTTATTGCCGCTTCACGATGGCTTATCTTATTCGGGATCTACTTTCTTACGGTCAGCATCCTGTATAAATTCGGACCCGCTTCATCGAGAAGATGGAAATTTTTCAGTCCGGGCGCCATGCTGGCAACCATACTGGCCATCCTTACCTTCTCGGGCTTCGCTTTTTACATCAACCAGTTCGGCGCGTATAACAAGCTCTACGGCTCTATCGGTACCCTCATTGTGATCATGATCTGGATTTACCTGAACTCCCTGATCCTACTGGTCGGCTTTGAACTGAATGCCAGCATCGCGCTGTCCAAACAGAGCATTAAAATCGTCAAGCCCCGGAATTACAATACATTCAAAGCCAGTCAGCAGGCTGCACAGGAGCATAAAACCAACTAATGATGAACAAGGCTACGGACGGTTACTGTCCGTTATTATTTCCAATGGGCTCACCCCGCCGGTATACGGGTATGCATTGACAGGTATTCGGGATTTTTACGGGATTCCTTCGGGGTTGCCTCGGGACTTGTTCGGCACTTGTTCGAAGCGCTTCGGAATGCAAACGGTTGCACCCGAAGCAGTGTCGAAGCGGAGTCGAAGCCCGGTCGAAGCCATCCCGAACAAGCGTCGAACAAGTCCCGAAGGAATCCCGAAGCCCCCTCGAACAAGGGTCGAACACTCCCCGAAGCCCAGCCGACACCGCGCCGAACAGGCTTTTATATCGTCACCGGACACCCCCCGAACGGGAATCACCTGTCACAGATTACGAAAAAAACAACGAATAACTACCTAGTAATAAAACTTTTTCATACCTTTGCAGTCCCGATAAAAATCGGGAAAAGGAGACAAATCAATTAATGGCAAAAAAACAAGAAGTAGAAAAAGAACTGGCAGCAAAAAAAGCTGAGCTTCAGGGCGCCGAGGACACCTTGGTGAAAGAACGGGAAGACATCGAATCAGAAGCTGATTCGAATCTGATCGATGAAATCAAATCGACCGCCTGGAGCACCCCTGATTCCGATTTCGATTGGGAAAAGGACGACAAAGGCTTCAGCAACTACAGCGACGAAGAGCGCTCGAAGTTGGAAGAATTGTACGCAGGCACATTTAACTCCATCAACAAGGGTGAAATCGTGCAGGGTACCGTGGTATCCATCAACAACAAGGATGTGGTATTGAACATTGGCTTCAAGTCAGACGGTTTGGTATCGCTTTCCGAGTTCCGCGACACGCCCGATTTAAAAATCGGCGACGCCGTGGATGTGTATGTGGAATCACAGGAAGACGCCAACGGACAGCTGGTGTTGTCACGCAAGCGGGCAAAAACCCAGAAATCCTGGGAAGAAATCAACGAAGCGCTTGAAAATGATACCATCATTGATGGCTTCGTGAAAAGCCGTACCAAAGGTGGCCTGATTGTGGACATCAAAGGTGTGGAAGCATTCCTGCCCGGATCACAGATTGACATTAAGCCGATACGCGACTACGATATTTACGTGGGTAAAACCATGGAGTTCAAAGTGGTCAAAATCAATCACGAATTCAAGAACGTGGTTGTTTCGCATAAAGTACTTATTGAAGACGACCTGGAAAACCAAAAATCCGAGATCGTCTCCAAACTTGAAAAAGGACAGGTGCTTGAAGGAACCGTTAAAAACATCACTGATTTCGGTGTGTTCATCGACCTTGGTGGCGTAGACGGCCTGTTGCACATTACCGATATTTCATGGGGCCGCATCGAGCATCCGCGTGAGGTATTGGCCCTGGATCAAACCATTAACGTGGTGGTACTGGATTTTGACGACGAGAAAAAACGCATTGCACTCGGCCTGAAACAACTTACCGAACATCCTTGGGAATCCCTGGATACCGCATTGGAAATAGGTTCCAAAGTAAAAGGCAAGATTGTAACGGTAGCCGATTACGGAGCATTCCTCGAAATCACACCGGGTGTGGAAGGATTGATCCACGTATCCGAAATGTCTTGGTCACAAAGCCTCCGCAGCCCGCAGGAATTCCTGAAAGTGGGCGACGAAGTGGAAGCCGTGATCCTCACACTGGATCGCGATGACCGCAAGATGAGCTTGGGTATCAAACAATTGACCCCTGACCCTTGGAAAAACATCGCCGATCGTTACCCCATTGGATCGAAGCAAAAAGCCGTTGTTAAAAACATGACCAACTTCGGTGTGTTTGTAGAACTCGAAGAAGGAATCGACGGCCTGATCCACATTTCCGACCTTTCCTGGTCCAAAAAGATCAACCACCCCAATGAGTTCACCAAAGTTGGTGAAGAGCTGGAAGTGGTCGTATTGGAACTCGACGAGGAAAACCGGAAGCTGAGCCTGGGACACAAGCAGTTGGAGGAAAACCCATGGGATACTTTCGAAACCATTTTCACACTGGATTCCATCCATCAGGGAACGGTAATCAAAGTAGGTGAAAAAGGTAACATCGTATCACTGCCCTACGGCGTTGAAGGTTTCTGCCCGGCTAAACACAGCGTGAAAGAAGACGGAAGTTCCCTGAAACTGGATGAAACGGCTGATTTTAAAATCATCGAATTCAACAAAGAGAACAAACGTCTGGTGATTTCGCATTCCCGCATCTGGGAAGACCAACGCGCCGAAGCACGGATGGAGGATTTCAACAACCGTAAGAAAGAAGCCAAAGCTGCTTCCTCTGCCGTGAAGAAAGTGAAAGAATCCGTTGAGAAGTCCACTTTGGGCGACCTGGATGTGCTTGCACAGCTGAAAGAGCAGTTGGAAGACGAAGAAAGCGCTAAAAAAGCGAAAAAATAACGCAGACAGCGGAATATAATACCACTGTTGAAACTCCCACTACGCCCTGTGCATAGTGGGAGTTTTTTTATGCGCGATGCGCTGGTTTTCATGGAAACTTTACCGAAGTTTGTTTAACGATAACGGAACGCTCTGCTACGCCGGCTCCGTGGTTACCTGGAGCCGGTCAGTGAAGCACATGAATGACACGATATGCAGGAACGCTGGAAAGAAGAACTGGAGCTGCTGCTGGCCATCCTCCGAAAAACACCGATGGTAGAAACTACCAAATGGGGCATACCGGTATTTACATTCAACGGACGGAATGTCGTGGGAATCGCCGGTTTCAAGTCCCACTTCACGCTGTGGTTCTACAACGGCGTGTTTCTCCGGGACAGCCACCATGTGCTCACCAATGCACAGGAAGGTAAGACAAATGCCCTTCGTCAGTGGCGGTTTACAGCACGTGAGCAGATCAACGAAGCGCTGATCCGCGCCTATGTTGAGGAAGCGATGGCGAATGAGGCCGAAGGAAGAACCTGGAAACCGCAGCCGAAAGGAAAACTGCCCATCCCGCCCCAACTTGAGGATGCGTTAGCGGACGATGCCCTTCGGCGGCATTTCGAAAACCTGAGCCCATACCGGCAGAACGAATATGCTGCCTATATTTCCGAGGCCAAGCAGGAAGCCACACGGTTATCCCGGATCGAAAAAATCAAGCCGCTGATCCTGCAGGGGATTGGACTTCACGATAAGTACAAAAACAAAAAATAGCTTCGATGGCCAATACAGCGAATAAAACCGTGGAAACCACGGAAAATGTGTTCAATTTTATCCGCACCGTGGCCGATGACACCCGGCGGGAGGATAGCCTGCGGCTAATTGCCATCATAACGTCCGAAACCGGTCTGGAACCCCGTATGTGGGGTACGAACATCGTGGGTTTCGGCCGGTACCATTACCGGTACGACAGTGGACACGAGGGTGATGCACCCCTCGTCGGTTTTTCGCCACGCAAGCAGGAACTGGTGCTCTACCTCGCCGCTGACTTTGAGGGGCGGACAGCATTGCTGCACGATTTAGGCAAGCACCGGAGCGGAAAGGCCTGTGTCTACCTGAAAAAGCTGGCCGATGCAAATGAACAGGTGTTGCGGAAGATGATTACTGCCACGGTGGACTGGATAGGCAGGCACTACCCGGATGGCCGCTGACGGCGCCCATCGCTCCGAAACAGCTACCCGCGCGATATGGACATAAAAAAGGAGCTTTCCGTTATCCGGAAAGCTCCCTTATGGAAAGAACCTCTTATTTACTGGCCCAGTTGGCTGATAATGCCGTTGAGCGTCTTACTCGGCCGCATGGCGTTTTCCGCCAGCTGATCGTCTACAAAGTAGTAACCGCCGATGTTCTGGGGTTTACCCTGGGCGTCAATCAGCTCCTGGTTAATCTGTGCTTCGTTGCTGGCCAGCTGCGTGGCGACCGGAGCAAACAGTGCGCTAAGCGCGGCATCCTGCTGCTGGGCGGCCAGTGCCTCTGCCCAATACAATGCCAGGTAAAAATGGGAACCTCTGTTATCGATCTGCCCTACTTTCCGTGCAGGCGACTTATCATTCTCCAGGAATTTCTCCGTAGCGGCATCCAGTGCTTCTGCAAGTACCAGCGCCTTCGCATTGCCCTGGGTTTGGCTGACGTGTTCCAGGGAAACCGCAAGGGCCAGGAACTCACCGAGGGAATCCCAACGCAGGTATCCTTCGCCCACAAACTGCTCAACGTGCTTCGGTGCTGATCCGCCTGCCCCGGTTTCAAATAATCCGCCTCCGTTCATCAACGGAACAATAGACAGCATTTTTGCCGAAGTACCCAATTCGAGGATGGGGAACAGGTCGGTCAGGTAATCGCGCAGCACGTTTCCGGTTACCGAAATCGTGTCCTCCCCTTTCCGGATTCGCTCCAGCGAAAATTTTGTTGCTTCTACGGGGTTTAATATGCGGATATCCAGTCCGGCAGTATCATGTTCCTTCAAATAGGTGTTTACCTTTTCTATAATCTGCCGGTCATGTGCGCGCTGCTCATCCAGCCAGAATACCGCAGGGGTACCGCTATTCCGGGCACGGTTTACCGCCAGTTTCACCCAGTCGCGGATGGGGGCATCCTTTGTCTGGCACATCCGGAAAATATCGCCCGTTTCCACCTGTTGCGCCATCAGCACGTTGCCTGCTGCATCAACGACCTGGATCGTGCCTTTGGCTGTTGCCTGGAAGGTTTTGTCGTGCGAACCGTATTCCTCTGCCTTCTGGGCCATTAAGCCTACATTGGACACCGATCCCATCGTGGCGGGATCAAAAGCGCCATGCTGCTTGCAGTTCTCGATCGTCGCTTCATATACACCGGCATAATTCCGGTCCGGGATCAGTGCAATGGTATCCTGCAGTTCCCCCGCTTTGTTCCACATTTTTCCGGAACTGCGGATCATTGCCGGCATGGATGCGTCGACAATGACATCCGACGGTACGTGCAGGTTGGTTATTCCTTTATCCGAATTGACCATGGCCAGGTCGGGGCCGTCCGCGATCGCCGCAGCCAAGGCTGCCTTGATCTCTGCTTCCTGTGCGTGTCCGGCGATCTTCGCATAGACATCGCCCAGTCCGTTCCGGGTATCCACACCCAGCGAAGCAAACAATTCCGCGTATTTCGCGAAAACGTCGGCAAAATAAACTTCTACAATCGCACCGAAGATAATCGGGTCCGACACTTTCATCATGGTTGCCTTCAGGTGTGCCGACAAAAGCACGCCCGCAGCCTTAGCTGCGGCGATTTCCCCGGCAACGAAGCTTTTCAATGCGCCCAGGCTCATGCGCGAGGAGTCGATGACCTCGCCGGCCTGCAGCGGTGCGGCGGCTTTCAGCTCGGTTTTCGCGCCGTCTTCCGCAACAAATTCAATCCTGAAGGTGGTTGCCTGCGGCACCGTAACCGATTGCTCGCTTCCATAAAAATCACCATCGGCCATGGAAGCTACACGGGTTTTGGAATCGCTGCTCCACTTGCCCATGGAATGAGGATGCTGCTTGGCGTAATTTTTCACCGCACGGGGCGCCCGGCGATCGGAATTCCCCTCCCGCAACACCGGATTTACCGCCGAACCCAACACCTTGGCATAACGTGCCTTAATGGCTTTCTCCTCGTCCGTTTTCGCTTCTTCCGGATAATCGGGAACCGCATAACCTTTTGCCTGCAATTCTTTAATGGCCGCCTTCAGCTGCGGGATGGAAGCCGAGATATTCGGGAGCTTGATGATATTTGCCTCCGGCGTGGTAGCCAGCTGGCCAAGCTCGGCGAGGGCATCCCCCAGCTGTTGTTCAGCGGTCAACTGCTCGGGAAAATTGGCGAGAATCCGGCCTGCAAGTGAAATATCCTTCTCTTCCACGGTAATCCCTGCGGGGGCCGTAAACGCTTTGACAATAGGTAAGAACGAATACGTCGCCAGGGCAGGCGCCTCGTCGGTCTTGGTGTAAAGAATTTTGGTGTTTTTTGACATAATATTGTTAATCGTGATCAGTGTAGCTAATATGTGCAACAAGTATTGGATTGCGGTCACAAAAGTAGCTAAAAATGACGTGTTTTACAAGAGGAAATAGGTATTAACCTGTGCGCTGGCGCAGGGAATAACGGCCGTCTTCGGCCCTGACCCTGCCCTGATCCAGGTATTGCCCCAGTATGCGGACCCAATCCGCTTCATCGCCAAGCTGTGCCTTCGATACCAGCTCGTGAACCGTCATCGGACCATGTGTTTCCAGCAGCTGGATGAGCTCCCGGCCGATTTTCTCTTCGTCGCCCGCTTTCTTCTGCGAACGGATACACCGGTCGCAGCTTCCGCATGGCGGGGCATCGGATTCATCAAAATAGGTCAGCAGGTAACTGCTCCGGCAGCCGGCCGTCTCGAGGTATCCAAACACACTGTCAAGCTGTCCGCGTTTGACGGTTTTACGCGTTTCAATGTATTGCCGGTCGATATGCAGGTGCCGGTTATCTACGCGCGGACGGAGAAAAGTCAGCTGGGGGTGGTCCGTTTTAGGTAAATAGCTTATTATTTCAAGCTGTTGAAGCTGCTCCAGGGATTGCACCACCGCTTTGTAGCTGGTTCCGGTCCGTTTTGCCAGCTCCTGTTCCCGGATCGGAACGTAATGGTCGAACGCTCCGCCGTAACTTCGCAGCAATGTTTTGATGAGGTTGTCGAACCGGGCATACTGCACCTGAAATTTATACAGTTCCTGTGCATTTGTCTCCATTTTTACCCGTGATGGCAGGTATACACTGTCGGAGACGCTGATCCAGCCGTCGCGCTCCAGGAATTTCAGGGCATTGAGTGTCTGGATTGCATCCAGTTTGTATTTATTGCAGAAATCGCCGATATCAAAATCGAGCACCAGCTGCTCACCTGCTCCGTAAGCCAGCTGGTAGTAATTCCCAAGCCGCTGGTAGACCATGGCGATGAAATCGACCGGAGGAAAGCTTAACGTAAATGCGTTTTCCAGCCGGACACGGTCGCTCTTGTGGTAGAGCAGCACGGTATGTGCCTTCCGTTCGTCGCGGCCTGCCCTTCCGGCCTCCTGGTAATAGGCCTCCAGCGTATCCGGCAGGTCAAGGTGGATGACAAACCGGACATCGGGTTTGTCGATGCCCATGCCGAACGCATTCGTCGCCACAATAACGCGGGTGTGGTTGTTTTTCCAGGCCGCCTGTTTCTCCATGCGCAACGGTGTTTCGAGGCCTGCGTGATAGAAATCCGCCGAAATTCCTTCATGGAGCAGGAAGCGGGTTACCTCCTGTGTTTCCCGGCGGTTGCGCACATACACGATGCCGCTGCCGCCGATCCGGCGGATGATGCGGAGCATCCGGCCCATTTTATCCTCTTCTTCAAAGACCATGTAAGCCAGGTTTCCGCGGAAGAAACTTTTCCGGAACACCTGCTTTTGTGAAAACGCCAGCTTTTCCTGGATATCGGTAACAACTTCGGACGTAGCGGTGGCTGTCAGCGCAAGGAAAGGTACCCCGGGGTGCAGCAGCCGCAGCTGTGCGATGTTCAGGTAAGCGGGACGAAAGTCATAACCCCATTGCGAAATGCAATGTGCCTCGTCTACCGCATAGAGGTTGACCCGCATGTGGCGTATTCTTTCCTGCACGATGTCGCTCGAAAGCCGCTCGGGTGAGAGGTACAGGAATTTAACCGATCCATAGATGCAGTTGTCGAGTGCGATGTCCACCTCCCGCTTTGTCATTCCGGAAAAAATGGCGACGGCGGAAATCCCCCTGGCCTTAAGCTGTTCCACCTGATCTTTCATCAGTGCTATCAGCGGCGTGATGACCACGCATATCCCGTCACGTGCCAGCGCGGGAACCTGAAAGCAGATTGATTTGCCCCCGCCGGTTGGCATCAGCGCAAGCGTATCCCGTCCGTCCAGTACCGATTGGATAATCGACTCCTGCAGGGGGCGGAATGCGTCGTATTGCCAGTATTTTTTGAGGATAGCGGCGATGTTCATGGCAACGGTGCTTCAGTTGGCCAAACATACGCAAAATTGCGCTTCAATACATAAACGGGAACACCTGCGCTTTTCGCTTCCGCGGTAAAACGGGCAATGGTACGGTCGTAATTGGAACCATCCAGTACCAGTTGCCGGAAAGAAAATACCTGCCGCAGTTCATCCAGTCCTACGTGCGGATTATTCCGCAACAGCAGGATATCCACATCCAGCCGACCATGATACGACTTTTCATTATCGTAAACGAGGACGCGCCTGTCGCCGAACTGGATCAGGCCTGACCGGATATAGAGCCGGTCGTCCCGGTATCTGCGGTCCTGCCGTATAAAATGAATGCGGTTGGCGGCAACAGCGGATTCCAGCTCCGGCATTACCCGGAACCGGATGGTAGGGTGATCGGCAGCAGGCAGGTCACTGTAGAGCCACGCGTCATCCGGTCCGATAAAACCGATTGCCATATGACGGCCTGTATTAAACAGCACTACTTCATGCCTGCCGACCTTTCCGGATTCACTTAGGCTGGACGAAAAACCCAGCAGCAGGATAACTCCAAGCGCGCCATACAGCATGCGCTTACTGCGCCCGGAGCATGCCCGCACAAACAGGATAATACCCAGGTAAAGCAGCAGGCTTTCCCACCAGGACATCCGGATGCCGGCAATACGCGCCAGGGGCCACTGGGCCATGCTGTCCAGGAGCCAATAGGTCAGCAAAATCAGGTATTCCAGCAACTGTCCGATCCAGGTTAAATATTCGCCGTAAGGCAGTAACAGCAGGGCAAACCCCAGGTACATGATGGCGCTTACCGGCAGGACGATCAGCAGGTTGGCCGGTAGGAAATAAAGCGGAAACTGGTGAAAGTAATAAGCTGCCAGTGGCCCTGCACCGGCCTGTGCAGCAACGGACATTCCTGCGTAGTCTGCTACCGGCCTGAGGTAAGGATGACGGAGGGGAAACATACGCTGCAGGGTGGGAAGCAGGAAGACCATGCCCAGCACAGCCAGATACGACAGCTGAAATCCAATATCAGCCAGCCATTTGGGATGGTACCACAACAGGAGAAATGCCGAAGCAGCAATGCTGTTATATTGCTGGTGTGACAACCCAAAGCCGGTCGCCAACACGATCATACTGATCATCATGGAAGCCCGCAACACGGCAGGTGAAAAACCGGTGAGCAGCGCATAGCCCCAGATCCCGGCGAGCAGCAGCATCAACCGGGCAATCCGGCCGTAAGTACCGCCGCCCATCCGGCCAAGTAGTTTGGCCAGCAGCCAGCATACGATAACCACATGCATGCCGGATACACTTAACACATGGATGGTACCTGTGACGGAGAATGAATCAATCAGTTCCGGACTCAGGGTTGCCCGGTAGCCCAGGATCAGCGTGGACGCCACCGAAAGGGCAACACTGTCGGAGAGGCAACGGGCAAATTTAGCAACCATGCGCGCACGCAGCGCCAGCGCACGGGCGACCAGGGGGTGGCCACCACGCGAATCCAGTTTATGTACATCCATAGCGGGCAAATAGGCCTGGTGCCAGGTATTCTGATTGGCCAGGTAGCGCCTGTAATCCATCTCACCGGGGTTATACGGTGGTTCGACCGCTTCGTAATCCGCGGGAATGACCAACCGGTCGCCATAGGCAAATGGCGACCGTCCCATACGGTCTTCGCGGCGGATGGTCAGCATCAGCATACCTGAACAACCCATAAGCGTATCCGCCCCCTTGCAATGGGTTATGGCCAAGGGAAACCGGATATGCCCGTCACGGACCGAAGGTTCATCTGCAATATAGCCCAGCAGTGCTGTGGACCGGGCACGACTGAAATGCGTGGCATCAACCGCCGGATCGGGCTGCCATACACGCACCCAGCCCGAAGCAGCGAGGAACAGGAGAAAAAAAACTCCGGGTATCCCAGCGTACCGGTGGCCCCATAACCTACCAAAGCAGGCTATTGCCAGAAAAATAACCAGGGAGGCCAGGCATACCGTTACAAGGGCTGCATAAACCACGTGTGTCGGAGCGATCAGGTTCCCCGCGATGATTCCGGAGGAAAGCGCTAACAGGAACCGGACAAAGGGAATGTGTCCGCTATAAACCGCACGATCCGGCGTTATTTCGGTTGGTTGAAACAAAATGACGATAGCAGGCAGGGCCTGGTTTAGGTGACTTCCTGCTAAGGTAAAAAATATACCGGAGAGATGAAAATGGAAAGGGGCTTTACAAAGCCCCTTTCGTTTTACTGTTGGTTATTTTTCGGGATCAGATCCTCGTTCCGTGAAGACAGCCAGATCAGCAGGCAGATTATCGCCAGTAAGACGGCGAAAACGCCCAGATACAGACCACCGTCGGCTACGTTCGGCGAGGCTGCTGCAGCGTGTTGTACCGCCGACATTTCCGAATATGCCGGAATGATCCAGTCGATCACATAAGCCTGCAGACAAACGATACAGCAGACAAAGAAGAGCATGATAAAACTGTGCTTTACGGTAAAGCGGAAAAGTTCGGATTCGCGCCCGATAAGTCCGCCCGCACCGGCAGCTACCGCAATGGACTGGGGCGAGATCATCTTCCCGACGACTCCGCCCGAAACATTCGCGCTGACAGCGACAACCGGGTCTACGCCGATCGACGTTGCCGTAACGGACTGCAACTTGCCGAACAGTGCATTGGCCGAAGTATCCGAACCGGTGATAAAAACACCGAGCCATCCGAGTACCGGGGCGAAAAATGGAAATAACGGACCGGTGGAAGCCAGCACATAAGCCATGCTGATTGTCATACCTGAATCGTTCAGTATGTAAGCAAACCCCAGCACGGCGCCCACGGTAATAATAGGGAATTTCAACTGGTTCAGCGTATCGGCAAACACGCGGCCGGCCTGTTTCAGGCCAAAGCCGATCAATGGCAACGAGAGAAACACCGAGAAGAGAATGGCCGTTCCGGCAGCGGACAGGTAATTGAACTTGAACGTATGGGGCATGGGATTTCCCTCAACGTCAAGGATCGAAAGGTGAATTCCCGGAATTTCAAATGTGACGGCACCCCATTGATCAAGTATTGTTTTAATGGGACCTATCCCCCAGCCGATCACCATGATGGTCAGGATAATAAACGGCGACCATGCCCGTAAAATCTGTCCGGTTGAATAAACCTGCAGTTCCCGCTCCTGCGCCGGATCCTCGTGTTTGAATTTCCACGCCTGCCGGGGCTTCCAGAACTTGAGAAAAATAATCAGGCTAACGGTGGCACCCAGCCCGGAAATGATATCGGGCAGGTTGGGACCCAGAAAGTTGGAGGAAAACCACTGCAGGCCGGCAAACGAACCGCCGGTAATCAAAATCGCCGGCCATACTTCAACTGTTTTCCGGAACCCGGCCATAATCATTACCAGATAAAAAGGCACCAGCAGCGACAGGATTGGCAGCGTACGGCCAACCATTTGCGAAATGGCCATTTCCGGTATATCGGTCACCTGTGACGCCACCAGGATCGGCGTACCGATCGCACCGAACGCCACGGGGGCGGTATTCGCAATGAGGCAGATTCCGGCTGCATAAAGCGGGTTGAAGCCGAGACCGACCAGCATGGCTGCGGTGATCGCAACGGGAGCACCGAAGCCCGCTGTACCCTCCAGGAACGAACCGAAGCAAAAGGCTATAATCAGTGCCTGTAATCGCCTGTCGTCAGTAATGGATGCCATGAAATGCTTGATGATTTCGAACTGGCCGCTTTTGACGGTAACATTAAACAGGAATACCACGGTAATAACAATCCAGCAAATGGGAAATAAACCATATAATACGCCGTGCCCGGCCGAGAGCAGCGCCAAATTAACGGGCATGCCGTAGATCGCAATGGCAACGACGAGGGCGGCGGCCGTAGCCAGCAGGCTGGCCTTATAGCCCTTCATCTTTTTGATGATAAGTGCCCAAAACAGCAAAAGTATGGGAATGACCGCGGCAATGGCGGATAAGACCATATTGCCTAACGGGTCGGTTGTCTGTGTCCAAGTCATGGGATGATTTCAAATGCACGCCACCACGATTCAGTAGTGAGTGGGTTTTTATTAATTGGTTAAAAAATTAATCTTCGGTTACATTGGGGGCTGCCAATATGCTGCTTGGCATTGCAGGGTTATTTAAAATCACATTGGCCATTTTTCCCGTGTTCCGGTTAAAATGGCCAATGATCAAAAGCGTGTAATTACATCCGTTAATTAACTGCTACGAACTTGAGGCAGACCGGCCGCCCTAATTCAAGCTTGTTATCTGTCAACGTAAGTAATCCCGTTTCTTTATTACGTTTAAACACGTAGATATCATCGGTATTCTGGTTGGCAACCAGCAGGAAATTACCCGTGGGATCAATGGCAAAATTACGGGGGTGGTTACCCATTGACGATTGCCGTCCTACGAATGTCAGCTTACCGGTTGACTGATCTACCGAATAAATCACGATTTCATTTAAATCCAATCGGTTGGAAGCATAAACAAACTTACCGTCAGGAGAAACATGGATATCCGCCGCACCGGTTTTGCCTTCGAAATTATCGGGCAGCATGGTGATCGTCTGAACCGGGGTCAGCTTACCGTTATTATACGTAAACGCGGTAATGTTCGCATCGAGCTCATGCACCGAATAGGCAAATTTGCCATTGGGATGAAAATCAAAATGGCGCGGACCGCTTCCCGGTTCCAATGATACGAACTCCGGATCAGCCGGGGTTAACGGATGGCTTTTCTTCGTGGCATCAAAATGGTAAATACCGATTTTATCGGTTCCCAGGTTAGACGCAATCAGGAATTTGTTTTCCGGATCCATCACCACGGAGTGCATCCGGGGACTTTTTTGTGAAGGTTTTACCATACTCGCGCCGGTATGATCGATCTGCTGCAGGTCCGGACCCAAGGATCCATCTTCCAGTACCGGCACCGCGGCCAGACTTCCACTGCCATAGTTCGCCGTAAAAACAAACTTTCCGGTGTGGTCAATCTCTACGTAGCACGGTCCTCTGCCTCCGGAAGGTTGCTTATTGATAAAAGACATAGCTCCGGTAGCCACGTCATAATTAAATGCCGATACCGAACTATTCTCTCCTGATTCGGAAATAGCGTAAACAAATTTCCGATCCGGCGAAACCGTAAGGTACGACGGGTTATCGACATTGCCAACCTTATTTTTATAGGTCAACGCGCCGGTTTCCTCGTTGAAAGAGTACACATAAATTCCTTCGCTTTTACCGGTATTGGTATACGTACCGATAATGACGTCGTATTTCTTCTGTGCACACGCCGTGCCCATAAATAATAACACTGCTGCCCCCAAGGCAGATAACTTTGTTAGTTTCATAATTGATTTTTTAATCCAGCAATAATAGCCAAATATAAAATATATTTAGAGAACCGGTGGATTATACCAAAGTTTTTACGGAGCTGCCGATTCTGTTGGCAGCTCCGTAAAAACCGGATTAAAATGCGGGATCTGCCGGTGTATTCGGATTCTGATCACGCTCAGCAAACGGGTAGTTCACAAAATTCCGTTTGCGTTCTTCCTGCGGGCGCTCCATCCGACGTGAATCTTCCAGACGCAGGCCGGACATGAACAGCTCAATGGATTTGTGCTTGTAGATCGCGGCCAATAACCCTTCCGGTGAAAGCGATTCCAGTGGTGATAAGCCGGCACCAACGCCAAAGGCATCTTCGGCAGGTGTCTTGGTCACCACCTTGTTCAGTTCGAGCAGGGCATTCACGTAATCCGGTGAAGCCTTGCGCGCATACGCCTCAGCCTTAATGAGGGTCACTTCACCCGGCAGGTATACCGGCCAGGCACGGTCCAGGGCATCGCCAAAACCACCTACCCGGAAACGGGGGGAAATTTCTTCGTTGATGTCCAGGTAAAACGGAATCCGCTGGTCATCCGCATCCGGTTGCAATCCTTCAGGTAAGCCCAGGGAATCGTCAATCGGCTGCCAGATGTTATTGGTGGATGTCACCTGTGAGAAAATAGGATTCTGCGCCAGGGCATCGTAGTTAAACGTCGACGGTTTCGTCAAATCAACAGATTCAGCTGCCGCCAGCGCCAGGTCGTAATCCTCGGCAAACAATGCATACCGTGCTTTCAGTGCCCGCAGGGTATTCGGAATATCGATACCTGCCGGAATGGTGTTCAGGAACGCGCTGCTGATCGGGTTGGCATCAATACCAGCCAAAGCCTCGTCAATTGCGGCAATCGCACGCACATATCCATCTTTCCGCGGAATAAAAGTAACGTTCTCGCCGGTACCATTCGGGATCTGTTCCCAGAACATGGCCAGATCGCCGATGGCCAGCGCCTTAAAAATCGTGGTATAAGCCACGATGGCACGGGCTACCGACTGGTCACTTAAGTTGTTGGCATTGGTGATGATCAGGTCGGCATCACGGATGATCTTGTTGCTTCTCGACCACAGGCCAGCCAACAGCGTGTTCCGGCCATCCAGCTCATCGCCGCCAACACTCAGCTGATATTCGGCCGTGTTACCCTGATTCAGCAGAAATAATTCACCGGTCAAAAATCCGCTTGCCGTTACACGGTTATACAGGTTGGTACGGTCCACGGAGTACGACCGCTGTAAACCAGCTGCGGCTCCCGTGAGGCCCTTTACATCGGCAATCAGCTGATCTTCGGTAGCGCGTCCCGGATCCACGTAATCTTTCACACAACTTCCGGTTGTCAACGCAATCGCAATGGCCAAAACCGGTATATTAAATAGTTTCCTTTTCATGATTGTAATACTTAGAATTTAGCTTGAATACCTAAATTGAAACTTCTTGGCACAGGCACCGCACCGAAGTCGATGCCACGCTGCAAGGTACTTTGACCGCTTGAATTAACTTCAGGGTCATAACCTACGTAGTTATCCCACGAATACAGGTTCCGGCCCGATACGTTGACGGTTAGGCTGCTGAACGGTTTCAGGTTACCGAACGTGTAGGCAAAAGAAACATCCCTCAGCTTCACGTAAGATCCCTGATGCACGCGCCATTCCTCTACGTTATATGCCCCGGCAATATAGCCCCGTGGCAATTGTCCTAAGTATTCCATTTCCGAAATTTTACCTGAGCCAACACCCTGTGCGGTCCGCCAGTCGGCATTCCACATGTTGCCGCCCTGCTGGGTATCAAACTGTACCCGGAAGCTCAGCCGCTTGTAGGAAAGTTCACTCACGAACGAGCCGTTCCAGTCCGGATTCGGGTTGCCGATTACTTTCCGCAATACCTCACCTGTCGGCTGGCCGTTTTCATCACGCTGTGGTGTCGGGTTCAGCAGGTCGGACTGCACACCGCGCTCCGTCTGCGGTGCACCGCTCGGCGTTAACAGCAGGTCGCCTTTTTCGTCGCGCGCAAAGTACGTGCCGTAGAAAATACCAACCGGCTCTCCGTTAACGATAGCCACCGGTGCAGAAGATCCGGGTGTAAAGAAGGTAACGCCTTCACCGATATCCAGCGCCTTGTTCCGATTGCGGTTGTAGATGAACGTCAGGTCCCAGTTCCAGTCGGTATTCCGTACGGGAGCTACCTGTAACAGGACTTCAAAACCGTTGTTCTGCATGCTGCCGAAATTATCCAACCGGCTGGTAAAGCCTGTGGTTGGTGCCACCTGGCGGTTCAGCAGCATGTCGGTTACCTTTTTATGGTAAACGTTGACCGTTAAGCCCAGCCGGTTTTGCAGGAAGGACAGGTCAGCACCGTATTCCAGTTCGCGCTGGCGTTCGGGCATTACGGTCTCATTTGCCTGTACAAAGCTCGACGAGAACGATGTTTTTCCGAGGTAAGACAGCGTAGAATATGCATTGAATCGGTCGTAAGCACCAATGCCCGTCAGGTTACCTGACTCGCCGTAAGCCAACCGCAGTTTCAGCAGGTTCCACCAGGAAGAAACAGCCATGTTTTCCCAGAACCGGGTCGAGGAAACCACATAGCTACCGCTACCTTTCAGGTAAACCTGGTTCCGCTGGTCGACACCAAACATGCTGGAGCCATCCAGACGGACAGCACCGGTGATGAACAGCTGGTTGTCGTATTTAAAGGTCTGCTGGAAATAGCCGCCAGCAACAGAAAACTCACTGCGGTTATCCTGGCTCTGGCCCGGTGTGCTTGCACCCTCTACCGTTTCGACGAATGGAGCTAAACCCCGTCCGTTTACTTCGCTGGCCGTTTCATTCTGGTATTGGTATGAATAACCCAACTGGCTGGTTGAAGCCCATTTATCGGAAATATCAATGTTATAAGTGATGTTCAGATCGGTGTTGAACATGTACTGCGACGCCGCAATTTTCCGGGCATAGCCATTCAGGGAAGGATCCAGTGTCGGGCCTCCGCCGTATGAGCCGCTGCCGGTACTTACGTTATAGGTGTATGGGGGAACCAGCAAGGTACCGATAGCAGAAGAGTTATCAACCCCTACATTGTAATCGATGATCAGGTTTTCAATCGGGGTGAGTTTTACACCTAAATTGGCTAATACCCGGTTATTTCCCTGCCGTTGCTTAAAGTCCTCGATAATGGATACCGGATTCACACGGCCGCGTTCGCCCACCGCTTTCAGGTTGCCCAGTTCGTCGCGATCCCAGATGTTGTGGAAGTTGGCAATGATCCATTGGATACCTACCGGTGTCATCAATCCGTTTCCATAGGGTTTTTCATTGGCATCACTGCGCACATAGTTGATACCGGCACGTACCGTTGCCCAGTCCGTCAGTACCTGATCCAGGTTGGCGCGCAGGCCAAAACGGGTATAATCGGTATTTTGCACGATCCCCTGGTTATCGAAGTACGATGCTGAAGCATAGTATTTCGTTCCTTCCGTACCACCGGCAATGGACACGTTGTTATCCGTACCGAATGCATTCCGGAAGATATAATCCTGGTAATCGTACCGGGTTACTTCCGTTGTTGTTGTCTGAAGCGGCGCAGTGATCAGGTCCTGGGTGAAGGCACCCGGACCATCCGTCGGGCCACCGAATTTAATGGGTGCCATGTTCATCGGCAGCTTTTTACGCAGCTGGTTGGCCATCAAGGTGGTTGAGAACGTTACCGAAGGCTTTCCGGCTGTGCCGCGCTTGGTAAATATCTGTACCACACCCGCATTTGCGCGGGAACCGTAAATGGCCGCCGCCGCTGCACCGTTCAATATTTCGATGCGGTCAATATCCGCCGGGTTAATGTCAACCAGGCGGTTTTGCTGGTTGTCAGTTACACTTGAAGTGGAATTATTGGCAATTACCCCGTCGATAATATACAACGGTTCAGAAGAAGAGCTGATGGAGCTGATACCACGCAGGCGAACCGAAATTCCGCCTGCCGGATCGCCCTGGTTCTGGGTAATCTGTGCACCGGCGACCTTGCCCTGCAGGCCGGTCAATACGTTTCCGGCCGCGCCTTTGGTCAATTCTTCCGCGCTTACACTCCCCACGTAGTTACCCAGTTGCCGCCGTGTAGTACCGGCCGATGTTCCGGTCACGATCACTTCGTCAAGTCCCACGACATCCTGGGCCAATTGTGCATCGACCCTTACCGTGGTGCCGCTACCGAATTCAACTGCTTGCGCCTGCCGTGAATAGCCCACGGAAGAGAAGGAAACGGTATGTGTGCCTGCGGCTACGGATGTAGTAATGGTGAACTGGCCGTTGTCATCCGTAGATGCAGCGGCGTTTGTACCCTCCAGGCGCACGGCTACCCCCGATAAGGGATTGCCTGTTCTGCCGTCTGTTACTAATCCACTGATCGTGTAATTAGCTGTCTGTGCCTGTACGTGACTGCACAAGGCGGTGACCAACAGTATTCCGGAGAGGACATACCATAATTTTGTCCAGTCAGAAAAGTAGTTTTTAGTCATCATGTGTGTTTAGTTAGTTAAGTTAATAAAGCGATTTGTCCTGTACCACTACTAAAATTTAAACGTGTTACCATGTGTGAAATAATTGGATTGCAAATTCATATGTGTGTTATGTATTAATTGGAAGCGTCCCACAGCGGTGCCGATATTCCATTAAGATCCCATACGATCTTTCCGTCCTTTACGGTCATTTCCGCTTCGATTTTGTATTTACCCATCATTTTGTTGATGCCTGTTCGTTCAGCAAAACCAAAATCACCCTCCAGCACGTTAAAGACTGTAATATCGGCAACTGCACCCTCACTTAAATGGCCCAGTTCGGGATGATGGATCACATTTGCCGGTTTCCAGGTGGAAGCGGTGATCACCTCGTTAAGCGTCATACCCATGTTTAAAAATTTAGACATCACATTGGTCATGCTTTTCATACCGCTCAGCACGCTCCGTCCGTGGGCATCGGTGCTGATGGTATTTGGCTTAACTCCAGCCGCCAGCGCCGGCACGGCATTGGCATAAGAAAAGCTGGCGCCACCATGACCCACGTCAAATATTACACCCCGCTTTTGGGCATCCAGCAGGAAAGGACGTACGTTTCCATTCTCATCCAGCACGCCCTGGCGCCCGCCGCTGCCACCACCATAAATGTGGGTGTAAATATCGCCTGGACGGAATTTCTCCATAAACAATGTTTCGAGGGATAAAGGGGGATTTGCACTTCCGAAATCAACCATTACGGGCAGTTCAGCAAGCTTACCGGCTTCGATCAGCCTGTCCACCGGCGTCCAGTCGTGACCGTTGTAGTGCGCCAGTTTAAAACCGACAATATCTTTCCGGTACTGACGGGCGACGAGTGCAGCCATTTTCGGGTTCATATCTTCGATGTTCTGCTCGTGCACACCGGACATCCCGTGTCCAACAATGTTGAGTATGGCAAAAATACGGGTCTGCACCCGGTCAATTACCTGCTCCTTGAACTGCACGAAATTCCGCCAGCCGGAACCGCCGGTTTCCACAGCGGTGGTAACGCCAGCCGGAAGGGTAAATTGATCCGGATTCAATGCGTTGAACCCATTGCTGTATTCGGTATGCGGGTTAGTGCCGTGAAAATAGTGACCGTGTATGTCAATAAATCCCGGGCTGACATACAGCCCTTTTGCGTCAACCACTTTTACGCTTTCCGCAGCGGGGATATCCTTGGCTACCCGCAGGATATGGCCATCTTTCACACCGACGTCCATAATGCCGTCGATGTTGTTTTTAGGATCAATTACGTGACCGCCCTTAATCAGCATATCGTATTGCTGCGCATGCAGCATTAATACGGAGCAAAGCAGGGTAAGACCTGATAGCATGATGCGTTTAAAAGCAACAGCGGCTACACAGGATGTGATTGGTTTGAAAAAAATCATCATTCGTGTTCGTTAATTTGTTTATTGTGTCTATTAGTTAGCGATAGATAAAAAACGAAGTAATCATAAGGCATTTACCTTATGACTACCTTGTTATTCCCGACAAAACTAATCATTTCTCAATGGTTTGGGAAACGATTTCAGGTTTCGGGTCATTTATAGTCCGGGTTTTGCTCCAATTTACCGTTATTGTCAATTTCAGATTCCGGAAGCGGATAGAATCGATGCTTAGCCTGGTACCCCAACGGGCCAAATACCGTTTCACCCAGTCCCCACCGCCTGACATCATGCAGCCGATGGTACTCAAAGGCGAGTTCTACCCGGCGCTCATGTACAATGGCTTCGAAAATCTCTTCTTTATTACCTACGGGAAATTCGGCCGTGGGCAGTTCGGGCATTTCGACACTGGGCCGGCTCCTCACCTTGTTAATGGCGGCAATCGCTTCATCGGGTTTGTTATTTTCATTGGCGGCTTCCGCGTACATCAGTATGACATCGGCCAGCCGGATAACAGGTACATTCCGCCAGCCATACGTATTGTTGGTCCGTTCAACCGGATACAGTCCTTTCTTCATGGTGAAACCCGTAGGCGTCCAGGCCGACTGATAAACCGGTGAAACATCGTCATAAGGATCGCCCTGCCGGAATATAGTGTAGTAAAGCCGGGGATCCGCACCGTTAATGGCTGTCGGCCCGTCGTAAGCTTCGTATTCATCGACCAAGTCCTGTGTCGGAAGCAGGTTAGCATAGCCGCCCTGTCCCTGCGGGTAATTATTCACCATACGGACGCTTCCCTGATTAATCAGGTCGGCAAACTGCACTTCAAAGATGGACTCGGGATTATTATCCACCACAAGCAGGTCGGCAAAATCAGTTACCAATTGATACTCCTGTGAATTCATTACGTTGCCCAGGTGTGTTTCGGCCATCGGGTAATTTTTGGCGTATAAGTAAACTTTTCCCAGGAGCGCTTCCGCCGCCGCCTTAGAGGCCCGGCCGATATCGGCGCTGCTGTACTCAGCCTGTTTAGGCAATAATTCGTAGGCCTGTTTCAGATCGGCAACCATAAAATCGTACAGATCGGCTAACGCGCTTTTGGGCACCACGGCTTTATCGGCATCCGTCGGGTCTGCCTCGGTAATCATCGGTACCTCACCGAACAATGCCGTCAGGTGCCAGTAATATAATGCCCGTAAGAAATAGGCCTCTCCCAGCATGCGTCCTTTTGCCGCTTCGTCTATCTCCATACCCGGCAGCTTCTGCAGGGCAATATTGGCCCGGAAAATGCCTTCATAGCAAGTCTGCCAGACATCGTCAATAATCGCGTCATTGGTTGCAAAACTCCAGGAATCGAGTGAAAGTCCTTGGGTATTGTAGATGATGGCATCATCAGTCGGGGCATCCGTCACTTTGGCGTAGTTGTTATTATAAAGCCCCGCAGCCCGGAGCGGGTTATAGGCAGCGGTGATTGTTGCTTTCGCATCCGTCAGCGTTTTGAAAAATGAATCCTCAGTTAATGAAGAGGTAGGGGTAATATCCAGGAAGTCGGCACTGCATCCGGCCAGCAGGCTTCCGGCTAACGCGACTCCGGCAATTATATTCGTTTTCATGATAAGTATCTTTTGTTATCGCAAGTCAGTTAAAATCCAAGTTGAAGCCCTGCTTCGAAGGTGCGCGGGATGGGATACATCCCGAAGTCAATCCCCCGGGTCAGTGAACTTCGACTGCCCTCGGTCAGTAATCCGATTTCGGGATTATATCCTTTGTAATTGGTGAAGGTAGCCAGGTTATTAGCGGCGATATAAATCCGAAGCGATGCATTCCACCGTTTTAAAGCATCCTTCAGGTCATATCCCAGCTGTACATTCTGTATGCGCAGGAATGATCCATCCTCAAGGAACCGGGTGGAAGGGCGCGTGTTCTGCCCCGGGTTTCCGGTTACCGCCCGCGGAATAACGGTATTAGGATTGGCTACCGACCACCGGTTCAGCATCTCGGTGGTGGCATTGTTATCCCCTTCACCCTCATTCAGGTCGGACCAGATCAAATTATACAACTGGTGTCCCTGCTTTCCATTCAGGGCGATGGACAGATCAAAGGCTTTGTATAAAAAGTTAAAGTTAAAGCCATAGGTAAAGTTGGGGAACGGGCTGCCGATTGTCGTCTGGTCGTTGGCATCAATCACATTATTTCCATCCAGATCACGGTATTTGATATCGCCGGGAGCGGAACCCGACTGGCTGGCATGTCCATTCACTTCGTCCCAGTCCTGGAAAATCCCTTCCATGATGTAGCCATAAAATGCACCTACTTCTCCACCCTCCTGTGTAATGGTAAGGGCTGATTGTTTGCCACTGTTCAGCTGGGCAATAATGGGTTTACCCGCATTAAGACTGGTAATCCGGTTCTTATTCGTAGCGAAATTGCCGGACAATGAATATTCAAAATCGTTGATCCGATCCCGGTAGGTAGCCGTAAGCTCGAAGCCTTTATTCTGCAACGATCCGGCGTTGACAAATGCTCCCTCGTTCCGCCGGATTCCCGATGTGGTGGGTACCGGAAGCCGCAACAGGATATCATCGGTATTTTTGATGTAGTAATCCATCACCAGGGAAAGCCTGTTATCGAGAAATCCGGCATCCAGCCCGATATTGGTCTGGGTAGTCACCTCCCATTTCAGGTTTGGGTTGCCCATGCTCAGGTAAGCGGAGCCCGACGATAGCGACTGATCGATGCCAAACACATAGTTCACCGCCCGTTCCACTACGGCATATTGCGCGAAGTTACTGATCTCCTGGCTTCCCACCTGGCCGTGGCTGGCCCGGAGCGTTAATCCGGAGATGGCGTTTACATTTTCCAGGAAATTTTCACGCTTCAGGATCCAACTACCCGACACCGAAGGAAATACACCATAGCGGTTATTTTTTCCAAACCGGGATGATCCATCGCGCCGCACGGTAGCCATCAGGTTATACCGCTGTTTATACGAATAGCTAACCCTGCCCAATTGCGAACGAAGCGCCCAGCTGGTCTCGTTGCCAGTGATGTTCATATTTTCAAATGAGGCTCCGATGGTGCGCAGGTCATTATTGGGAAAATCGCGCACCGCAACGCCGATATTCTTAATCCATGATTTCTGCTGTGATAAACCGGCTACCACGGTAAGGTCGTGTACCTCGTTGAAAGTCTTCTTGTAGGTCAATACATTTTCAATAATGTAGGAACTGTTCGAACCGTTGTCTTCATTTAACAGCGCCATATTATTTACCCGGTCCCCCATCCGGTAGGTGGGTATGAATTCAAATACGTTATTGAATGTCATCTCGCCGCCTGCGGAAAACCGGTTGGTCAATCCAGGCAGGATGTCTACCTCAACGTATGTGTTCCCCATCACTTTGTTGTCGGAATTCCGGCTGTCGGTTAACGCCAGCGTGCCAATGGTATTCTGCCGGCCTACCGGCGAATATTCCAGTCGGGGCCCGTCATAACCACCTAGGGCATCGGGGTCATACACAGGCACCGTGGGCGACTGCTGTAGCAACTGGCGGATGGTATAGGACGCCTGGTTAAATGTACCGGTCCACTTATTCCGGCTTAGCTCCACGGTTTCGCCTACCCGTACACGCTTTCCGATCTTAAAATCGGAATTGATACGTGCAGAATAGCGGTCATAGCTACTGTTAGGCAACGTGCCGTCCTGGCCGAGGTAACCCAGCGAGAAGGAGTAATTGGACGATTCGTTACCCCCGGAAATGCTTAGCCAATAATTCTGGCTCGCCGCCCGCTTGAACCCTTCTTCCTGCCAGTCGGTATTTGTCTGGAGGTTTTTTGATTTTAGGGGCTCCACCAATGAAACGGGGATCGTTCTCCCTGCATTCTGGTAGGCTTCCGTGGCATAATCAATGTATTGCGCCGAGTTCATCAATGGCAGGAATTTAGTCACGTCCGAAAACCCCGCAGTCGCTTTAAACTGCACCTGTGTGGCGCCGGCTTTGCCCCGGTTGGTTGTGATGATTACCACACCGTTTGCAGCGCGGGCACCATAAATAGCCGATGCGGAAGCATCTTTCAGTATTTGCATGGATTCGATATTCTCCGGATTCAGCGAAGCAAGCGGATTAAAATTCCGGCTTGAACCCTCGGTCAATACCGGGATTCCGTCAATCACGAAAAGCGGATTCCCATTCCCGAAGGTAGTGACCCCCCGGATATTCATATCCAACGCTCCCCCCGGCTGTCCACTGGTGGGGGTGATATTGACGCCGGCAATTTTTCCCTGCAGCGCTTCCTGGAAGCCCCCGGCCGTAACGCGGTTAATTTCTTCACCGCTAATAGAAGAAATTGCTCCGGTGATTTCACTGCGGCGCTGCGTACCATAGCCGATCACCACTACCTCATCCAGGTCGCTTACCGATTCCTGAAGCGTGGCATTGACAACAGCGGCAGTACCAACTGCCAATTCCCGCGTCTCATACCCAATAATGGTAAAAACCAGGGCTGCATCCGACTGGCTTACGGCGATCCGGTATGTTCCTTCCTCATTTGTGGTGGTGGCTGCCGTAGTACCCTTTACGGATACCGTTACACCCGGCAGCGGATTCCCCTGTGCGTCGGTCACCCTGCCCGTAATTTCCTGCTGTTTCGGAACAGCGGGCTTAAAAACGATGATTGTATTATCCCGGATCCGGTATTGTAAAGGGGTATATTTAAAACATTCCGTCAACAGTTCTTCAACGGTGCGGCCCACCGCATGAACGTTGATGAGCGGTGCTTTTCCCAAATCTTCGTTGTTGTAAATGAACTGATAGTTCGTTTCCTGTTGAATGATCTGGAATAGCTTGACGAGTTTTTCATTTTTTAGCGTTACGGTCAGTCGATGCTGGGATCGGGCAACGAGATTGGTCGCCAGCAGCATTGCGGCGAGCACAAGCACCCAGCTACGCATAACCTTGCCCTGAAGAAAACAGGTGTACTGATTTTTTATCATAATGTCAATTTATAAGTGTTAGTTACGGGAGTTTCCCCCGATTATGGAATAGAAACAACAGGAGGGATTAAACGGGTGACAGGAAAGAAAAAAACGGCCCCTGTTTTTTTAACAAGGGCACATATAAAAACCAATACCAATTTTATGAACCGGTTACGGGTGTATTTTATCGATTGACAGGATACCGTTTCGCAGGGTAAACTGCACTTTTGAAGTTTCGGCAATGATATCCAGCAGGAACTGGATATCCGTATAGCGCCGCAACCGGCCGGTAAAATGATAGTTTTTCACCTCATTGTCGGCAAATTGCGCTTTTATGCCATACCATGTTGCCAATTCATGCATCAGGGATACAAGCGATTCATTTTCAAAAATGAAAAGCCCGTCTTTCCAGGCAAGCACCTTCCGGGCATCGGCCTTATTTACAACCATGGCTGCTTCACCCGTTACCACTGCTTCATAACCGGGTTGCAGCAGGGTCGACTGTGTACCCTGACGGGAAGAGACCTGTAATGAGCCGTCCAGTAATGCGGTGCGGTCGGTTTTGTCTTCCGGATAGGACTTTACATTGAACCGGGTACCCAGCACCCTGATCTGTGATTGTTCCGTCACGACAATAAAAGGTTTATCGCGGTCGTGTGCCACTTCAAAATACGCTTCCCCTTTTAATGTCACCCGCCGTTCCTCGCCATCAAATGCCGTCGGATACCGGATCGCGGAGGCCGCGTTCAGCCATACCCGCGTTCCATCAGCCAATGTTAAATGATAAGTCCGTGCCACGGGAGTTATTACCGTATTCATTACGGCGGGCAGCTGCGCGGACCGCTTTTCGGTTGCATAGGCAAGCCCACTGCCGGTTTCCGTGATCTGTGTACCATCCTGCTCATGCAATAAATCCGGGTTGTCGCCCAGCGCAACGGTTTTCCCATCGCCCATAATCAGCGTAATCTCGTTGGCAGCGGCCGGCGGGACAAGAATCTCCGGAACAGTCACTTGCTGCGGGGCAGTGTCCGGTGTTTCCCGGTGCGCTGCTGACAGCGGATCCGCCTGTTGAAAAACACCATAGTAAACGGATAATCCCGCCATCGCAAATACCGCTAACGCGGCGGCATATGCAAAAATACGTTTTAAGGGAAATCTCCGCTGTTTACCGGTTGTTGCGCGCTGTACCTGTGACCACAGGGTATCCGATCGGGTATCGTCAGGCCATTGCCGTAATTGAGTGCCGGCATAGTCTACATTCGTTAACCTTGCCCACAGCTCAGCATGGGTATGATGCGCTTCCCTCCATTTTTCCAATACGAGCAGCTCCTCTTCCTGAATATCATTACGGAGGTATTTATCGATCAACGCCGCGATTTCAAAATCTATATGGTCGTCTTTTATCATGCTGCTTCAGTATAACAATCAATTTCCCGATCAGGGTTACATCATCGATGGAATATTTCCGTTATCAGGAGAAAAAGGCCCGGCGACAAGTTCTTTAAAAATACCCGCAGGCTGCGCAATGCACGCAGTTTCTGCGTTTTCACTGTATTAATCGAGACATCCAGGGCATCCGCCACTTCCTGATTGCTCATTTCCGCAAAATACCCAAGATAGATCACATCCTTACAGCCATTAGGTAGTTTTTCAATGGCATCATACAACCCATTGAACACTTCTGTCTCAATGATTTTTGATTCAATAAACTGTTCTTCTATCTGATTTCCCTGCCGGGAGATATATTTGTCGACGACCTTGGTGTGCTTGTAGGCATTACGGCATGAGTTTTTAACACACAGGTAGAGAAATGCCTTAATGGATAAAAGGTCAGCGAAACGTTCCCTGCGGCACCACAATTTCACAAAAGCCTCTTGCACGATATCCTCGGCAACAGCCGTATCCAAAACTATTTCCGTAGCTAAGTAGAGAAGGCGCTTGTTAAATAAGTCAAAAACCGACTTAAAGGCCTTCTCATCCCCATTTTTGACTTGAAGCACTAACTGATGTTGGTCCACCCTGTTTGTCTCTTTTCAAGCACGCTTGCCGTAAATAATTTAGTTCGTTATAATTAGGGCACGAATATAGGGAAATTTCGATCAGCTGTTTCTATTTTTTCTCATCGGTTTACGACATTCTCCGGCGCACCGTCCAAGAAAGCCGTCAGATTATTAACAACACTGTTCATTAAGCGTACTCTTGCCTCTTTTGTCGCCCAGGCAATATGTGGAGTGATCACACAATTTTTAGCCGTAAAAAGTGGGTTTCCAGCCGGAGGGGGCTCGGTTGATAGCACATCCAATCCCGCTCCGGCTATGTGTCCTTCATTCAGTGCTGTGGCCAGGTCCTCTTCCACGATAAGCGGCCCTCTCGACGTGTTCACCAGAAACGCAGTTTCTTTCATCTTAGCCAAGGTATCCTTATTAATCAATCCGGCCGTCTGTGGGGTAAGTGGGCAATGAATACTGACAACGTCTGATTGGGTCAGCAGCTCATCCAGCGTACCCCATTGGAAGTTTCCGCGATGGGACTGATCGGTTTGGGTACGGCTGTGGCCGATGATGTTCATACCAAATGCGGATGCTACGTCGGCCACTTTCTGCCCGATATCCCCAAATCCAATGATTCCAATGGTCTTATCCATCAGCTCAACCAATGGATAGTCCCAGAAACAGAAATCGGGGGAGCGCGACCATTTTCCTTCCATCACACTGTCACTATGCCGCTGAACACGGTGGCAAAGTTCCAGCAACAACGCAAATGTCAGCTGAACAACCGATGAGGTGCTGTATCCAGGCACATTGGTTACAACAATTCCCCGTTTTTTTGCTTCGTCAATATCAATGATATTATAGCCCGTGGCGAGCACGCCTATATAAGTAAGTTTGGGCAATTGTGCCAAAACGGTAGACCTTATAGGTACTTTATTGGTAAGAATTACGTCGGCATCGGCTGCGCGTTCCACAATTTCCGCTTCCTTTGTCCGGTCAAATACGGTCAGCTGGCCGTATTTCTCCAGTGCACTCCAATCAAGATCACCCGGATTCAGACCATACCCGTCCAATACCACTATTTTTTTGATGTTTATCATTAGCTTTTTGATTTTAATGTTCAATATTAAAGATAACTTTCATCAAAAAGTAAAAGCAATTATAAATTCATCAAAAAAATACATTACGATCCGGTAAATGCAGTCCAGTAATCCGGCGGGCGCTCCGACGGCAATAAAAAGGACAACTGGATTTATGGTCGGCCAAATTGCGCAATTAAATCGCCGAGCTGCGTGGCTGAGCGCACCAGGTTTTGGGAAGTGGTACGCAGCGCTTCCTCCAACGGAACAGGACCATTGCCGATAGCGAGCAGTACGTCAAAATATTGTTTCAGGGCGGGATGATCTTCAACGGGTACCTTACCAGCCAGTCCGATCACCGGAATATTACGGTTCTTAGCCCTACTGGCTACGCCAAATGGTCCCTTCCCTTCCAATGTCTGTGTATCGATACTCCCTTCCGCTGTAATCACCAGATCACTTTTTGCGAGCGATTCATCAAACCTGGTCAGGTCCAGAAAATAATCGATCCCATTGGCCAATGTGGCTTCCAACAGGCCGTATAATCCTGCACTTGCGCCGCCGGCAACCCCACCGGAACGGATATCGGCAAGATTAATCCCTGTTTCGGCAAAAATCACTCCAGCATAGTGCCGGAGCGTATCCTCCAGTTGTTCAACCATCTCCGGGTTGGCACCCTTCTGGGGACCAAAAATGCGGGCCGCACCGTTTTCACCAAGCAGTGGATTCAGCACGTCGCACAGTATAGTAATCCGGCAATTTTTTAAGCGCTCGTCGACCGCGGATCGGTCAATTGCGTGCAATCGTTGAAGTCCGTAAGGAAGGTCCAAGATGGGCTGACCCTGACGATCCAAAAAACGCACACCCAATGCCGCCAATATGCCGCTGCCGCCATCAACCGTAGCCGATCCACCCATTCCGATGACGACGTGTGTTACACCTTTATCCAACGCCGCACGAACCAATTCGCCAGTGCCGTAAGAGCTGGCATGCAGCGGATTCAGCGTCTCCGGCGTTAACAGGTGCAAACCCGAAGCGTCTGCCATCTCGATTACAGCTGTCCGTCCGTTTTCAATCAACCCGAAAGAAGCGGAAACAGGCCTGCCCAACGGGTCTTTTACCCGGGCATGGATAAATGTCCCCTTGCATCTTTCGATAATTAACCTACCGGTGCCGTTGCCCCCGTCGCCAATCGGAAAGCATTCGGCGGTACAGGAAAGCTGACTGGCGGCCAGGCCCTTTTGTATACTGGCCGCCACATCAGGTGCGTCAAGCGCATGTTTAAAGGCATTGGGAGCAATGAGAATATGCATTGGTGAAGCTATTATTTGGTTATTCTATCCCTGAAAGGTGTTCCAGCAGCTGGGCCAGCACGCTGTGATCTGATTCACCCTTGCCCAACGCAATGGCAGCATCCATTTGAGCCGCTACCTGGGCAGCTCCTGAAAGCGGTACTGCAAGCTCCTTACCTGCCTGCAATACAATATTCATGTCTTTCCTATGCAGGTTTAACCGGAACCCCGGAGTGAAATTACGCTCTATAATCCGGTTTCCGTGAAGGTCCAGTATCCTGCTTTGCGCAAATCCACCGAGTAGCGATTCACGTAGCTTCTTCAGGTCTACTCCTGCTTTTCTGGCCAGCGTGAATGCCTCAGCAACTGCCTGGATCGTCATGCCCACCACCAATTGATTGCATGCTTTGGCCGTTTGACCGGCACCCTGTTGCCCTACATGTACAATATTTTTGCCCATCGCCTGCAATATCGGCAATGCCCGGGAAAATGCATGATCATCCCCCCCTGCCATCACCGACAATGAAGCAGCCTCCGCCCCCACCTGTCCGCCCGATACCGGTGCATCCAATGCCGCTACGTCCTTCTGACGCAATGCTTCATATAATCTGATGGCCATGGCTGGAGAAATAGTAGACATATCAATAAAAAGTGCCCCGGCTGCAATACCTTCCAGCACTCCGTTTTCACCGAAGACCACCTCCTCTACCTGCGGCGAGTCGGGAAGCATCGTAATCAGTACATCGCTGTGCCGAGCGATGGCCGCATAGCTATCAAACAGCTGGGCCCCTGCCGACGCTAACTCTACTGCGGCCTTGCTCTGTTTGAGTACCGCAAGGGGATAACCGGCCTTAATTAAATTGTGTGCCATGGGTTTCCCCATAATACCCAAGCCAATGAAACCTATTTTTTCCATATTAATTCCATTCATTATGCATACCGGTCCGGATGTATCCGGACCGGTACAGCAAACTTCCATAAAATATTTTAAACTTCATCCGATACGGCCTGTAAAAGCCCCTTGATATAACCGTAACAAAAAGCAAATGCCTGGGCATTGCTCCCCTCAGCGGCGTGTACCGGAACATGATCAGGCATCACCATGCCATCAAAACCTACATCGCGCAGCGCACGGATTACCTGGAAAAAATCCATGTCGCCATTATCAGGATAGACTTCCTGAAAATTGTCCCACCCTCCTTTGATGTTCCGCAGGTGAATATTGAATATTTGATTCCGTTCTCCCACCCATTTGATAATCGGTAAAATTTCGGTTTTCGGATCTTTGAGCCCTTCGGCAATGGAACCGATACAAAAATTAAACCCGTGGTATTCGCTGTCGGAAAGCTGCGCAAACCGCTTAATGCCTTCAAACACGTCGGGACTGTTCCACCGGGTAATCCCCCGATAACCGGGGTGGGTCGGCGGATCCGCGATGTGATTTCCCAGCTTCACTTTGTATTCTTCTGCCACAGGCAGCACCCGATCAAGAAAATAAGCAATCCGTTCAAACATGTCATCGATGGAAACATCGCCGGCGACGGTCTTCGGATCATTGTTTTTGACTGCCTCTTCGTAATTCCACGTACTATATGAGGCATTGCCCCGTTTAGGATCGACTGTCCTGCCCGTACGTAATACCGGAAGTATCGTGGTATTGTAATTTAACAATTTGACACCAGTCTTCCCGGCCACCTCGATCATCTGCTGGATGATTTCGATTTCCCGGTCCCGTTCGGGACTTTTTCCCAGCATAATATTGGGGTACAGCACCCGATCGATGCCTGCAGAGGTGAGCGGCAAGTGATAAGCATCCAGGCTGATGCCGTACTTTTCGCAGGCCTCACGTTTAGCCATGGAATCTTCGAGATCCCACCCCACACCATCGATCACTTTGGGCATCCCGCCGTCAATATTGTACACCCCATGCCGGGCTTTAAATTCGAGGTTCTCGATGGTGGTCCCCCCCGACTGGCACCCCACCTTCATCAGTACCTTCTTCTTGGCTGACGCGGTGTTTTCAGCCACAGGTGTATTGCAGCTCACCGCCGCCGTGCCTACAGCACCGCCCAACACAGCAGCACCCATGGTACCGGCGGTTATCACAAACTTTCTTCTTTTCATCGTTTCATTATTTATGGTAAATATTCAGTTAACTAAATCAGATCAGCGGCAGCAGCTGTGCGGCGATGAGGATAACGATCAACCCGGTTACCCCCATGATAATGCTCATCGGCATGAAGGTTTTCAATGCCTCCTGCTCCGTGAGATTACTCATCTTGCACACAATCCAGAAGCCGGCATCGTTCATCCAGGGAACCAGCTTGGCGCCACAGCCGATGGCCAGGCCCAGGTAGAGGTGGTGGTATTCGAGGTGACCGGTATTAGCCATACCAGACAGGATGCCGGACGCCGTAATAAGTGCAACCGTGGCCGAACCCTGTGCTGTACGGACTACCGCGGCGATAAAAAACGCCAGCGGGATCAGCGCCATCTGGTAACCGCGGGTCATTTCCACGATGGTGGAGCTGATGCCGGTATATTGAAGCATACTACCGAAAGCGCCGCCTGCGGAGGTAATCAGGATAATCCCACCACCGCTCATTAGTGCCGCCTGCACGAAGGCCGTCATGCCTTCTTTACTTTCCCTTTTCTGCTTCACCAGCAGGATCAGTGCAACCAGTCCACCGGCAATCAGTGCGATATTCTTGTCGCCAAGAAAGTTAATCAGGGAGATGGTGGCCGAAAGCACAGCCGACGGTGCCGCAATGCTTTCGGCGGGCAATAACGAATGTACGAACGTATGTGCACAGATGAATACCAGCGGAATCAGCACCGGCAACAGCGACCAGCCCAATGAAGGAAGTTGTTTATCATCCTTTTCCGCGTTGCTCCGGATATCTTCCAAACGGGCATCCAGCGAATCCCGGACGGGAATAGTCCACTTCCGATTCGCCCAGGTGGCAAACAGGTAGCCTGAAGCGCTGGTAACGATTCCCAAAAGCGCCCCGGCAATCATCATCAGGCCGATGGGTATCTGCATCTCCCCGACCAGAAAGAGCGGTCCGGGAGCAGGGGGCACCAGCGAATTGGCCATTACGGCGCCGGCAAGGATGGCCAGCACAAGCAACAGGTAATTTTTCCCGATACGCATCGACATGGTTTTCGCCAGCGGCATCATCAGAAAAATAACCGTATCGAAGAATACCGGTATTCCAATGAAAAAACTGCTGATCAGGAATCCGATTGGCGCACGCTCAATGCCGGTCATACGCAGCATGGAACGTACAATCTTTTCGGCAGCACCGCTATCCAGCATGCATTTGCCAATAATGGCAGCCATCGCAATCAGGATACCGATTTTGCCGCACGTATTACCAAATTCCACGGCGATCCGCTCACCAATGCTACGCTCCGACAGCTGCAGCGCAGCATCTGCGGACAGCCCCTTATCCAGTCCAAACTGTTCGATCGCCGCCGCGGGCGTCATCCAGGCGACCACGAAAGCGCCCAGCAGCAATGCCAAAAAAGGATGGAGCTTCATTCCGATAATCCCGCCCACCACGATAAACATGCCGATGAGCAGGATAAATATGGGATCGGCTATCAATTGGGTGATGCTCATCATGTTCGATTTAAGGGTTTGGAAATAAATGAATTTAGCTTGTCAGCCGTCTGACGGGCACCCTGGGCTACGAATGTCGCATCCGCACCACAGGCAATCAACTGGATGCCCATTTCGTGATAAGTGGGAAAGTCAGCTGGATCAAACAACAGGATTCCCGTGGCTTTACCTGCTTTTTTCGCGGCATTTACCGTGGCCCGGATGGCGTCTTTAAAGATTGGGTGGTCAAACTGTCCGAAAATGCCAAGCGCCATGGACAGGTCTGCCGGTCCGATAAAAAGCACGTCTACCCCATCCAGGGCAGCAATGCCGTCGAGGCAGTCAAGGGCGCCGGGCGTTTCAATCTGGACGATACCCAACAGGTTGTCTTTGGCAGTTTCCCGATATTCGGAGAAACGCGTACCGAAATTAGTGGCACGTACCATTTTGGCTACACCACGGACACCTTCGGGCGGATAAAATAACCCATCGACAACGGCCTGGGCTTCTGCCACGTTATTTATCCGTGGACACATAATGCCTTCAGCGCCTAGGTCGAGCACCCGGTGCAGCCGTTGCCGTTCAAAGCTCTCCACCCGCACTATAGCAGCTGCCTGGGTGTGGGTCAGCGCCTGCAGCTGAAACAGCAGGTCTTTGCTTTCTCCGGCACCGTGTTCGAGGTCAATCAGTACCCAGTCAAATCCGGACAGGCCTACAATTTCAGCGGTGACCGAACTTCCCAGGTTCAGCCAGCAACCGGTGAGTGTTTCTCCCCGTTTAAGTCTTGTTTTTAAGTTTTTCATTAGCCTAATTTTTTGGTTTTTTGCTGTTAGTGGCATCAATGGGGCCGCGGATTTAATGTCCGTTAGGGAGTATCCCACCAGACACGTGTATCCAATAGATCGGGTCCCTGCCGTGTAATTGCCTGTTGTACGTTTTCCTGGTTTACATTTAATTCCGAGTCCGGGTAAGTAATACGGCGTATAAAATCTTCCGATTGCAGGTCGCTGCCCGGATAAGGATTGGGTGTTAGTTCCGGGTAGCCACTCCTGCGGAAATTAGCAAACGCTTCCGGGCCATTTAAAAAGGAGGCCACCCAGTATTCCGTATTGATCTGCTCCATGGCCGCACCCGCATCCAGCGGATGAGCTGCCAGATAAGTAGTAATCGCATCTTCACTGATTGCAGTACCGCCCCCGTATGCAGCCAATTGCTGCATGTGTGCCCTTACACCGTCGGCATATAAGGCAGCTGCATCATCCGAAATCCAGCCCCGTACAGCGGCTTCAGCAAGCAGCAGCCGGGTCTGTGCATGCGTTACCAAAAAACTCGGCGCCTGCGGGTCAGCCATGCGCGTACGGTCAAGCTGGCTATAATCCCACAGGCTGGCCAGGCCACTTGCCGCCACGGCCTCCGATACGGTGGTGTTATCATATCCCTGGGGCATTCCAATCTGTACGTCAACCGACCGGTCGGCCACTCCCTCCGTCTGGTCGGCTCCGCTGGTGGCACCGATGTAGCGGACAGCAATGGACATAAGGCGCGGATCGTCATTCATCTTAAGGTAATCCACAAAATCCTCGGTAAGGTAATAGAAGGCCGATTGGCCACCATTCAGCTGACTGCCAATGGGGTTGTTAAAATTGGCATTGTGGCGGATTATGGCGTTGTCGTCATTTGATTCCATTACTCCCCCGGCAACGGCCCGTGCGGCATAGTCGGCTGCTTTACCGGGGTCTACCTTGGAAAGCCGCATTGCTGCCCGCAGCAGCAGCGAATTCCCCAAACGCCTCCACTTTGTAATGTCCCCTCCATAGAGTACTTCACCTGATACTGGCTGACCCGCGGGATCCAACGCGGACGAGGCCCCTTCCAGCTCATTCAGCAGATCGGCATAAATGGCTTCCTGCGCGTCGTATACCGGGTTCGACACATTCTCCAGGTAGCCCTGCCCTGCACTGAAATAGGGAATATCCCCATATGTATCGGTTAATACCATAAAGGCAAATGCCCTCCATATCCTCGCGATATGGTATAAGTTGGCCTGAGCAGGGTCGTCCTGGGTACGGTTGATGACGTCGACCAGGTTTTTGATCAGGTTACGGTAACCGTTCTCCCAGTTTCCGGCAGCTACATTCCGATTATCCTGATTGAAATTGGCCGCGGCGCCGACACCACTGAACGGCGTAATCATCTGCTTGACGATCGTTGTCTCATAACTCAGGTTACCGTATGTCGGTGCGCTGGAAACAAGCGCACTGTTTAGCTGGAATACCGGTTCCACATCGGTAAGGGCGATGGGATTGATATTCATCTCGTCAAACCCGCTGTCGCACGAAACGCATACGGCAAGGGAGAGCATACCGCCTAATATATATGTGTTAATCCTTTTCATGTTATCCATACTTAAGTGTTGAAAAATTAGTTGCGGCGATTCATTAGAATTTCACATTCAGGTTGAATCCTACACTCCGGGTAATGGGCAGTCCGGTTGCCTCCAGGCCCACCAGGTTATCTGATGGAAACCCGAATTGATCCGGATGGATATTAGGCACCCATTTTTTCAAAACAGCCACATTATTCACCACGACACTCAGCCTGAGACCATCTATAAACCGCACCTGATTCAGCAGTTTTGAAAAATCATAACCCAGTGTCACCTGCCTTAGCTGCCAAAGCCCGGCGTTGTATACAAACTGCTCGGCGATGTTCTGGCTTCGCACCGTTTCATAGAATGCCTGCAATCCCGAAGCGGTGGTATTGGGCTGTCCATCTTCGTTAACGCCACTGCCCACCACTACATTTTCTTCCCTTCCGGGCAATGTTCCTTGATGCAGACCGTGCCGCCAGGCATTGAAGTTCGTCCCCGAGATCATCTTATGTCCCAGCTTAAAATCAATCAGGAAAGAAAAGGTCAGGTCTTTGTACCTAAAGCCGTTGTTGATCCCGCCCACCCAGAGCGGCAGCGCGCTGCCAAAAGCGATTTGTGAGGGTGTCCGCAGCGGACGTCCGTTTCCGCTGTCAAAAACCTGCCGGCCCTGATCATCTCTCAGGTATCCAAAACCATACAACTGCCCCATGGCTTGTCCAACTACCTGCCGGAGCTCGCCGGTAAACTCACCGGTACCGACCGTGATCATATCATCGCTCACATCCTTCCCTAGATTCAGCACCTTGGTCACGTTATAAGCCGCATTAAAACTGGCGTTCCATTCAAAATGTTCCCTTGCTACCGGCGTGCCCGTAACCAGCATTTCCAGTCCACGGTTCCGGCTTTGGCCGACATTCACCAGTTGATTAATGTACCCCGAGGCATCTGAGATCTGTGCCTGCAAAATCTGGTCGGACGATAGCTTATCGTATCCCGTTAACTCAAAGCCCAGTCGGTTGGCAAAAAACTGCATTTCGATGCCCACTTCTTTTTCGGTGACCCGCATGGGACGGAGATTGGGATTCGGAACGACCGTACCATTGATGTTGGCCAATGTCCGGGCAGAACCATCAGGACCGGCGAACTGCAACGGGTTAATGAAATAAAAGAGGTTATTGGAATAGGGCTGCACATCGGTGTCGCTACCTACTTCGGCATATGCCGCCCGCAGCTTACCAAAAGAAATCCAATCCGGCAGTGATTCACGCAGGGCCTGGGAAAAAACGAAACTGGCCGTGACGGATGGATAACTGATGCTTCTGTTCTCAGGTGACAGGGTAGAAAACCAGTCGTTCCGCAACGTACCGTTCAAGTATAAAAACTCCCGATACGAAACCTCAGCGGCGCCATATATCGAGTTTACCTGTCTTTCGCTAATGCTGTAGATCGGGCTAAGCTGCCGGCCATTACCCAGCGTATACAGACCACGCGTATAAAAATCATCCACCAATACATTATTGTTGGTCAGTTTGCGATACATCTGGTTACCCCCCAGCGTCAGGTTAACACCAAAATCACCGAAAGTACGCGTTGCATTGATTAGGATGTCTGCGTTAATCTCCCTGAAATGGCGAACATCCTGCACGTATTCACCGTTAACGAATCCCGGGGGAGCAGGTGCCTGCCGCTGGCTGCCCGTAGGCAGGTTATATTCCTGATCCCGGGCATAATAATCCTGTCCCACACGCCCTTGCAGGTAAAGCCAGTCGGTAAAATTATAGCGCGCAGTGATGTTGCCAAATATGCGGTCACGGTCGATATTGTCGAAACGCGTTAACGCAAAATACGGATTGGTCCGGTTGGTAAATCTTGACCACAGGTATTCATTTCCGTTTTCGTCGGTGGCGTACTGTTTCAATAGGTCCAGCGGCATGGAATTGGCCAAGTTGTAAATGACTACCGGGCTGTAGTCCTGTTCAGCAATATTCGGCGGATTATGCCGCCGTTCATTAGAGTAATTGATATTGCCGGAAACGGTCAGTTTATCGGCAAATGTATGGGTAAAGCCCAGGTTCACCGTTTTCCGGTCATAATCCGATCCGGGTAAAATGGCGTTGCTGTTCATATTGGAAACCGAAAGGTTAAAGCCACCGAATTCACCCCCAGAAGAAAGGGTTACGCTGTTGGTGAAGTTAAAACCGGTCCGATAATAATTGGTGATCTGGTCCCTTTGCGGGGCATACGGTACTTCGACCCCATCAAACAGTATCTGTGTCATTCCCGGTTCAAACCGTTCCCCGAAACTCCATTGGCCTGAAGTGGGGTTTGGTGCCGTAGGCCGTACCCCATTTTCTCCTTGGCCGTAATCATATTGGTAATCGGTATAATCCAGCGGTGTATCGTGCGTGAAGTTGGTATTATATTCCAGGCCGATACCCCCACCGGCATTCCGGCTCTTCGTGGTAATCATGATCACTCCATCCTTAGCCCGCGAGCCGTACAACGCAGAAGCTGCCGCTCCCTTCAGTACGGTCATACTCTCAATGTCATCGGGGTTAATGCTGCTCAGGCCGTCACCACTGTCCGATGTACGGTTACTGCCGCGTTCACTCACATCGCCCCGCGCACCGAAATTGGTGTTGTCTATCGGCACCCCGTTGACCACAATCAACGGTGAATTGTTCCCGCCGAAAGACGACTGGCCCCGGATCCGTATCTTACTTGTTCCCGCCGTTCCCGAACCCATTGACGTAATGTTTACACCTGCCATTTTTCCCTGCAGGGCATTCATAAAATTCGAGGTACGGTTCACGGTTACTTCCTCAGGAGCGGCAGTGGCAGTGGAATAGCCCAGGCTTTTTGCTTCCCTTTTGATACCCAACGCGGTTACCACCACTTCACTGAGCGCCTGCTGGTCTTCCTCCAGGCTGATGTTGACCGTCCTTTGAGAACCGATGGCAATTTGCCGTTCCAGGTAACCGATATAAGTAAAAACAAGCGTACTGTTTTGCGCAACATTCAGTGAGTATCGTCCATCCGCATTGGTAGTAGTACCCTGATTGGCGCCCCGGACCCGGATGCTGACCCCCTGAAGCGGGTCACCCTGCTGGTTCGTAACACGGCCACTTACCTCCTGTTGCTGCGAGGGTGTTACCGGTGTCTTGTTAGGTGCCTTTTTGGAAATGATTACGCTATTGTCGCGGATCACATACCCAAGGGGCAGTCCCTTCAGGCATTGATCAAGCGCCTCCGTTACCGTAACGCCAGCCACATGGATACTGACGTTCGGTGCATTGAGCAATGCGCCGGCGTCATACAGAAAATTATAGCCACTTTGCCGTTTAATTTCCTTAATCACCTCGGTTAGTGAGACATTTTTCTCGTCAAGCGTAATTTTTTGCGCAATGGCAAATACGCTTACGTGCATGCCGACAATCAGCAATATGAAAAACAATCGCATAATTATTGGCGAGTTAATAAAATTGGTTAGTGTATTGCCATAGTGGTTTACGGCAATTTTTTTATACTTTTGCATCATACAGGTTTATTAAAATCGTTAGCTATACATTTTGATAAACTGAATTCGGCCTAAGGGCTTGGATAATCTTCCGGAAGCGTTCCCCCGCTTCCGGTTTTTTATTCAGCCGCCGATGTGAACGGTTATTCCATAATGACGACCCTACCTCCTTCCATTTTATAGCGCAGCAGGCCCGTGGCCATCAGCGCGTCCATGAGTTCATTTATTTGCGCAAACCGCGGAATAGTGCCGCCGATGCGCTTACCAGCCATGCCGTCCTGGTAAACAACTTCCACATCGTACCAACGGCTCACTTTCTTCATGATTTCGCTGATCTCCTCATTATTGAATACGAACAGGTTTTCTTTCCATGATACTGCTTCATAAGGGTCTATCGCATCTACATTGATGGCCTCCTTATTTAAATAGGTGGTCGCTTGCTGACCGGGCTTTAATACAGTTGACGGCTCATGCGCATTGGGGCCATTTCCCGGCCGAACCAAAGAGACTTTCACGCTCCCTTCCACCAATGTCGTTTTTGCTTTTTGATCCCCGTCATAAGCACTCACATTAAAATGCGTGCCCAGTACCTCCACCTGTTGTGTTTTTGTCTTTACAATAAATGGCCAGTTCGCTGCTTTCTGCACTTCAAAATAGGCCTCTCCACTAATTTCAACCACACGTTTATCACGATCAAACTGAACCGGATAAGTCAGCGTCGTCGCTGCATTCAGCCACATTTTGCTGCCATCGGGGAGAATGACCTGATATTGACGGCCTTTGGGTGTTATGATCGTATTTTTCAGTGTTTTCCCTTCGGCATCTTTTGTATCCCCGCCTTCATAATGCAGCTGATTGCCTTCCAACGTAATCTGCATGCCATCTTCCAATGCCAATACACCGCCGGCCACACTATCGAGGTTGATTACACGGCCATCAGCCAGCCGCAACACAGGGATATCCGAAGGTGCAGTTGTGACCGTCCGCAGAACGGGCGTCCGGTTGTTCCCTTGTAATGAGCCCGTTTCCGAGTAGCGGGATCCCCCAACGCCCCAGAAAAAAACACCCGCAACCACGAGGACGGCGGCGGCGGCACCCACCCACTTCCAGTACCTTCTTTTTTTGAATATCGGCTGCCGATTAAACTGCGAATGGCTGATTATGCGTTGGTATAATGCCGCTGAGTCAACAGCTGTTTCCGGATCCGGCGCCAGGTCAAGCAATGACTCATTCATCAGCTGATCCAGCTGTACACCGTTTTCCTTTGCCGCCACGTAATCCAGCAGCATAATCAAATCGGGCTTACTGATCGTTTCTGCCATATAATCGGCCAACAGCTGTCTCAGCTTATTTGTATCCATGTTGAAGCATTCAAGGTTATGGGACCGTGCCCATGAACTGGTTATATAGGGGAATACGTACGAACGGATAGGATGGGTAGTGGGAATTTCTTTTATGCGATGAAATACAGAAAATACAGGTAGAGGATGCCGTGTTCACTAAAGTGTGCCCGCAGCACCTTCAACGCATTCATCAGATGGTATTTTACCGTGTTCTTGGAGATGTGCAGCTGTTCGGCAATTTCTTCATAAGACAATCCTTCATATCGACTTAATGCAAACACCTTTTGCTGTTGTTCGTTTAGTTTTTTCAGGGCATCCTGGGTGATGCGTTCCAGTTCCGCAGCAAACAGCTTTTCTTCCACATCATTGCTCAACTCCGATTCCATTCTCGCAATCAGCCGGCGCCGGAAGTTTTCCGATGAAGCCGCTTTGCGCCAGGCATCCACCAGCATACGCCTGGCAATGGTAAACAGCAACGGGGCAATCGGCAGGTCCGGTCTGAGGTTCTCTCGGTGCATCCAAAAATTCAAAAATGTATCCTGGACAATCTCCTCACTCCGTTCCTTATCTTTAAGAAAGCTGAAAACAAACCGATAAATTTTAGGGTGGAAGCGGTCAAACACATTACGGAACGCCCACTCATCACCTGCTAATAAGTGCTGTACAAGGTCAGGCTCCGGAAAATGCTTCGTGACCATTTTGGAAAATTGGTTAATTGGTTCGGCCCGCTATTTCAACAGGCTTATGCAAACTTAACCAAAAAAAGGAAAAATGCAAATCGGTAGACCGGGGGGCTACCAGAGTTTGTATATACCTAACATAACGATGATAAGCAGAACAGAAAGCAGAGTTCCCAGTTTGATACGTAAGACTTTTAAGGCATTATTTACCTGCTTTTTTACCGTTGCTTCAGAAAGGTCCAGTTTTTCCGCGATTTCTCTATGGCTGAAATTCAGCTGCCGGCTCATGTGGAAAATTTTACGCATTTTCGGCGGCAGTCCGTTTACTTCCTTTTCGATCAGCCTTTTCAATTCATTTTCTCTCAATTGATGATCCGTCATTGTCGGCTCACATGTGTAAGCACCTATCATCGCATCCATATAAGTCATTTCCAGTTTTTTACGAGACAGTATATTGATTATTTTATAGCGGATGGCACGGTATAGATAGGCGGACAGGTGTGAGTGCAGTGTCAGCGTATTGCGATTATTCCAAAGTGAAATAAATAATTCCTGAATGAGGTCTCTAGCCTCCTCCCTGTCGTTGAGTTTTCTGCGTGCATGAAGGTAAAGCACTCCGGCATATCGGTTGTATATCTCCCGATATGCTTCGTGATTGTCCTCCGAAATTAGGTAGACCAGCTCAATATCCGTGCAGGATTGATATAATGTAATTCTGTTCTTCATTTTGAAGCCGATTTGAGCCAACATGGGGAGTGGGCCCTTTTACTTCATTGGTCTATATCTGGTTCTGATCACCTGCTGTACGCAAACAGGCTTAAAAAATTATCGCGGTACGCCAGCCGTAACTAACGTTATTCGTCCGGGAATATCCGATGGAATATTCCCGGACGATGTACGTTACTTTACTACGATCTCATCAGTGAAAATACTGACCGGGTTACCTGCGCGTATATGCCACGACGGCATCTTCAACAGGTTTTCCGCGTGCACTTTAATGTAACGGGCTTTTCCGTTCGTATCGGCCCGAAACGATTGAATAGAAACCTTGCTGATGTCCGGATTTTCAAACGGGTTGGGGTTATGCGGATTGTCAATCCGAATGGGGCTGCCATATGTTGTACCATCGGCAGATAGCGCATAAGTCACGTATTTTGGAAGCGCCATCAGGTGCCAATCCGGCTGAGCCTGTGGATTAAGAAAATCCATATTGATGGAATTGACCGGCATAACCTCACCCAGGTCCAGCACAAAATCCATATGTACGCCTTCATAGGATATCCAGTTAGTATCTGCTTTCTGCCAGGATTCATAGGATGCAAAAATGCCGTCGGTTAATGCTTCTACACCTTTCGATTTACTACTCGGCTGCGTGATGGCGGTCACTTTCTTGCCAAAAGACTTAACAGAACCGGTTTCCTCCATATTCGTGAAAATCCGGTTATAAGATTCCAGGAAGTGATCAGGGGTACCTGCCCGTTCCCGTACAAGCGCTACCTCCTCCTTTTTACAGCCCGCCACAAATTGTTCCACCAATGCTTTCATTTCGGGTTTGGCTATGATAGTACCATTGTCGGCATGTTGGTACATGCTGCGTGGCGTATCAATCTCCGTCCGCCCGATCTGGATTTCAGCGTACATGATTGGTAATCGTGCCACATGTACCCGCTGGAGCAGTTCGGGGTCGCTCTTCACTGCATTTTCGGCCTGGTCAAACAATTCCTTATATTTTCCCATTTTTTCGGCCGATAAAAAGGCGTCCTTCGCATCAATGGGGTCGCCGAAAATATCCAGTTGCATGCCGCTTTCGGTAAGGGCCTGATGCAGGGCATCAATGTATTGCCTGATATACGGTCCGGCAGCGCCGTAATAACCGTTTACAAATTCGTCTATGATTGCCTGGTCATCGGCATCCGGGTCCCACATCAATTTGTAAATCAGGTAACCCCGGAGCAATGCCATTTCAGCCGCAGCCTCATTATTTGCCTGCATATACAGGGCGTTCACGCTATGGTCGGTGTAAAACTTGATATTCGGCTTAATGGTAAAAAGGTTGGGGAAAGGCGCAAAGAAATTCGTAAACTGGATATTGTAATCCCAGATTAGAATATCGTTTGTAAGGCTGGCCCAGTCTTTCAGGTCATTGGAAAATGCCGGGTCCGTTTCATAGACGGGTGCCTGCCGTTTACTTTCAATATTACAGAGCATAATATTGACATTCGGTTCCGGTTTGATATTTTTCGGCGCCTTCCGGGTATACCAGTAAGCCAGCGTGGAGATGATTTTGTCCGGCACCTGTTTTGCCACCTCATTGACGAAATAAACCATCGAACCACTGGGTACATCTCCGTATTTTTTATTCAGCGCGGTACAGGCGGCACACTGGCAATACTGGTCGTTATCATTCTGACTTACTGACCAATAAGTAGCTTCTGGATTTTCGGCAATTTCCTTTTTCAGGTTTGCCACTACGATTTCCACCACCTTTGCATTGGAGAGACAGAGCTGGGTACCCGGGAGCCGCGTCCCGTTGATCAGTGAAAAATACTCCGGATGCGTTTTACCGTATTCTTCCGGCGACAACAAGGTATTGAATGTGTGCACAAACAACCCCCAGTCGTCCCGCGAAGAAACTTTATGCCAATCGGAAAGCTGCTGGTCGCCCATCCGGCTGTACGATGTTGTCCGATAGGTCACTTTCGGTGCAACAACCCTTTCCGCTCCCGGGAATGCGGCAGCATCGTCTTTCGGCATATAAGTATAATCGGGTGAATACATCCGGAAGCCCACGGCCTCCAATAGGTCATAGACCCCATAAAGCAAGCCCTTTTTCGCTCCACCGGCAATAATGATATGATTTCCCACCGGTTTATAGCTGTATCCGCCATCCGCTAACTGGTCGGCGTTTACCCCTTGGGTTTTTGCGTAATCGGTTTGCCCGAGATAAATGGCATGGGTGCCCTGAAATCCACTTTCTTCCACGACCTGTATAGCAGCACCAGAGATTTCCGACAGGTAATGCTGCAATCGTTCTGCGGCTTCCTTTTCTACCGGGTCAGCACCGGCACGGATAACAAGTTGGTATTTTTTGAGGTCACTGCCCGATCCGCAGCTGATAAATCCCGGGAGAAATGCCAATCCGGCCGCCATAAACCCCGAAGTTCTCAGAAAATCAAGTCTGGAGATGTCTTTGTTTTTAGTCGTGCTCATCATAATTATTTATTATCTGTTATTTACCAATATTGGAATACTAATCCACGTGACAATAGCTATGGTTTATTCTCTGGGATATCCAGGGTTTTGTTCAAGATTAGGATTATTTCTTAAATCATACAAGGGAATGGGCCATAAATAATCGTCTTCACTGAAGTTTATCTGATATTCTTCCCGGACCTCGTCTTTCAATATCCGTTTCCGGATCAGATCAAACCACCGCTTTGGACCTTCGAAGCACAACTCCCAATTCCGTTCCGCTATTACCTTTTTATCAAATACGGCCTGACTCATCGAACGTGTGGCCAACGGATCAGCTGCGTTGTCTTCATGACCATTTGCCCGGTCAATAACCTGGTTAATTGCCCAAACTGCATCATCGGTCGGTCCTCCATTGGCCATGTTTGCTGCTTCCGCATAGATCAGCAAAACATCGGCATAGCGCATGATCGACATGTTTGCCGTGAGGAGTCCGGTTTCCACATTACCGGCATACAGGTATTTCTTCATACTGGGGTTGATACCCACATCTAAATAATAATTCCCCTCAAGATCCGTAAACATAAACCATGCGGATTTACGCGGCTGCTCCGGAAATCGGCCCAGCCATTCGAGCGATACTCCGAAATTATACCAGGTACCGGCTTCAATCGACGGATCGTTCTGTGTGGCATAAAACCCCCACATCATCTCTTTCCCGTGTTCCTCTCCCGCCGTAAACAGTCGGTTTACATCCTCCACCAATGCGTATTTCCCTTCGCTGATTACTTCCCATGCATATTCAGCCGCTTTACTGTAATATTCCGGTTTGTTCATTGGGTAACTGGCCATGGTCAGGTACGTTTCCGCCAACATGGCCTTTGCCACGCCCCTGCCCGGCTCTCCCTGGTTTACCGTAGCGGGGATGTGCCCAATGGCATATTCAAAATCACCAATGATAAAATCATATATTTCCGTAATCGGTGATCTCGCCAGGTCACCTGCATAGTAGTTCTCCGTTGCGTCGGTCAGCAAGGGAAGCGGGCCATAATACCGGACCAGCTGAAAATAATTCCAGCCGCGCAGAAACCGCGCTTTGCCCATTAACCCGTCCATCACTTCCGGCGATTCGTCGCGTAACCCCTTTTCGTTCATCGACCGGATAATATGATTCAGGTCATTTATCGCCTTGTAATGTGAAGTCCACATTCTGTTCCCATGCGTTACCGGGATAATCAGGTTCCCGTCAGCATATTGATCGTCAAAAATTGAATACTCATAATGGGAGTCGTATGGGCCCCAGCCGCCATAGAGGTAGTTCATGCAATTCGCAAAAACACCTTCGATCTGCCGGGCATTGGTATAAAAATCCGTTGCGCTCACAAAACTCTTTGGTGTTTCCTGCAATAAGTCCTTTCCACATCCGCTGGCTAGAAACGTCAGCGAAGCTAACAGCGTGAAAGACGTTATGTATTTTCTTTTGATGTATTCCATGTCAGAATCATTTAATTAAAAGCCAATAGTTAAACCAAGGCTAACGGTCCGGGCAACCGGATAATTCACAACAGAAAACCCCTGACGTGTTGCTTCACGGAAGGCGCTTACCGAGGGATTGAAGCCGCTGTAATTCGTTATCGTAACCAGGTTTTCACCTTCAAGATAGATGGTAAAATTCTTTAGCCTATCCGGTTTAATTACCGTGCCGGCCAGGTTATAGGACAACCGGACGTTTCTCAGCCGGACGAATGAACCGCTCTCCAGAAAACGGGTTGTGGCACCGAACATGGTATAGGGAATATTGATTGTCGTCGGATGACCTGCCGTTTCCGCAGCCCGCGTGCGTTCATCAATGATAGCGGGGATATTTGTTTGCTGGTTTGTTTCCGTCCAACGGTTGCTGTACAGTTCATCCAGCAGTACGTCACCATTCATCCGTTCCTGGTTCATGATTTTATTTCCCGCAACACCGTTTATATTGAAAGAAAAACCAAAATTCCGGTAGGTCATCTGTGAATTAATACCGAAATAGACATCCGGGTTAATACTGCCCGACCGGACACGGTCCTGCTCATCAATAATACCGTCGTCATTGACATCCAGGTATTTGGTATCACCGGGCAGCTGCCCATACCGGAGGGCCTGTTGCCGTTCATCGGTTCCCCAGGTACCCTGATCCACCCATAGGTAAAACTGGCCGAAACGTTCACCCTTAAACATGAAAACGACCTCTTCATTCGCACCGTATCCGCCGGTGCCGCCGTTATAGCCTATTTTGTCGTCACCACCCAGATCCAGGACCTTAATGTAATTTTTGGTGAAATTGACATTCGTGCTCATGGTAAAATCCCCCGAACGGAAAGAATAGCCGAAGATGGTCTCAACACCGGTATTGCTTATTTTCCCCGCATTGCCGATAATGGTACTTACACCGGTGTATTCTGCCACTTCCCGCGGCATCAGCATATCACGTGTTATCTTATGGAAATAGTCGCCTACGAAAGTGAATTTGCCCTGAAACAACGAAAGGTCGATACCCACATTCTGCTGTTCCGTTTCTTCCCATTTAAGGTCGGGGTTTTCCGGTCGCAATATACCATAGCCGGGTATATCCGAACCGTTTCCATACAGCGGGTACCTGCCCGTTGTACCGATTGCGCTCAGCGATTGGTAGGGAGCGATGGCCTGATTTCCCGTAATCCCCCATTCGACGCGAAGCTTCAGCTCGGTGAGGGCGTCCACATCGCTGAGAAACTGTTCCTCGGAGATCCGCCAGCCCAGCGAGGCAGAAGGGAAATACCCCCATTTATTATCGGCACCAAAAACCGACGAACCGTCTGCCCGGTAGCTGACGCTCGCCAGGTAGCGATCGTCAAAATTATAGTTGACGCGACCGGCCCAGGAACGTATGTAAGACGCCAGAGCCGCCGATCTTGTCACCTGGTTCAGCGTTGAGCCCAGATCGTTGATATTGGTTTCCGGGGTCGGAAAATTCCGGTTCTCAAGTGTCACCTGATAATTCTGGTCGTGTTTCTGCTCATAGATACCTGTAAATTCCAGGTTATGCCGGTTGAATTGCTTTCGATACCTTAAAATATTCGTGTTCTGCAAAAACCGGGAAGAAAGGTAATTAATGGAGCTTCTTCCATTTGAACTGGCGCCCTGAAACGTTTTAGTATTATTATAATTCAAAAAATTATATTCGTTGAACCGGGCACCTGCATGGATTTCCAGCGACAGGTCCTCGTCCTTAAACGGCGTAAATATGATGGATGTATTGACATTGTTTGTCGTGTTTTTCCCCCGGTTGATGGGTTCAAGTGCCGTTGCCACGGGATTAAAGCTCCAGAACGGGGCTCCGCGGTCATTTCTTACATCGGTATAATTGCCGTCTTCGTCATACACCGGATAAACCGAAGGATAAATAAGTGCATTATACAGGGGATTCATGAGTTTGTCACCTATACCGCCACGCAGGTTATTCTGCTGGTCGGTTTTAACGCCCAGCCAGTTTACATTGAGTTGCATCCAGCGCAGCAGGTCGAAGCTCAAATTAGTCTGTAACGTATAACGCTTATTTCCCGAATTCAACGCCGTACCCTGCTGATCCAGGTACCCTCCCGAAAACAGGTAATTAATCTTTTCTCCCCTCCCGCTGATACTCAACGCATTATTAAAAGTAGATCCTCCCCGGAAAATGGCTTTCATCCAGTCGGTCCCACGGGTATTCTCAAATGCGGCGATCTGTTCGTCCGAATAAATAGGCAACGGATCACGATCGAGGTTGTCAGCCAGCTCCCTCAGATTGGCATACCTGGCAAACGTAGCGGCGTCCATTAGTTGGTAAGCATTGGTGTTGACGGCCGCGTACGTGTAGCTGCTTGAAAAGCTCACATCAGGTGCAACCGTTTTTCCTCGTTTTGTAGTAACCAAGATGACACCGTTAGCTCCTTCTGAGCCATAAATCGCCGTTGCAGCGGGCCCTTTCAGCACTTCCATCGATTCGATATCCGAGGGATTCAAATCGCCGAGGTTTCCCCGTTGCAGTCCGTCCACCACAACCAATGCTTCGTTACTGCCCAGCAACGACGTGGCGCCCCTGATCCGGATAATCGGATTGCCCCCCGGCGTCCCTTCGTTGTTCTGTACACTGAGTCCACCCACCTGTCCCTCCAGCATGTTACCCGCATTTGCCGTAGAAGAAGACCGCAATTCCCCGCCATCAACGGTACTGCTGGCCGTCGTTTGATCCTGCCGGCGCTGCGTCCCGTATCCGACTACCACCACTTCCGCCAGGTCACTGACCGCTTCGGTTAACACGGTATTAATTACCGATGCCGAACCAAGCGGGATTTCCCTGGACTCGTATCCAACAATGGTAAATACGAGCGATGCTCCGTCCTGCGGACGCGTTATGCGGTAATTCCCCATTTTGTCAGTTGTCGTCGCAGCCGCGGCCCCTTTTACGGATACCGTCACTCCTTCCAACGGGTTTCCCCGCTCATCTTTCACATTTCCGGTAATATCCCGTTGGATCTCAATATCGGCTCCCCTTATGGGATTTGACAGCCGCTCCTGCCTGATCAGGATGTTATTATTGATAATCCGATAGGAAAAGGGAAGTCCAGCCAGGCAATCCGCCAATACCTCCTCCACAGTACCGTGTGTAACGGCAAGATCAATTTTCACATCCTTAAGGCTTTCGCTGTTATAGACAAACACATAGCCGGTCTGTGCCTTGATTTCCTGAAATATTTTTTCCATCGGCGCGTTCCGCATCCGGATGGTTATATACTGTGCAACGCTGGTTGCACTCACCTGGACAAAAGCGACCGACAGAATGCCGACAATTAAGTAGAACCGCATAATAACCTTCCGTTTATCAACAAGTAAATCGGTTAGTTTTTTCCATTTTACATACGACAGAAATCGCAACGCCAGCACATTGAGTATAGCGCCTGTTGCACACCAATTAAATTTCATTACCTTTGTGATGTTTGAGTTAATAATGAATTCACTTACAAGAATTTATCCTTTCGGAATAGACTTAAACATTTTACGTCTTCTGATGGCCGTCAGGAGACGTTTTTAATTAGCTATCTTCCGATCAGTTCCGGCTTAGGGAATTTTTCCGCTTTTCATTCTTTGTCTTCTCATTGGTTAATAATTAGTTGGTTTACATTACGTGTAGATAATAATTTTCCGCTTGCCGCTATTGTTCGTTTCTATCCGGTATTTTAAATCAAAATAGGCCAGCATATCCAACACCTGTGAGGCGCTGGCATTCCGGTATGCCTCACCCCAAAGTTTAATATCCGGCTTGCTGCCTTCGAATTCCACTTCCACATCGTACCACCTGGCGAACTGCCGCATGATGGCTTCAATGTCTGAGTTTTCAAAGCGGAATAGCCCATTTTTCCAGGCCACGGCATCGTTAATATCAATCTGTCGTACGGATAACTGGCTTTCCTTGTTGAGCGATGCCTGCTGGCCCGGACGCAACATCACCGCCTCGTCAGTCGCATGTCCCACAATCTTCACCGATCCCTCAAGCAGCGTAGTTTTCACAGCCGGTTCATCCGGATAACTGTTCACGTTAAAATGTGTTCCCATTACTTCAACGGTCTGCCGTGGCGTAATCACGCGAAATGGCCTTCCGTTGGACTTTGCAACTTCAAAATAAGCTTCCCCTTTCAACTGCACAACCCGTTCTCCGCTGTTGTCAATGGCTGCGTAGGTCAACGACGAAGCTGCATTTATCCACACTTGGGTACCATCAGGCAATGTAACACGGTACTGCCCGCCGCGCGGTGTGGTAATTGTATTCAGCGGAATAGCCCGTTTATTTCCGGTTTGTGTTCCTTCGGAAAGATAGGTCAGCTGGCCGGCTTCATTTTTAAATACGATGCTGTCCCGCTGTGTCCCTGCATTTCCGGCCGAAATATCATCCAGCACGATGTGCCGGCCATCGGCCAGCGTAAGCGTGGCTTTATTACCACCTGGCATAATATCGGCTGCTGTTATTGGATGGTGGGTGCTGTCGGATAATCCGTTCCGCTGAACCATCAGCAAATAAGCGACCAGCGTGGCAGCTATCAGTGTGGCTGCCGCCACATACCGGGTCTTAAAAAACCATCGTTGTCTTCGGGCGGCGGGCAGTTGTTCACCGACAGTAAGCAGGTCCTGCTCAATTTCATCATATGGTATGTCAGCTGGATCGGTAGCCCGGTGTATTTGATACCACTGTTCAACCAAAGCACGTTCGGACTCATTGCATTTACCTGCGAGGTATCGTTGCAAAAGGGATTTTATTTTTTGCTCTCCGTTCATGTTATTTTTCCTTTTCCGTCCGCTTACTGGTATAGTCAAACAACTCCGGTGCTGGGCGTAGAAAAAAAATAAACTAATCAAATTGAATCCGTAACTGGACGGTCAGCTCCGAACGCTGATTCCCTGTACTAGCATTTAATCCGGTTCCTACCTCATCCACTCCCCGGTAGATAAATGTGGCGTAACGTAACCAAAGGTCTATCTTCCGTTGCAACCGACACCTTACATTGACATAGGCGCGTATACCACGGTTATGGTATACGGGGAACGAATACGCGTACAGTACATTGTTTTCAAAAGCATAGATTCTGGACTGATAGCTTGGCGTACCGAACATGGCCACCCGTACATTGCCACTGAATCTCGAGCTCATCGGTTTATAAATCACATCGTGGTACCACAGCCAGCCAATTTCCGTTGGGGTTCCCTCCTTCCGGTAATGTGAAAATTCCACCCGGCTGCGCATACGCCAGCGGTCGTCGAGTGTATATTGCCCGTCGATCCGCAACTGTTGCCGGTTGACGTCCACCACCCGGTTTTCAGGCAGGTCCAACGCAGCATTTTCAGCCTTGCGGCGATACCGATAACGAATGCTTGCCTTTGCCCGCTTGTACCATTCGTAGGTAAACTGCGTCAGCATGTCCATCCCGCCTGACGGCGCATTTACCCGGTAACGAAGCCAGGGAAAACGAAATACATCCACATAGCCCACCCATTGCACGCGCCTGCCAAGCTGATAAGCTAAACCCGAATAAAACCCCCGTTCATTAACTGCCGCGCTCCCTGCGGCAAATGCCTGGTTATAAAAAGAATGATACTCCCGGTGAAAATCCCGATGGAGCAAGACCAGTGAAAGGCGGTGATGCAGGTTCAGCATCGCGCCATTAAGGAAAGCGAAGCCACGGCCGATGCGATGAGCCGCCTCACCGAAAAAATACACGTTGCGAACCGTGCCGCTGTAATACAAACTGGCATTCCATAGCGAACGGCCCCGGAATGCATACCGTGTATACAGCCGCGGACGTGGCTTGATCGAAGCATCGAATTCCGTGCGGAACGCCGTTGCACCAAGCGTAAACCGGCGGCGTGCATACTGGATATTGAGCCCGTATACCCATTGTTGGAGCGCATTCCGGTTTGCGGCTTCCGAGGGCGTTCGGTGCAGGCCGGTCTGACCGAGGGAACCAACGAGCTGTGTACTGTCAGCAGCGTGCTCCATGGAGCCATCCAGTTTACGCCACGACACAAAAGGGGTAACCGACAGGTTGGGCTTCAGGGCGATGGTTGCTGCGGCCCCACGCAAAAACAGCACCTCGTTGGATGATGTATACGGGCGAAGCCCGGTGCCCTGCTTGGCTACCTGCTGCAGCGTAGCCCCTTTCCCGAATCCGAGTCCCGACCACATGGCCAGTCCCTGGCCGAACTGCAGCGCATAATCGCCAATAACCAGGTCCCGGACATGCCCCTGGTTACGCATATATACACTTCCGGAATAAAAGTCAAACCCCTGGCGCTGTGCGCCGGAAAAAAAACGTTCCCCGGCGTCCTTTTTCATATTTACCGCTACCCGCAGGTCCCGGTTAAAATGATAGCGGTACCGGACAAACATGCGATCCGGCGAACCCAGGTAGCGCGAGCGCGCGGTATCGCGGATGGCATAACCCCGCTGCCTTTGCAGCATACGTCCATACCTGACCATCAGGTCATGCGCACCTTCCGATAGCAGCTCCCGGGCACGAACTTCGGATAGCGAACCGGGGGTATTTACTTCCACAAAGGGAATAAGCATCCGCAGCAGCTCCAGGTCCATCCCTTCAATCGCCTGTAACTCGTACACGGAAACCAGTCTGCCCGATGCATGCCGGTGGGCCAGCAGGTTACCGATGAACAACTCAGGTACAAACAATAGCTCGCGAAGTTCCGATCCGTCGGTCCGGTTCAGGTCGATCGGATGCTGCCGGTAAAATTCCAGCCGTTCGGCTAATTCCGTAAAATCAAAGTTTTCATCCCTGTCTTCGGCATAAAATTCACCCAGGTGTTCGATGAGCGCCGCATTGTCCGTTTGCCCGTATAACGAACAAGTCAGCAGCAGGCTGCCCAGCACCGTGCAGCTATAACTCCTAAAACGCATAACTGATACCCATTTGTGGAGAAATCCCTAAGCGGGGATGAAACGTAGTGGCAACATCTACGACCATGTGATCCCAGGCAAGGCCAAATCCCGCATATTGTTGCAGGGGGTATAATGAAAACCCTCCCCTGAGCCATAATGCCGCTGTCAGCGCATACTCCAGGCCCGCGCGGCCATCCAGGGTCCGCGTCAGATCATACACAGCGTCCGAAGTGAGTATCACTTTACCCAGCTGATAACCCACCCCGATACGCAGTGTTGATGGAACGACACCGTATACCCGTTCGTAGCCCATGTTACCTATGTTCTGATAGTGTATCCCTACGACCAGGTCTTCACGTATATGGTATTGCAGACCGGCGTCAGCCGAAAAGGATCGGTCAACGCGATACGCGGGAATACGTAACTGATGGAAATTAACGGATATCGCCAACGCTAATTTCGGACCAAGTGGCTTGGCATAAACAACACCTCCATGCAGCGCCTCATAGGCATCCTGTAAGCCATACCGGTGGATCCTAACCCCCATGTTGCCCAACCGGGTCGGGATACCCAAAAGCGCCGTCTGACCTGTAATTTCAGTAGAAAGAAAATGCTGCCGGTATGCGACATGCACGACGACCTGATCCAACCGGGTCAATCCGGCCGGATTTGCCGTAAGGCTGTATATCTCCTGAAGGGCAGTGCCCGTGCCTCCCATTGCTTGATGACGTGTTCCGGTGTAGGTTTGGGTATAGGCTTTGGTGGAGATCAGCAGGAGTATGAGCCACCTTCCAATCATGAAGGTGAAGGTACTAAGAAAAAATTATTTTTTCATAAAAAGATTCAACAGCTAAACTGCATTATAGCCACAGCTAAAGCCGGATGCGTGTATGTGCAATGCGTAACTTGTGATTATGCAGCATTTTTTCGGAATTTTCTATTTAGCAAATTTCCTGGTGCCTGCCACACATAGAATGACCCCAAGCGTTACGGCAATCATACCTATACTTACTTTTTCATGAAGCAATAAACCGGCTAATGCAAGACCAAAAAACGGTTGCAATAACTGTAATTGTCCAACGGTTGCAATGCCCCCCTGTGCCAACCCCCTGTACCAAAAAATGAAACCGATGAACATACTGAACAGCGATACATAAGCCAGACCCGCCCAGGCCTCCGTACTAATGTCTCCAAACGACACAGGCATATAGCAACACATAAGCGGCAGCATTACGGGCAAAGAAAGCACCAACGCCCAGGAAATAACCTGCCAGCCACCCAGCGCGTGGGTGAGTTTTGCTCCCTCCGCATAACCCAGTCCACAAAGCACAATAGCGCCAAGCATGAGCAGATCACCCTTCGGTGAAGCCGTAAGCCCCTGTGCTACCGCATAGCCCGTCACCAACAGGCTGCCAATGACAGAAAAAATCCAAAACACAGGTTTGGGGCGTTCACCGCCACGGATAATACCGAATACAGCCGTTGCCATGGGCAGTATGCCCAGAAAAACAATCGAATGAGCCGACGTAATATATTGCAGCGCCAGCGCACTTAATAATGGAAAACCGGCCACCACACCAAGAGCTACAATAACCAATGGAAAAATCTGTTTTCGTTCCGGGCGTTTTTGCTTAAATACCAACAGGGCGATAAGCGCAAGTATTCCGGCGATGGAAGCCCTGGCAACGGTTAGAAACACGGGGTTAAATTCCAATACGGCCACCCTGGTGGCTGGCAATGACCCGCTGAACAATACCACACCGACAAAGCCATTTAACCACCCTTGTGAGGTGTTTTCTTTTATTTTTACCGTATTCAACGCTGACATCGCATCTATTTTGATGCAAAAATCAACAAAGGAAACAAATAAAAACAGTCACAATTTTTACTATTTCAACGTATACAGTTTATTTCGCATGATCATGTGTTGCAGGGTGGATCTTTAGCTGCGCGGTAAGGCGGCCACCACGCCATGGTAAAAGCCCACAGATTCCGCTAATCCGGGCAGGGGATCTTTCATGTCCTTTTCAAACTCGAGGCTGCACTGTCCTGTATACTTTATTTTGCGGAGCATGGCCACAAACGCGGGAATATCAATGACACCACGGCCCAATTCGCAGGTTTTACCGTCCCGTGTTGCCGCCGTTACGTTCTTGAAATGAATATCAAAAATCCGGCTGTGATAACGTTCCAGATCGGTCACCGGATCCTGTCCATCGCGCGTGTCGTGTCCCATGTCAAAACACAGTCCCATCCGGTTATCCAGGTTGCGGATGAGGTCATAAACGCTTTTTGCATTTGGGTACAGCTTGTCTTCCGGACCGTGGTTATGTATGGCATAGCGGATATCATATGCTTTTGTTTTCTCCGAAATATATTCCAGGTCCTCTTTATTCGGCACGCCGATAATCAGCTTCACGCCTACCCGTCTGGCGTATTCGAAACCAGCATCAATTTCAGTACGCGACTTGGTCATGTAAATCGGTCCCACGGCATAGCCCGTCACGTCAAACGCTTTCAGTTTCTGATGAAAAGCAGTAATGGCTTCCGGTGTGCTGTCCAGCGGCAGATGAAAATCTTTAATACTCAGGTAATGCACATCCATCCGCTTCATCATGGCCAGTGAAGCATCCAGATCGAAATGCAAAAAGCTGTACCCTGCAATTCCCAGGTTGAAGCTTTCGCCTGGGCGGGCTTCCGGATGCATGTCGACCGGTTCGGTCCATCCTGAAGATAACCCCGGAAGGGTAGCCACTGAGATACCCAGCACACTTTTTTGTATGAATTGCCTTCTTGTATTCATAAGGAAGTATTTATAATGGCGTATACGAAGATTTAAAGATAAAGGAAAACCCCGGAATACCGACAACTTATTGCTTTTCTTATGCCGGATATGCCGGCGGATAGTCCCGGATCACTATTCTTTCCCAAAATGGCGATACAGTTCTTCTTGTGTGAAAGGCGCTGTCCGGTTATGAAACCTCGACCGCATCATGCTGAGCTCTTCCGGTAGTACAGCAACCGTAGCCTGGTTTCCCCAAGCCACGCGTATATAAGAAAGCAGCTCGGCCAGTGCAGCATCCTCCATGGTGGGATGATGGGCAATCCCGGGCATTTCGCCGCTTACTTCAGGTGTCGCGTAGGTATGGCCGGCAACGTCCACCGGCCCGGTAAGTCCGTACAATACCAATGCCATCAGCCGGTCTTTATTACCCGTCACCCAGGCAGAACCCGCCAATGGAGGTGCAATGGCTGGAACCCCCTGGCCATCCGCACCATGACAGGGCTGGCAGGTCGTCTTAAATAAGGCGCTGCCTGTCGGAAAATGTTCCGCCAATCTGGCCTGATTAGCTTCCGTTGCCCGTTTGCCCCGTTCCTCCACCACGGTTGCGAGATGCCGGTAAAGCACCGTAGCTGTATCGCGCATCGACCGCATAACGAAGGGTTCGCGACCGGCCATGCCGCTGATCAGGGCATCGGACACTTCGGGATTCGTTTCGAAGGCGGTTGCCCGCTGCATTATTTTTCCCACGCTTCCGGCCGGAAGGGCGGGTATCAGGGCGGCGGCGGCAAGTGCAGCATACGGGGCAATCAAGGTATCCCTACGCCCCAGTGTTTCATCGAGTATAGCGATCAGACGCGTCGGGGCAACCGACGGTGCCAGCGATGGCATCGCAGCCAGTGCCTGTGCCCGTACCTGCCATAGGGGGTGTTCCAGTAATACCTGCACATCATCCAGTGTCAACTGGTTTAACCCTTCGAGTGTCCACAATGCGTGAACCCGGTGAATCGGCATGTATTGATCGCTGCGCAATACGGTACGCAACGCGGAAGCCGCGTCAACGGCCTGCCGGTCTACCAGCAGCTGTTGGGCTTTATCCCGTACCCACCCGTTTTTGTCTCCCAATGCAGAAACCAGTCCCGCCGTATGCTGCGGCATTTTTACCGGCTGTGGGCTGGCCGTTTTCGGAAATACCCGGTAAATACGGCCCATACCCAGCGGCAATTCCAGGCCCCGGGTGGCAATCTCCTTTTTCAAATATGGCGTAAGGTAGGTGCTGTGCTGGATAATCCCGCGGTACATATCCAAAATGTAAATCGATCCGTCAGGGCCATTATACAGGTTGACCGGCCGGAAGCGCTCGTCGCGACTGGCCAAAAACTCCTTATCCGCATAAACCTGCTCTCCTGTTGTCCGGTAACCTGCTGTATCCAGGATATTCCACTTGATCAGGTTAGCAGCCGGTTCGGCCACAAATACATTCATCCCGGTCATCAGTCCGCCGCGGTAGAACAATGGACCGCAGGCAGCGGTAAAATTTGTCAGGTGCCCCGCGCTGTCCAATATGCCGTCCATGTAGCCCCGGTTTACCCCCGGGGTCGGGTGTATGGGGTAGACCCGTTTATCGCGGACAATAGCTTCGCCATATCCCGCAACCCGACGCTGGTCCGGATTGCCGGCACCCTGTCCCGGTGGAAAATAGTCGCCCGAAACATTGCTCGAGTTATCGTTGTAATATAACCTCCCCCAGTCGTCCTGACTGATGCCCCATTGTCCGCGAAAATGTGTTTTGTCCTGCTGCCAGGTGCCATCCGGAAGCCGGCGATACCGCCTGTCGGATTTGGCGCTGTATACCCAGTTATCCAACGCACGGAACAGTCCGTTCGGCTGGTGTTCCACATTTCCACCTTCGGCATAAGCCGAGTCTACCAGTGTCCTGGCCCCCGGACGGTCATTTTCAATTTCATAAAACCACAGGTTCGGCGGTTCGGCCACCAGCAGCCCGCCGCCGATCAGGCAGAGTGCACGGGGCATGACCAGCGAATCGAGGAAAACAGTCCGCTTGTCGGCCTGCCCGTCTCCGTCCGTATCGGTAAGCTGCACAATGCGCCCCACCGGCTGATCTTCACCGGTACCCAGCGTATCCGGCATGAAACCATCCATTTCCGTCACCCACATTCGCCCGTATTCATCAAATATCATGACGACCGGTGCCATGACCAGCGGTTCCGCGGCAACAAGTTCGATGTCAAAATCCGGATCAAGCACCATCGCATTAAGTGCAGCCTTCGGATCAAGCGCGTCGCCAGCTGCATGCCTACTGCACCCGACGAAAAAAAAGGAAAGGCCCAACAGAAGGAATAACCCGGTATAGCCGCGCACCGGCATCATAAATGCCCGCGGGTAACCTGCCATCATACTGTAGTTCGTTTTCACGCCGGAATATTTTGGGAAGCCAGGAAAAATCAGGGAATATGAATGCTATAAAGCGAGGAACGCGCTGTAATAAATAGTGTCTTATTATCCTTCCCGCCAAAAATCAGCGTAGCCGGCCGTTCGGGCACATCGATAGTCCGTATCCGTTTGCCGGCCGGATTATACACGTGGATCTGCCCGTCAGCCACATACACATTACCCGCGTCGTCTGTCACCGTACTGAATTCTCCCCGGTTAATCACATAAGAAACATCGCTAAAGGTTCCATCTGCCCCAACAGCTACCCTGGCCACTTTTTTATAGTACTCATCCGTGGAGTAATAAGCTTTTCCGGGAAATGCTTCCACCACACCCGTTGCCCGGGCCAGATCATAAAACTCGGGAATATAGGTTACACCATCCGGCGCGGCAAACGCATATTCGGGTGTAAAAACAGATACCTCTTCAAAGTTCATCCGCCAACGGTTTGCCGGCAGCAATAATTTGTGTATATTTTTCATGGCCCCATACCGGACTTTCGGCAATAGCCGGATGCTTTCATCCGGGTTGTCCGGGTCAATGGAATATACCCAGCTTGCGAATCCGGAATTCCCCCAGCCACTGAACGATGTGCCCGCAGCGTCCGGCAGTGCCGGTACGGCTTCCTGTTCGCCATTTACCAGGTACCCGGGCTGGGGATCATACCGAAAGACAACAAGCAGGTTGTCTTTGGTGTCCATGCCCAGTGAAAGCGGTTTCCACGGAAAATCAGCCACCAGCGACACCGATTCGGTAGCCACCGACCATTTATAAATCCGTCGAAGCCGGTGATCGCTGAAATAGACATTTCCCCTGCTGTCCCGGGTGATGCCCTCAGCAAATTCAAACCCCGTAGCTACCTGCCGGATACCTTCCGGTGCAGGGCCGGTGGGTTGCTGATGCCTGTTGCCTTTGATATGCAACATGGAAAATTCCCAGGGACGCACGTCCATACCCGTATTTACATCGTATATCGGCACGTTGGTTGTATACTTAATCTGGGAGTAATTATGCACGTTATAAAATGTCAGGTTCTCGCAATTCCAGGTCCGCGCCGAATACGGTGCCGGTTTCACCATCCGGATAACCCGGAAAAAATAAAGGTGGGCAAACATCAGGTCGCGGCAATTGACCAGTTCCAGGGGAAGCACGTCATGCCCCTCCCGGCTCTCTTCCTCAAATTGGAAAGCATACATTTTCCAGTTCGCAACGTTATTGAAGCGGGCTTCGTTGCGTACATGGTGCTCCAGCGACATGGCATAGATCTTACCCGGAGTTTCCGTGTTGCTTACGTATAAACCGCTGGCATTATAGGTGGATGCCGTCCAGATATCTTTAAATATCCCGCCACCCCCGTTGGTCACCCAAAGGCTCCAGTATTGATTATCCCACGCCGCGTCCATGCCGGGTAATACTACCGGTTGTGCGGGTGAGCTGATCCGCGCGCCTCCGTTGGCATATGCCTGCTGGGGTGCGTTGCCTTTGGGCATGGTGCCGTGGCCACCGACGAATTTAACATCGTTTACGTATGAATCCGCACCGGCCATCCATTTCAGGCCCACGGCCCGATAATTATATGCGCCGGTATTCAGGCCGATCCCATTGAGCATATTCTGGCCGCCGGACGCCGATTCCAGCAGCGCCACCGGGCCGCCAAAACCGCTGAATGCCGACGTGCTTTCCTTCAGCATCAGCTGCGTTGCAAAAGGGTGCAGGCCGATTAACTTCGTTGACTCGTCCATTTTCAAGGGCTCACTAATGACATACCATCCCTGGGGCACGTAAATGGTCCGGTGCGTGGCCAGTGCCTTTTTGAACACCTCGGTATCGTCGGTCACGCCATCACCGACGGCGCCAAGCGCCTTGATATTAACCCATTCAGACATGGGGGGCAGGTCCGGGATTTCCTTAACAAGCCGTTCCGGGAACCGAATCAGTGATTCCGTTTCAAAAACGGTCTGATACTGTGCATCGGCACCCAGGTCGGCTATGTGCAAACCGTAAACGAACCGATTTACCTGGTACATATCGCCCGAACGTGTAATCGTGCTGTCGATGCCTTTTACCGTGGCAAACACCGGTACATTGCGACAGGCGACCTGAAGGGCACTGATCTGATTTTTCGCATTGTATTCATTAAAGACCAATGCCGATCTGCTGATGTTTTCAAACCGGCAGTTTTCGAGAAAAATCTTGTCGGGAAATGCATGGGTGGCCTCAATGACTACCGGTGTGTTTTTGGCTTCCATGTTGACGATGGTAAGTCCCACGTCACCGATTGCCATGGTTGCAATGGCTGCTTTCCGCTGCCCTTCAAAATACGTATCCACCATCATCATTGGCCATCCCGGTGACGTCTTGGTCGTATAAATTCCATAATCACCACCGTAGAAACGTACATTTTCCATTTCATTTCCTACATCATACAACCCGGCCTTTCCCGTACCGACATGGATATCAACATGGCTGATAAAGCTATGCTGCGCGAAATGCGTGCGCAGGGCTACCGCTGCCGGATTACCATCCGCGATGCGTAGGTTCACATTGGAAAGGGCGCTGTAAAAAGTTCCCGCCCCGGCATCCCGGATATCCTCATCATCCCCCTCGTACCGGTCGACAAACCAGAACAGGTAATTTGCCGCTCCCTTATCACCTGCGCGGGGTTGCTGAAAACCAGGGGAATTGGCGGCCAGGATGAATTCCGGACGGGTACGACCGTATCCAATGAGCCGGATGGCTTTGGGAACATAGATCGTTTTCGTGAGCTTGTAGGTTCCTTCCGGTATAAAGAGAATACCGAAATTCCGCGTATTCTTTAAATCGATGATGGCCTTTTGCAGGATATCGGAAACATCCATGCTACCGTCGTTACGGATACCGAATTGTTCCCCGGTAAAAAAAACAGCTTCGTTATCATCCGGCTTTTCAGTGTATACCGAAACACCCTGTGCCTGTAACGTATACGATAACAATAAGAAGAAGGAGATTGCCCAAATTGTTTTAAGGTTCATCATTGCTACTTTGTTGTGAATATGTTAATTGGTTAGTTGCGAATCGGCAAAACGTTCCAGTTAATGGCGTTCCAGCACCGGTCGCAACGGATCAAATATAACGCATCGCAAAGACTTTGCACGACGTTAGGCGGATTTCATCGCCATATCACGAATAAATTACTTAGCCTTCATCCCATATACACCATCGCCCCCTGGTCTATTTTACGACCGGACTGCTTCGGGGTGAGTCCACCATAAGTCCACGGTGAGTCCACGTTAAGTCCACCTTTTTACGGGTTGGCCGTAGACCTACCGCGGTGCCATCCTGCTGTTACCGTAGGTTCATTCCGATGCCTTCCGGTAGTAGGGATTAACCTCCTCCCTACCAGCCGGAAAACATGATTATTTAATCTTTACACGGAATAACTTGGACCGGGTAGTGATAAACAGGGTATTCCCGTCTTTTCCACCAAACTGAATGGTAGATGGGCGTTCCGGCACTTCGATCATCCGCACTTCTTTGCCCGTTTTGTCAAACACATAAATCTGTCCGTCGGCAACATAGAGGTTCCCCTCATCATCCACCGCCGAGCCGAATTCGCCCCATTCCACAAAATAATTTAAGTTAGCGAGTGTGCCATCTGGTGCTACATCCATGCGGACCATCCGCCGGTCATACTCGTCCGATGCATAAAACGGTTTACCGGGATAAGCTTCCAGCACGGATGAACTACGGGCCAGGTCATACTGATCCGGAATGATGGTCTTGCCGTCCGGAGCCAGAAAACAGAACTCGGGTTTAAACATAACCACCGTATTGAAATCGTGGAAATCGCGCCAGCGGTTCGATGGGTAGAGCGCTTTGTGAACGGGATTGACGGAGCCCATGGGTACTTTTGGTAATGCGGTTATGGTTTCCTCCGGATTGTCCGGATCGATGGAATACACCCGCGTCTCAAACGATGCGTTGCCATAACCGGCAAACGACGTTCCCTTTGTATCCGGGTACTGCACCGGCCGTTCCTGCTCGCCGTTAACCAAGTGCCCCGGTTGTGGTTTATATCGAAAGACTACCAGTAAATTATCCGCTGAATCAAAGGCCAGGGACATGGGTTCCCAGGGAAAATCGGCCACCAGCGATAATGTGTTGGTTTCAACGGACCATTTGTAAATACGGCGGAACCGCTGCTCACTGAAATAGATGTTTCCTTTGCTGTCGCGGGTAATTCCTTCGGCAAATTCAAAGCCTGATGCCAGCTGTTCCACTTTACCGGCCGCGTGGGTCAACGGTTGCCGGCGCGGCTCACGTCCGGTAATCGTCAGCTGCTGGAATTCCCACGGACGAACTTCGATATCCTTGTTAATGTCGTATACGGGAATGTCCGTGGTGTATTTAATCTGTGAATAATTATGCACGTTATATAACGTAATATTTTCACTGTTCCATACCCGGATGGAGTTGTGATACGGTTCATTGATGCGAATGACCCGGAACATGTAGAGATTGGCAAAAGTAAGGTCCCTGCAATTATCGATCTCGATGGGCTGGGCTTCCGTACCTTCCCGGCTTTCTTCTTCCAGCTGGAACGCATATATTTTCCAGTTGGCCACGTTTTTGAACCGCGCCTCATTACGTACATGGTGCTCCAGCGACATGGCATAAATTCGTCCGGGTGTACGGGTGTTGTTTACGTAAAGGCCGCTGGTCGCATAAGTAGACGCCGTCCACACATCCTTGATCGTGCCGCCGCCGCCGTTGGTCACCCAAAAACTCCAATACTGATTATCCCACGCCAAATCCATTCCGGGAGCAGACACCGGATTTTCAGGCGAACTGATCCGGGGTTCACTCGGCCACCACTCCCGGCCACCGCCGGGTTTACCTGTCAGTGCAGGCTTGGACAATCCGCCATGACCACCAACGAATTTGACATCGTTGACATACGAGTCGGCACCGGCCATCCACTTCAGTCCCACCGCCCGGTAATTGTATGCCCCGGTGTTCATGCCGATTCCATTCAATACATTGGCTCCGCCCGCTGAAGATTCCAGCAGCGCCTTGGGGCTACCAAAACCGCTAAATGCAGGCGTACTTTCGGCAAGCTGGAACTGTGTACCGAAGGGATGCAGGCCGATCAGACGGGTACTGGGCTTCATCTTGATTGTTTCGGATACCAGGTACCAGCCCTGCGGCACGTAAATGTTGTCGTATTGGTTAATCGCATCCTGGATGGCTCTCGTATCGTCCGTTATACCATCGCCCTTGACTCCCAGGTCGAGGAGATTGACCCACGTTTCCATGGCCGGCAATGCGGGAATGTCTCGTTTTACGGCTTCCGGCAACCGCTGTAACGGTACAATATCAGTAACCGTCCGGTAAGCCGGCTTGGCTACCATATCAGCGAGCTGCAGGCCATGACTGAAATCCTGAATGCGGTATGTGGCATACTTCACTGGAATGATTTCTCCGCTCATCCGGAACTTGGCCAATACAGGTGCATTGCTGCAAACGACGTTGCGAAAAGTGATTTGGTTGTTGCTGTTGTTTTGATTGCTGATCAGCACGATCGGACCGCTGACGTTTTCAAATCGGCTGTTCTCTACATACAGGCGATCTGCATAGTTTGAATCGATGTCAAACACCATCGGTACATCTTTCACCTGGAGATTAACCATAGACAGACCGGATTCCTGAACACGGAGTGCCGCCTTGCGCTGTCCCTCGAAATAGGCGTCGACCATCATTACCTGCCATCCCGGTGAAGCTTTGGTTGTATAGATACCATATTCGCCGCCGTAAAAAGCTACGTTCTCCAACTCATTGCCAATATCGAATAACCCTGCCTTCCCGCCACCAATGTACACATTGACATGGCTGATGAAACTGTGCTGTGCAAAATGGGTACGCAACGCCACTGCATGTGGGTTGCCGTCTTCGATACGCAGGTTAATGTTGGACATCGCGCTGTAAAACGTGCTGGCCCCGGCATCACGTGGTGCCTGGCCGGGCTCAACCAACCCGCTTGTAAACCAGAACATATACCGGGCCCTGCCTTTATCGTTCGGTATCTCTTCCTGAAATCCGGGCGCATTTTTCGCCAGGATGAATTCAGGTCGATTCTTTCCGTAACCGATCAATCGAATGGCCGTTGGGATATAGATGGTTTTGCTGATCAGGTATTTTCCTTCCGGGATGAACAGGATTCCAAAATTCTTCTCACGTTTCACCTGGTCTATTGCCGACTGCAGGGCATCCGAAACGTCCGTCTTCCCATCGCTTTTGATCGGGTAGTTCTCCGGCGTAAAATAAAAGGCTTCCGGATCATCCGGACGTTGGGTGTAAATGGATTTCGTATCAGTGGCATACAGCTGCACACCAAACAGGCAACATAACAATCCCAGTAAAATTTTCTTAAAATTATCCATCATTTTCCGGTTCAAAAAAACAGTAATCGTATAACTTTAGGTGTTACGAATCGAGGTCAGTAATATACGTGGAAGCACAACGGACACCGTAAATTCGCGCACAAGTCTAAGCATATTTACTTCAACTTTGTCTTATATAATAGGCTTATTACAATCCGCAGGTTACTATTGGACCACCCGGCGCACGGTTATATGGATTCTTGTGTTCTCAGCGCCGGCCAGCGCAAGCGGTTATCGCACCGGAGCAAAAAGGCTCCGGGTGTAACAGGACAGCCGGATCATCTGCTCACTGCTGATCATCGACCGGCACAAAAAGCATGGCATTGGCTGCAACTGCCCCCTCAGCACCCGCTGTACTGATTTCCACAAAAGCAGGCGCTTCACCCCCGGTAACGGAATAACGCCCGAGCGGCACCCACGTACTGGAAGTTTGTCCCTTTATTTCAACGCCTGACAGGTCCAGCTGCTTTTTGACCGTGGCTTTTCCATTGTAAACGGTGTAGGCGAACCGAGGGGCGCTTTCCGCCGTCCGCGGAAAATAGGTATAGATATCGTAATTCCCCGCAGGTAACGATGCTGCGACAAATTTAGCGGTACTTACGCCTGTTTTGCTGTTCGCCTCCAGGTAGGAATGACCATATCCCCCATTATTCTCCTTTTCCCAGTTGCCGGTAAGTTGTACCGCATGGCTATCCGTGGTACTGATCAGTACGTCTGGCTGCCGATGGTCAGCCTTTGGGTTTTCTCCCAGTATTTCCTGAAGTTCGGAAACCGCGACCTCCTGTACATCAATATCCTGATCGATGGCCAGGCAAGCGGCAATGGCGGCAGACTGTCCCAGCACCATAAATACAGGTTCCATCCGGATGGAACCGAAAGCGATGTGACTGGCTGAAAGGCAAACAGGGACCAATAGGTTGGTCACTTCATTTCGCTTCGGTACAATGGCCCGGTAAGAAATCGGAAACGGCGGGAAGCCCCCGACCTCGACATTGCCTTCGTTTTTTACCATTCCGTTTACCACCAATCGGTCGCAGTTATGCGAGTCCATCGTGTAGGCGGCATAACCCACGGCATCCGTCACCACTTCGCGGCCCTGACAATGGTGCTGGGTCATCACCAGCTCACCGACCATGCGCCGGGCTTCGCGGATGTACAGTTGGGGACTCCAGTGATTATGGTTTACATATTCATCCTTTGGGTAACCCCATTGCCGCATTTCATCGCGGATAACCTGGGGTACCGAAGGATCATTTCCCACGAAATAAAGCAGTCCTTTCGTGTAATCCTCATGCGCTTTGATGATCTCCTGCCGACGCGTATAATCCGCCTCCGGGTACTCCCAGTTCATGCCGATCATATCCGTGGAGAATCCGTTTCGGTTGTTGATATCGGTTTTGCCGTTGGGCATGTGGCTCCAGATGAACACATCGCGTAGTGCCTTCCAGGGTTGCCGCTCCTTCTGTCGCCTAAGCAGTTCATAACGGTCAGGATCGTAATGATCCGGTTTGGCTATAGCGATCCTGTTTTCCGGCACGTTCGTAAGTGTTATCCGGTAATTATAGGCCTGTATTTTTTTATCGCCTGTACCCTTCGGCAGCAACTCGCTTTCCTGTATTCCCCACAGCAGCCCGCTGGCCGGATCGCCCCGTACCACATACGGGTCAATGGAATCGGGAAGCTGATGGCCTTCCAGGAGCTGCACACCATTCAGCGTTTCCCCATATACGTTATTGTCTTCCCGGCCGACGTGATACGATACACCTGCTTTCGCCATCAGGTCCCCTTCGTAGGAACAGTCCATAAAGACGCTCGCACGGATGGTCATCGAAGGTTCACCGAGTTTTTCTGTCGACTGCAGCTGAATTTCCCGTATCGCCGTCCCGGCCTTCGACACATTCAGCAGTACCTGGCCGTAGTAGACATCGGCATCACATTGTTCCATGTACTGGTTAAAAATGGCCGCTGCCACCTTAGGCTCGAATATCCACTGCTCAAATGTCCCATAGTGTTTTCCGATCTTCCGGTAAAAATCCAGCGCAAGGCCACGCACCACATATTTATTGCCGATGTCGGTCTGTCCCAGACCACCAGAACTCATTCCGCCAAGCAATTGACCCGGTTCGATGAGTACCACTGATTTCCCGGCTTTCGCCGCGGTATAAGCGGCGGCCACCCCCGCCGACGTTCCACCGTAGATACAAATGTCGTACACTTGTTCTTTTTCATCCGCCAGACAGGGTACCTGAATCAGGATCATTAAAAGCGCGTATAGTCCGATTTTTTTCATCATATGCTGGTTAAAACAGGTGTTATTCCGGTACGGCTTCGAATCCGGTAAACGTGAGCCCATACGTGTGGGCCGCTTCGGGATTGTATACCCGTTTACGCGTTTTCACAAGATCAACCTTCAGATCCGCTGCAGATCCGCTTTTCAGGTAGGTGGCGGCCTGCGCACCGCTTTGGTATCCCCATTGGTAAATGTCGGCACCATATGCGGCAACGGCACCCCGGGCCACCAGCCCCGCTTCGCTGGTGAACACCGGCACCCCCTTATCGCTGCAGTTTTTGAGGATTACCTCAAATGCCGCGAATACGGTATTATCCGGGTTGGCAAAAAAAGCGTCGATGTTATTGGACAGCAGCGAGCGGATCACCAGCTGGGCCTCAGCCGAGGAATTAAGGGGTAATGCCACCAGCCGGACGCCCAGTTGACCGGCCAGTTTGCCGAGGCGTTCATAGGCATCCACGGACTGCGGTTCGGATTGATTGTAGATCATTCCGACCGTCAGCTGATTTCCCGCCGGCTTTATGGTTTCGGTAATAACGGCAAAAGACGTATCAATGTAGTTCAGGTTCTCACCTGTGCCGAACAGGTTAGCGGGCGGTAGGCCATCCGTTCCCTGCAGTCCCAAAATATCGGGCATGGCAGTCACCGTCTGAAATACAGGGACATCATGAATCCGCTGTATGGCGGCTACGGTTGCCAATGTGGTACTTGTGCCGACCAGGTCCAATGCCTGGCTATTAAAATAACTGATGATCTGGTTTAAGGTCGACGCATCGCCCTGGGCATTGCGGTGGATCAGCTCCAGTGTGCCGGCATCCTCGCTGTAGCCGCTATCGCGCAGTGCAGCAACAAAACCCCGGTAAGCCTGGGAAATGGTGGCATCTTCAAATGCCTCGACAAATCCCACCGTTGGTGTTTCCGGTCTTTTTCCGGATTGGCAGGTGAAAAATAACAGGCTTACAGATAAGGTAATCAGGGAGTAGTACATTTTCATCATATAACAAAACTACACGTTTCTATCGAACAAGCCAACGCCGGCGTAGAAAAGCCTGCATCAATTACAAATCTCACAACGATACCTGCCCGGCGTTATAAAAAACGCAAGCAGCGTCAATTATTTTTTTCTTTTTTCTTGATAATTAAAAAATGTTGGCGTACATTTGGCACATCAAAAGAGAAGATGATACCACGTAATAATGCATATTGGTTTTTTGGTTTCTTTTACTTTAGCAGTAAGAGCCGGGATTGATATGCATTGATAGCGTTAAAGATATAAATGTAGAAAGTCCCGGCGAGAAAGGCCGGGACTTTTTTTATTGCCTATTTAGTTGATATATGAGTTTAAAAGTAGCCATACAAGGTATAAAGGGATGCTTCCATGAAGAAGCCGCTTACAAATATTTCGGAGAGGATATCGAGACGGTGGAGTGTGAGTCATTCAAAAAGACTTGCGAGCTGCTGAAGCAGGGCAAGGTAGACAACGTGGTAATGGCCATCGAGAATTCGATTGCCGGCGGCTTGCTGCCCAACCACAGCCTGCTTCGTGATTACCGTTTCCCCATCATCGGCGAGGTATACCTGCACATCAAACTGCATCTGATGGCGTTGCCGGGAGTGGCTATCCAGGACATCCGGTTTGTCGAGTCGCACCCCATCGCGTTACAGCAGTGCAGCGATTACCTGGAGGAAAACCCGCAGTTCAAAGTAACCGAAGGAGAAGATACCGCGGGCAGCGCCAAAAAAGTGAGTGAGCTTCAGCTAAAGGATACGGCTGCCGTTGCCAACCAGCTTTCGGCAAAGTTATATGGGCTGGATATCCTGGAACGGCGGATCGAGACCAACAAGAAGAATTATACCCGGTTTCTCATTCTTGCCAACAAGGCGGATGAAAAGGTGAATGTCAATAAGGCTACCCTATCGTTCCAGACCGGCAATGGTGTCGGTGCACTTTCCAAGGTTTTACTCTGCTTCGCGGAGCAACACATTAACCTCACCCGGATACAGTCTATGCCGGTATTGGGTAAACGCAACGAGTATGACTTTTATGTGGATGTAGAGTGGACCAATCAGTCGGATTATGAGGCCGCCATCCGGCGTATCCTGAAACATACGAATAATTTCAGCATCATGGGCGAATACATGAAGAACGACAAGGTGTAATGCTGAGATAAAAGCAACGTAATTGAAAACGAAAATTAAAAAGAACCGAAAATAAAAAACAATGAAACAGACATTAGACATCGTACCCTTAAAATCATGGTTTGATACCGGGGACGCGCCATTGATCATCGCTGGTCCATGCAGCGCGGAAACAGAAGAGCAAGTGCTTGCTACCGCACATCTTTTGGCTAATACTGGCAAAATCAATGTACTGCGTGCAGGTATCTGGAAACCCCGTACCCGTCCAGGCGAGTTCGAAGGCATCGGCAGCGTCGGACTGCAGTGGCTGCGGAAAGCCAAAGAAGAAACCGGTCTTCCCATTACCACTGAAGTGGCTACCGCCAAGCACGTGGAAGAGGCGCTGGCGGCCGGCGTGGATATTCTCTGGGTGGGCGCGCGCTCTACGGCGAACCCGTTTACGGTACAGGAAATTGCCGACGCACTGCAGGGTGTTGATGTGCCGGTACTGGTTAAAAACCCGGTCAATCCCGACCTTTCGCTCTGGCTCGGTGCCTTGGAGCGCATAAACCGTGCGGGCATAAAAAAACTGGCGGCCATTCACCGGGGATTCTCTTCTTACGAAAAAACGGCTTTCCGGAACGAGCCCATGTGGGATCTCGCCATCCAGCTGAAAACCCTGGTACCTGAACTTCCGGTAATCAACGACCCGAGTCACATTTGCGGAAACCGGGAACTGATCCCTTATATTGCGCAAAAGGCTTTTGATATGGACATGCAGGGACTCATCGTGGAGTCACATATCGATCCTTCGGTAGCATGGACCGACGCCAAACAACAAGTGACCCCCCAGGCCCTGTCCGACATACTCGGTAATCTTGTGTTCCGGCAGGCGAAATCGGACGACCCTGTTTTTGAAGATAAGCTGGCGGAGCTTCGGAAAGACATTGATAAACTGGATGATCAAATCATCAAGATCCTGAGTGACCGGATGAAAATTGTGGAAAAAATCGGCGAATATAAACGCGATAACAACGTGACGATTCTCCAGGTAAACCGTTGGGACGAGATCATCCATAAGCGCAGCAACGTGGCCCAGGCGCTGAAACTGGATAAAGATTTTGTAGTGAAAATGCTTGAACTGATCCATAACGAGTCGATCCGGAAGCAGAATGAGATCATGAACGAAAAACCGATTGCCGAAGCGTAATGGATAAAGAAGCCATCAACGTCGCACATCCTACGAAAACGCTGACCGGCACAGTAGCGCTAACGGGTTCAAAAAGTGAAAGCAACCGCGCACTGATTATTCAGGCACTGAGCGGGGGAAGCGTCGAGATCAACAACTTGTCTTCCGCGGCCGACACGGTGACACTGCAGCAGGCATTGGCTGCCGCTGCGGTGGCCGGAAAAAAGAGCGGCAACGGCGAAACCGAGATTGATGTGGGCCCCGCCGGAACGGCCATGCGGTTCCTGACAGCCTACCTGACCAGGGTTAACGGTAATTTTTTACTGACGGGCAGCGCCCGGATGAAACAGCGACCCATAGGCATCCTGGTGGACGCCCTGAACACGCTGGGTGCAACGATCCGGTATGCCGGCGAAACGGGTTTTCCGCCGCTGTCCATTACCGGTGGGTCAGCCCAGCAAACGGCGGAAGTTGCCGTACAGGGTGATGTCAGCAGCCAATACCTATCGGCACTGTTGCTGATTGCCTCCGCAATGCCGAACGGATTGAAGCTCCGGATCGCAGGCGAGCTTACCTCACGCCCCTACCTGACAATGACATTGCAGATGCTGGCCGAAGTGGGTATTCAGCACCATTGGGAAGACAATATGATCTCCATTGCCCCGCAGCAGGCCAAAAGCGCAACGTTGACCATTGAACCCGACTGGAGTGCGGCTTCTTACTGGTATGCGATGGTGGCACTGGCCGGTGAAGCCAACCTGTTTCTGCCCAACCTGAAAAGCAATAGCCTTCAGGGCGACAGTGCAATCGTGGAAATTATGTCGCATTTTGGTGTAGCTTCGTCCTTTGAGAACGGCGGTTTACGCATCCAAAAAACAAGCAGCCATTCGAGCAAGTCGTTATTTGACTTCAAAGAATGCCCCGATCTTGCCCAGACCGTAATCGTCTGTGCGGCGGCACTGCAACACGACCTTTCTTTTACCGGCCTGCATACGCTTCGGATCAAGGAAACCGATCGTATTGCCGCATTGCAGCGGGAACTGGGGAAATTCGGAGTGGAGCTTATTGAAGATGGCACCGTATATCACCTGAAAACCGGGGGATTAAACCGAAACGCTAATCCGGTTATCGACACCTATGAGGATCACCGGATGGCCATGGCCTTTGCCCCGCTGGGACTTGTATTTAACCAGATGCGGATCAACGAGCCGGAAGTCGTGGAAAAATCCTATCCGGATTTCTGGAAACATTTGAAACAACAGGGATTTGTCCTATCTTAGCCCGCAATAAATCAGCAGCAGCAACTATAATGGCAGGAAATTCATTCGGAGATGCATTTCGTATCACAACGTTCGGTGAATCACATGGAGAAGCAGTGGGTGTCATCATCGATGGATGTCCTCCGAATATCGCAGTCGATGAATTGTTTATCCAATCTGAATTGGACAAACGCCGCCCGGGGCAGTCAAAAATTACCACCCAGCGGAAAGAAAGCGATACGGTAAAAATCCTTTCGGGTGTCTTTGAGGGCCGTACTACCGGTACGCCGTTGACCCTGGTTATTCCCAATGAAGATCAGCGTTCCAAGGACTATTCGCATATCCAGGATAAATACCGTCCGTCGCACGCCGATTATACTTATCAAATGAAGTACGGCATCCGCGATTACCGCGGAGGCGGACGCTCATCCGCACGCGAAACGGCTGCGCGCGTTGCTGCCGGCGCGATTGCCAAAAGCTATTTAGCGCAGTATGGCATCCGGATTTTCGCGCACGTTTCGGGCGTGGGGAAAATCGAGGCGCCAAACCTGGATACGCAGGATATCGATGTACTGACCACCCTGCGGGAAAGTAATATTGTACGTTGTGCCGATCCGGCAACCGCCAATGAAATGATCACGTTTATTGACGCCATACGCAAGGCCGGTGATACGGTCGGCGGGCGGATAAGCACGATCATACAGCATGTTCCCGTTGGCCTTGGCGAACCCGTGTTTGACAAGCTGCACGCTGATCTTGCCAAGGCAATGATGAGCATCAACGCCGTACACGGTTTTGAATATGGCTCCGGGTTTGCCGGCTCGGAAATGCAAGGATCCGAACATAACGATCAATTTACCAATCCGGATAACGATCCCCGGAAGCTGAAAACCCACACCAATTTCTCGGGAGGCATCCAGGGCGGGATTTCCAACGGCATGGAAATTACGTTCCGAACGGCATTTAAGCCCGTGGCCACGCTGATGCGGCCTCAGCAAACCATCAATCAGGCCGGTCAGGAAACGGAGATTACCGGCCGGGGGCGACATGATCCGTGCGTGGTGCCCCGTGCAGTAATTATTGTTGAAGCGATGGCCGCATTGGTCATAGCCGACCATTTGCTTAAACACCAAACCTATGCAACAAAATAATCGTTACGTCGTTGCCTCCGACATTGGCGGAACACACATTACCGCCGCGTTGGTGGACACCAGCCGCTGGCAGGTGATCAGTGAATCAATATACAGGCATCATGTTGACTCACATGCTGATGCTAAATCGATTTTATCAGCGTGGTCGTCTCCTTTCCGGGAAGTTATGGACAACCATGCCGACATCGCTCCACAGGTCATTGGCATTGCCATGCCCGGACCGTTTGATTATGAAAACGGGATTTCCCGGATGCGGAACCAGGATAAGTATGACAGTCTTTATGGCATGAATATCCGTGAGGCGCTGGCCGAACGGACTGCGGTGGCGGGTCATCATATTCGTTTCATTAACGATGCCGCCGCATTTCTCCAGGGCGAAGTTTTTGCCGGGCAACAGCATACGGATACGAAGGTTTTAGGTATTACCCTGGGCACCGGCCTGGGTAGTGCCATATGGGAAAAAGGAAAAAATGCCCTGGATGCCGATCTTTGGAAAACCCCCTACCTCGATAGCAATATGGAGGAACACCTGGTGACCCGCTGGTTTGTTCGCCGTGCGGCAGCCCACGGCGTGAAAGTAACCGGGCTCCGCGAATTGCTCCAGCTGCGGGAACAGCATCGCTTTGTGGATGATATACTGGCTGAATACAGCCATCACCTCCTTCATTTTATCCGCTTTTTCAGTGAGCGGGAAGAAACGGAAAAATTCATTATCGGTGGCAATATCGCCAAAGCGTGGGCGGTTTTCCATCATTTCCATGCCGATGCATTCGACCGGTTCGATATCCGCATCAGCAAGCTTGGCGAACATGCAGCGCTTATCGGTGCCGCCACGTTGTTTACCTGATCCGGTAACGGGCACGCCACGCCGTTGGATACTCTCCTACGTATGCAGGGCCAGTACAATGGTTAACACCCCGATGGCTAAACACAATGGTGTGTATAATTTGGTATCATTTTTACCAAATTCAGTATGTTTTACTTTTTTAAAAAGTCCCACATACTTGAATTCGCCGATAGCCCGGATAATAAAAATGCCTGCGATCGCCCAAAGGCCGTATTGACTGACCCACGCGGGTAACCCAATGGTGATCCATCCGGATTTCGCCAGCACAAAGAGCCCAAACCCCAATAAACTGAATGCTACGGCAAATGTTGGCAACGGCCCCGGCATGGTTGGCCGGATATTATTGTCTTTTGTCGGCATAACCGCATCACCGGCCCATTTCCCACCGAATCCCCAATACCCATGCAGGACGGAAAGAAGCAAAAAAATCAGTAAAAGAATAATGGAGATTGCCGACAGCATAACAATATCAGGCTAAAAAAGCGCCGGATATTTTCCAGGGTTCGCCTCGTGCATAATCGCATATACGGCTTCGATTACGTCATCTGCCGAAGGCTTTGAAAAATAATCGCCATCAGATCCGTAAGGCGGCCGGTGTGGCTTGGCCGTCAGCGTGCGGGGCTGGCCGTCCAGGTGGTAATAGCCGTTTTGCGTTTCAAGGATTTGCTGGAGGATAAATGCAGAAGCCCCTCCCGGAACATCCTCATCGACCACAAGCAGTTTATTTGTTTTGCTGACCGATTGGGCACATACATGTTCCTCATCGAACGGCTGCAGTGTCTGTGGGTCTACAATTTCAATGGATATTCCCATTTTTTCAAGCTCAGCGGAAGCTTCCTGGACAACACGGAGTGTGGAACCATAGGAAACAACCGTTATATCCCGCCCGGTGCGCACCACCTCTGCCCTGCCCAGCGGTACGGTAAATTCGCCCACATTGGTCGGCATACGCTCTTTAATCCGGTACCCGTTAAGGCATTCGACCACCAATGCAGGTTCATCCGAACGAAGCAGGGTATTGTACATCCCCGCTGCCTGGGTCATGTTACGCGGTACGCATACATGAATGCCGCGCATTGAGCCAAGGATCATACTCATGGGCGACCCCGAATGCCAGATGCCCTCGAGCCGGTGGCCCCGTGTCCGGATAATCAGCGGGGCCTTCTGGCCGGCTTTGGTCCGGTAGCTCAGGCTCGCCAGGTCATCCGTCAGCACTGTAAGTCCGTATACCAGGTAATCCACATACTGGATTTCGGCAATGGGCTTCAGCCCACGCATAGCCAGTCCCATACCCTGGCCAATAATAGCCGACTCCCGGATCCCGGTATCGAAAATGCGGTGTTCGCCATGTTTGGCCTGTAATCCGGCAAACCCCTGGTTTACGTCGCCGATTTTCCCGACGTCTTCTCCAAAAGCAACCAGGCGCGGGTCACGGGCAAAATTCGCATCAAAACACGCATTCAGTACTTCTCTTCCATCCACGGTCCTACTGTCTTCGGTATATTCCGCCGCAACGGCCCGGACATGACGGGGTGACTCAACCGTATCCGTAAACAGGTAGGAATTGTACCGTTCCTGGTTCAGCTGTTGTTTTTCGCTGTACCAGGTAAGTAAAGCAGCCTTTTCGGGATGCTGGATTCCACGGAGCTGGCGGATTACCCTTCTTACGATGCTGTATACTTCTTTCAGCGAGGGTTCGGAGAGTACCCGTAACTCGTTATACAGACTGCGCACCGTATCTTCTTCGATGGCACCCAGCAGGACTAAGGCCTCGTCCACTTCCCTCCGGAGCATTTTGTTGTAGTCGGACCAAGCCCTGCGCTGCTCCGATCGTACGTATTCTTTTGCTTTCCGTTCGATTTCGTCCAGCTGTGCCTCCTCGGCAATGCCCGACTGCGTGATCCACGACCGCATCTGGGTAATGCAATCGAATTCTTTCTCCCAGGCCAGGCGTTCTTTTGATTTATACCGTTCGTGGGATCCGGAAGAAGAATGGCCCAGCGGCTGGGTCATTTCGGTCACATGGATCAATACCGGGATATGCTGTTCCCGGCTGAGTTTGGCTGCCCGCTCATACGTTTCGCAAAGGCCGGCATAATCCCATCCATGCACTTTGAATATTTCAAACCCTTCTCCCTTTTCGTCCCGCTGGAATCCCTTAAGCACTTCGGATATATCCGCCTTCGTCGTCTGCACCTCATTGGGCACTGAGATACCGTAACCGTCATCCCAAATCGAAATTACAGCCGGGATCTGCCGGACACCTGCCGCGTTCACGGCCTCGAAAAACACGCCTTCGGAGGTGGACGCATTGCCCACCGTGCCAAAAGCCACTTCATTTCCCAGATTGGAAAACATCGTCATTTCAGCCAGTTCCGGATTATTGCGAAACATTTTTGACGCTAACGCAAACCCCAGGAGACGCGGCATCTGTCCGCCTGTCGTGGAAATATCCGATGCAGAGTTTTTAAGCAGTGTCTGGTCGACCCATTTCCCATCCGGGGTGAGCATCCGCGTAGCAAAATGGCTGTTCATTTGCCGGCCCGCCGATGAAGGATCTGCCTCCAGATCCGGATGGGCATACAGCTGTGAAAAAAACTGGTATACTGAAACGATACCGGTAGCAAACATAAAGGTCTGGTCGCGGTAATAGCCTGAGCGCCAATCACCCAGCTGGAATACTTTCGCCAGTGCAATTTGGGCGAGTTCCTTTCCGTCGCCGAAAACGCCGAATTTTGCCTTGCCGGTAAGTACTTCCTTACGGCCAAGCATGCTCACATACCGGCTTTCAACGATCAGCTTGTAGTCCGCCATGACCAGCGTCCTGAAGTCGTCAAAACTTAACTTAGTATGTGTTTGCCCAGCCTGTTTAATGGAAGTATCAGACATAATTTAATTGCGTTTGCTCCAAAAATAGAAAAAAAATATTCGTTTGAAAGCGTTCGATACGTTTAAATTCAGGTGCACTTTCCGGTTTTAGCAAAATTGGTAATTTGCAAAAGACTGCGCAAGTGAACATGTAATTTATGTACCTTTGCCGCTGCTTTATGATATAGTAACGCACGGTAACGGTAAAAGATTGTATGCAATATCCATTAATTCATCACAACTTCCGCAACCCCGGCGGATTGGTCCATTTCCTTTTGATAACTTTTCGCAATACCGAAAGTTTTCGGCATTTTAGCTAAACTTTTTATAGTCTATTCCGTTATAGCTTTGGTAAACGTTTAACACAAATACCGGTTCCCTTGAATAAATTCGGCAGGATAACAGTCAAGACACTTCTTTGGATTATCGGAAGTATCATTGGATTGATTTTATTGCTATTTGTATTAATCCGCATTCCCGCCGTTCAAAATTTTGTTGTCCAGAAAATAACCTCTTATCTGGAAAACAAGATCCACACCCCTGTCCGTATTGATTATGTAAGCCTGGATCTTCCGAAAATGCTGGTTCTGGAGGGCATTTATTTCGAAGACCAATCGCAGGATACGCTGCTTTCCGGAGAGCAGCTGCGCGTGGACATCAGCATGCTGAAACTGCTAAGGAATACAGTGGAAATCAGCCGGATCGACTTACAGGGTATCACCGCCAAAATTAACCGCACATTACCCGATAGCGCATTCAATTTTGATTACATTATCCATGCGTTTGCAACGGAACAGGATGAACCGGCAGCACCGGACAGCAGTGCACCGATGAAATTCAATGTAGACCGGGTCAATCTTGACCGCATCCGTTTCGTATACCGCGATGAAGTCATCGGTACGGCAGCGGAAGTCAACCTCGGCCACCTGGACACCCGGATTAAAACCTTTGACCTAGCAGGTAATATGCGTTTTGGAATTCCCAAAATCACGGTTAAAGGGCTACGGGGTGTAGTCCGCCAGTGGGCCGTTGCCAGTCCGGCTAAAGCACCGGATGCCGTGGATTTCGGCATCCCCGACACGACCGAAAGCAGCCTCCTACCCGACCTGGAGCTGGAAACATTTGATCTCAAGGATATTGATTTTGCCTATGTGGACGAGGCCGGTGCCATGGATACCCGCTTCCGGGTGGACCGTTTACTGGCCAGCCTTAACGCGCTTGACTTAAACAAGGAAATTGTCGGGATCGATGAAATCGATCTCGACGGTTCAACTTCCCGGGTATTCTTCGGTAAAACGGAGCCAAAGGCCGCTTCGTCAGATACAAGCAGCGGGGAAAGTTCCATGAACTGGCGGGTAACCGCGAACGAAATACGGATAGCTAATACTAATTTTACCTATGAGGACGCCAGCCAGTCGCGTATAGCCACTGGCTTTGATTATGGCCATATGGATATCACCGGTGTACAGGGTGAGCTAACCGATTTCCATTATTCGGCGGATTCCATCGGCGGCAGCCTGCGCACATTGACGGCCACGGACCACAGCGGTTTCGTGTTAAATGAAGCGCGTGCCAATTTCACTTATACCAGCAACGGTGCGACACTCAGTGAGCTGTACCTGGAAACACCGCATACGTTGATCCGGGATTATATCCGGGTTGAATATCCCTCGTTGGAGCAGATTGCCGACGACTTGGGAAGTGTCCAGTTAGCCGCCGATATCAAGGAAAGTCATTTGGGCATGATGGACGTACTTTTCTTTGTTCCGGACCTTGATACCATGGCCGTGATGGAGCCGCTTTGGCCCCATACCTTTTTTGTAAACGGGGAAATCAATGGCCGGTTGGACGACCTGGAAATAAGGAACCTGGAATTCCTGGCGCTTGACCGTACACGACTGGCAGCGAATGCCCACATTAAAGGGTTGCCGGATATTGACCGGTTGAACGTCGACCTCGAATTGGAAGAACTCGTTACGGGCAAAGCTGACCTGGACCGTCTGATTGCACCGGTCCTTCTGCCCGACAGTATTGAATTCCCCGCTGACCTCCGGCTAACGGGAACGTTCAATGGCGGTTTATCCCAGTTCCGGACAGACATGCAGTTGCAGACAAGCATGGGAAATGCATCGGTTGACGCTGACTTCCGGACAAATACACCGACACGGGACACGGTTTATAATGCGCAGATCAACATCGATGGCATCGATATAGGCCAGTTCATGAAAATGGACTCCACCCTTGGAAAACTGTCCTTTACTGCCCGGGCCAAGGGTACGGGACTGGATCCGGCGACCGCAACCGCAGCTATCGAGGGAACACTGGTCAGCCTGGAGGCAATGGGATATACGTATACCGATATCGCAATCGATGCCAAGGCAAATAACGGCGACATCACGGCATCAGTGGCCAGCGGTGATCCCAATATTGATTTTGACCTCGACGCCCATGCGGATATGCGCGGCAATTACCCAAAAGCAAAGGTTGATCTGATGGTCGACAGCATCAATCTTCGGAATTTAGGATTGATGAATGACGATTTCCGGTATCACGGCCGTTTGCTGGCCGATTTCGAAACAGCCGATATCGATCACCTGAATGGTACCGTGTCTATTGTCAATTCTTCTGTCGCTTACAATGAGGAGCGTTACACGCTGGATACGGTACGTCTCAATGCCGTCTCCCGGGACAGTTCTGCCCTCCTGCAATTGCAGTCCGAATTTCTGAATGCGCACATGATCGGAAATTTCAAACTGAGTGAACTGAGCAATGCGATACAGGACATCGTGGCCGTGTATTACCAGCCGGACTCCATCGCCCCGATAGTTGAATATACCCCGCAGCAATTCGACTTCAGTGCGCAGTTTACGCGTTCCAGGTTTATCCGTGGCTTATTCCCCGATCTTACCGAGATGGATGACATTACACTGGACGGTTCATTTAACAGTGCGGATAAAATGTTATTGGCAAAAGCTACGGCGCCGCATCTCGTGTATGCAGGAACTACTGTGGACGCGGTGGGGTTTGACCTCAACACCGTTGACAGTACGCTCTACTATTCTTTCCTCATCAATCGGATGGCCGTGGGTAATATCGAATTGATAAACACCTTGCTCAGCGGAACCGTGCAGCAGAATCAGCTGGATTTCGGGCTATGGATCAAGGACAATGCTGACAAGGAACGCTACCACCTGGGCATGGGCTTACAGGTCGATGCAGGGGATTTCCGGTTTCATTTGCTGGAAGACGGGTTGATGCTGAATTATGAAAAGTGGAACGTAGACCCTAAAAATGCCATAACATTTGGCAGCAACGGATTGTCTACTCATCAGTTTATTCTCAATAACAACGGACAGGAAATGTCGATCCAGTCGCAGGATTCTACGTTGAATGCACCTATAGACCTGGTATTTAAAAATTTCCGGATCGAAACCTTCAGCCAGATGCTGGAAAGCGAGTTGCTTAATATGGGAGGTGGCATCAATGGAACCGCCACGGTATCCCGGCTGGAATCTTCCCCGGTATTTGTTGCCGACCTTACGGTCGACCGCTTTTCATTTGGAAATGACACGGTGGGCGACATCAAACTCAACGTAAATAACATCCGTGAAAACACATATGCTGCTGACATCAGCATTACCGGCAACGGCAATGACGTAAACCTGTCAGGCGATTTTATCAGTCCACCCGAAGGGGATGCACAACTGGATTTTGTATTAAACCTTAACCCGTTATCCATGCATTCATTGGATGCTTTCAGCTTGGGGTATCTTCGGAATTCCACCGGTGCGGTTAACGGAAAACTTCAAATTACAGGCACCCCGGATGCACCCAGGATTAACGGAGCCCTGCGTTTCGATCAGGCGAGCCTCAATGTAGCTATGCTTAATGCCACATTTAACATTGACGGACAAAGCATCAACTTCAACGACAAAGGCCTGCGTTTTAATCGCTTTTCACTGAAAGACAGTAAGGGAAATACAGCGGTGCTTAACGGCACGGTAACGACCACGACTTATACTGATTTCGGATTCAATCTTACCCTGGCGGCCGACGATTTTCATGTACTGAATTCGACACAGCAGGATAACGATATGTATTACGGCCAATTGTTTATTTCGAGTGACCTAAGAATACAGGGCGACATGGCCAGCCCGGATGTGAGCGGCACATTGCGGGTGAATAAAAATACCGACGTGACTTTTGTACTGCCCAACGACGATCCCGGCATGGTCGACCGGCAGGGCATCGTCCGGTTTGTCGACCGAAGCGATACGTCAGCTGTCAATGTGTTTGCGCGCGTGGACTCACTTACCCAGACCGAGCTTCAGGGTCTCAACCTTTCCGTAAACGTTGAAACTGATGAGGAAGCAGCGTTTACAATCGTCATCGACCCGGGCAGCAAGGATGCATTACACATCCGCGGCGAGGCCGAATTGAATGCCGGCATTAACCCCAGCGGCGCAATCACCATGAGCGGTACTTACACCGTTAACGAGGGCAGTTATTCCTTTTCTTTTGGGCCGGTAAAACGGTTATTCCGGTTTCGTGAAGGCAGTACCATCACCTGGGCCGGCGACCCGATGGATGCGCGGCTGGGTATTACTGCTGTTTATAACCTGAAGGCGCCGACGCTGGAACTGGTGCAGAATCAGATTGGCGCCGAACGTCCCAACCTGTATAAGCAACGGGTGCCTTTTGACGTCAATCTGCATATTACCGGACAAATGTTTCAACCGCAGCTTGACTTTGATATCGACCTCGATGAAGATAATGCACTGATTTCCCAGGACGTTGCCGGTAAGGTAAACACCGGTCTGGCACAATTGCGGGAAAACCCCTCGGAGATGAACAAACAGGTTTTTGCGCTGATCGTGCTCGGTCGGTTCATGGCCGCCAATCCTTTTGAAAGCTTATCCGGGGGCGGGGGCGCCGAAGCTATTGCCCGGAACAGTGTCAGCTCGTTGCTGAGCGCCCAGCTCAACCGACTGGCTGGCAACCTCATTCAGGGCGTTGAACTGGATTTCGATCTGCAATCAACAGCGGATTACACCACCGGGCTGGGACAAAACCGCACAGACCTGAACATCGGTGTTTCCAAAATGCTATTTAATGACCGGCTGAAAGTTACCGTAGGCTCCAATTTCGAGCTGGAGGGTAACACGCGGCCCGGCGAACAGCCCAGCAACATTGCGGGCGACATTTCCATGGATTACCAACTGTCAAAGGACGGGCGGTATTTCCTTCGTGTTTACCGCAAAAACCAATATCAGGTGACATTGCAGGGACAATTTGTAGAAACCGGCATCGGATTTATCATTAACATGGATTATAACCGGTTCAGGGAAATATTCATGAGTGCCGATGAGCTCGCTAATCAGTTCAATACCCAAAGTCGGAGTTTCCGACGCCGGTGGGACGTCGAACGGATGGAAACAGACACGGCCTACCGCGATAGCGTAAGACGGGTCATTATCGACAGCTTAGAACGCAACGACCCCGAATTCCGGGAACGGATGCGCCAGCGCCGTGAAGAGCGGAATGATGAGCAAAATGACAGCACGCCAGCACCGGCAGAAACTGGCCAAAAAAACACCGCTATGCGCAACGAACAAGAGGAGAATGCCCCTGTGGAAGAAAGGAGTAGCCAATAATGGATAGCAAAAGGCTGATTCACTACATTTACGGTATTGCAGCAGTATGGTGCCTTGCCGCCTGTAGCAATGTCAAATACCTTCCCGAAGGGGAAAGCCTGTATATCAAAGGCGAGGTGGACATTGATACGGACACCATTCCCGCCGAGTATATTGAGCCCCTGGAAACGCACCTGGAAGAGATGCTTCGCCCTAAACCCAACAAAACCATTTTGGGTATGCGGCCGCAGCTGTATATCTATAATATTGCCGGTGAACCGAAGGGCGACCGCGGTTTACGGGCGTGGATGAAAAATAAAGTGGGTGAACCCCCGGTGCTGCTATCCGATGTAAACCGGGAGTATAACGAAAACCTGTTACGCAACAGGCTGGAAAATTTAGGCTTTTTCAATGCCGAAGTAGTTTCGGACACCTCGATTATCAAGCAAAAGGCTACAGTTACTTATACGGCCTCCCCCCATATCATCTACCGGATCAATTCTGTGACATTTGAAGTAGACAGCAGCGCCTTGGGCAAGTCCATTAAAGCGACGGAAGGAGAATCGCTTCTACAGGCCGGCAGGCCCTATAACCTGGACCAGATTATTGCTGAGCGTGAACGGATAGACAACTACCTCAAAAACAAAGGATATTATTTTTTCAGTCCGGATTACCTGTTAGTTGATGTAGACAGCACCTCCGGCAACCATCATGTGGATCTCTACGTTACCGTTAAAAGGGAAACGCCGTCCAAAGCCAAGCACCCTTATACGATCAACGATATCTATATTTATCCGGATTACACCCTTAGCCAGTCCGGATACCGCAGGCGGCCGCCCCGTAATGCGGAGCTGTATGACAGCACGTACTATTTTGTGGATCCCGATCATACCTATCGCCGGTTTGCACTGGCACGTACCATGTTTTTCAAGAAAGGGGGCCTATATAACCGCACCAGCCATAACAACACCATCAGCCAGTTGGTGGGTATGGGGACTTTTAAATTTGTACGGAATGAATTCGTAGAAGTGGATTCGGGAAGGACCAATCAGCTTGATGTTTATTATTACCTTACCCCGATGCCCAAAAGGGGGCTGCGCATCGAGCTGCTGGGCAAAACGGCCTCTGTATATAACGGATCGGAGCTTAATGTCAATTGGCAGCACCGCAATGCCTTCCGCAGCGGGGAGCTGCTTACCTTTACCGTATACGGCGGATTCGAAACCCAAACCGGGGGGAATGTAAACCTTAATTCCAGCTTTTACCGCTACGGTATTGAGGCCAACCTTTCGTTTCCGAGGATGATTGCCCCTTTCGACTGGCAGCCCACCCGCCGGTTTGTTCCCCGCACGCATTTTACGGCAGGTTATGAATTTCTGAACCGGCGGACGGCATACAGTTTAAACTCGATGCGATTTGCCTATGGATACTCCTGGAAAGAAAATATCCAAAAAGAACACGAGCTGGATGTACTGGAAATCGCTTATGTGCAACCCTGGAATATTACCGACTCCTACCAGCGGCAGCTGGATACCGTGCCGCCGCTGCGACATGCCATAGAACCCCAGCTGACCTTTGGTCCAAATTACAATTTTACCTATACCAACACCATGGATGCATTACGTACACATACGTTTTATTTCAAGGGTGGTGTGGATTTATCGGCTAATCTATATGGGCTGATCCGGGGGGCAAATGCCGATGCAGGCAGAACATATCAGGTATTTGGAACGAATTTTTCCCAATATGTTAAACTTGAAGGCGATTTCCGACATTACCTGCGACTGGGCGAAAACAGCCAGCTTGTTTCGAGGGCAATGGCGGGATTTGGATATTCTTATGGCAACTCACGGACGCTTCCTTACGTTAAGCAGTTTTTTTCCGGTGGTCCAAACGGACTTCGCGCTTTCCGGGCCCGCGCACTTGGCCCCGGATCCTACGAGCCTGAGTTCTTTGGCGAAGACAATTTCTTTGCCGATCAGACGGGTGACATTAAGATTGAATTAAACACCGAATTCCGGGCCAAGCTCGCCAGTGTGATTCATTGGGCAGCGTTTATCGACGCGGGTAACATTTGGCTCCAGCATTCGGACCCCAACAAGCCGGGGGCAAAATTCAGCCGTGAATTCCTGAGGGAGATGGCCGTTGGTGCCGGACTGGGACTTCGTTTTGATTTCACTTACCTGGTTATCCGGACAGACCTGGCGATGCCCCTGCGCATCCCCTATCTTGCCCGGGGCAACCGCTGGGTAATCAACCAGATTAACTTCCGCGACCCGGATTGGCGGCGTAACAACCTGGTGTTTAACCTCGCTATTGGCTATCCGTTTTAATTCGGAGCTATCGGCATTGTTACGCCTGTTTTATTCTTTGCCTTTTTATTCTTTGCTCCTTTTATCTTTAATCATTACCTTAGCTACGAGTGCAATAAATCATAATAATAACCGTAAACAAAACAGTAAATTATGAAGATAACCGTCGTAGGTGCCGGAGCAGTAGGTGCCACTACCGCAGACAACATTGTCCGGAAAGAACTTGCCGAAGAAATCATCTTGTTAGACATTAAAGAGGGCTTTGCTGAAGGTAAAGCGCAGGACATGTCACAAACCGCAGCATTACTGGGGTTTGATTCCAAGATTACCGGTGTTACCAACGACTATAGTCGAACGGCCGGCTCGGCGGTTGCTGTAATTACCTCTGGCCTGCCCCGTAAACCGGGAATGACCCGCGAGGAGCTGATCGGCACCAATGCGAATATTGTACGGACCGTTGCGGAAAATTTATTAAAGCACTCACCCGAGGTCATTATTGTGGTTGTTTCCAATCCGATGGATACGATGACTTACCTTGCGCTGAAAGCAACCGGACTACCTAAAAACCGCATCATCGGAATGGGGGGAGCATTGGACTCTTCACGCTTCAGGTACCAGCTTAGCCAGCGGCTTGGCGCGTCACCGGCAGACCTTAATGCGATCGTTGTTGGTGGTCACGGCGATACGACCATGATCCCCCTTATTAAGCATGCGACGTGGAATAGCCTGCCGGTAACCCAGTTTTTATCCGACGCGGAACAACAGCAGATTATTTCGGATACCATGGTCGGCGGAGCTACACTGACCAAGCTGATCGGCACTTCAGCGTGGTATGCGCCCGGTGCTGCCAGCGCTGCAATTGTGGAAAGCATCATACGTGATCAAAAGAAACTCTTTACTGCTTCTGTTTACCTGGATGGCGAATACGGCCAGCAGGATATTACGATGGGCGTACCGGTGATCCTGGGCAAGAACGGATGGGAACGTATCCTGGAACTTCCCCTGGATGAAGAGGAAAAGGCGGCATTTTCAAAAAGCGCGGATGCCGTGCGCACCATGAACAATGTGTTACATGAAATCGGCGCGCTGTAATTAATGACCATAATTCCACTGACATTATTAAATCTGCAGGACGATGGCTTCCACTTATTACTGGAAGTCATTGTTTTTGGTAAACGGTTTAAAGCCGTACTGGACACTGGTGCTTCTAAAACGGTTTTCGATAAGACAACCGTAGAAGAGCACCTCCATTCCGATATGATGTTGCAGCATACGGATATGGTTTCAACCGGTTTGGGCACCACGACCATGCAGAGTTTTATGCTGACCGTGCCGGACCTACAGATCGGCGGACTACACCTCCGTCGTTACGAAGTTGCCATCCTCGACCTTTCCACAATCAATTTCACCTATCAGCAACTCGATATTGAACCGGTAATCGGTGTGATCGGTGGAGATATTCTCGTGAAATACGGTGGGGTCATCGATTACAGGAAAAACCTCCTCCGCCTGCGGACGCGCCGTGCAAGGAAAGCAGTGCATTAATCGAAACAAAAAACCCTAACAGGCCGGCAGGCCCGTTAGGGTTCAAATCAACACAACAGACTAACTAATTAATTTTCGATCACAACGAATTCCACCCGCCTGTTCCACTGGTGTTCCTCCTCCGTACATTCTACCCCTTTAGCACATTGGTTGACCAGTCGGGTAAATCCATAACCTTTCGCAACCAAGCGGTCTTTGCTAATCCCTTTGGATACGAGGTATTCAACGGCTGAATCCGCTCTACGTTGTGACAACTTCATGTTGTAATCAGAACTACCCCGTGAGTCTGTATGGGCGCTCAGTTCGATCTTCACATTAGGATCACTGTTTAGGAACGCCAATATTTTATCCAGTTCCAACGCGGCATCCGGCCGGATATCGGATTTATCGAAGTCAAAATAAATATTCCGAAGCACCACCACCTCCTTCACTTCCACCGGCTGCAGCATAATGTCTTTCGTAAGGGTTGTTGTACTGTCGATCCCTTTTGTAGTGAAATTCAGCGGCTGTGCCTCCCGGAATCCGGTTTGCGTTGCCATAAGCTGATAATCGGTTTCTTCAGCCAGGTTAAACTTGAACTTACCTTCCTGGTCGGCATTCAGTGTCACCGCATTGCTTTCCTCACCTACCGGGGTGAGCGTTACCTGGGCCCCAGCTACCGGCAAGTTGGTTTTAATGTTATACACACCGCCGGCCAGGTCAATCTGAATCTTTTTATTCAGGTTAAACCAGTAAATATCGTCAGCTCCCATCCCCGCACTTCGGTTGGAGGCGAAATACCCTTCCATTTCCTTATCAAAGCGAATAGCGAAATCGTCATATGGTGAGTTAAACGGATAGCCTAGGTTAATTATCTGCCGGCTGCCTTTGTCCAGTCGATATACGTCCAGTCCACCCATCCCCACATGTCCCTCTGACGAAAAATAAAAATCGCCCTTATTGTCTATCCCCGGAAAGCGTTCATTGGCGATGGTGTTCACCTTTTCACCCAGATTCACTGCATCACCCCATGAGCCCCCGCCTTGCCGCGTTACGTAATAAATATCCGTACCTCCATACCCGCCGGGCATGTCTGATGTGAAGTATAACGTATCGCCGGTCGGACTAAGAAACGGGTCGCCCACTGACCATTGCGTAATGTTATTATATCGAAACGGCGTGGCGTTTTCACCCCAGTTTTCGGCATCCAGTGAATTTGAGAAAATCTCGATATTGACAGTAATGTCTTTATTTGCCTGACGTTTTTCTTCGCGTGTTGGGGTCCTGGTAACTGCAAAATACACTTCATTCTGCTTTGTTGAAAACGTAGCTGGTCCAAAGTGGTTGGCGCCATCGCCCCATTGGGCCGCTATTTTCTGCACGCTGTTATTTTCAAACTTATACATCGCCAGGTATGGATTCCCTGTCCATCCGTAGATCACGTCAGGTTTAGCTGCCCCCTCAAACCGGTCGGAAGCGAATATCAATCCATCCGGTCCTTTTACGGCACCGAATTCCGCCTGTTCGCTGTTGAGCCGCTTCTCATTACGCACCTCTACCGCCTTGATGGGATTCTCCAGCCACACCACCGCCGAATCACACGAAGCGTACAATACGGCAAGATCTCCAGCCGACAGCACATTATCGGATTTCGCCGCTACCCGCTGGTATTGTGCCTTCGCTTCCCGGAATTTGGAATTATTGCGCAATACATGACCATACTTCAGAATATGATCCGTGACGGCTTCGTCCTGATTAGCCAGCATTGCGTACCATCTTTCCGCTTCGCGGTAGTTGCGCATATTCAGATAAGATTCGGCAAGCCGTTCAGCTGTTTTCATGCTGGGCTTGGCGTCATATGCCTGTTGATATAATTTGATGGCCGTACTGAAATTGAAAGCGCTGAACTCCCGGTCGGCAGATTTCAATAACGAATACTGGGCATGTACCGGCCAGGCCAGTAATAAACACAGTCCGGCGATCAGCGTGATTTTATGGTTGAAAAATTTCATAAATTAGATTTTTGTGACGTCTTGCAGATTCATTCAGTTAACAGGGAAGCCAATTAAAAGTACCGCGGTGTACGGACACGTTGTGTTCCGCGATTTAATGTGTATCCCAACGATATCTCGTGCGTTCCTCCGGTTTGGCTATACACTTTATTAAGTGCGTAGTCAAATGAATATCCAATACGGAACTGTCCCGCAGCAACGAACTCGGCCAATGCGATAATGGAGTTCGGCCGTCTGAGGCCATCCGAAAGCTTGCTTCCGCTGGAAAGTGCCGTCCGGTAAGAAAGCCCTACCGTAAACTGTTCTGCGAAGATCACTGCGGCATTCAGGTCGGTGGTCCATGCCCTCGTCGATGAGTTACTTGCATTTTTAAGCAAGAATGAAGGTTTGAACAGGATATCCGACGTCATCGGCACGATACCTCCAGCTGTAATGTAGTATTGGGTTACCGGCGGAAGCCGGGTACTGCTGTTATCCTCATTGAACAGCAGCTGGGAAATCAGGTTATCCACGCCAACACCTGCAAAAAAGATGTTGTTGGAGTAATGGATACCAAAGCGTGCATCCGGAAGAAAGGAATTTTCAATGTTTACTGCTTCCGGGTCTCCCGTATGGATACCGGCATTATCAAACCCCGAGTGAATCACCCCCAACCCGATACCGAAAGACAGTCGGTCTTCCGGATCCGCGCCAACGCGCAGGCGATATGCATAATTTGCATAGGCATACACCCGTTTTTCCAACCCTACCCGATCACTCATAATATTCAGCCCCAGCCCGACATTGTCACTGGCGGTGCGCATATCACCAGCAAAGGCAATGGTACGCGGACCGTCGGGCATACCCGTCCACTGCGACCGAAAATACGTATGCAGGTTCAGCGGACCCCGGTACCCGGCATACGCCGGATTGATATAAATTCCATTAAACATGTATTGGCTGTACTGGGCCACCTGTTGGGCAAATACGGGAGCAGTTAAGGCCATTATCAGGATTAGAAACAAATACTTCTTCATGTTATTATCTTTTTGATATGATCTGTCAGCTTATAAATTGGATGGCCTGCCGGGCAGCTGCCCGGCAGGTATCCGATGTTAACGATTCGTTACTCTAATCAGTGCAATTGCACCCTTGAATGTCTGCCATTCCCCATTTCCGCTCCGCACGCGCAGGATGTAATAGTACGTGCCTTCGGCAAGCGTACCGCCGTCCCAATCGTTGTTATAATTTGTGGATTTGTATACCTGATTACCCCACCTGTTCAGCACCAGTAATTCCCGGTTGCTGTACTGTGTCAGGTTCTTGATCGCAAAGCGGTCATTCAGTCCATCGCCATTCGGTGTAAAGAGGTTCGGGATATCCAACGTGGCATCAATGGGAATCGGGTTAGTATCGTCCTCATCATCCGGATCTTCCGCATCAGGATCTTTATCCGGACCCCAGACCGAGATACCATTCGTGATGGTACCGGTAGCCGTTTCGGCCACATCTGCAGTAATCCGTACCACAATAGTAGTACTCACGCCCACTACTCCATTCGTGGTGATCGAGGCTGTATTTCCATTACCCACGATGGTAGCGGCGCCGGATACCACTTCGTATCCCGTAATGGTGACGTCGGCTCCCGGACGTTCTTCCAGGGCAATGTCTTTGCCAGCTTCGATAGCCAACGGTCCGTTATTCGTAATCGTTACCGTAAATGAAGTGGATGTGCCCGCCTGTACGATTGCCTGGTCGCCCACCTTCTCGATACTTAACGTATAAGGTGCCACTACCGGAATCTCAGGTGTTTCGGTTTCGTCATCCTCTTCATCTGTACCCGGGTTCTTATCCGGGCCCCAAACAGCCACGCCATTGGAGATGGTTTCCCCTACCGATGCGGTCACGTTGGCGGTCACTTTCACCGTAATGGTACCGTCCACCGCAATAGCTGCTGTAGTCGTCAGAGCCGCCGAATTGCCGGTTCCACTCACGGTGGCATTACCCGAGGTCACTTCGTATCCGGTAATGGTGATACCCGCATCCGGACGTTCACCGAGGCTGATTACCTCACCGGACTGAATACGCGACGGACCATTATTGATTACTGTTACCGTGAAGGTGGTGGCCGTGCCAGCAATCACGGTTTCCTGATCGGCAACTTTCGTGATGCTCAGCGCACGGTTCGGATCAACCGGTATTTCCGGTGTATCATCTTCATCATCCGGATCATCCGTACCCGGATCTTTACCCGGGCTCCATACCGCAATACCGTTGGTAATGGTTCCCTCGGCATCCCCCGCGATATCGGCCGTTATCTTCAGGATAATTGTACCTCCTGCAGGAATAGCTGCCGTTGTATTTACGGTCGCCGCATTGCCTGTACCATCGGCAGTCGCATTGCCTGAAGTTACCTCGTATCCGGTGATGGTAACACCTTCACCCGGACGCTCAACCACCCGGATGGCCGATCCGCTGGCCACCGGTGACGGACCGTTGTTGTTGATCGTCACCGTAAAGCTGGTACTGGTACCCGCTTTCACCCGTGCCTGGTCTGCTTCCTTGGTAATACTCAGTGTATAGTTCGGGTCCACCGGTATTTCAGGTGTATCGTCATCGTCATCCGGATCATCCGCACCGGGATCCTTATCCGGACCCCACACATCAATACCGTTGGTAATGGTAGCTGGCGCATCTGCAGCCACGCTGGCCGTTATGCGTACCACAATGGTTCCGGCAACCGCGATATCTCCGGTTGTGGTCAATGTGGCTTCATTACCTGTGCTGGCAATGGTTGCAGCCCCCGAAACAATTTCGTAACCGGTAATGGTAATGCCTGTACTCGGGCGCTCACCCAACTGTATAATTTCACCTGTTTCAATCACCGACGGACCGTTATTGGTTACCGTTACGGTAAAGGTGGTGTTTGTTCCTGCTTTCACGCGTGCCTGGTCGGCAACCTTCGTGATGCTCAGACTTGAAGTACGGTCTACTGGAATATCCGGCGTATCGTCACCGTCATCCGGTGTGTCGGTACCCGGATCTTTATCCGGTCCCCAAACGTCGATACCGTTGCTCACCGTAGCCGGTGCGTCGGCACCCACGTCAGCCGTCACGTTCAGGATAATTGTACCGCCAACAGGAATTACCGCGCTGGTAGTTACCGTGGCACTGTTACCTGTTCCAGCTGCTGTGCCGTTACCGCTCGTTACGGTATAGCCGGTAATTGTCAATCCGGTACTCGGACGCTCACCCAGGCTGATCGCCTCGCCGCTGGCAATGGCCGACGGACCATCATTAGTTACCGTTACCGTAAAGCTGGTGCTCTCGCCAGCGGTTACCCGTGCGTCATTCGCCACTTTGGTAATGCTCAGGTTTGAGGTACGGTCTACTGGAATATCCGGCGTATCGTCGCCATCGTCCGGTGTATCGGTACCCGGATCTTTATCCGGTCCCCAAACGTCGATACCGTTGCTCACCGTAGCCGGTGCGTCGGCACCCACGTCAGCTGTAACGTTCAGGATAATTGTACCGCCAACAGGAATTACCGCGCTGGTAGTTACCGTGGCACTGTTGCCCGTTCCTGCTGCTGTGCCGTTACCGCTCGTTACGGTATAGCCGGTAATTGTCAATCCGGTACTCGGACGCTCACCCAGGCTGATCGCCTCGCCGCTGGCAATGGCCGACGGACCATCATTAGTTACCGTTACCGTAAAGCTGGTGCTCTCGCCAGCGGTTACCCGCGCGTCATTCGCCACCTTGGTAATGCTCAGGTTTGAAGTACGGTCTACTGGAATATCCGGTGTATCGTCGCCATCGTCCGGCGTATCGGTACCCGGATCTTTATCCGGTCCCCAAACATCGATACCGTTGCTCACCGTAGCCGGTGCGTCGGCACCCACGTCAGCTGTAACGCTTAGCGTGATCGTGCCGCCAACCGGAATTACCGCACTGGTAGTTACCGTGGCACTGTTACCTGTTCCAGCTGCTGTGCCATTGCCGCTCGTTACGGTATAGCCGGTGATCGTCAATCCAGCACTCGGGCGTTCACCCAGGCTGATTACCTCGCCGCTGGCAATAGCGGACGGACCATTATTAGTTACCGTTACCGTAAAGCTGGTACTCTCGCCAGCGGTTACCCGCGCGTCAACAGGAACCTTACTGATCGTCAGGTTTGACTCGCGGTCTACCGGAATATCAGGTGTGGTAGCCGAACCTTCCGGGGTGGTATAGTCACCCGCTGGATCCGTGCTCCAGATGTTAATGGTGTTATTGATGATGTTAGCCGTGATTGCAGCATCCACATCAACCGTGACCGTCAGGCTGAACGTACCGCCAACCGCAATAGCTGCCGTAGGCGTAAACGTGAACTCGCCATCAGCACCAGGTGTCGTGACAGCACCCGTAGCCGAAGTGATACCCGTAATGGTCTGACCTGCTGAAGCTACATCCTGCAAGTAAATCGCAGTGCCACCCACGATGGTCGATGGACCCTGGTTCTCAACGGTAACCGTGTAGGTATAAGAAGTACCGGCTGTAGCCCTAGGTGCATCACCAACTTTAGCGATTGCATCGTCGTCGAAACCGTAATCACGATCAACAGGGATATCAGGTGTGGTCGCCGAGCCTTCCGGGGTGGTATAGTCACCCGCTGGATCCGTGCTCCAGATATGAATCGTGTTATTGATGATGTTAGCCGTGATTGCAGCATCCACATCAACCGTGACCGTCAGGCTGAACGTACCGCCCGCTACGATATCTGCCGTAGGCGTAAAGGTGAACTCGCCCTCCGTACCAATGGCACCAACAGTACCGGTAGTAGATGTAATACCCGTTACAGTCTGACCTGCCGAAGCTACATCCTGAAGGTAAAGTGCAGTGCCACCCACGATGGTCGATGGACCCTGGTTCTCAACGGTAACCGTGTAGGTATAAGAAGTACCGGCTGTAGCCCTAGGTGCATCACCAACTTTAGCGATTGCATCGTCGTCGAAACCGTAATCGCGATCAACAGGGATATCCGGCGTGGTAGCCGTACCTTCCGGGGTGGTATAGTCACCCGCCGGATCCGTGCTCCAGATATGAATGGTGTTATTGATGATGTTAGCCGTGATTGCAGCATCCACATCAACCGTGACCGTCAGGCTGAACGTACCGCCAACCGCAATAGCTGCCGTAGGCGTAAACGTGAACTCGCCATCAGCACCAGGTGTCGTGACAGCACCCGTAGCCGAAGTGATACCCGTGATGGTCTGACCTGCTGAAGCAACATCCTGAAGGTAAATCGCAGTGCCACCCACGATGGTC
>NZ_JAMSLW010000010.1 GCF_024643285.1 Parapedobacter lycopersici
AAGAAACGCACTGGGCGTATTATACGAATGAAATGAAGGGGTTTGACGAGCAGCCGACACCGGATATGGAGATTGTCTGCGAATATTTTGAAACGGTTTGGGTGTAGGTTTCAACCAACTGAGGAGGTCGGATTTGACAAGTATCTGGATCATTCCGAACCGTCTTCAATGGCGTGTATGATCCGGGCGGGATTGCCGCCTACTAACGTGTTAGGCGGAACATCGCGGGTTACTACAGACCCTGCTGCTACGACAGCGTTGTCTCCGATGGTGACTCCGCCAATCAATATGGCATTGGCCGCTATCCAGACATTGTTCCCAATCACAATCGGGTTTCCAATAGTGACTGAACGACGTAAGGACGGCGTAAGCGAATGACCGGTTGTGAGGATGCTTACATTGGGGCCAATCATTACGTCGTTGCCGATGGTTACACCACCCAGGTCATAAATGGTGCAATTCTGGTTGATGAATACGCGTTTGCCCAGGCTGATTTCATCGCCGCCGTTTGAATAAAAGGGAGGAATCAGTAGAAAATGCTCGTCTACCTTTTTGCCTGTAAGTTTGCTGAATAGCGCACGGACTTCGTCGGTGTCATTGAACGTTAACCGATTCATTTCGGCGGTAATCTCCATCGCCCGTTTCACGTTTTGCACCATGGCGGCTGACTCGGGTGTTTTGCTATATATTGTACGTGATTTATCCTTCATGTTATCGGACAAATGTACCTGATTTTTGACAAACCAGTCCAACACGCCGGTACTCGTTGCCTTACAAAAACTTCATCTGATTTTTATTACCTTTAATGCTTCAAATCTAAAAGTACGCTTGCGTATTTTACACCTGGCCTCCGCTGAATTCTTTGCTTTAGCATAACTCAGAATTTGGGAGCGAGTCAATATTCAAACTGGAGGTTTTTAGCAGGCATCAGTATATACCTTAAAAGATTTTCGCAATTTTCATTCTTATATACACCAGTACTATCAATTGAATATTCCGACAAATGAAAATAAACCTATTTATTATCTTACTCTGCCTTGGAATCAATCTGACTTACGGGCAAACTTCGCTAAAAGGAATCGACCTAAAGAACGGAAATTATACCGTTGGTTTTACCCACTATTTGACTACGGACAGTACAAGAACATACACAAGAATATTTGATTGGAGCAACACAAGCATTCCCAGACCAGTTCCTGTCAGTGTGTGGTATCCGTCCGAAGCAAACCGTGAGAGCGTAAAAACAATGACTGTTCTCAATTATATGGAGATCCTCAAAGAGGAAGAAGAATGGGAGTATTTACCGGATGATCAAATATTAAATTGGTTTTACTACGCCAATACTCCCGCCAATCAGGATCATTTAAAAGAACACACGACTGCACACAAAGGAATTGGACCTGCTACTGGCAAATTCCCTGTCGTCGTTTATGCACCAAGTTATCAAGCTTCTTCAATAGAGAATTTTGCACTGTGTGAGTATTTGGCCAGCCGGGGCTACATTGTTATTGCAAGCCCAAGCCGGGGAACTGAAAACAGGTTTTTGGAAGGAGGAACCGAAAAAGACATGGAAACCCAGGCAAGGGATATCGAATTTTTACTCAAAGAAGTTGGTAAACTACCCAATGCTGATATCGACCGAATTGCGACAATGGGCTTCAGTTTTGGTGGGTTATCAAATGTCCTTTCCCAAATGCGCAATGAAGTGATAAAGGCTATTGTAAGCCTTGACGGCAGTGTAAAATATCAATACAACACATTGAAACGTTCGTCTTTTTTTGATATTGAAAAGGTTGATGTTCCCTTTATTCATTTTGCACAAAAGGATATTCCCAAACAGGTTTTAAAAGAAGACAACATAGATTCAACTTTAAGTCATCATTTTGAATTCTATGATAGTCTTGTTTACAGCAAAGCGTACCAGCTAAAATTTCACAACCTTACTCATTCTTATTTTAGCACCTTAGGTGTTCTTTTTCAGGAACGCGACAAAAGGCAGGACAAAAGTGATTTAGAAATTATGGAATCCTACAAATGGGTTTCCGTTTATACATTGAAATTTTTAGATGGCTTTTTGAAGAATGACAATGACGCATTATCTTTTTTAGAAAATTCCCCAGTAGAAAATGGGATTAACGAGGGATTGATAATCCAACAAACTAAGAATCCTCAGGATAAGCCATTCACATTTCAGGATTTCAACACATTAGCATCAAAGCAGGATTATGAGAATCTAAAAGAACTTTATGATTCGATTTCAAAAAAGAACCCTTCGGTGCAATTATCGGAAGGAGACTTTAACAACCTTGGCTTGCAGCTGGTTTTTAACCCCAGTACTTCTCGACAGGGAATCAATATCTTTTTGTTAGCAATCAATATATTTCCGCATTCTGCCAATCTTTTTGACAGCCTGGCTGAAGCGTATTTATTTCTCGGAAACAAGAGCAAGGCTATTGAAAGTTTTGAAAAGTCATTAAGTTTAAATCCGCAAAACCAACATGCCGTTGACCGGTTAAAACAAATTAGAGAATAAAAATAACGAAGAGTTAATCGCATATCTGGCTATTTAAAAACAGATCGACCTAGCTCCGGAAATGTGATTGCTGCGATAGATAACGCAAGTAAGGCTTTATAATATCGGGCAGTATAAATCGGTGGATGCTCGCGGATGGACTATTCAGAAACAGACGCCAACTACCTTGCATATCATTCAGCTAATTCCTTTACCGAAATAATCGTTATCGGATGGGTATCCCGGAAAAAGATAATGGCATCGTAGAGTTTTATTAATGCCTGAAAACTTCCGCGTCCGGAAGCGTACTTTGTTTTTTTGTACCTTGCACCAATTGCCCGTGCATGCAGCTCCTTATTAAGGAAGTCTGCAATCAGCGGATCCTGGGAAGCTGTCTTGAAATCCAATATGAAATTGGGGGTGTTCACCTGTTTGAATTGGTAATCACTGGATTTTTTGATGGTAACGTCAGGGATGTCGAATATTGTTGGTTCTCCTTGCAAATTGCCCGCATTAAGTTGCCCGGCATTAAATGCGAAGCCGAACACGTAATATTCATGGGGGAACATTTTAGCCAAATGACTACCCATTGGGGGCCAGTTATTAATTGCAATATCTTTTGCAACATGAAGATTATGTGCCCAGATAATCGTTTTGTTGCCCCGCTGATGGTATATCCACGCGGCATTTTCGGCCATGTATTTGTCTCGGATAATATCGTTTTCTTTATCAAAAAGGTGATTCTTCGTCTTTTTATAGGCTATTTGTTGTATAACAGTTTCTTTGATCTGCGTATATAATTGCTGTTTAACTGGGTCGGGTTCCACTACGGTTGCCCTTGCTAATTCAAAAGACAGGCGATCAAGCTGGAGCCTCATTTCTTTTGTCAATTCTCTAATACCGGCATCCATGGCTATGGCCAGCCCTCTTTGTGCCATTGGCGATAACGGAACATCAAGCTTGATGGTTCCGTCTTTTAAACGTGCCCCAGAAAAAAAACTGTGTTGCATATCACAGCCATAAAACCTGACTTTTTCACCCATCGGCTTTGTCTCATTATATGTTTTTATCCATTTCACCATGTCGATAAATTCCGGGGTGGATAACATGCTGTTAATCCCGCCTTCTATCCCATCCCTGATACTCCCCTTGCCATAAACCACGTAGTCATCCAAAAACTGCGTACCGGTAAAGTCGGCTTCCAAAATTATAGTCCTGAAATCGTGGTTTGTAATCAGGTAGCGGATCATCCTATCTTTATACAATGAAAATTCCTGTGTGCCGTGTGTAGCTTCTCCCAGCCCGATGATTCGCTTATCCCGCAGTAGAGCATCCAGCGGCCTCAAATCTTCGAAGTTCTCCTCCGGATCCAGCGTACGGATAGGGATGACATGATTGTTTAACGCGGTGATTAGGTCGGACTGCGCAAAAACGGTGCTTGACATGACAAATGACATGATCAGGATGACAGTAAAACGTCGGAGGCTGTTGTGGTTGAATTGCATAGGTGATAGTTCGTTTATTAAAAGGTAGTTAAAAATAGTCAACCCGTTTATGCCGACTGAATGATTTAACATTTTTAACACCTTTTACGTTGGTGAACAACGGCGGCTGACGAAAGGAGCTTACTATCAGGCAGCAAATAGCCTAACTACGTGTTAAATGATGTTAAAGTCAATCGGGATTAATAGAAATTGTTTTAGCTTTAATTGAAATGTCCGTCAAGCTGAACAGCCAATGAAACTCCCTTTTCTATTTTCGCTAGTGTTAATGTTGTGGTCATCTTTATGGGGCATCGCCCAAGAGCGAGAGGTGAACGAGCGGATAGCGTTAGTTGAAAAGAGTTTGTCGGGCAATATTAAACCCGTGGATGGTCGCGGGTGGACTATTCAGGAACGAATGGCACACTATAATGTTAATGGTGTAAGCATTGCGGTAATCCATAATTATAAACTGGAGTGGACGAAGGGTTATGGATGGGCAAACGCGGCCTCGAAAATACCGGTAACGGAAAATACGCGCTTTCAGGCCGGTTCTGTAAGCAAGTCGGTGAATGCTTTTGGTGTGCTGAAGTTAGTCCAACAGGGAAATATTGATTTAAACGCGGATATAAACGATTATTTGACCTCTTGGAAGTTTCCCTATGATTCTGTGGCTGATGGACGGGTGATCACGATGAAGGAACTTTTGAGCCATACTGCTGGGTTGAATGTTCAAGGCTTTCGTGGATACCAAAGGGGCGAACGGATACCAACTACATTACAGATACTTGAAGGAACGGACCCGGCCAATTCATCCGCAGTACGCTCATTGTTTGCGCCAGGTGTAAGGCACGAATATGCTGGTGGCGGGATAACTATTTCCCAGTTGATTATTGAAGATTTGAGCCGGCAAGCTTATGACCATTACATGGAAGACCAGATACTAAAGCCTTTGGGTATGCTAAATAGTAGTTTCGCCTCGCCTGATAAACAAAGCTCCAATATTCCGCGCGCGATGGGTTACTATGAAAGCGGCGAGCCGGTTGAGGGTGGGTTTCATATATACCCGGAAATGGCCGCCGCAGGGCTATGGACGACTCCTTCTGATTTGGCGAAATACATTATTGCATTACAGCAGGCATATCGAGGCACACGGAATACGATATTAAATACAGATTTTGCAAAGTTGATGTTAACGCCTTTTATTGACCAACGGGCAGCATTGGGTGTTTTCATTGATAATTATGCCGGTGAAATGTATTTTGAGCACGACGGCCTTACCTACGGTTATTATTGCCAATATTATGGGAGCTTGAACGACGGAAACGGTGTTGTGGTGATGACAAATTCGGCTAATACCGCGTTAATTCCAGAAATTATAAACAGCGTGGCAAAAGTATATGGCTTTAAGGGATTGGATCGATCCAAAACGAGAAAAAACATATCGATAGATGATAAGATACTTCAAGGTTATACCGGCAATTATGCACTTGGCCCTGACATGATATTAACTGTTTTGATGGAGCATAAACAGTTATATATTCGCTTAACCGGCCAAGATAAGGTTGCGTTGTTTCCGGAAAGCGAAAGCAAGTTTTTTATGAAAGACATTGATGCGCAATTGGATTTTGTGAAGGATGAAAAAGGCAAGGTGACGAAAGTAGTGCTTTACCAGGATGGCGGGATTTACCAAGCCCCCAGACTGGACTCAAATCATCAATGAGTTGCCGTCACTTTAATAGACGCAACCTCAATCGGTTGGCCTAATGATGTCTTTTTCATCATACAGAAAGTAGGTAGTAGCAAGGCGTAATTTCATAAGTGATACACCCCATCTAAAGTGCCGAACCAAATATTTCCATCATCAGCTTCCAGAATTCCAAAAATCATTCCTTCAATTGTTCTTATTACTTCGGGTAATATGGCAGGATTAGACAACGACTTCTCGTTATAACGCGAAAGTACCCAGCCGCTTTGGTTACCGTTACTTGGTAAGCAACTTACGGGGTTTTTCGCTTTACCACTGGCTGAACTGGTCCAGATGTTTCCACTATTATCTTCGTAAATATAGCCGACAAACTGTTGCGTGAAATTAGTAAATGTGCTGCCATCGTAGCGCCAAAGCCCATCACTGCCACCAAGCCAGATGTTGCCTTTTTTATCTTCGATTATCGAACGAACATTTTTAAAAGGTTTGCCTTGATGGATTAACGTAGTAAATGTTTTTCCGTCATAAATGGACGCAGCCTCCCTCGTGCCAAACCAGAATTTCCCTGCCTGGTCTTCAATGATCGAATTAACACCGTTATTGGGCAGTCCGTCTTTTGTTGTAAAATTCCGAAAAGATTGCCCATCGTAACGGCTTGCTCCGCCTTCCGTGCTGAACCAAATATTACCGGATTTATCTTCAAAAATTTCTGTAACCCGATCATTTGCAAGTCCGTCTTTAGTGGTAAAATTACGAAAGGATGTTCCATCGTAATAATAAACACCCGAACCTACAGAGGAAAACCAAAAGTTTCCGTGTCTATCTTCCAAAACGGAAAAAAATCTGGCGGAGCTCACTTCACTGGTAATCCCATTAAAAGATTTTCCATCGTATCGGAAAACACCGTCCCATGAAGCAATCCAGATATTACCATTGCTGTCTTTTTTTATGTTACGGACTATCGTGCTGGGCCCGTGAGAGGTAATTGTGACGTCGTCCTCGGGCTTGGAATTACCTGCCGGTAGGTTGGTTTGGGTTTGTCCGTTACAGGAAACAAAAAAAACAGACATCAACAATAAAGCATATACAGGTGTGTATTTCATAGTGATTTAGTTTTTTATTGGCAAAGTTTAATAACGCTAATAGATAACCCTATCAAAAGTTGATTCAGCGAAATTAGGTTGATATCTTTCGGTCTGAGGCATCGGGATTGTAAATAAAAATGTAAACTTTGTAAATAAAACCTCAATAGCATGCGTAACATTCGGAATCCCCTCATTAGGAAACACAGGTACGTAGGCGGGCTATTGCTGCTGCTGTTTATCTCGGTGATCTGTGTGGCTTTTGGTATGACCGACAATAACCAATTTGACACCGCCCGGAGGGAAGTTCTACTCCGCAAGATCGGAGATGAACTGCTCTTACAGTCGGGCGACAGTACATCGAGGGTACTTCCGGTAGAAAAGATCGCGGAAAATGAATATCGGATACGGTTTGAAAACGAGCTTACTTTTCAACCGGACTCCGTGGTGCATACTACCCGGCGTTTGTTGGCCAATGACCCACTAACCGGTGATTATATTGTTAACGTGCTGAACTGTGGCAATGCCAGTGTAGCCTACGGATATGCAATATCCGGAAATAAAAAAGATGATATTGTAGCATGCATAGGAAGAGAGCAACCCAAGGCGTGTTACATGATCAATGTTAAATTTAAACCGATTGGCATAAATACCTCGAAGAATGGATACCTGCTGGGCAGCCTGTCTGTTTTGGCTTTGATTGGTTTTGTTTTTCTGAAATCCACTAAGTCACAGAGGGATTTGAATCTTCGGCGGCCTGCTAATCGTTTTTCTTTAGGCTCCATATTGTTTGACGCGCAGGAGCGGCAATTGATAATCGACGAAAAGGTTATCGACCTGACTGGAACTGAAACACGGCTGCTGCTCATTTTCGCGATGACTCCTAACGAGATGATAGAAAGAAGCCGACTGCAAAAAGAGATATGGGAAGATGAGGGTGTTATTGTGGGGCGAAGCTTGGATATGTTTATATCAAAACTCAGGAAAAAATTGGAATTTGATCCGAATATCAAAATTGTCGCTATATGGGGCAAAGGATACCGGCTTGAGATTAGCTAAGCTAGCTTTATAAAAAGGCAATTAAAAATAACCAACCCGTTTATACGGTTGAATGATTTAACATTTTTGACAACTTTTACGTTAGTTAAAAGGTTGTTGACCAAAAAGCGGACCTGTTATCACACGGTAAGCTGATAGGGTTTTGCAAAATTCACTAAAACACCTTACCTTTGTATCAACAGTACACGCCACGCTACCCTTCAGAACAGCGTCCCAGGGCGTGTCTTTTGCTTTATAGCCTTTAAGATAACCCTGAAATCTTAATTGCCGAACCAACTTAAACCGGTGTAATGTACAATAAAAAAGCATTTACTATCCAGCAGCAAATAGCCCAGCTTAAAGCCCGTGGATTAGAAATCAAAGATGACGACAATAGTGAACGTTTTCTCTCTCTCATATCAGTTATTATCGATTAGCCGGATACTGGTGGCCAATGCAGGCTGATAAAGAGAATCATACATTCAAACCAAATAGTCGGTTTAGTGATGTCATTAGTTTGTACAACTTTGATCGAGAGTTGCGTATTTTATTATTTGATGTAATCGAAAAAATAGAAATCAGCCTCCGTACTAAATTGATCTATCACCTTTCTCATGAGTTTGACCCGTGGTGGTTTCAAGATCCCAGTCATTTCATCAATGTACGAGAACTAATAAAAACGCTTTCGAGTATTGAAGAGGAAATTACACGCTCAAAGGATGCTTTCATCAAAGAACACCGTAGTAAACATAAAGACGACGGTAGGTTTCCGCCAGCTTGGAAATCTCTAGAGTTGACGAGCTTTGGCAGCCTATCTAAATTATATGGAAATCTGAAAACCAAAATTTCGTCAAAAGAAAAGATCGCACAGGAATATGGAACAGTAAATCATACCTATTTACCCAGCTGGCTGCAATCTATCGCTCAAATCAGGAATTATTGTGCACATCATAGTCGATTGTGGAATAGAAACCTGCCCGGAAGACCTAAACTGTTGCCTAAACCACCTTATCCTTGGATATCTGAAATACCCAAAGAGCATGAATTTCAAGCACTGTATATTCATCTCTGCTGCATGAAATATCTGCTCAATATTATCCAACCGGAAAATGAGTTCACTAGGTTATTACTTCAATTGTTCGAGAAATACCCCAATGTAGACCCTAATGCCCTGGGCATGAAAACCGATTGGCAGTCGGAGCCGCTTTGGGATTGAAAACACAGTAACCTGATACCCTGAATCGGTGATTTATGGAAATACTATGCTTTTGCCATCATAGCGGAAACATACCTTATAAACCGCTTCGTTATGGCAGAATTAAACACCGGACGGAGGTTGCAACCCAGGGTTGACCTCACCGCAATGGTAGATCTCGCTTTCCTTTTAATCACTTTTTTTATGCTGACCACCAGTATTAACAAACAGCAGGCGCTGGATATTGCCATGCCCGATATTTCGGATACGACCGAGCAATTGCAGATGGCTGACAATCGCACAGTAACGGTATTGATCGGCGAGAATGACCGGGTAGACTGGTATTGGGGCATGTTAGAAAAACCGATAGCCGGCCCGTATACCACTACGCATGGGAAGTATGGTATCCGAAAGGTGCTGCTGGAGAAGAAGGATGAGGTAGTCACTTTAACCGGTGAACCGGACAAAGGCCTGATGGTAATTATCCGGCCAAGTGAGAAATCGGATTACGCCAGCTTAGTGAATGTATTAGACGAAATGAAAATCTGTGGCGTCAACCAGTTTATGATCGGGCAAATCAGTGATGCGGAGGAGGAAGTGTTGAGTAAGTTCAATCAGTTATAATGGAAAGGTTGTAGCGCGAGGGTAAAGACGTTTTCTATTCGTTGGTGAACTGATTGCTTCTACATTGTAACTTTTTGACAATGAATATGTCAAAAAGAAAGCATAAGCGGGAATTGACCAGCTGCAATGCCGCTTTTAACCAATTGACCATCTAACTGAATGTACATGAAAAGAAAACGCATAATATGGCTGGGCATATTGGTTGTACTGGGAATAGCTACTTATTACATTTATACGATACTCTTCCAATTTTCGAAGAATACAGTAATTGACTCTTCGAGTGAACATTATACCAGTTTGGAAGACATCCTGTCAAACCCGTTGTTCAAAGATAAATTACTTTATGTAGATATATGGGGCACACGCTGCCCTCCGTGTATCGCCGAGTTTAAACACAGTAAAAAACTGCAGGAACATTTCCAAACAAACGATGAAGTGATGTTTGTGTATCTATGCAGTCCGTATGGTAATATGGATGATAAAGTACGATGGAAGTTTTTCATCAACGAATATGAATTAACTGGTCATCACATCTTTATGAACGAGAACTGCTACATGTCGGTTTACGATGACATTGAACAGGACCCGGAAAAGCGCTACTTGATTCCACGGTATTTTATCGCCCGCAATGGAAAGATTATTTTATCGGCTGCTCCCCCACCTAGCTCCGGAAATACGATTGTTGCGATAGATAACGCGAGGAAAACCTTATGAGAAAACGAATGATTGTACCATGTAACCAGGTAAAAACAACGATTAAAATAACAGACTAATATTCCACTAACAGTGGGTGTAATTTTTCACCTAGCTGAGAACGCTTCGGGAAAGCTGACTCAGTGATTTAAGGTGCATTTATTGAGTAACATATACCCTTTCCAGCATATAATCTACCCCCAGTCTATTGTATTGGCCCTAAACGTGCAACGATGAATTTAATAGCCGACTATTGGAAAACTTTCCAGGAAAACCATCCTGAATAT
>NZ_JAMSLW010000011.1 GCF_024643285.1 Parapedobacter lycopersici
CTTTGCAGCCCGCTTGGGAGGAAGGGAATAGGGCGGCAGTACATTGAAAGGTTTTTTTGTTTTATGCGGGGATGTTTTTGGGGCCGTTATTTCGGTCCGCTGGGGTTGGAAAAATAAAAAAAAACATTTTTTTTGGTAGAATGAAAAAGGTTTGTACCTTTGCAGTCCCAAACGGAAGAGGGGTTCAGGAGAGCGGGAGTTTGGGGGTTTCCGGCGCGCGATGCCCCGGTTAGAAAAAGAGACCGAGATTAACCGTTTAGGCGGTATTCGATAGTAAGCCGGAGCGCGAGCCGAGGCGGGAAAGTTCTTTAAGATAGAAGATCATGTAGCGTGGCGAGTAGTCTGGATTTCCGGGCGAAAGCCAAGAGAGAGACAGACCGGAGCAATCCGGTGTGATTGGATAATAATAAAATAGATGATTCCGATTACAAAAATAGTAAACGGGGTCAGGTATCTATAACACTTCATTTTTACAATGGAGAGTTTGATCCTGGCTCAGGATGAACGCTAGCGGCAGGCCTAATACATGCAAGTCGAACGGGATTGCGGTAGTAGCTTGCTACTACTGCATGAGAGTGGCGCACGGGTGCGTAACGCGTGAGCAACCTACCCATATCAGGGGGATAGCCCGGCGAAAGTCGGATTAACACCGCATAACATCAACAGTTCGCATGTTCAGTTGATTAAATATTTATAGGATATGGATGGGCTCGCGTGACATTAGCTAGTTGGTAGGGTAACGGCTTACCAAGGCAACGATGTCTAGGGGCTCTGAGAGGAGAATCCCCCACACTGGTACTGAGACACGGACCAGACTCCTACGGGAGGCAGCAGTAAGGAATATTGGTCAATGGGCGCAAGCCTGAACCAGCCATGCCGCGTGCAGGAGGACTGCCCTATGGGTTGTAAACTGCTTTTATCAGGGAATAAACCCCTTTACGAGTAGAGGGTTGAATGTACCTGAAGAATAAGGATCGGCTAACTCCGTGCCAGCAGCCGCGGTAATACGGAGGATCCGAGCGTTATCCGGATTTATTGGGTTTAAAGGGTGCGTAGGCGGCATGCTAAGTCAGTGGTGAAAGACGGTGGCTCAACCATCGCAGTGCCGTTGATACTGGCGTGCTTGAATGCGGATGAGGTAGGCGGAATGTGGCAAGTAGCGGTGAAATGCATAGATATGCCACAGAACACCGATTGCGAAGGCAGCTTACCAAGGCGTGATTGACGCTGATGCACGAAAGCGTGGGGATCGAACAGGATTAGATACCCTGGTAGTCCACGCCCTAAACGATGATAACTCGATGTTGGCGATATACGGTCAGCGTCCAAGCGAAAGCGTTAAGTTATCCACCTGGGGAGTACGCCCGCAAGGGTGAAACTCAAAGGAATTGACGGGGGCCCGCACAAGCGGAGGAGCATGTGGTTTAATTCGATGATACGCGAGGAACCTTACCCGGGCTTGAAAGTTAGTGAAGTGACCAGAGATGGTTACGTCCTTCGGGACACGAAACTAGGTGCTGCATGGCTGTCGTCAGCTCGTGCCGTGAGGTGTTGGGTTAAGTCCCGCAACGAGCGCAACCCCTATGTTTAGTTGCCAGCATGTAATGGTGGGGACTCTAAACAGACTGCCTGTGCAAACAGTGAGGAAGGCGGGGACGACGTCAAGTCATCATGGCCCTTACGTCCGGGGCTACACACGTGCTACAATGGGCGGTACAGCGGGCAGCCACCTGGCAACAGGGCGCCAATCCCGCAAAGCCGTTCACAGTTCGGATCGGGGCCTGCAACTCGGCCCCGTGAAGTTGGATTCGCTAGTAATCGCGTATCAGCAATGACGCGGTGAATACGTTCCCGGGCCTTGTACACACCGCCCGTCAAGCCATGAAAGCCGGGGGTACCTGAAGCATGTTACCGCAAGGGGCGTGTCAGGGTAAAACTGGTGATTGGGGCTAAGTCGTAACAAGGTAGCCGTACCGGAAGGTGCGGCTGGAATACCTCCTTTCTAGAGCACGTTGGATTGTGCTCGCCACGCGCATGAATTTTCTATAACAAAAAGAAGAAGAATAGTACCGTTCCCTACACGGTACGAGCAAGATTGAAAGATTAGCTAGTCCCGTAGCTCAGTTGGTTAGAGCACTACACTGATAATGTAGGGGTCAGCAGTTCAAATCTGCTCGGGACTACGAGTTTGGGGAATTAGCTCAGCTGGCTAGAGCACCTGCCTTGCACGCAGGGGGTCAACGGTTCGAATCCGTTATTCTCCACTATCCGTTTTGTATTTAAGATGATACGGAAAAAGTTCTTTGACATACTGGAAGAAAACAAGAATAAACAGAGAAGGCAACAGCGGCCATCGTAAAGATGGCCGAAAGCACCTTCATGGTAGCAAAAGGGCCATGGAGGGAAGAAAGTAAGAAAGGGCACACGGGGGATGCCTAGGCTCTCGGAGGCGAAGAAGGACGTGACAAGCTGCGATAAGCCGCGGGGATTGGCAAATGCGAATTGATCCGCGGATTTCCGAATGGGGCAACCTATCCGACTGAAGGTCGGATGTATAATACGCGAACGCGCTGAACTGAAACATCTAAGTAGGCGTAGGAGGAGAAAACAACAGTGATTCCGTAAGTAGTGGCGAGCGAACACGGATTAGCCCAAACCGGTTATGTTACGGCATATCCGGGGTTGTAGGACCATGATATGGCATGTATGCGTGAAGTGGAAACCGGAAGGGAAGCCGGTACCGTAGGGGGTGATAGTCCCGTACACGTAAGCAAATGCAGCCTAATGGTATCCTGAGTACCGCGGGGTCGGAGACGCCCTGTGGGAATCTGGCGGCACCATCCGCTAAGGCTAAATACTCCCGAGAGACCGATAGTGAACCAGTACCGTGAGGGAAAGGTGAAAAGAACCCCGAACAGGGGAGTGAAATAGAACCTGAAACCGTGTGCTTACAAGCGGTCGGAGCGGACCTGTTCCGTGACGGCGTGCCTTTTGCATAATGAGCCTACGAGTTACTCTTTGCTGGCGAGGTTAAGCGTTTAAGACGCGGATCCGAAGCGAAAGCGAGTCTGAATAGGGCGTGCAGTCAGCAGAGGTAGACGCGAAACCTTGTGATCTACCCTTGGCCAGGCTGAAGGTGCCGTAACAGGTACTGGAGGGCCGAACCGATAAGCGTTGAAAAGCTTCCGGATGAGCTGAGGGTAGGGGTGAAAGGCCAATCAAACTGGGAAATAGCTCGTACTCCCCGAAATGTTTTTAGGAACAGCGTGGGGATTTAGTTCCGCGGAGGTAGAGCTACCGATTGGGTGCGGGGGAGTCACATCCTACCAAATCCAGACGAACTCCGAATGCCGCGGGACATGCCCTGCAGTGAGGCACTGGGTGCTAAGGTCCAGTGCCGAGAGGGAAAGAACCCAGACCATCGGCTAAGGTCCCCAAATTTACACTAAGTTGAACTAACGAGGTCCGGCTGCTTAGACAGCTAGGATGTTGGCTTGGAAGCAGCCATTCATTTAAAGAGTGCGTAACAGCTCACTAGTCGAGCGGCCGGGCGTGGATAATGAACGGGCATAAAGTGTAATACCGAAGCTGTGGGATATTTAATATCGGTAGGGGAGCATTCCATTGTGGGCGAAGCAGGATGGCGATGTCCTGTGGACATGATGGAAAAGCAAATGTAGGCATAAGTAACGATAAGGGGGGTGGGAAACCCCCCCACCGAAAGACCAAGGTTTCCTGATCAACGCTAATCGGATCAGGGTCAGTCGGACCCTAAGGCTAACCCGAACGGGGATGCCGATGGACAACGGGTTAATATTCCCGTACTTTTACTGGTTGCGACGCGGGGACGGAGAAGTGACACCACCGCGCACTGACGGAATAGTGCGTTGAAGGGCGTAGGTATATGTATCTTAGGCAAATCCGGGATACGTGCTGAAACCTGATAGTACGGCAAGGCTTCGGCTGCGCTGATAGTGTGGGTAATCCAGCTTCCGAGAAAAGCCGCTAAGCTTCAGACCAGTAAAAACCGTACCGCAAACCGACACAGGTGGTTGGGGTGAGAATCCTAAGGTGCTCGAGTGAATCATGGCTAAGGAACTCGGCAAAATGGCCCTGTAACTTCGGGAGAAGGGGCTCCCGACGCAAGTCGGGACGCAGTGAAAAGGCCCAGGCGACTGTTTAACAAAAACATATGGCTTTGCGAAATCGCAAGATGAAGTATAAGGCCTGACACCTGCCCGGTGCCGGAAGGTTAAGGGGGGATGTTAGGGGGTAACCCCGAAGCATTGAACCGAAGCCCCGGTAAACGGCGGCCGTAACTATAACGGTCCTAAGGTAGCGAAATTCCTTGTCGGGTAAGTTCCGACCTGCACGAATGGTGTAACGATCTGGGCGCTGTCTCAGCCATGAGCTCGGTGAAATTGTGGTATCGGTGAAGACGCCGGTTACCCGCAACGGGACGGAAAGACCCCATGAACCTTCACTATAGCTTAACATTGGAATTGGGTACAGGATGTGTAGGATAGGTGGGAGGCATTGAAGCGGCTTCGCCAGGAGCCGTGGAGCCAACCTTGAAATACCACCCTTTCTGTATCCGGTTTCTAACCCCGCTGAGCGGGGGACATTGTTTGGTGGGTAGTTTGACTGGGGTGGTCGCCTCCAAAAAGGTAACGGAGGCTTTCAAAGGTAAGCTCAGTACGCTTGGTAACCGTACGGGGAGTGCAATGGCATAAGCTTGCTTGACTGTGAGGCCTACAAGCCGAACAGGGTCGAAAGACGGACATAGTGATCCGGTGGTTCTGCATGGAAGGGCCATCGCTCAAAGGATAAAAGGTACTCTGGGGATAACAGGCTGATCTCCCCCAAGAGCTCATATCGACGGGGAGGTTTGGCACCTCGATGTCGGCTCGTCACATCCTGGGGCTGGAGAAGGTCCCAAGGGTTGGGCTGTTCGCCCATTAAAGTGGCACGCGAGCTGGGTTCAGAACGTCGCGAGACAGTTCGGTCCCTATCTGTTGCGGGCGTTGGAAGTTTGAGTGGGGCTGACCTTAGTACGAGAGGACCGGGTTGGACTGACCGCTGGTGAACCTGTTATGCCGCCAGGCGTACGGCAGGGTAGCTACGTCGGGTTAGGATAAGCGCTGAAAGCATCTAAGTGCGAAACCGGCCACGAGATTAGACTTCCATACAGGGTCCCCGTAGATGACGGGGTTGATAGGCCGCAGGTGTAAAGGTGGCAACACCAAAGCTGAGCGGTACTAATAGCCCGACGCTTTTTTCAGCAGCGTAGCTGTTGCCTTCTTACTGTTTTTTACTGTTTTCTTCCGGTTCCATGTCATAAAGGTATTCAGGTGCCTATATCGGCGGTGTCCACCTCTTCCCATCCCGAACAGAGCAGTTAAGCCCGCCAGAGCCGATGGTATTGCCGTAACAGGCGTGAGAGTAGGTCGGTGCCGGATTTTATACGGGCCCCGTTGCGTAAAGCAGCGGGGCCTTTTTTTGTTATAGTCCAACGTCAGTCCCGGAATCCGGTGATGGACCCCGGCATTGTGCATACC
>NZ_JAMSLW010000012.1:0-218 GCF_024643285.1 Parapedobacter lycopersici
GCGAAGGCCTCCGGGTCGTCGGCGAGGCCGAGCGGGTCGAAGCTGCCGCCGGGGTAGAGCGGGTCGACGACCTCGCCGAGCGGCCCGCCGGCGATGCGGTACCCCTCGACGGCGCCCATGAGCACCACCTGGACCGCCCAGATGGCGAGGATGCTCTGCGCGTGGATCAGGCTCGGGTTGCCGAGGTAGTCGAGCCCGCCCTCGCTGAAGATCTGCGA
>NZ_JAMSLW010000012.1:353-880 GCF_024643285.1 Parapedobacter lycopersici
ACCGCCCAGATGGCGAGGATGCTCTGCGCGTGGATCAGGCTCGGGTTGCCGAGGTAGTCGAGCCCGCCCTCGCTGAAGATCTGCGACCCCGCCTTGAACCACACCGCCTCGCCGAACTTGACGCCGTTGCGGGCGAGGAGCTCCGGGAACACGCAGCCCAGCGCGCCGAGCATCGCCCACCTGGAGTGGATCACCTCCAGCTCCCGGTTCTTGGCGAACGTCTCCGGGTCGGCGGAGAGCCCCGCGGTGTCCCACCCGTAGTCGCCGGGGAACTCGCCGGTCAGGTAGCTCGGCGGCTCGCCGGAGAGCGGGCCGAGGTAGAGCACGCGGTCGGCGCCGTACCACGGGCTCCCCGACGCGGCGGGCTTGGGCTTCGCCGCCGACTTGCGCATGGTGATGCGCCCCTCGCCGAACACCTTCGCGGCGGCCTTGCCGGCCAGCGCCGGGGACGAGAGGGCCATGGTGGCGGCGGCCATGTCTACCTCGCTCTGCTGCTTCAAGCTCAGCTACTGCTGCTGCTGCTGGTG
>NZ_JAMSLW010000013.1 GCF_024643285.1 Parapedobacter lycopersici
TACTGGAATCCGATTTGGTCAAGTTTATTTGCTGCGAGGATTTTCCTTCCATCGAACACGAAAGCGGGTTTCATCATGTGTTCCCTGATCCGTTTCCAGTCGCAGGTTCTGAATTCATCCCATTCGGTGAGCACGGCAATGGCATGGGCATCGCCGGCAGCTTCGTAGGGGTCGCCGACCACCGTGACCAGCCGGCGGTTCTCCTCCGGGCTGCGCGTGCCCAGGTAATCCAGGTCCCTGTACACCTGTCCGGCCGGAACCTTCGGGTCATACACGGTAATCTCGGCCTCCTCGGCCAGCAGGGCGTCCGCCACGTAAATGGCCGCCGACTCCCGTGTGTCGTTGGTATCCTTCTTGAATGCCCAGCCGTAGAACACGATCTTCTTGCCCGAAACGGTGTTGTATAATGTCTGTACGATGTTGTCGGCAAAGCGCCGTTTCTGGTGGTCGTTCATGATGATCACCTGCTCCCAGTAGTCGGCCACCTCCTGCAGCCCGTAGCTCCGGGCAATATACACCAGGTTGAGGATGTCCTTCTGGAAGCACGAACCGCCGAAGCCCACCGAGGCCTTCAGGAACTTCGGGCCGATGCGGCTGTCGGTACCGATGGCACGGGCCACCTCGTCCACGTTGGCACCCGTCTTCTCGCACAGCTCGGAGATGGCATTGATCGAGGATACCCGCTGGGCCAGGAACGCATTGGCCGTCAGCTTGGACAGCTCCGAGGACCACAGGTTGGTCGTCAGGATCCGGCTGCGGTCGACCCAGCGCCCGTAGATGCCCACCAGGGCCTCCACCGCCTCGGGGTGCTCCCCGCCGATCAGTACCCGGTCGGGGTTATGCA
>NZ_JAMSLW010000014.1:0-301 GCF_024643285.1 Parapedobacter lycopersici
TCGGCAACGTCAGCAATGGCGGCAGGATCAGGTGCATGCAGGTGTGGCCGATTGAGGGCATCAAGAAGTTCGAGACCCTCTCCTACCTGCCACCGCTCACCGTGGAGGACCTCCTGAAGCAGATCGAGTACCTGCTCCGTTCCAAGTGGGTGCCCTGCCTCGAGTTCAGCAAGGTCGGATTCGTCTACCGTGAGAACCACAGATCCCCCGGATACTACGATGGCAGGTACTGGACCATGTGGAAGCTGCCCATGTTCGGGTGCACTGACGCCACCCAGGTGCTCAAGGAGCTCGAGGAGGC
>NZ_JAMSLW010000014.1:504-719 GCF_024643285.1 Parapedobacter lycopersici
GCCACCCAGGTGCTCAAGGAGCTCGAGGAGGCCAAGAAGGCCTACCCCGATGCCTTTGTCCGTATCATCGGCTTCGACAACGTCAGGCAGGTGCAGCTCATCAGCTTCATCGCCTACAAGCCCCCGGGCTGCGAGGAGTCTGGTGGCAACTAAGCCGTCATCGTCATATATAGCCTTGTTTAATTGTTCATCTCTGATTCGATGATGTCTCCCAC
>NZ_JAMSLW010000015.1 GCF_024643285.1 Parapedobacter lycopersici
TTTTCATAACTTTGGTTTTTATTGTTAGAAAATCGGATAAGGGTACCTTACCCATTGATGGTTTGGATGGGAAGTGTTGGCGCACTTTCCATTTTTTTTAATAAATAATCACGTCATTGCTGTCTACTTTAAAGTGAAACGATTTGATTAACTGCATGGCTTCCAGTACCTCCCCGATGTCCTCCTCGGTAATCGTGGCCGTGTAACGGTAACCCTTCACACGCGTGTCACGGAGCGAAATATCAACGTCATACCACCGCTCCAGCTTCGGAACGATCTCCTCCATCGTCTCGTCCTTGAACACCAGCTTGTTGTTGATCCACGACGTCTCCCGGATGTATTCCCGGTCCGCAACCTGAACCTTCGACAGGTTCCCGATCGTCAGCGTCAGCCGCTTCTCATCCGATGAACCCATCAGCCCAGGAACCTGCGGATGGTCAACCACCGCAACCTTCTCATTCGGCTTCATCAATATCTTCTCGTTCGGACGGTCCTTCACCGATAACTCGATCTCCCCGCTGATCAGCGTTGCCTCCGTCCGCGCATCATCCGGGTAAGCCTTAACGTTGAACGTCGTGCCAAGCACCCGGATCGAAATCCGGTCCGTCGTGATCACAAACGGACGGTTCCGGTTACGCGTAACGTCAAAGTAGGCCTCCCCCTCCAGACGGACATTCCGCGTGCTCCCCGTCTCAAGCGTCCCGTCGTATACCAGCCG
>NZ_JAMSLW010000016.1 GCF_024643285.1 Parapedobacter lycopersici
CAAAAGAAGAAGAAGAAGAAAGAAGAAGAAGAAGATGCAGACCGCTGCTAGCAGTGTCGTTGGATTGTCGGCCGTGTTGCCCGCTGCTGTGAAGGGGCGCAGCCTGCAGATTCAGGCTCCTCGCCGTGTTGCGTTGCGCGTTCGTGCGGCGGCGGCGGCGGTGGCAGTGGAGGCTGCGGAGGTGGACTACAGCTCTAACATCTCGGTGTTTCCGATGGAGGCGTGCGACCTCATCGGCGGCGAGGCGTGCAACGTGCAGATGTACCCAGAGGCCAAGCTCTCATCATCGGCTGCTGTTGCTGTTTCTCGTGCGGCGGCGGAGGAAGTCGACAGGGACTACCTATCCTACGACGAGCCCACCACGGTGTTCCCCGAGGAGGCGTGCGACGATCTGGNGATGGAGGCGTGCGACCTCATCGGCGGCGAGGCGTGCAACGTGCAGATGTACCCAGAGGCCAAGCTCTCATCATCGGCTGCTGTTGCTGTTTCTCGTGCGGCGGCGGAGGAAGTCGACAGGGACTACCTATCCTACGACGAGCCCACCACGGTGTTCCCCGAGGAGGCGTGCGACGATCTGGGCGGAGAGTTCTGCAAGGCCACCTGATCCCATTCCCATCCATGGAGAATTGGAGTC
>NZ_JAMSLW010000017.1 GCF_024643285.1 Parapedobacter lycopersici
GGGTGAGGCGGACGATCTCGTCCTCGGCGGTGTTCATGTCGAGGGCGCGCATGCCGGGCACGGCGTCGATCATGCCGATGTCCTGCAGCCGCTTGACGCCCGTGGCGCCGAACGGCCCGTCGTGGCCGCAGGAGCTCACCACCACCCTGGACTCCATCACGTTGGGGTCCATGCACGACTGCGTGTCGTGGTTCATCGACACCAGCGCCCAGTTGGTGACCACGCCGCCGACGCGGCCCTCCTTGACGATGAGGTCCTCGACGGCGACGGCGTTGAACAGCTTCACGTTGGGGCGCGCCAGGAGGCGGCTCATGACGGTGGAGGTGAAGAGCGCGGCGTGCTTGATGACGACGTAGTCCTCCTGCTCGTCGTACGCGACGCCGAGCTCGTCGAGGAACAGGTGCGCCGGCTTGCGCACCACCATGGCGGAGAACAGCTGCCCGCCGAGCCACGCGCCGCCGCCGGGGGACACCGACTGCTCGATGACGGCGACGCTGACGGAGGGGTCCTTGGAGAGCTCGTACGCGCAGGAGAGCCCCGCGGAGCCGGCGCCGAC
>NZ_JAMSLW010000018.1 GCF_024643285.1 Parapedobacter lycopersici
ATGAACATCACAAACATCTGCTGCATCGGGGCGGGCTATGTCGGGGGACCGACCATGTCAGTGATTGCCCAGCAGTGCCCGGACATCCGGGTAACGATCGTTGACATCAACGAGGCACGCATCGCGGCATGGAACAGCGATGACCTCTCGGAGCTTCCGGTGTACGAGCCGGGGCTTGCCGGAGTGGTTGCCGAGGCACGGGGGCGGAACCTGTTCTTTTCCACGGATGTGGACAGGGCGATCGACGAGGCGCAGATGGTGTTCATCTCGGTGAACACGCCGACCAAGACCTACGGCAAGGGCCGCGGCATGGCGGCCGACCTGAAATACATCGAGCTGTGCGCGCGGCAGATTGCCGCGGTGGCCAAGGACGACAAGATCATCGTGGAGAAATCCACGCTTCCGGTACGCACGGCCGATGCGCTCAAGAGCATCCTGCACAA
>NZ_JAMSLW010000019.1 GCF_024643285.1 Parapedobacter lycopersici
AACCAACCCAACCGCCGCCGCATCGCCCTCGTTAGAACGATGGCCGCGTCGGCGCTGCACCAGACCACCAGCTTCCTCGGCACCGCCCCTCGCCGGGATGAGCTCGTCCGCCGCGTCGGCGACTCCGGTGGCCGCATCACCATGCGCCGCACCGTCAAGAGCGCGCCCCAGAGCATCTGGTATGGACCTGACCGTCCCAAGTACCTGGGCCCGTTCTCGGAGCAGACGCCATCGTACCTGACCGGAGAGTTCCCGGGAGACTACGGGTGGGACACGGCGGGGCTATCGGCCGACCCGGAGACGTTCGCGAGGAACAGGGAGCTGGAGGTGATCCACTCGCGGTGGGCGATGCTGGGGGCGCTGGGCTGCGTCTTCCCGGAGATCCTGTCCAAGAACGGGGTG
>NZ_JAMSLW010000002.1 GCF_024643285.1 Parapedobacter lycopersici
TTTCCAGGAAAACCATCCTGAATATGCGGACGTGAAGCCGCTAACTTATCATTACTGCGATAACAAAAAGGATGCTGACGAATGTGCAGACCTGGTTGTAAAGAAAATCAAGCAAGCAACTTCGCCTTCAGTCTGGTGGTTTGAAAAATATAACGAAGAATTTCCGAAAATTGGCGACCTGGCCATCATTACCAATTGGGACGGAGAGCCTAAAGCTATCGTCAAAACCATAAGAACCGAAATTGTAAAATTCAAGGATATTACCGCTGAATACGCCCGGATAGAAGGAGAAGGCGATAAAAGCTTAGCATACTGGAAAGAAACGCACTGGGCGTATTATACGAATGAAATGAAGGGGTTTGGCGAGCAGCCGACACTGGATATGGAAATTGTCTGTGAATATTTTGAAACGGTTTGGGTGTAGGTTTAATTTGCTATTTGTATAATTTAAACAGGCTTAGAACCAAGAAATCCGCTAGTAATTAGCCGACAAAGTGCTCCTTGAATTAAATTATGTTTTGCCCCTCCCCTCGCCATTTTTAGTGAATTGTTTCGAATAGATTGATTTTATCTTGGCGTCTTGGACATAAATAATTGACCAAACATAACCAATCCCGCAACAGGAAACATAACAACGCTTCGAAATTGAAAAACCAAATCGGTTTATCTCAAAAATAATTTTCTTTCTTTTAGATTGTATAATGGTTTATTATTTAAATTGCAGTCAACTTATAACCATTATGAAAAAAACCTTTACCGTATTCATCTTATTTGTCTTAATTATTTCATGTAAAAAAGGAGAAAAGGATCCAGTACCTGCCGAGAAAACTTACACAGATCAGATCATTTTGAATGATTTAGATATCCAGGGAGACACCGTTAAGCTATCATGGTCTAAATTAGATACCGCTTCCTTTATCAAATACGTAGTGGCAAGGAGAGATTTTGACGGAGCCGAGTTATATGCTATGGGCAATGAAATCCAATCAAAGGAAACAACCGAGGCAGTTGATGTAAATGTACCTTATAGCCCGGATGTGACTTACCAGATCCTTGGTTACCTTTCGGATGATTCGATCATATTCAGTAATGCCGTAAACTATCATAGACCTGATATTACGGCATTGGACTTAATACCTTTTGACGTTATTTATCATCCAGAGGACGATTTATTATATTTCTTTGAGCGCCCAGGCCGAATAAGTATATACGATCTAAAGGCGAAACAAGTGACCAAACAAATAGACACGGGTGGCAAGATTAGCTTTTCAGATTTTGAAGTATATCAAGGCAGAGAAGAATTATATGTACCGAGGGACGATGGATGGGTTTTTATATATGATGCGCGCACATTGGAAAAAGTGGATGAAATCAATATCGGAGCGACTTCATCTAGTGTAATTTCAAACAATAATATTCTTTTTATATCAAATATAAGCTGGATTGACAAAACCCTAAAAGTATATAACCGGGCAACAAAGCAAGTCATTTCGCAATCCGGTGGTGCTGAATCGGTCCGGTTCAAAAAAATACCACACAGCAGCACGAAGTTATTGGGGGCTAGATTAGGCTCCGGGCATCCGCATTATTATCAGTTTGATGCTAATGGCTCCATTGAAAACAACTTTTATGGTCAGTATAGTGATTATGGAATGAGTGCTAATATTTTTGAGGTTTTTCCCAATGGGGAGAAATATATTATGTCAAGCAATGGTGCCATCTTCAATATAGACCTAAGCTATGATAAAAGCTTACCACGCGGGAGTCTTCGGTTTATGGGCTTCGCCTTTAACCAGCAGGGAGATCTTATTTATGGCGCAACAACCACGAGAAGTATTGAGGTTTATTCGACACGGGATTTTGAACATATTAAAACGATCCCCACAAAAGCTTATCCTTTTAGAATTTTCGTAACCGACGATGCCGTGATCAGTGTAAGTCTTGCTTCACTTATCAACGGTGAAGTGGACCATTATTCTTTTTACGGGCTAGGCAATAAAGTAATCATGGAAGTATTGAATAAATAACTATAATTCTTGTTAAAAATATCAAAATCAACCAGTAATTCATATGAAAAAGTACGTTGCCATATTTATTTTATTGGGCTTAATTATTTCCTGCAAAAAAGGAGAAAAAGACCCAGCACCAGTAGAGACTTATACTGATAAGGTCGTTTTGAATAAGTTAGACATTCAGGGAAACACGGTTAAACTATCGTGGTCTAAATTGGACACCGACAAAGCTTATAAATATGAGGTGTTGAGACGGGATTTTGATGGTGCGGATTTCTATCCTATCGGTGAACAGATTCTTCTGCCTAAAGAAACGACAGAGACTGTCGATATGACTGTTCCTTACAGCCCGAATGTAAGCTACCAAGTCCGTGTTCGGCTTTCGAGTTCAACCATATCCAGTAATATCGTGAACTATCAAAGACCGGATATTACACTATTGGATTTAATACCTTTTGATGCTTTTTATCATCCCACTGATAAATCGTTGTATATATTCGAACGAGGTGGCCGGATAAGCATTTACGACCTAAACGCACAACAGCTGACCAAGCAAATAGATACCCGTAGTGTGATTGGCTTTCCAATTTTCGAAACTTATCAGGGCAGAGAAGAACTATATGTACCAAGGAACGACGGATGGGTTTTCGTTTATGACGCGAAAACATTGGAAAAAGTAGACCAAATCAGTACGGGAATTCCCTCAACTTCTGTCGTTTTGAACAACGATACCCTTTTCGTATCAACTGACGACTCAGGCCGCAAACACTTGAAATTATATAACCGAATAACGAAGCAGTTTATTTCCGAAGCCGCAGGTGACGGATTCGCGCGACTGAAAAAAATACCCGATAGCAACACAAAGCTATTGGCAATTACCTTAAACGTAAGTCCTGTACAGCTACATTACTATCAATTTGACAATCAGGAATTGATTGAGGGCAATGCGTACGATTTATATCATGAGAATTATGATATAGACGCCAGTATTTTCGAGTTTTTTCCGGATGGTAAAAAGTATATTTCTTCAAGCAACGGCGCTATATACAATATTGACCTGAGCCGCGATAAATACCTTCCGCGCGGGGATCTCCAATTTAGGGGTTTCGCCTTTAATCAACAAGGTGATCTTATTTACGGGGCATCAACCACGAAAAGCATTGAGGTTTATTCAGCACAGGGCCTTGAACATATTAAGTCCATACCTACAAAAGCTTATCCCTTTAAAATTTTCGTAACCGATGACGCCGTTATAAGCTTGGGCCTTGCATCTGTTTATAATGGTTATATAAATACTTTTGACTCTTATGGGCAATACGGCGACGTCAATAAGGTACTTATTGAAATACTGGATAAATAGGTAAATCGGATATGATGGGATATTATTCCAATCCTATGGAAACCATTGTAGCCGATGTCATTGAAAAGCCGTAATTAAAAAACATTCGGATGCATTGAATTCGAAAATAGGCTGATTGATTCTTCAAGCTATCTCAATATTACTACACTAAGACAAATCTAATCTTCTTTATTCATTGTATGACAATACACTGGAAAGCCACTTTTGAAACAATTGCCGCATTTTACCGGGTGGAGTCTGCGAGTTTTTTTTAAATTAGCTCGTATGTCAAGACAAATTTATAACAGGACAATAAAGATTAATGGAATTGATGTTTTTTACAGAGAGGCCGGAGATGTAAGGAACCCTTCTCTCCTGCTTTTGCATGGGTTTCCAACTTCATCAATAGCGTTCAAAAACTTGATGATTGCAATGTCCGATCAGTATCACCTTATTGCTCCGGATTATCCAGGATTTGGCTTCAGTGAGTTTCCGGTGCCCGCTGATTTTGAATATACCTTTGGGAATATTGCGGCGTTGATGAATGCGCTAACCGAGGAGATAAAATTGGATCGGTTTTTTATTTATCTCCATGATTACGGTTCGCCGATCGGGCTTCAGCTATGCGTAAATCACCCGGAAAAGATCGCCGGAATAATTGTACAGAGTGGCAATGCCTATCGTGAAGGAATGGGTCCGGAATGGGATGAGTATATTGACTACTGGTACCACCCGACTGCTGAAAAAAAGAAAAAGCTGACGCAGTTTCTAAGCGCTGAGGGTATAAAAAACCAATACTTCGGCGGGCTTCCCCCGGAAATATTGCTGCGGGTGAGTCCGGAGTTATGGATGCTGGATTGGGAACTCCTGAAAAGACCGGGTAATATTGAAAGGCAGTTTGAACTGAATTGTGATTTCAGGACGCACCTGGAGATGTTTCCGGTTTACCAGGAATTTTTCCGTAACCACCAACCGCCGGCCCTGGTTATTTGGGGAAAATATGAGATCTTTTTCTCGGTAGAGGAAGCGCATTGTTATAAGCGGGACCTGCCCAATGCGGAAATCCATATTTTAGACGGGGGGCACGATGTACTGGATACGCATTTTGATGAGGTATTGACGTTGATACGGAATTTCCTACAGCGAACGGACGCGTAGTACCGCTGCCAATGCTATTTTACAACGTTGTACCTGATATGTGTCACCACGCCTGTACCGCTTAAACTTTGACGCTTTTATCATCAGAAGAAAATTTTGATTAACTTTGTTAATACGGGAGATATAGTCATGGATAGGAATAAAAACAAGCAAAAAACAACGAGTATAAAGAGTACCCAACAAGCAGGTCTGTAGCGCAGTACTCCGATGCCGCCTTCTTCAAAAAGAAGGATGAGAAAGCTAAAAAGTTCCTAGATAAACATCCGATACCAAATACGTTCTGGGAACAATAGCAGACAGCATACGCTTCGATTGCTCCTAATCTTCGATGGCATTATATACGATTAATTTATAATACAACTCCTATACCCAAAGGCAGACCGCTAAACCTTTACTATAACAGGAATTTCAGCGTTTACTTTTAGTAGGGTATTGATAAACGTATCGTTATTATCTTATGGGCCAGTGCCGGGCGAAAAGCCTACCCCATAATTATGCCAGTGTTTACCACGCAGAGCACAAAGGAAAGCCCCGAAACAGGGAGAAAAAACAGCTACACCATTAACCTGATAAACTCAGAAAAAACCTACCATTGCTTTTGGTGCGTCGAGAAATAGAGGTGGCTGCGCGCGCGCTGCCGTTCCTCGGAGCATGCCATGAGTTGTAACATATCCATGTTATAATCAAATAGCAGCAGCCGGCTCATCCCAGTAGGCACCAAAAGCGTGTTATTGTTCAGCAGGGAGAATACGTCATCGTTACAAATTAAACTGTAATACTATTCATTACAGTTGTAGTTTATTTCTACCTTTGTTGCCCATATGAACAATACACGGTTTGCAACACTTATCCATATTCTGACCATCTTGGCCAAGAGCCCTGGTGAATGGCTGAGCTCGGACTGGATTGCAGGTAGTATTCAGATCAACCCAGTCATTGTCCGCAAAGAACTGGGTGCACTACAGGAACAGGGGTGGGTAACCAGCCGAAAGGGAAAAGAAGGCGGTTCTATGTTGCTTGTTTCGAGCGATGAAATCACCTTGGCAGACATCTATAAGACCGTAAAAAACTCAAATGTGCTGGGGAAGAAGAACCTCTCCCCTAGCCCCAAATGCCCCATCGGAAAGAACATCAACAAGGAGCTGGAAGAACTGTTTGACGAAACGGATGAAATCGTATTTGTCGCGCTCCAGCGCCGTACCTTGGCGGGTTTTGTAGATCAGTTCAACTAAAAAAATTTAAACACTACTGTAATAAGTTTTGTTACATAAATAGATTATTATGAAGATAGGGATCACTGGAGCTACCGGACAACTAGGTCGTTTGGTAGTAGAAAAACTAAAACAACGGGTAAATTCAGAAACGCTTGTGGCACTGGTCCGCTCTCCCGATAAGGCTGCCGACCTTGGGATCGAAGCAAAAGCATTCGATTACACCAAACCAGAAACCCTGGCAGCTGCCCTACGAGGGATTGATTACCTATTGCTGATTTCGGGAAGCGAGGTTGGTCAGCGTAAGGAACAACACCAAAACGTCATCAATGCTGCCCGCGAAGCTGACATCAAATGGATCGTATACACAAGCCTGCTCCATGCGGATACCTCTTCATTGAGCTTGGCTGCAGAGCACGTAGCAACGGAAGAACTGCTAAAGGCATCTGGCATACCGTACACCCTGTTAAGAAACGGATGGTATACAGAAAACTACACAGCTTCGATACCGGGTGCTCTGGGAGCCGGTGCATTTGTAGGCAGTGCGGGTGATGGTAAGATCTCCTCGGCCACCCGCGAAGACTATGCCGAAGCAGCGGCCGTGGTATTAACCACCGAAGGGCATGCGGGCAACGTGTATGAGTTGGCGGGCGATGTAGCCTATACGCTCAACGATCTCGCGGCGGAGGTATCCAGCCAAACCGGAAAAGACATCCCGTACAACAACCTATCCGAAGCAGAATATGCCGGGGTATTGAGATCATTAGGTTTACCAGAAGGACTTGCCCAGGCAATTGCCGGTTGGGATATTGGGGCTTCAAAAGATGACCTGTTGGATGATACTCGTGTGCTTTCCAAATTGATCGGCCGCCCAACTACACGTTTGGCTGATACCGTTAAGAATGCATTGAATTCGTAAAACAATCGAGTGTCCTCTCACCGCCCTGCATACCGTTCGGTACAGGGCGGTTCCTTAAGTTTTGAACCTAGCCTTTTGGTAATAACCCGAAAGGGTTAAATGTTGCTAAATGAAGAAAAACTCGTGCATAATATTTTTACTTCCCCTTATCATTTCTATTTTGACAATAGCGTGATTTAGCGTAGCATCTACATTAGATGCACATTAACCAGTTATGTAGTATCAGGCACAACTGCACCAAGATTTTCTTCAACCGCTGAAAAACTTTTGTCTTTATGATTTCTTCAATTACTCCTGAAAATTCAAGTTCTCAGTATATTTTATCTACGTATTTCATTTCCTTTAGCTCCTTGTCCTGCTTTTCCCCGATCTTAAATCCGACGCGATCCCTATCTCCTATCTGGCAATAATGCCGGTGAGGCAATGAAATAGCTCAAAACGCGACGGTGAACGAAAGAACGATAAAGGTATGAATTTGCTGGTTTTTAGCATTATCTTTGACACCCAACCACCATGCAGATGTTAAAGCAAGCACTCCGTAATCTAAAAATAAATGCACTTAACGAAATGCAGCAGGCTGCCATCCATGCCGCCGACAAGGAAAATCTCATCTTGCTTTCGCCCACAGGTTCGGGAAAGACGTTGGGCTTTTTGCTCCCGCTGCTTTCTTCATTAAACGCCGATATACCTACTGTCCAGGCAATGATTATTGTGCCTTCGCGGGAGCTTGCCCTGCAGATTGAGCAGGTTTTCCGAACCATGGGCAGTGGATTTAAAGTGAATTGCTTTTATGGCGGCCATCCTGTTCCGGTTGAAATCAATAACCTGTCGCAACCACCGGCTGTATTAATCGGCACACCCGGCCGGTTGGCCCACCACTTGCGCCGCAAGACGTTTGATACGGCTACGGTGAGCACCTTGGTGCTTGATGAGTTTGACAAAGCATTGGAATTTGGTTTTCAGGAAGATATGGCCTATATCATCAGGCAATTGCCCAATCTCAAAAAACGCGTGCTTACCTCGGCTTCGCCGATGGATGACATCCCGCCGTTTACCGGCATCACGAAGCCGACGACGCTGAATTACCTGGCGCACCAAGCTTCGGCCCCCAATCTGACACAAAAGGTGGTCATCACTGAAGCTGCCGATAAGTTGGATACGCTGTTTGCGCTGATCTGTAAGGTTAGTACGGCGCCGACATTGGTATTCTGCAATCACCGCGAAGCGGTGGAGCGCATCAGCGGCCTCCTGTGGGACAGGCGGCTGGTGCACGGTATCTTCCATGGCGGAATGGAACAGGACGACCGGGAGCGCACCTTGCTTAAGTTCCGTAATGGCAGCCACCGGATATTGGTTACCACCGATCTGGCGTCGCGCGGCTTGGACATTCCCGAAATCGAGCATATAATCCATTACCAGCTACCGCATAACGAGGATGCGTTTCTGCACCGCAACGGACGTACGGCGAGGATGCACGCTACGGGCACATCGTACCTGCTCCTTACCCCGGATGAGAACCCCGGCTATTTAACCGAATTCCCCGAAAAAGAAGCGATACCGGAAAATCCTGCTTTACCCCCGCCAACTAACTGGGCAACGCTTTACATTGCCGCGGGGAAAAAAGAAAAAATAAACAAGGTAGACATCGTGGGGTTATTGCTAAAAAAAGGCCAATTGGCAAAAGAAGACCTGGGGCTCATCGAGGTATTGGACAGCTCGGCCTATGCAGCGGTAAACCGGGGTCAGATTGAGCGCGTAGCACAATTGGTGAGAAACGAAAAAATCAAAGGCAAAAAAATCAAAATAGAAATTTCACGATAACGGCATTGAATTTATACCATGAGCAACAATGACATCATGAAAAAACTCCGGGTGGCTTTAAAGTTCACGGACGACGACATCATCGAAGTATTGGCGCTGGCGAATTTCAGGGTAACGAAAACCGAGCTCGGTGCGATATTCCGGAAAGAAGACCATCCAAATTTCAAACCATGCGGCGATCAGTTGCTCCGCAATTTCTTAAACGGACTGATTATTTACAAGCGTGGCCCCAAACCCCGCAAGTAAGTCCGCCAACCTTGCACCCCCTGAAGTTGTCTTTGCCGCGGCCATACAGGCTCCGGTTATCGTAGGGATTGCATCGGGCGTTTTTGGCAGCTTTGATAGGGAAATAACGGAAGGAACAATTAAAAAAACAAAATATCAACATGAAAAAAAGAGCAGTTTATTGGTTGGTAGCTGTATTTGCCGTAAGCGTGTTAAGTGGCTGTGCCGCACCTGAGGATAAGACAGTTTCGATTATTCAACTGACCGATCCGCAGCTCAATTTTTATTCCACTCCTGAATCGTTTGAAAAGGATGTGACGACTTTCACCAGGGCCATAGCGGCGGCCAACCGGCTCAATCCGGACTTCGTGATTGTTACCGGCGATTTGGTGAACACCCCATTTGATGCGGAACAGATTAAGGAATACAACCGGATTGGCGGTCTTTTAAAACCGACCATTCCGCTATACAACCTGCCGGGAAACCACGATGTGGGCAATGCACCCACGGCGGAGGACATCAGCGCCTATAACGAGGCCTTTGGTGCGGATTACTACACGATTGAGCAGGACGGTCTTTTTGCAGTGGTGTTAAATTCGCTGTACCTGCACCATCCGGAGCATGTAATGGATAAGGCGCGTGACCAAGAAACCTGGCTGGAAGCCAAATTAGCGGAGGCACAGCAGAAAAAAGATAAAAATGTGGTGGTGTTCCTGCATCACTCGTTGTTCTTAAACCGGTCGGATGAGGCAGATGAATACTTTAATATTCCTACGGAAACACGGATGCGCTACCTTGAGTTATTCAAGAAATACGGGGTAAGCCACGTCTTTTCGGGCCATTATCACCGGAATGCGTTTGGGACGTACGACGGCATGGAAATGGTTACCTCCGGTCCGGTTGGCCAGCCGTTGGGTGACGATCCGTCGGGCCTGCGCATCATCAATATTAGCGGGGGAAACATCCGGCATCAGTATTTTCCGTTGGATTCCCTGCCGGAGGATATTCATTTAGCGGAGACTAATTAATTACACGCGTAAACAATTAACCAATTAAATAAATGAAACGTAGAGAAATCCTGAAAAGTCTGACCGTGCTTCCCTTAGCCGGTGCGGCGGCGATAGCGCCCGGAAAGGCAGCGGAGGCCCCAACAAAAAAAGAATGGACCCCCAAAAAAGAAGCGATACCATTGCCGGGCTCATCAACTTCCTCTCCACTGTCTTCATGTATCCGATCGGGCAACTTGCTGTTTATCTCGGGTATCGGAGGCTGGTATGAGGCACAGCGGAAAGAGCCAGGTGATATCCAGGTTCAAATTAAAAGTGCGCTCGAGCGCATGAGGGAACTGCTTGAAAATGCGGGGTCATCTATGGCCAATGTACTGAAGGTACACATGACACTGGCCGATGCCAATAAGAATATTGGTCCGCTCAACGAGGTATATGGCGATTTTTTCCCGGATCCGAAGCCGGCACGCTCTTATAGTGCGGCAGGGGCAGATCAGATGGGCCGCCTCGGGGTGCTGGTGCAGATTGATTGCATAGCGTATGTGGATTAGCACCGCGGCAGTGTGGCGAGCTGCGGCTGGTTAATGCCAATGCTATTTTACAACGTTATACCTGATATGCGTCACCACGCCTGTTCCGCTTACCTCAACCGGCTCAAGCTTGAGATTCGGTACGCCTTCAAAAAGCCTTGAGCCGGCGCCAATGGTAACGGGTACCAGGTGCAGCCATAATTCGTCTATGAGACCAGCCGCCAGATATTGATTGACGGTATTTGCACCGCCCATGATCTTCACGTTTCGACCTCCGGCCGTTTCCTTCGCCTGGTTCAGTGCGGCTTCGATACCGTCTGTAACAAAATGAAATACCGTTCCGCCTTCCATTGTTATGGGTGGGCGTTCGTTATGGGTGAGCACAAAAACCGGGGCATGGTACGGCGGATTGTTGCCCCACCACCCTTTCCATGCTGATGTACTTCTCCTATCCTTAGGCCCAAACATATTGCTGCCCATGATAAATGCGCCTGCATCAAGAATAGCGGCTATCTCTTTTTTATGCTGATGCTTTTCAGGTTCGGAAAACATCCAGCGATCCAGCAGGTCCGCATCAAACCGATCGCCAAATGGCCTTTCAAAACTTTGATTGTGCCCCGCAGCAAAGCCATCAAGGGAAACGGTTAATCCGCTTGTTACTTTTGGTTTTTCCATGATTAGACATTTTTATTAATGTTTCTTTCAAAGCTAAACAATCTTGTTGATTGTGCTGCCTGCGGCGGGCCGGCTTAATCGTTACCTACCGGATGCGGCCGGAAGATTAATCATTGACGAATTGCCTATAATTGGTTAGCTTTGGGTAAGGTTAACCATAATATTTATTTCCTATCAGCATGAATAAGCAAGTAATTGGTGTGATGATAATCTTGTCATCGTGTTTCGGTATGTCGTTTGGCCAACAAATGAAACAAAAAGTGAAAAAGGCCAAAAATGTCATCGTTATGATTGGCGATGGCATGAGCGCGGTGCAGATATATGCGGGTTTGACCGCCAGCAAGGTGCCGTTGAACCTGGAACAATTCAGTTATATTGGGTTTTCAAAAACGAACTCCACCAGTTACGTTACTGATTCGGGCGCCGGTGCCACGGCAATTTCAACCGGCCACAAAACCAACAATGGTGCAATAGGTGTCGATTCGCTGGATAATCCGGTGCCGACGATCCTCGAGATTGCGGAAGCGCATGGGCTGACAACGGGCCTGGTAGCAACGACATCCATTACTGATGCGACGCCGGCTTCGTTTGTGGCTCACCAACCGAAGCGGAGCATGCAGCAGGAGATTGCGGCTGATTTCCTGAAATCGGGCGTTGATGTTTTCATCGGTGCGGGCATGACTGATTTTACCGACCGGACTGACGGGAGAAACCTGGTTGATGAGCTACGGCAAAACGGGTACCTGGTTGCTACTGACATGGAAGAAATTATCGGTGTTAATGCCGGGAAATTAGCGGGGTTTTTGCCTGAACGGTCGGTGAAGGAGCGCGGTGACCAGCTTGCGCGAACGGCAATGACTGCGATCAATATCGTTAATCGGAATAAAGATGGGTTTTTCCTGCTGATTGAAGGGTCAAAAATAGACGACGGCGGCCACGCTAATGATGTGGGTGTGGTGATTGATGAAATGATTGATTTCGACCAGACCATCGGGAAGGTGCTGGAATTTGCCCGGAAAGATAAACACACCCTGATTGTGATTACGGGCGACCATGAAACCGGCGGACTTACGTTAACAGACGGTGATCTGGCCACGGGCAGGGTTAAAGCGGAATTCTCCACGGAGGATCACACGGCCGTGATGGTGCCGGTGTTTGCCTATGGCCCCGGCGCGGAGGCGTTTACGGGGATTTACCATAATAACACCATCTTTGATAAACTGCTCGCAGCCTTCGGATTCCGCCATCAGAATGAAAAGCAATAATGGGACATATACGTAATAGTTGGTTTCAACCTTTCGGAATTTAATTGCATATATGCCGCGGACTCTTATTTATAACTAAAAAAATGAAAATAGCACTGGCAACCCCTCCTCTTCCCACATCACTGGCACATGGGCTGCTGTTATTAGACCAGTTGGTTTCGGACGCCGCGTTACAGCGGGCGGAAATGGTGTGCTTTCCGGAGTCTTTTTTGCCGGGATATATAGGTATGGGGTATCCGCCCGAAGACCGTACGGAACAGGCTTTACGGGATGCGTTAGCCCGTGCGGCCGACATCGCCAGGAAACACCGGATTGCCGTGATTTTGCCGATGGACGGTTTTATCGGGGGTCAAATCCATAACCTGGTGTATGTGCTGTCAGCTGAGGGTGAGGTATTGGGATACCAAACGAAAAACCAATTGGACCCGAGTGAGGATGGGTTTTGGACAGCAGGTGAAAAACGGCAGCTGTTTGAAATAAATGGACTGAAATTCGGGATTACCATTTGCCACGAAGGCTTCCGTTATCCGGAATCTGTGCGTTGGTGTGCGTACAATGGGGCGCATTTGGTGTTTCATCCGCATTTTGCGGGAAGTAATGACCATGGGCAAGCCTGCAAAACGTTTGGGGCGTTTGAAAACCCGTATTATGAAAAGGCGATGATGATGCGGGCGCTGGAAAATACGATCTATTTTGCCAGTGTAAATTATGCTTCGAAATACCAGGAATCGGCGTCGGCGGTTATTGCCCCGGATGGTTCCTGCATCGGGTACCAGCCATATGGCGAGCCTGGTGTTCTGGTTGTGGATATTGACCCGGAGAAAGCCTCAGGAAGGCTGGCGAAGCGGTTTAAACCTCAGTTATTGCAGTATTGATCAATAAACATCCGCTATCGGATATCAAGTAAACATCGGCTCCTGCCGATTATCCCAGAAACAAATGATAGTGACGGTTTGGTCGTTTACCTTGTACAGCAGGGAACAGTTTTTATGGATGATACATTTCCGGACCCGGGTTTCTTTAACAATAACGGGGTATAAGAACGGAGTGATGCTTAAGGTGGTTAATGCTTTGGAAATCCGATCTTCAAATTTTTGTACAAAGTGGATTCCCCAACGCTGCTGTAGTTGTAAAGATAATGCATCATAAGTATCTTCCGCCTCGGGAGTAAATCTGAGGGTATAAGACATTAATTAGTGTAGATTTAGTTTAGGTTGCTCGTATTTTGGCTAGTTAACGTTTCAGAAAATGCTTCTCCTTAAACGTTTCTAATCCAATAGTTTTTCCTTCAGAAGCCTGCTCCAGCCCTTTGTTAATACTTTCTGTTACATGATCTGGCAAGCTACTGGATTGTGATTCAAAAGGCACCTTTAACGCTTTAAGCATCGATTTAACGGTTTTGAGCTGTTCAGCATTTTCAGGATGTATTGTAATTGCTTCCATTTTTCAACTGCTACAATACAAAACTAATAAAAATTAACACAGGTATCCTAATCTGCTCCTTGATTTCTGTTTGATAAACAGCCTACTAAACGTATTTATCCATGTATGGGACCGGCCGCAGACCGTTTTCTTGCAGTTAGCCGGCACACAATATTGGTTTAACGCTTGGGTGACTGATATAGCATCTAATGTACTCAAATATTGAATAGCGCCGTATTAGGTGCCTTGCGAGAAATTCTTTGGGCAGACCGGGTTATTTCTACCTGCTATCCTTGCATTTCAGACAGCTGAAGGAGTTTTTCTACATGACTTACCATGGAGTCACCGGGCTGTCTGTGTTGAAAGTCAATAGTATTTTTGGTATACTGGTTGTACTGATTTCATTGGCTTTTGTGCTGTTCCTAAAGTCGCAGCAATAAAAGTATCTTTGAAAAGCTGCATCTTCCCACGGTGTGAAACTGATCGCAGGAAGATGCCGTAATTTTGATATTAGATGTATCCTTACCACAATAAAATAAAGCAGCGGATAAAAAACGGGGAGCTGGTAAAGTTTGAGTTTGTTGAAAAATACAAAAACATCAGCCCTTGTTTGCTCCTCTATTTCAGTACGGAGCCTTACATAAGGCCGATAAGGGCCCATCGGTTCGAAGCGTATGACTTATTGCTGAAGACGGTGAAAAACGTATCCGGCAAATAGCCCGAGCCCGTACAAGCCTGTTAAATTATTTACACTCCCCCCTATTGCTGCGCTTCGGCAATTACCTGACCATTCAGCTTTACGTATTCCGGATTGTTCTGCTGTTTGGCAATCTCGATACCCTGTGTTGCGGTTGCAACGGCACCAGCTTTATCGCCTGCCTTGATTTGGATCCGTGCCTTCCAATACTTAATATAGGGAACGGGTGCTGACGCTTTATCGGCTTCATTTACCCATTCAAGCGCCTTTTGAATATCTTTATTATTGGTATAGTAATATTGGGCCGCCAGGAAAAATGGTTTTGTTTCTCCCTTCATGGCCTGGTCTATTGAAGCCATTATCTCGGCATCCTGATCGACTGTCAGATCAAAACTGATTTTTATTTTTTCCCACGCGATATCCAGCTTTGCACTTTGGGGCTGCACATCGGAAAAGGATATCGTAAATGTTTCGGTGGCTTTATCCAGCTGCTCGGGCTTTACCTCAAAGCGGAATAGGTCTTCGCCTTGGTTATACGCATATGCGCCCCATTGTTGACTGTTTTTACTGAAGATGATGGTCCAGCGATCTTCCCCTGGTATTGTCAGTAATCCGTAGGTCCCGGCATCCACCTGACTGCCGGCTACCGTGACGGGGGTATCAAACGTAATGCTTGGAATGCCGTTAGCGCCGGTGCGCCACACTTCACCGTATGGTGCCAGATCCGTAAATACAGCTCTGCCGTTGGTATTCGGGCGGCTGTACGTAAGCGTTATGGTACTGATGCCCAAGCTCTGGATCACCGTCTGGGAACTGCTGGCCGGTGGTAATTTCAGCTGCGCCGCTACGGGCTGCCCGCCTACGGTGACTGCAACGGCAATCATTGCCGCGATAATTAGTGGTTTTTTCATAGGTCCGAAGCTAACGAATATCGTTAAGCAACCAGCCACGCTACGGAAAAATTACAATACGGGTATTGTAATGGTCAGCGGCCTCAGTTTTATCGTATCTGGCCGTCGCCCCGCACCACCCATTTTTCGGTAACGAGCTTCTCCAACGCAAACGGACCGCGGGCGTGGAGCTTCTGGGTGGAAATGCCGATTTCGGCTCCCAGGCCAAACTCACCACCGTCGGTAAAGCGGGTAGAGGCGTTGGCGTATACCGCGGCGGCATCCACCGCGTGCAAAAACGTATCGATATGTGCCTGATCGGTAGAAACAATGCATTCGGAATGCTTGGAGGAATATGCTGCAATGTGATCGAGCGCTTCTTCCAGGCCCCCAACAACTTTGACGGAACACTTCAGATCCAGGAACTCCCGGCCGAAATCAGCTGCCGTGGCATGCTGCAGGTGGGGATATCCCACTTCCTCGAGCTGTTGGAAGGCCTGTGGATCGGCATAGACCTCCACCTGATGTTCGGCAAGATAAGGAGCCAGTTTGGCAAGTAAAGGGCCGGCAACCTGTTGGTCTACTAATACGGTATCCAGCGCATTGCAGACCGACGGACGCGATATCTTTGCGTTGGCAACGATACGGGCGGCTTTATCGAGGTCAGCGGTTTCATCCACATAGGTATGGCATACGCCGGCGCCGGTTTCGATGACCGGTACTTTGGCGTGTTCCCTGACAAAATCGATAAGTGCCTGCGATCCGCGGGGAATCAGAATATCTACATAGTCCTTGGCCGCGAGCAGCTCACCCATCAGCTCACGGGCGGTAGGCAGCAGTTGCACGATGTCGGGGTTGATGCCCGCTGCTTCGACAGCCTGCCGGATCAATGAAACGAGGTAACTGTTGGTAAACCAGGCGTCCGACCCGCCACGCAACAGGCAGACATTGCCCGACTGGATGCATAACGCAACCACATCGACGGTTACGTTGGGCCGCGACTCATAAATAACACCGACCACACCGAGCGCTACTGACCGCTTTTCGATTTGCAGGCCGTTTTCAAGGGTTTTCTGGAGTAACACCTTATCGGTGGGATCTTCCAGATTGGCCACGTCGATCACGCTGTCGGCCAATGCCTGGATGCGTTCGCGGGTGAGCTTCAGCCGGTCATATTTGGCGTCCTGCGGATCCATACGATCCAGGTCCTTTTTATTTTCGGTGATTATGGCATCCTGATGGTCGACCAATAGTGCGGAAATAGCTTGCAGAAGCTGCTTTTTCTGGGGCAACGTCAGCATGTTCATCGCTTTCTTCGCCTGGCGTGCCTGTACCAACTGTTGTTTTATGCTATTCATCGGTTGTTGTTATAAGAGGACGATGTCGTCCGCGTGTGCGATTTCGATATTCTTTTTGTCTGTGGTGTTTTCAATCACCGCTGATTCGATCTTGGATTTGGCCACGGCATGTACAAGGCCCTGTTCGTCCACGATCTGGAACACTTCGCCGGTTGTGAAGCCACCGATCACTTCCGTAACCCCGACGGCGAGCAGGCTTCGTCGTTTTTTTAACGCTTCCAGGGCACCCTTGTCGGCCATAACTTTGCCGGAAATGAGGCTGCCGGTAGCCATCCACTTGTGGCGGGATGACACTTTCTTGGGCTGCGCCAGGCAGCGGGTGCCGGTTGTGCCTGTCACGGCTTTCAGAATGGCATCTTCGGTGCGCATACTGAAAATGACTGCCTCGATGCCCAGCTGGTTGGCTAACCTGGCAAAATTCAGCTTGGAGGTCATGCCGCCGAGCCCTACTGCCGATTTTTCTTTGCGGGCTAACGACAGGGCCTGCTTGTCAATCACCGGGATTTCGCTGATCACTTGTCCGGCTGCATCCAGTACGCCGGGTACTGAAGTGCTGAACAGGATCTTTTCGGCGCCGAAACCTACGGCGATAAGTGTAGCGAGCTCGTCGTTGTCGGAAAACTTAAGCTCTTTATTGCTGACCACATCGTTTTCATTTGCAATGGGTACGATGTGATTTCTCCACAGGGTCTCATAGGTGTTCTTCAATTGGAGAAACTGGTCGCGGTTGGCAAAATGCTGCCGCTCACAGAGACTCTGCGCCAGGGCGATTTTGTACGGCCTGAAATGCGTGGCATAAATGCCAATCAGGAGGGGGTTGCCAATTGCCGCAGCTGCTTTGCGCTCCGGCAGTGTACCCTTGTACCGGGGAATATAGGCTTTTCCTGCCGCCACGGCACCGGACGACACGAGTACCACGTTGTAATGTTCCTGTAGTTTGGCCGTCTGCCGCGCTATCTCCGTGATAATCTGTTCATCGACCAATCCGTCTGCCGTAGTAATCGCGGCAGAACCAAATTTGATGACAATGACGGGTTTCTTCATGAGCCAAAGATAATGCCTGCTAATTTCGTAAATTTTAACCGAATTCCGGGGGTTTTTGTACGGACAAACTGCTTTTCTTAGTTGCATGGCACGGCCACAGGCTATTCTTTGGGTCATTAGCTGCTTAATGCAGAATTGCCGCCTTATTTTGAATTTATTCTATATGCTGCTGAAATGACAGAGTATATGCGGCTTTTAGGGACCGAACTGGGCAATGCTTATCGCATCAAAGGACGCGTTACATGGCGCCGGCCGGGAGCATACATAACAAAAAAGGCGGATAAGTAACCTTACCCGCCTTTGGACATATTGCAAATTTTTATAACTGCTGTGCAGCGACGGGTACCTGAGCCAGTGCCGGCCTATGTTCCTCATCGACATCACTATGGGCTCTTCTTGCCGGTTGCGGAAGGTTAATCGGTTTAATACGACCATTCAGGTTGTACTCTACGTTTCCACCCCGAATGGTGATTTCATTGACGATGCGTTTGGTACCGTCAACGTAACCGTCATTACCCCAGAAACCAAACTTACCGTCGCGGACTTCAAAAATGGCAATATCGGCAATTGCACCTTCTGACAGGTGACCAAGTTCAGGCCGTTTGATTTCCTGTGCCGGTTCCCACGTACTTGCTGCCACAACGTCCTGCAAAGGCATGCCCATGGCCATGAATAAGCCCATGATATTCTGCATATCTTTCATAGCCGTGTTCATGCTGTTGATGTGCTGATCGGAGCTGATGGAGTTCGGGAGAAATCCAGCTTTGAAAGCTGGGGTAGCCCTGCGGAACGTAAAGCTGGAACCGCCGAAGCCGACGTCAAAAATAACACCTTTTTCACGGGCCGCAAGCACGAAGTCCTTTACTGTTCCGTCTTCGTTCATCAGATCCCTGCCGTAGATATGTGTAAAAATATCACCGGGACGGAACAATTCCATTGTTTTTTCTGAAAGCTGCCCGTCAAGCATGAAGATACCGCCCATTATTCCGGCAGCCTTAATGCCTTCCCTGATCGGCACCAGGTTACCATCGGGCTTTCCGGTATTGCCGTTGCCATAGTGTGCATTTTTTACCCCCACAATAATATCGGGATATTTCAGCCCCATTTCTCCGGTCTTCTGTGCGTCTATCTCGGCTTCGTTATTCTCTCCTTGACCGTCCATACCCGTGCCGATAATATTCAGCAAAGCAAGCACACGGGTTTTGGACACATCAATGGTCTGTCTTTTAAATTTCTCAAAATCCCGCCAGCCGGAACTACCGGCATCCACTACGGTAGTTACCCCTGTGCGAAGCGTAAATCCATCGGGCTGTATGCCGTTGGGGCCATCTTTGTAGTTAATGCCACCCATGTTGGTTCCCCAGAAATTGTGGGTGTGGATGTCAACAATACCGGGCGTTACATACAGGCCAGTAGCATCGATTACCTGTACGGCCAGGTCCGGGTCGATATTTTTTGCGACCAGGGCAATATGACCATCGGTACCTTTTACAGCAGGACGCGCCGGTTCAGCCGGACGGTCCGGCCGCCCGTTGGTGCCGGGACGTGCGGGTTGTGCATCCCGTGCCTCCATGGAGGGTGTCCATTCATGATCGATAGCGATATCCATCACTTCATCGATATTGTTCTTGGGGTCAATTACGTGACCTCCTTTGATCACGTATTTGTACAACTTAGCGGGAGCTGCCGCCGGTTGCTGTGCTTTTACGCTGATACTGATCAGAAAAAGCGATGCCAGCACGGGTACGAATATTTTTTTCATTGTTTTTGGTTATATTTTCAAAGCTAATATAGGTATACCAGCCTTTGTTGCAAATAGAATAGCTTTTTGGCAGTATTTAAGTTACAAAAGGGTAAAGTCCTGCTGGGCTCAAAACAATGTTTCGGATGGCCGGCGAGTTAAGCCCTTATCCATTCTTCCTTTAGTAAGCCCGTTATACATTCATCCATGACTGCACCATTGGCCATGGAGATATAGGCCTTTCTTCTTACGCCCTCAACTTTATATCCCAGTTTTTCCTGCATTTTAAAGGACACTTCATTTCCTTTAAAATAACCGTTTTCCAAACGTCTCAACTTCAAGTCTTCAAAGGCAAACTCAATCCGCTTACCAAAAGCCTCAGCTCCGTACCCCCGGCCATGAAACTTGTCATTTAACCAAATGCCACCACCGGCAGTCCCCTGGGAGAAGTTGATTTTATCAAGGCTTAAACCGCCAATGACTTTTTGAGCTGATTTAAGTTCAATGGCCAAATGATAGTCGGTTCTTTCCTTGCCGTTGCCTGAACTATTGAGGCAGTACTGTATCCACTTTTCAGCATCGGCAACTGTATATGGGTGTGGGACAAAGGCTAACCATTTCACTACATCCATATTATTTAACCCTTCTACCAAATCATCAATGTCGGTTAAATTCCATTCTCTTAAAATCAATCGGTTTGTTTCTAGTACCATTGTTACTGTATTAATGGGAATGATGTAAAGCGCTTCAAAAATAAAAATCACAATTTTTGACACCAAATGTTGGTAAGCAGGGGTATCATCGATACTGTTGTGAAAATTCTGCTGTTGTCGTATAACAGGTAGTTGCTTCTATTTTCAGTTACTATATCGCAAAACTAATAAAAACAAGGACTAACGGCATGTCGTGTCAATCGGGTATTCTCCCTGAAAATATGTCTTGGTTTGCAAGCCCTCAGCTACTACTTTTGTTAGTAACCCGAAAGTTGACATACTAAATTATATAAAACGAAAAACCATGGCAAACAACAAATTACTACGGATGGATAACGTCGGAATCGTTGTGGAATCGCTAGACAAAGCCATTTCTTTTTTTTCGGAAATAGGCCTGAAGCTCGAAGGACGGGCAACAATAGAAGGTGAATGGGCGGGCCGCGTTACCGGGCTGGGCAATCAGCATGTTGAGGTCGCCATGATGGTGACACCGGATGGACACAGCCGGCTTGAACTTTCGCAATTCCACACACCGCCAATTATTTCAGACCATCGTACAGCTCCGGTGAATGCGCTCGGCTACCTCCGTGTCATGTTTACGGTTGAAGACATAGACGAGCTGGTATCCAGGCTCAGCGAACACGGCGCACAGGTCGTTGGTGAAGTGGTTCAGTATGAAAACGCATATCGGCTTTGCTATATCCGCGGGGCCGACGGACTCCTTATCGGACTGGCAGAACAGCTTGGCAATAAATAAGACTTACCACAGCAAAATAATGAGCGATGGAATTTAACCCAAACAGCAAGATTGTAAAACTATGTATCCAGGGAATGGGCCTGGAAGAAAAAGGAAGACCGGAAGAAGCGGGTAGCACATTTCTTCAAGCCTGGAATGAGGCAGCAAACGACTTTGAAAAATTTATTGCCGCACATTACGTTGCCCGGCATCAACAAAATGTTTCCGACAGATTAAAATGGCTCGAAACAGCTTTACAGCTTGCATTGAAACTAAATGATGACTCCGTTAAAGCGGCTTTTGCTCCGTTATATACAAGTATTGCTAAATGCTATGCCGATTTGAACGACTTTGACAGCGCCAAAAAGAATAATGAACTGGCGGATCTGGCCATGCAAGGCCCCACTGACAAGGGTCCGTTTTATCACGGCACAAAGGCGGATCTGCGCGTCGGCGATCTGCTGACCGCAGGTTATGGTTCAAACTACGATCCGAAACTCACCATGAACCATATTTATTTCACCGCCTTGGCTAATGGAGCCGGGCTTGCTGCGGCATTGGCTAAAGGGGATGGACATGAGCGCGTTTATATCGTTGAACCAACAGGTAGCTTTGAAAATGATCCGAACGTTACGAACAAAAAATTTCCGGGCAATCCAACACGCTCCTATCGCACGGCTGCACCTTTGAAAATTGTCGGTGAAGCAACTGACTGGGTGAAACAAACAGCCGAGGAACGTCAAAAATGGCGTGAAAAGCTGGCAAATAACAAAGGAGAGATCATCAATTGATCCTACTGGCCGATATCCTTAATAACAATTCAAATCAAGGCTATTAACGCCTGGTAATAATTTTCCAGTAGATTTTTATCACCATTAAAAAACAAATACGGCTCGATCAATTCCAATTCCATCAATGTAAATGAATTGTTTACAATGACACCATCTACTCTTGCGTAGAGCGTAGGCTGCGGCAGGTGCTTTAAATAAGTCCCGGCCTGCGCGACGTGCAACGCGTTGGGTGCCGGATAACTAATGCTGCCGCCGTGGTGATGCTGTACTCTGAAGTCATCCTTTTTAGGCGTTTTTAATGCACAGTGGCTGTACCTACCATTAAAAAACAGAAAAGACCATTCGCCATTTTTAATTTCTTCCACAAACGGTTGTACAATGTAATCCGTTGCTTTTAAAAATTGTGCGATTTCGTCTAACTGTTCGTGATAATTGTTTTTACTAATGGTTATCGTGTTCTGCGCCCCTGCGCTTACACAGGGTTTTAACACCAGTTTATCCGTACCGAATACTTCAAAGAAATGAGGGTCAAATAGGGATCCCTTTTCAAGGTATTCAGCAGAAATTACCGAAAGTCCTTTTTTTGCAAGGTCCTTCAGGTATAGTTTATGGCTGTTCCATTTGATAATTTCTGTCGGGTTCAATACATGGACGCCCAGTTTATCCAGGCTATCCAGCCACATCAGAAATGCCGTCAAATGATTGTGGTAATCCCAGGGGGATTTAATGATGGCCACGTTAAACTCGCTCCAGTCTACCGCACGATCATTCCAGATCGCGGGGACCGCGTCTGATCCTTTGCCCTTCAAAAATTCAATGAGGTCTGTATCTTCATCATTGGCAACGCCCTGTGTGAATTTTTCCTGTTTCTTATAACTGACTATGGCAATTTTCATCTTCGTGCTGTCTTGATTAAATATGTTTCTGCCTGCCTTGCAAATTTATGCCAAGTATAAGCTTTAGAATAAAATACCATTAGCTAAAATTCCGAAGGAAAACGGTCTGCTTTTAAGGGAAGACGAAATCCGATGGCTTGGCGGTAGCAGCTGTTGGCTCCGGAATAGCGCATGAACGGCAATCATTAACCGAGAATAAATCATTATCATTTGGCGTGCTGTCTCTTGTAGAAGGTTCACTGGACCGGTTACATTCGCATGGAACAGCCTTTAAAAAGCCCTGCAGCCTAACTGGCATATCTTAGCCGCCACCTCTGATCCGCTGTTGCTCGTCCTCGGATCCCGTCCGTCGATCACGGGCCTGGATTTGCTGCCCGAAACGGAAAGTGGCTGAAAGGGTGACTATGCGTGAATCCAGGTTGAACCGCTGCCGCATTACCACCCCATCTGCTACGGACGTAGGGCGATAATCCATCGTCCGGAAAATGTCTGTTGCGGCCAGCTTGACCGTTAATCTTTCCTGTACCAGTTTCTTCATCAAACCGGCCGCTACCGCACCGTAAGCATTGACGCGGAATACCCCATCGGCCTGTGGCGTTTGGTATTCGCCGATCACCTCCGCGCCCCACCCGTTACCAAAGGAAAACGTATTGATGGAATTGAATGTGGCCGACCACTGGGCGTTGTCGATGATCTCCCCGTTGAAGGAACCACGGTAACGGTTGTTAAACCCATTGAGGTTGTTAATACTTGTCCAGAATCCAGCTGGCTTCAGGGTATAGTTGAGATTCACACCCACGTTATAAAACCCGTCGATATTCTGCAGACTTTGGATCGTCACGTTTTGCTGCGGCAACTGGGTTAACACGCTGGTCATAACGTCATTGATGTATGTATAATACACGGCGGCACTCAACGTGCTGCCGAGCATTGCATTAAGCTCAAAGGCGTGGACCAATTCGGGCCGCAAATAAGGATTTCCTTCCCAGAAAACAAAAGCATCCACGTAATAGCGGAACGGATTGAGATCGTCATAATCAGGCCGCTGAATACGCCTGCTATAGGATAACTGAATACTACGGTCCGCATGGGGCTTATAGGCGACTGAAATGTTGGGGAACAACTGTGTATAATGCCGTTCGGTAAGCTGATCAGCGGTAATTTGATGCCCTTCGGTACGGGTGTGCTCTAAACGGAGTCCGGCCATCACATGCCACTGCTCACGCTCCAGACTGTAACTCGCATAGCCTGCATGAATCTGCTCCCGGTACCGGAAATGGTTGCTTGTGCCGGCATCGGGTATCCAGCTGCCATCACGCAGTGTATCATTCATTGCATTATTGTCTGCATCGATCCAGCTGCTTTTCCAGCCGGCTTCGATTTTCTGACCGTTACCAATGTGATGCAGGTAATCCATTTTGCCAACGAAGACCGTAGTTGTGGATGGCGTCTGCCCACGGCGGACGGAGGTGAACGCATCCTGAAAGGCGGTTTGCTGGAAATCAGAAACCAGGTTTTGGTCGGCGGAGTAATCGGCATAGGTGTAATCAAAATTGGCCGACAGCTCGTGGTCGCGCGGACCGATTTTACGGAGTAAATTCAGGTTCAGGCCCTGGGTATTCCATAAACTGACCTGTTTGTTGTCGGTTAATGCATTGGATACCATACTGCCGTCAAGAAAGGCGACGTCGTTATAACCCTCACTCAGGTTTTTATAACTTCCGAAATTACCGGTCCACAATGCGCCGAGCGTAAGCCGTTCATCGGCGTTGTAGTCTATGCCGAATTTGGCATTGTGGGTAGCCAGCGGCTCGTCCGTTTGCGAATACTGGTTAGATACCTTCGATGAATCCGGGCGGGCAGCATCGTTGAATTGCCTCAGGAACGTCCGGTATTCGCGCTCGCCCCGATAGCTGTAATCATAACCCGCTACGGCATTCCAACGATTGTGCCGTGCATTGAGGGCAAGCCCTCCCCCATACCGCGGTTTGCGGCTGGTTGCGGCAAAAGAATGTGCCGTACCGTTTATCCCGCTGCGGCGGTCGCTTTTCATCACGATATTGATCAGGCCCGCATTTCCCGCGGCGTCAAACTTCGCGGAGGGATTCGTAATGAGCTCAATGCTCTTGATCGACGAGGATTGCGTGCCTTTCAACAGCAATGCCAGCTCCTTCTCAGAAAGATAGGAAAGCTTACCGTTGATCAGTATCTGTACCCCTGATTTACCGCGCATTGTGATGTTGCCATCGTTATCCACACGAACACCGGGAGCCCGTTGAAGTATTTCAAGCACGGTCATCCCATCGGCGAGTATACTGTTCTCCACATTAACCACCATCCGGTCGCTACGTTGTTCAACCAGCCGCTGCGGCCGGTTGATCACTACTTCGGTCAACAGTTGATCATCTACCATTAGTTGATGGGTTCCCAGGTCAGCGGTACCGGATACTACAGCCACGGAGCCGCTAACGAGTGGTTTATAGCCCAGGAAAGAGATCCGGAGCAGGTAGCTGGCAGGGAGTAACTGTACTTCAAAACGGCCTTCCAGGTCTGTAGCAATCGTTGCCACTACCGTACTATCGGCCGTGGCCGCCAGTACCTCTACGGTAGCCATTGCCACCGCCTGCCGCGCCTCATCCACCACCGTGCCACGCACGATAGATTGTGCACATACTAAACCGCTCAGGAAACAAAAGAAGAAAGTGGTGCTGATTAGCTTTTTTATAGTATTGGTCAACAGAAAACGGTATTGCTTCGTCATTATTTAAATTAATTCTAAACAACGGCAAAATTATTGCTTAATATTGCATTTCATTTACGCAAACAGACAAAAAGCAATAACGATTTTGGCCACGAATAAACTCGCCCCGGGAACGGTTACTTTAGCGGAATACCAGCGTGGGATTACGGAGATACATGACAACCATCAATTGTTTGTAAACAAAATAGCGGACCTGGCCATCAGGGAAAAACAGATGAAGTATGCCGGCGTGGAGGTTGTATACCGGGAAATTGACATCGAAAACCCATGCATACTTGAGGTGGTTCATCCGGCGGGCCTTCTGAAATTACAGTTTGAGCTGATGGGACATTCCGAATTTACACCCAATAAAAACACCCCTTCATCAATCCCCGTGCTCATCCCCTGCGGTCAATTCAATGGTATTTACATGCCGCATATTGCCGGACAGCTTTACTACCCACATTCCCGTAAATGTCTGGACGTGACCATGACCTTGGATTACCTGCATCGCGTCCTTGGGCCGCAAACCCGAGTCATTGCTGATTTTCTATCCCAGGTAGCGCGGAGACAGCCATGCCTGCTCCATAAACGTGCGCAACGGATAACCGTGGAAATGCACCGCTGCATCAATGAAATCATTAGACCGAGCGTATCTGCCCATCTTCAGGCGCTATTCATTTCCAATAAACTTGACGAACTTATCCTGCTGATTGCCGATGATATCAGCAGACAGACCAACCCGCTTCCGGCACTGGATAATCTCGATGACCGCGGCAATATACTGCGACTTAAACAGTGGATCGCCGAGCACGTCACTGATCCGATCACACTCTCCCAACTGGCAGCCATTGCCGGGATGAGCACGTCCAAACTCAAAACTGTTTTCCGGTCCAGTGCAGGGTTGCCGGTCATGACCTACGTAAGGCAGCAAAAAATGGAATTTGCGTACCACCTGCTTTTTGCACAGCAATATACCGTCGGTGAGGTTGCGGCAATGGTTAATTACCAACACACCCAACACTTCACGGCGGCATTCAAGCGGACATTTGGCAAACTTCCCAGTGAAGTGGCTTACCAGCGTGCGGTTTAGCCGTTAAATAAGACGCTGCCTCCCCCATTTGCGCGGATCCGCCGGCATAGCTTATTGCAATGGCGTACTGCATGTATGTCCGCTTTCGAACAGCTAGTGTACGGACTTGAACAGCCCCTTAGCTCAAAAAGCCACTTTTAACACCGTGGGAAGGCATTATTAGTGACGGCACCGTTGTTGCCAATCCTCCCGCGAAATAAAACACTTCTTTTAACTTCAACGATGATTAACATGATCAATATGGTATTTAAGTACCTTGTCTGTACACTGGCGGTGGGCGTAACGGGCCATGCCGCCGTAGCTTGCACTATTTTTATTGCGTGTGATAAACATACTGTGCTGGTAGGGAATAATGAGGATTTTACACCCGGCACACCTACATTTTTATGGGTAAGGCCACCGCAGGCTGAAAAAGCCGGGTATGTGTTCTGGGGATTTGAGGAAAAATACCCCGAAGGCGGGATGAATGATGCAGGCCTGTTTTTCGATGCGGCTGCGCTGCCGGAAAAGATAGCGATCAAAAAAGACCCGGAAAAACCGGATTTCGACGGATACCTTGTTGAGACGGTATTGTCGACGTGCCGTACCGTACCTGAAGCCGTTGCCCTTGTACAGCAATATAACCTTACCTGGCAGGAAAAAGCACAGATTATGATTGCAGACAAAAGCGGCGATTATGCTATTATCCACGCCAATTATGTGATCCGGAAAACGGACCCGTTATTTGCCCTAACCAATTATGCGCTGATGGGAGAACAACCGGCGAATTTTAGCTGCTGGCGGCGCGAAACCGTTTATCAGCTACTTGATCATCAACAGCCCACCGTGGCACGGATGAAAGAGGCCCTCAGCCAGACTACCCAGAAATCATCGGATAATGCGACACTGTACTCCCAGATATGTGATTTGAAACAGGGTGTGATCCACCTGTTTCAGCAACACGATTTTTCACAGCATGTAACACTCAGGCTGGCAGACTACTTAACACAGGGTAAGAAGGACCTGCGCATCGCTTCGCTCTTTCCGACGCGGATTGCCGACACGCTGCATGCATACCTACAGACGCACACGATCGCGGAAACCATAACGCATTATCATACCCTGAAACAGGAGAACGGCGCTGCATTTGATTTCGCGGAAGATGAGCTGGACCGGCTCGCCTACCGGCTTATAGATGAAGGCCGCTCTGCCGATGCATTGATACTACTGCAGCTGAATCTGGAAAATTTCCCGGACGCGGACCGGGCCAAGGCTTCCCTCGCCAATGGCTATTTATTGAACGGTAATGCTGAGCGGGCCGATAGTTTATACAGGGAAGCCGCGACAATTAACCCGAATAATAATTATGTCGGCCTGTTCGGGCAGACCAGCGGTCAGGTCAATTTTCAGATTAAGGGAATGCCCGGGGCAAAAAAGATCGCGCTCGTCGGGTCGTTTACCGACAATGGAATGCCGGAAGAATTATTGACCCGCGAAGGCGATACCTGGAGTTATCGCAAAACGCTGCCTGCCGGAAGGTATACGTATAAGTTTCTCGTAGACGATACCTATTGGATGGAGGATCCCGGAAACCGGGTACACACCAAGGTGCAGGACTGGTATGACTCCACCCTTATCGTCAGGTAATTTCAGCGATGCTTCCCACCGGTATCCGTCGGCCGGAGCTGGGCAAATAAAGGCTATCAGCTTTCACAATACCGATAAATAGGGTATTGTGAAAGCTGTACTGTTAAGCTAAATTTGCCCGGGCTCCGGCCGATGGATACAAAACGGCTACAGTTAGCTGTCAAATTATCATTTTTAGTCATTCAGACCATGAAATACTGCCTTACGCTTTTCACATTGCTTATCCTATTCGGTTTAAACAGTTGTTCCAAAGGAGAGGGCAACCTCCTCGATAAATATCGGTATGAAGTGACCGGTACGGTCACTGCGCCCGTGCATATCCAGTATACGCCGGATATCACAAAAGCCATTCCCGATGACGACGATTTGGACGATTACGAGGTGACCACCACACTGCCCTGGTCTAAAGCCGTCGAGCTGCATCCAAATGTCTCGGGCGCAGGCTGTTCAGCCGGCACTTCGGATGCGGTACCCGGACAAACAATCAATATCAAAATCTTTAGAGACAATAACCTGGTGGCCGAGCACGAAACCGTGGTGGATGCAGATGGATACGCCCAGCTTCTGCTGAATTATTACAAGGACGGGACGGTTAATAAGTATTAATTGAGACCATCCGTTTTCATAAGCGGGGTTCGTCGATACAGGAGCTGCTGAATGAAGACACCCGGAACCGGCAGACTGCTTCTGTACCATTGGAGATCAACCGTAGAGCAAGTGATAACAGGTCCTTAATTAACGCGTAATAAACCCGATAACCTCATCCACGACCCGTTGATGTACCGCCGACCTGTCAATATTTTCGGCGTCCTGAAAATAGACAGGGCTCTGCTCTTTTTGTAAAGCCGATCCCTCGGGCAGGAAAATATAATGGCCGATATCGCCTTCCAGCAGGATATACTTGGATGTATTGATCAATTGGTGGTAATGGGCGGCATTAGTGGCCACAGGAGCTATCTCATCTGCTTCGGCGCCGATAATAAGTAATGGCCGGTCTATCGCTTTAAATTGTTCTTTGCTGCCGAAGCCAAGTCCCCAGGCAGGTGCAAGCGCAACAAAATAAGCTATCCTGCGGTCTTTTAAGTTATCGGGCGCCTCACTAAAATCGACTTCGTCTACGTACTGCATCAGATCCGCTAGTTCAGGAATGGCTATTTCCCTTTCATACTTAGGATCCGTCATGTTTGAAAACAGCAACTCGGTATCCATAACCGCTCCCGCTAAAGCAATGGACGTATACCCACCGAACGAGAATCCAATCATGCCGACGCGGCTGAAATCGAGCCTGTCTTTAAACTCCGATTGTTCCAGATAATCCAGCACAAACGAAATGTCAAGAGGTCGCTCCCAGTACCTTAGAAAGTAGGCCGGAATGATGCTTTCGGAACTATTGCCATAGTGCTCAACCGACACGACGAAAAAGCCCTGTTCAACGAGACTGCTGGCAAGCCACGAAAGACTAAACCGGTTGCCTCCCGTACCATGCGACAGCAGGACGATGTGATGTTTTGTGGGGCCAATAGCACTAATACTCACCTCCCGATCCGCTGTGCCCGCATCGGGGGGTGCCCAGTATGCAATGGTGACGGGCCGGTTTCTGGAAGAATCACGGAGCTCAATGGTGATGCCTGATTTTACCTGGGCATAACCAAGGAATGCAGTAAGCGAAAATGTAAGCAGCAAAAATATAGGCTTCATAGCATAGGAAGACAATTGATGGCCTAAATATACTTTAAATCAGCAATAATGTGTCACGCATTGGCTAAATTTTGCCTTTGTGGCTGCGCTGTTTAAGCGGTGTCCATTAAAATCGCATAGCACGTTACGCGCAGCTGATGAGCTGGTTCGTGGCCGACCAGGCCGCCATGCCACCTGAGAAGTTTTTCACATCCTTGAAGCCGTTGGCCGCCAGCAGTGCCTGGGCAATGGCCGAACGGGCACCCGCCTGGCAATGGATGACGAGCTGTTTGCTGCGATCCAGTTTTTCCAGGTTATCCGCAAGCGTACCGACAAACAGGTTAATGGCACCAGGTACATGTCCCGCGGCATATTCAGTGGCGCCGCGCACGTCAACTACCTGAATATCATCCCGGCCGAGCAAAGACTTAAACGTGTCAATATCGATAATATCGCGGGTTTCCAATGCCAGTCCCAGGTCGCTGACCGTTGGAATGTATCCAATGATACGGTCCATACCGATACGCATAAGTTTGCGCGTCAGGTCTTCAATCTGCGCATCGTCGGCTACCAGCACGAGCGTTTCATCGTATCCAACCAGCCAACCTACCCACGTAGCGAACGAAAGGCTGTTCTCCACGCCGAGGCTACCGGGAACGGCACCTTTGGCGTGCATGTCCTTCGGGCGGGCGTCAATAATGCGGGCACCATCCCGGTATGCCGAAAGGAATTGTTCTTTGGTGAGCCTGGGGTGTTTTGGCACTTCCGTCAACAGCGGGCGATCCACTTTATTCCGTTTTTTCATCGTGGCAAAATACCGCGGTGGCTCGGGCTGACCGGTCAATAGATAGTCAACGAATCCCTTTTCATCGTTTTCGAAGCGGAATGCCCAGTTCCGTATCAACTCATAACCCACCGTTGTACTGGGCACGGCACCCAGGGCCTTCCCGCAGGCCGATCCGGCACCGTGACCCGGCCAGACCTGCACATAAGGCGGCAGCTCACTGAACTTCCGCAACGACTGGAACAATTCACGTGCACCGATATCCTGTGTGCCCACCAATCCCGCTGCTTTTTCCAGCAGGTCGGGGCGGCCGACGTCGCCCACGAAAACAAAGTCGCCGGTAAAGAGCATGACCGGCTCATCCGTAGCCGGATGGTCGCGCAGCAGGAAACTGATGCTCTCGGGCGTGTGGCCGGGTGTATGGATGACCTCCAGGGACAGGTTGCCCACTTTGATAACACTTCCCTCCCGAAGTCCTTCGTGCGGGAATTCGTATTGCCAGTCCGGACCACCCTCGTCCGAAAGATGCATAGCAGCTCCCGTCAGCGCCTCAAGCTCGCGGGTGCCGGAAAGGAAATCCGCATGGATGTGCGTTTCGGTGAGGTGCGTAATGCGCAGCCCGTTTTGCTTCGCAATATCGAGGTACGTGTCTACATCGCGCTTGGCATCAATGACGATGGCCTCGCCGGTCGCCTGACAGCCGATCAGGTAACTGCCCTGAGCGAGTGATTTATCATAAATGTGCTGGAAAAACATGGCTTTTGATTTTGTCTTAGCTGAATATTGAATGAATTATGCTTAATGGGGTAGGTTATCCCGCAGTTTACCGTACAACCAGGTACCCGCAATTGCGCTGAGCAGTACGACGGCTACCACAGTGGCTCCCGTACCGATCTGGACGAATAGGGGTCCCGGACAGGCACCGGTAAGGCCCCAGCCCAATCCAAAGAGCAGGCCCCCGTAAATCTGCCCTTTGTTGAATGTTTTCGGTGTAAACGTAATGGGCTCACCGTAAATGGTCCTGATATTAAACTTCCGGATCAGCCATACGGATAGCATACCCACGATCACCGCCGATCCGATGATGCCATACATGTGAAACGACTGAAACCGGAACATTTCCTGGATGCGGAACCAGCTGATGATTTCCGCTTTTACGAAAACGATCCCGAACAGAACCCCCACCACCAGATACTTTATGTTGTGATACCACCGATGCTGTAACTGCGATTCATTGACGCACATGGTATCCTGTCTGCGCACTTCCGAATCCGTATGGTTCATTGCTGTACTTCTTGTTATTGAATTTTCCATCGTCTTATCCTAAAATCAGTGGGAGTAATACATTCGCCATCAGGAATCCTCCGGCCATGAAGCTTATGGTTGCGACGAGCGAAGGCCATTGCAGGGTACTCAACCCCATGATGGAGTGCCCGCTGGTGCAGCCCCCTGCATAGCGGGAACCGAAGCCGACCAGAAAACCGCCACCAACCATCATGATAAGGCCTTTTGCCGATAACAGGTAATCCCAGTTATAGAGCTGCTGCGGCACCATGGAACTGTAGTCGTTGATGCCGTACCCGGCAAGTTCGGCAACGAGGGAAGCGTTTACCTCAATCGGCTGGGGATTGGCCAGCCACAAACTGGCGACGATACCTCCGCCGAACGCGCCGATCACGAAAAACAGGTTCCAGAATTCCTTTTTATAATCGTATTTAAAAAATTTGATATCCGAGGGAAAACACATGGCACAGGCATGGCGCAGATTAGCTGAAATGCCGAAGTGCTTATTTCCAAGGATCAGGAGTACGGGAACCGTAAGTCCCACCAACGGCCCGGCAATATACCATGGCCAGGGTTGTTTTAACCATTCCATCATATGCATTAATTAATTTTCAAGTATCATGATACAAAAGTACTGACGATCACTGCTCCGGTTGGTGACTTGCATCACTTTCAGCCATTATTTTAACAAAGGAAAAGCTCATTAACCAGAATGTACAGGCTCATCAGCAACACAAACCACCCAAAACCTTTCTGCAGGCGGTGGCTGGGTACCCTAGCGGAAACGCCATTACCTACATAGAATCCAAGGATAGCCAGACCGGTGACCAGCAGCAGGAACCCCCAGTCGATGGGCATATTAGTCACATCACCGGTAAAACCCAGCAGGGACTTGGCGGCAATGATCAGCAGGGATGTGCCAACGGCCATCTTCATGGAGAGCCTGCTCAGCAACACCAGCGCCGGGATGATCAGGAATCCGCCGCCGGCTCCCACCAGTCCCGTCAGCGAACCAACGAGAATCCCTTCCAATAGGATCATCGGATAATTGTACTGTATTACCGCATCATCGGGACAGTCCCTGCACGGTTTCTTGCGGATCATGGAAATGGAAGCCGCCAGCATCATCAGCGCAAAGAGCAGCATGACCGCCACCGGCTTGCCCAGGGCAAAACCGCCTACGGTAAAGATTGGGTCCGGAATCGCCGGCACCAGGTACTTGCGCGTAGCGTACACCGTAATGATGGATGGGATACCGAATATAACGGCTGTTTTAAGGTCTACCAGCCCTTTGCGGTATTTTGGCCAGGCCCCCACCAGACTGGTAGCCCCTACAATAAAGAGCGAATAAGCCGTAGCCGTAATGGGCGGCAGGCCAAACAGGTAAACCAATACGGGAACGGTGAGTATGGAGCCTCCACCGCCGATCAGGCCGAGGGCAATACCAATAAATAATGAAGCCAGATAACCAACGAATTCCATTTGCGATTACAGTCTAACTATCGCAAAGGTCGCTCATCATACGGCTAATCTCGGTGACCCAGGTCACACGATATATATTTTACATTACCGGTTCATCACCGAAACCCATCCAGCAGCTGGATGGCATTGCGCTGGAGGGCTACTTTTCCGTGCTGCTCCATCTTTTTGAGCAGGCGCGAAATAACTTCCCTGGAAGAGCCCAGGTCGCTGGCAATCTGCTGGTGTGTGGTATAGAGCTCATTGGAGCCGGATTGCCTGCTGAGTTTTTTGAGGTGGTACTCCAGCCGCTCGTCCATGCTTTTAAACGCAATATGGTCAATGACTTCCAGCAGTTCCTCAAAACGGGAGCGGTAAGTTTCAAGCACAAAATAATACCACGTCTTATATTCCCGCATCAGGTCATCCATCATTGCAATGGGAACGAGCAATGCAGTGGTGTCCTCAACCGCTGTCGCGAGTACCTCGCTCCTTTCCTGCTTGGTCGCGCAAATGATGGACAGCGCACAGGCACTGCCGGGTTCCAGGTGATAAACGAAAAACTCACCACCCTCTTCCCCCTGGCGGTATACCTTAACCAGGCCCTCGACGATCAGCATGGTCGACTTAAAATACTGGCCGGGTTGCATCAGCTGTTCACCCGCGGGGAAGGTCCTGACGCTGCACACTGCCGTCAATGCATTTCGCAGGCCGGGCTCGAATTGACTGAACCGGGTGGCCAAGATGTCGTGTATATCGGTTGTTTCCATGATATCCGTTGCTGGTGCTGAACGTTGATAAAGTTACGCGTTTTACCGCAACGGCGCAAAATACCGGGCAGATCGCGGTACTTGCTAAACACCCAGTATCCACCTCACATCAAAGGCATCGGTTACCTCAACCAGCTTTTGGCCTTCGTCAGCTACGGCAAAAAGATGCGCTTTATTAGTCTTCAGTTTTCCAATAAGCGCCTTCCGGTCATCTCTGTTTTTGCAATGCAGAAAAATAGCCAGGTAATTACCGAGCGTTCTTCCTTCGTTATGTATCAGGTCCGAACCATGGATAATGATGCGATCGGAAACAAGTGACCCACTGACGACAGGCTTTTCCGGGTAACCCGGCAATTCCTGTTCAAACATTTCAAATTGTACGGTACCACCAAAGCAGGTTTGGTAATGGGTGAGTGCTTTCCTGCAATTGCCGGAAAACGTAATGAATACGGCACTCACCCATTTTCGACGATTAGGGTCAGCCATAGCAGATCAGATTAAGCATCCGGAATTTCAGGTTCTACAAGCTTCATTAATTTATCCAGCGACTCCTGCCAGCCTAAATAACACATTTCAACCGGTATTTCCGCCGGGATTCCCTCCTGCACCACCTTGAGTTCGGTGCCGCACGAAACCGCGGTTAACCATACGGTTGTAGTCATTTCTCCGGGTAAATTGGGGTCGTCGAACGTATCGCTGTACCGGATAAATTCATTGGGTTTTATTTCAAGATACGTTCCGCTGAAAGAATGTCCGTTTCCCGTGCTGAAATTAATAAACGTCATATTGTACGTCCCGCCCACCTTAAAATCCATGTGTTGTACTGTGCATACAAAACCATAAGGTGGCAGCCAGGTTGCATGGGCTACCGGGTCGGCAAATGCCCGAAATACCTTCTCCGGGCTAGCCTTGATTACCCGGTGTAATGAAACTGAATTGTTTTTCATGATATTAAAATTTAATGGGTGATTAATTCATTCGTCTTACTTCTTTGCTTTTTCCTCATTCTCCTTTTTCCGGAATGCGACAATTTTTCTGATCAGCGCTTCGGGCAGCGGTTTATCGGTAGGAATCTGAATCACCGATTTACTGGTTTTATACCCTGCCAGATCCGCCTTGAAATGTTCCCAGAATGCCTCACTGTAGGGATGCGATATGGAGACATGTTTCGGAAAAGCACAGTAGTAGATCAAATAACCGTGGTATTTAAAACAAGGTATCTGGTAGCTGATGCTTTCCGCCGCATCGGGTACGGTTTCGTGAATGATTTTCCGGATGGTCTGCATCCGCGCCAACGCCTCACCGCTAAATGCCCCGTAATATTCATCAATGGTTTGATAATCTGTCTTAGCCATGTGTATGGATTTTATGGTTATATACATAAGAAATCGCAAGAATACCCAGCACAATCAGCGGCAGCAGCATAAACCCAACGTTCTGGTCTACAAATGCATGACTGATAAAGGCAAAGATTAAACTAAACGTAAGTCCTGCATACGCCCACTCCCGTAGCCTGCCCGGTGTTTTCGGGTAGGCAATGGCGAAAACACCGAGTGCTTTGGCGATGATCAGTGTATGGGCAAAGTAATCGGGGTAGCCTAACGGCTTGGTACCGGCGTTCGCGTACTCCGGCGCAAACAGCAGCGTGCTGAGCGGCATAATCCCCTCCCAAAGGATGATGATGGTGGTCGCTACCCAAAAGATAATTTTGTACTTTTTCATTTTACTCATTATTAACGGTCTATAAATCAGTTTGATTCAACAAAATTCACAAAATTGTTCAGGATGGCCTGCCATCCCTGTTTCTGAAATTCAGGGTCATTTTCTGTTTCCGCATCAAATGTGGTGGCAATGCTTGTCTTGCCGTCCTGTTCGGTAAACAGGGTGGTCGCCTTTCTCCCGTCCGGCATAGTGTAGGTAATCTCCCGATGGGGATCCACCTGATCATAAGTGCCTTCAAAGTCAAAACCGAAACTGCCATCCTTCGCTTCCATCCGATGCTTAAACTTACCACCTACGCGCAGGTCATTTTCACTGCTTGGGCTGTGCCAGCTTGGATCGGGTGTGTTCCATTGCATAATATCGCCCGGGGTATTCCAGGCTTCCCAGACTTTTGCTACGGGCGCATTTACTGTTGCTTCTACCGTAATTCGTGTTGCTTGTGCCATTGTCTTTTTTTTGTTTATTGATTTTTACAATTCAAAATTACAACGGGTCAGGAACTTACGGCGGTTGTGAAAATGACAATCTTAGGGGTAGATTATGACAAAACTATTTTCTACCTTGCAGTGTAATACCACTGATTGCTATGCAGATTTCTGTCTTTGTACCGGAACACGGGGTAATTGAAGCGGTTACACCGCCATTCAGAACCTTCAATACCGCCAACGAGTTTTTAACCACATTTGGCAAAAAACCCGTTTTCAACGTCGAGTACGTCGGCTTAAAAGAATATGTGCCGGCAAATAACGGCGAATACACCATTAAAACCGACCGGTTGCTCAAAGACGTAACGGAAACCGATTTATTGATTATACCACCGACATTTGGTGACACCGCCAAGGGAATCCAGGCCAATGCCGCGGCAATTCCCTGTTTTAAAAGGCTGCATGCGGGCGGATCAAGTCTTGCCAGTTTGTGTATCGGTGCATTCCTTTTAGCCGAAACGGGCTTACTTAACGGCAAAAAATGTTCTACACACTGGGCCTATATCAGCGAGTTTAAAGAAAGGTACCCGGATGTGGAAGTGGAAGATGGCGCCATCATCACCGAACACGATAATATTTACAGCAGTGGCGGGGCAAGCAGTTTATGGAACCTGATACTATACCTGGTCGAAAAGTTCTCCGACAGGGAAACCGCCATCATGATTTCGAAATATTTTGCACTGGATATCGGTCGGGACAACCAATCGCAATTTGCGATATTCAAAGGACAGCGGAATCACGGCGACGATGATATCCAGCAGGTACAGGATTACATCGAAAAAAACTACAGCAATAAAATAACCATAGAAATACTGGCCCAGTTAATTAATACGGGCCGCAGAACCTTTGAGCGAAAATTCAAAGAGGCGACCAACAATACGCCCATAGACTACATCCAACGGGTACGGATAGAAGCTGCCAAGAAATTCTTTGAAGCATCAAGACGGAACGTAAGCGAAATTATGTTTGATGTGGGGTATACGGATACGAAAGCATTCCGGGATACCTTTAAAAAGATTACGGGGCTTACACCAATTGAGTACCGGAATAAGTTCGCAAGGGTGGCCAATGAAATATAACCTGTTTTAGGCCGGCTGACCTTCGGTAATATCCCCTCCCAGTTTGCTCCTTTCTTTTTTCTGTTAAAAAAATTACAAAAATTTGCACAACCGAATGGTTGTGTTTATATTTGCAACCAAATGGTTGTATTATGATCGAAAGACGAGATGTTTTCCAGGCTATTGCAGACCCCACCAGAAGAATGATCATCCAGAAGCTGTCACGTGGACCGTTAAATATCGGCCAGATCGTGGAAGATTCGGGAATTACCAGGCAGGGGATTGCCAAGCACCTCAAAGTGTTAAATGAATGCGGCGTGATTTCGCTTACCCAGAAAGGCCGGGAACAATTTTGCGAAGCCCGGCTGGACCAGTTAGATGAAGTTGTTGATTGGGTAAATGCATCCCGCAGGCTGTGGAACCAGCGTTTTGAGAAACTGGACAAATTTTTAGCGGACACAAAAAACAACAATAATGAAACCACACGATAAAGAACTGCTGATCTCCCACTTGTTCGACGCCCCCATCGGGATCGTTTTTGATGCCTGGACCGATCCGGAAAAGTTAACGCACTGGTATGCACCGGATGGATGTACCATAACCTACAGAACAATCGAAGTTAAACCGGGCGGGCGATTTCACTCCTGTATCCATGATCCTGTACATGGCGAATGCTGGATCATTGGCACCTACCTGGAAATATTACCCCCCGAAAAGCTGGTTTTCACCATGCAGCTTTCCGATGAAAACGGGCACCATACCAATGCGCTGGAGGCCGGAAAGTCGGCCGACTGGCCCGCCGAAATACGAACTACCGTGACTTTCAAATCCATCGGCAACCAGACGACAGCAACAATCCATCAAACGGTTTCAGAAACGGAAGCTAAAAAAACCGGTGCCTACCAAAGCTGGATCAAAATGTTCAACAGGCTCAACCGCCAATTAATCGCTGAACGATGAAAAAGATAATCAAGTACAACGCCGTGCTGGCAGCAACGGTGCTGGCAACCATGCTCGTAACTGCTTCCAGGGAAAAAAGCCACAGCATCAGCCGGAATAAAAAGGTGGTGATGGATTATATGGATGGATTTAATGCGGGCGACCATCAGCGGATATTGGCGTGCCTGACGGATGATGTCATATGGGAAATGCCGGGAGTCTATCTCCATTCCGGCAAAGCGGCATTTGATAAGGAAATAGAAAACGACGCGTTTGAAGGCCGGCCAATAATTCAGGTGACCCGCTTGGTTGAAGAATCGGATGTTGTCGTCGCCGAAGGCACGGTGCAGGGAAAACGGAAAGGCGGAGATCTATTTAATGCCGTTTTCTGCGACGTATTTCATATGCATAACGGCAGGATCAAAAAGCTGACCAGTTACCTGATGTTCGCCGGCCAGTAACCAGGCCGGTTAACCGGGGTACTCGTTGCGGCGTTTAAAATCCGAAAAGTTCACCATGCGCATTTTCCTAAAAATGCCATCTTTGTCAGGACGATGAAACGGGATACCTCAAAGCGAAGCAAGGAAATTACGGAAAGCTATTTCCGGTTTTTAGACGGACACATTGCCGATGTCATTTCCGGAAGAACGGCTGATTTCATGGAAATCGGCCAGATAGCACGTGAACTGTTCGTATCCCACAAACACCTGACCGATACCGTACAAAAGGAAACCGGGGATCACCCCTGTCATTTCTACGACCTCAGAATCATCGACGAGGCAAAAAAAATGCTTTTGGAAACCGATAAACCCGTTGCCGAAATTGCAAGGATACTGACGTACGACCCTGCCAATTTCTCTAAGTTCTTCAAGAAGTTTGTCGGACAAACACCGGGTAATTTCAGAAAGGAAAGTCGGGACTAACCCTTTTTATAAAATTCCCGAAAAGTTCACCATAATTTAGCCGTTCAACCTTGCCATTTTTGCAATATCCATTGTAAGAATTAAAAAAACAACTGAAATGGCAAGAAACGATTTAAACGGAAAGGTCGCCTTAATTGCCGGCGGCGCAAAAAACCTCGGCGGCCTGTTGAGCCGTAACTTTGCGGCCAGGGGCGCAAAAGTAGTTATCCATTACAACAGCGACAGCACAAAAGCAGCAGCCGAAAAAACACAGGCAGCTATTACAGCCGCCGGCGGTGAAGCGTTGCTGGTTCAGGCGGATTTGACAAAAGTGGATAACATCAAAACCCTTTTTGAAGAAGCAAAATCCACATTCGGGGGGATTGATATTGCGGTCAATACCGTCGGGATGGTCCTGAAGAAACCTTTCCTCGATACCACCGAAGCGGAATACGACACGATGTTTGACATCAACTCGAAAGTCGCCTATTTCTTTATTCAGCAGGCGGGAAAAACACTGAACGACAACGGGAAAATCTGCACGATCGTCACCTCGCTGCTGGCGGCTTATACTGGTTTGTATTCGACCTACGCAGGGGCAAAGGCCCCCGTTGAACATTTTACAAGAATGGCCTCCAAGGAGTTTGGAAGCCGGGGGATCTCGGTCACCGGTGTCGCTCCCGGACCGATGGACACACCGTTCTTCTACGGGCAGGAAAGCGACGAGGCCGTTGCTTACCACAAATCGGCTTCGGCTCTTGGCGGCCTAACCGATATCAAAGACATCGCGCCACTCGTTGAATTCCTGGTAACCGACGGCTGGTGGATTACCGGGCAAACTATTTTTGCCAACGGCGGTTATACAACAAGATAAAATCGATCACATTAAAAGGCAGGCAACTGATTTCATTGTTTGCCTTTTACATAGCAACACCAAACCGATGATACTGAAAATACTGAACACTGCGCTCATCCTGTTTGCCGTATTTATGGGCCTGAAACACGGCTGGAGCATGCTTACCGCCAAGCCCGAAATGCTAACGATGTTCGGCAAGTGGAATTTCAGCAAAAATGCAGTGATCCTAAACGGCGCGGTAACGCTGCTTGCATCCGTTTTAATCCTGTTTCCCAAAACGTTTGTCTGGGGGAATTTTCTGATGGCGGCCGGAATCCTGCTGATTACCTGTCTGCAGTTACTGCACAGGGACCTGAAGGGTGCGGCAATCGAAATTCCATTTCTACTGCTCAACCTGGTCATCATCTATCTGCAGCATCCCCTTAAAAACCAATGAGTGTGCATTTGATCTTTCCGGTCCCTCCACTTGCATGCTTACGTATTAAAAAAATAAGCTAACCCATTTTCCCAAAACAGCGGAACAACCCGAAACAAAATGGACTTAACAACAATCACCAACGAAAACGTCAGAAAAGCGATCGAAGCCCTACAGGCAAACGATAAACATACCTGGTACACCTATTTTGCCAGGGAAGTAAGTTTTACCGATGACGGCCGAACACTGGATTTCAGGACATTCTTTGATAATGCATTCGATAAAAAGGAAAAATTCCTGGCCATCGAAAAGGTAGAAGACGGCGGGAAAAGCATCTATGGAAATTTCGATGCCGGGCAATGGGGAACATTCCGTGTTTACTTTAAATTTCACCAAAACGCAGCCGGGGAATTCGATGGGCTGGCCATTGGCCAAGCGCCACGATAAAACGGGTATCGGCTGGCGAAGGCCGACGCAGTTAGCCTGAAACCACGGAAACAGAAAAAACAGCTTTTTATTTTTTTAGTTAGGATAACTAACTATATTTATAGCGGCAATATTGCCGCAGAACGTTAAATGCTTAGTATCATGGCAAAATCAGTTTTTTATCATGCAGGCTGTCCTGTTTGCGTAAGCGCGGAACACGACATTATTAACCTTATCGGTGCCGAAAATGTAGAAGTAGTACACATTGGCGAAGTACGGAACAGAATTGACGAGGCAGAAAAAGCGGGTGTAAAATCAGTACCTGCACTGGTAACACCAACCGGCAATGTACTGCACATTAACTACGGCGCTTCAATAGCCGACGTAAAAGGTTAAAAATTTTTGCCCTATATTGTTAGGATAACTAACTTTGTAGGGCCTTTTAATGTAAACAAACAAAAACAACAGACATGCAGGTAGCCGTTTGGGACACTTACGTAACAAAAGATGACGGAAGTGTCATGCACTTTGACATCATTACGCCCCATGAGGTAAAAGACACCGCCGTAATTTACGGTTACGGTAAGGAATACCTTGAAACCAAGGGCCAGGAAAGCCATACACTAACGGCAGCGGAATGCCGCTTTTGCCATATAGAGACTGTAAAACCGCATTGGGAAAATGAAATCAGAAGAAAAGGTTATTATATTTATGAAATGGAAAATTGCAGCTGATGAATGATGAATAAATCTGATTTTGACTTAACACACCAGAACCGGCACACTGCGAGTAAAATCGTGGCTTCGCTGGAACGGATTGCCCAGGCTTTCCGTGTGCTGCTATGGCAGGAGAGCAAGGCGCATTCATTAAGCCCCATCCAGGTGCAGGTATTGCTGTTTTTGCGCTATCACAGTGATGAAAAAAGAAAAGTAAGCTACCTCGCAGGTGAGTTCAACATGACCAAAGCCACAATTAGCGACACGGTTAAAACGCTGGAACAAAAACACCTGATTGCCAAAGCATATGAACCGGATGATACGCGGAGCTATATCATCAACCTGACACAGAAAGGCAGGGAAATAGCGCACCAGACTTCACTTTTCACCAAAGAGATCCGTACACCCATTGATAAGCTTCACCCCGATGAGCAGGAAAACCTGTTGCTGAGCCTGCTCCAGGTCATCCGGCACTTAAATAAAGCAGGGGTAATTACCATCCAGCGCATGTGTACAACCTGCTCCCATTATCAACCATCCGCCGATGGAAAGACACATTTCTGCAAGCTGCTCAACCAGCATTTACATGTTACGGAACTGCGGGTCGACTGCCCCGAACACGAATTTGAGTTGACTTAATCTGCCTGCTGTGACCATGGAATACAGCAGGCAACTGCGTTCCGCTTTCACAGCTATCGGAAAACCCTCCCCAACGTTCAGCAACACCCCGGTAAAATCAGTATCGCTGTCCGTTGAAAAATAAATTTCGCCAAACCCATTCACTGCCTATCTTCGCGCCATGAAATTTTCGATGGTGGTGATGGCCCTACTGCTGGTATTCGGCTGTAAGATAAAAACCCTGACCGGGACGGTTGTACGTGTAGCGGATGGCGATACGTTTACCTTGCTGGTAGACGGCAATAGGCAGATACGGGTACGGCTGCACGGCATCGATTGCCCGGAGCGCGGCCAGCCCTACAGCCGTGCAGCCACCGATCACCTGAAGGCATTACTGGCAAAAGGGAATATCCGGGTAACGGAAATGGATACCGACCGCTATGGCCGCACCATCGGCATGGTCTATGCAGGTGGTGTAAATGTAAACGAAAGTCTACTCGCCAATGGCCTGGCCTGGCATTCCAGCGTTTTCGATCAGCGTCCGGCCTGGGCGGAACTGGAAGCCTTAGCCCGCGAGCAACAGCTGGGGTTGTGGGCGGAGCGTAATCCGGTGGCCCCGTGGGATTGGCGGAAAACCAGGCGGTAGCCTTTTCACCCACCGGCTGTTTACCACGATCGGGCGGTGCATCCGGTCACCGGCTGCGGGCGGGCGGGTAAAAATAGTGCAGTCCTTTTACGAAGCTCAGCTGGCCGGTGTCCATATGGTCAAGGAAATTGTAAATAAAGGCATTCAAGTACAGGTTAGGGATGCTTTGATCGTTAAAAAGCGCCGTCAGTTTCTGAATCGGTGCCAAGGTCCATTCACTGCTTTCCAAATCACCGGCCGTTATGATGATGTTCAGCGCACCCGCTAAATCAGTTGATGCCAGCTGCCCGGGCAATTGGTTGAGGTAAAAATCATGATACCATAACGTGGGGCTTGCCGATACAATATTTGAAAAGATAACCTGTCCCTCCATCGCTTGTTGCAATGCCGTATAAAGCGCAAAATAACCGCCGAATGAGTGCCCCAGAAGGGTGCGCTGTGTGGTATCTACGCGTAAATCGGCTTCCAGGCGGGGCAGTAATTCACCGGTAACAAAGCGATAGAAGTCAAGCCCTCCGCCGGGTGCAGCCAATTCGTCGGACGGCAAGGACTGTGGGTAGAGCAGGTCACGCGTCCGCAGGGAATCCATCCGCCGGAAATCGCCATAGCCAATCCCCACCAAAATCATCGGCGGCAGCAATCCGACCATTTCATACTGCCGCAATAGCGGTGCCATGGTCGGGAAATAGAAATCGCCGTCGGTCAATACGACTACGGGATACCGCTTAGCTGGATTAGCCGTATATTCCTTAGGCCATTGGATACTGACCGTGAAGGTATCTTTAACGTTTTCTGAATAAAATCTGACCGTCCGTTCCGGACGATCCGGCATCGGGTTATTTAATTGCGACATGCCCAATAAAGGCAGAAACAAGAACAGCAAAAGAATAGGTGCATTTTCCATGGCTTACTGATTAAGTGAGCGTAAAAGTAACGGGTTAACTTACACCAGTTGAATGATTTAACGTTTTTAACAACTTTTACATTATTTAACAGAAATCCCGATTTAGCGTCTACCCGTATTGCAAAAAAAGTATACCGCAATTCACTGGCATCTATTGGAGATACAACCGGCAACCGTACTGGAAATTAAATGCATCACGCGGGTTTCCTCCCGGACGAAATAATACATTTTATTAAACTGGTTCAATGGATCTAACTGATATCCCCCGTAACTTAGCTTAAAACAAAACAACATGAAAACATACGAATACACCAACGGAGAAGTTACGATCCTTTGGAAACCTGAAAAATGCATCCACTCGGGTGTTTGTGTCCGTGCCTTACCCCAGGTATATAACCCAAAGGAACGTCCCTGGATTAAACCGGAAAAGGCAACAAGTGAGCAGCTGACCGACCAGGTAGCCCAATGTCCATCCGGTGCGTTAAGCTTAAAGAAATAGGGTTTCACCAATCCATTTATAACAACAGGCAATGGCTGCGAATGCATTCGAAATGCGGTCGCCGGGTAACGAATACCCCCACCTGTGGAAGCACTGGATTGGATCAACAAAACGGTTCCCGCATAACATGAAAATAACAAAGATTTATACAGATGATCTTGGAGATTCCTTTTTCCAGGACATCGAAATTCCGTTGGTTGAACAGGGAGCCATCGGCTTTCTTTCGGAAAATATAGCCGTTACGAATCTACAGATCAGAAAGGTCCGTGCGGATTATGACTATGACTTCCACTGCGCCCCCCAACGGCAGTACATTGTATTATTGGATGGAGGCGTGGAGATTGAAACGTCGCGTGGCGAACGGCGAAAATTTCAAGCCGGTGAAATCCTATTGGTTGAAGACACGTTTGGAAAAGGCCATCGGACTAAAAACCTGCAAAAGCGGGAACGGACCTCATTATTTATACATATATGAAATACATTTTGGAATCCCCCATCGTGGGAAAGATAGGACAGCAGAAATTTAAAACAGCTATCGTTTGGCGAAATGGCGCGTTTATAACGGACGAGCCGGAGAAGATCGGCGGACAGGACCTGGGACCAGACCCTTATTCGCTGTTACTGTCATCGCTTGTCGCATGCACGCTGGCGACACTGCGCCTGTACATTGATCATAAATCCCTCGAAATAAAGGACATCACAGTGGAGGCCAACATGTATCAAAAAATAGTTAAGGAGCAAATCGTGACCTATATAGACCGGTCGATCACGTTCGATGAAGCGCTGACACCGGAAATTAAACAACGGTTACTGAAAATTGCAGAAAGTTGTCCCGTATCAAAAATATTGAAAGGAAACGTGGAGATAGCCACTCAATTGCCTTAAGACCAGGGAATGGTTGCCAAACTTCTACTGGCATTACATGTTGGGAAAACGGAGGTGTATCAACAGTTCATCATCAAAACGATCATGTCCGAAATCGTAAATAATACTCGGCCTGCAGCATGTTCCCGCTTATTCGTCGACTGCCCTTCGGGTGTGCTTCGAGGGTTGTTCGAGTGCGCTTCGACTCCGCTTCGACCGCGCTTCGGGGCTGCTCGCAGTGCAATGGTTTGCGTTCCGAAGAAGTCCGAAGACACACCGAAAAAGTCCCGAATCAGGGTCAAAGGAATCCCGAATAAGAGTCGAAGCAACCTGCAATGCCGGCCGGACAGCAGTCAACGCCAGGAAAGGCACGCCGGGGCACCACCGCGGGCTGGTCCTTTCCCACGGCGTACTTTTCAAAATACCCTTATCAGGCACGATTGAAACTAACCCCAATGTCAAAAACCGGATCATCACAGCCCGCGCAGTGAAAAGTACTTCCATGAAAAGTTTAAAAACCTAAAATTCTCCTTATTTTTGTATGCAAAGGAGCGAGAAGAAGTAGTATGCCAGTAAAGATACCAGACAATCTGCCAGCGATAGCACAACTCAAAAAGGAGAACATATTTGTCATGAATGATCTCCGGGCGAATACGCAGGACATCCGTCCGATGCGCGTGATTATCCTGAACCTGATGCCGTTGAAGATTTCCACGGAAACGGATTTCATCAGGTTGTTGTCCAATAACCCGCTGCAGGTGGAGATTGAATTTCTGCGGCTGGATACCCATACCCCAAAAAACACACCCATGGAACATCTCGAATTGTTCTATAAAGGTTTCAGTGAGGTGGCGGAAAACTATTACGATGGCATGATCATTACCGGTGCACCGGTGGAGAAACTGGAATTTGAGGAGGTTTCGTACTGGGATGAAATGAAAATGATTTTCGACTGGGCAAGAACCCACGTTACGTCCACCCTGTATATCTGCTGGGCCTCCCAGGCAGCGCTGCATCATTTTTACGGCGTCCGGAAAATACCCCTGGATAAAAAATTGTTCGGGGTGTTCAAACATACCGCGCCCGATAAAAAGCATCCGCTGTTCCGCGGGTTCGACGATGAGTTTTATATCCCGCATAGCCGGCATACGACCATCCTGGATTCGGATTTAACAGGCTTGGCCGAAGTGGACATCCTATCGCAGTCAGCCGAAGCGGGTACCGCTATCATTGCTTCCCGGGGAGGGCGTGAATTTTACCTGACCGGGCACTCGGAATATGCACCATGGACCCTCCATGAAGAATATACCCGGGACCTGCAACAGGGGGCATCAATTGACATGCCCAGGCACTATTACCCCGGAGACAATCCGGAGCAGCCGCCCGTTGTACGCTGGACCGGCCATGCCAACCTACTGTTCAACAATTGGCTGAATTACTTCGTTTACCAGGAAACTCCTTTTGATCTAAAGGAAGTTGCGCAGCTGAAAGAAATTAAACCACACAGCTGATATTGATGGTTTTGTAAGGCGCCTTACTTTTGCAATACCCTTGCATCACTATTATCCGTACCTTTGTGGGTAGTAATGAAGCCCGTATTATCCATAGCGTTCAGTTTACTTTTTTTCGTGCAGGCGATACAGCCCAGCATGAATTTCTTCTGTGAACTGCAAAAGCTTCCCGCACTTTTTGAACACTATCAGGAGCTGCGGGAATCGGAAGGGGTTTCTTTTCTACCGTTCCTCAGCCAGCATTATGCGGGTCGGGACGGGGCCACTGATGATCACCGGGATGAGCATGACAGCCAACTCCCCTTTCATGGTGCACATCAATGCGGCCACGTGTATGTATTCGTGCCATCGGGCACAGCGAACCTGCACCTGGAAGTACCGGAACTTCTCCTGAAAAACGACGCCAACATTTCCATAGCCGCCATTCGGTCGGCCGATATTGACACGCCTTTCCAGCCACCAAAATCCTGATCTACAGACATTACCTGGCAACATCCATTTGATGGCACACCCATCATCACGGATGCGCTGTGTCTGGATGGTTTTTTAAACCATGGGTAACAACATTGTCAAATCGTTGCTAACAAGACAGGAATTCAACTGCAATTGCCATGCTGGATCGCATTATTCAATTTTCCATCAGGAACAAACTGATCATTGGCCTTTTTACGCTTGGCCTGATCATCTGGGGGAGCATTTCCCTTACCCGCCTTCCCATAGATGCTGTACCGGATATTACCAATAACCAGGTGCAGATCATTACCTCATCGCCTTCCCTCGCCGCACAGGAGGTGGAACGGCTCATTACTTTTCCCATTGAAACCAATATGGCCACCATTCCCGATATCGAGGAGATCCGCTCGTTCTCCCGGTTCGGGCTTTCAGTGGTGACCATCGTATTTAAAGAACAAACAGATATCTATTGGGCCAGGCAGCAGATTGCCGAGCGCCTGTCGCAGGCAGCAAAGGAAATCCCGCCCGGTTCGGGTGATCCTTATCTTGCCCCCATCAGTACCGGGCTTGGCGAAATTTACCAATATACACTCCAGGCGGAACCGGGCTATGAAGACCGCTTTTCGCTCATGGAGCTCCGCACCATACAGGACTGGATCGTACGCCGGCAATTGCTTGGCACCCCGGGCGTTGCCGAGGTGAGCAGTTTCGGCGGTTACCTTAAACAATACGAAGTGGCTATTGATCCCGACCGGCTCCGCGCGATGAATATCACGCTTTCGGAGCTTTTCGGGGCGCTGGAAAAAAACAACCAGAATACCGGGGGTGCATACATCGAAAAGCAGCCCAATGCGTACTTTATCCGTTCATCAGGACTGATCAGCGGCTTAAAGGATATCGAAAAAATTGTCGTGCGCGTGAATCCAAACGGCATACCGGTACTGGTGCAGGATGTAGCTACGGTACAGCTTGGCCATGCGACCCGCTATGGGGCAATCACCCGGAACGGAACGGGGGAAGCGGTAGGTGCGGTGGTGATGATGCTGAAAGACGAGAATGGCGCCCAGGTGATTAAACGGGTAAAAGCGCGCATCGCCCAAATCGAGGAAGCATTACCGGAGGGGGTTTCGATCAAACCGTTCATTGACCGCACAACGCTGGTCGATAAAGCCATTGGTACCGTTTCCAAAAACTTGATTGAGGGTGCGCTGATCGTCATTTTTATTCTCGTCCTCTTCCTGGGGAACGTACGCGCCGGACTGGTAGTGGCCTCCGTCATTCCGCTGGCCATGCTCTTTGCCATCTCGATGATGAATGTTTTCGGTGTTTCGGGAAACCTGATGAGCCTCGGCGCCATTGATTTCGGGCTGATCGTGGATGGTGCGGTTATTATTGTAGAAAGTGTGGTGCACCGCATCACCGGAAGCAAGCTGCGCTATGCAGGTGTTGCCCGGCTTAACCAGCAGCAAATGGACGAGGAGGTGTACAGCGCATCGAGTAAAATCCGCAAGTCAGCCGCTTTCGGCGAAATCATCATCCTGATTGTATACCTGCCCCTGCTGACACTGGTGGGTGTTGAAGGAAAGATGTTCCGGCCCATGGCCATGACGGTGAGCTTTGCCATCCTGGGGGCCTTTATCCTTTCCCTCACCTATGTGCCCATGATGTCGGCGTTGTTCCTGGACAAACGGACGGAACACCGGCGCAATTTTTCGGACCGGATGATGGATTTTTTTCAGCGGCATTACCAGCCCGTCATCGCCTGGGCACTGAAAAGCCGGAAATCGGTGGTGTTTTCCGCCGTTGTGCTGTTCGCCTTTAGCCTGTTCATGTTTTCACGCATGGGCGCGGAATTTATTCCCACGCTGGACGAGGGGGATTTTGCCATCGGCACGATGGTCATGACGGGCAGCTCGCTTACAGAAAGTGTGGAAATATCCAATAAGGCAGCCAAAATACTCATGGATGAGTTTCCCGAAGTGGTAGAAGTGGTAGGCAAGACCGGCTCCGGGGAAATCCCTACGGATCCCATGCCCATCGAAGCTACGGACATGATTGTGGTGCTGAAAGACCGTAAAGAATGGACCAGTGCCCGGACCAGGGAAGAACTGGCAGCCAAAATGAATGATGCGCTGTCCGTACTGCCCGGCGCACGCTTTAGCTTCCAGCAGCCGATTCAGATGCGTTTTAATGAGCTGATGACAGGGTCCAAGCAGGATGTCGTGCTCAAGATCTACGGCGACGACCTGGATGAGCTCAGCCGGCAGGCAGACCGGGTGGGTGCCCTGGTGAATACCGTTGCCGGTGCTGCGGATCTATATGTCGAAAAAGTAACCGGCCTGCCACAGATTGTGGTGGAGCTGGACCGCGACGCCATCGCCCGCTACGGGCTCGACGTGGAGACAATCAACAACGTCATTAATACCGCCTTTGCCGGGCAGCCGGCCGGACTGGTGTATGAGGGGGAACGGCGTTTCGATCTGGTGGTACGGTTAGGGTCGGATTACCGGAAGGACATCACGGACGTAAAAAGCCTGTACATCAGCACGCCAACCGGCCAGCAGGTACCCATCACGCAGGTGGCTGACATCCGGCTTGTACCCGGTCCGGTTCAGATTCAACGTGACGACACAAAACGCCGGATCACCATCGCGTTCAATGTGCGGGGGCGTGATGTGGAAAGCATCGTCGACGAGATCAGGGAAAAGGTTGCCCAATCCATCAGCCTGCCCTCGGGCTATTATATGACATACGGTGGCCAGTTTGAAAACCTGATTGAAGCCCGCCAGCGGCTGGCAGTGGCCGTGCCCCTGGCCCTTGGGTTAATCTTTGCATTGCTCTACTTTACTTTCCATTCGGTAAAACAGAGCATCCTGATTTTCATGGCAATCCCGATGTCGGCTATCGGTGGCGTGTTCGCACTTTACCTGCGTGATATGCCGTTCAGTATCTCCGCGGGTGTCGGCTTTATCGCGTTATTCGGTGTAGCTGTACTGAACGGTATCGTGCTTCTCGCCGAATTCAACCGCCTCAAGACTTCGGGGGTGGTCGACCTGGGTGAACGGGTACGCCGCGGCACGCAGACCCGGTTACGGCCGGTGCTGATGACCGCACTCGTGGCGTCCCTGGGGTTCCTGCCCATGGCGCTTTCCACATCGGCCGGTGCGGAGGTACAGCGCCCCCTGGCTACCGTGGTTATCGGGGGGCTCTTTACGGCCACCCTGCTCACCCTGATCGTGCTGCCCGTACTCTACACATTCTTCGAAAACGGAATTAAACAACGCAACGGTGCGACGGGCGCTGTTATCCTGTTGTTGGGCATGCTGGCACTGCCGGCGGCAAACGGCGCCCGGGCACAGGAAGCCCCGCAACGATACACCCTGGAGCGCGCCATTGATGAAACCCTGCAAAACCATCCGGCACTCCGGGCGGACAGTTACCGGATTGCCAGCGGCCGCGCATTGAAACGGACGGCTTTCGACCCGGGCAAGACGGATGTAGCAATGCAGTACGGAAAGTACAATAGTTTCGAAAACGATCTTTCGTTCACACTTTCCCAGCGTTTTTCGTTTCCAACGGTATATACTGCCCAGGCAAAACTGCTTGCCGAGCAGCTTACGGGTCTTGAACTGAAGCGCGCCGTTACCGCCAATGAACTAACGGCCAACGTCAAAGCGGTATGGTATCAACTGGCCTATCTTGATGAGGCCAGGCGCCTGCTGCTCCGGCAGGATACCATATACAGCGCATTCGCCCGGGCGGCCGATATCCGGTTCCGCACCGGCGAAACGAACCGGCTCGAACAGGTGACGGCTGAAACCCAATTGATGGAAGTCCGCAACCTGCTTATGCAAAACCGGGCAGACTACCGGAACTGGTACCGGCAGCTGCAGGTATTGGTGAATACGTCCGATACGCTGATGCTTGATATTGGCAGGCTCGAGGCCCGCCCGCTCACCCTGCAGCTCGATACGGCTGCGTTGTCCCGTAACCCCGGACTGGCTCAGAGCCGGCAGCAGATTGCCGTGGCCGGGCAACGCCAGCGGGTGGAAAAGGGCCTGTTGCTGCCCGACCTGACGGTTGGTTACCTGAATCAGTCGCTGATCGGCAGCCCGCTGGTAAACGGTAGTACAGCGGCCATGGGTAACCGGTTCTCGGCCGTTCAGGCCGGCATCGGTATTCCCCTGTTCTTTGGCGCACAAACGGCACGCATCCGTGCCGCCACGGAAGTCCGGCTGGCCGCCGAAGCCGATTATGCCGCTGCCGAAAATGCACTCCAGGCCACATATTCCCGGCAGCTGCAGGCGTACCTGAAGTTAACGGATACGCGCGCCTATTACGAACTCCGCGCACTGCCCCAGGCGGAGGTCATACTGGAAAACGCCGATAAAGGATTCCGCGAAGGGGCAATCGGCTATGTCGAGTATGTGCAGGGGGTACAGCGCGCCATCGATATCAAGTCGGGTTATCTCGACGCACTTAATCAGTACAACCAGGCTGTGATTAACCTGGAATTTCTTTTCGGTCAATCCCAGTAATCATCATCAATCCATGAATACCATGAACACTTCCATAATACCCGCCGGACGATCCTTAACGGCCAACCGGCTCTGTTTAATTTATTTATTCTGCATGCTGCTGGTATTGGGCGCATGTTCAGCTGAAACCGCCACTGAAACGGAAGCCGATGGAACGGCTGCTGCTGAACAGGATAGCGGACACGACGATGAAAATCTTACCACGCTGACAGCCGCCCAGTTCAAGGCCGCTGGCATCACGGTAGGCGGCATTACCGTACGGAACCTGAGCAATACGCTCCGCGTAAACGGCACGGTGGACGTTCCGCCGCAAAACCTGATTAACATCAGCGCACCGATGGGTGGATTTATCCGGAAGACCGAGTTACTGCCTGGTATGGCCATCAAAAAAGGGCAGTTGCTGGCCGTTCTCGAACATCCGGATTACGTGACGCTCCAGCAGGAATACGTCGAAAGCAGCAATGAATTGGCGTACATGGAGCTGGAGTACCGGCGGCAGCAGACGCTGAGCTCGGAAAACGTCAGCGCGCTGAAGACATTCCAGCAAACCGAGGCCGCTTATAAAAACTTACAGGCCCGTGTGAAAGCGCTGGAAGAGAAACTGGCCATCATCGGCGTGAAGGCGACGGGACTTACCGCAGCGAATATCTCGCGCTATGTCAATCTGTACGCACCTGTTTCGGGCTATGTATCCGCTGTGGATGTTAACCTCGGCAAATATGTGACCCCTACCGATGTGCTGTTCCGGCTGATTGATGCCGAGCACCTGCACGCAGACCTTACCGTGTATGAAAAGGACCTCGCCAAAGTCCGCGCCGGGCAGCGGGTCTGGTTTACCGTACCCAATGCCCCGTCCAAAACGCATCAGGCTGAAGTGTACCTGATCGGCAAGCAGATTGAGGACGACCGGAGTATCCGCGTACATGCCCATCTTGAAGAAGAAGGAAACGATCTGGTACCCGGCATGTATGTCCAGGCGGTCATCGAAACCGGTGCTAACCCGGTACCCGCGGTACCGGACGAGGCACTGGTACAATTTGAAGGGAATTATTATGTTTACATAGTCCGCGGAACACCAGCAGGTAATGCAGCAGATTATACTTTTGAAATGACGGCGGTGCAGACCGGTGTTTCCGAAAATGGCTTCACGGAAGTGGTGCTTCCTGACAGCATAGACTCCGCCGCGGCGACGGTGGTAACAAAAGGTGCATTCACCTTGTTAGGAAAGATGAAAAACAGTGAGGAGGCCGGTCATGCACACTAACACAATTACGCTCATTCAACTGATCTGAACATGAAAAAAGTGACATTACAAATTCCGCTGGTGTTGCCGCATGTACCGGATGAAAAAGACCGGTGTGTCGACCAGCTTGTAAACCGGCTGCGCGAAAGCGAAGGACTTGAAAAGGTGCACATTCAGGTACAGGATAGCGTTCCATTGCTCTGCCTGCATTACGATCCGGAAAAAATAACAATCGACCGTGTGCGTTCGCTGGCACAAAAAGCCGGCGCCGCAATCAGCGAACAGTTTGGACATGCCCTTATTGAGGTGCAGGGAATCCGGCATACGCGGCACGCCCGCCACATTGCCGCCGGTCTACAGGCCGTACCGGGTATCCTGGAAGCCGCTGTCTCGGCCTCGGGAATGGTCCGGCTCGAATATGATGCCACACAGACGGATGCATCGGCAATTCATGGGGCATTGCGCCGGATGGGACTGGAAATCATCGATCCGGAAGTACCGGCCGCCCGTTTCCTAACCGTATCGGCCGGCGGGAAAGACGAAGCGGCACATGTGCACGGGGAAGGAGAAGCGCATGAGGGGGCGCATCACCACACGCACGGCGGACTGTTTGGTAAAAACACCGAACTCTTCTTTTCGCTCCTTTGCGGCGCATTGCTGGGTATTGGTTTCGGATTGTCCTTTGCGGAGGCAGTTCCTGCCTGGGTTAGTCTGACGCTTTATATCGGCGCTTACTTCTTCGGCGGCTTTTACACGGCCAGGGAAGCCGTGCAGACCATCGCACGGGGAAGCTTTGAAATCGATTTCCTGATGTTGGTTGCTGCCATTGGTGCCGCTATCCTCGGGGAATGGGCGGAAGGTGCCCTGCTACTGTTCCTCTTTAGCCTGGGGCATGCCCTGGAACATTACGCGATGGACAAAGCCCGGAAATCCATTGCGGCACTGGCCGACCTGGCACCTAAAAAAGCGCTGCGTAAACAAAATGGCCAAACTGTTGAAGTACGCATTGATGAGCTGCGGGTCGGTGACATCATCGTGGTAAAACCCAACACCAAAATTGCGGCGGACGGTGTGGTAGTGGCCGGTAGCGGAAGCGTCAATCAGGCACCGATCACCGGAGAAAGTATGCCGGTCGACAAGGAGCCGGTTTCCGATGCCGGAAAAGACTGGTCAGCCGAAACCAATATCAGTGACGTGAACCGCGTCTTCTCCGGGACGCTCAATGGCAACAGCACATTGGAGGTGCAGGTAACCCGTGCTGCTTCCGATTCGACGCTTTCCCGGTTGGTTAAACTGGTTAACGAGGCACAGACCCAGCAATCGCCCACACAACAGTTTACCGATAAATTCGAGAAATACTTCGTCCCCGCCGTACTGATACTGGTGGTATTACTCAATTTTGCCTTTTTGGTGATAGACGAGGATTTTGCCGACAGTTTCTACCGGTCGATGGCTGTACTCGTGGCCGCAAGCCCCTGTGCACTGGCCATTTCCACACCGAGCGCTGTGCTCAGTGGTGTGGCGCGGGCGGCCAGAAGCGGTGTACTGATCAAGGGCGGACGGCCATTGGAAGATCTTGGTGTACTCACCGCGCTGGCGTTTGACAAAACCGGAACACTGACCGAAGGAAAGCCAAAACTCACCCAGGTGGTCACGCTGGCCGAAATGGATGAGACGGCGCTGCTGAAGGCCGCGGTAGCCGTGGAGGCACTCAGCGACCACCCCCTTGCCAAGGCCATCGTACGCGACGGTACCGAACGGTTGAAGGGTATGGATATTCCCGTTGCCTCCCAGCTGGAAGCCGTATTGGGCAAAGGGATTAAAGCGACGCTGGGCACCGATACCGTATACATCGGCAATGTGGAACTTTACCAGTCGCTGGATGGGCCCGTACCGCCAGCCGGCGTAATTGAACAGGTACAGTCACTGGAATCGGCGGGGAATACCACCATGCTCATCCGCAAAAATGAACAATACGTCGGCATTATTGCCCTGATGGACACCCCCCGGCCCGAGGCGGCACCGACATTGAAACGCCTGGAAAGGCTCGGCATCCGGCGCATGGTCATGCTGACGGGCGACAATCAGCATGTTGCTGACGCAGTTGCGGCGCAAATCGGCCTGACCGATGCCTGGGGCAGCCTGCTGCCCGAAGAAAAGGTAGCGGCCGTCCAGCGGCTCCGGCAGGAGGTTTCCCGGGTCGCCATGGTAGGTGACGGGGTAAACGATGCCCCCGCCATGGCCAACAGCACCGTAGGCATTGCCATGGGGGCTGCCGGCAGCGATGTGGCGCTGGAAACGGCCGATATTGCCCTGATGGGCGATAAACTGGAAACCCTACCCTTTGCCATCGGCCTCAGCCGGAAAGCCAAGCGCATTATCCGGCAGAATCTATGGATGAGCCTCGGCGTAGTGGCACTGCTGATCCCGCTGACAATCGCCGGTATAGCCAGTATCGGTCCGGCGGTAATGGTGCATGAGGGTTCCACGCTGCTCGTTGTGTTCAATGCCCTGCGTTTACTGGCCTACCGGGATCATGCATAGGCAACTTACGGCACAGGATTTGAACTATTCGCTATTGGAAAACGGTTTATAATAATACAGGCAATGTCAAACACCTTTGAAGAAAAACTGACTGCAAAACAGATCCGGCCCACCGCCATGCGGCTGCTGGTACTGGAAACATTATCCTGGCAGGAATCGGCCATCAGCCTTTCGGAACTCGAAAAATCCTTCGGGAAATCCGATCGGATCACGCTGTACCGGGCGCTTAAAACGTTTGAAGAAAAGGGCCTCGTACACAGCATAGACGACGGAACGGGCGCACCGAAGTACGCCCTGTGCCCCGATGGGTGCAATTGCGATATCGCAAACGACCTGCACGTGCATTTTCATTGCAATGTCTGTGGCGAGACGTTCTGTTTACCGTCCTATAAAATTCCCGCGTTTTCGCTGCCTGACCGATTCCGTGCCGACTCGGCCAATGTGGTCATCAAGGGCGCGTGTGCACGCTGCATCCAACCTGAATAGGTCGATGCAGACACCCATAGCCGGCCCTGTACAGCTTATGCCCTATTTTGAATCTTCATATACCCATATGAAAGAATGGCGTTGATTTTCGGCCATCAGGATCCTGCCCGCTTTATCGGCACAGATCACCCCCACCTGGGCGGTGTTTTCCGGCCATCCGATCGTATTGATCGACCCCATCATGGGGTTGTAATTAATCAGCCATGAATTATCTTCATCCCTGCCGCCGAGCATGTAAAGGTTATCGTCTCCTCCATAAGCCAATGATTTCAGGTTCCAGTACTGGAATGCCTTTCCTTTGTTTACCACCGTCGACGTGGATGGATAAAACTTAAAAAGAAAGCCATCGTTAATCGTTCCGCACCAGAATCCGCCGTCCTTTGCCCGGATAACGGATGCAATGCCGTTTTCATAAAGCGGGTCGGAATCCATGCCGGTTTGTGTGGGAATGACTGCTCCCGTAAAAACCGGTGTATCGCTGCCTGGCGTAAGCCGATAGATACGGCCGCCCTTCAATGTAGACCGGGTTTGCTGGCCTGTTTCGTTTGCAGTTCCGTTTTCAGCTCCCTTATTTTCCCGCAGATAAGTAGCGTAATAGAGCGTCCCTGCATCGTCCAGGAAAAGGACTTTAGGTACGCCGCGCCACGATACCTGGCCAAAATCTTTAACCCGCCATGGCGTCATTACTTCACCGAAATCCGTGATGTTTCCCGTACCGATGGTATAGGAAAATAAATGTCCCGCAGGGTAAGTCACGCCATATACAATCCCACGGGCAGTATCTACGGTAATGCAATTTATCCCCTGTCCCGGGGCAATGATACCGTAATCATCGAGTTGCCGGCTTGCGGGGTTGAACGAAAATAGCCGGCCGCCTTCATACGTGTTCCCGCTGTCATCGAATACGTCATTTGACGACGACGTTGAGCCGATTATTACGTTCCCTTTTCCGATAGCAATGTCCGTTATTGCGATTTGCTGGGGAAATTTGGAAGTCAGGTCCAGCACATGTTCCACCTGTTCGCTGTCGGTCCTGAACAGGTGGCACTTAACTCCTCCCCAGGTACCTTTGGTGCTGCCGTATACCCAGCCATCCTCCAGCAGCAGCAGGTCTGTAACCGCGCTCTCCCCCCCTTTTATGGGTCCCGATGGACCGTTGGAGACCAACAGCCTCCTGGATATGGATTGCTCGGGGATGCCCCCCACGCGTTGGCTGTACACCGTGCCCGGGTTTAATCCGAATACGAGTAAAAACAGGATGGACCAGGCGGCTATATTTTTGTGTTGTGGTATCATGATCAGTTCATTTTCAGGTATAATGATTAGGAAAATTCGCTTTGGGCGGATACCCGGTTAATCAAGCTCCGCAGGTGGTTCGTATTTTACGAGGTATGGCCGTGTTGCCGGCTTACCGTCGCGGCCCAATTCCAGTTTACCGTTTTCATACAGGTGGCCGAAACTGCTGAAATAAACGGTATGGTCATTTGCGACTAATGCCCCGAAACATCCTTCCAGCCCATCGACCTGGCCCATCCAGTGAAACTTTCGTTTATTCAGGTCAAGCACCGTAATTAAATTCAGTGCTTCCCTTAGTATCGGGCCACCATGATTACCGGCAATAAAGTACAGCCTCCCCCATTCCTCGTCCAGCGCAATATTTGGCGTGTAATGCCCCTGCTCGGGCATCCCAAGGATATGGCCATATTCCTCCAGTTGGTTACGCTTAATATCATAACTCCAGACAAAACCATCGGTAGTTATGGCGTAAATAATGTTTTTGGATGAAACAACACTGGCCCGGAAATCCGCCAATTTACCCGGGAGTTTGATGTCAATATCGGTAAACTCATGTGTGTCCGGGTCAAACCGGGTTAAACCGCCGACATCATTGGCAAAATAGCAATAGCCGTCCCGGTCCATGATCATCTCACGGACACGGTCGGTCACCCTGCTCATCCGACCGATGGATTCATAGCGAAACAATTCCATGGTCGTCAGGTCAATGGACCAGAACTTAGCCCTGTCCACGGTTAATCCGCTGATTAAATTCCGTTTTTCATCGTATTTCAACGCGACGATACCACCGTTTGGAAACGGGACCCCGAAATTCACCACTTCATCTTTGGTGGGGTCATACCTTATAATTGCCCCTCCCGCATAACTTTTGGGGTAATAGGCCCGGGTATATTCGTGATTATAGGAGCCTCCAAGATACCCCGCAAAATAGATTCTGCCCTTCGAATCGGTAATGATATCGGAATGGGTCTTCCCGTGCCCCGGGGTTTCTGCGTTTGAAAAAATAGTGCTCGCCCGGTCGAATTCAACCGCTACCGCTGTCTGATCCGTTTTGGGATCGTAACTTGATAATACGGTGTTTCCGAATCCCCATAACCGATCGTACCGGTCGCCTTTGTCCCAGGTACCGGTTACCTCATCGGTTCCCCAGTGGTCTCCTCCGGCAAACCAGATCCTGCCGTCGGGAGATTGGGAAATTTTGTTCCAGTTCGTGTTCTGCGTCTTCTCTCCCCGCCATTCCAGACCGCCGACGGGAATCATGCTTAGCCTGAGCTTCTTAATGCTCTTCACATCCAGCTGCTGGGCGGCAGCCTGGAGGGAGCCCATCATGACTGCCAATAATAAAAGCAGTCTCCATTTGTTAGGTTTCATAGTCTATCGGGATTAAAATTGGTGTTCTTTTCTGATTGGTTCTCCCTTCAAGTAGTACCTGTTTTACCAAACCACTTACCTATAGGTTCTGAAAATTGGCAAAAGTCCCATTCCGTCCCGTCATTTTATTGTTTATGGAATAGCTTTTTAATGGATATGCTCAACCTATCAATTGATAAATACGGCCGTGATTGATCATAAACACCGATTATTATTGCAACAATGTATCAATAACAGAAAAAATGGTTAATTTTGAAATAAAACAGTTGACATGGCAGAATTCTGGGAGGACAACTTTATCGAAAAGCAGGAGATGTGGGGTTTTGAGCCGGCGCATTCGGCTGTCTGGGTGAAGGAACTATTTATGGAGCATGGCGTAACGAGTGTGCTCATTCCCGGCATTGGTTACGGCAGAAACGCAGCGGTATTCAGCGGCAGCGGAATGAAAGTAACGGGCATTGAAATTTCAAAAACCGCGATTGGGCTGGCCAAAAAACACTACGGGCCAGACCTGGTGATTTACCACGGCTCGGTAACGGAAATGCCTTTTGACAACAGCCAATACGATGGGATATTCTGCCATGCGTTAATTCACTTGTTGGACAAAAAGGAAAGGGGGAAGTTCATCCGGGACTGTTATCATCAACTGGCACCGGGAGGTTACATGTGTTTTACGGCGATCACAAAGGCGGCCCCGACCTATGGACAGGGCTCCCCGGTAGGCAAAGACAGGTTTGAGCAGTTCGGCGGCGTAAGGTTATTCTTCTACGACATGGCGACAATCAGGAAGGAGTTTGCTTCGGTGGGACTGATGGATGTAACCACAATAAGCGAGAATTACCCCTTCTATATCATTAAATGCCATAAAATATAACACAGTTACAGAACCGCTGCATCAGCTGTTTTTTTCTTTCCCTATTTTACCGAGATGCGTGTTGGTGAACGAATCACTGAATTTAAGTCCGTACCCCAAAGCCCGGTCAAGCGATATATGTGCAAACAAGATAACGGCAGCCAACTGCCAATACACATTTCCACTGGTCAGTGCGTAAAGGGCAACCACGGACGCAACCAAACGATGATGCAGCAGATTGTAGGTAAATGCACCGGTTTTAGGACCAAAAACATAGCCTATCATACCAAGGTCGGGTGCTAGCAGCAACGCAATAAACCACCACCACGGAAGATTTAACAGGCTGAATAAGAAAACGCACAGGAAAAACAGGGCGATCTCTTCCGACTTTACTAAATAGTTCATTTTCTAATCTGATTTCATTATGTAAATGCCATGCACAGTGCCGGCACCGCTTGGGAATACCACGTCCGATAGCTTGTTTGTGGTACGGTTCCTTCCGGCTGGTTTCCGTGCAGGGTAAAGGTAGCCTTTTCCCGAAATTATTACCAACACGCCGGATCCACGTATAACTGTCCTGTTTACCCCTTTCGATTGTCGCGTTTGTCACCGGCTAATCCGGGGAATATCAGCTAACTTGGCTGTATAAATAACAGGATTAATTCATTAACTAAAAAAACATGGACACGTCACTATCAGCACAGTTGAATATGATCATCCCCGCCTACAGGATGCATACACAGATCTTTATGAACGCGTTGGATGGTATATCGGAAGAAGATGCGCTAAAAAGAATTGAAGGCCGAACCAACCATGTGGCCTGGATGGCGGGTAATTTTGTCAACACGCGCTATGGCCTGGCCGGGGTGTTGGGCATTAACGAAAAGGATCCTTTCGACGAACTATTCTTCCAGGGCAAAGCATTGGACACGCAGGTTACGTATCCCACGCTAAGCGAACTTAAAGCGAATTTCCATAAAATATCACCGGTTGTATATGACGCACTGCTGAAGATCACCGACGCCCGCTTAAAAGAAGAGGTACCGTTACACATGAATATCTCCTTTTTCCCGGAAACGCTGCTCAACTTTATCGGCATGTGTATCGGCCGGGAAGACTACCTCTGCGGCCAGATCGGACTAATGCGCAGGATATTGGACTACCCGGGCATGAAATACGAAGTGAACGAGCAACTGAAATACTAAAGGTCAATGACAGCGGATGACCAATCTCCGTGTGGCACTTAATTGAAATGATAAAGGAACACCACATCGCCGACGTAAGCCGGTTTGGCGTTGTCCCTGATCAATAAGGTAGCCTGAATAACGGCTTTCACCGTCCCCCGGAGGTTGGTGATTGACTGTACCTTGGCCTGTAGCTGTACCTCGTTATCGACCAGCACGGGCTGTCCGAACTTCAGGTTTTCTATGCCGTAGTTAATTTCCATTTTTACGTTCCTGATATCCGCAATTTGCTTCCAGAGGTAGGGGATCAGCGCCAGTGTCAGGTAGCCGTGCGCAATTGTGGACTTAAATGGCCCTTCGTTCTTTGCGCGTTCCTTATCCACATGTATCCACTGATGGTCCAGTGTGGCATCGGCAAACGTGTTGATTTGCTGCTGATCAATGCGGTGCCAGTCGGAAAGGCCAACGACCTTTCCTTCGTATGATTTGTACTCTTCGAAATTAGTTATGACCACCATCGTTCAATCGTTGTTTTTATATTGTGTAACCTGGAAATTCACGGCCAGCGCCAATCAGCTGGTTGGCCTGGCGCCGGGCCTGCGCTTCACGCCGTACAATAATAGCCTTTTGAACGCATAAATTGCAGGGAAGGAAACAAATTGCGCTTGTATTCTTTTTATAAACGCCGACCTGAACCGTTTTTGCTGATCCGCATCCAGCCGTTCCATGTAGGGAATAAGCGCAGAGCCGGAAATGAATTGATATAAATCCGTTTCGTTTGCTGCAATGATCGGATAGACCCGCAGCGAAATATTCAAGTCCGTAAGCTCCCCATCGAACATCAGTTGTGCGTATTCATCCAATTGCAATAGCGGGGACTTTTGGACAAAACCATCCAGCCAATCAGCAAACGGTTTTTCGGATGCCATTTCCAACAGGATCCTGTTTAAGCTATTTTCTGTTTGAAAGGGCATCTGCACGGCAAACTGCCCGCCGGGATTCAGCTGGGCAATCAGTTCCGGAAACAATGTCCGGTGGTCATCGGACCATTGAAGGGCTGCATTGCTGAAAATTAAGTCCCACGTGGCTGCTGACGAGCGGATAAACGGCTCCATGGCAGTCAATTCAAAACGCAGGTTTTCCTTCGTAAACTGCCCCGATCCGGCGAGCATTTCTACGGAAGAATCAATGCCGAGAAAATCAGCTGTCTTAAACTTATCTGCAAGTATAGCCGACTGTTCTCCGGTTCCGCACCCGATGTCCACCCCGTTACCGTTTCCCAGCTGTGCCCCTGAAATTAAGCTCATCAGGTCCAAAAACGGCCTTAGGCGAATGTCCTTAAACTGATTGTATTTAGTAGGGTCCCAGGGCATGTTATTTTTCCTTTAGCTTATGTTGTTCTTCCAATGAATCAGATTCAGCAAATAAATAAGCGGCTATGACAAAACGGTTGCAGCAGACAACAGCAGCAAGGTTTTCACAACGCTTCGTTTAACATCATCATGCGGGATTTTTTGATGATGTGGTAAGCAGTATTTGTGAATCCAGGCGTGTCTCTGCCGCGTCAGCATCTTTTCCATCAAAGGGGATGACAACCTGCTGCCCACCATCGGACCGTCCAAACCGGACAAGCCCCTCCTTCGCATAATAATACACGTCGCCGTTAACGATTTGCAGGTTGGAAACTGGCTGGTAATCCAGCGGAGACAGTTCAACCGCACCAGTATCCATGGTCAATGTAAACAGTTTATTTTCCGCAGTATATCCATAGATAAGTGCACCGTCCTGTACAATAAATTCGATATCACCCTCAACAGCCGCTTTCCATTGCAGCTGCCCGTCCGCGGCTACCAGGCAATAAACGCCCGAATGGCTTCCATCGGTCTCGGTCGCAAAATAAACCTTATCCCCGGCGGTAAAAATTTTCTTGTTGATGTTGTATTCATCTTCGCCGATCTCAAACTCCCAAACCGGAGCCAGGTCCGCCGGAGCGAGCCCATAAACGGTTTTGGACTCGTTTGGAATGATGACCAAATGACCGTCGGTCACCGGTTTGCCGTACATCGCGCGGGGAAATCCGCGCTGGTAAAGCGGCTGGCCGCTGGCCGCGACAAAATTATATACGTAGGGCGCATTTTGCAGGTATAAGGTGTCATTCAAAACCAGGTTCGGCAGGTTATTATATGGATAAACAAGCTTATAATTCCACTGCAGTTGCCCATCCGAGGCACTTATAGCATAAATATTGGAGTTATTGCTGCTCAGGAATAACATATCCCGATAAGGTACCAGCGACTGTCCTCTTAACACCAGTTCGCCGGTGTTCAACCCGATTTTGGACTCCCAGAACAGGCTTCCGTCAGTCGCGTTTATAGCATAAATGTAGCCCGTCATGTAGGCGGTGAACAGTACCCCGTCCTGATAATAAAACTGGTTCCGGCCGTTGTTCAACCGTTCGGTATCGGTTGGGGTAAACGACCACAGCTTTTGGAAGTCGGTATTGTAACATTCCAGTACGCCATCATAACGGTTAATTATCCAGCGTGGGCCGACCGTTTTATTGTATATCAGGTATTCATGGAATGTTTCCACGTACATATCCTCAGCCGTAAAAACCTGATTATTCGAATAGTCGGGTTTGTCTGACTTCGGTGCGGGGTTGGGTGCAATGGCCTGACCGAATGAATGACCTACGTAACAGGTGGCGGCCAGGAATATGCTCAGGTACTGGATGGCTTTTTTCATTTGCTATCGCAATTAGGTGCGCTTTTCCGTAGCTAAGATACCATCACATTGATAAAGAAACAAATCGGCTACTGAAACTGCTCCCTATTCATTCATCCTGCTGGCCTGCTCATTTTACCCTACCTGTTGTTCCGTATGGAGTTCCTTTCTTATTTTGTTGGTCAGCATGGGTAATTTTACCCAGATGGGCAATAGGCTCAGGAATAACCAGCTGAAATGATTTACCATAATTACCGAATCTCTTTTTTCCAGTTGCCGGATACAATACTGCGCAACCTTATCGGGGTTTAATGACGTTATTCTGGCGAAAAAACCCTGTGCTTCGATCCTTCGGGTACTGTCTTCATTGGTTTTCATCGGCCCGGGATTTACCACGCTGACAAAGACGTTGGTGTTTTTTAATTCCTGATACAAACCCCTGGAGAATGAATGAACAAACGCTTTGGACGCGGGGTACACCGTTTTATACCCAATGGGTGAAAATGCAGCCAGACTCGATACATTCAGGATGTAGGCTTTCGTTCGCTTGTGCAGATTCGGAAGCAGCTGGTGTGTCAACAGGGCGGTTGCCAACACATTGAGCTGGATGATAGTGTCGATATAGCCGGTGGAAGCGTCTTCAAATTTTTTAGTGCCGCCGACACCGGCATTATTGATCAGCATACAGACATCAAATTGGCTGTTGATCCATTCGGCAACGGAAAGTATACTTTCCTTTTTACTTAAATCGGTTTCACAGGCATGGGCTTTGATGCCAAACTGATCCTGCAAATCCGCACACAGGGCCGACAGTCGCTGGTCCGGCAGGCTGATTAATACCAAGTTGATTTTCCGCCTGGCCAATTCGTAAGCAAACGACTTTCCGAGTCCCTGGCTGGCTCCCGTGATAACGGCATATGTTTCTTCCATTTGCGTGAATTTTCACTGCAAAATTAGCAAGGAAGGTGTACCGGAATGTTCGGATTTATCTACCCGAACAACAAATCGGATTTAGAAGCAATTGATTAATAACAAACAAGTTAAACGTTCGTCATTATCCATTGGAACGTATTTTACGGTACTCGGTAGGCGTATAAGAAGTCATTTTCTTGAATGTGGTATTAAACGCGGTTTTGGAATTGAACCCCGATGCATAACCGATTGCGAGTATGGTTAGGTGATCGTATTTCGGATTTAACAGCAGTTCTTCTGCTTTTTTAACCCGGTATTTATTTATAAAAAGGAAGAAATTTTCACCGATCCCGTTGTTGATCACATAAGACAACTGATGGCCTGAAACGTTCAGTTTTTCGGCCAGGCGGAGCAGATTGAGCTCGCTTTCCATATAAGGCTGCTCAGCTTGCATCAGGGCCAGTAATTGTTCCTTTATACGCTGCATATCCGCATCGGTTATTAATTTGTTCCGTGGGTTTACATCGTCGGTATTCTGCATTGTATTTACCGTGTTTTCCAGGCCTTCCAGTCCGCTTGGATAGATCTCCCGCTGCCGGACTGCATGAAAGGCCACAAAATAGATAACCCCCAGGAAAAACAGGTTGACATAGCTGTTTAATGATGCCGCCATGGTAAAGATGTTGTAAAAAATAATCAGTACCGAAGAGGCAATAAACGCATAAATAATGTATTTGATCCAATTCAGGTCAATGGATTCTTTCGTGGATGAAAACTGCTCGATATTTTTCTGATGGTTTTGAATTTTCAGATAGGCCGCTATGGTGTATCCTAGTGCATGCCCGAGGAACAGGATGATATATACAAAGTGGAAGCGATTTTCATCGAGCACTGGCCGGGATAATAAAAGGACCAGAAATAGCAGGGGTACGAAGAGATAAGCCAGGTCTTTTTTGATGTATCGGTAAGTTGGATTGGTATAGAAAACAACACTTAAATAAAAGGTCGGCGGAGTCAAAAATTGAATAAATCTGGTGATCGTAATGATGTAGCTGGTGTTCTCCGTTGATTTGGGAATGATCATTTCATCCAACCAGAATGTGGCCCAAAGCAGCACAAAAATTCCGAAATAACGATTGGCTCTCTGGTTTACCTGAACGGCATTACTTAAATTCAGGAAGGATAATAAAACCAACCCGCCGGTAATCAGCGTGATAACGATGAAATTGAACTCCATTTAGTGAAAAATTGCCTTACCGATGGGAACGATCGGTACTCCAGCGGCTAACATGCTCAACGTGCACAAACCCAGCCGAGGGTAAGCCACGTTACATACACCTTAATCCCGATCGGACTCCCGACGGTTTTCCAATGTCACTACCCGTTTTTCCACCGATTCCATAATGGTTGTCAAACTGGCGATAGCATCATTAACCTGCGCATCCGTGGCGTGCCGTTCCAGGCGCTTCATACGTAATGCCAGTTCATCCAGCCGTTCAGGTAATCCATCAAGATCAGGCTGTGGCTCCTTTTTCCTAAACAGGGGAAGGGCGGCCAGAACACATGCGAAAAGGCCGATGCCGAGTGCGAGGTATACCATCATGCTATGTTGTTTTTCAGAACTATTGTCTTCATCGGGTTGTTCGGGGTTGGCGGCATACACACCGGCAGCACTATCGGATAGCGTTTCCATGCTATCCATGGTGGCCACTTCCATTGGTGTTTCATCCGCAGGCGGGTGAATCAGGTGATCGGTTTGGGCAACATACGCTGCATAACCGGCAAGTTGCTTTCGATAGCCTTTCCCCGGCCGGTCGAAGATATCTGCAGATATTTGATTCCGCAACGCGGTCAATCCCGCCTCGTCAGTAGCTTTCATGGACCGCCAGCTGTTGTACCAGCGCTCGATCCCGGCGATGGGTTGACTGGATAATTGCTGCCTGAAGCAATCGTAATCCAACGTTTCGCAGGATATCCGGAAATTGGTATCCTGTGAAACTGCCTTGTCTGTTGCCAGAAAATTAATCGTTTCCCGGATCAGCTCATACTTGGCCCGGTCTGCCTGATCCTGTGCAACAGCCTCCCAAACCAGCAGGGCCATACATACAAAAGTTAATAAACCACGCCGCATATCCTTATATTTTATTCGGTAACATAACGATTCCCAATGTTCTTAACGGCTAAAATAGGGAGAAAATCAGGAGCAATCACGCTTTTTTTAAAATTGTATCCTATTTAAAAACCCGGCCACATTAAAAAAACCCGGCCACTCTTGGACAAGAATGGCCGGGATAACATCTTCTTTGAAGATGGCGTTCCCATGAGGATCGGGAACTTAAACCTAAACCTAGTGCCAATATAGGAAATGATAACGAGTTGTACAAGGGAAATCTTTCCAAATATGTATGCACTGCAAACGATTGTTTTTCCTTGTTTTCGAGGATTGTCCGGTAAATCCGCATCACTTAATTTTACATGGGTTAAACAGGAATCAAAACGAAAACAGGAGATTAAGATCATCGTTATGAAGAAAATCATGATCATTTTTATGCTGCTGTCCGTACAAATCGGATTTTCACAACAAGCTACACTCACGCAAAAAGGCCGTAAGGTGTTTGTGGTGGGCGTGTCGAAAAGCGAGGGCGCTGTCAAAACGGTCGATAGGCTGATTGATGAACTGAAAGATTGGTCGTATTGGGAAGTCACCGCCGATAAAGCAGAGGCAGATTTTGTGCTGCAGGTTGATGTTACCGCTTCAAAGGGCATTACAGCAACATCCTGGGGCGGCACTTCGTATGCGTTGGTGGCACAGCTGATTGATAAGGAGGACCAGGTTTTCTGGGAATCACCCCAGTTCCGTGCCAGTCCAAACGGCACCAACGGCTTTAATGCCGGAAACGCTGTAGTGAAAAAACTGATGCGGATACTGCGGAAAAATTATACGCCATAATTGCCCGGGCTGCAACGCATTTTGGCCGACCAGCAGATTACCCCGGTTGCAGATGACAACCCGCGGTTCCCGGGCCGATTTTCGGTCCAGCCGATTATTTTGTGTAATTTTGTTTATAGCGGTCCGGGCCGATGAGAGATGATGACAGGCAAACGCAAACAAATAGACCATGAATTTAAAAAACACATCGCTGGAAACTTCCTATCTCCCCGTGGCATGGGAATACCGGGAGGTTATTGAAGCGGAAATAGCGAAGAAAACGCGGGGTAAAATTTTCTTTTTCTGCAGGGAAGAAGGAATCTGTGAGGCGATAGGTAGTGTGCTGTGGATGAAAGAAGAACAGGGCAAAGGGTTATTCATCGGACTGGATACGGAAAAGAAGATCCGGGTGGACCGGATCATTACGTTATTCGGCAAGCCCGGAGCCGCCTACGATGAATACAATGCGTATGGCAATGCCTGCATGGACTGCACAGGAGGCTATGAAAATGACGAATTATAAAAATGTTTGCAGGGCCTATTTTATCTCACGCTGCTCACGGTAAATCGGACATAACAAAGTCGGCGAGGTAAGTACATTCCGCGATGGCTGCACGGGCAAATTCGGTATCCTGATACTTGGCCCGTAACTCTCCGAAATAACGGTTACGCTGGCTGAACAGCCAATAGGGATCCGGCTGGTGCTGTGAAAAGACATACCCGTTTTCATAATAATCGCTGATTGAGTCAAACTGATACAGTTTTTGTTCACATTTGGCCAGCATGAAGGTACATTTGGCCTGAAACTCCCGGTCGTCACTCAACTCGCGGGCCTTAGCGTACCAGATAGCGGCCTGACGCGCTTCATGGAAATCCCCGGCGTAATAATAATCCCCTTTCACGTAATTATCGGCACTAGTCCACGTATAGCTGATCAGTTGCCAGGAATTGCCAAATGCACCGGTTTGGTATACACCGTTGGCTAACTGATAATAGTATCCGGCAGCATTTACAGGATCTTGTTCAATACGCAGCTGCAGTTCAGCCATTGCTTTAGCGAAATCGGTCTTGGAGAGGGCGGTATTGCCAAACTTTTTCGGATAGTCCTTTATCGTGGTTACGAATGGATCAGGCCACAGGGTATCTTCTTCCGCACTGTACCAATTAACAGGTGGCTCTTGCTCGAAATCCGACGAAAGGTGGTCGAATGCTTTGGAAGCTGCCGGATAGTTGTGCATACGGAGATAAGCCGTACCCAACAGGTCCCAGTAATCATCGGAATCCAGTCCACCCAGCCGCCCTTCAAAAAGCGCTGCCCACGGCCGTTCCAGCCCTTCCCTGCTCCATTTGGCAAGTTGCTCCAATGCCGCCGGCTGCAATTGCTCCTGCCAGAAGGATTGTGCTGACCACGACATGTGGGTATATAAATCGGCAGTGTCAGCGGTGTTATCGGTCGCCAAAGGAAAGTCGCTGTTCCACATGAATAAGGCCGCCATGGCCGTATCCCGCTGCCGCATGAAATGCGGTGCCAGCACCGACTGGTACAGGTTAGTAGCCGTTCGGTTGAAGCGAAGTTCGCTGGCTCCAAGCCAGTCATATGATGTACCATATTGTTCTCTGGCATCGGCCAGCTCCTGCTGCCGCTTTTGTTCCAGCCATTGCAATGCGGGAAGCATTGCCTGCTCGTCAAGCGCGTTGGATACTTCGAGCGTACGTACCTGCACCAGCAGTTCAATAATGCGGTACTGGTCTGCCAATCGCTCGGATAACCGATTCAGCTTTACCGTAGCAAGTGTCGCTGTGGCCTTTTCCATCTCCCCCAGCAACCAGTAGATATAAGCCGTGGCAATGGTTCCCAAATCGGGATCCGTATATTGCTTTTCCATCGCAAGCTGCTGTGCAAATTCAGCAAGCCGGACGGCATGCTCGCGGGCATGTGTAATGACCGAATCGGGTTCCCGGTAGCCCGACCACCAACCGCCGTTGTAGTAAGCTGATGTTTCGGTGAGCAGGGTTTCCAGTTTATTGATTTCCCGGGTGAGCAACACGCCTACCAACGGGCTACGCGGTGCTAAGCTGTACACCGACTCAAGCGCGTGCATGTCAAAGTCGGCGTTGGTAAAGGCTTCGATCGCCGCTATGGCAGCGCGCTCGTCATCAGATTCCGCCTGTGCAAGCACCTCGTCGGGCGTTACGTCAATATAATGGAAGTTTTTGTAGGCTTGCACGCGCCGTTCCGGACTCCGTGTAAATACCCTTGAAAACAAGTACGCCGCAGTCGCCGGATCGCCTAATCGTCGGACAGCACCCGCTTTGAGTGAAAGGGCCCATCCTTTTACAGCAGAATTTCCGGGAGCAGTGGCGATGTACTGGTCATATATTTCCACACAGCGCTGGTAAGCGCCCGCGTAATGGTACATGCGGGCCGCCTGATAGGCATAGCGCAACCGGAGAAAGCGATCCCGTTTCAGTGCCGTCACACACGTTTCAGCACGGTCGGCCAGCGCTTCCATTTCGCCTGTATCCATGGTGTCACGGGGGTCAGGGTCCCAGTAATTTTGGTACGACACCACGGCATAGGGTTCGCTTTCTTTAGCAAACAGGTAATATTCGCGGGCATCTTTATGCCCGACCAGCGCACGGAGGTAAGTATTGCGCTGTAAGCTATCCGGCAGCGGCAACGGACCGCCAGTGAGGTAACCGGCAATGAGCGAATCCGTCGCTGCATCGGTACGGTACATGATGGCTTCAACGTCGGCTGCGGCAACCTGCTTCCCCAGGTAACGTGCCCATTCCCGGCTATTGATCAAGGACTCAGACTCCGGCTCGTTCTCGTCATATAAGAATCGTAACCCGGTAAAAGAAAAGGGCACATACGCATCCCCCGGTGTATTATTATGAAAATAAGACACATAATAGTCATAAGGGTCCGGCTCAGGTCCGCATGCAATATTTATTGCGATCTCACCAAAATACGCGAGCGCAAATGCACTAAAAACGATCAATGATTTCCTGGAGTTGTTCATTTGAAAATGCTTGAAGCACCTGGCTGTCCAGGTGGTAAAACAGTAACGTAAAGTCTTCCCTTCGCTTATAGGCAGCCAGAAAATCGGCCGCCGACCGGAGGTCCTTCCATCGTGTTTCTTCACGGCGGACCACATCGCCTGCACGCAGCCCGGCTTCCGGCAACGATACCTTCAGCCTGTACAGCGCCGAACCTTCACGATGGGCAAAACGGGCGGTATCGGATAATAGCCGTGGGTCCAGCCGTTTGCTGATTCCCGCATATTGCCCATCACGGAATACAACCGACCAGCTGAACAACGGAAGTGCGATATCCACGGGCAATGGGTAATCCGGCAGGAATTCCTTCAGGTAAGTCTCCATCTCGTGCAGGTCGAGAATGGAATTATGTTCACCTGACTGACGGAGGTTTCCCATATTGTAACACATGAGTAAGACACGGTCTACCGGCGGAATACCACTGCTGCGCCTATTGCGTACCTGGTGCAGTCGCAGTGTTGCCGTTAACCGGACGGTATCGCCGACCTGTTCACGCAGTGCCGCTAAGAGATCAAAATAGGTGTCACGCGTCGTGGCAGTCCAATCACAGTCTAGCTGGAGTTCGGTAAAATCCTGCTTGCCAGCCTGCCGTACTTTGCCTTTTACAAACCGGTATATCCGTGCAGCGAGGCTATCCCGTTCAGTTTCGGAAAGATCATACAGCACCTGGTTCACGATATAAACAACGGGGACAACTGCTACAGTATCCGGGAGCGGACCCGGAAAGGTGATAGCGGACACCGGGATGGCCTCGCCATTGGGCCCCTGGGTATCGATGTCCATCATGCGGATAAACAGCCGGTTCGCGTCCATGCTTTTTACGGCATTCTTTTCGATGCTATCGGGTTGGTAAACCGTTTTCCAGTAATAGAACGAGGGTTCCACTTTTCCGGAGTGGTATCCACACGCACCGGCCAGGATAACGATACAGACGAGGTAACTAAACCGGTAAATAATGCGAATTCCCACCTTTCAAAGGTACAATCCAACTAAATGCTTTGCAATAGCCGTTTTCCGGGATTCGTGTGTAGCAATTGGCGGTTATATTACGTTTACATCATATACAATAGCAACCGTAAGGGTAAAGCGCCAAGATCATCGGCCACGATACCGGATGCTATGTGACAAAAAGTGTCGTATTGTCTTTTCATAATTTAGGTTTATATTTGGTTAGTTAAAGCCCCGATTCTCCCCGTTTCGGGGCTTTTCTTTCAAATTAATAGCAATCAATTGTCCTTGTCATTTTTGATTTCCTCGATCCGGTCCAGTAACTTAGTCCCCAGCAAATGAACACCCGTGGTTAAACTAAACAACATCCGATGGTATTTCCTGTTCGCCGTGTGCTGCGTGGCTGGTTGCAGTGGCGGGCAGAAAAAAAATGAATTCACTTATTATCGGGCCATTCATAATAGGGATACGGCCTACCTCTCAATTCATATCGGGGGAGGCGATTTCTACGGTAAATATGGATTGGTCAAGGGGTGGGAAGTGCCCGTTGTGGGGGATATCATGGGGGAAATCCGAACCGATACGTTAGTCGGAACATTCAGCTATACTCCCTACCAGCACCGGCACAAAAAGCGGGTAGCATTCGCGCTCTTGCAGCGGGATAATCAATTGCTTTTAGGCGGTGGCGCCGAAACCAGTTACATGGGGATTCCGCATTATGCCCCGGGCACCCTGTATTTTGATGACACCGGGTTTGTCTTTGAACAGGTAGAAAAGCCCCTGATCTTTGAGTAAAACGGCTGCAAAATGGAATAAGATGGATAGAACGGACACCTTTAAAGCAGTCATCGAAATTATCGGAATCAATCCGTTTGTATTTGTCCCTCCGTATGTGCTGGATCAATTATTTGAACAGGCAGGTAAAGACAGGGGGCCTATTCCGGTATGCGGAACGATAAATAAAAAGCCATATACCCAGACATTGGTTAAGTATCAGGGGGAATGGCGGCTTTATATTAACATGGTCATGCTAAAGGACTCGCCAAAAAGGATTGGCGAGACCATTACCATCACCATCAGCCACGATCCGCTGGACAGGAATGTTTTACCACATCCGAAGTTGATGCATGCCCTGGCTGGTCACCCCGAGGCCCAGCGGATTTTTGACGGCTTGCCACCTTATCTGCAAAAAGAGATTATCCGGTATATCTCATTTTTAAAAACGGAAAGCAGTATCGATCGGAATGTGGCAAAAGCCATCGACTTTCTGCTCGGTAAGGGCCGGTTCGTCGGAAGAGATAAACCTTAGCCGTGGGGGCACTGCCTACCGCACCGGAAACACCTTCGGAATAGATAACCCGTTTATCCCTGTTCGGTAAGCTGGAGGCTATTCGATAACCTGATTGGAAAACGTGATATAGGTAAAACATTCGGGCACGTGGGAATCCCACACGCCATGTGAACTCCATGCCCAGCCGCCTGAATCCGTCGTATCTTTTTTATGGGTATTGAATCTCGAAAAATCCATCCGCCATACATCACCATCCTTTGGCGGTAGCGCCCGTCCATCACCTTTGGCCAGCAATTCAAGGCCTTTCCAGGGCAGTGCCAACTCTACCGTCCAGCCTTTATCGGTATCATCGGGCTTGTTGATGGTGCCGTTGATGTGTACGGCAGACTGCAATCCCGGAAAGTCCCAGTTCCAGAAGCCGATGCGTTTGCCCCGCGGATGATTCTTGTACCCTACCCCATTAAATGGCCTGACGCCTTCACGGGTGGTATCCAGTTCGGCTAACTGGCCGTAGCCTTTTTTCTCAAATTCTTCCTGCCAAAAAAACAACACCTCGTAGATGGTTCCAAACGAATTGATCTCGAATTCATAATAGCCATCGGCACCGGCTATAAACAGCTCCGCATCATTATCCTGATAAATGGGCGCATCTCTTTCTGTAAGGGTCGCAGTCACATTGGGTTCCTCCAGCCAGTACCCTACATAAAGGTAATCGTCGTCCCATAGCACAGCGGCCCGGGTATCCATATACGTCTCCGTTCCGTGGATCAGATCGACAAAGCGGGAGGAACGGGGAGCATTTTCCCAAACGGCTTCATCCAGCTTACCGTCGATAACCGGCGCTTGTTTTATCCGCTGTGCCGTATACGTTGGAATACTGTCTTCACAACAGGGTGGATGTATCGTGGTATTATTGTTTTTTTTACCGGGCGCGTTGCAGGATATCCCCAGAAAGCAAAGAAAAAAGAGGGCAGGGAATAGGCGTTTTGTATTGGTCATGTCGTTTATTTTGGTTTTAGCTGTCTGAAAGCCCGACAATGATACCGATTTTTTCTTATACTTTCTGCTGGCGCTATCGGGATTGTCCCTTTTCCTGTTTTCTGAAAATCAAACGAATCCGGATTAACATGATCCCGATAGGGTGCTTACGTATAGCGTCCGTATAACCGTTAGGTTAGTTTAACAAATTTTTGACAATAGGCTTTACAATTTGTGCGATCATTATCCGTTATAGCTATAAACAAAGTATAAAATTGTCTTTTCATAATTTAGGTTTATAATTGGTTAGTTAAAGCCCCGATCCTCCCCGTTTCGGGGCTTTCTTATGGCATTATGTTATGAAAGCATTGATCGTGGAAATGCGCAAAAAAAAGCGGATTTAGCTAGTCACGTTTAGCTAAATCCGCAATTTATGAGGTGGCTGACTACTGTTTTGTTCCTTCAAATGTGAAGGACACGTCCTCTTCAGCCATTTTTTGCGTAACAACAATCAGATTCTTTTCTGCAGCCTGGAAGGCGGCGGAACCTTCGGGGCCCTGGGCGATCAAACCATCCCGGGGATTCCCGCTTGGTGCCTGCATGGCCATGGTGGTTGGGGTCGCATGGGAATAAGCTTCTCCCGATTTAGGTGAGAATTTTATCTTATTGCCGCCTGCGGCCGTAGCGCTCAGTTCTGCACCGAAATATTCCTCGGCTCCGATGGTCAGTGTTCCCTTATATGTTCCGGCCATAACCGCCGCAACATCAACTTCTCCCGGCTGATCATCGTCTTTACTGCATCCGGTAATTAATACGCCTGTAACGAGTAAAAGCAATACGCTTAGCATCGGTGTCTTTGTATGTAATTTTTGCATAACATTGAAATTTGTTTATCCACAAAGTTATCGCAGCAAAGACCGCCAGGCAATACCGATAATTCGGACTTTTTACCCCCCTACTATTAGGGGGGTATTGTAACCGATTAAGAACCCCCTGTCATTTGGATTGAGATGACACTACATCACTGAGGCAGCGGCGTCGACGGAAGTTCAACGGTTCCCGGATCCTGCCATAAGCCATCCTGTTGCGCCTTGGCCTTCACTGCCTCCGCCCGTTTTTCGCTGTCGGGGTGCGAGCTTAACATTTTTTCGAATCCGGAAACGCTGGAATTACCTGCTAATAGTGCCAGTTTTTTAAAGGCTGAATAGGCCCCGACCACATTATAGCCGTGCTGTTTCATGAAATTATAGGCATATTCATCGGCATCCGATTCCTGCTTTCTGCTATGGGAAGCATCCAGCATCGCATTGGCCAGCTCACCCAATTGGCTCTCGGAAAGCGCCTGTACGGTATTCGAGGTAGATGATGCGGCATCCATCGCAGCGGCCCGCATGTAAGCGCTCTTCATGGCGTCCTTGGTATCCTCGTTTTTAACATGACCGATTTCGTGGCCGATGATTGACAGCAGTTCTTCGTCGGTCATCAGGTCCATTAACGAGGAAAACACCCGTACACTGCCATCTGCGCAGGCGAATGCATTAATATCCGTAACAAGGTATACCTTATAGTTCAGGGCTAAACCGTCCTGCGATTTATGGGTGCCGAAGAGCCGTTCCAGCCTTACTGCATACGGATCGTCCGCCGCTGCGATGGTGTTATTTTGATCCATCCATTCAACGGCCTCTTTTGATAGCCGGACAGCATCTTCATTACTGAAAGTCAACGCCGATACGCTTTTGGATGCCGCACCGGCAGCTTTCCCCAGATTAATTCGTTGCGCATTGGCCACACCTGTAACTGATGCGGCTAAACAAAGGGTAAGAAATAGGTTCTTCATATGATAAAATGTGATGTAAACTAATTAATATATCCTGGGGTAAACCAAAAGTATACCAAAAATACCGCTTGCCCAATTTTAGAAAACAATGTTAAAACGGCTTTTACAAACGATGATATTAGCGTTAATTCGATTTGTTTCTTCAGCTGCCGTCCATTGCATCGGGAAGGTAATTACCCAAAAAGAGAAAATAAAACCCAAAAAGGCGACGGACAATTTTGTAATTTTTAAGCGACTTATCCGGAACGTACTGAAAATGAACCGGCATTTACTTAATTTAGTATTAATTGTTTTGTGGACCAAAAGATAACGCTATGCTCAAGTTGAATAAGGAAGACATTAAGCAGGAAGTTTTTGATCTGTATGATGATTACGCGCATAATCGCATCAACCGCCGTGATTTCATGCAGAAACTTTCCATTTATGCAGTTGGCGGCCTCACCGTGAGCGCGCTGATGAGTTTCCTGATGCCGGATTATGTCGGGGCCATACAGGTAAAGGCTGATGATCCAAGAATCACGTCAAGTTATGTCAGTTATCCATCACCCAAAGGCGGCGGCACTATCAGGGCGCTGTTAACCATGCCTAAAGACAACCAGAAAAAACGGGGCGGTGTGGTTGTGGTACATGAAAACCGTGGATTAAATCCGCACATTGAAGATGTAGCGAGAAGAGCTGCCCTTGAAGGCTTCATCAGTCTGGCTCCCGATGCGTTAAGCCCGTTGGGGGGTTACCCCGGTAATGACGATGATGGACGCGCCCTACAGAGCAAACGGGATAGAAATGAGATGCTGGAAGATTTTATTGCTGGATTTGAATACCTGAGCCAGCATGAATATAATACCGGCAAAGTGGGTGTGGTTGGCTTCTGTTTCGGCGGGTGGATTTCCAATATGATGGCTGTGCGTATCCCTACCCTTGCGGCGGCAGTACCCTTTTATGGCGGCCAGCCGCCTACAGAGGAAGTACACAATATAACAGCCCCGATTGTGTTGCACTATGCCGCGCTGGATACGGGGGTAAATAAGGGGTGGCCCGAGTATGAAAAGGCGCTGAAGGAAAACAACAAGGAATACACCATGTACATGTACCCGAATGCCAATCATGGCTTCCATAACGATACCACGCCGCGTTATGACAAAGCGGCGGCGGAATTGGCGTGGCAGCGTACCATCGATTTTTTCAAGCAAACGCTATAAGCGGAAAGTCCTGTCGGCAAACTGTTCAATTTCAAGCCAGGAGATCAAAACGCAGCTCATTTTCCCGGAAATTTATATCTTCGCATATCTTAATTATACGAGAGGTATAATTTATTGGCCGAAAACAACCTGATCGACTATCAATCTACCGCTGTTTTCTCCAGATTACAGTCTCCTAATATTCAATCAGCATTGCGTGATACCATGTTTCAACAAACGGAAGAAGAAATTGACAGATTGATCGGCATCCTTAAAAGCCATGACTTGTTGACCAGGGACATTGAACGGTCGGAAACGTTTCTGACGATCGTCAACACGTCCGATTTCATGATTACGTTACACGACGTAGATTTATACCGGCCTGTTTGTATCAACAATAAATTCAAGCTATTTTACGGATTTGAGAACAATTGGCTTAGTCAACACGACTTACTTTATTACGTCAAGACCATCCATGTAAGCAATTTACATACCCTGGTCAAATCCGTGGTATTCTTTAAGCAAAAAAATCATGGATATCTCAACCTCACTTATAAATTGTTACACCGCAATACGACCTATAAAGATGTTATTGGGACCACAAAAATGGTATTTGCCGAAAAAGGCAGACCTAAATTTGCGATTACAGTAGCCCGGGTAGCCGACACACAAACGGATAGTTTTACTGTGGCAAAACTGACCAAGCGTGAAAAGGAAATTGTCAAAAGGCTGGTCAATGGAAGCAGCAGGAAAGAAATCGCAGACGCCCTGTATATTGCCGAACATACGGTACATACCCACACACGAAACATTTATAAAAAACTAAACATAAATAAGATACAGGAATTAATATTGCTGTACGAAATGTTTGTTTCGGAGGACTAAACAATTTCACAACTAAGTACGACCGCTCCTAGAGTTTATAGCCAACTGAAAAACCGACTAACTTGTTCCGGATATGGCCGTCGCCCGCTGTTCCCGAAACTTCCGGACTGAGGTTTGCCAGGCCCCATTGTGCATTAAACTGGATCGCCAGCTTACCGAAAAATTCATATCCTGCAAGAATACCTATCCCGTAGTCGAGCGGGCGGCCATATAGGTAATTACCAAATTCACCATCCATAACGTCGTTCTTAAAAATCACGTCGCCATGGTTTTCGATTACAATATCACCGATGTGGACTTCCCGCGCGGATTCCCAGTTTCCCCCCATACCGTAGCTGATATAGGGGCCTGCACCGAGTAGTAACTTACCAATGCCCAGCTGCGGCTTGTACAGCGCATTGACCGGAATCTCAAGATACGATACACGTGCTTCAAATTCATTAGCTGATCCCGAAAACCCGTTACCGGATTGCTTAAATCCTTTACCGGAATACAGCAGACCGGGTTGGATATAGAAATTGGCTGCCATTGGAATATCGATGGTAAGTCCGACATGCAGACGGGGTATGGCCTGGGTAGGACTTTCACTGCCTTCTTCGTCTTCAATGCCCGCGCTGGAAAAGTTTACTCCCGCCTTTATACCCCATGTGGTTTGTGCATGAACCGAATGGCCAGCGGACAGTATAAGCCACAAGGTAAAGAAGGTGAATACATGTAGTAGATTCGCTTTTTTCATTGGTAATACAAATTGGTCTTCGTTGAATTCTTTAGTCATTAAACGCCTTAAACCGTAACAACGCTACAGGAAGATAGGAAATTTAAGGAAACGGTATCATCACGGTATGCCAACCTGCCAACACGTGTGGTGGATTTACTTAAAAAAGCATCGTTGGTTGGGGAGAGAAAATGTAAATAATGTATAAAAATCCGTAAACTTGAGTTTCCGGAACCAGTCCGGATTACATGCGTTAAAGACCAGACAAAAGCCACGATAAAGTTATGATTGTAGACCTCCGTAGTGATACCCTAACCCGTCCCAGTCGCGAAATGCTGGATGCTATGATGACAGCCCGGGTAGGAGATGATGTTTTTGGCGAAGACGATACCGTAAAAGCATTGGAACAGCAGATCGCGACCATGTTCGGCATGGAGACGGCCCTTTTTTGCCCGTCAGGGACAATGGCCAATCAGATTGCCATCAAATGCCTCACCAATCCGATGGAAGAATTAATTACCGACCAGACCGCACATGTATACCGTTCCGAGAGCGGTGGAATCCCTTTTCATTCAGCGGTATCCGTGCGTACGCTCCGGGGCGAACGGGGCAAAATCACGCCGGCGCTCATTGCGCCCGAAATCAATGCCGATAGCATTACTGCCCCCCGGACATCGCTGGTGGTTCTCGAAAACACGGTGAACTGGGGAGGTGGCAGTTATTATACACTGGCAGAGATCTCGGAAATCGCTGCGCTCTGCCGTAACAGCGCATTGAAATTGCACCTCGATGGGGCAAGGATTTTTAATGCGCTGACCGAAACTGGGGACCTGACGATAAATTACGGTCAGTTCTTCGACACCATTTCGGTATGTTTATCCAAAGGGCTCGGCGCACCTGTTGGTTCGGTACTAATGGGTAATGGTGAACTCATCAAAAAAGCACGGAAAATCCGCAAAGTAATGGGTGGTGGAATGCGACAGGCGGGATTTTTAGCAGCAGCCGGTATTTACGCACTTGACCACAACATCGGGAAACTCAAGGCAGACCACCACCATGCACGGCAACTTGCATCGGCATTGAAGGGACAATACTATGTCAAAAGCGTGATGCCCGTGGATACCAACATCGTTATCTTTGAAGTAGCCGAAAACTATCAGACAGCAACGCTAATCAGGCAACTCGACCAGCACGGCGTGAAGTGCCTGGAATTCGGAAAGCAGCGCATCCGGTTTGTCACATATCTGGATATTACGCAGGAAATGATTGATGAGGTGATCATGGTGCTGAATAAGCTGCAATTAGCTGAAAAATCTTCAGGTGGTTAGCCAATCCCAATTGTGCCGATTCACGCTTCAACATGAAAATCAACCCTACCGGATCGACGTACCCGTGAGCCGGAATAACCGATTTCACCGATGTCAGGTCTATGATTTACCCAATCCAAATCGAAATAATATACTAATTAACAACGTGTTATGTTTAAACACAACATAATGTCTACTAATTATATAGATTTTATATAAAATATATATATTTGCAGCATTCACATATTAATTAGAAGTCATGAAGATCTATAGCTTACGCTCCAGCGGCCATCGAATGTCGCTTTTCCAAATCATTCCATGCATGTTAACTACTCATTCATCAATGCTGTCAACAGGACGGCGAAAAAAACACATAACAAAACAACAATGAAACGATTACCTATTAGCAAGACCATATGCACAAATACGTTTACAATTGGATTGTTTGTATTGACCGGACTGGGTCTGGTCGGACAATTTCCAACCGTACGTGCGCAAGAAACCACACCACTGGTGAACTCCATATTGGATGGCACCGTGGTAGATTCTGAAACCGGGGAACCGCTTGCGGGAGCCACCCTGCAGCTTGAAGGGATTACCCACATGACGAAATCGGATACCCGCGGTCAATTTCGTTTTGTTACCGGTCAGAAATTCCCTTACACCATCATTGTTTCCTATATCGGTTATATTACCAAAGAGGTAGTAGCGACGGGAAGTCCATTGGCTATAGCGTTGGACCGTAATGCCACCGGTTTGACAGAGGTGACTGTCACCTCCCGCCGGCGCCGAGAGCTTTTGCTCAATGTTCCCATTCCGGTTTCCGTAATCAGCGGAGCGTTGGCTGCGGATGCTGGCGCATTCAATGTCAATCGGTTAAAGGAACTGGTGCCCACGGTACAGTTATACTCGTCGAATCCACGGAATACAGGACTGAGTATCCGGGGACTTGGCACCACATTTGGCCTCACTAATGACGGCATTGACCCCGGTGTTGGATTTTATGTAGATGGAGTTTACTATGCACGTACCGCAGCTACCACGCTTGATTTCATTGATGTGGAACAGATTGAGGTGTTGCGCGGGCCGCAGGGCACTCTGTTCGGGAAGAATACGGTAGCGGGTGCATTCAACGTAACTACCCGCAAACCTACTTTTACCCCGGAAGGACAAGTGGAATTAAGTTATGGCAATTATGGTTTTATACAGGCGAAGGCTTCGGTGAGCGGTCCGCTCTCAAGGCATTTAGCCGCCCGCCTTTCATTCAGTGGCACACAGCGGGATGGCCTGTTGTATAACGTGGCTACGCAGAAACGGGTCAATGACCTGAATAACCTGGGTTTGCGGGGGCAGTTGTTATATGCACCTTCGGATCGGGTTCATGTATTGTTGGCCGGTGATCTGACCCGCCAGCGGCCGGATGGCTACGCCCAGGTATTTGCCGGGGTAGCGCCAACGTTGCGGCCGGCATATCGTCAATTTGAGCAAATTATTGCTGATCTTAACTATCAATTGCCCAGCAGGAACCCGTTTGACAGGTTAATAGACCACGATACGCCATGGCAGTCGGGGCAGGATCTTGGCGGTGCCTCAGCAAATATTGACATTAAGCTCGGAACAGGTACGTTAACTTCGACAACCGCGTGGCGTTTCTGGAATTGGGACCCATCCAATGACCGGGATTTTACCGGCTTACAGGGTCTGGCGCTATCCCAGGCACCTTCACGTCACGATCAATGGTCGCAGGAAATCCGTTGGGCAGGCGACTTCTCCCCGCGTGTCAGCGCGGTATTTGGTCTCTTTGCCTTCGGACAGTCATTGAATGCCAATCCTGCCCATACAGAAGAAGCGGGAAGGGACCAATGGCGGTTTTCACAGAATTCCGAAAGTCCGCTATGGCAAACACCGGGATTATTTGAAGGCTTTGGCATTAAAACCTACCCCAGCCTTCGCACATTCAGCGGCGCACTTTTTGGTCAGCTGGACTGGGCAGTCACCGACCGTTTACGTGTTTTACCCGGACTGCGGGTGAACTATGACGATAAGTCCGTTGATTTCCGGCGTGAACCCTATGGCGGACTGGAAACGGATGACCCGGAATTAATTGCCCTTAAGAATTCATTGTACAGTGCCCAGGCATTCACCGCCGATATCGACGACACGAATCTTTCGGGGCAGTTGACCGTCGCCTTTAAGGCATCGCAGCGGGTAAACACCTTTGCAACGTTCTCCACCGGATTCAAGCCGGTCGGACTAAACCTGGGTGGATTACCGAATTCGAACGGGCAGCCCTTGCTGGAACTGGCCGTGATTAAGCCGGAACGTGTACTGCACTACGAGGTGGGAATAAAGGCCCAGCCTACCCGGACTTCTTCCGTCAGCCTTACGGTGTATAACACTGATGTCCGCGATTACCAGGCTCAGGTACAGGCAGCAGATCTTTCGGTAAACCGGGGTTACTTAGCGAACGCGGAACAGGTTCGCGTTCGTGGTGTGGAATTTGACGGCAACATCAGGCTTGGCAATTTCTTATCACTCTACGGTTCACTTGCGTATACCGACGGCAAATATGTATCCTTCACGAATGCTCCCCCACCATTGGAAGAAACAGGTGGCCCAACATTTAAAGATATTTCCGGTGGCTTATTACCCGGGATTTCAGAGTGGGCGGCCTCCTTCGGCGGAGAAGCAGTAACACCATCAACCACTTTCCTGGGACAGACCGGCGAATTTGCCTTTGCGGTGGACGGCTTTTACCGGTCGTCGTTCTCATCGAGTCCGTCACCGTCTAAATACCTGGTTGTCGATGGTTATACACTGCTGAACGCACGGGTCGGATTCCGTGCGCCGCAGGGGGTATCCTTGTACGTCTGGGCACGCAACCTCTTCGATAAAGATTATTTTGAACAGCTATTACCCGGAGCAGGCAACGCGGGGCACTATGCCGGTGTACTGGGCGACCAGCGCACCTACGGTGTCACTTTGCGTTATGCGTTCTGAAGATAAACAAAGGTGGTCTATCCGGCCACCTTTGTTATTTTGGCCAATGCGTCTCTATTCCCTGCGACCGGATAAACTGCTGGAATTCTGCCAGCAAACCTGGTTTTTCGTACACCTGTCTAGGGGTGATTTTCTTACCAAGCGAATAGGCAACCAACATACCTGCTGCCTCGCCGATACCCCACTCCACCGGATGTAGGCGATAACATCCATTGGTAATATGCGTAGTGCCAATATTTTTATTGGCGGGCAGGATATTCTCCATCCGTCTGGGAAGAAGTGCCCCCAGCGGGATCTGGAACGGCAATGACCCAAAGTCTATGTAATTGTTTCCTCCTGTGCTCGGGTGCAGGTCGATATGATAGTAACCAACACCGATACTGTCGTGAAAATCAGCAGCCCGCGATGGTTCCTTACCAGTCACCAACATCCGGTTTTCCGCGCCAACGTGTTCCTCAAGAATAGTAAAAAGGGCCTTAATACGACGGGATTCCCTAACATATGGATACTTGGCCAAACCATCGGCCGTTCCCATGATATCCGGTCTGAGTCGCAAACCCGGCCACCCCGTCCCACCGTCGGGCCGTGGTGCTTCCGTCTGTAACCAGTATAACCACGACAAACTTAGTTGCTTTGCACGTGCAACGTGTTTCTTAAATACATTTTCGTCCACATCAACAATATTCCCAAGAAAATAATCGTTTTGCGGCCAGTTCACGATACTGATATCTCCACGGTAGGTACCGGGTGTAAAATTAGCTTTATTGATAATACGACGGTAATTCCACAGATTCAATGTGTCACCAGTGGATTTGCCTTCCGGATGGAATCCCAAATCTTTCGGTTTTAAGGTCTTGGGATCGGAATAATCAAGATCGAGCAGGTTTCCCGGCCATGCAGGTTGCATAGCAGGCACATAGCGCTGCCAAAACGCGTATTCTTCAGGTCGATTGATGACATGGCTTTCTCCCGGGATATAGTCCATGGCAAAACAGGCTGTAAATGCCTGGTTGTTTTCCGGGTTCCCTGTTTCGGGTGCGTGAAGCTCCCCGGTTTCTTTCCTTGATTCGGTACCGGTAACATATTCAGTACCTGTAAGTGGCAGTAAGTCACCAAGCTCGGTTGCATCCACAAAATAGGGTGCGGATAGCTGTACTTCCCTCCCTTCACGGAGATCCTTCGCCTTTAATCCATGTACCCGATCGCCGCTCACATCAGCCGCAATGATCTGATGTTCCAGCAATAATGTTAATTTTCCCGCACTTATGTAGGGTGCAAATAAGGCATGCAATACCGCCAAAGCCACCCGGGGTTCGTGGCATAGTGCCGAAACGGTGCCGTCCCCCGGATTGAAGTATCTCCGGCTTTTCGCCGTTTCGGTAAGCGGATAGTTTTGTATGTAAAATTGCCGGATACCCGCACGGAAGTCCCGGTAACATTGGGTGGCACCGTGTGTTTCAATCCATTGATGTTCATCCGGCGGCACACCCTGTTGGGTAAGCTGTCCGCCAATCCAATCGGTTTCCTCTGTCAGCACAACCCGCAAACCATTCCGTAATGCTGCCAGGGCCGCTGCACACCCTCCCAATCCACCCCCTGCAATGATCACATCTGCTGAAAATCCGTGCTGGTCCCGATCGGATACTGTCTGTATAGCAGCACCGCCCAGGGCAATAAATGGGTATCCGGTTAATGTCGTTGATGCCGCTACAGTTCCTCCCATAGCTAGCAATTCCATAAATTTTCGTCTTTCCATTGTAATTTAAGCAACGCAAATTAGCCAAAAATTCAGATCTTTACGATCACAAGCATTATGTTTGCACGGTATTTTTGAATGCTATTATTAACCCCGAATATGATTTACATGAAAAAGATCCTGTTAACTTTCGTTTCGTTTATGTCGCTAATCGCCCTGTGCAATGCACAATCGGCAACACCGGCCATGACACTGCATACCACGGCTTTTGAGGACGGCGGCATCATTCCCGTAAAATACAGTCAGGCCGCCGAAGGCGCTGCGCCGGGTGAGGGCACCTCGCCCGCATTGATGTGGGCAAATGCACCAACGGGCACCAAAAGCTTTGTGCTGCATATGCACGACGTGGATTTCGCGCGTGAAAAAACAACAGATGATCAGGTCCATTGGCTGGTCTGGAACATTCCGGCAGACAAAACAGAATTACCTGAAGGCCTGCCCCGGGGCGCACAATTGCCTGATGGCAGCTATCAGATCAGCGTAACGGGTCCGGTTTACCGGGGACCGGGTGCCGCGGCGAGTGGCCCCCTGCACCATTATGTTTTTGAGATCTATGCGCTGGATATCGTACTGGACCAGGAACCCGCTGCCGATGCCTTCCAAACCCGGACGGCCATTATGCAGGCCATGCAGGATCATGTCGTGGGCAAGGCGGCTTATGTGGGCCGTTTCCGGCGGCCGCAATAATTACCATATACGGTCAAATCACCCGCTTTCGGTGGTTGCCCTGGGCTGAATTAGTTAGTTGCTTACACCCATAAACTCTACTGCCATGCGTTTTACCCATGTGATGCTGCTGACCCTCACGGGGTGCCTGTTATTAATGACAGCTGCCGTGGCGCAGCATGCAAAGCCCATAAAAGTGGAACTGATTAAGCAGGGGGATACGTACACCCTGCTCCGCGGCGGCAAACCCTATTTTATTAAGGGGGCTGGTGGCTCAACTTATATGGACCGGCTAAGTGCATACGGCGGAAACTCCGTCCGGACGTGGGGTACAGCCAATGGACAGCAGGTGCTGGACGAGGCCCAACGACTGGGGCTTACGGTAACCATGGGAATCAATATGGCCCGCGAGCGTCACGGATTCGATTACAACGATGCGGAAGCCGTGGCGAAACAGCTCGAAACCGTACGTGCGGAAATATTGAAATTCAAAGATCATCCCGCACTGCTGGCCTGGGGAATCGGCAATGAACTCAACCTCGAATACACCAATCCGAAAGTCTGGGATGCTGTCAATGAAGTAGCTGAAATGATTCATGAGCTGGATTCCAATCACTTGGTGACCACGATGCTCGCCGGAATCAATCAGCGGGAGATTGACTATATCAAGGAAAAATGCCCGGCGCTTGATCTGATCTCGGTGCAGGTCTATGGCGGACTGGCAGCGGTGCCGGAACGAATCCGGGCTACCGGATGGGAAAAAGCCTATATGGTGACCGAATGGGGTCCAACCGGCCACTGGGAAAGTCCGCAAACACCCTGGAAAGCGGCTATTGAAGAAACCAGCAGTGAAAAGGCAGCGGTTTATAAAAGCCGTTACGAAGCGGCTATCATGAAAGACCGGCATTGCATCGGTTCCTATGTGTTTCTGTGGGGCCAGAAACAGGAACGTACCCCCACCTGGTACGGATTGTTCACGGAAGCAGGTGAAGAAAATGAGGTAGTGGATGTCATGCAATACCTATGGACCGGGCAATGGCCGTTGAACCGCGCCCCGCATTTGGATTCGATACGTCTGGACGGCAGGAAGGCCCTTGATTTCATTTACCTCCAACCCGGAAAAACGTATCCCCTGGATGTAGCGGTCACCGACCCGGATAACGACAGCCTGTCCACACGCTGGGAGCTGTTGCCGGAAAGTACGGACCTCAAATCGGGCGGCGACCGCGAAAGCAGGCCCCAAGCGATCCCCGGGCACGTGACCAACGCAACCGTCAGCCAGGCGAGATTCACCACGCCGGAACAATCTGGCGCTTACCGGTTATTTCTGTATGTTACCGATGGGCAAAACAATGTAGCAACAGCAAATATTCCCTTTTTTGTGCAATAGCGGCCGGAAGCCGAGACGCGCTAAAATAACTGGAGCTGTCCTCCCATCGCTTGCCCTCCCGGCGATTTTGCCGGCAGCGAAAAGTTAGAGATGCCCACCCCCAGCAGACGAATCCGCCGGTCCTGTAAGATGGCCTGTTCCAACAAGTGGGTAACGATGGAAAATATACGGTCGTAATCGTCTACCAATTCGGTAAGCGTCTGGCTGCGGGTCATGATGGTAAAATCATGAAATTTAAACTTTATAGTGATGGTCCGCCCCTTCAATTGGGCCCGCTGCAGTCGGGTTTCCAGTTTTTCGGTAAGCACGGCTAGTGCCGACCGCATGGAGGCTACCGATACCAGGTCTTCGGGGAAAGTATCTTCTACGCTGATTGATTTTGTTTCCCGATATGGCTGCACTTCCCGGTCATCGTGACCGCGTACAATCCGGTAATAAAACTTACCAGATTTACCGAAATGCCGCACAAGTTCAGCTTCCGTAAGCTGCTTCAAGTCTGCACCGGTATGCAACCCCATGGCTTTCATTTTGGCAGCCGTGATCTTCCCAACCCCAAAAAATTTTTCCACCGGAAGACTTTCCATAAACGTTTCGATTTTTGAGGGGCCAATGAACGTCAAGCCATCTGGTTTCTGTAAATCAGAAGCTACCTTGGCCACAAACTTATTAACGGAAACGCCCGCGGATGCGGTGAGCTGCAACTCGTCATGAATCGCCTGTTTAATGAAACGGGCAATAGCAATGGCCGAACCAACGCCCTGTTTGTCATGGGTTACATCCAAGTACGCTTCATCCAGCGAAAGCGGTTCTACGATATCGGTATAGCGACTAAAAATTGCTCGTATCTGCTTGGACACAGCCTTATACATCGCAAAACGGGGTGGCACAAAAATCGCGTCCGGACAGAGGCGCTGGGCTGTTTTAGCCGGCATTGCCGAACGGATGCCGAATTTCCGGGCCTCGTAACTGGCGGTTGCCACAACACCGCCCCGCCCCTCCGGTGACCCACCAACAATAAGGGGCTTGCCTCGGTAAGCGGGAAAGTCGCGCTGTTCTACGGAAGCATAGAATGCGTCCATATCAATATGAATGATTTTGCGTTGTTCCGTCACGATCAAATCGGATAAGACAACTCTATGATTACATCAGCAGGGTGTCAATCCGATGGCCATGCACCATCTGCTGCTTTGCTGACCACGAAAATACCGTGAACGTACCGTCCTGCGAGGCCACCATTGCCAGCGAATCATGCTGGTCATTCACAAACTGTGCCGCTGCCAGGTGCCGGGTTCCGCCGATTCCGGTGGCATCCAGCAACTGCACCGAACTCCCTGCAACGGGCTCGGTAATCATCAATTGTGCAACAGGCGCGGAGTGGGGTGACCGTGCCACTTTCGCGCCAAAGGCCAGTAAACGATGATCCTGCGTAATTACCGTGGCCCCGTCGATAGCAGAATACCCCCCAACAGCACTGACCATCTTCTGCATGGTATCCTGGCCATCCGGATGCTGCAACATGTCATCATCAGCAGGCAAAACAGCCTGTGGCTCCACCAGGTAGTTGATTGGCTGTACAATGGAGTGCAGCCATGCAGTGCTGTCTTTGGGCACGACCAGAAGTAACGCCCCACGCCCATGGCTACGCATAGCCAGTGCAAGGTTCACCAACAGATTTTCCGACTGATCTGCCACTGATCGATGAGTAAAGCCCAACAGGGTGGAAAGCATCCCCGGGCAGTCTGTTAATCCCCAATGATTGTTATCGATCACCTTGATCTGGTTCCCCTTCAATACTGCGATATTGATAAACTTCCGCATGGCATCATGATGCTTATGCTTAACCACCAGCAAGCCCGCTTCCACAACTTCCAATACCAGGCAGTGCACGGGCAGCTCATGTGTGGTACCCCAGATGTATAGCCGATCATCTTCTTTCCAAACACCCAAATGGATCCCTGGCTGCACCACGGCAGGAGACAGTTTAACAAGATTGTATGGCGTAAACCGCTGTTGGTGGAGAAAGACCAAGTTACTCCCGGTCATATCCGGTGGTGCAAAAGCCAATGATATCTTAGGTTCATAACCTTCCTCCCGACGCAGGCTTGCCCAGAATGCAGTATCAATTAATGCTTCAATAATGGGGATATCCGGAAGGTACCCCACCGTCTCAGACTGATGGAGGCCTGCCTGTTTTTCCAGGTAAGCAGCAACCTGGTCGGCTACCACCTTTGCCGCTAAATATGTAGGTTCTGAAATCATCCGCTAATGATCCGTGCCGCTTACCGATACGGTATGATGACATCGGCGTTCTACAAACTTAGCTAAATTCTTTTATATCAGCTTACCTGCGCGGTCGGCCGTAATAAGATTTCGTTAACGTCATATTCATCCGGCTGTTCAATGGCATAAGCAATCGCACGGGCAATGGCATCAGCTGGTATCGCGATACGTCCCAATCCTGCTTTGATATCCGGATTGGTGACCGCATGGGGCAATTCCGTTTTGATGGCTCCCGGGGAGATGATGGTTGTGCGGATATTATACGGTTTGGATTCCTGCCGGAATCCCTCGGAAATGGCCCGAACGGCAAATTTGGTCGACGAATAAATAGCACTCTCCCCATTAAGCGGAACACGCCAGCCGGCTACGGACGCCACATTAATTACATGTCCGCTTTGCTGTGCTTTCATGTAAGGGAGGACTGCGCCGATTCCGTACAACACGCCCTTGATGTTCACGTCAATCATCCGGTCCCAATCGTCGTATTGCAATTCTTCAATCCGGGACAGGGGCATAATGCCTGCATTATTAATGAGCACATCGACTTTGCCAAATGCGCTGATGGTGCCGTCAACCAACGCCTGAACGGCCACGCGATCGGTCACGTCAGTTTCAAAAGCCACTGCCTTTCCTCCTGCTGCTGTGATCTCCTCCACCAGCTTATCCAATCGATCCTTACGCCGTGCACCCAATCCTACCAGGCCCCCATTAGCGGCCAGGTCCTTTGCAGCAGCTTCACCAATACCGCTGCTTGCTCCCGTAATGACAATGACTTTCCCGTTTATGTTGTTTTCCATTTTTAAATTCCTTAGTTAATTGAACCATGAATAGGCATCAAAATTAACAATTTTGATCCAATCACCCCCTGCAGCTGCACCAAGCCCCGCTTAGGGTTGGGTTTCGGACCGGTTAGGGGTTGGCTTCGGAGCTCATTCGGTACTTGTTCGACACTCGTTCGACTCGGCTTCGGGTTTTTCCCGAATGAGTGTCGAACGAGTGTCGAACAAGCATCGACGGAGTGTCGACGGAGACAGCAAGAAGCTCTGAAGCCAACCCCTAACCAGTCCCTACATGGATAGAAACCGGACAGCAAGCTGTTACTCCCGGATTTCCATGCGGTAAGCAACTAACCGATTATCATGGAATGTTGGTATAACCAGTAGCTTTTCATTCGGAATGTATCCAATATCTGCAGCATTGATTGCCTGGTCTTTGGTATCAAGAATTTTCTGCTGTTTCCCATTTTCGTCTATGAAATACACCTCCCCTTTCCAGCTGGAGGTCAGGTAACGGCCACCTTCAAGTGGAATGATCCCATCTACCTGTCCGAGGCCGGCTACCCGCGTTTCAATTGATCCGTCACCTAAATTAACCGCTTTAAGGCTACCGCCATGGGAAGAAGCTACAAGCAGTTCATCGCCGTTGATCAATACCCCATTAGGGGTCTCCAGGCTATCACTCTGTACGATCATTTTCGCCTGCCCGTCCGGGCTCACCCGGAAAATTCCATTCGTTTTTGAATCCGCGGCATAGATCGTCCCGTCTTCAGCGATATCCATTCCATTGAGTGCGCCCGCACCATCCACCGTAATCCGTTCGACTATCTTTCCTGTCGCAATATCAATTTTCACAATGGTATTGCGGTCATTGACATACAGAAAATCGCCATGCACTTCATTTCCAAGCGGACCTTTAAAGCCGGTTACCCATTTGGCATTTTTTATGCTTCCATCTGCGCCAACCAACGCAATATAACCTGCGTTTTCTGCATCACTTTGCCTATTGATGTTAGACACGTAAAACTGGTTTCTTGCAGGGTCATAGGTAACACATTCCGGTGTGATGAGGGATGTGGTATCTGTTGCCCAAGCCTGGGATAATACGACTGATATACTGTCTGTCGATGACGTAGCGGTATTGGTCTGTTCATCAGACCCACCGTTCGGATTACCACAAGCGGCCATGCATAGCACCGTGGTCATCATAAATACATGCTTCATAGGACTATCCTTTGGTTTTTACCAATCCCACAACATTCAGGCCAACTACTTGACGGACAGCTTCCCTTCGCCAGCCGGCAGCTGAATGGTTAATTCTTTCGTATTTTTATTATACGTGTAATTTTTTATGCGTTGACCGTTTAACATGACAGCTGAGACACCCCCGTCATAACGGATGGTAACCGCGGCTGCCTCATCAATATAGTAATGTAATTCGTTGCCTGACAATTCAAACGTAATCGGAATACCTGCGCTGACTGCCACATGCTGGTCCTGATAGGTCGTGGCACGTGCAACGAAGACCGGTTCTCCCTGTCCATAGGCAATAGCCAATGCATCGGTGGTAAACCCACCGACCTGGTAGGCTGTTCCGGGGTTAGTAGAAAATGCAAACTGCTGGCCGGACACCGTTCCCTGCATGAATCCGTCACCCGCCTGTGTCGCAACATCGGGTTTGCCGCCCAATGCCGTAGCCGTAAATAAATTGGCCATAACCAGGGGCTTACCCTGTGTCTTGCCGGTCACGGTAAGCATGCCTTCCCGTTCAAGCGGCCTCATGTTAAGCAGTGTCTTGAGGTAATGCGGCGTTTTCACCGCTTCCACGTTCACCTGTTGTGGCGCTAAGTGCATGATATGCAGTGTCGCCTCATTTTTAGTAATGGTCGATTCCTTCGCACCTGCCTGGATATCTTCAAAACGCTTGGCCTGATACAGTAAATTAATTTCCGCATCTTTTTCAGCAGGTGCCGCCACGTCAAGCATCAGCACGGCATTGGGTTTAAGGAACAGCACGTTCCTGCGCAGGCTCTTAACCTCGCCCCAATATAGCTTACCGATGTCACCCGTCACATAAGATGCGTGCTTGCCGTCCAAAAAATGGGAGATGAACGCATGGTCATCAAAACCGGGAGCAAAGCTCCTATGGTCGCCCGTCCGCTGGCTTTGATGGTTACCGTTGACCAGGATTGTGGAGTGCCCCACTGGCTGCGTAAGCCACGACTCGTAAATAGGATCATCGTAATAATTGGAGTTAGCCAGCGGCCGCTCTTCAATAAATATTTCGCCCCGGTCGGCCAGCCAAAAACTACCCTGGTCAATATGCTGGTGGTTATAGAACGGTCCCGTCCGCATAACAAAGACAAAATCGTCCGTTTCCCAGCCTCCCTTAAATACCGTGGTGCCGATATCACGGAATACCTTAACCGGGTTTTCGTCAAAAGGATCATCCTCCGGAATATCCTCCGTATAGAAAACCACATCTTCATATGTGGCTTTATCGAAATTCCGGAATCGTTCAAAACGGTCCGTACCATGCCCTTCCCCGGTGGCACCCGTCGGCGCTGCGGTGTTATCCTGCCTTAGAAAATGATAAAACCAGCTTAACCGCGGATCCTTATATTTGCCAAGCAAATAGGCCCAATTCGTCGCCGTAGTTAAATTTCCACCCGAATCGCCGTATTCAAACCACCGTTTGCCTTTCACCCAGCCAGCCCAGATATATTCGTTATAGGTGTTCCGCATGGGTGCCGACATATCGATATGAAACACATTCTCCAACGACGGCAGGCTATAAGACAGGTTTTGGAAACTGTAATTATTATAACCAAATCCTTCACCCCAAGCCCCGTCTTCGGAATCCGTCACATTGTGGGCAAATTTATCCAGTTTCAGGATGGCACCTGTAAAATAGGGTTCCAATTGTTCTGTATCCGGTCCGTCCTGGAAGATTGCCGCCATGCTCATTAATGAGCCACCTACCGTCATTGCCAGCCAATTCGAGGTTCCGGCTGTAATGTTATCATTATACACATAGGTTCTATGCACCCCCTCCACAATGTTTTTCATGATCGCTTCCCGGATTTTCAACCGTTCATCCTCGCTCATAAAGTCGTATACCAGGTCATACGCCTCAGCCAGCCGGTGCGACCAGCTTCCGGTACGGTGTTCACTGAAACGGCCACGTTTGGTTTGCCAAGGGTGTGTCCAGTCCGGCCAGGCGGCAAGCCTCAGCAATACCGCTTTGACATAATTTCCCGCCTCGGTATCGTGGTGAAAAGCATAAGCCCTGGCATTCAGCCGGAGTGCCTCGCCTGTGTGGTAGATGCGTGACCCCCAAGCGGCCCACGTTGGCAGCCAGTTTTCATCAGGGAATTGGTCGAGGTCATAGATCAGGCTCTCTGCAGGAATATCTTCCCGCTGTTTCTTAGCCTGTACTAAAATATCGTCATATACCTGTTGATAGCGTTCGTCCTGGAACCGTTGAGCGATTTTTTCTTTCCCTTCCGCATCAAAAAGCAGGCGCGGATGCTGTCCGCCAATCGCTTTCGGTGCGATATGAATCGTAAATACCGTATTGGCCAGCTGCTTGTTGCCTTTGCGCGCCGTTAATGTTGCCAAATACAGCCCTTCCGGAAACGCAAGTTTAATACCCTTAGTCGCCCACGTAGCGGACTGGTTACTTAAATTCCCTTCATACACCGTGTTGTTTTGATCAAAATAAGGCGCAATCCGTAACGTTACCTTGTCTGCATCGGTTACCCAGGTTCCCTTCAGCTGGAACTCATCTCCCGCATAATAGTGTTTTTTTGGAATGTAGGGTTTGAATTCCGGCAGTTTAACCACCTCCGGTTCATTAAATTGGAACGCCGCAACCCGCGCTCCCTTAAACGTGATGTCATCCAATCCCAAGTATATCGGCATGTCCGGATCCGCATCCGGAAATTTCGTAAGGAAAGCCAATGCATTGATCTTTACCCGGTCCTTACCGGCAATTGCCGGGTTTTGCGCCACAAAATCATCGTAGGATACCGTTACCCATTCCCATTTGTTAAGTGTAGGTGCAGGTATCGTAACGTCCAATTTGCCATATTCCCCTGCAGCAAACCGCACCTTATACCATTCCGCTGGAATATTGGCCTTTAAATAATACCTGAATTTTACTGTTGCCCCCGGCACAAGGTACATGTCCAGCAGTTTCTGCGCACCGGCATAATTATCGACATTCGTATAGGGTGTTACTTTCTGAACGACAGAAATATTGGGATCACCGGAGACAATTTCGTTTACCCTGAAATTCTGGTTATAAGCGATGTCCTGCCAATGGGGATACGATGCCCAGGCTCCCAGGGCCCGGTCCTCAAAATCATCGGTATACGTCCATGGCTCCAGGATGACGTCCACGGGATCCTGATCCGTTGTTTGTATTGTTTTTGGTTGCTCACCGATATCCGTTTTCGTCGGTAGTACCGCGCTGGCCAACAGGGGCAGCGTAATTGCCATTAGCACTTTTAAAGACATGGTTTTATAATTAGGTATTTTAATTGGAATATTTTGGTTAGGCGGGGCACTAAACCCCGCTGAATATTGAAAAGCCCCCGTCTACACAGATCATTGCACCGGTCACAAATTTGGACGCGTCGCTCAACAACCACACAATCGCACCTTTTAACTCATCCGGGTGGCCGAATCGCTTATAAGGGGTTTGCCGGATGACTGATGCGCCCCGGTCGGTGTAGCCGCCGTCCGGTGTAGTAAGCAGGTTGCGGTTCTGTTCAGTGAGGAAAAAGCCAGGCGCCAGCGCATTCATCCGCAATTTATCACCGTACCGGTTCGCCAGTTCAACGGCAAACCACTGATTATAACAATCCATGGCTGCTTTTCCCATGTTATAGCCCAGCACGCGGGTAACCGCACGCTTGGAATTCATAGAAGAAATATTAACGATGCTGCCGTATTCGGCGGTATTCGCCATGGCCTCACCGAAAACCTGTGTGGGTAATACGGTGCCCCAGAGGTTAACTTCCATCACTCGTTTCATCCCGGCCAGGTTCATTTTAAAAATATCTTCACCGGGTAATAACACCCCCTCCGGCATATTGCCACCGGCGGCATTTACCAGCCCGTCAATTTTCCCAAATTCACTGAGTGTCTTATCTTTTGCTTCCAGCAATTGCTTTTCATCCAGTACATCCGCTACCAGAGCGATAGCCCTACCCCCCTGTTGATTGATCTGATCGGCACGCTGGTGAGCCACCTCTGCATTCCGGCCCAGTATGCCCACGGCTCCGCCCGCCTCCACAATCCCGTTAATAAACGCTTCTCCTAAAATTCCGGTACCACCGGTAACTACAATCACTTTTCCTGCTAATGAAAAATTATCTGCCATTTCCGCTATTGTTATTTTTATGAATTCATTGTTTATTTCGTTCCCGCGACCATCATTTGGTGTAGATCGACAGGTCTTTGATCAGACCGATGGCAGGGAGTCCCGCGGTACCCCTTAACCTAAAGGCAATATGCCCGCCGGTTATGAGAGAGTCATCCACCATGCTGACAACCTCTTTACCGTCTATTGACAGCCACAATTTAGTGCCTTCCCTCCCCGCTTCAATATCATAATATACCCCGGCAATCATCCCGTCCTGTCCCGGTGCGTTAGCCTGTTTTTCCGCTGCCGGATTCTTGGTGATAAAAGGGGTTCCTCCATGGGGTGCGTTCTTGAAGGCAAAAAAGTAATTGCGCGTTTCCGAAGTCCAGAACCCCATCGTGCCATCGTAATTTCCAGGAACAGTCAATTGATCACCCGACTGGTCCTTGGCCGACAGAACGGTTACGAAAACAGTTGCCGGGGACAGGGCAAGCGCCTTGTACCGTACAACGACGTCTCCTTCATAATACCGCGGACTCAATAGCATGACCCCTTTCGACTGGCCGGTTTCCTCAAGACTGACCTGTTCACCCATGACACTCGCAACCTTACCGTCGCCCAATAATTGCCAAGCCGCCAGTTCATCAGGGAGTACCTGCTCCGCTGTCCATCCATCGGCATTAAAACCCGTATCATTTTTTTCGGTTTCTGCATGGGGTTCCGTAGTCACCGGGGCATTACAGCCCGCGTAAACTCCCGCTAACATCAACAAGAGGCAGAGTAAGGAATTTTTATTACGTTTCATCATTATACTCATCTTTCGATTCAAAAGAAGGGTTAATTATTCAACCACTATTTTGACCAGTTTTTGATCCGGTGGCCCCAAATGGCGTAAAACAGGATATACAGATAACAAGGCATTAATACCCAATATGCCGACCGCTCATTGTAATGATCGGCCAGGAGTCCATACATCATCGGCAATACGGCATTTCCGGAAAGTCCCATAACGATAATTGAAGAACCAATTTTCGTAAACCTGCCCAGTCCGTTTATTGCTAAAGGCCATATCGCCGGCCCCACCAGCGAATTAGCCAGCCCCAGCATAACCACGAACCAGATAGACCAATCCGCTGTGTGTCCAAGGAATGTAACCGAACCATGGCTATATACGATCAGCAGGGTAAAAATGGCACCCAAAATAGCACAGACCTTCAGCGCATTACCCTGCGAGATAAATCTCGGGATACAGATAACACCGATAAAGTAACCAATAATGGCAGTAAACAGGGTATAAGATGGAAATGCCTTTGCCTCCAATAAGCCGATCCCCATGGTTTCCGCGTAGCTGATGATGGTATCGATGGATACCACCTGCGTGCCCACGTGAAGAAACCAGGCAAAAGCACCTAATATTAAATGCGGGAATTGCAGGATGCTTGTTTTCGAAGAATTAGATACCGCCACATCGTCCGTCTCATGCTCGGTGTCGATCTCCGGAAGCGGAGAATAACGGATTAATAATCCGAAAACGATCAATGCAATGCCAACACAGGTATAAGGCAGGACAACCCGGCCGATTAATTCTTCCAGTGCCGCTGTCTTGGCCGCACCGGTCATGCTCGGCAGCTGCTCAAACAGCTGTGCATCGGATTCACGTAGTACTACGGCTGCAAAAATCAGCGGCGCCAGTATGCCGGCACCTTTGTTGCAAATCCCCATGATACTCATCCGCTGGGCACCCCGTTCTATCGGGCCAAGTATCGTTACGTACGGATTTGCCGCAGTCTGCAGCATCGCCAGTCCGGCCCCGATGGAAAACAGCCCGAACAGGAAGATCGGATAAGCCATTGCCGCCGCTGCCGGTATAAATACCAGCGCCCCCACCGCCATTGCCCAGAAACCGAGCATCATCCCCTTTTTAAATCCGATCCGCTTCAGCAGAAAGGAGGACGGGACCGAAAAAATAAGATACGAAATGTAAAATGCAAAGGCAACTAAATAAGATTCAAAATGAGATAATTCAAACCCGATCCGGAAGTAAGGGATCAGGATGGCGTTGATCCACGAAACGAATCCAAACATAAAAAAAAGGAACGCGATGATAAATATGCCTTTCATCGATTCCTTAACACTTAGCGTGCCTGCAAGTACGGTTTTAGGAGAATTAGCCATGGTTTATTTTGGTATAGTAATCATAAAATAGCGGGATCTCCAGGTTGGAAATCCCGGGTGTGCTGCGAACTTAATAGGTTAATTTCGCAGCACTGTCTTCATCAATATACAATACAGCATTTGCTTTCTTGCGCAGTATTGTCGACGGAAACATTTCCGAAATATCGTTATTTACAGTGTGATATATGGCATCTGCCTTAAATTTCCCCGGAACAATGGCATAGGCATATTTCGCTTCCAGCAACGCAGGTATGGTAATCGTAATGGCATGGCTAGGCACATCCTCGATCAGGGGGAATGCACCATCATTCACCTGCTGTAAGCGACAATCCTGATCGAGGTCAACAACCTTCACCACCAACGGATCGTTGAAATCGGCTACATGCGGATCATTGAACGCCAAATGCGTATTTTCACCGATACCCAGTATAACAATATCAACCGGGTATTTAGCTAACAGTGCTGCATACCGGTTGCACTCGCCCTGCGGATCGCCGGTATTCCCGTCCATGTAGTGCACCTGCCCTACCTGTACCTTGGAAAAGATCCTGTCTTTTAAAAAGTTGGCAAAACCCTGCGGTGCATCCGGGTTCAATCCGATATATTCATCCATGTGGAAGGCAACGATGCGCGACCAGTCAATGTCTTTTTTTACGAGCTCGGCTAAAAATTCGTTTTGCGAGGGTGCCGATGCAAAAATAATGCTCACCAATTCCTGCTGTGCAAGCAGTGCGTTGATTTTAGCAGCGATCTGTTCTGCCGCTGCCCGACCCAGGGCCGGCCGGTCTTCATGAATCTGGATGTTCAGCTGATCTTTCTTGATTTCTTTCATAGCAAAAATGTAATGGTAATTAGCAACATATAACTCGAACGGTTAGGACGCCCGGGAATCCCGTGTGCTGTCGTAAACCACTTCTCCGTTAATAATGGTTTTGTCAATCTCAATATCCTGATTAAAAATTACAATATCCGCATCCATTCCCGGGAGCAATACGCCTTTCTGGCTGTCTACACCCAAGATCCGTGCTGGGGTTTGCGTAATCATCCGGACGGATTCGAGGAGCGGCACCTCGGCTATTTGTACCATCGTACGCACCAGCCGGTCTGTCGTGGCCACACTGCCGGCAAAAGAACTCCGGTCGGGCAGTTTGGCAACGCCATCTTCCACAATGACTGGCAGTCCATCGTGCAGGCTACCCAGGATACTCTCGCCCGGCGGCAGTCCGGCTGCCCGCATGGCGTCCGTGATCAGTGCCGTGCGGTCGACACCCTTTATCTTATAAATCAGTTTCAGCAGGGGAGCGGGTAGGTGTACCCCGTCGGCAATGATTTCCACGTCCATCTCGTCAATCAGGTATGCGGCTTCAATTGCCCCGGCATACCGCATCGCATTCTTACGTGACACCCCTGCCATACAGGAATAGAAATGTGTAGCCAGCGAATAGCCATTTTCAAAACCCAGCAATGCTTCCTCATACGTCGCATCAGTATGAGCCAACGCAACAAGAATACCATTGGATTTCGCATACTGTGCAAACGCCAGGGCGCCGTCCAGTTCAGGCGCAGCACTCCAGCGTTTTATATCCTTCGAGTGCTGGATAATCTCCCTATATTCCTCCGGTTTCGGATTCCGGATATACCGGGGGTCCTGTGCGCCACGCTGATTCATGGCAAAATAAGGTCCCTCCAAATGTACACCCAGGAACTGCGCACCTTTGGTGTTATTCCTGTTGGCCGATTTATAAATATCCAGCGTACGGAGCAGTTCCTCAGTTTCACTGGTCAATGTCGTCGGGAGCATTGCCGTTGTACCATGCTTGGCATGGGCCTCCGCAATTTTAAGAAATGCTTCTTCGGTACCGTCCATAAAATCATGACCGCCACCGCCGTGTACATGGATATCGATAAAACCCGGTGCCACATATTGCCCTCCGGCGTCAATTTCCACGGCATCCGGGAGATCAACACGCTGATCCCCCACCGCAAGGATCTTACCGTCCTTTACGATTATTGTACCCGATTTAATGGTTCGATATGGTGTCAGTATTTGTCCGTTAACGATCTTAATGTTTTTTCCTGAATTGTGCATGTATAAAGTCTAATGAAGTATGGATAAAAGAAAGTTTCATATATATAGACCATGAAAAATGGAAAAGTACCATCCCGATCTAAAATTTTGCCGGAAGAATTTCAGTATACTAAATCCCTTAATTGAACACCAATTGCCCGAAATATGCCGGTAAATGAAAGTTGGGCACTTCATGTTGTACGGGCGACCACGTAATGTAATGCGGATTAGTGCTTTTACTGGCCGTTTTATAAAAATTGGCCCGCCAGGCAATTCCAGCACTCGGCGGCGTGACCGTTCCGTATTTTTCCAGTATCCTCAAGGGGATACGACATTCTATCGTCCAGGTTACCGGATCATTGATAGGCGGGTCTACAACCTTTGGTAAGGAGTGTGCAACCTCAAACGCGGCGATATCTTCATCGGTAAACGGTTTTCGCTCCACACCGTTGTACCGCATGAGGACCGTGCCGCCGGCATTGATCTCTAAGTTGAAGTAATGTAACGGATGGTGCACGTCCGGGGAAAAGAAAAACTCGACACAGGCATCACGTGATACCGGGCCATTGGGCTCCTGCACCAGGCTGCTGACGTAGCGGTCTTGTACCCGGAAAATCAAATACAGGTTGTCGGCATCGTATTGCATCTTCGCATGGGTCACCGGTTTAAACGGAGGTATTTCCCCCATATAGTTGGTGAGCACAACCTTGGCTACTTCGTTCCATTGCGGCTTATCCCATTTGCCGTCAACGGGGATGGTAGTCATGGACCGACTCACATGGTATACCGAATCCTGCGCCATAGCTATTCCGGATATCAGGGCAAACGTTGGTATGGCAATCAACAATCGCCAAGTGTTTTTCAAGTTATTCATTGTTATCTATCTTTGCGTTTATATTCAAGCCTTGAGTTAAGCACCAGCAAGTATGGCACGGATCGTGTCTTGCTGCGTGTCGGTCAGCGCTATCTTTCCGCCCTTCGCATTTGATCGCAGTTGGTCCGGTGTGGAGGATGACGGGATCACCGGGCCCATTCCCGGAATGCGGAGCATGTAGGCGATAACCAGCTCATTCAGCTGCATATCCCACGCTGTCGCCAGCGCCGCCAGTTTCCGCACCTTGGCCATAGCTTCCGTGTTGGCCGCCTTGTCCAGCGACTGCTCGTCGTACAGGCGGTCGCCCGGACCTATTTTCGCGCCATCCAGATACCTCCCCGTCAGCAGTCCCCGGGCAAGCGGGCTCCATGCGATGTACGAAATGCCCTGTTCTTCCGCCATCACCTGCGTACCGGCGTAGTCGGCGGCCTCACCGGCGAGAACGTCAAACTGATTCTGCACGGCTGCTATACGGCTTCTCACGGTGAAACAGGTCCCGCAGTCCAAGTAGGCTTTAAGCTGGGAAACGTTGAAGTTGGATACCGCAAAGTAGCGAATCAAGTCCCTTCCCACTGCATCCTCAATTGCCGAAAGACTCTCTTCGATGGGCGTTTCGCTATCAAAGGAATGAAAGTATAGCAGGTCGATGCAGTCGACCTGCAGTCGATCCAGACTCCGGTAGAGGGCCTCCAGAATGTTTGCCCTTGACAGTCCGCAATGGTTCGGCGTGTTCCCGTCCATCGTGCCGGATAATTTTGTGGCGAGTACAACGTTTCTTCGCTGGGAAGGGTTGCTTTTAAGCCATTTTCCGATAATACGCTCCGAATTGCCGGAAGCATTGTTGTATCGGTTGGCCGTGTCCCAAAAGGTCACGCCCAACTCGACGGCGAGGTCAAAGATTCCGAACGCCGTCGTTTCGTCCACGCGCGAACCGTCGCCCGCTTCAGGGTACCCGATTTTCCAAGTTCCCAACCCTACATTAGACACGTTTAATCCCGTATTGCCCAACCTTCGGTAAGGCATTCCATTAAAGCTGTCTACTTTAAAAGGAAGGTTGTAATGGGCTGGGTTGCCATACTCATTTTTCATATTTTTATTCCTCGATTATTGACGCGCTGCAATACCGATTGGAACTTCCCCCTTTTTTCGCACAAAACGCACATTGTTTTCCTCTAATATTTCGTCTATCTCGTTGTCCGGATCGACGCGAATATATAAATCGCCGGAATAACGGATATTGGTAAAGGTAAGTTCCGTGCGCTTTGCCTCTAAGTCTGTCGGGGCTTCCATGCCCCTGATCAGTTGCGTTTCAAGAAGTTCATCACCATCAAACAGGGTGACTTTAAACGTTCCAACGGCGTGATTTCCGATGTTGTGGACTATGCAAGTGACCACCTCATTATCAAATATAACATCCCAGGGATCAATTGCCAAATCCGCTAACGTGTTTGCCGATTTAAGAGCCGTCAGTTGTTCTATTTTTATGACAACCGGCACTTTTGGGGGTATTGGCAGGCTGATGGTATCGAAACGTCTGACGATTTGGCTAGTTTGCCAGATCAGCGCTTCGCCCTCCCCTGTTCCATGCTGGTCTTCCAAAAGGCTAATTCGATATGTACCGTCGTCTATACGCATGAGTTGCATAGCCAGCTCACGCATTTTCTCATCAAACGAGTAGGCCGCTACCTCGAGCGCCGTGTTGTCCGCATGCAAAACGACACGGGCTATCTCCGGCCCACCTCCCGACGGCCACGCTACTGCTAGGACAAGGTGTGCGTCGAGACGTGTCCCACGTTTTCCCCCCAGCATATACTCATACATATTATTCGCGCCATAGGGACTGAAATCGTCGCGATGCACATTCGACCCTGTAAACCGATAGAACGCGTATTCGTCCAAAACGGATGTGTACCGCTGGAATTCAGTTGCCAATTCGTCCAAACTTTTCGACCGATAGGGTTGCTCAGGCACGTCTTTTCCCCAGTACCAGTTGATCGCGTTGACGGACGACTTAAACGCGTCTTCATAATAGTTCCTCGGAATTTCGTCAGGTTTCCCTAACCAACGTGCAGCTTCCAGTTCTCGTTCAAAAGCGTACGCCTGCCCCAGATTATTTACGATGGTATTGTAGCGCTCACTGATAAAATCCCCGATATGCATTCTATCCATGGGGTAGACGTTGCAATAGCCGTCCTTAAAATAGCGCGTGGCCTCTAAACCGGTTTGTGCAGCATCAATCACATAGCGGGCATTTTCGTTTCCATCCAGCGGAAGATCGGGCTGGTGGAAACTGAGAAAGAGAACGTCGTCGTTCCATCCACCGCCCAGCTGTCCATCCGGATTTTGCCGTTCGGCCCACCAGTCTGCAATGTCATGCCGCTTACGATTGAAATCACGCATATATACAGCCCAATCGGGCGCTCCATCAGGATTCGGCAAGGTAACCAGCGGCACGTTTTCTGGATTAATGACTTTCCCATCTTTATAGTCCGGGCCGCTCACCCGGATCAAATAATTGGCGATGAAGTGATTGGTGTCTACGCGATTAATGGCCAATGCTGGCAGGATCATATCAAAGGGTCCGCCATATGAATACGGCGCCGAGATGGACACTTGTTTACCGGTGAATTGCCACGGCATGAATTCGTACATTTTCCCGTATTGCATATTGGCTGGAACAATTTCCTTCGCCGTATATTCATGGAGTGAAAGATACGTTGCCGCCTCTTCCACGAATAACGCCGCCCCATTACTGTCGTCACCCACGCGTATTGCTGCATCTCCCGCAGTTGCGAGGTCGACCCATAAACGGTCGCCTCCCGTGACCACGATATCCTGAAAATCGATGGTGATTGCCAGCTGCGAAAAATCATCGTTGAATCCCTGCAGCCGAATGGCAAATTGGTTCCACATGCGCGAGGGGACTCCCGGGTCGCGTACACGAATGAACAGAACTTCTTCAGGTAACGCCGTTTTGATGGGCAGCGTAAGCGAAATAGACCGTATCCCCGTACTTTCGTTATACGGTTCGCTCAAAATGTTGAGTCGCTCAAAAGCGCCGATTTCCACCTCAGAGCCGGCCTGCCCCAGTGCTTTGGATGTAGCCAAGGCGATCTTCCGCTCGTCCCTCGAAGTTAACGCGTGAATGGCAAAAACGCTGCGATCGTCCGCTGGCGTGTTGTCCATGCCGATACGTAACTTTTTACCATATGGATGGGCAGCAGTCGACTGGATTTTGTCGAAATGATACAGTCCGACGTTTTGGATCCGCTTCTCGCCCGATAGCGGAACATGGATATCTCCACTAAATCCATCTGGAGTTCCATATTCCTCCGTAAAAGGGATGCGGAATGTCGACCCATAGGTCGTATTGATCGTCGACCCATAGAAGAAATGATCTCCACGGGGGACGGAAAAAAGTTCCCGGGACTGTTCATCGCGCTCGCCATATGCCTCAAAGTCGACATTCGTTAGGTTACCCGTTGCCGTTATGAAGTTTACTTTGGAATCTCCGGCCGTCGCAATATCCACTTTTTCCGCATGGAAATCGGCATCCCCCGGAATAATCGTAAACATGGCATAAGGGTGCGGCCACGCCATCTCATTCCGACCGTCCATGATATACCAGCCGGGTATATGACCATCCGAAACGGATTCGGGCCAAACCTCCTTGATGACAAACGTTTCTCCGGGATTCACCTGAGGCAGCTGTTCCGCATGGCTTGCGCCGCTAATTGCTTTTATTTTGTTAAGATCGACCTGCTCCCGGTGATAAACCCGGTTGTCGTCGCCAGGTGCCGTGTTGGAGGCGATGAGTGATCGGATCTCATTTTCGGAGATAGGCCGATCCATCAGATACAGCTCATCATAAACCACGTCAGCGGCCGGGAGGTGAAATAAGCCCGGAAGCGCTGTCTCAAACCAAGATTGTTTATTCCAGGAAGATCCTACCCTTTTTCCGTTGATCCATAATTCCATACCATATGCCCAGTCCCAATTGAAAACAATATGGTTCCACTGCCGCGTGTCCCAGACGGCATCCGTTTTCAGCTCATGACGTTTATACCGAGCATCGGTTACGTAGGCAGACAGTTTACCATCATCGCCTACGACGACCCCCAGCAAATCCCTGTCCTTCCGACCAAAGGAAACACTTGTCTGCTCAAACAAGGGTCCCGAAAAGGGCAAATCCCCCTTTGCCCAAAAGGCAACGGCACCGAGCCGGGCATTTATCCGCCCACCGCCCCAGATAAAGGGCTGATTATATCCCATCTCGTTGCCCGGGCGTGTGTTGAAGATTACCGCGGTTACGAGATCGAGGTCGATTCCAGTCATATTGTCTTCGTCCGGCGGTGTAGGGATCTCGGCCATCCGAATCCCTTTTCCAAACCGGGCTTCGGGAAAATCGATCTTCCTTTCTTCGATTGTTTTTTTCCCCGATTGCTGGATGATGTCCTCTTTAAAAAAATCGTCGTTATCAAATGACAGGTGGTACGACACCGGGGATACCCGAAGTCCTCCCTCCCTATTTTGGACAGTTTGTGCAACGCTGCCTTCCGTTACCAACGCGCATACGGCGGTGACAACGAAAAAGCCGAAGTGATTTTTTTTCGACATGGTCTTATTTTGTTAGCTGTTGGCAATTACTATTGCGCCTCCAGTACCGTTTTCATCAACACATTCATGTTCTTGATGTATTCCCTGACCGAGATATATTGTTGGTCGGAATTATCTCTGATGGAATTTCCATTCTCGTCACTAAGTCTGGCTGTATTAACCTCTTTGCCGTCCGCGGATATGGCATACGGCCTGCTGATCCATTCGTTCTTGGTCAACCACCGCCCGCGGCTGTCCAATTTATCCATGACGTCCGCAACCGTCAAGCTCAGGTCTGCTTCCAGCTCCCTGATCCGCTTCGTCAAGAAAAACTGCTGTGGGGTTTCGCCCCGCTCAAACCGCGTCGCTTTCAGGGGCGAATTCGCGGTGGCCTCCTCCGGGGTTAGCTTGTTTACTTTCTCGTATTCGTCCTTAAGCCGCTGAATATTGACGTTGGCCTTGCCACCATAATGGGCGAGTAAATTTTTATCGTCATAGTCGACCCAATATACGCCATCCGCCACCCCGGTGCCCTTACGATGCGCGTAAAGCCCCCGGTTTGTGCCGACTTCCACGAACGTCGAATGTGTCCGCGTGCCGTTTTCTGTTTGGTGATCCGGTAGACGGGAAGCTTCCAGCCAGGCGATCGCATCGGGAATCCTTGCTAAGAACCGGCGGTCACCGGTAAACTTATAAAAATCGAGCATACGCATAGCGATCCGGAATGTAGCGCCCGGCATCAGGCCTGCAGGTTCGTAGCTTCTGGCGTGGGCAGGCCTGAGGTTCATGTCGTATTGCTCGGTCCACCCGCCCTGTGGATTCCCCTGCTGGGTGAGGATGAAGAAGTTCATCGCCCGATGTATGGGATCCAGCAGCCGTTGCTCACCCAATGTGTAATAGCAATCAATGAGAAATTCGAGGTTGCCCCATATCACGTCATCATTGTACGTATAGAACGACGTATAATCTTCCTTTCCATGATGCGGATGGTTGTGCATTAGCGGATACCGCTGTGGCCAACCACCGAGCGGGTACTGTGCTTCCAGGATAAAATCAATAGCTTTATCCAACGCCGGCTTAAACCGCGGATCAAGCTTCTCCAGATAAATCCGTAAGAGAAATTCCGCAGCCTTTGAGGTAGTGACATCATCAAATGTCGCATTGCCATAATATTGATTATGTTCTTCAAAGCCCCAGGCATTTTTCCCGGTGGTATTATACCATTCCTTCAACGAACGGTCGCCCGCGAAGTCGATCATATAATTCCACCCACCGCGTGGATGCTGACCCCAGATCAACGCTTCTGCTACGCGCTCGGCTGCCTGATAATAATATTCGTCTTTCGTAATCTGGTAAGCATCTAAAAACAGGTTTCCCATGCTCACGGTGCCGGGTTCCTGCACCCAGATCTGCGTATCAAACGCCTCAAGCTCGCCCCACCGCCTGGACAAGTCCTCGAAATAGAAGCCAACATACCCGCCATGGGTACTGACTTCCTCCACCATAAACTTGGTGGCTTTCAACATCGTTTGTTTTACCCGCCCGATATCCTGACCGACAGCGGTATTAACGAAAATCAAGCCTATTAAACAGCTTATGCAAATTTTTCTCATGGTAAGTTTTAAAAGGTTAGCGATTTTTTATTCATCCCCCGAATTTTTGGCGAGGTACGCCGACAACGATTTAATATTCGAAATATAAGCTTGAACAGACACATATAGTTGGTCTGAGGGATCTACGATCGTTCTGCCAATGGCGTCGCTTCTCCGAGCCGTGTTGCTGGTTTCGCCGGTAGGCAAAATCTCATAAGGCAGGGAATAGGGCTGGTGCTTCACCAACCACCTGTTTTTATCGTCCATCGCAGCGATGATGGCGCGCACATCTGCATCGGTAACCTGTTTTCCCTCCGATGCCCGGGGCGATGAGGATCGCTTCAGAAAGTCCTGCATTGGATCGGCGACCGTCGCGCGTCCCAACAGCGGCGAACCAGCCGCTGCTTCGTCCGGAGCGCACGCATTCCAGCGCCTAAATTCATCCTCGAGGCGTTCGACATGCACTTCTCCCCCCTTGTAATGCTGTATCACACCTTCTGCGTTATAATCCCACCAATATGCGCCATTCGACACGTTCGTCCCTTTCCGGTGGACGTACAGTGGCTTATTCGTGCCCAGCTCTACAAAAATCGGGTACACGATGTTGCCCGCTTCGTCCCGCTGTTGCACACTTTTCAAAAATTCGATCGCGTCGGGTACCCTAGCGAGGTACTTTCGATCGCCGGTCAGCTCATAGAACCGCAACAACAACATCGAATTTTTATAGGTGAAATCCGGGTAAATGGCTGCCGGTTCGTACGTTCTGGCATGGGCGGGTCGCAGTGCCATGTCGTGTTGCTTGCTCCATCCTGCCTGTGGCCGGGGCTGCTGGGTCAGCACATAAATTTGCATCGCCCGATGTATGGGATCCAGTAAACGTGCTTCGCCCAATGCGACATAACATTGAATCAGGAAGTTCAGGTTCTCTGCGGTCACGTCATCGTTGAACGTGTAAAAATGGGTGTAATCGATGAGCGTGCCATGGGGAAAATCATACTTCAGTGGATATCGCTGGGGCCAACCACCCAGTGGATACTGACTTTCCAACACGAATGCGATGGTTTTGTCCAGCGCCTGTTTAATTTTCGGATCCCGTTTGATCAGATAGGTGCGCAGCAAAAGTTGCGCGGCACTGGCGGTGTTCTTCCCGTCAAAAGTTGCATTGCCATAATAATGGTTGTGCTCCTCAAACCCCCAGGCATTACGGCCGATGGTACGGTACCACTCCCGCATAGACCGATCGCCGGCGAAGTCGATAAAATAATGCCATCCGCCCGACTCATGCTGTCCCCAAATCAGCGCGTTTACCGCTTTTTCCGCAGCTTCGTAGTAATATTCATCCCCGGTCACTTCGTATACATTCAGAAAACAATTTCCCATGGCTACAGTGCCATATCCGCCTTCGATCCAGATCATACTGTCAAAGGCCTCCAATTCGCCCCACCTCCGCGAAAGGTCGTCGTAGTACAAGCTCACGTATCCGCCGTTCGTACTCACTTCGTCCACCATGTACACCGTGGCGGCCCGCATTTTTTTTGTTACCTCCTCAATGGATAGTTGTCCGAGGGCAGACGAGATTAAGGCCAAAAAGGCCAAAAAGAAAGAAAAAAATTGTCTATGCATGTCGAAACGGATATTTAGTAACCGGAACGCCCTTCGGCATCCCGGTTACTTGTGCCCATTACTGTTTAGGTGTTGGATATAAACCGATCGGCTTTGCATCCCACCATAATCTTGTATGGTTGGCATCTGGTCCGCCAAGTAAACTTCTGGCGTTTTCAACAGCAGCCGCGTTATTGGTTTGCTCGGCAGTTGTAAACTTCAACCTTCTCATCAATCCAGTAACCGGAATATCGGGGTTAAATGATTCGATGATTGCGAATCCTACAGGGTACCCCGTCCGCCTCCGTTCTGTCCACGCCTCCCAACTATCCGGAAAAAGCGCAATCCACTTTTGGGTGATGATCTGTTCCAGTTGTGTTTCAAAACCTGCTCCCACTTGGTAAGCCACCGGAATGTCTGACATTGCTGGGCTATTCCATTTGTCACTAACCGCCACGGGCGTGTTTAAACTACTTTGATATGCAGCCACCTCATCCGGCGACGCTGCTTCCCATTGTTCCATTGAAATGGCGATACCCTGATTGTACAATTCCTGAACCGTTCCGCCCATATTCCATCCTCTTAGTGCTCCTTCCGCGCGGAGAAAATAGTTTTCTGCAGCCACCATGACCTGTAATGGTGGGTTAGTTCCTCCCCGAGCCAACGGACGCCACCGCGTGTTGATAAACGAGTGGGTTGGTTCCAGGAACGGACCCTTTTCAAGACGGGGCATCCCATTGCGGATTCCTTTATATCCGCCTCCCTCGACTGCCTCGTCGAAATATTCACGTATCCGGGGATCCTGATAGCCTTCCAGTACGCTCTGCATTGTCGCACTCATCCGGAACTCGTCGATATAAGTGATCGCAGCATAGAAATTGAGGGAATTTACTGTCGTCAACACATTCGCATTTTGGTCGTTATGCGTCATCACGCCGGCCGCTACAGCTTTTTCTGCCTCCGATTTCGCCAGCTCGGGATCCACATAAGCTAAACGCATGGCCAGCCGTAGCCGAAGCGAGTTGGCAAAAGTGAGCCACTTCGACGCATCGCCGGCATACACCAAATCGTTTGAACCGAACCCATTCGCGGTCGCATTCGCTGATAACACGGCAACAGCGTCATCAAGCACCTTAAAGAAGTCTTTGTAGACATACTCCTGTGAATCATAGGCTACGCTGGTTTGTCCATTTCCGAATTGCGAATAAATCGTTGGCCCGAAAAAGTCAGATATCCGATGATACATGACCACTTTCCACACTTTGGCGATCGCATTTTCAACCACCATGTTGTTAGCAGCGGTTGTCTGCTCCACGAATAACAGTTGCGGCGCTGCTCGTGAATAAACATCATCGTAGTAGCGCGACGTCCAGCTCATTACTTCCAGAAAGTTCCCGGAGTCAAAGTTCGCCTCTGTCGTTGCAAAGTATTGTGCATATTCATCCGAGAACAGGCTTTGTGAACGCTGAAACGCTTGGTTGTCACCGTTCAACCCATAAAATTGAGACTGCGCAAACGCCTGTCCTAAAAGTGAAGCGTCGATGTTATCAACGATGATTTGATTTTCCGGCACGTTAAGCTCATCAAAGTGATCCGTACAGGCGCTGAACGCACCAACAGCAAGGGTAAGGACAACCGTGCGTTTTATTATATTTGATGTTAATATTTGAATTTTCATGACAATTGAATTAGGCTACCGATTAAAAATCAACCTTTAAACTTAGACCGAATGACCGGGAAGATGCCGGTGTAAACGCTTGCGTACCTTCTGATGACGGCGACGTGCCCCCCATAAAATCGGGATCAAGATGATCGGAAGCGCGATAGATGAAAAACAGGTTCCGGCCAACAAGTGAGAGTTGTACATTGCTTACCGGCCACTTACTAAAGAGCGCCTGAGGCAACGTATAGTCTAGGGTAAGTTCGCGGAGCCGGGTATTGGTGGCGTCGTCTACGAATGCCTCACCAACCGGAATGCTCCGGCCACCTATACTTCTCCAAAAAGATTCGGCAGAGATAGCAATATTATTGGGCGTTCCATCTTCCAACACGGCTACTTCGTTGGTAAAAACGTTCTGTCCAAACACCAAATCACCGCTTCTACCTACGAGGGTCTGCGCAGTAACGCCGTCGTCATATAAGATCGCATTGGTTTCCGAGGCGACAGTGCCTCCCTGACGATGTTCAATTAGGAAACTTAATCCAAAGTTCCGATAACGGAAGGTATTCGATATGCCTCCCGTCCAGTCCGGGTTAAAATTAGCAACCAGCTCCGTAATACCGCTTGTGACCTTTGGAAGCCCGTTTGCCCCAACAATAACACGCCCCTGTTCATCCCGGATGAATCCTCGAGAATAAATATTACCGAAAGGCTGGCCTTCCTCAATAATAAAATTGCTGAAGAATCCTGAGGGTGTCAGGTTGACGCGAGGACGTTCATCTGAAATACGGTTTACCATGTTTCGGTTCAAACCAAAATTCAGATTTAAATCCCAACTGAAATCTGTTTGTCTAACTGGCGTGGTGGTAAGCAGAGCTTCGATACCTTTGTTCTCTACATCACCGCCATTGGTATAATACTCCCTTGCGCCGGAACCTACGGGCAACGCAACAGTGAATAGCTGGTCATAGGTATTGGTTTTGTATGCCGTAATGTCGAGTCCTAACCGATTATCCAAAAACCGCAGATCCAATCCTAACTCTGTCGAACGTGTCCGCTCGGGCCTGAGATTGGCATTGGGCAACGTATTGCTTAATTGCAAAAATCCGTTTGTACCACCGGCAGCGAAAGAAGCAGTTCGCTGTACCATATAAGGATTTGCACTGTTGCCCACCTCTGCCCACGATCCACGGAGTCTTGCCATTGAAATTGCGTCGGGGAATGTAAATAGGTCCGACAATACTGCACTTAAACCCACAGATGGATAGAAATACGAGCGGTTGTTTGCCGGCAACGTAGAGCTCCAATCGTTCCGACCAGTCACATCTAAAAAGACAGCATTTTTCCAGCTCAACTGGCCAAACGCATACAATGAGTAGATATCCTGGTTTAATCCTGGATTGTGCGTAACAACCGGAAGATTTGTATTGCTGAGTGCGAAGAAATTAGGAATGATCATAGCCTGCCCTGTGCTCACCCGAATTGCCTGGTTACGTTGGATTTTCATGTTTCCACCAGCACTTAGGCTCAGGTTCCAATCCGTCGCGATCTCCTTATTAAAAGATGCCAAAAAGTCCGAATTGAACTCACTCTCCCGATTACTCTCTACATTATACTGGCCGTCGGGGGCGCTTGCATAGTTGTCGTTATACAGTTTTTCTTCCCTGCCTCCGTTGGCGCCATCATAAGAACCGCGTACCATCAAGCTGAAAGCGTCGGAAAATCGGTAAGTCAGCGAAGTCAGCGCAATGATCCGATCACGCGTTGTCTCGTTCGGCGTGCGGTTTAAAATCCAATAAGGGTTTCCACCGATCGCCGAACCTGGGTTAAAATAATTTTGCCTGTTCCGATCCTGTGTATCGGTATATTCGAAATCGCGCAGGTCAGCGGTCCGAATATTCCGTGGAAGCCGATAAATCATTCGAGTTGGGTTATAGCGACCGCCAAAATAACCATTGTCTATCGCTTGCGAAATGTAATCTACTTTTACGTCTAACGTGAGTCCGTCTGCCAGTTGGTTATTCATCCGGGCCGACACGTTATGTCGCTTTAAACTATTGCCAGGAAGAATTCCCCCTGCATCAGTAAACGTATACGAAAACATAGTCTGCGTCCGTTCACCACCGATCGTCGCATACACATTGGTTGTTGAGTTGTGTCCATTTCGGTAGGCATCGATGTTGTTGTCGGGTTGTGGCGTTAAGGAATAAGTGGCACCCGTCATGGCAGGATCCAGCGACCAATGATCAACGGTCTGTCCCTCCATTCTGGGCCCCCAGGAATATTCAGATGTTTTATCATAGACTCCCCCTTGTCCCTGACCGTATTCATTTTGGAAATCGGTCAATATCACCGGTTGTTGAATCATGTACGTTTGACTGATTCCCACACGGGTCACGCCCGCCTTGCCGCGTTTGGTTTCGATAACGATGGCTCCGTTTTGCGCCGCGCTACCATACAGTGCTGCGGCATTTGGCCCTTTTAGGATGTTAATTGATTCGATATTGTCTGAATTCAAGTTGTCTGGATTTCCACGGATTGGGACACCGTCTACCACATAAAGTGGCTGACTGTCTCCGGATATTGATTTGTTCCCCCGAAGAACAACGCGAGCGGAAGCGCCGACCCCCGACGCTGACGAACTAATGGACAAGCCTGCTACTTTGCCCTGAAGGGAATTCATAATATTGGGCTCACGCGCTTTGGTCATCTGTTCGGTACTCACACTTTGAGTGCTGTATGTCAAAGATCGAGTTTGACGCTCAATACCCAACGCCGTGACGACGACTTCCTCCAGCGCCGTAGATTCTTCCAGTAAGGATACATTTATAACCTGCTCTCCATTTACGGGCACCTCCCTAGCCACAAATCCTACGTAGGAAAACACCAACTTACCGTCTTTTGAGACAGTAATTGAGTAACCGCCGTTGGCGTCCGTGGTTGTTCCTGTCGACCTATCCCCCGAGGTTACCGTTACACCCGTCAAGCCATTTCCCTCTGAGTCAGTAACCTTTCCGCGTACAACTATATCGTCTTGGAGAACGAGATTCATCTCTGACAAATTAACCGTAGTAGCGGTCGTCACAATCCGATTGGTTGTTTCAGCAGAAAGGTCGACCGTATTTATCGTCATAACGAAGCACGCTCCCGCAAATTTCGCCTGATGAAGCAGGGACCGGTATGCAGAGATTGAAGGACTAAGCCTGGCACCTCGATACCGGAAGCAGGCATCGGAAAAAGTAAAAAATTTCATAATTTACCGTATTTTAGTTAGTTAATAAACCCATTCGACCAATGCGGCCGCTTATTCATAGTTATTGATTAGCTTTTTATTTATAAGAACACGGGAGCTGGGGAAAGCCCCGCCATCAAATAAACGTTATTGAATAGAACACGAAAAGGAAAAAAATCCCATTCAATCTTTTATTTTTTATACGGGCTATGCGGTTTGCCTAGCGCGATTGCACTGCTAGCCTACCTCAGGCAACGACGTTGATCGCGGAGCGTATCGGCAAAATGATCAGCGGTTCTTTTTTTCAAATTCATGCACACTGACAACCGGTGGATGGTTGTATATCTGTGCTTCGGCTTCCACATACTGGACGAAATCCGCTTCGTTATTGTGCTTCTTGCCAAAACTCCATCCATCAATTACCATATACTCGTACGTCTGATCGGCCGTCTGCGGTATCATAAAAACATGATTACCGCCATAATTGGCCATTTCATGATACCGTGGCTGGTATTTTTCTTTTACCACGACGCCGATACCCTGCCAGGGCACAATCAATACGTCTTCGCCGATATCTTCATCCGGTATCCTGGCTTCAATATCTTTCCCCATGGAAACCGCAATCCCGTTTTTGTTTATGGATTTGTACTCATCCATAATCTTCCGGATGCCGACGCCGAACATGGCATCGCCGGCTGGGGGCATAAATTTATCAAAGGCCACCTGCACCGTGCTCCAGCTTTTGTGTGCATAGGCGGAGTAATATTGTTTCAGCTCATAAAAGCCTTTTTCTGAATTCCAGTTTGTAGTGGTCACTTCGATCATGCTTCTTAGCGGCCCGTTGTACACCACATCGTAAGCATATCGGGTATCCAGGTACGGTCCCTTGTCCTTATATGGCGAATGGTACGCCCGTGCGGGATGCTCCGGATCGTTGGGGTTTTCAAAAATACAGATTCCACCGCCCCCGAAGGTCTTGGCCACCGTCATGATATCGGTACCCATTTCCCAAGGCATATAATAGCCGGAGTTATTGGTTGAATACTCGTAATACGCCGTCAGCATAGGGTCACGCTTTCCATGCACGTCCAGGTCGTGGGGGTACCACAATTTCCACCCCATGTCTTTCGATTCCCAGAAAGGCACGGTATGGCGACCGTAGTTGCCAATGCCCGCGTGCACCTCGTGTTCAAACATCCCGCGCTCGTAAAATCCGATGTAGATATAAAACTCGCGCGTTTCCTTCGGCTGCAGGTCGCTAATGAAAAAGATCTCATCCCAGATACCATCCTTGTTCACATCATCAACCTGCAGCACAATGGAATGCCCGTTGGTTTCCTTCCGACGCAAATAGCCGCTCATCTCCTTCAGTTCTTCCATGGTAGGCTCATGATTGCTTGGCAGCTTGGGATCCACGACCGCAATCCAGCGTTCGGGAATATTTTGAACGGGCAGCTGCTCCCGTTTTACAACAATCGGCTGGTTTTCCAGCGGAATATCCAGCACATTGCTTACCGAAATCCGTATCCGTTGTGCGGGCGCAAAATCACTGCCTTCGGTATACCAGCCCGAACCGGGTTGCGCATAAGCCGAAAGGGACAACAACAGAACCAGGTGCGTGCAAATTATTTTCATGTTCATCGTAATAAAATTAAGTGGAATGAAGCGGCTACAAACGGTTTAAATAAGGAGCCGGTATGTTATGGCGGGGAAGCCGTCCGATGCAGGGTTCAATGACCCCAAACGCGTTTTCACCCAGTATTTTTTTCTTTGACGACAGTGGCAGCCGCGAAAAGACCACCCAGCCCAGCTGCTGCCGCGGATCCCGCATCGGCAAGTCCGACCCATACAGGATGCGGTCATCCCCCACATGTGCCACCATGTATTCGATAATGCCCAGCGGCACCGGTGTCAGCGTGATCTCCGCATACACATTGGCATACTTCTGCATGGCCGATATGGCCATATCGGCCATGGCATAACTGCCACCGGCATGGGCAATAACCCACCGCACACCCGGATACTTCGCTGCCAGTGTTTCTACCTCCAGTAAATCTGTCCGCGTCGGGTGGATCAGGGCATACAGTCGGTTCTGTTCGCCGAATTTCCACCATATATCATACGAATGATGATGGTACTCCACACCGTAAAAATGATAGGGCTTCATCCCGATAATCCGTTTATCCGCATATAAAGCAGGAATCATATCACCCAATTGCTGCTGTGTATAGTGGGTAGGGTCAAATGTACCCAGCCCCCAGAAGCCCTGGGGCGAATGGTCGAGTGTCTGCTGTACCAGCCGGTTACCGGCAACAGCATCGTTACTAACCACCCCAACCCAGCTCATGAAGCCACCGCCGATGCAGCCGATTTTCTTCATCATCGCAAAAATCCCATCCGGACCGCCATTTTCCATCCGGTATCCGGCGCCTCCGGCACCATTCAATCCTTCATGCAACATATGCATGTGCATATCTACCACCGGTACAGGCAGCGTCTGTCCACGGCGGACAGCCGTCATCAGCTCATCTTCCGAACGGTTCGTGTGAATGGCCGGTGGACGCAGTCCGCCCAACAGGCGGGTCAGGTTTCCCCCTGCTATTTTTGCACGTGCATCGGTCGGTATTCCCGCATAGTCGACGTAGCAACGATGGGCCCCTGCCGACATCGTGGGCGTATCCGAAGCAAAAATAAGCTGGTCGGTACATCCCTTTTTGTGCAGGTATTCCAGGCCTTCATTGATCTGAAAACGGTCAAAACTGATATGGAGGTTGGCATGCCGTTCCAGCAACGGCAACAGGTAGCGCTGTTCAATCCAGTTGGTGTTTGTGATCAGCAATGGAATGGATGTATACCGATTCAGAAACTGATTCAGCGCAGGCCAGCCGCCCAATTCGGCAGCGGTCGTAATCGTCAGTATCCGCTGACTTTCCAGCCAGTCCAGCAATTCGTTGCTTGTTTCGGCCGTCCAGTCCCAGCCATTGGAAAGCGGATTGATCGTAACCGCCTTTACGCCATGTTCCCGCATGCTGGCACCCAGCGTTTCCGGGTCGGGAAATTCACCGGTATGGTGGGGTAATACATTCCATATCGCAAAGAGGCGCGGATGTGGCCTTAGCATATCGCTGAGTTCGAGATTGGAATACATGGCATCATAAGCCACCGATAAGGTGTAGGCAACCAATGCACCCGAAATTGAACAGTGGTCAAGCTCGCGTAGCAAATCATCCAACCGCCACTGCTCAGCGGGGTGTTTATACCGGCGCGGCCCGATACGGGTAAACGCGTCAAAGAACAGCATGTCAGCTGCCGTATCGGAGGAAGTAAGCTGGCCCAGAAAAGATTCTGCAGGTAACATGGAAGCGCCCAAAAGCGCAATGGAATTCTGTTTAATAAAGTGGCGTCTGGAGTAATGAATCATTTGAGCATGTATCGGATTACAAATTGGGCAATGTAAGTGCCGGCCTGATCACAGGCCGGCACTTTACAATTACAAGCAATATAACCAATTATTTATCATTAATTTGTCGGTGTTGGGAATAAATCGAGCGGCTTTGCATCCCACCATACGCGCGTATAATTGGCATCGGGACCGTTTAGTAATTCCCGTGCAGCCTCCACAGCAACCGCGTTCGTGGAGATTTCCCCGGTGGTAAACATCAACCTGCGCATCATTCCGGTGGTTGGAATATCCGGATTCAGTGAATTGATAATGGCGTACCCACGCGGATAACCTGTCCGCCGGCGCTCGGCCCACGCTTCCTTTCCATCCGGATAAAGCGCGATCCACTTTTGCGTAATAATCTGCTCAAGCTGGGTTTCAAAGCCGGCCCCCGACTGATAAACCACAGGAATGTCCGTCATAGCCGGGCTATTCCATTGATCGGCCAGCGGCATCGGGGTGTTGGTACTGCTAAGGTAAGCGTCAACTTCCGTCGGCGTGGCTTCCGTCCATTGTTCCAATGAAAGCCGGACCCCCTCGTTATACAGATCCTGGGAGGTTCCACCCATATTCCAGCCCCGCAATGCGCCCTCGGCGCGGAGAAAATATACCTCGGCCACAGACATCACCACATTAGGCAGGTTGGCTCCGCCGTCAATAATCGGCAACCATTTCGTATCCACAAAAGAATGGGTGTCGTTGATGGTACCATCCGCTTTTTCAACCGCCGGCAACCCGTTGCGTAACCCCTTGTAGCCATCGGTTCCGCCTAATCTTCCTCCTGCTTCGTTAAAATAGGCATCTAACCGTGGATCATTGTATCCGGCAAGCACGCTGTTCATGGCGGCGCTCATCCGGAATTCATTGATATAGGTCCACGTCGCAAGGCCGTTAATGGAATTAATCGTAGAAAGCACACCGGCATTGTCCTCGTTGGTCATCATAACGCCGGCGGCAATCGCTTTCTCCGCCTCGCTCTGCGCCAGCGCCGGATCTGCATAAACAATCCGCATAGCCAGCCGCAGCCGTAGGGAGTTGGCAAACGTAAGCCACTTACCTGCATTCCCGCCATACATCTGATCGTGGTTACCGAATGCCTGTGCTGTCTGGTTCTGCTCAAGTACGGCGACAGCTTCATCCAACGTAACAAAAAAGTCCTTGTACACCGCCTCCTGTGAATCGTAAGCCACGCTGGTTTCGCTGTTGCCAAACTGGCTATACATAATCGGTCCAAAATAATCAGTTACCCGGTGGTACATCTCTACCCGCCATATTTTCGCTATTGCGTTTTCTACCGGCATGGCTTGCTGTTCCGTAAACTGCTCCACCTGATACAGCTGGGGTGCAGTGGATGCGTAGAAATAATTAAATGCGATGTTCGTCCATGCGGCGGTTTCGGAAAACTGGTCGGAATTAAAGTTCCGGTGCGTCGTCGCAAAATATTGCGCATAAATGTCAGCATACAAATTCTGCCCTACCTGATACTGCCCGCACATGGCCGTATACTGTGCCTGTGCGAAAGCCTGTCCCAATAACGATTCATCCATGATGAGTACATCTTTGGGCGTATTGATATCTTCAAAATTCTTGGTACAGGCACTTAACCCAATCCCGACGGATAGCATCAGGTATATCGGTTTCAGCCATTGAATTTTAGTTGTTTTCATAATCATGTTCACTTTAGTGATGAGGATTCCCATTTTTTACTACGGTTAGCACATTAAAAGTCAATACGAAGATTCAGCCCGTATGACCGTGTTGTGGGCGGCGGAAATGCCTGAAAGCCTTCCGAATCGGGCGATACGCCCTGCATCAGATCCGGCTCTATGCTATCGGATGCCCGATACAGGAAAAACAGGTTCCGGCCAACAAGGGAAACGTGGATGTTGGATATATGCGGACTTTTAAGGGGAATCGAATAGCCCAGTGTCAGTTCCCTCAGCCGGGTGTTGGTCGCCGATTCGACGAATGCTTCCCCAACCGGTGTATTTCTGCCCCCAATTCCTGTCCAGAATGTTTCGGCATCGATCGCGATGCTGTTTGGCGTACCATCTTCCAGCACAGCCGTTTCATTTGCAAACACATCCCGGCCAAACACCAAGCCGCCATTCCGGCCGACCAGCGTCTGTTCCGTAAGGCCCTGCGCAAACAGCATTGCATTGGTCATTGACACCAGTTCACCTCCCTGCCGGTGCTCAATCAACGCACTTAAACTAAAGTTCTTATAAGTAAACGACGTGGAGAGACCTCCCATCCAATCGGGATTGAAATTGGCAATCCGAACGGTCCTTCCCGCAGTAATGCGTGGCATACCGTTGGCATCCACAATAACGCGGTTCTGGTCGTCCCTGAGCCATCCCCTGGAGTAAATTTCGCCGAATGGCTTACCCTGCTCAATAACGAATTCCCGTACATAAGGGTCGTTACCAATAATAACCCGGGGGCGCTCGTCTGAAATTTCCGTCACCAGGTTCCGGTTCAGCGCCCAGTTCAGGCTCAGGTCCCAGCTAAAGTCGGCCGTTTTCACCGGCGTGCCTGTCAATAAAGCCTCGATCCCTTTGTTCTCCACATTTCCACCATTGGTGAAATACTGGCTTGCTCCAGAGCCGACCGGCAATGCAACAGTAAACAGCTGATTGGAAGTATTGGTTTTATACGCAGTCAGGTCCAATCCGAGGCGATCGGCAAAAAACCGCATGTCTAAGCCGATTTCCGTAGATGTTGTCTTTTCAGGCACCAGCCGCTTATTGGGCAGGGTATTGCTGGTTTCAACAAATCCGCCATTCCCTCCCGGCCGGAAAGTAGCCGTACGGGCGAGCATATAAGGTGGCGCACTATTACCCACCTGGGCCCATGACGACCGTAACCGGGTAAATGAAATCGCATCCGGCATATCGATCAGGTCGGATAAAATGACGCTGAGACCGAGTGACGGGTAAAAATACGAACGATTGTCAGCCGGCAATGTAGAGCTCCAGTCGTTACGGCCGGTCACATCAAAATAAATCGCATTTTTCCAGCTCACCTGCCCGAAAGCATACAGTGAATTGATGTTCATATTGTCACCCTGGTTGTAGCTGGAAACCACCTGAAGGGTATTTGACATCGCAAAAAAGTTGGGTACCAGCAGTGCCAGTCCGGTATTGGAGCTGGTGGAGGTATTGCGCAGCGACTTCATGTTTCCGCCGACGTTTGCATTGATGTTCCAGTCGCTGTTCAATTGCTTATTGTAGCTCAGGAGGAAATCGCCGTTCCATTCCATAGCTTGTCCTTTACTGACACTAAAACGGCCATTTGGAGCCCTCACGAAGGTATCGTTATACAGCCGCTCTTCCGACGCCGTGTTTGACCCATCGTAAGCACCGCGGATCATCAACGACAGGTCGTCGGTAAACTGATACGACAATGAAGTCATCAATAAGGCACGCTCCCGGTCGTTCGTATCCTGATTGCGGTACAGCGTCCAGTACGGATTGGCTCCCAGGGTTGATGACGGATTCCAGAAATCCTGGAGGTTAAGACCGCTTTCGCTGATAAATTCAAAATTCCTGGCATCGGACGTACGGATATTAGGCGGCATCATATATGCCTGCATAACTGGATTGAAATTGGCTGCTCCTTCCTGAAGCATGTTATCGATCGTTTGGTTGATGTACTCAACCTTGCTGTCAATTTTCAATTTTGGGGTGAGCTGGTTTCCGATCCGCAGCGATACATTGTGTCTTCCAAGGTCATTGCCCGGCAGAATACCTTTGGAGTTGGTATACGTGTAAGAAAATACGGTTTGGGTTTTTTCCCCGCCCGTACTGATCAACACATTGGTTGCCCAGTTATGACCGTTCTGGAATACATCCAGTTTATTATCAGGTTGGGGCAACAACGGGTATTGGGTTCCGGCCAGGTCGGTTCTTCTCGACCAATGCTCACCCTGCTGGCCTTCGAGCCTTGCTCCCCATGCGGATTCTGCGTGGGCCTGAAACACACCCCCGGCACCCTGTCCAAATTCATTCTGGAACTTAATGGGAATATACGGGTTTGTCATCATATAGGTACTGCTCAGGCTGATGTCCGTTACCCCTGCCTGTCCCCGCTTGGTTTCAACGACAATGACGCCGTTCTGTGCAGCGCTGCCATACAACGCCGCCGCGTTCGGGCCTTTCAGAATATTAATGGATGCAATATTGTCGGAGCTCAGGTCCTGCGGGTTACCCCTAACCGGCACACCGTCCACCACATACAGCGGCTGACTGTCTCCGGAAATGGAGCGATTTCCCCGTAATACCACACGGGCAGCGGCACCGACGCCTCCACCGGATGAATTAATGGACATACCGGCCACTTTACCCTGCAGTGAATTCATAATGTTCGGTTCGCGGGCCTTCGTCAATTGTTCCGTATCGACGCTTTGCGTGCTATAGGTCAACGACCTGGCCTGCCGCTCGATACCCAGCGCCGTTACCACCACCTCTTCAAGCGCGGTGGAAGTAGCTTCCAGCACTACATTGATCGTTTGCTGCCCGTTAACGGGCACCTTCCGTGAAACAAACCCAACATAGGAAAACACCAGTGTCCCGTTGTTGGGTGCGTTGATCGAATAATTGCCTGCTGCATCGGTGGTGGCACCTGTACTTGTGCCTTCAAGCGACACACTTACACCGGTAAGCGCGTTTCCGTCGGCACCCGTAACCCGTCCCCTGACAGCGCCGTTATCCTGCGCAGCGGCGGTTACGTATAGCCCGGTAGTCATCATAACCGACAGGAACAGGTAGAGACCTGCCTTGCGGAATGCACCGGAGTACAACCCCAGTCTGGTAAAAAACACGGACTCCCGATGTTTCTTACAGCAGTACATCAAGGGAATAGTAAAAAAATTCATAATCTTCGGTCGTTTTAAGTTAATTAATAAAAAAACAGCTTTTAGTGAGGGCCTACCCCTGCAACCGCAGTCCGGGCTGGCAACCGGTTTCCCTGATTAGGCCGGGCATCTGATTTTCTTTCTTTTCATCAAGTGTATATTTATTGGTTAAATCCTATTACTTACGCGGACGGCGAGATGACCGCAAATCAAGTTACCTGGCTTTTCTAATGTTAAGACCAGCCAACTTGAAAAAATCCCATCAGCCTCTCATTTTTTACATAAAGTAATTGCAGGACGCTGTGGGACTTCCGAAGAAAGATTAAAGCAACTTGATGAAAGGAGTGGTACTGTCAGTCGAAAATACCGGATATTTTACCGCCCCTTTCAACCATCCGGTTTAGTGCCAGCAGATTAAGCATGAGGTGACGGGGATGATGATAATGCTCGGCCCTGACCTGTTGAAACTCAGTCAGTTTTCTGTTACCTGCCGAAATCCAGAAGGCATATTCCGGTTTTGCAAATTTATCCTGGACATATTGATACGTATCGTCAAAACACTGCTGTGCCCAGGTATCGCCCGTATGCTCCAGCAGGAAGAGTGTGCCGATCAGCACTTCTTCCTGCAGCCATAGCACCTTATCCACTTTCCAGGTATATTGGTCCACATGGTCAAGTGAGCGGAAAAATCCGCCATAAATACGATCAGCGGCAACCTTCACGTGCCGGCAAAATGCTGCGGAGGCGGTACGGAACAATGCCTGGTCTTTTTTCCGTCCGGCTTCAAACATCACCATCCACAGGGTTTCAATGGCATGCCCCAGGTAGGAAAAATTGGCAAACGCATTATCCGGCCTGCTGAAGTCGTGATTCAGCAACTCATTCATCAACCCATACTCGGGGTTTAGGTGGTGGTTCATGATGGCATCGACGCAGCGGCTCGCCAGCTGTTCAATTTCGGGGTCCTGGCGCTGCTCCAGGATCTGGGTAGCGGCACGCAAAAACACCATCCAGTGGCCGAGTACGCGCGGCCCCGGAACACGTGGTGCATCCGCCGACAAATAGTTGACATGATACGCGTAATCGGCTTGGTCATACCGCCGCAGGCAGTCCAGGACAATCTCCTTTGCCTGCTGATAATAGGCTTCGTCGCCCGAGGCACGTGCGAATTCAGCCAATCCCTCCGCAATGAACAGGTGGCCGTAGATATTGCCCTCACCCGACGCCTCCGTACCGGTACGGTTATAGGATGCCGGCCAAAACTCGCCGTCGGCAGGCGTATCCCGGATAATGTGTTTAATGATAAAATCCTTTGACCCCGTTGCTGCCTTCAGGATAGCGGGATCCTGACCGAAGTTGTTATATAAAAAGGAATACGTCCAAAGTCCGCGCCCTTCATACCAAGCCGATTTGGCGTCTGATTTCCGTTCCCTGGTGATGATGTCCACATTACACATGAATCCGCCGTATTCGTGATCAATGACAAGTGCATCCATATTGGGGATAAACTGATCAAAAAGCGCTGTATGATACCGGTCACGGAGCTGTTTCAGTGTCATGGCGCCGAGGGTACCGATAACCGGATCGGTTGCGGGGGTAGCACCTGCGGCTTTCACAAAACCGCCCGGGAGACCGAACGCAAGCATACCCAGTCCCAACAGGGACTGCTGTTTAATGAAGCTGCGTCTTGAATATTCGATGTTGTTCATATGCTGTTATATTTGGTTTATATCCGCTGTATTGGCCAGAAAATCTGACACCCGGCCTTTTCTTTTCATGATTCGTCTTAATGACAATAAACCGAGCATCAGGTGCCTCGAATGATGATAAAATTCGACACGCTGCCGGTTTTCTGCCGCCAATGTCCGGTCGCCCGACGACACCCAGAACGCATAACCGGGTTTTACAAAGCCATGCTGTACATAACTGAATGTCTCTTCAACGCATTCCTTCGCCCAGGTGTCGTCCAGGTGTTCGACAAGGAAAAGCGAACCGATCAGTATTTCCTCATGCAGTCCGAGGATCTTGTCTGTCCGCCAGCGTTGGTCCTCAATGCCACTGAGGTATCCTAAATATCCACCGTAAACCTCATCTTTGGCAACCGTCACATGATATTTAAATAATCGGGCAGCACGCAGAAACAGCGTGGCATCCTGTCGCCGCTCGGCTTCATACATCATCATCCACAGCAGCTGGATGCCAATACCAAAATTGCAGCTATCCAGCCCTGAATCGGTAGTCGCTAACCGGTCAGGCACCCACACATCGTTGAGCAACCGCGATTCCGGATGTAAATGACGGTGCAGCACGTAGTCTATACATTGGTCTGTAATGCGCGTCATCTCCGCATCAGCCTCATGAGCCAGTGCCTGGCTGGCAGTCCATAGTATCACCATCCAATGGTTAAGGAACTGCCCGCCCGCAACATCCTTAAACGGCGCATACCGGTAATCCGCTGCCAGGCACACTTGCAGGCTTTTCCGTATCAGGTCCTTCCCCATCGTCCGATACACCGGCGCCGATATTGCCCTGCCGTATTCCAGTAATCCTTCCGCAATATACAGATTACCAAAAATATCCCCCTCACCGGAAATCACGCTCCCGTCACGTGTAAATGACGCGGGGAAAAAACCGGTGCCTTCCGGTATGTGCGGCAGGATGAAATCTTTTGATCGGGTGGCAATCGTCAGGTAACGATCGTCCGCATCCAGCCGGTTATATAAGAAAGAATAGGTCCACATGCCCCTTCCCTCATACCAAGCCCGTTTATTGGTCGATAGCCTTGTTTTTGCAGCGATATCAAATTCACACATAAATCCGCCATATTGGCGATCCACCACAAACTCGTCCAGGTTCGGGATAAGGTGGTACATTAATTCCGCTTGATACCGTTCTGCCAGTTTTTCCGGACTGAATTGCCCGGTTAATCCGAAGGAAACCTGTCGTTGTCCGTTCATACCACACATTTATAACCTGTCAACGCGTTGGATAAACTCATCAAATACCCGGAAAGCCTGCTCGGTGCAGTCCAGCGGCACATGCTGCGGAAGGTCATCTGCACGATGATAACGCGGCAGTGTCTGCGCGTCGTAACCCCGACTATTGATGTGTGCGGCGCGCGCTTCCGACGGGCGGAACGGTGCGGAATCCATTGAAAATCCATCGTTGCTTTCAAACCGGGGGTATGACTTCAGGCCCAGGTCGCTGTGGATGGACCGGATGATCATTTTTATTTCGTCGTTTAACGAATTCACCCATAAATTGGGTCCCCAGGCCAGCGAGTCAAAGTTGATTACGTAACGGATATTTTTCATCGTATCAGTAGCCGACCGCACTTTCGCGTAATGTTTCGCACCCAATAATCCATATTCCTCGCCGTCGGTTGCCGCAAACGTAAGGGTATGCTTATGGTTCCCTCTTTTAGCCGCTTCATGGGCCAGCATCATCATGACGATCACGGAAGCCGTATTATCAATGGCACCCGGTGTCGTATACATGGTGTCGGCATGGGCAAGAAAGAGAATCTCATCCGGCTGCTTTCCGGGCAGCCGCCCAATCACGTTAATCCCTTTTCCATCAGAGGAAAAGCGGACCTGGGCATGTAAGCGGACCGGGCTGCCTGACTGCACCGCCTCCTCAAGCAGTGGAACATCCCGGTACCCCACGCCGAAAAGCGGTGGCAGGGTCGGGTCCGTACTCCTGTCCACCGGGATTGACCGGCCGTATTTATTGACACTTATGTTGGCCAGCAATTCTTTATTTTCCGGATGAACAACGATAAAACCGCTATCCTGCCGGCTGAGTATACCGGAGAGTCCATTTTCCGGTGTTCCACGGCTGCCGAAAGCCAGGTCCGTCTCGATTTCCTGTTTCCCCACCTCCATACCTGCCCGGCCAATTAATTCCCACCTGTCAAACGCATAGTCATCATAGTCGACCACAGGCAATGATTTTTTAAATTCCCCGTGAATGATGGCTGCTCCGGCAGCGTAATGTTCGCTACCGGTGGCGCGGGGGCCGATCGCCGTACATAGCTGGTCCAGCAGCATACGGGTATACGCATTTCGCTCAGCCGCGTTACGCGGTATGCCTGCTACCGGTGCCGCGTTTATCCACCCACCCGCGCCAATCGCTATCGGTGCAAGCAGGGCCCCGGCAGACCGCGTGATAAATTCCTTCCTTGAGTACTTCATCTGTTTTTATGATCGTCTGCAATAACATTCCCTGAATTAATCTGCAGGTGTGGGAAACAGCTCGATGGGTTTCGCATCCCACCACAACCGGGTATCCATCCGGTCCGGTCCGCCGAGTAATTCCAGCGCCGTCTTAAACCCTTCGGCATTGGACGTAGTTTCAATCGGTGGGTATTCCCGTCTTCTAGCCAGTTCGAACTTGGTCAGATTCGGATTGGAAGAAGCAATCAGTGCATAACCAACCGGATACCCCGTCCTTCTCCGTTCCGACCACGCTTCCCATCCGTCAGGAAACAGGGCCAGCCATTTTTGGGTAATGATCTGTTCGAGCTGGGTCTCAAAACCTGCAGCTGCCTGGTAGGCAACAGGAATATGGGTAACCGCCGGGCTGTTCCAAGGGTCGTCAATTGGCACGGGTAAACTGGTACCCTGGATGTATGCTTCAATTTCTGCCGGCGAAGCCGTCGTTGTGGAAGAAAGTGCCATCCGGATTCCCTCTTCGTATAAATCCTTTGCGGGACTGCCCATGTTCCACCCCCGCAATGCCCCTTCGGCGCGTAAGAAATACACCTCAGCTGCCGAAATAACCCCCATCGGTGCATTAACCCCGGCCTCGCCCCACAATCCGGTGTACAGCGGGCGCCACCGGTTTCCAATAGCGGAATAACTCAGGGTCATCCCGTTGCGGTCCCGCTGTTCCACAGGCAGTCCGTTCCGTAGGCCGCGGTACCCCCCGCCATCCCAGCGCGGCGACATGTATACGGCTGTCCGGGGGTCATCAAAACCAATGAGCAAGCTGTAAATGGTGGCGCTCATCCGCCACTCCTCGTGGTAAGTTATCTTCGATAATCCATTCAGCGAATTGATCGTCGTGGCAATTTCGCCACTTTCGGCATTGGCCGTGATGACGCCGTCATTGATGGCTTTTTCCGCTTCGGCTCTGGCGAGTTCGGGGTCAACGTATACAACCCGCATGGCCAGCCGTAGCCGTAGCGAACCGGCAAACTTCAGCCATAGGCCAACGTCGCCGTTATACATCTGATCGTTAACACCAAACGCACTCGAGCTGCCCACATGTTCTTTGAGGACAGCCACAGCCTCATCCAGCGTACTAAAGAAATCGTGATATATCGCTTCCTGAGAATCGTAATTCACCACCGTTTCCGCATTACCGAACTGGGAGTAGATGATCGGCCCGAAATGGTCGGTCATCCGGTGATAGGCCACCACCCGCTGTACTTTTGCAATCGCGTTTTCAACGGGCATATTGGCATCTACTGTAAATTTTTCCACGAAAGCCAGCTGTGTCGCCACCATGGCGTAGAAGTTAGACCATAACCGGTCTTTATGTGCGCCGGCATCCACGTACTGGTCGGATTCGAATGCCGGGTGGATATTGGAATGGTACTGCGCATAGCGGTCCGAATACAGTGCGGAATTCCAGATGTAGGTACTCATTCCGCTGACTGAATTGTACTGGGCCTGCGCAAACGCCTGTCCCAGCAGATTTGCATCAATCTTATCCACTACAATCTGGTCCTGGGGGGTGTTCAGTTCATCAAATTCTGAAGTACAGGACAGCATACTGATTAGCGTAAATGCGGCAAGGGCCATATAAAAATGTCCGAAGCGCTGCTTACTATTTCGTTGACGTCTCATGATTCATGATTTTACGTAAGGATTCATAATTACCCGGTATACTTAAAAATCGATTTTCAGGTTCAGGCCGTAGGACCGGGTGGTCGGCGGACTGAACGACGATTGTCCCTCAGATATCACGCCGGTGCCTGCCGTAATATCCGGATCGATGGTCTTTGATGCACGATACAAAAACAGGAGATTCCTGCCCACAATGGCCAACCGTGCACCGGCGATCGGCAATTTTTCGATTAACGACGCGGGTAAAGCAAAGCCGAGGGTGACTTCCCGTAAGCGGGTATTGGTCATGCTCTCCACGAATGCTTCACCGACGGGGTTAACCACGCCACCGGTAGCCCGCCAGAATGTCTGTGCATTTACCGGGATATCGTTGGGGCTTCCGTCCTGTTTCACCGCGCTGTACTCCGCAAACAAGTTTTCGCCAAATACAAGTCCACCTTCCCGGCCGGCCAGTGTTTCTTCCGTCAGGCCCTCAAACTTTAACATGGCATCGGTAACCGATAATATCGTGCCCCCCTGCCGATGGTCGATCAGGAAACTGAGACTGAAGTTTTTGTAGGTCAGTGTATTGTTTATGGCCCCCATCCAGTCGGGGATCGCATTAGCCACAGCCCGGTTCCGGGAACCTGAATTCAGCGGCTGCCCGTTATCGCCCACGACAATATTTCCCTGGTCATCGCGCAGCCAGCCGACTGAAAAAATCTGACCGAACGGCTGTCCCTGGATCACAACAAAATCACGGAAACTCTGGTCAGACCCGACAATTAACTTGGGCCGTTGGTCATTAAGCGCTTTAACCAGGTTGCGGTTCCGTGAAAAAGTCACATTGGTTTCCCATACCAGGTTCGCATTTCGGACCGGTGCGCCATTTAGACTAATCTCAATGCCTTTATTTTCCACGTTGCCCCCGTTGGTAAAATACTCCGAAGCACCCGACCCGGGAGGCAGTGCGACCGTAAATAATTGGTTCAGCGTATTCGTTTTATACCCGGTAATGCTGAAACCCAGCCGGTCATTGAATAACCCGACATCCAGGCCGACTTCATACGCATTGGTTTCTTCGGGCCGCAGGTCGCTATTGGGCAATGTGCTGCTCAGCTGCAGAAATCCATTGGCGCCACCGGCACTGAAGGCCGCTGTCCGGCTTAGCCGGTAAGCGGGGCCACTGCTGCCCACTTTTGCCCAGGATCCCCGCAGCTTGGCGAGATTAATCCATTCGGGAACGGCAATCAGATCCGACAGGATCGCACTTAATCCCACCGAAGGGTAAAAATAAGAGCGATTGGATGCCGGCAACGTAGAACTCCAGTCGTTTCTTCCGGTTACATCGAGGAATAATACATTCCGCCAACCGAGGTGAGCAAATGCATATAATGAATGAATGTCCATATTGGGACCCGGGGAATTACTGGTCAGTCCATCCAGCGTATTTGACAACGTCCAGAAATCGGGCACAATCATCGCCACCCCGGTATTTGAGCTCAGCGACGAATTACGCTCCTGCCGGATGTTGCCACCCACATTAACGTCAAACTGCCAGTCCTGATTAAACGTCTTGTTATAGGTAAGGAGAAAATCGCTGTTAAACAACGACGTATTCCTTTTCGACACCGTATACCTGCCATTTAATGCCCGGGCATAGAAATCCCGCGATAAGCGTTCCTCACTGCCATTGAATACATTATCAAATGAGGCCCGCACCATTAATCGGATTTCATCGGTAAACTGATATGACAATGATGCCATCCCGATCGTCCGTTCACGCGGACTGATGTTACTGGCACGATGGATTAAAAAATAAGGGTTCAGCCCCAGCGTGGAGCCCGGCGTCCAGTAATTTTGCAGGATAATACCATTGGCATTCGTATAGGAATAGTTCCTGGCATCTTCGGTCCGGATATTCCGGGGCATCATATATATCTGCTTCGTCGGATTAAAGTTGTTGATGTCTTCGATCAGCGGATCATGGGTCGTCTGTTTCATGTAGTCGATCTTGGCATCCACGGACAGCCTGTCGGTCAGCTGGCTATTCAACCGCACAGCCAGGTTATTCCTGCCCAGCTTATTCCCCGGGATAATACCCGCGGCATCCGTGCGCGTATAGGTTAACATGCCCTGCATTTTCTCACCCCCCATGGTGGCCACCAGGTTAGTCGCTGTATTATATCCCCGCTGGAAGGCGTCGCGGATATTATCAGGCTGCGGCGTTAAACTGTACTGTGCTCCCGCATCTTCCGGCCGGATGGACCACGAAGCGACCTGCTGGCCCTCCATCCTCGGCCCCCATGACGATTCGGCATTGGCCTGATAAACCCCGCCTATGCCCTGACCGTATGCGTTCTGGAAAGGAATATTATGGATGGGCTCCAGTAGTTGGGTCGTTTGGTTGAGACTGACACTTACCGTACCTGCCCGGCCTCGTTTCGTTTCGATAATAATTACCCCATTCTGTGCTGCGGAGCCATACAATGCTGCGGCATTCGGTCCCTGTAATATATTAAGCGATGCAATGTTATCTGGACTGATGTCCGAGGGATCGCCGACAATGGGAACCCCGTCAATCACATAGAGCGGCTGGCTGTCACCGGAAATAGAGCGGTTACCCCGGAGAACCACCCGGTTCGACGCCCCGACACCGGCTCCCGATGTGGATAGCGTTAGTCCCGGCACCTTACCCTGGAGCGAAGTCACCACGTTCAGCTCGCGTGCCTCCGTCAGTTGCTCCGTGTCAATGCTTTGCGTGCTATAGGTAAGTGAACGCTTTTCGCGTTCGATACCCAGCGCGGTTACTACGACTTCTTCCAGGGCGGTTGATTCATCCTTCAGTACCACCTCAATGGTCTGCCGGCCGTTTACAGGAATCTCCTGTGCAACAAAACCAACATAGGTAAACACCAGGACACCGTTTTCGGGTGCGTTAATGGAAAAATTACCCGAAGCGTCGGTAGTGGTGCCCGAACCCGTTCCCTTCAGGGAAACACTGACACCCGTTACCCCGTTGCCGTTGACATCGGTTACCCGGCCTCTTACCGCAGCCTGGGTTTGACCGACCGCCACGGCGGCCGGACTTCGGTTTACGGGCATTGCATCCGCACCCAGGGTGGAAACTAACAGTAACAATGGGTAGAGGCCGGCGCGACCAATAAATTTAGGAATGGACAGACACGGCCTGGTCAGGAAACCGGAGTTGGATCGTCCCTTGGCACAATGGGCCAGCGGGACTGTGAAAAGTTCCATAATTAGGATCGTTTAAGTTAAACAAAAACAGCTTGCTCTCGCTAAGAATAAGTAAGGAACGGCTATGACAACTGATTCGGGTCGGTTGCCACGAGCCGCGGATTTTACTGAACTATTCAATAAAACCGGTGCCTTATGGAAAATTGAATTTTACATTTCATTGGTTAGTAAATCAAAACTATTTATTAACTAGACCTTTAATGATTAAAAACTCCCGCTTTCTTTTTCTTTTTGTTCAAAACGGGCGGTTACGAAGTGATCTATCGGAGTGTCGTTCTGTGGGGTCGGTAGGCAAAATCAAAAAAATTCATACATTTGTTCTGTTTTAAGTTAAACAAAAACAGCTTGTCATTCCTTATGGAATGGATTTAAAACACCATACCAGCACGATTCGGGTCGCGCTGGTAAACATGAAGCCCCCTGATTTTATTGGCAACTCTAAAACCAGGGGGCTTCTTACATTCCATCAATTTACTACGGTTTGTTTTCCTCCTTAACCAATGGCTTAAATGGTTCCCGGTAATGCCAAAGTATATTCAGCGAAGAAGGTTTGCCAACGACTCCGACGGTATTTATTGTACGCATCTCCAATGTATTAAGTGCTGCGGGTCTTAATTTCCATGTAAACCCAGCCGCTGAGCGCTGCCATCCCTGGCCATTGATATTGATTTCAAAGGACTCGAAGTTGGGCGTGGATGTAATCATCTGAATATCGATCTCGCCCTCCTGTGCCCCATGGGTAGCCGAATACTGCACTTGGTTAAGCGTAGGGTAGAAGTCAGCTTCCCGGTCCGAGTACAGGGCGTACTGCAATTTTCTGGGGGTGGCACTATCATACCAGTTCACATAACCATTCCATGGCCATTCGATCTGCAGACCATTGCTGACCGGCCTGGGCATGGGATTCGATAGAAAATCACTACGCGGAATAAACCGAATAAAACCAGCCAGTATATGTTGGGGCGGTGGATTTTTAGGATCATTTAGGTGTGCTGTGAAAGTTGAAAAATTCAGTGGCTGCTTCACGCGCTCTATCCCTTCTACTCTCCACGCCCACGGAACCGGACTGGTCCAATCAATTGGCCTTCTTGCTGAAAACCCAAGTTCCTGCAGGAAAAACTGATGCTGCTCAAGTACATTCAATGGTATTCCTGTCAACGTGTTATATTCATAAGAGTCAAAAACACTTTCGGGGTCAACAAGTACCCACTTGCCAAGTTCATCAACATATACCTCAACTGTTTCGTGAGCGAAAATATTGGTATGCCTCACATTGTATCCGAGTGCCTGCAAGGCTTGCATAAAAACAACCGAAAATTGCATACACATGCCCCCTGCTCCAAACTTTTCCCTCCGCTCCAAAATGTGGTTTGCATTCCATTCGGGGTATTCTACCGAGGGGAGTTCGTGTTTCCAAAGTGAAGAAACCAGATGCCTGATACGGTTTATCTTCTCAAAATCGCCTTGCGTATCCTCCACGAGTTTCAGCAGTTTTAATTTTTCCTTGAGTAACTGAAGCTCCGGGTGGTTGGCATCTTCGTATTTTATCTTGAATGAGGGATAGCGATGGACGGGGTTGCGCGCCGACACGATAGCGTAATCGCCCTTGGTCAAGGTATCCGCATTTATGCTGCGATGTATGGCTACCCGGTGAACCACCGGCGTGCGAAGGGGATTTTCAGTAGATAACACAGCCCGCCATTGCAGGTAACGGTGACCGCTTGCAGGAATTGCGAATGTGAAATCACCTCCCTCGCCAACCCTGCGCCACGCTCCCCAGTCTGTACTGTGCATATCCTGTGTATTCGCCGTCCGTATTTCCCAAATAACACTCGTCTCTTTCGGAAGAAAGGCGTTTGCCTCCATTTGCAGGCTTTGTATACTGCATTGAGGTACCACAACCTGATTTTCTGAAGTCGACCAAAGGTCGATGGGGGGGGATGCAAGTATGCCTGTCGACTCAAACCGTTCTAAATGCAGCCTGACTGTATATTCCCCCACAATGGAATCCCCCGGCCCCAATTTCCCTACGGACCAAGTCCGCCCCCCGTCAACGGATTTTGCTGAAGTGGCACCCACGGCTATCTTTTTTAACAACGGTGAACCGGCTTCTTGCTCCGGATCGATCTGACCTGCGGAAGTCAACGCCGTATTTCCTCCGTATGTGAATTTGCCCCCGCCCCCCTCATACTCATCTTCGCGCGCAAACAACAGCTCATATCCGGCGTTCTTCGGTGCATCGCATCCAATAATGATTTCGTTCAAGCCTTTTTTTAATGTGGCAGCAGGTATTTCCACCCACCGCCATGAAGGCTCATGCCATGAAGCCGTTACGCCCGCGACATCCGTTCCATTAACTTTTAAATAATATGGCGGATCGCCCTCGGCGTCCTTTGACTTGATCATAAAAAACACAACATGTGTTTTCGACGAAACCGGCACTTCATCCAACACAAACTGTTTTCGGATAAGCACCCCTTCATGGATCGGTTCCAAAAATGTTCCTTTTTGGCTCCAGCCCGCCCCAGGGCCATCGTTTTCGAGGAGTTTGTAGTTGTATAATGAAACACCGTTAGCCAAAGGTGCAATCATAACGTCGTTTACAAACCCGTTTTTGTAGGCTTCTATGGCACTCAAATCAGTAGTTACCTGTGTTGATTGGGCATTGGCACGTGTCGTGAAAAGCGCTATGAGTATACCCGCTATTCCAACTGTTACGGTATGTTTTCTCATCTTGAAAAAATTAGTGTTGTGCTGATAAATAATCCATCAACAACCTCATATTTTTAACATAAACGGCAACCGAAATATACTGCTGGTCAGAAGGGTCCAGCTTCCAATCAGCGGATAGCCGATCGGCGTGCATAGCGGTGTTGGTTTCTTGCCCTGTTCTTGGGTCAATCGAATAGGGACTGCTGATCCACTCATGTTTGGAAAGCCAGCGATATTGCGTATCCAGCGCATCGATTATTTTACTGGCATCACTTCCACTTTGTCCCGTTCCCACATTCGTATAAGGCGTTTGGAAATAATACTTTCCGGTATGCCGATTGCGGCCCTCGACCTCGATTAACGGGGAGTTTCTTGTCGCTTCTTCCTTAGCCAATGCATTCGCCTGCTCATATTCCTTTTTAAGCATTTCAATATTCAGCACCATATTATGGCCGTAGGAATACAGGTTATCCATACGATAATCTACCCAGTACTTGCTATCATTAACACCGGTCCCTTCCCGATGTGCCCATAAAGGTTTATTGGTATCGATCTCTACGAAAAAAGAATGCGTTCTCTTTCCCTCGTCCGTCTGCTGCTGTGGGAGGCGGGCACTTTCCAGCCAGGCGATGGCATCCGGTATCCGTGCCAAAAATTTCCGATCCCCGGTATATCTGTAAAACTTCAGCAGCATCAATATATTGTCGTATGTTTGACCGGTTACAATGGAGGCAGGCTCAAAACTCCTCGCGTGTGCGGGCTGCAATTGCATATCATACTGTTGGGCCCATCCTCCCTGCGGGTTCCCCTGTTGGGTAATCAGGTAAAAATTCATGGCACGGTATATTGGTTCCAGCAAACGTTCTTCTCCCAAGGTTGCATAACAATCGATTAAAAACTGGGTGGTGTTACGCATTACGTCATCGTTGAAGGTATAAAAGGACGAATAGTCTTCTTTTCCGTCTTTTGGATGGTTATTCATCAGTGGGTAACGCTGGGGCCAGCCGCCAATCGGGTATTGCGCATCCAAAACAAACTGGATGGCTTTGTCCAGGGAGGGTTTGATCTGTGGATCCAGCTTCTCCAAATAGACGCGCAGTAGAAAACCGGCAGCACCTGGCGTGACATTATCATCAAACGTTGCGTTGCCATAGTAATAATAGTGTTCCTCAAATCCCCATGCGTTCTTACCAATCGTCCTATACCATTCTTTCAATGACCGATCGCCAGCAAAGTCGATGAAGTAATTCCACCCGCCGCAATCGAGCTGGCCGCGAATCAACGCATTAGCCAGTTTTAATGCCGCTTCATAGTAATACTCATCGGCAGTGACATGGTAGGCATCAAGAAACAGGTGTCCCATACCTAGGGAGCCTGGCTCTTCTATCCTGATTTGTGTATCATAGGCTTCTAATTCATGCCACCTGCGCGTTAGATCCTCGGTATAAAGCCGCGCATAACCACCGTTTGTGCTGACATGTTCTACCATGAACCTGGTGGCCTGCAGCATCGCTTTTTTTACGTTCGATTCCAGACTCGATTGCCCCCTGGCAACAAGCGAAAAGGTCAATAAGCAACAAAAAATAACTATTGAATGACTGTTTTTCATCTTAACTATTTTTGACAGTAACGTGTTTACTACATTAAGGCTTGGCATCCCACCACAGTTTCACCAGCCTGCCATCCTTTCCTTCCCCCAGCAAACTGATGGCTACCTGAACGGCCGCTGCATTATTTTGATATTCCATCGGCACAAACGGAATCCTTCTGATGATAGCCGTTACAGGTACTTCCGGATCCAGCGACCGGATAATGGGGTATCGTGCCGGATATCCTGTTCTCCGCAATTCGCTCCAGGCCTCCCATCCGTCAGGAAAGATGGCAATCCATTTTTGCGTGATAATCTGCTCCAACTGCTTTTCAAAATCCGCAGCGGGATCGTATTTGACAGGGATGTCAGCCGCAGCAGGTGTATTCCACTTATCCTGGATAGCAGCCGGTACGTTATTGCTGTTGATATAATTCAGTATTTCATTTTCGGAGACCGCTGTTTCGGCCAGCAGCGATTGCCTGATACCCTCGTTGTAGAGTGCCTCTGCTGCCCCTCCCATGTTCCAGCCTCTTAACGCGCCTTCAGCCCGGAGAAAATAAACTTCGGCCGCACCCATTACTTTGATATCGGGATTGCTTCCTCCCTGGCTTACCGAGAGAAACTTAGGGCCGATGGTTGAATAATCGTCGTTGATTCCCGTTCTATCGTCGATCTCAACGCCATTTCTTAGGCCTTTGTATTCCAGACTAGCTACAGCCTGACTGAAATATACGGGAAGACGGGGGTCTTCATATCCCGTCAGAAAGCTTTCCATCGTTGCGCTCATCCGGTATTCTCCCCAGGCCGATATCTTTTCATGGGGATGGCGGGAAAGATCTGTGGTAAGCACATTGGCATTATCGGAAACCGTTTGCATCACACCCGCTGCCACCGCTTTTTCCGCTTCCTGTTTTGCCCGGGCGGGGTCGGCATAAGCGATACGGAGGGCCAGCCGCAGCCGTAATGAATTGGCGAAAATCAGCCATTTGTCCACGCTTCCTGCATACAGCAGGTCGTTCGAACCGAAGCCATTGGCTCCGGTGTTATCGGAAAGGACAGCTGTTGCTTCGTCCAGTAGCTTAAAAAAATCGGCGTAGATACTTTCCTGGCTATCGTAAGCGACACTCGTTTGCGCATTACCAAACTCCGCGTAGATAATAGGTCCCCATTGATCCGTCATGCGGTGGTATATCATCACTTTCCAGATTTTGGTCAGCGCATTTTCCACGGGCATACCGTTTTCCGCAGTGTACTTTTCCACAAAATGGAGTTGTGGAGCAGCATTCGCATAAAACGCCCGCCAGGCATAGCCGGCCCAATCACCCATATGAAGGTACTGGTCGCTGTTAAACCAAGGTACTGAAGTGGCGAAATATTGAACATACAAATCGGAAAACAGGTTTTGGGCCTGCTGCATATCGCTGCCATCTCCCATAATTCCCCGGTACTGAGCCGCCGCAAATGCCTGGCCCAGCAGGCCCGCATCCAGGTTTTCGACCGAAAGGACGCCTGGAGGAATATTCATTTTATCGAAATCCTTGGTACAGCCAATACTAAATAGGAATATGATGGCATACACCGTTAACATATGAAGTTTAATCTTGTACTTTTTCATTGCTATACGTTTAAAAAAGAGGCTATTCATGATTAAAATCCTACGGAAAGGTTTATCCCCACCGTTCTTTGCGAAGGCCTGACATACTGGTCAATCCCTTCGGTACCCGGTCCGGTGCCAACCCGCAAATCTGCATCCACTGTCTTGGAAGCGCGGTAGAGGTAAAAAAGGTTTCTGCCGACTAACGAGATATCGAGCCTTTTAATCGGTCCTTTTTCCAGCAGCTTACGCGGAATTTCATATCCGATGCTCAATTCCCGCAAACGCGTATTGGTAGCGCTTTCCACAAAAGCCTCTCCCACGAACAGGGAAATTCCGCCTACGTGATTCCAGAACTGCTCGGCATTGATTGCAACATTATTTGGACTTCCATCCTGCAACACCGCCTGTTCGCCGGGGAAAAGATTCTCTCCGAAAACGAGTCCGCCCTCCCGGCCCATCAGTGTAGCTTCGGCAACACCATAGCCATGCAGCAGCGAATTGGTAAAGGAAAGCATGGTGCCGCCCTGCCGGTGATCAATCAGTACCCGGAGATTAATACCTTTAAAACTAAAACGCTGTGAAACGCTTGCCAGCCAGTCTGGATTGAAGTTAGCCACTTTTTCCGACTGGTTCGGTGTCAGCATCGGCAATCCGTTTTCGGTCACCAATACCCTGCCCTGTCCATCCCGTTCAAACCCCCTGGCATAGATATTACCCCAGGGTTCACCCTCTTCTATTACAATCTGGCCGACTTCTACCCGCGGCCTATCGTCGGATATGGTAATCACCTCGCTTATATTCCGTCCATAATTCAGGTCTATCGACCAGTTGAAATTTGCTTTGCGCACCGGATTTGCGGTCATCACCACTTCATAGCCGTGGTTTCTGATCTCCCCGCCATTTGAATAGTATTGACTGGCGCCGGAACCGATGGGCAGGTTAACGGTGAACAGCTGATTTCTTGTATTGGTGTTGTACACCGTGAAATCAAAACCCAACCTGCCTTCCCAAAATTGCACATTAAGTCCGCCCTCCATGGATTCGGTCATCTCCGGCTTTAAATCAGGATTTGGCAATATATTGTTCAGTTGCAGAAATCCATTCGTTCCACCCGGAACCAAGCTGGCCTGGCGGGATAGCATGTAGGGCATTGCAGCATTCCCAACCTGTGCCCAGGCTCCTCTTAACCGTAAAAAAGAAATGGGATCAGGAAGTGTGATCAGGTCAGAAACCACGGCACTTAACCCCACAGAAGGATAGAAATAAGAGCGGTTGTCCGCAGGCAATGTCGAACTCCAGTCGTTCCTGCCGGTAATATCGATAAAGACTGCGTTTTTCCAGCTTAAGTTAATAAAGGAAAACAGGGACGAGTTGGCGGATTCGGCAATGCTTTCGTTGGATAATATGGTTGTGCTATTTGATAGGGTGAAAAAATTGGGTACCGTCAGCGCCGGACCTGTATTGGAGGAAAGCGATTCGCTTTGCGCTTTTGCAACGGAGCCTCCAAAATTAATGCTCGACGTCCAGTTAGTCAAAAACTCCTTATTATATGAAAATATAAACTCTCCCCGGTACGATGTGGAACCGGAGCGGGTGGTGGTAAATCGTCCATTCGGCGCCTGGTTATAGGTGTCGTTATAAAGCTTTTGGTCCCAGTTGGACTGGCCTTTAATATAATTTCCCCGTGCCAGCAGGTTGATGCCATCGGCTATCTGGTAATTCGCTGCCAGTAAGGCTTCGATTAAATCACCGGATCTTTCACTCAGAACCCGTTGCCTCAACCAGTGGGGGTTCTTGGATATACCTGCGTTGGGCAGCCAGTAATTTTGAAACAGCTCGCCTTCTCCATTCCGGAATTCAAAATTCTTCATGTGATCCGTACGGATATTTCTTGGGATAAGATAGACGCTGTAATTGGGACTGAAACCGCTTCCGGTCTGCACTTCGTTGGGGTACGATTCAAACATATAGTCAATCTTGCTGTCCAACGAAACCTTATCTGTTAATTTGGTATTCCACCGGAGTGTAAGGTTGTTCCGTTTTAACTCATCGTCATAGATGATCCCGCTTGCATCGGTCCGGGTATAGTTAAAAAAGGTCTGATTTTTCTCAGTTCCGTGAGAGATGGAAATGTTGTTGCTGAAATTCAGCCCTGTCTGATAAAAATCCCGCACGTTGTTGGGCTGCGGTGATAGCGCATATTCGGCCCCGGCGTCTTCCGGTGCGAGCGACCAGTGTTCCACCAGCTGCCCCTCCATTTTCGGTCCCCAGGAGAATTCCGACCGCTTATTGTAATTACCTCCATTTCCCTGGCCGTATTGATTTTGAAACCGCTGTAGGATGACCGGATCGGTTAAGATCAGGTTGCTATTAAAATTGACACTTGACTCACCTGCCTTTCCCCGTTTTGTTTCGATAATAATGGCACCGTTCTGCGCAGCACTGCCATACAGCGCAGCAGCATTTGCGCCTTTAAGCACGTTCATGGATGCAATATTATCTGGGTTCAGAATATCCGGGTTACCCGGCATGCCATCTATGATATAGATAGGTTGACTGTCGCCCGATATGGAGCGGTTACCCCTAAGCACAATCCTAACGGGCGCGCCTACTCCTGTCCCTGATTCGGTAATTGATAAGCCGGCTACCTTGCCCTGTACCGCAAGAAGCGGGTTTGGTTCCCGCGTTTCTGAAAGTTCCTCGGAGCTTACCACTTGTGTACTATACGTTAAGGACCTGCCCTGTCTTTCCAGGCCAAGTGCGGTTACTACTACCTCTTCCAGGCTTTGGTTGTCGGGCTCAAGCGTTATCGTAAGGGAATTAGCGGATTGGACCTGTATTTCCTGGGTTAAATAGCCGATCATAGAAATGGAAATAGTACTTCCCGCCGGAGCCGATAAAACAAAATTACCCGCCGCGTCGGTCGTGGTACCACCAGCGGAACCTTTGATGCTTACCGTTACTCCTTCCAGCGGTTCGCCCTTGGTATTTATAATCCTACCATGAACGGACTGCTGGCTGGCGGAAACAGGTAAGCCAATCGGAGCTACCGGCTTCGCCTTCTGTTTAACGACAATGTTCTTCCCTTTAACAATGGTGAATTCCAATGGTAAATGTTTAAAAGAAGATTGTAGGATTTCACGGATAGATAAATTCTCCGCTTTAAGGGAGAGCCGTTTACCCTGCACCAGTTGATTGTCATAAAAAAAGACGTATCCACTTTGCTGTTCAATCAATGCAAACACCTTCTCGAGTGGCATGTCCTGCACATTGAGATCAATGTTCTGGCTGTATCCCTTGGCAAAAATCTGGGTAACGGCCAACACGACCAATATGATTGTTAATTTCATAATACGCAGAAAATTAAGGGAGAATAAGGCCACACCGGGGGCCTTAACTTTTTTAAAATAATTCATTAACTTTGAAAAGTTTGGGTTAGTTAATTGGTTATTTGTTCCAGTATAAATAATTAGCATTTACTAATCTGGCGTTCTTGGCAGGAGTGGGTCAGACTCCTGCTTTTTTATGCCATTTCGATTTTTTTGTCTGTTTATTTTTCCATGGCTTTCGTAGTTTAAGTTTTGTAAAAGGTTAGTTTATAACACCGTAATCTTTCCATTTTTATCCGGCCATTCCGATTTTTCCAGCACGGTGTTAATGCCGGAGTAATTTAGGATGGTTAACACTTCCTGTAAGCTGACGTTACGGTATATCCGACCGGAAAATTTCCGGGAATCTGCCTGGCGGTAGGCTACTTCTACATTGTACCACCTGGAGATGTTGCGCATGATCGCTCCGATATCGGCATCACGGAAGTCGAATAGTCCACTTTTCCAGGCAATCGTCTGCTGACCATCGGATTCACGGAGGATGATCTCATTTGCTGTTGCCGGATTTCTCGGAACGATACTCTCCTGTCCGGGCTTCATAAGTACACTGTTATTCCCGGCAATTAACCGCACCTGTCCTTCGAGCAAAACTGTTTTTACATCCGTTTCATCGGCGTATGCGTTCACATTGAAATGCGTACCCAAAACCTGTATTGTCTGTCCATCTGCAACGACTTCAAATGGCTTTGACCGGTTTTCCACCACTTCAAAATAACCTTCTCCGGTAAGTGTTACTTGCCGCCTATCTCCAAACTGGCTCGGAAATTTCAGGCTGGATTCGGCATTTAGCCAAACATGACTTCCGTCCGGCAGTATTACCTGGAATTGTCCACTGCTTGGTGTGACTATAGTGTTGTATGCAATTGTTCCGGATGGAATGTTTTCCTGACTTTTTATATCAAAAATCAGTTTCTGTCCGTCCGATGAAACCTGATTCCCATTCGCGTGGGAAAGGAGTACACTGTCGCCATGTCCTAACACCACCCGTCTTCCATCTTCCAGTAACAGCACAGCTTTATTGCCTCCCGGCAATACATCATATTGATTTGCGTCATTAATAAAAGAAGCCATAGGTGCTGGCCTGCTGAGGCCCTGGTAATACAGATAACCGCCTATGACACTCAGCACGGCAATCAGGCTCGCCGCAGCAGCCATCCATTTTTTTGACCGGCGCTTTGCAGTGCTATTTTCCGTCAGTTCATCGGAAGCGATCCGGGTTTTAATTGCCGCATATATTTTGTGCTTCAATTCGTCCTTAGAAGTACAGGAATCGATCTCTTTTTTCGAATCGTTAAAGGAATTGTACCATTGCTCGAATTCGCGCATTTCTTCGCCGGTAATTTCTCCCCGCTTCCATTTTTGCGCGAGGAAATCAATTCTTGATCCTTGCTTAGCCATTTTTTTGGTCAGTTTAATAAGATAGCCGTTAATGGGGCGCATAACCCTACCTTATTTTTTAATTATTTTTTTAAACGGATGTGGGAGCAGCTGCTTAACTGACAAGTAGCAGCAACGCAACAGAAAAGTAATGCCTAAAGTGCTGCTTTAGGAATTTGAGCGCATGTGTGATGTGTTTTTCAACCGCTTTCTCTGAAATCACAAGCTTTTTGGCAATCTGCTTGTTGGTTAGGTTGGATTGCCGGCTAAGGCTGAATACCAGCCGGCATTTTTTTGGAAGTTGGTTGATTCGATACTCCAGCTGCATCGCCAACTGATCCAGATCAAATTGATAAAAGTGCACCTCCGTTCTCTCATCCTGAAGCGCCTGGCTCAGCATGTCCCGGAATTCCCTGTCTTTTAACCGCCGTGCCCTGCGATCAATAACCTCATATTTAACAGCAACGGCAAAATAATTTTCAAAGCCACGCTGCAATTTGAAGCTTTCCCGCTTTCTCCATAAATTAAAGAAAATGTCCTGAACCACTTCCTCGCCTTCGACAAGGTCATTCAGGCGGTTGCTGGCAATAACAAATAATTTGTCCCAATACTTGTCGTACAAATAGTTGAAAGCAGATTTATCGCTGTTAGCTAACAAATCTGCTATTTCAAAGTCCGTATACAAGTCATATGAATACATGCGGGCACTTTGATGGTTTATCGATCAGGTCTTTCACATTTCGCGCAAAAGAGTGGAGTCCCTGGTTTATTGACGGCAGCAAAATCCGGGAAGCGCTTTCCAGCCGTCTCCCGTCCGATTATACTGGGTCAGCGATGCTGCACAAATCAGGCATCAAATAATCCCGAGGGCTTATACCCGTTTGCCTTAATCCGGTCGAAAGCCAGCATGGACACCATGAGCTGGCGCGGCCGGTGGTAATTCTCCGCCCGGACCTGCGAATGCTTCTCCAGTTTGCGGTCACCGCTATCAATTACAAAAGCATACTCCGGCCGTACAAATTTCTCCTGGATATAGGCATCCGTTTCCAGGAACCGCCGGATGGCCCATGGATCGGCCCGGTGCTCAATCAGGTGCAGCGCACCGATCAGGATTTCCTCCTGTACCCAACGCGCCTTGGTGAGGGTCCACTGGTACTCGTCCGTATTCGGCAGTGCGGTAAAATGTCCGCCGTAAACCGGGTCAGTAGCTACCTCCACGTGGTGCTTGAACAGGGTAGCCGCCCGATCGAACAGTGCTGCATCCTTACGGAAAACCGCGTATGCCATCACAAAGGCAAACGACTCACATCCGTGCCCCAGGTCAGCATACTGCAGCGCAACCGGGTCAGCCAATGGTTTCAGGTCGTGGCCAATCGCCTCATTCACCAATCCATGCTCCCCATTGATGTGGTGGGTGAGGATGGCCGTCGCACAGCGGTCGGCCAATGCCTGGATCTGCGGGTCGGCCTCCTGTTTCAGCAACTGGGTGGACACGCTGATCAGGATCATCCAGTGCCCGAGGATCCGGGGACCGGGCAACGGGTTGTCCGATTTATAAGCATAGGTATAATCGTCCCGGTCATAGCGGTCTGCCGCCTTCAGCACAATCTCCTTTGCCTGCTCAAAATATTCCCTTTCCCCGCTTGCCTTGGCGTATTCGGCCAAGCCCTCGGCGACGAACAGGTTGCCATAAATATCGCCTTCCCCGGTTGAGCGGGGTTCGCCCTCCTTCGAAAACGAAGTTGGATAGAACCGGCCATCTGCCGGAAGTCGGGGAAGAATGAAATCCCGCGACTTGCGCACGACCTCCAGGTAGGCCGGGTTTTGTTCGAAATGATTATACAGAAAAGCGTAAGTCCACATTCCGCGCCCCTCAAACCAGGCACGTTTATCGGTTGTTTCCAATTTGCGGGTGGCAATGTTGACATTACACATGAAGCCTCCCAGTTCATGGTCGATTACATACTGGTCCATATTGGGGAGGAATCCATCGAACAGTGCCGTGTGATAGCGTTCCCGTCGTGCCGGCAGCTCCATATCCGCAATAGTGGGGGCCGCTGCGTGGCCTACGCCTGTATCCCGTCGGTTGTCACCGCCGGATGTACACCCCAGGGCACCCAATCCCATTACACCAAGACCGGCGAACGCCTGTTGCCGGATAAATGCTCGTCTTGAATAATCTTTGCTCATTCTGTTTAATAATTGGAGTTAACACCACAATAGCCGGGTCAGGATGATCCCGGTGTTTCCGAACCGTCGATCCTTTTCCAGATGGCATCCAGCATCCCGTCTTTTAACGCTTTCCGTCCGGCCTCATCCAGCGCAGCAAGTGCATCCGGACCGTCTTCAAACGCTTCATAATAGTCAATCAACAGGGCGTTTTCCGCCTCCGTCATCGTTCCCTCCCGATATTTTTCGAGTAGCTTGAGAAGCGCTGCTTTATTCACAATGATATAGGACTCAACTGGTTCAAATTCTGGTTCATTACTTATGTGACTCAAAATTTCCAAAAAGTCCCACTAATATATTGCAATATCGGGATTTTATCGTTTTCCATTCGGAAAACAGGTTTTGTCAAGGTGTTGACAGCGGCAAATCCGGTTAACCGGCAGTTAAAGCAGGCCGGCAAAGGCCGTAAAAAGAACTAAAAAACGCGGCAATGAACCCTTCAGTTGCTCCGCAGCCTTGCCCAATTGATTCTGTACGGTTTTGATGGACAATCCCAGACGGCTGGCAATCACTTTGGTGGTGAGGTCGTCGTGGTGGCGTAATTTAAAAATCAGGCGCCTTTTCGGCGGCAATGCATCGATAACCCGCTCGTAAGACGTATAAAACTCATTCCGCTGGACGTTGGTGTCGGCGGTCAGGTAAGACGGGATCGTTTCCTGCAGGCAGTCAAAAAAACCATCGACATACCGTTCACGGGCAATAAGTTTCAGCACTTGATTTCGAATGGACACATTTAAATAGGCAGGAAAATTAGCGATGGGGGTTTTTTCGCGCGACCAGATATTAACGAAAATTTCCTGTACTACATCCTTCGCATAGTCTTCATTCCTCAACCGCTTAAAGGCCTTCAGATACGCAACGCTCCAGTATTTTTCATACAACTGTCCGAAAGCAGTCCGGTTGCCGGAAGCAATTTGCTGTAATAACAGACTGTCCTGGTTTTTTTCAATGTTTAGTGAAGCCATTTGTCAGTTGATTAGATTGCCCCTTACAAAATGATCCGTTAGATCCCCAAAACCCGCAATGAAAAATAAATTTATAATTGGTCGTGTACGGACACATTATTTTTGTGTACGTACACAAATATACTAACATAAATTAAAAAACAAAATTTAAGTCATTTTTTTTGATAAAAACGCTGCCACGCAGCTGCGCTGATCTACGGAGGACTCGGCTGCTTTTCCCATCGTTCAGCTACCCGTAATCCCCCGGTATTTACCAGGCATTCCATAAATCAGCAGCGGCCCTTAAGACAGGATTCCTTTTGTGGGCCACCCTTCCCACGCCGCAACACAACCGGTCTTTTTACGGACTTTACCTTGCACACTGCCGACAATTTCAGGGGATGAGTCCAGTGTGAGTCCAGAGTGAGTCCGGGGTGAGTCCAGTATGAGTCCAGTGATTGTTCGTAAAACATTGGAGTCATACCGCTAGCACAGCAGACATACCCCCGATCCGGGCAAAACAGGTATTGGACGAAAAATAGTATTGAGCCATTGGCGGCACGACAGTGACTATTGCCGTTATCCCATTTAATTCGCGTAAAAAGGCATTCCGTTGACTGGAATTTATTTTCGCTGCGTAAAGAAAATCGTATATTAGCTATACAAATCAATCATTCAGCAACCATGGACAACATCATGAATCTTTTGAACGGCAGTCTCGGAAAAGAGGTGATTGCCGGCATTACCAAGCAAACCGGTGCATCCGAAGATGAAGCACAGTCCGTTGCCAGCACGGCGCTTCCGGCGATGCTGGGGGCATTGCAGCATAATGCGAATAACCAAGATGGGGCACAAGGCATCCTGAACGCCCTCCAGTCAAAGCATGACGGGAGCATCCTGGATAACCTTCCCGACTTTTTCGGGAACGGCGACACCCGTGATGGCAATGGCATCCTTGGTCATGTGCTTGGCGGAAAGAAAGAGGTGGTAGCGCAATCGATCAGCAATAAAACAGGTGTTTCCTCCGGTACGGTTTCCAGTATTATGGCTTCGTTGGCCCCGATTCTGATGGGATACCTTGGTAAGCAGAGCCGTAGCCAGCAGGTTGGCGATGGCAACAGCCTGAGTGACCTGTTAGGCGGGCTACTGGGCGGACAGTCGGGCGGCGATGCGCTGGGCGGCCTGCTGGATCAGAACGGCGACGGGAAACTGGGCATAGACGACGCGGCAGGATTCCTCGGCGGTCTGTTTGGGAAAAAATAACCGACGACGCATTGGGTGTCGACTGTTGCTTAATTGCGATAAAAGGCGTAGTTCTCCCGGGTGATAATATCAATCGGCATAAAGTTCACCTTGTCAACCTCCGTCGCAAACGCGAGGTGCTGGTACAGGGCCATGACGCCCCGGTAGGCCTGCTCATGCGGTTTCTGACCGATCAGAAAATCAATGGTTCCTTTTTTGAGGTATTCAATATTCTCCGGGAGGAAGTCGTATCCGATCAACAACAGGCCTCGTTTTCCCGATTTTTCCAGGTAACGGGCAACGGTTGAGACCCGGGAATTGGTTGCGAAAATAATCCGGATATCCTGATGTTCATCCAATAGCTGGGCGATATTCTGTTCGACGGATTCATAATCCGTTTGGCGGATATCCACCTTTACGATGGCGATCGGGGAAGGGTTGTCCGAGAAATAGGCGCGGAACCCCTCTTCCTTCCGCAGGGTATAGTGATGGCTTTCCAGTTCCTTGGAAATATTGGCTACCAATACCTTGTTCTCGCCATGCGAAAGGTACCGGATGAGGTGGGCAACCAGGTAACCGCTGTCAAAAAGATTGGGACCGATGTAACTGAGGCTTTCCACCTGCGGAAGATCCGAATTGATAAACACATAGGGGATATTCCGCGCTTTACAGGCATTGGCAAAACGGGTTGATTCTTCAATGAAGATCGGGGTCAGCATAACGCCGTCCACATCGGTCTGCAGCAGCAATTCCGCCTGGCGGTCAAATGAGCCTTTGTCGTTCTGATCAAAAAAGTACTTATCCACCCGGACACCGTATGATTCGATTTCGGATTCCGCCTGGATGATGCCGTTAAGCAAGACTTCCCAGTATACCGTTTCGCCCGGGACCCTCGGGGTGAGCGTGGCAATCCGGATCAGCTTTTTTGAGGCCAGTCGCCGTGCAATCAGATTGGGCTGGTAACCCAGCTCATTAATGATGGCATTGATCTTCTCCTTGGTTTTTTTGGATACACCGGGCCGGTTATGGATAACGCGGTCTACTGTTCCTATTGAAACGTTCGCCCTTTTTGCAATTTCTTTTATCCCCAATGGAGTGCTATGATTTCTTTTTTCCATTTAATTACGGTATATCCGTTTGCGCCGGCACACAGCATGGGTGATCTATTTAACAAGCACGATGATTTTACCAGAACTGCTGTCTGTGTTTGCGCAAACGCCAAGAATGGCGGGCAAATCTAAATTAAATCTCGTTAATTATCAATAATTAATCGACACAACTTCAGCTGAATCGCATCCCGCCTGTTTTTGATTATCTTTGCATGCACATTCACGTTCATCTTAGCCCCATGGCCGAAACATTACAGTTAACCAGCGGTGACAAAGCCACGCAATACGAGGCACTGCTACCGCAATTGAGTGCCCTGGTTGCCGGAGAACCTGACTTGATTGCCAATATGGCCAACCTCGCGGCGGCGCTCCGTATGCAATTCAACTTCTTCTGGGTGGGTTTTTACCTGGTGCAGGGCAATGAATTGGTATTGGGACCGTTCCAGGGGCCGGTTGCCTGTACGCGCATCGCCCGGGGAAAAGGCGTCTGTGGGACGGCCTGGATGCGTGGCAAAACACTCGTTGTACCCGATGTGGACGCCTTCCCCGGCCACATTGCCTGCAGCTCGCTGTCGCGGTCCGAGATCGTGGTCCCCATCTATAAACAAGGTGAAATCATTGCGGTGCTGGATGTCGACAGCGATCAGCCGGACCATTTTGACGAAACAGATGTAACCTACCTGACGCAGCTGAGCCGGCTGCTTTAATGCGTGGCACGAACATCCCACACCATCGCCTTTTTGTCGTCACTGACCGAAACCAACTGTTCCTTATGGCTATTCCAGATCAGGTCATTTACGGATAGCAGGTGACCTTCCAGGCCCTTTTCAAAACTGATGGTACGGAGGAGCCTGAAATCATCGGCTGCCCACAGCTTCACGCTCTTGTCCCTGCTCGCCGTTGCAAATACGGGTAGTGTGGGGTGATATTTAATGGCATATACCGTAAACATGTGAGGTATAAACGAGCGAACCGCTGAAAAATCCGCGGCGTTCAGCACATTTAGTTTAGCATCGCGACCACCGGTAAGCAGGAATCTTCCATCAGGAGAAAATATAAGTGAAGTAACGGGCATGTTATGCGCGGGGATTTCCATCAGGAGGCCATAATCCAGCGCGCTATAGATTTTCAGTTTCCCGTCCTTCGTACCGAAAACGATGGTCTTCTCGTCGTTGCTTATTGCAATGGCACGTACGGTCTGCTCCGCCACCTTAAAATGGTAAAGCAGCCGGAAGCCTGCGGTATCCCATACGGATACAGTTCCATCTTCGGAAGACAGTATTAATTCCGGTTTATCACGAAACGACTTAATGTCGAATACCGGTCGCTGGTGATGCTCAAGCTTCGCCACGGACTGGCCTGTGGTGATATCGACGACCTGTACCAATCCGCTCCGTGTGCCGATGGCCATCAGGTTGGTACCGGGAAGCAGGTGGAGGGCATAAACAGATGATTGCACCGGACACAGGACGCGTTCAAACGCCAGGGTATCCATGTTCCATTGCACCACGCCCTTGTCATTGCCTCCCGTAAACAGCATGGAAGGCTCGGGGCCGTTTTCCACAGTAAAAATTGGATTCTGGTGTCCGCTGAGTGTTCCTTTTTTATGAACCTCAAGTGCTATCATTGGTGCCTTTTTTCCAGGTTTTTGGCGATGGTCGCCAATGGAATATTCTTTTCCCGCAGCAGCACCAACAAATGGAAAACCAGATCGGACGCCTCGTTAACGAAATCGTTGTCGGTTTCGGCCAGCGCGGCGATCACCGTTTCCACCGCTTCCTCTCCCACTTTCTGCGCCACCTTATTCAGTCCGCTCTGATGCAGCCGGTTCACGTAGGATGCGGCTGTCGGAAATTCATAACGATCGTTAATGATCTGTTCAAGCTCGAAAATAAAATTCCGGTCGTATTCGGTGCTGAAGCAACTCCGGCTTCCGGTGTGGCAGGTCGGCCCTTTCGGGTGTGCTTTGATTAACAGGGTATCCTGATCACAGTCGATATGCGTGCTTACGACTTCAAGGAAATGGCCGCTCTCTTCCCCTTTCGTCCACAGCCTGTTCTTACTCCGGGAAAAAAAAGTTACCCGCTTTTCTTCCTGCGTCTTTTGCCAGGCTTCCTGATTCATGTAGCCCAGCATCAGCACTTCCAGGGTCTGCGCATCCTGCACAATGACCGGAACGAGCCCGCCGCTCTTTTCAAAATCCAACATAATCTTTTAATCTATAGCAAATTTACCGCACTTCAATTCCGTTTTTCCGCAGTTCGGCTTTCAGATCGGGGATGAGGATTTCCCCGTAATGGAACACCGAAGCGGCCAGTGCCGCATCGGCATGCCCCTGCTGGAACACGTCGACGAAATGCGATATGTTTCCCGCACCGCCGGAAGCGATCAGCGGGATGGACAACCCGCGGTTGACCTTATCAAGCAATACGCAGTCAAATCCGTTTTTGGTTCCATCGTGATCCATGGAGGTCAACAGAATCTCTCCCGCACCGCGGCTTTCCGCCTCTTTTATCCAGTCTTCCGTTTCCACATCCGTCTTCAGTCGGCCGCCGTTGAGGTGAACGTAATTTTTACCGTTTACCCGCCGGGTGTCAACTGCCACCACCACGAACTGGATGCCAAACGCATTGGCCATTTGATCGATCAGCTGCGGGTTCCTCACTGCAGCGGAGTTAATTGAGATCTTATCGGCCCCCGAGTGCAGCAGTACATCGGCATCCGCCAGCTCATTGATCCCCCCACCGATGGTAAAAGGGATATTGACCTGCCGCGCTACCGACTTAACCAGGTCTACCGTGGTTTTCCGCCGCTCATGCGTAGCCGTGATATCCAGAAAAACAAGTTCATCGGCCCCCTCGCGGGAATATTGCCAGGCGAGTTCAACCGGGTCACCCGCATCGCGCAGATTGACAAAGTTGACGCCTTTTACTGTCCGTCCATCCTTGACATCTAAGCAGGGGATGATTCGTTTGGCAAGCATTGTCTTAAAACCGAATGAGCGATTTCAGATTCCATTCCTTGATTTCCCCAATGCTGATACGGTTTTCATAAATCGCCTTGCCGATCACGCATGCTTCTACATTGATGCCCGCCAGTGTCTGCACATCCTCCATGGAACTGATTCCGCCGGAGGCAATGAGCTTAATGATAGGGGAATGGTCCAGCAGCTTTTTGTACAGTTCTACGCCTGCACCGCCCAGCTTGCCGTCTTTGTTGATATCCGTACATAAAAACCGGTAGAAACCCAATGAAAGGCACCGGTCGATATAATCCATTAATTTCACCGGCGAACTTTCCATCCAACCGGAGTATTTAATCACTTCATCCAGCACGTCGATGGCGATAACCACCTGGTCGGCGTATTTTTTACGGCCTGTATTCAGCTTGCTCAGCTCATCCAGGAATTCCGGGTTGGTAATGGCCTGTGTGCCAACGACCACCCGGTGTATGCCGGCGTCTACCAGCTCCCTGACTTTCTCGATGCTGCGCACACCGCCGCCGTACTGCACTTTCATGTCGGTGTGCTGGATGATGTCAAACAGGTATTTTTGATTACTGAAATCCCCTTTTGCACCATTAAGGTCGACGATATGGACAAACTCCGTACCGTTGGACTGGTATTTCTCAATCATCTCCTCGAGGCTTACCTCGTACGTGGTGACCTCACTGTAGTTGCCTTCCCGTAAACGGACCACTTTTTTGTCCAACACATCAATCGCAGGAATGATATACATGTTTTTGGCTGATTAACGTAAATTTGAAAAATTCAATAATAACTGCTCGCCAGCTGCTCCGGATTTTTCTGGGTGAAACTGTACGCCAAAGAAGTTTTTATCTTGAATGGCGGCCGAAAATTTCAGTCCATATTGAGCAAAAGCGGCCGTAAAAGTAGCATTATATTCAATAAAATAAGAGTGAACAAAGTAAAAGTAGGTATCTTTTTTCAGATTTTCGAATAACGGATTGTTGTTTTCCGGATATACCTTGTTCCAGCCGGTGTGGGGTACCTTTTCGGCTATACGTCCCTCAAAATGATATGTTTTCAGCGGAACAATATCCAGTAATGAGGCATTTCCTTCTTCTGAATAAGCGGTAAGCAGCTGCATACCCACACAGATTCCCAGTATCGGTTTCTTAATTTCCCCCACCGCGCCGGCCAGTCCCGAGTCCCTTAATTTTTGCATGGCAGCCCCGGCATGGCCCACACCGGGGATGATGATCCGGTCATATCGTTCCACTTCACTGGTTTTATTGATCATGCCGTATGGGATATCCAGCCGGTCCAATGCCGCCGTAAGTGAAAAAATATTTCCCGCTTCGTAGTTAATAATCCCTGTCATTGTTCAGCTGTCAGCCAGCTGCTAACTGCAGCTGGCCTATTATATTAAGTAACTTTCTTTATGTTTCTTTAGCACTGCCGGAGCCCTTTTGCTCCTGCGTAATTACAAAACTCCTTTGGTGCTGGGCAATGCCATGTTTTCAGCATCGCGCTTTACCGCACGTTTGATTGCCTTGGCAAATGCCTTGAAAATTGCCTCGATCTTATGGTGCTCGTTGTCTCCCTCGGCTTTGATGTTGAGGTTACATTTAGCCGCATCGGAAAATGATTTGAAAAAATGGAAAAACATTTCCGTGGGCATGTCACCGATTTTCTCCCGCTTAAACGCAGCGTCCCAGACGATCCAGCTCCGGCCGCCGAAATCGATGGCTACCTGGGCAAGGCAATCGTCCATCGGCAGCGTAAACGCATAACGTTCAATCCCCCGTTTATCACCCAATGTCTTCAGGAACAGCTCGCCAAGCGCAATGCCGGTATCCTCGATCGTATGGTGCTCATCGATATGCAGGTCGCCCCGGGCGTGTACCGTCAGATCGATACCCCCATGACGGGCAATCTGGTCGAGCATGTGATCGAAAAACGGCAAGCCCGTCTGGATGTCAGCTTTCCCCTTTCCATCCAGGTTTATGCGGACATATATGTCCGTTTCGCTCGTTTTACGGTGATACTCACCCGAGCGGGTTCCCAGTTTCAAAAATTCATAGATAGTACGCCAGTCTGACGTCTCCAGCGCCACCGTGGTTTCATCGATTTCAAGCGCTTCGGTCGCTCCGAGCGCATCGTTATTCCGTAACCATATTGCCTTAGCCCCCAGGTTCTGGGCCAGTTTTACATCGTTTATCCGGTCGCCGATGACAAATGAATTAGCCAGGTCATATTTCTCCGGATCAAAATAAGAAGTAAGCAGTGCCGTCCCCGGTTTACGCGTCGACGCATTTTCATGGGGAAACGTGCGGTCGATATGCGTAGCGGCAAACACAGCGCCCTCACCTGCAAACGTGTTGATCACGAAATCATGCACCGGCCAGAAATTGACCTCGGGGTGCGATGCCGTGCCCAAACCGTCCTGGTTGGTTACCATGACCAGTTCAAAATCCAACTCATGTGCAATACGGGGCAGGTACTGCAATGCACCGGGGTAGAATTGAAGTTTGGCAAACGAATCGATCTGCTCGTCCTCCGGTTCCAGAATCAGTGTACCGTCCCGATCTATAAATAATAGTCTTTTGATGCTATCAGCCATGTTTCCCTATATTCTTCCTAATCATATTACAACTACTGTTTATCCGATTTATATTGCTGCAATGCCGCAATCAGGCGTTCATTTTCAGCGGGGGTGCCAATGGTAATGCGCAGGCAACCCTCGCACAATTCCACCTTGGAGCGATCGCGGACAATAACACTCGCGTCAACCAGATGGGTGTAAATTTCGCGGGGTTCCGATGTCTTGACTAAAATAAAGTTCGCATCGGATGGATAAACATGCAATACATAGTCAAAGGTACGCAATAGTTCCGACACCTGCTCCCGCTGGGAAACGGTTTCCTTGATCCAGTTATTCACCTGCTCAACCTGATCCAGCGCTTTCAGCGCCAACTCCTGCGTGGCCTGGTTAATGTTATATGGAGGTTTTATTTTATTGAATACCTCGATGATTTCCTCGCTTGCGAAAGCCATCCCTAACCGCAGTCCGGCAAGGCCCCATGCTTTCGACAGGGTCTGCAGCACCACGAGATTGCCGTACTCGGTCAGCTCCTGTATAAACGTTTTTTGCCGGGAATAATTGATGTAAGCTTCATCGATCACCACGAGGCCATTAAAATTAGCCAGCACCGTTTCCACATCTTCACGGTGAAGCGAGTTGCCTGTTGGATTATTGGGCGAGCAGAGGAAGATGATCCGGGTATTGGTGTCAATGGCTTCGGCTATCCCTTCCAGGTTTAGCTGGAAATCATTGGTGAGGTTTACCTTTTTGACAGCCACATCGTTGATGTTGGCCGACACCTCGTACATACCGTATGTTGGCGGCACGAGAATTACATTGTCAATCCCCGGGCGGCAGAATGCCCGGAATAAAATATCAATCGCTTCATCGCTGCCGTTCCCCAGGAAAATATTCCGCGCCGGCACCCCCTTTATATGGCTTAATTTGTGTTTTATTTCATGTTGCAATGGATCGGGATAGCGGTTGTAAAACACATCCAATGGCGAGCCGAACGCATTCTCGTTGGCATCAAGCAGTGTGGATGCCTGCCCCTTGAACTCATCGCGCGCAGAGGAATAGGGAACCAGGTTTCTGATGTTTTCCCGTAGGAGGTTGTTTAAATCAAATGATGAGGCCATTTCTATATACCGTGTGTCGTTGTTTTTTTGTATTGTACTATCATGCCGTATATCCCCGGGGCCCGGCAAAACCGCTATGCACTTGCCGCCTGAACGGGGTACCAGCTTCCTTCCAGTGCCAGTTGCGTATCGGGGAATACGGTTCTGCTCTCTTTCAGTAATTGTCCCAGCTCCTTATACCGGGCTGAGTAATGTCCGATAAGCAGCTGCCTGACCCGGGCGGACCGGGCTACTTCGCCTGCCTGTAACGCCGTGGTATGGTATGTTTCCCTGGCACGGTCGTGCATCTCATGCATAAAAGTAGCTTCGTGATACAGCAAATCCACCTCCTGAATATAGGGCAGGTAGCCGCCGGATGCCTGGGTATCCGAACAGTAGGCATAACTGAGCGTGGCCTGGGGTGGTTCGGTTAAATCCTGCCAGGCATGGACCGTACCGTCTGCCGCCACATAATCATGCCCCCGCTTAATCAGTGAAAGATAAGGTTTGGGGATACCCAACCGGTCCGTTTCCGCTTTTTTAATCGTGGGTAGCCGCTCTTTTTCGTCAAATCGGAATCCCGTACAGGGAATCCGGTGATTCAGCGGAAAGGAACGAACCTGCAGAAGCTCCGTATCAGCGATCACTTCCTGCGACTGATCCTGGGTAGGGTGAAAATGCAGCGGATAACGCAACACGGTCTGTGAATGTGTAAAATGCAATTCAACCAGCTCCTTCAATGGCTGGGGACCGTATAGGTGTAATGCCTCTTTTCGTCCTACGAGGTGCATGGAGGAAAGGAGACCGATAAGGCCCAGGTAATGATCGCCATGAAGGTGGCTGATAAAAATATGCTTGATCCGGCTGCTCTTAACACCATATCTCATCAGCTGCAGCTGGGTTCCTTCCCCGCAGTCGACAAGATACAGCTGCTCCTCCACATTGATCACCTGCGCCGTTGGATGGCGTCCGTATATGGGTGTGGCTGAGCTGCTCCCCAATATCAACACTTCAAATTTCATCCCTCTTCTACAGCACCCCGCAGCTCTTTTTCAATTTCCGTCATAAAGATGACATCCTCCGCGCCAACATTGTCGGGCACCATGGACAGCACAGCATCCAGGTTGCACACGGTGATCAGTTTTTTAATCGGATCGTTGGCATGGGTTACGATAAACACCCCTCCTGCAGCTTTGCAGAGCCGGTGCGCCAGCAATACGGTACGCAATCCCGTGGAATCAGCGTCCAGCACATGTGATAAATCAAGCACGATGTTGCGTTGCCCTCCGGTATTTTGCAGCAGGAATTCGGATTTGATCTTCGGTGCCGTATCTCCGTCGAGCAGTTCAACATGCGGCTGGATGATCACGTATTTCTCATGCTTATCAATGGTGAATTTCATGCCGGGTCTGTTTAATGATTAACTAATTATCCGCCGCAGCGCGGCGGCAGTCTGGCTTGCTACCCGATCCATTACATCCGACTGTTCCGGATATTTAAAGGGTTCGCCAGTAATGTGTTCATATAATTCAATGTACCTTTCGGATATCGAAGATACGATTTTATCGGTCATTTCCGGAATTTGCTGGCCTTCCTGGCCCTGAAATCCGTTTTCGATCAGCCATTGGCGGACGAACTCCTTGGACAGCTGCCGCTGGGGATTGCCCTCCCGCTGCAGGTTTTCATAGCTGTCTGCATAAAAATACCGCGACGAATCCGGTGTGTGGATTTCATCGATCAGGTATATCCGGTCGCCCAGCTTACCAAATTCATATTTGGTGTCAACCAGGATCAGTCCACGTTCCGCCGCCAGTACCGTACCCCGTTGGAACAGCGCTTTGGTATAGGCTTCCAGCTGCCTGTAATCTGTTTCCGAAACCAGTCCCTGCCGGAGAATCTCCGCACGGGAGATATCTTCGTCATGTCCTTCACTAGCCTTTGTTGTAGGTGTGATAATCGGTTCCGGAAACCGGTCATTTTCGTTCAATCCTTCGGGAAGTTGCTCGCCGCAGACTTCGCGCTTTCCGGCGCGGTATTCCCGCCAGGCATGGCCCGAAAGATAACCACGGATCACCATCTCGACCTTGAACGGCTGACATAGGCGGCCGATGGTGACGTTCGGGTCCGGTACATCAAGTACCCAGTTTGGCACAATGTCTTCGGTTGCTTTGAGGAATTTCGCTGCGATCTGGTTGAGCACCTGCCCTTTGTAGGGGATTGCCCGGGGCAGGACCACGTCAAAAGCCGAAATGCGGTCGGTTGCGATCATGGCCAGGTACTGATCGGCAATGGTATACACATCGCGGACCTTCCCCCGGTAAAATGCCGTCTGGCTTTCAAAATTAAAATCGGTTTCTTTTATCGTATTCATATGCGGTTAGGCGGTCGGTCGCCTATCATGATGCTGTTTATTTCACTTATTTCCCCTGCGGACGGGGCTGCCTTTACTCCTGAAGTCTCCTGTTGCTGCGTTAAATATCCCCGTAGGCTTCGAGGATCCGCCGGACCAGTTTATGCCGTACGACATCGCCCCCACTCAAATAAATAATATCGATACCTTCAATATCATCCAATAGTTTAATGGCGTTCTGAAGGCCCGACTGCTGCTTTTTGGGCAAATCAATCTGCGTGACATCTCCCGTCACGATGAATTTTGCCGTGGGTCCCATACGGGTCAGGAACATCTTCAGCTGCATATCCGTGGCATTCTGGGCTTCATCCAGAATAACAAAACAATTATCAAGTGTCCGTCCCCGCATAAATGCCAGTGGAGCCACCTCAATCGTCCTGTTCTCCAAAAACACCTTTAGCTTTTCCACCGGAATCATGTCATCCAGCGCGTCATAAAGCGGTCTCAGGTAAGGATCAACTTTTTCCTTGAGGTCACCCGGCAGAAACCCCAGGTTCTCGCCTGCTTCAACAGCCGGCCGGGTAAGAATGATCCGCTTCACCTCTTTGTTGCGCAACGCCCGTACAGCCAATGCCACAGCCGTATAGGTTTTCCCCGTTCCGGCCGGACCGATCGCGAACAAGATGTCGTTCTTCACGATGCTGTCCACCATCCGCCGCTGATTGGCCGTCCGCGCTTTAATCACCATCCCGTTCGGCCCGAAAACGATGGGCTCCCCGGAACTCTTTGTCTCCGCCTTGACGGCCGCTTTGCCCTTTGTTGCCGTTACTTCCGTTGCGGTTTCCAGGATCGACTCAATATCATTCGGTGTTAAGCTGTTGTATTGCTCCACATGGGCAATAATCCGATCGAAATAGCCCTTAAACGCACTGATTTCCTGCTCATCACCCAACACCTTCACCTCGTTCCCCCGGGCGACGACCTTCAGCTTCGGGAATTGCTTTTTTACTATTTCAAAATGCTCGTTCTGTGCTCCCCACAATACTGCGGGATTGACATACTCCAGGGTAATACTTAATTCGTTCAAATTTGCTATTCATTAACATATGCGCACTGCTCCGTCACGCGACGGCCAATGCGGCCAAAAAGTCCATAAATATAGGTATTAATTCACATCTGTTTATGCCGAAATAAAAAATCGCACCCACGATCGCATGTATGCGGAGTTATCCCGTCCGCCGCTTTGCGAATCCGGAAATTTCACAGTATACTTGCCCTCTACGATGGAGCAGCGGATCCAGTGTACGGATTTTTGATTTTATCAATAACATGGCGGAATGGGTACCATCACCTTAACGACGGATTTAGGACATAAAGATTTTTACCAGGCGGCACTTAAAGGCAGTATTATCAGCCAGTATCCTGCCGTGCGATTGCTGGATATCTCGCACGATATCCCTCCCTTCGATATTCAATACGCAGCATTTGTATTAAAAAATGCCTATCCATACTTTCCCGAGAAAACAGTGCACCTGATCGGCATTGATTCGTTGTATAACAATGAGGAGACCCGTTACCTGGCCCTGCGGTATAACAACCACTTTTTTGTGGGTGCGGATAACGGTATCTTTTCCCTGATTCTCGATGGCAAGCCGCAGGAAATTGTAGAGCTGAACATCATTCAGGACCTGAAGTACCTGCACTTCCCGCTTACTGACATCTTCAGTAAGGCCGCCTGCCACCTGGCCAAGGGTGGAAAGCTCGCTGAAATCGGCGATCCGGTTGATTCGCTGACTGACCGGACATTGATCCAACCGATCGTGGAGAAAGATGGCTTACGGGGAAGCGTTATTTTCATTGATTCTTTCGGCAATGTCATCAGCAACATCAGCAAGGAGCTTTTCAATAAAGTACAGCGCGGGAGAAGTTTTACCTTGTACTTCAGGCGCAATGAAACCATTGACCAGATGAGCTGGCACTACAACGAGGTTCCGGAAGGCGAAAAACTCTGTCTATTTGGCATTAGCAATTACCTTGAAATCGCGATTAATAAAGGAAATGCCAGCGGGTTACTGGGACTGAATAAAGGCGATATCATCCGGGTGGAATTCGGAAATAAATAGTTAAAAATGAAATTCATGCATTATACAACCCGCACATGCGGCCGACCACTGCGATGGGCTGCACTATTTGGTTGCCTCCTGTGGCTGCCTTTCGGGGCGCTGGCACGGCAGGCACCTGATACGACACAGCGGACAAATGCCGCCTACGAAGCGCAGCGCAACAAAGTAAACGAATTGCTCGACCAGCGCAGTGCCCGGTTTGGCCAGTTCAACCAAAGCCTGGAACAGCGCACCGGCATTTTTGGACTGAAGACCAAAAAGGATATGCAGGCATCCATTGACATTCTCAAGCAGATTGTACTGACGGATAATGATATCTTCAGGGAAACCAAACAGCTGCTCGATTTCAAGGATTTTGAAAAAACCCAGATTGCGGAACAGGCTTCCGAATTCGACGGACGGATCAATGGGTATATTAAAACCATCAGCAAGCTTCAGCAGGAACAGGAGCGCCTTCAGCAGGAATTGCGGTCGCTTCAGCAAAATAACCGCCGTTACCTGGGACTGCTGCTGCTTACCCTGGCGGTGCTCGTCGTGTGGGCAGCTTTCATTTTCCGGCGAAGGAAAAAATTGACGAAGGCGTGATACGGTCTTATGTTATTGTATATACTTTTGTCCCTATAAATTTTATTTATAAGGATAGTAACCGAACATGGCAAGAGCACGATTAAATAGCGGGGACGCGCCAACAGAGGATCTGCCCAAACCCAAACTCACCAAAACCACGCTGAAGAAGGCAGCCAGGTTACTGGCATATCTTCGGCCCTATCGGGTGAAGTTTGTTATTGGCATGGGTTTTTTATTCCTGTCCAGCCTTACGGCATTGGCGTTTCCGGCTTTACTGGGGTCCATGATCGATGCCGCACAGGGAAAACAAAGTTATGCCTGGCTCCCCGCCGACATCCGTACCATTGGCATCGTCGCCTTTGTAATTCTGTTTATCCAGTCGGCCGTATCATTTTTCCGGATACGCCTGTTTGTGGAGGTAGCTGAAAAATCCCTGGCCGATATTCGCCGTGATTCCTATTATAAACTCATCACACTGCCGCTTGATTTTTTCTCCAACCGGCGTGTGGGCGAGCTTAACAGTCGCCTGTCGGCCGACCTGGCACAGATCCAGGATACGATGACTACTACACTTGCCGAGATCATCCGGCAGGTCATTCTGCTTACCGGCGGCGTTTGTTTGCTATTTGTCGTTTCGGGCAAGCTGACCCTCCTCAACCTCAGCATACTGCCCATCCTGGTGGTTATTGCCGTGGTCTTTGGCCGCTTTATCCGCAAACTGTCCCGCCAGGCACAGGACCGGCTGGCCGAGTCCAATACCGTTGTTCAGGAGACCCTACAGGGTATCAGCAACGTCAAGGCATTTGTAAATGAAGCTTATGAAGCTTCCCGTTACTCGAAAACGCTGCAAGCCGTGGTAAAAATTGCCGTTAAAGGAGCCACCTACCGGGGCATGTTTGCATCGTTTATTATATTTTGCCTGTTCGGGGCGGTGGTTGCGGTCATCTGGTACGGTTCATCACTGGTCGCCGCGGGCGATATTTCTGTCGGTGAACTCACGACCTACATCCTATACTCCATTTTTGTTGCGGGGTCCATGGGTAGCTTCCCCGAATTATACGCCAACGTACAAAAGGCAATAGGCGCCAGCGAGCGGGTTATTGAAATCCTGGAAGAGCAGGAGGAAGATTCAGGGTTATTGCAGGAAGAAAAATCCATTGAACGCCATCTGCATGGCAGCATCGCATTTGATGGGGTTACCTTCGCCTACCCTTCGCGGCGTGAGATCACAGTACTTAAAAATGTAAACTTTGAAGCCAGAGCAGGTGAAAAAGTGGCCATTGTCGGTCCAAGCGGTACCGGAAAATCGACCATCGCCTCGCTTGTGCTCCAGTTTTATAAACCCGACAGCGGCCGTATTCTTTTCGACGGCATGGAAGCAGCCCGCTACGCATTGACAGATATCCGCAGCCAGGTAGCCATTGTACCGCAGGATGTGCTGCTGTTTGGCGGCACGATCCGTGAAAATATTGCCTATGGCCGGTTAACGGCCGACGCGGAGGAAATTATTACAGCCGCAAAACGGGCCAATGCACACCATTTTATCATGGACTTTCCCGAGGGGTATGACACCATGGTTGGCGAGCGCGGCGTAAAGCTGTCCGGCGGCCAGCGCCAGCGCATTGCCATTGCACGGGCCCTGCTGAAGGACCCGGCTATTCTTATTCTCGATGAAGCAACATCCTCGCTGGATTCCGAATCGGAGCGCCTGGTACAGGAGGCTTTGGAAGAACTCATGAAGAACCGGACATCCATCATCATTGCGCACCGCCTCTCCACCATCCGTGAGGCGGACCAGATTATCGTGGTGGAAGGCGGACAGGTAGTAGCCGCCGGTTCGCACGATGAGCTCATGGGAATGGAGAAAGGCCTCTACCGCCACCTGTATAAACTCCAGCTGGCTGATAAATAGCCCCTGTCTGTTTGTTTTTATTTCTCCTGGCCGGCAAACATTTTACCGGCAGGGTTGTTCAGTAATTGAAGGTAAAAATAAAACCAAAAGGACATCAAGATGAATACGAAAAACAATATCATTACTTTTGCGTTGGTAGGACTCGCTGCAGGAACGATAACCTGGTTGTTATTAGGCACCAAGGAAGGCCGTAAACAGTTAAGCTGCGCAAGCGACGGAATCCGTCAGTTTACGGACTCCATGAAAAACAACGCGAAGAAGGGATTGGACAAAGCGGCAGAAATGGCCAACAAGGCAAGCAAGGAAGCCCAGGATATGCGTGCCAAAGCGACCAGCAGCGGAAAATCAATGTTGAATAAGGCCGATCAGGCTGCCAAAAAATCGATCAACAAAGCAGCCGACGCCATGAAAACGGCCCGGCGTAAAACCGACATCTCTTAATAGCCTGCATGCAGGGAAACATTCGCCTGAATTAACGGACGAATTGTATCTTTGCGAAAATGAGCTTACTGAAAGAGGTCGGTTCCCTGATCCAAAAAGACATCATTCTCGAGTGGCGTTCCAAATACGCACTTAACGGCATTCTGCTGTATGTGGTATCTACGGTATTTGTCTGTTACCAAGCATTCAAATCGGTAGATCCCACGACGTGGAATGTGCTTTTCTGGATTATTATGCTTTTTGCCTCGGTCAATGCCATCAATAAGAGTTTTGTCCAGGAAAGCCAGCACAGGCAACTGTATTATTACACCATTGCCGGACCTAAAGCCATAATCCTCTCAAAAATAGGCTATAACGTACTGATCATGCTGCTGCTATCGGCTATCGCTTTTACGGCGTATGCGGTAATATTCGGTACGCCGGTGGGCGACCTTACCCTTTACCTGCTTGCCGTGGTTTTGGGCGCCGTCAGTTTTGCAGCCGTCTTTACCATGGTCTCCGGTATTGCTGCCAAAGCCGGCAACAACAGTACCCTGATGGCGGTACTGAGCTTTCCGATTATCATCCCGTTGCTGATTATCCTGATCAGGTTATCCAAAAATGCGATGCTTGGACTGGACTGGAGTGTCAGCTACCCTGAACTCCTGGTGCTGGCGGCGATTAATGTCATTACTGTTACGATTTCTTTATCGTTATTTCCTTACCTTTGGCGGGATTGACCCCGCGAACAACGAATGACAATGAAACATTATTGGTGGAAAATACTAGCCCTGCTATTGCTGCTTTATGGCATTATCGCTGGATTATTGGGCCCCGTTCCGGCGCTCCCTATCGTACATGAAACCATTCGCAATGTATATTTCCATGTACCCATGTGGTTTACCATGTTTACGCTGTACCTGATTTCTGTAATTTACAGCATCAAGTACCTTTCTTCCAACAATCCGCATCACGACCTGGTGGCTGTTGAAAGTGTAAACGTCGGCGTTATTTTTTGTACTTTCGGATTGCTTACGGGCATGGCCTGGGCTAACTTTACCTGGGGTGCACCCTGGCCGAACGACCCGAAATTAAACGGCTCGGCCATTGCCACGTTAATGTACCTGGCTTACCTGGTATTGCGGAATGCATTGGAGGAAGAACAGAAACGGGCTAAAATCTCCGCGATTTACAATGTATTTGCCTTCCCCATCATGATCGTACTGATGTACATCCTTCCGAAAACCACGGACTCGCTTCACCCCGGCGCCGGCGGAAATTCGGGCTTCGGCCAGTTTGACCTCGACGGATCGATGAAAGCCGTGCTCTACCCGACGGCCATCGGCTGGATACTGACGGGTATTTGGCTCATGACATTGCGGTTCCGCATCCGGAAACTCGAATACCAAAACCACACTGTATCCGAGTAAATATTCGCATTATATAAATAATAAAACGTGAATACTAAATTTTGGCAATATTTAACGCGAAACAATATGAAAAAGATAATTCTTTCTTTTCTATTAGTTATCAATGGGTTAATATGTAGTTTTGCCCAAACAAATGCTGAGGTCGAAATGGCCACAGATTTTCGCAGTTCGGGCAAGATTTACGTGGTGATACTGGTGTTGGCTATCATTCTGATTGGACTGGCCATTTATTTATTCACCATTGATAGAAAAATCACCAGGTTGGAAAAATCGCGCAAAGCATAGCGCACACATCGACAGCCAAGGCTTACCCGCTGCTGAACAGCAAACAACTAAAATTTAATAATCTTTACATTAAGTATGGTTATGGTTAAGTCAACAGCGAATTCCATCCAACAGCCTCACTTTTTTGATGACGTATCTGAATTTTTTGACCATGCAGCCCGGTTTACCAAACACCCGCAGGGCCTGCTCAATCAGATCAAGGTATGCAACAGTGTCTATCGTTTCAGTTTCCCGTTCCGAAGGGGTGACCGGCTGGAAGTAATCAACGCCTGGCGCGTAGAACATTCACAGCACATGTCGCCCACCAAAGGCGGTATACGGTACAGCGATATGGTCAATGAGGATGAAGTGATGGCCCTCGCCGCGCTTATGACCTTTAAATGTGCCATTGTCAATGTGCCGTTCGGAGGTGCTAAAGGGGGCATCGCCATTAATCCCAAAAACTATTCAGTGGATGAACTGGAAACGATCACGCGCCGTTACACGGTAGAACTCATCAAGAAAAACTTTATCGGGCCTGCCATTGACGTACCTGCCCCCGATTACGGCACGGGCGAACGGGAGATGAGCTGGATTGCGGACACTTATACAACCATGAACCCGGGACAACTCGATTCGTTTGGCTGTGTTACCGGAAAACCGCTTTCCCTACATGGCATTGCAGGCAGAAAAGCCGCTACCGGCCGCGGGGTGGCCATCGCTATACGGGAATGCCTGAGCACGCCTGAAGACATGAAAGCGCTTGGCCTTACACCCGGTATCGAAGGTAAAAAAATAATTATTCAGGGACTGGGTAATGTCGGTTACAATACCGCGAAAGTACTCATGGAGTTCGGCGCCATCATTGTCGGTATCTGCGAATACGACGGCGCATTGTATAACCCCGATGGACTGGATCCGGATGCCATTCTTCAGCACCGTAAAAACACCGGTTCCATACTGGGTTTTAAACACGCCAAAAAAGAGTTTAAGAACCCTGCCGCAGGCATGGAACAGCCCTGTGACGTGCTGGTGCCCGCTGCGCTCGAAAACCAGATTACCATGGAGAACATCGGTCGTATCCGTGCGAAAGTGATTGCGGAGGGGGCCAATGGGCCGACCACACCTGCCGCAGCCAATGCCTTCGTGAAAAATGGCGGAATTATCATTCCGGACATGTATTGCAACGCCGGCGGGGTCACCGTATCGTATTTTGAATGGCTGAAAAACCTGTCGCACGTTGCGTTCGGCCGCATGGATCAGCGGTATGAGGAAAAGGCGAACCTGAACCTGGTAAACATGGTGGAAGCAATGACCGGCGTATCCCTGACCAATGAACAGCGAAATACGATTGTAAAAGGCGCTTCCGAACTGGAATTGGTCAATTCCGGATTGGAAGACACCATGATCCGTGCGTACCACGAGATCCGGGAAGTCAAAAATTCCACTAAAGGAGTTGACACTTTACGCACAGCAGCCTTTATTGGTTCCATCAATAAAATTGCGATATCTTACCAGAACCTCGGAATCTGGCCATAAATTACCAGAAAGCCGTCATTTCAAATGAAATGACGGCTTTCTCTTCCGGCACTATTTTACGAGTGCATTCCAAAGAATTTCGACAGGGTGATAAGCCCGCCTTCCCGCTCCATCTTTAATCTGGTGCCGGCAACTGGTGCCCGGCGCGGCAATGATCACGTTCTCGGCAGCTGCCCTGACCGCAGGGAGCAACACCAGTTCACCGACATTCATGGAAACCTCAAAATGCTCTTTTTCATAGCCAAATGAGCCCGCCATGCCGCAGCACCCCGAAGGGATAACCGTTACTTCATGCCCCTCCGGAAAGGCGAGTATCTTTTCGGTGGCCCCAACCAGGTGGAAAGCCTTCTGATAGCAGTGGCCATGCAGCTTTATCTGCTGTTTAGCCGTACCAAACCGTGAGCGGTCAATGTGACCCGCATCCATTTCCCCCGCGAGAAATTCGTCGATCAGCAGGGCACTGCCGGCCAGCCGCTCCGCTTCGGACAATAATTCCCGATCGACCAGATCGGGGTATTCATCCCGAAAGGTCAGCACAGCAGACGGTTCAATACCGATCAAGGGTGTTTCCGCCGTGATGAAGTCCTTCAGCATACGGACGTTGGCGTTTGCGATGTCTTTTGCTTTCCGGACCAGCCCTTTCGACAGGTACGTCCGGCCGCTTTCCAGGTGATTAACCAACTGCACATCGTATCCCAGCGCAGTCAGCAGCTCGTACGCCGCCTTCCCGATGTCCGTATCGTTGTAGTTGGTAAATTCATCGCAGAAAAGGTAGACCCGGCGGCCGGTCGCTCCATGCCCCTTTTGGCGGGCCTGCCTCCGTGCCACCCATTTTCTAAGGGTGGTACTGCCCACTTCGGGCAGCGATCGGTTCTGGGCGAAGCCAAGTATGCGTTTTACGATGGAGGAGGTGAAATTATTCCGGATCACGAAATTGTAAAGCCCCGGAACGTAACTGGCCAGGTGCTGGGACTTTGTGAAGTTGGCGATGACATTTGCCCGGAACGGGGTACCATTGGCATCGTAGTAATGTTGCAGAAACTCTGCCTTCATCTTGGCAATATCAACACCCGACGGGCATTCCGTCTTACATCCCTTACAGCTCAGGCACAGGTCCATTACCTCCTTGATTTCATCGTGGTCAAACCGGTTAACCTTCCGCGAATCGGTGAGAAACTGCCGAAGCATGTTGGCCCTCGCCCGTGTCGTATCCCGTTCTTCACGGGTAGCCATGTAAGACGGGCACATCGTCCCTCCGGTAATGTGCGTCTTTCGGCAGTCGCCCGAGCCCGAACATTTTTCCGAGAGCCTCAGGATACTTTCCTGTTTACTGAAATCAAATATGGTGGGAATCTGGATATCCGAGGTGTCTTTTTCGTACCGCAGAAACTTATCCATGGGTGGTGTATCGACAATTTTGTTGGCGTTGAAGATACCGGCCGGGTCAAATATCTGTTTCACTTTTTCCAAAAGCGCATATACCTCATTACCCAAAACCGCACCGATGAATTCCCCGCGCAGCCGGCCGTCGCCGTGTTCCCCGCTCAACGAGCCATTGTATTTCTTTACCAGCTGTGCCGTCTGTGCAAGCACAGAGCGGAATGCCTGCTTCCCCTCCGGTGTTTTCAGATTGATCAGCGGCTCGACATGGAGCTCACCGGCACCGGCATGCGCATAATAAGAGGCCTTAAGGCCATGATTATCCAGTATTCCCTGCAATTCCTCAATATAGGCGGGTAAATCTGCAGGCAACACCGCGCAGTCTTCGATCAGGTTTACCGGCTGTGTGTCCCCCGGCAGGTTCCGGATCAGTCCCAGTCCGGCCTTGCGGACGTCCCAGACCAGTGTTGTTTTCGCCCCCCCGGTAACCAGCGGGTGCGCATAACCCAGTCCCTGCGCCTGCAGGTCGGCCCGCAGGGCAGCCGCCTTGCTGGCTACCTCCTCGGGAGTTGCCCCCCGGAATTCCACCATCAGCAGCGCTTCGGGATCCCCTTCAATAAAGAACCGGTTATACTGGTAAGTAGGGTGCCCTTTGGTGAAATCAAGAATGTACTTATCGACCAATTCAGAGGCCTCCGGATGATGCGCCAACGCAATGACATTGGCGTGCAGTGACTCGATCAATGAATGGCAATGGATGCATAGCAGACCGATTTCCTGTGGCGGAAGCGGCAGCAAATTCAGCTTAAGTTCTGTATGGATACCGAGGGTTCCCTCCGAACCGGCCAGCAACCGGCATAGATTAAAGGGCTGTTCACTGTCCGCCAGCAGATCCAGCGCATACCCGGTATTACGCCGCGTAATTGAACGTTTAGGATAATTATCCGCAATGACGCGCCGGTTGGATTCGTCAGTCAGCAGGGCATTCATCTCCCGGTAGATCGCGCCCTCCCGGTTGGGTTGTTTCAATTTCTGGAAAAGTACAGCATCGTCCAACGGTTCAAAGACCACCTGCGTCCCGTCATCAAGCAATACCGTAGCCGATAACAGGTGGCTACGCGTATCGCCCCATACAATGGAGTGCAGTCCACTGGAGTTATTGCCTACCATTCCACCGATCATGGCCCGGCTGGCTGTGGACGTTTCCGGACCGAACATCAGCCCATAAGGCTTCAGGTATGCGTTCAGGTCGTCGCGGATGACACCCGGCTGCACGCGTACCCAGCGTTCCTCGGTATTCACTTCCAGCACCTGGTCAAAATGCCGGGATACATCAACAATAATGCCCCGACCGACCACCTGTCCGGCCAATGAAGTGCCTGCCGTACGCGGAATGAGTGTAACACCATTCCCCGATGCAAAGGCAATCAGCTGTTTCAGGTCATTTTCATCTTTTGGGATTGCCACGGCAAGGGGACGCTCCTGATACACCGACGCATCGGTTGAATAAGCGCGTATGATGGTGGCATGCTCGGCACTGTCACTATAATAGAGCCTGCCGGTTAACGAGCGGCTCAGGTCGGCTAACGCCGGTGCTATGTTTTCAGTCTTGGTCATACAACTGCGAATATAAACATAATGTAGTTTTCAGGAAGCCGTGAGTGGTTATTTACATCCATACCAAATACGCATTTGGAAGGAAGGCAGTACCGGCGGCGGCTGATGTTAATCGCAGAAATTTAATACAGGCATTACATTAAGGTCATTTCCTTTCCTTCTATTTGCATTGCAATGGTTATGAACTGCAAACAATTATCACCACACACAACCTGCTGCTTATGCAAAAACGGGATGTAGACCTGATTATTATCTCAGATGTACACCTTGGCACATATGGCTGCCATGCAAAAGAACTTTTACGTTATCTTAAAAGCGTAAAACCCAAGCAGCTTATCCTGAATGGCGACATTATCGATATCTGGCAGTTCAGCAAACGGTATTGGCCGGAATCCCACATGAAGGTTGTCCGGAAGATCCTCAAATTTGTGGCAGAGGGCGTACCCGTTACCTATTTAACAGGAAATCACGATGAGCTGTTGCGCAAATTCGCTGATTTCCGCCTTGGGTCACTTACCTTAACAAATAAACTCACCCTACGCATCGGGAAAAAAAGAGCCTGGGTATTCCATGGCGATATTTTCGATGTGACAATGCAACATTCCAAATGGCTTGCGCGGCTGGGAGCTGTCGGTTATGATAGCCTGATCCTGCTGAACAGCCTGGTTAACTGGATGCTGGAAAAATTGGGCCGGGATAAAATGAGCCTCTCAAAAAAGATCAAGAACAGCATTAAAAATGCGATAAAGTTCATCAATGATTTTGAAGTGACGGCCGCTTCCCTTGCCATTGAAAAGGGGTATCAATATGTAGTATGCGGGCATATTCATCACCCCGAGATCAAGCAGATAGAAACGGCGCTTGGAACGGTAACCTACCTTAATTCGGGCGACTGGGTGGAAAACCTGACCGCCCTGGAATGCCATCGCGGGAAGTGGCAGATCTACCGTTACCAGGCGGAAGATTATGCGACGGCAGACCCGGAGCCTGACGGGGCAGAGCACGATGATCTCAGTGAAAAACTGGATATCAAACGCTTGCTGGAAGTGTTGAAATCAGAGCCTATGGTGGCGCTATAGCCTCGTCGGTGAGGCCGGATACCCCGCCAGCCGATACGGCATGCTTGAAATTAGCAATGGCCGATTGGCTAAATTATCTTAATATTGTAGCACAAAGACGTGCATACAAAATGATCGATCAATTCCGGAAATACACACCGCTCAATATCCTGTTGTTATCCGTTGTGGGGGTATTGCTGTGCCTGGGTGTCTTTACCCACCTTCCGGAAGGCCTGACCCCCGTATTTTTTGAACCCGCAATCAGCAATTTCACCGGCAAGTTATATCAGGGAGCAGTTTCTCCCGAACTCAATGCCGTGATCACACTGGCGCTGACCATTGTCCAGGCATTGCTGATCAACCAGGTTGTCAATACCGCAAACCTGGTTGGCCGGCCAAGTTTTCTGGCCGCGTTGATGTACCTTGCCCTGGCCAGTCTGATTTTGCCATTTCTAGTATTGTCACCTATCTTGATTTGCAATTTTCTGTCTATTTGGATGCTGAGTAAATTACTTAGCCTGTACAGACGGACAGAAATCAAGCCCCTGATGTTTGATCTGGGCATGATTGTAGCCTTGGGAAGCCTGGTGTATTTCCCATTTATTGTGATGCTGCTGCTGCTTTGGGGTGCGCTGATCATCTTCCGTCCATTCGACTGGCGGGAATGGCTGGCTGCTTTTATCGGCTTTATCACCATTTACTTTCTGTTGGGTGTACTGTATTTCTGGCTTGACCAGCTGGACACATTCTACCGGATCTGGCTGCCGTTAACACATCCCTTTCCAACATCTGTCCATATTGAAATGTATGATTACCTGGTATTGGTCCCCGTAATACTCATCCTGGTGCTCTTCCTTTTTACGTTAAGGCAGAACTTTTTCAAAAGCGTCGTACACATCCGGAAATCTTTTCAGCTGCTGTTCTGTATGCTGCTGCTGACGGTGCCCTCCTTCTACCTGAATGCGGAATTAGCGGTCAACCATTTTCTCCTGTGTGTACCCCCGATTGCCATTTACATGGCTTATTACTTTAACTACGCAACCAAACGGTGGTTCTACGAAAGTGTCTTTGCCCTTTTACTGCTGACCAGCATCTACTTCCAGTTCTTCTAATTATTTATTATACAGCTTTTTAACCTTTTTTAACAAAAAGAATGTGTGGCGGGAGCTAAAAATTAGATAGCTTTGCATACATTTTACGGGTGGGAGGCCACCTTTATTACAGGCCATGCTGCAACAGGATACCCCCGTGGTTTATTTAGTTAATCGATTATCATCAATTTAGCATATTTACATGAAGTTCGGTGTCGTTATATTTCCGGGTTCCAATTGTGATGAAGACATTATCCACGTCTTGGGCAACGTTATGGAACAGGAGGTGGTTCGTTTATGGCATAAAGACCATGACCTGCAAGGGGCGGAATTTATCGTATTGCCCGGTGGTTTTTCTTATGGCGATTACCTGCGCTCGGGCGCCATTGCCCGTTTTTCTCCGATTATGCAGGAAATCATTGCGTATGCCAAAAAAGGAGGATACCTTATGGGAATCTGCAACGGTTTTCAGATTCTGACGGAAGCCGGATTGGTGCCGGGTGCATTGCTGCACAACCAGCAGCGGAAATTCATCTGTGACAATATCTACCTGAAAGCCCAAACCAGCGATTCAATAATCACTTCCCAACTGGAATTGGACAGGGCCTATAAAATTCCGATCGCACACGGCGAGGGCAATTATTTTGCGGATGAAGCGACATTAAACGCGCTAAACGACAACGATCAGGTATTATTCCGGTATTGTGATGCCGCCGGTAACATCGTGGCTGACGCAAACCCCAATGGCTCACTGGAAAATATCGCCGGTGTGTGCAATAAATCAAGAAACGTATTCGGTTTGATGCCGCATCCCGAGCGCGCCTCGGAAAACATCCTGGGCAATCAGGATGGCATAGGCATTTTTGAATCCATACTCCATACCGCATTATCGTAATCAGTTCACTCATTACATGCACAAAGCTCCCTCAAATTACATGCGTATCGTTTCAAAAGTTACTTTTTTTGTTGCATTTTTTATGCTGGCGGCTACGCTGGGTTATGCACAGCGGTCGACCACCAGCTCTCCATACTCACGCTTTGGCATCGGCGAATTGCGTGGCGATAACCTGCCGCAAAGCCGGGCAATGGGTGGTATCTCTACCGGCGTGCGTTACCTGCAGGGCTATGGCAATATCAACGTCATCAATCCGGCATCCTACTCTGCGCTGCTGCTTACCACCATTGACGTGGGCGTATTTGGCAACATCAACCAGTTAAGCAAAAATCAGCATTCCGAAAACGCGTATAATTTTGCATTAAGCCACATTAATTTCGGCATCCCGCTTGGGCGGCCGGGTGGAATCAGTTTCGGTATCCTGCCTTTTTCAGACGTAGGCTCCAGTTACTCTATTCCCGGTACAGTTGACACAACGAATATCAATACGGTATACGCGGGTACGGGTGGCACAACCAAGGCGTACCTCGGATATGGCATCCAGCTTAATAAAAATTTCAGTATTGGCGTGAATGCAGGCTATATTTTCGGTACGCTCAACAACATTAATTCCATCGAGTTCCCAAATGATGTGGGTGCACTCAATATCCGGACAGATAACAGCCGTTATGTCAAAGGATTCAGCTATGACTACGGCATACAATACTTTCAGCCGCTGAAGAACGAATTAAGCCTGACCATTGGTTATTCGGGAACAGCGGGCACATCCCTCCGGGCGAAAGCCTCGCAAGTAGTGACAGGTACCGCGACCAGCGTGGCCGAAGACGAGGAAAACCTGCCGTTAGATACGATTTCTACCTTTGAAGGCCAACGATATTCGATTAAAATGCCGATGAAACACAGCATCGGGTTTACGCTGACCAAAACCAACAAATGGATGGTGGGAGGAGATTTTAATTACGCCAAGTGGAGTGATTACCGGGAAGGGGCAACCGATCCCGGGTTTACGGACAGTTATGGATTTGCTGTCGGTGGACAATTCACACCCGACGCGTCTTCAATCAATTACCTCAACCTGATTGACTACCGCCTCGGCTTCAAGGCCAACAAATTATACCTCAATTTGCAGGATCAGGACATCAAGCAGATGGCCATTACCGTGGGATTTGGCTTTCCATTGGCTTCGCTTTTCGGCGGAACGTTCTACAAGATCAACTTCTCCAGCGAATTTGGCCAGATGGGTACGCTTTCAAACAATTTGGTCCGTGAACGCTATATTAATTTTAACTTAGGGTTTACACTCAATGACCGCTGGTTCGTCCGGAGATCGTATGATTAATCATGCCGACCATGCCATGTTTACCAAGACGACATTAACTGACTATACATTCCCCGCCCCAAAGCGGGGTTTTGTCCTTTTGTTTCTGGCAGCAATCAGCTTATTGGCTTCCTGTGAAACGGATTTAAAGGAAGTCGACCGCATTGCAGCCATACAGGCAGAAGAACCGGTGGATATTTCCAGGGGCGTCACTGTAGTTTTCAGTGACTCAGCCGTTGTACAGGCAAAAATGAGCGCACCTGAAATGCGGCACTACAATGTGGAAGATCCGTATTATGAATTTCAAAAGGGGGTTACCATCATCTTTTATGATGAACACAGCAAAGAAACCCAGCGCATTACCGCCGATTATGCGATTCAGAAAGAGGCCGAGGAGTTAATCGAATTCCGGGGAAATGTGGTCATTACCCGCGCGGACGGTTCCGTCATCAAAACCGAAGAACTCATTCACAGCCAAAAAGACAATACGTTTTATAATCATGTGCCGATCACCGCGCATTTTAAGGATGGCAAGGGTGATTTTATGGGATCTTCCTTTCGCTCGGATGGAAATTTTGAAAATATTGTGGTTCAAAATTCAACCGGATTGTATATTTTCGACGGCAACCAGGGACCGTCTTTTCGCTAACGGCGTTCACCGGCTATTTTTTCAAAATGGATGGGCTCTGCCCTGAACAAGACCAAAAAAACAGCTAATATGATCAACGGTTTAACTAAAAACATTGCAATATTTCAACGATCATTTTTCCTATTACTGTGTGCAATGGCCCCGGGCTTGCTCGCTGTTGCCCAGCACGCAAAAGATCAGGGGGTACACACCGCGACGGTCAGGTTTGACGGGATCGACCGTAAATACATGTATTACATTCCTTCAGCATATGATGCAAAAGCCAGATTACCGATTGTATTCTTCATTCACGGGTATGGCGCCAGTGCCCAGATCGGCGTAGATGTACTGGGGCCGCAATTCCATCAGCGTGCCGATCGGGATGGTGCGATCGTGGTTTATCCGGAAGCGACATCCAAGCACTGGAATGACAGACTGGGCGGTAGCTTCCCGGCAACAGATACCATCGATGATGTGGCTTATATCAATCATTTAATCGACCTATTCATCAGCGATTTTAAGGGTGACCCCCGCCGGGTCTATGTGTCCGGAAGTTCAAATGGCGGGATGATGACTTACCGGTTAAGCGTGGACATCCCCGGGAAAATAGCCGCCATCGCACCCTTCATATCTGCCATCAGTCCGCAGGTAGCTGCTACATCGGTCGATGCCGAGCCGATTCCTATCATTATCACAAGCGGAACTGCTGACAGTGTTATCCGATGGGATGGTGGACCTGTCGACGTGATCAATACCCCCCGATTGCTATCCGGTGATCAGAACGTAGCGTACTGGGTGGCAAGAAACGCGACCAAAACCAATGCTAAGGTGCGTGTCTTACCTGATATAACCCCCGATGATGAATCGACCGTTGAAATACAGCATTACCCAGGCAGGTACGATGTCGTGCTTTACAAAATCATAGGGGGAGCGCACCGGCATCCCACCCTTCGCGAACCGGGAAAGCCCCTTGTACCCGGACAGAACATGGATTACAATTCCTTTGAAACCGTATGGGATTTTATGATGCGCTATAAAAAATAATTACATAATACCGGTTTTTGAACGTTTTGCTCAATTTTGCTTTTTGATCCTATTTTTTTCATAAAAATCGTATCTTGCGCCTCATTTTCAGTAACTGGCTAAACCCGGTCTTACAACGGAATAATTAGAAAAAACAAAACAGTTTATATACAACTATGGGATTAATGAACTATTTGCGTAACCGGGCGGGGGTGGTTATCGTTGCTTTTATCGGTTTCGCGATTTTTGCGTTTTTACTGGGAGACGTAATTAATTACGGTACGCCTTTTTGGGCCAGGCATCAAAATCAGGTGGGGAGCATTAACGGGAATTCAATTGATATCAATGAATTTAACGCACAGGTAGACCAGACGTCCGAAATGTTCCGCCAGCAAATGGGTGGCGGTACACTGAATCCGCAGATGCGGTCGTGGGCGGTCCAGCAAGTCTGGAGCCAATACCTCAACCGGGCGTTGCTTGAAAAAGAAATTGAACAGGTCGGCCTAACCGTCGGCCAGCCCGAATTGAACGACCTGGTCCAGGGAGAAAACCCTTCCATGCAGATACAGCAGGCATTTATGAACCCGCAAACGGGACAGTTCGACCGCAACCAGCTCAACGGATTCATTGCCCAGGTTGGCAGCCTTCCTGCAGCCCATGAAGCGCACGGACAGTGGGAAGCCCTCCTGCAGAATGTAATTGATACCCGACTGGCTGCCAAATACACCGATTTGGTTAACAACAGTATTTATGTCACTTCACTTGAAGCAACGGAGGATTATAACCAGCGCAACAAACTAGCGAACTTCGACTATATTTTACTCGACTACAGTGCTATACCAGACAGTTCAGTAACTGTTACGGAGCAAGATTACAAGGCATACTACGACGAGAATAAAGGGGTGTTTAAGAATGCGGAAGAAACCCGCAGTTTGGAATATGTAGTATTTGATGCCAGCCCTACTGCCCAGGATACAGCCCGGGTACGGGAAACGATAACAGAATTAAAAGCCCAGCTGGCGGAATCGACTACCGATTCCCTGTTTGCTGCGGTGAATTCGGACACCAAATATCCATTTGCCTACCGCAAACGGGGTGAAATGGGTTCCGCGTTGGACTCGCTCATTTTCAGCGCATCACCCGGATCAACGGTCGGTCCGATCGTTTCGAATGGAACTTTCGAGATTGCAAAAGTAGTGGACGCGAAGGTGTGGCCGGATTCTGTAAAAGCCAGCCATATCCTGCTTAATCCAGCTGCTGAGGGCGGACTTGAGCGCGCACAGGCAAAAGCGGATTCCATCCGGAGCCTGGTACTCCAGGGTGAAAACTTTGCCTCGCTGGCTATCCAGTTCAGTGTGGATGAGGGCAGTAAAATCAATGGCGGCGAACTGGGTACTTTTGCACCGGGCATGATGGTACCCGTATTTGAAAACGCCGTATTCAATGGCAAAACAGGCGATGTACTCGTCGTCAATAGCCAGTTCGGCATCCACATCATCAAAATTATAAACCAGATCGGTTCATCACGCGTGGTCAAGGCCGCCATTGTGGATAAACAGGTAACCAGTGGTAGAGAAACCATGGATGCCGCATACAATAAGGCAACGCAGTTTTTTGGTGCGATCAACGGTAATAACTTCAGTGAGGTAGCTTCGGAGCAGCAACTTAATCCCTCAAAAGCAGAAAATATTACGGCAATGGAAACCATGCTGATGGGTACGGATGTGCCCCGGGAGCTTATCCGATGGGCTTTTGAAGCCGATCAGGGGGATGTTACTAACCAGGTGTACGAAGCGACAAATAAATATATTGTCGCCCGTGTGACCGATATTCAGGAAAAGGGCCAGCTTCCTTTGGAAGCCGTGAAAAAAGATATAGAAGCGGTAGTCCGAAACAGGGTAAAAGCTAAGCAGCTAATTGCTCAGGCAACTGAGGCATCACAGGGCGCAGCCAGCCTGGCCCAGATCGCAGGAAAACTGGGAAAAACACCGGTGGCCGCTGAAAATATTGTATTGGCTAATCCGGTAATACCGGGAGTAGCCCGGGAAAATACCGTAGTGGGCACTGTTTTTGGGCTGCAGCCTAAACAGCCTTCCAATCCGATACGGGGCGCACAGGGCGTGTACGTTGTGGAGGTATCGGGTTTTGTAAATCCAGCCGTACCCGAGGATTTGACAGCCTTGAAAAAACAACTGATGCAAGCCACTACCCAACGGGCGGGAGCATTGACGTTCCGCGCACTGCAGGATAAGGCAGATATTGTAGACAATCGGGCGAGGTTCTTTTAACCCGTTATTTTACGTAATTTTGTATCCGGGCAGTGGTTATACTGTCCGGATTTTTTATTTACTATGGAAATACAGGAGCACATTGTCAATAAAGTGGCACAAAGCGGATTGATTACCGTGGACCTTGCTGACTTCGGACCCCGGGGCGAACGGGTAATCTATGACATTAAAGATAATCTATTCCATGGTCTTATCCTCAGGGAAAAAGATTTCAGGGAGTTTGTCAAATCTCACGACTGGCAGCAATATAAAGGAAAATACGTAGGCATCACTTGTTCCGCTGATGCAATCATACCTACCTGGGCTTACATGTTGCTGGCCAACAGCCTGGAACCCTATGCCCAGGATGTCGCCTTTGGTGATGCGGACACACTGGAAACACTGTTATACGAACGGGCACTGGACGGAGTAGACATGGAGCGTTACCGCGACCAGCGCGTAGTAGTTAAAGGCTGCGGGGATATTCCGATTCCGGAGTCTGCATTTATTAAATTCACGGCAAAATTAACCAAAGTGGCCAAAAGCATCATGTATGGCGAACCGTGTTCAACTGTGCCGGTGTTTAAACGCAAAAGCTAAAACGGCATTTTATTTGCATATTGTTCTGTTGATGAAAAAAACAACTGCCTTTATATTCTGCTTCATCGGTGTGACCCTGCTGGCCCACGGCCAGCTTCCCTTCCGTAAAGAATCAGCGTTCCAGGCAGGAGAAGAATTGACCTACCGTTTGCGATATGGCATTATATCGGCTGCTGTGGGCGTGCTCAAGGTAGAAGACTCCAGTATTAAATTCAGCAGTCCCCATTCGTTTCATCTTTCCGCGAGGGGGCGTACCTCTTCGGCATTCAGTGTGTTCTATACGGTTGATAATCGTTATGACTCATACATTGACTCACGGACGTATTTACCCCATTATTATACGGAAAATATACGCGAAGGAAATTACAGGCGGACGGATATTGTACGGTTTGACCATCGGCGCCGCACGGTTGTCGGCAACAAGGGAACCTTCCAAAGCAATTCCGACCAGACCTTTGATTTACTTTCTGCCTATTACTTTGCGCGGAACCTGGATTTATCCAAGGTTAAGGTGGGTGATTCCTTTAAGCTCACCTATTTCCTGAACGACGAGATCGCCACGCTGGGCATCGAATATATCGGAATTGAAACCATAAAAACGGCCCTGGGCACACTGGAATGTCTTAAATTCAGTCCGGAGATCAAACCCGGCCGTATATTTAAAAAGGACAGTAGGTTATACCTGTGGGTAACCAACGACGGCAACCGGATTCCGGTAAAAGCCCAGGTCGAGATCCTGGTCGGATCGGTAACGCTGGAGCTGACCGATGCCAGCGGACTGAAGTATCCGCTTGGCGAAAAACAATAAAAAAACAATCAACCATGATGATCGAGGTAGGAGCGGTATTGGTAAGTGAAGACCTAATTAAAGAAGAATTTGTCTGCAACCTGCATAAATGCCGTGGTGCGTGCTGTATTGAAGGTGATGCGGGTGCCCCGCTGCATCAGACTGAACTGGCCGTTCTTAAGGAAATATACCCGCATGTAAAGCCTTATATGACGGAAAAAGGCATAGCCGCTGTGGAAGAATACGGCACACATGTTACCGACATGGATGGCGACCTTACAACGCCATGCGTGGGTGGGAATAAGGAATGTGCTTACGTTACCTGGGAAAACGGCATCACCAAGTGTGCTATTGAAAAGGCATATGAAAGTGGTGCGATCACCTGGAAAAAACCCATTTCCTGCCACTTATACCCGATACGAACCACCGTTTACCCCGAGTTTGAAGTATTGCACTACGACCGCTGGCACATCTGCCATTCGGCTTGTTCGCTGGGTAGGGAGCTGCATGTACCGGTATATGCGTTCCTGAAAGAGCCCCTTACCCGTAAATACGGTGCCGAATGGTACAGTGAGCTGGAAGCGGCCGCTGCCGAAAACGATTCAAACAAGTAAAAATATCTTAGTATCTTACGGCCGTTTTTACACCATCAGACAATATTCGTGTTTGCCGGACTTTTACATGATCAAACTAAGCGAAATACAGAAACCGATTGCTAAGGAACTTGAAATTTTCGAGGATAAATTCAAGGAATCGATGCGGAGCTCTGTTCCGCTGCTTGATCGCATCACCCATTACATCGTAAAACGAAAGGGCAAACAAATGCGGCCGATGTTTGTCTTTTTCTCGGCAGGGTTATGCGGCGGCATTAGCGAAGCGACCTATCGGGGAGCAGCACTGGTTGAATTGTTGCATACCGCCACCCTGGTGCATGACGATGTGGTAGACAACGCAAATGTACGACGGGGATTCTTTTCTGTTAATGCCCTTTGGAAAAATAAAATTGCAGTATTGGTCGGAGATTTTCTGCTGGCCAAGGGATTATCGCTTTCCATCCGCAACGATGATTTCGGCCTGTTGAAGATTGTCACCGAAGCAGTGGAACAGATGAGTGAAGGTGAACTGCTCCAGATTGAAAAGGCGCGTCGACTTGATATTGAGGAATCCATTTATTTTGAGGTCATCAGGCAAAAAACAGCCTCGCTCATCGCTTCCTGCTGTGCGTGTGGGGCGGCCTCGGCCGGTGCAGACCGCCACATTGTGGAGCAGATGCGTAATTTCGGTGAAAAAGTAGGCATTGCCTTTCAAATTAAGGACGATCTGTTTGACTTCGGTGTCGACGATGTGGGTAAGCCCCTCGGTAACGACATCAAGGAAAAGAAAATTACACTGCCGCTCATTTACGCATTGCAACAGACCGGCCGATCACAAAAAAGGCACATCATTAATCTGGTGAAGAACCATAATGAAAACGACCAAAAAGTAAAAGAAGTGATCGAGTTCGTTAAAACCAGCGGTGGTATGGAATATGCGACCACCAAAATGCAGGCCTACCAGCAGGAAGCATTTGATATCCTTGCCGACTTTCCGGAAAGCGCCTATCGGAATGGGTTGGAACAACTTGTAAAATATACTACAGAACGTAATAAATAGCATGAGCCACGAACTTATATTTTTTGGAGGATTTATCATTTTTATTGTCCTGATGCTGGCCATCGATCTCGGCCTGTTCAGCAAAAGCAATCAGGCAGTAAGTCTTAAACAGGCAGCGATCATGAGCGCGGTGTGGGTCAGCTTTGCCCTTGGCTTTTATGTATTGCTACGCATCTGGGGTGACGAATTGCACAATATTGAAAATTTTGCACAGCTTGCAGAAATCACGAAAAAACACCTGCACAACATCAGGCTGATCCCGGATGATTTTGCAGCAAGCCTAACCGCTTATAAAAACAACTTAGCACTGGAATACATCACAGGCTATGTGGTAGAATATGCGCTTTCCGTTGACAATATCTTCGTTATGGTACTGGTGTTTGGCTCCTTCGGTGTACGGCCGGAGTACTATCACAAGGTATTGGTATGGGGCATCATCGGCGCTATTTTACTCCGTTTTATATTTATCTTTCTCGGGGCGGCACTGATCAGCCAGTTTGGCTGGATACTGTATCTTTTTGGTTTCTTCCTGGTATATACCGGCGTCGTAATGTTCATCAACCGCAACACAGATGATGAGATAGACCCGAAGAATCACAAAGTAGTTAAGTTTGCTTCTAAATATTTCTCAGTATACCCCGATTTTGTCAATGGGCATTTCTTTCATCGGGAAAATGGAAAAAAATACATTACACCGCTTTTTCTGGTCCTGTTAGTCATTGAATTTACAGACCTTATTTTCGCGGTTGATTCCATTCCAGCCATATTTGCCGTTACCAAAGATCCGTACATTGTTTTCTTTTCCAATATTTTTGCCATTCTTGGTCTGCGGTCTATGTTTTTCTTGCTGGTCAACATTATCCACAAATTCCATTACCTGAAAACGGGATTATCCTTTTTACTGGTCTTTATCGGCGCCAAAATGTTGCTGCACCATTGGCTCAGTGAATGGGGATTTACGACCGCACATTCGCTCATCGTGATTGTAGGTATCCTAGCCATCAGTGTAATTGCCTCTTTGATGTTCCCGAAAAAGGCGGAAACCCCGGCATAGCATGCTGACATGGCGCTTCATCCCGACTTATTTCGGGTTGTAAGTGACCCCCGTATTTTGGAACAGGAAAGCCCATTTGTCCGCTTGCTCCGCAATAATCATTGCAGTGGGCTTACCTGCGCCATGCCCCGCTTTCGTTTCAATACGGATGAGCACCGGCGCCTCTCCCCTATGGTATTGCTGTAAACGTGCGGCAAATTTAAACGAATGCGCGGGTACTACCCGGTCATCGTGGTCGGCCGTCATTACCAACGTAGCCGGGTACACCGTACCGGATTTCAGCGCATGGTAGGGAGAATAAGTATAAAGGTAAGCAAACATCGCTTCATCATCGTCCGCGGTACCGTAATCATAAGCCCAGCCCGCCCCCGCGGTAAATTTGTGATAACGAAGCATATCCAACACCCCTACTGCCGGAAGCGCCACACGGAACAATTCCGGCCGTTGTGTCATTGCCGCCCCTACCAGCAGGCCACCATTGGAGCCACCGGCAATTCCCAGTTTCCCGGGGGTGGTATATTGTTCGCGAATCAAGTACTCCGCTGCGGCAATGAAATCATCAAACACATTTTGTTTTTGGCGTTTTGTTCCCGATAGGTGCCATTGCTCGCCGTATTCACCACCGCCCCGCAGGTTGGCCACAGCATATACCCCGCCCTGCTCAAGCAGAATAATCGTTGATATGCTGAACGAGGGAGTAAGGCTGATGTTAAATCCACCGTAACCGTACAGCAATGCCGGATTGTTTCCATCCAGCTTGAGGCCTTTCTTATGCGTAATAATCATCGGTATTTCCGTACCGTCTTTCGAGCGATAAAACACCTGTCTGGACTCATACAGCGAAGGGTCAAAATCCACACGCGAAGCGTTGTACAGCTCCGATTTCCCGGTTCCGATATCGTATTTGAAAATCGTTGGCGGATAGATATAGGAAGTAAAAGAATAATAGAGCATCTTATCGCCGGGTTTTGCGCTGAACCCACTGGCTGAACCCACATCCGGCAGCTCGATTACCCGTTCTAATTCTCCCTTTCGGTTATACTGATGCACCAATGAAGTAGCATCTTTAAGGTAATTGGCAAAAATTTTGCCTCCGCCGGTACTGGGACTCAATACGTTCGCTGTTTCCGGAATGAAATCCCGCCAGTTTTCGACAGCCGGGTTACGTGCATCCACAGCAACGATCCGCCCATTCGGAGCGTCCAGATTGGTGTAAATAAATAGTGTATCACCAGCATGGTCGATAATGCCGTGATTTTTTTCAAAATTATCGACGACTTGAACAATAGCATTATCCGGTTTCGACAGGTCCCGGATATACAGCTCATTTCCTGTAGTGGTATTAGCCGCGGAGATGACCAAAAACCGTTCATCATCCGTCAGGTAAGCGTCTATATAACGCCGCGGCGTGTGCGAACCGCCAAAGATCAGCACATCTTCGTCCTGGGGGGTATCCAGCCGGTGAAAATACAGTTTATGCTGGTCGGTAATACCCGCCAGCGTACTGCCCTCCCGGGGTTTGTCATAACTGCTGTAGTAAAAGCCGGTATTGCCGTGCCAGGCCAATCCGCTAAATTTCACATCAACCAATGTATCCCCTACAATGGATTTATCCTCGGCACGGATGACGATTACCTTGCGCCAGTCTGAGCCTCCTTCTGAAATCTGATAAGCCACCAGACTCCCGTCTTTGCTGAATGCGATTCCGGCAAGAGACGTCGTTCCGTCTTCGGAAAATTTATTCGGATCGAGGAAAACTTCTGCCTCACCGTCCTCTCCATGCCGGCGATACAGCACATGCTGGTTCTGCAAGCCGTCGTTCTTATAAAAATAGGTATAGCTACCCTCCTTAAACGGTGCAGTGTACTTTTCATAATTCCATAGTTCCTCCAACCGGTCGTATATAGCCTTTCTGAACGGAATCTGTTCGAGGTACCCATTAGTTACTTCATTCTGGGCGTCTACCCAGGCTTTTGTGTCGCGCGCCGTATCATTTTCCAGCCATCGGTAAGGATCAGGCACCTTATTTCCGAAATACGTATCGACCACACCCCCTTCAGGCGTTTCCGGGTAAGGCAATAAGGCAATATCCGAAGCCGGTGCGATGCCATTTTGATGATGACATGCGGTTGTTGCCAGTGCGGCAAGTACGATAACCCCAATTGGCTTGCTCATTTAAATACGGATTAGTATCAGACAAAACTAACAAGATCGGTATAAAAACCAATCTTTTCTGTATTTTTGGCCGCTATGGCCACACGCAAAAATATCTATTTTGCTTCCGATTTTCACCTTGGTGTACCGCTCAACGATACCGCCTACACCCGGGAAAAGCGGCTGGTCCGGTGGCTGGACAGCATTAAATCCGATGCCGCCGAACTCTACCTGATAGGCGACATATTTGATTTCTGGTTCGAATATGCCACGGTCGTTCCCAAGGGCTTTATCCGCTTTTTGGGTAAACTGGCCGAACTGACCGATGCGGGCATCAAAATCACCCTATTCAAGGGCAATCACGATATGTGGATGTTCGGCTATCTTAAAGATCAGCTGGGTGCAACCATCATTGAAAACGAACTGGTTATCACCCGTGGCGAAAAGACGTTCTACCTGCATCACGGCGACGGGCTCGGTCCGGGTGACCGCAAATACAAAGTGCTCAAAAAAATATTCAGAAGCCGCTTTTGCCAATGGCTTTTTGCCCGGCTGCATCCCAACCTCGGAATTGGGATTGCCCAACGCTGGTCGGCACACAGCCGCATCGCATCGGGAGGCAAGGAAACCTTCCAGGGTGAAGACCGTGAATGGCTGGTATTGTATGCCAAAGAATTAATTAAAAAACAACACTACGATTATTTCATCTTCGGGCATCGCCACCTGCCATTGGATATTACCCTACCCAATGGCAGCAGGTACCTCAACCTCGGCGAATGGATGAATTACTATACATACGCGGTATTCGATGGTGAAAAGCTGGAATTAAAGACGTGGGATGAGTAGTCCTGATATTAGGTTGGCTAATATGCATATTGATGCCCTCTTCACCAATGTATTGGATATTCCCGCTGAATCGCTGCAAAAAATCCGGGGCATTGCCACCCTGGTTAAGTTCCCGAAGGGGCACCTGCTGTTCCGGGCAGGGAAACTGGAGCGCGATCTCTATTTCGTTGTCAAAGGTATTGCCCGTGTATATTACCACCATCATGCCAACGAGGTTACATTATGTTTTGGGGCTGAAGGTGAAGCATTAATTTCACTGAAGAGTTACATTACCGACCAACCCGGATATGAAAATATCGAACTGCTGGAACCCTGTGAACTTGTTCACTTAAGGACCGCCGATTTACAGCACTTATATGCCACCGATATCCACCTCGCCAACTGGGGCAGAAAATTGGCCGAACAAGAACTGATCAAAACCGAAGAGCGGCTCATGTCGAGGCAATTCAAAACGGCAACAGCGCGTTATAGTGAACTGATGACTCATCACCCCCACCTCCTGCTCCGGGTTCAGTTGGGACATATCGCTTCTTACCTGGGCGTTAACCAGGTTACCCTCAGCCGCATCCGGGCAGATATCCGTTAGTTTTTTTCCATTTGTAAAAATTAGTCCGGCCGCATTGCGGATATTTGCAGGGCAATGATGCAATACAATATATTGATAACAAGTAACTATGAATTGGATTATTCTCATTATCGCCGGATTATTTGAAGTTGGATTTACCACAAGCCTGGGAAAAGCAAAAAGTACAACCGGTACGGAATCGCTCTGGTGGTATGGCAGTTTTGCCGTGTGTCTCACCGCCAGTATGGCGCTCTTGATCAAGGCCACCCAGTCGCTGCCCATGGGTACCGCCTATGCGGTGTGGACCGGTATTGGCGCTGTTGGAACCGTACTGATGGGCATCATTTTCTTCAAGGAACCTGCTACATTATGGCGGCTGGTCTTTATCACCACGCTCATCGGCTCAATCATCGGGTTGAAAGCCGTTTCAGCGCACTAGGGTCAATGTCACTATTTCCACGTCCGGAAAAACCATAAAAAAACGTATTTTTGTGCCTGTTTGGCTTAACGCCGAAACGAATTACGAAAAATAATATGTTAGAAAAGCTAAAAGCGATAAAAGACCGGTGGGATGAGGTGGAACGCGAATTAAGCAACCCCGAAACCATCAATGACATGAAGCGGTTTGCCAAACTCAACAAGGAATACAAAGAGCTTGGAAAGATCGTCGATCAATACCATATCTATAAAAATATGGTAAGTAATATTGACACCAACAAGGACATTCTGGCCAATGAGAAAGATCAGGAGTTGCGTGAAATGGCGAAGGAAGATCTGGACCTGCTGCTGGAGCAGAAAGCGGAAAAGGAAGAAGAAATCCGTCTGATGCTGATTCCCAAGGATCCTGAAGATGCAAAAAATGCCATCATTGAAATCCGGGGCGGTACAGGGGGCGATGAAGCGGCGTTGTTTGCCGGTGACCTGTATCGGATGTATACCCGCTTTTTTGAGCAAAAAGGTTGGCGTAACGAAGTGCTGGATGTTACTGAGGGTACAGCCGGCGGCTATAAGGAAGTGATCCTGAAAGTCATTGGCGAAGATGTATATGGACAGCTCAAATACGAATCGGGTGTCCACCGGGTGCAGCGTGTACCCGATACCGAGACCCAGGGCCGTGTACATACGTCGGCAGCTTCAGTTGCCGTATTACCCGAAGCAGAGGAGGTAGATGTGGAAATCAACCCCGCGGATATCGAAATGCAGACGTCACGTTCGGGCGGTGCCGGCGGACAAAACGTAAATAAAGTAGAAACCAAGGTGCAGCTTACACATAAACCGACGGGTATTGTGGTCGTATGCCAGGTGGAACGCTCCCAGCTAGCCAACCGGGAGCTGGCGATGGAGATGCTGCGATCGAAACTTTACGAGCTCGAGGTACAGAAAAAACACGGTGATATTGCTGCCAAACGGAAAACAATGGTGTCAACCGGCGACCGGTCGGCCAAGGTACGCACCTATAATTACCCACAGGGACGCGTCACGGAACACCGCATCGGGCTGACCCTTTATAACCTCCCCGCCATTATGGATGGTGATATCCAGGAGATTATCGACGCCCTCCAATTTGCGGAGAATGCAGAGAAAATGAAGGAAGGTGCTACCGGTTAAATATTTTCAAAAAAATGTTTGCAAATAGATAAAACAAGCTATATTTGCAGACCCGAAAGGGAAGCAGGTTCGGTAGTTCAGCTGGTTAGAATACATGCCTGTCACGCATGGGGTCGCGGGTTCGAGTCCCGTCCGGACCGCCAGTTTAAAAACCCTCTCTAAGATAATTAGAGAGGGTTTTTCTTTTGCAGGAAACGAACTCCCACCTCGTTCTCGGAGGCTCGGGAAAATCATACGCACCCGCGATTTTGCCAAATGGATAAAGCGGTAACCCCTTAACCCGTAGCACGGTCTATATTGGTAAAAGTGATAATAAAAAAAACCGGTGCCCCACCTGTTCTCAAAAGAGTTTTTACATTTGTTTCAGACGGTCCGGTTGTAGGACTGTCCGCAGGAACTCCCGCGAAATTTGCGGTCAGGCACCTAGGATAGATACGAAGGCTAGGTATACGCGTAAACAATGACATTGAAAACACATCCATGAAAGAGAATATTTTATTGATGCTTATTATGATAGCTACCAAATGCTTCGGGCAGGGAGAGATCACGATATCCCATGCTATCCAAACGGAAGATTTTATAGAGATTGCCCTGTCAATGGATAAACAGACCAGTAAGTTCGAGCTGATCAACATAGATACCATGACAGTTACGGATAACAGGGGAAACGTGCTGGAAGTAAACCGTACTTATCCGTTGAATTATAACTACAATAATGGCAGAGGTAAAACATTACGGTATAATCTCCCCAAAAGGAAGGTCCGGGATCTGCATATCAGGGGCATCATGAAATATTTTACTCCCGCTGAAGAAAGCAGCTCATACTTCAACCTGGGGAAAAACGGGGATATTGCCCGCAATGTTAATCTCGTAGACAAGGCAATATTGGCGGAGAACCCCGACCTCTATTTCAGCATTGTTGATTCGACGGTGATAAATAACGTCTTCCCGGACTTTACATACAGAACAAGAGACAGCGAACCTTACCGTAAAATTGACTTCAGCTCCTTTGATATCATATACGCATACCGGTACACGGATGAACAGAAGATCGTTTATTTCATCAATGATGATCCGATGCCCGGATATACTAACATGACACTTAGAGATAAGAAAACGGGTATCATATATGCATTAACTAAAATAAAAAGGGGCATTTCTCAAGCCGAGAGAGATGATATTTCAGTGGAAATCATGATCGAAAATGAGGTGTCCGTCAAGAGGATCCCTTTTGAAATCGGAGAAGTAAAAGTAGAACAGTTATGACGGCTAAAAGGAGTATGCTGGTATCAGCGACTTTCCCAGTTTTGAAAACTGAAAGATTAACGCTCAGACGATTATCAATTGATGACCGACAAGCTATTTTTGCTTTGCGCGCAGACCCAAAAATTAACGAGTTCCTTGACAGACCAATCTGTAAGACAGACGAAGATGCAATAGATTTCATCAACAAGGTTAATGACAATGTTGCAAAAGGCAACACGCGTTATTGGGCGGTTACGTTGACAGAGACAAAGACACTTGTAGGCACAATTTGCCTGTTTGACTTTTCAAGCGAAAGTAGTAGTTGTGAAATCGGATATGAATTAATGCCTGAATTTCAAGGACAGGGAATAATGAGAGAGGCGGCTCAAGCAGTAATTGATTATGTGTTTCAGACTTTAAAGTTTAAAAAAATACTTGCTTTTACACATTACGGGAACCAGAATTCAACCAATCTTCTGTTAAAATTAAATTTTGTAAAATCAATAGAAACGGACAAAGAAAATGCTAATTTAAATATTTTCACGTTACATAATAATAGCGCATCTACAGAAGGATGATGCTTAAACCACCGTTTTTTAAGATGTGGTTATTGATGCAACGTACAATTCTGAACCTCCTATTTTCAACAATGTCATACGGCCTGTATTTCTTTTGCGACAGTTATTGCGTTTCCCTGGCAGCTATTTACTGATCAACGTGATGCTGGAAGGCTGGCCTTTATTCCCAAGCACGTCCACACTACAGATCTCAAGGTTGTTGCTGCCCGGTACCAGCTTCCACTCGTATGTATGCTCGGACACCTGCATTTGCTTTCCATTTACGGTTACTTCAAAGTAACTGAATCCGGGCGTGTCGGTAAGCATGTTGATGATAAGCTTATCCTTTGCGATCACTGACGCGCTGAAATTCACCTGGAACAACGGACCGTACATGTCAGCAGCACGCCTAACAAAAATCCGATGCTCCGGCGTCGGGGGAGTCTGCTCGTCCGTCCAGGCATAATAGCCGTCCCATCCCCAATGTGTCCTGCCGTGTGTAATAGGTATCGGCAACGGTTGGCTGAGCCAGTTGCTGCGCGGCAACCAGCGTACTTCAGCCGCATTAAAAAACCCATAACCACCCGAATAACCTGCATTAAGCGAGTTAGGGGCTACCTTCCACCACACATAATCATCATCGATCTTTCCCGAAAACGCATGCCCACCCACCTCAATAGCGATGGGCAGTTGTTCCGGATGGATATTGGCTGTCCGCAAATTCCGATCGTCAACAGACCACTGGTCCCGGTTAACTGATTCGCCTTCCGGGTAATAGGTCGACAAAAAAATGCGATGCAGTTCAAGGACATTCAAGGGAATGCCCGTCTTACGATCGTAAAATGACGTATCAAAATTAGGGTCAATCATTACCCACTTATTAAATTCATTCGACCACACTTCCACCACCTCATGGCCTCCCCATATTGAAAAATTGGTGTTAACAATGCGCGCCGGAATTCCAAAACTTTGACAGGCCTGGGCAAATACCACAGCATAATGCAGGCAATTGCCCCCACGCTTACCTCCAGTGCCGGCCAGTATTTCCGTGGCGTCCCACGTGATCAGATCGGGTGATTCCGGATCAGGAAGGAACCAGTCCCATTGACCTGCAACCCACCCTCTTAAACGTATAATTTTTTTCCATTCTGTTTTTGCTCCTTCGACGACGCTATCCAGGGTAAACGTCTTACGGAATTTCTGTAACTTGTTATTTGCCGGATCTTCGTGCCGGAATGCAAAAGCGCTTGGGGTAAAAGCCCCGTTGTGTGAACGGACCACCGTCAGGTTATCTGTTACTAATCCCACCGTCCATCTGCTGTCCACAGTGAGTCCGTTTAATTTCGGTGTTTCCGCTCCCGAGTTCCCCTCAAAGCTAAACTCCAGTTGAATAAAACGTTTTTTGTGTTCGGCCGGCAATTTCTCCGTTGCCAGTTCTTCCCAATCCGTCCAGCCACCGAGCGCCGGCTGGTGCGTATCCCCACTGCGGATCCGCGTAAGCCAGCGACTGCCTTTTGTTTCGGCTGTGTCTATCCGGATAATGGCATCATGGATAGTCGCCGGGGAAAAAACCACTTCCCCCAGCAGTTTATCCGCCAGATTGATGACCGGCGTATACAGCTGGGCCCTGTCCTGATAAGACTGTAATTTAAGCCTGATGGGATATTCCCCCGTCTTGCCTGCGGCTGTCACGTGGTTATTCCAGGTATTGCCGCTGTCTACACTCCGGGCACTTCGGAAGGGAAAGCTGACGTTGGCTGCTGGTCCATATTTGAACTTTTCATAAAGTGCAACCGGTACGCGGTATCGATCCCCGGTTTCCTGCACAGCAACTTCAATCCGGTTTTCGCCCTTTTTCAAATAGGCTACCGGCACCGGTACGGAAGTCCAGAAATGGTGGAATTCGTAAACAATCGGCTCATTGCCGTTTACAGTAAATACCAGTTTTCCCCCGGAAAGCGGTGTATTGCCAACCGGATATAGCAGCATACTGATGATCGCATTTCGCACTGGGGAATCGGGCAGGATCAGGTGTTTACGTAACGTTATTCCATCACCGATCGTATCCCAGGCTTCGCCCCTTATTGATCCGATCCCTGCCGCATCGTCTTCGATCAGCACTTCCCCCGTTAACTCGATCGCATCGTCAGTAAGCATCAGCTGCCGCGACTGGGATTGGAAAAACAATTCAGAAGCGTTCCACGACTGCTTTGCATGGCCAACGCTATCAGCAAGGTAATTTTGCCGGGAAAAGACAACATCCTGACGGTGGACAGCAGACACAGGCCTTTGAAAAAGCAGCATAAACAATACAGGGAAGAATAAACGTGGCAGGCGATTCAAATCCATAAGGATAACAAATAAAGCAGGCGGTTCATCCGCGGATGAACCGCTGAATGAACCGCCTCCAATTATTAGTTTATTTTTAATGTTACGGTACCCGCGGGCAGCTTAGCCGTTAATCGGTTGGCTGCACTGTCGTACTGCCAATCCTTAAACGTTTTTCCGTCCAGCTGCACAGCTGCCGGTTTACCGGATAACAGGACCTGTATACTGCAACCCGATTCCGATTTAATTTCGAGCTCAGAGGCGGCATCGTGCTTGGCCAGCGTACCAATAACCGGTTGATCAGCAGTCAACCCAATACCGTTCCCGGTGATCGACGAACCTTCAAAATAAACCATGCGCAGTGCACCGACCTTGTCATAAGACACCGTGAATTTTCCTGCATCAGTGGTAAAATCTCCTGCAGTTTCCGTGTTCCCGGTCTTAAAGAAACCAATATCGGACCCTGCGGCATGTGCTATTTTCACGGCAGCCCAGCCCGGAATAGTCAACGGCGTAGTTACCGGGCTTTCGCCAAAAGTGCCGTTCTCCGGCTTACCTTCCGGAAGCATGACGGCCAGGAAATTAACTTCCTGCAATGCGGGTTTACTGGCAAGCGCGAGGAACGATTCATAAAATACTTTTCCAACACCTTTATCGTAGCTTTTAGCGGATACAATCTCCGGCGAAACCACATCCATGGTCAGCCTTGATTTCGGCCGGACGACCGTCATATGTCCTGCTTCGTAGTTAACCGTTGCCTGTTCACCGTCGTTGGGCGGCGTGTGGAACATCCAGCTGTATACATGTCCTTCGGGTGATTTGCTCTTCACTTCGTCAAAAAGAAATAAGGGTCCGGTTTTCGTGTATAGCAGTGTACGGTTATATTTTTCCAGTTTACCCTTATATACCGAACTGAGGTCGCTTGTTATACCATCGGCGTATTTGCCATTGAAGAACCGTTGAGCACGCGGCCAGTCCCGTAGCGCCTTGATCCCATTGTCATAATGTGCCGGCTCCTGGCTTTCTGGGTCATGATCCACGAGCATCACGTTATGCGCGATCGCCTGAACGTGATAACTCAGGTATTCGAGGTTAGCGTAATACCCAAGTGGCCCGTATGCCGGGTCTGTTAACAGCGGCTCGCCATTTTTCATGATCTGGAAACTGCCCTGGTCATAGTGATAATGATTGGAGTTCGGGCCTACCCGTGTAGAGATAATCGTTGAACCGTCGTCCCACCCGGAACGCATGACCATCCCCTGTGCAGAGAAAAATTTAGAACTTGGCAGCGTCTCGCGGGCGATGGGCGTAATATCATCGCGATACCAAAGGTAACTCAGGTACCCTCCTTTACCGGCTTCCCAAAATGGTTTGACGTAACTATAGATGTACGGGTTTTTGGTCCGGTTAACGAGCCACCAGGCATGATCCTGCGCCCCCAGATCAACGCGGGAACCATTTGTTCCGCCCCCATCTCCGTAATCCTGCATCAGCCCGTCGGAAAAACTTGCCTGCATCGGATATTTATAGAAGTTTTCAAAATTAGTCGTGGTCGTCAAATCCACCCCGAAATTACGCTCAAGTGCAGGCAGCAGTTCAGCCAGGTCGCGGCTTGCCATATGCATATACCCTGTTTTGGGCTCCCCGTAACTACCGTCCTGGTAATACGTCCGGTCCATAAACGTTCTTGTCTTCGTGATAATACCGGAGAGGATGGGTTCCAGGTAGGGGTTAGCCGGGTCATCGCCATATATAGCCGTGGCAGCAAGCCCAAAACCGGCAACCAGCACGGCAATGTGATTGGTTTGATTGGAAGGCATGCGGTTCATTTCAACCATGTCCCTGTAGAACAGATTCAAGCCTTTATCCATAATTGCCTTCCTTACCAGCGCCCGTTCCGATTCGTCAAGCAAATCATAAAGCATATCGTATCCATAGGCGACCGGTTTAATGGTATAGCCAACCGGATAATAGGTCCAGAACTTTCTGACCAGCATCCAATCCGCATTCCATTTAGAAAAAGAACAAAGTTTCAGCAGCGCTTTCTTCGCCTGCTCCCCTGCCGCTTTATCGCCCGTAAATGCATAATAGAAGCTCCCCTCCTCAATAACCCTTGCTAACCTGCTGTTTGGTCCGTTCCAGGTGGCATAGGCATCAAATCCAACCGAATTCTTGGCATGGGGTCCACCCACCAGGTTCTCTTCCGTATAGTCTTTCCCTTCCTGTATGGCATCCACATCAACATTCATGAAATCTTTATGGGCCAGCGCCTGATCGAGAATTTTCTTAGCAACAGGAGATTGTTGGCTTGCCAGTTTCTGGGCCAGCTCTTCGGCAGAAAAATAGAGGCGCGGATGTTGGTTAACCCGGTTTCCGGGCATAAGAAAGTGCATGACATCAGTCAATTCCCCGCCCTGGGCATCGGTCCCCCGTAATCGGATTGCCCATTGTCCCGGCGCATCGTTGTTACGCAGTTTATAGATCGCGTTATTCGTCCACTGATCACCCGTTTTAGTAAACCGGATATGGTCTTTTATTACCTGTCCGCGACTGTCGAGCAGGGTACCTGTTACTTCTTTCAGGCTGGCATTTCCTTCGGGGGATACGCTAAGTCCGATGTTTTCCCCATAAAAAAAATGTTTGTCGAGTATGGTCTCATCAAACATTTCAAGGTTTGTCGAGGCCGGATTTTCCGCAACGAACCGCCGATCACGCATGCCGTTGATCTTGAAATCATCCATTAGGATGGTATACGTAAAAAGGTAGTTTACCACAGGATAAGTGCCTTTTAACGTAATCACCTGGATGTGTTCACCTGCTTTGAGCGACGCGTTGTCCAGTTTAAAGTCTGCAATGGGAATATCAAGCTCGAGCCAGGTATTGGCCTTGGGATTGGCAATGTTATAGCGGTACCGCTTGCCGTCAAATGTACCGATCGAGAGCTCCAGGGATCCCGCATCACGGTCGCTCTGAAAATAAACCGCCGCCCGTACCCGGGTATCGGATGTGGTATACATGTTTAACCGGCGCGTAAAGCCCTGGTATAGTTCATTCGTATCGTGTGCCTTAAAAGGCCTTGCGAGTGCGTATTTGCTATCATTGTGTGTAGGCGACTTTGCTGCCGCATACAGCGCGTCAAAGGCAATATCCTGCGCATAGGGATACGTTTCCCACCCGAAAAGCTCTCCGGTTTCAAAATCGTTGAACAATTCATAGGGTACCCGGTCGATGCGTTCCTGGCCCAGTACACCCAGCCAGCAAAGGCTGGAAAAAAAGTAAAGTGCTATGTGTTTTTTCATATTTATGAGGCTTATATTTTTCAAAAATCAAGATACTAGCTGTAAACCAAATTAAACCGTGCGTGCTGCTGTCAGATCTTAAGCATACGGCGGGCATTACCCGACCACACCAATTCTTTTTCCGTTTCGTTGAGTTCCTCAAATACGCCCAGTCTGAAAAAGGGCGAACAATAATCCACAAACGGGGTTTCCGTTCCAAAGGCGATCCGTTCCGCACCGAAGCTGCTTACCAGGTAGCGGAGGCTTTCGCTGTTGGGTCCTTTTACAGGAACACCGCTGCCCCTGGAAGTATCAAACAAGACATCAGCCTGCTGTAAAACAGCCAGCGCATCGGCGGTAGTAGCCTCCTGATCGTCGGTAATCCGTGCATCCAGCACCATAAACTGGGCATCCGGAACCTGGCTGATCACCTCAGCAATATCATTATAACTCAACGCCTTGTCGACATCCAGCCACGACCGCTCCCGCAGGTCAGTCATTCGCAATGCGATCGATACGGGCATTCCGCGGTCGCGCGCCGCCGCTATCATGGCAATGCACCGGCTGTCCGTCAGTTTATAATCGTGGTAAATGGGGTAAATCCGGATACCTTTCATGCCATATTCCTCGTGGCATATTTTCAGGGAATCCTGCCACCAAGGCAACACCGGATTCATTGTCGCAAAAGGGATAAAGCGATCCTTAAAAATGGCATCCGACTGAAGTTCATTGTGAAGCTCTTCATTGCCGATCTGGGAATCAACATAAAAGATACCATTGAGATTCGAAACAATGGTCTTATCCACACCAAACCGGTTCATCCGGGCAAGCAGACCGGCAATCGTATTTCCCCTGAGGTTCCGGAAAGGCCAGTGGCCCGTATAGCCGCTTATATCAATTAACATGGTTACCAGCCTTTCTTAATAAGTTATTGAAGTTTTCGAAAAACACTTTTTTACGGTCGGATTCGGTTAGGTTCGCCCACATGATCTTCCCCACCCCGGTTTCGTAATTCATATCCGTGGCAAAGAGCAGCCGGTCTACCCCCAGGTACTGTACAGCCATGTCGATCATGCCTTCATCACTGACGCTGCCACTGGTATCCAAAAAGACAGAAGGCGCATGCTGTAGTACCCTGCACATGTATTCCCAGTTCCCACCTCCGCCGATATGGCCGCAGATAATCATCGCCTCCGGATACCGGTTACCGATTTCCACAAAATCATCCGGCAGGGAGGAGTTCGGCGGATTGGTTGGCAGGTAACCCGGACGCCAGTTTCCCAGTGTGGTTACCCCATGCAGCATCATCGGAATCCGATGCTTGATGCACCGCTCCACAATCGGGTAGTACAGTGGGTCGCTGATCCGGACGCTGTCATACAGCTCGCCGAGCATCACCATACCCTGGTCTACGCAACGGTCAATTTCCTCAAGCGCTTCTTTTTTGAAACGGGGATCAATATAGCACTGGCCCATAATCCGCTGAGGGTAGGCCTTCATGCCTTTGATAATGGCGTCATTATTGGCCCGGATTGCTTCCGGCGTTTTACCGCCGGGAATGGAACATGCCGCCCGGGTAATCCCAAGCAGCTCGCAGCTTTCATTAATCTGGTCTGCATTGCTCCCTTCCCAGATGTGGTTATGGGCATCCAGTTTGGGATACTTGTTGGCCTCCTGTAATAGTTTTTTCCAGCCTTCCGGCTGAAAGGTGCCGGCAGCATTGCCCGCCGACGCGCCGGACGGTTCACTGCAGCTAACTCCTGAAAGGGAAGCCCCAAGCAAAGCCAGGCCACCCGTACCCAGAAAATTTCTTCGGTTTAACTTCATGCTGATTCCTTTGATTTTAGATTTACTGTCTTGATCACCAGTCCACGCTATTGATATGACCGGATATGGGGTAAAAGTCCCCCTCTAAACTGAAATTTAACTGAAAACGCCGCCCGATAAGCGTCTCCTTGTCGTGAATCGCCTCCCATGTTGACATATTTCCCCATTTCGATACGCGGCGATACCGCTTATATTTGTATAGGCATGGTGCCCATTAACTCTTAAATGCAATGGAAAAAATCCAGACAAACAAGGCCAGCAATGTGGCGGAATATATCGCTTCCGTTCCCGATAGTGGCCACCGGGCCACACTCGAGCAGGTCAGGGCCATTATTAAAAATGCAGCCCCGGGGGTTGAGGAATCCATCAGCTACCAGATTCCGGCATACCGTTACCACGGTGTGCTGATTTATTTTGGCGCATGGAAAAACCACTGGGCGCTCTATCCGGTCAGTCAGGCCATGAAAGAAACGTTCAACGATCAGTTAGCTGCGTACAAGCTCACCAAAGGAGGAATCCAATTCCCTTGGGACGAACCGTTTCCACGGGAACTCATTACCCGGCTGGTCGCGGAGCGGATAGCCGAAAACCTGGCCACTGAAAAACAAAAAGCGACGAAAAGCAACAAAAAATAACGGCGTGCGTGCAGTATGCCCCTAAAGAAAACGCCGGTATATGGAAATCATATACCGGCGTTTTCTTTAGGGATGCAGCGCCTAATTCACTGCCGGCAAAAGCGAATAATTTTTACCGTATTCCAGCATCTGGTCAACGAACGAAGTAACGTATTCCAGCCGTACATCCACGATTTCCCCGTTTTCTTCCACGGCTACGAGCCGCGGCTGAACAAAGCCCTTATAGGGTCGCAGATTCAGCTTGGCGTAACGGCCAAGTACTTCCTCGTGCAGTTCCCGGTTAACCTTTACACCATACGTTTCCACCAGGTTTTTCCCCGCCTCATAATCACCTTCCGATTTGATCCGTTGGATCTCCCGCAGCAACTCGCCAAACAGCACGCGCAGTTTATCATAGTCGTTCACCTGCACATACGTTTTCCCGTCCTTCTTTTCAAACGAAACCACGTTGTCGGCTTTACCCTTCTCATACACCCAGTACGCATTCAGTGCCCGGTTACGCATGTGTGCCTCTTCGATATCATCACCGAGTTTCAGGCGCGACAGCTGTGTCATCAGGCCATTCATCATGTAGCTGTCGTACTCGGCCTTGCCCACTTCAAGGGTCGGCATCACACCGATTTCAACAAGCTTGGGATCCAGGATGTAGTACAGCGCAACCAGGTCGGCACGCGCTTCCTCCAGGCAGGAGGCATAGCTCTTCAGTGTCTTATCCGGCGTACCCACGCCGGGGTTGATCTGGCCTGAAGCATGTCCGATACATTCGTGCATGTCGGTATGCAGGTCGCTGGACAGCGTCCCGTATTGCTTCATGCGTTCCAGTTTTGCCTGGTCGCCCACAAATTCCTCGAGAAATCCGCTGTTCGCACTGCTTTCGTTATACGCATGCACAATATTACTTAAGGACACGGATTTGGAACCATATTCTTTTCGCAGCCAGTCCGAATTGGGCAAGTTAATGCCAATGGGCGTACTTGGTGCCGCATCGCCTGCCTCGGCAATTACCGTAATTGCTTTCGCGCTGATGCCCTTCACTTCCTTTTTCTTGTGTTCGGGCTGCAACGGAGAATGATCTTCAAACCACTGGGCTTCATTGGCAATCGCCTGAATGCGTTTGGTACTTTCGAAATCCTTCAGCGATAATACCGCTTCGTAGCTGCCCTTAACACCAATGGCATCGTTATACACTTCAATGAAGCCATTGGCAAAGTCGATGGTGCCTGTCGTATCCTGTACCCACGCCTTATTATATTCATCCCACGTTTTTAAGTCGCCGGTGCGGTAATACTCCGCCAGCAGCGTGAGTGCCGCTTTCTGCTGGTCGTTTTCCGCCAGCGGAATGGCCTTCTGCAGCCAGAAAATAACCTGGTCTATGGCCGTCCCATACATACCCCCCGACCGCCATACCCGTTCAGTAAGGCGACCGCCTTCCTTGACGACTTTGCTGTTCAGGCCCCATTCGGGATCATGGCCGGTATCCGGAAATCCAGCGTAAAACGCTTCCACCTCCTGTTGGGTTACCCCTTCGTAAAAATTATTGGACGATTGTGCCACATGGTCTATACCAGCCGTGAGGTTTACCATTTTGGGGTCTACGTTGGGGTCAAATATGACCGGCTGGAGCCGGTTCACAAATGCGTCTACCGTTTCGCCCTCCTGCAAAGGAAGGGCTGCGGGGTCGCAGGCTTTTACCAGTGTCGCAAAATAATCAAACGAGCATTCCGGCACGAATTTGTCATTCGAATAGTGGTGGTGGTTGCCGTTACTGAACCAGACACGACCGCTGTAAGTCCTGAATTTTTCCCATTCGTCGCCCTTTTTTTCCGTGTCCGGATTATTCCAGATGGCTTCAAGCGTTTTCCGGATGGTCAGGTTGTGTTTTCCCCGCTGGTCATAAATGATATCGCGGCCCGACAGGCCGGCCTGATACAGGTAGTAGGCCAGCTTTTTCTGTTCCAGGCGCAGGGCATCCCAACCCGGCACATCATACCGCAATATTTCTAAATCGGCAAATTGATCGATCTTGATTTCCGATTCAGCAGACGTGTCCACTGCTGATTTGTCCGGTGATTGGCAGGCTAGCAGGCCGGCCACACATGAAGCTCCTGTGAATAACATCCCTAATTTTCCCATATTCATTGTTATAATGTAATGATGATGTGATCAAAATTAGTTTTTTTTACTTATCAAACCATCCTTTTGGCCAATTTTCCCAGCGTACGCAGTCCTGCTTCCACCTGATCGTTCCATAATATACCATAGCTTAACCGTAGGCAATTATGGTATTGATGCTGCAATGTAAACATTCTGCCCGGTGCAATACTGATGTTATAGCGTAATGCCGATTCATACAACTGCACGGCATGTACCTGCCTGGGCAGCTCTACCCACAGTAAAAAGCCTCCCTCCGGCCGGCTTACCTTTGTTCCTTCGGGAAAGTAGGTGCTGATTGCGCGCAGGTACTGCAGCAGGTTCGCATAGAGCGTACTTCTCAATTTCCGTAAATGATTCTCATACCGGCCAGTTTCCAGAAAGTTGGCAATGGCTTCCTGGGGCAGGGTGGCCGAGGAAACCGAATGGTAAAGTTTGGTGCGCATCACCTGATCCCTGAACCTGCCGGGCGCCACCCAACCCACCCGATAACCGGGTGCCAGTGTTTTTGACACCGATCCGCACCACAGCACAATACCGCTCTCATCATACGTTTTGCATGATTTCGGGCGGTGATGACCGAAATAAATGTCGGCATAAAGATCGTCTTCAATTAAGGGGATACCGTATTTTTCCATCAGCAGCACCACTTCTCTTTTGTGCTCATCCGGCATGCAGCTGCCCAGTGGGTTGCTGAAATTGCTCGTCAACAGGCAGAGCTTAATCTTGTCCGTTTCCAATGTCTTTTTCAGTGCATCGATTTCAATCCCCGTAATCGGATTGGTGGGCAGTTCAAGCACGCGCAATCCCAGGCTTTGCGCAAGCTGCAGTACACCCAGGTATACCGGGCTCTCTGTCACTATGGTATCGCCGTGCACGGTCAGCGCCATCAGCGAATAAGCCAGCGCATTCATGCATCCCGCCGTGGTAACCAGGTCCTGCTCCTCCAGCTTGCCTCCCCACGAAAAAGCTGCCCGTGCAATCTGCCTGCGTAACCGGCTGCTGCCCTGGATATCATCATACAGCGTACCCCCCGCCGGAAGGCTGCGCATGGCGGTCACCAGCGCCTTGTTGATTTTGGCTACCGGCAGCAATGCCGGCGATGGTACGCCCACCGAAAACGACAGGTCATGATGCGATCCCAGGTTAGCATACACTTTGCTGATTAAAGCGGTTGTTTCCTGAACACCGGGCGTACCGACCGGATTACTGGTTTCGGGTGCTGTTGGAAATTTCCGATGGGAATACGAAACATAATAACCCGATTGCGGCCGCGACTCGATCAACCCTTTCCCGACCAGGTCATAATAGGCCTGCAGTACGGTACTCATGCTTACGCCGTATTCACGGCACATCGTACGGATAGAGGGTAACTGATCCCCTACCTTCAATACATTATGTTGGATCTGATGTTCCATATTTTTAGCAATCCGCTGGTATAGCAAGTCTTTTTTCATGGGTGCTGGCGTAAAATCTGTTATGCTCAAAAATAACAAAATTGTGTCTGTATAGGTTAAAAACTTTCATCCATTTTTGTGATGCAGATCAATGGATCAACAAGTTTTATTCACCGATAAATGAACACGTCTTATGGATACAATGACTTCAATTCCCATTACCCGAACACGGCAAAGCCGGATAACCGAACTGGATATTGACCACCTGGTTTTCGGGGCCACGCCAACCGACCACATGTTTATGGCAGCATTCCGCGATGGCGGCTGGCAAAATCCGCAGATCGTGCCATTTGGCGATTTGACCATTAGTCCGCTTGCACTGGGCCTGCATTACGGCCAGACCGTATTTGAAGGGTTAAAAGCCTACCGCACGGCAGCCGGCCACATCCACCTGTTCAGGCCGCACAGGCACCACGCCCGACTTAACAGATCGCTTGGCCGCATGGGCATGCCCGCCGTTCCGGAGGCTCTGTTTATTGATGCGCTGCACCGGCTGGTCGAACTTGACCAGGACTGGGTGCCTGCTAAACCAGGTACCTCGTTGTACCTGCGGCCGCTGGTCATCGCTACCGAGCCGCGTTTAGGGGTAAAAATATCTGAGGAATATCTGTTTATAGTCGTTGGCATGCCAATGGCCGATTATTATACTGGTAAGTTGAAAGTGAAGGTGGAGACCCGGTTTTCCCGCGCTGCCTCGGGCGGAACCGGCGCAGCTAAGTGCGGAGGTAATTACGGGGCCGCATTCTATCCGGCGCAGCAGGCAAAATCCGGTGGTTTTGACCAGGTGCTGTGGACAGACGCCACGCACCATGAATTTATTGAAGAATCCGGTACCATGAACATTTTTTTCGTTATTGACGGTATACTGATCACACCACCGCTGTCCGACAGCATCCTCGATGGGGTCACACGTGACTCCCTGCTTACGCTGGCGCGCGCGGGGGGTATACCCGTTGAAGAGCGAAAAATCAGCTATAAGGCATTAGAAAAGGCCTTTCTATCGGGTAAAGCAATTGAGGCGTTCGGGGTTGGGACGGCAGCGATGGTATCGCCCATCGAGGTAATTGACATCATGGGGAAAACGTATTATCCATCCGTTGGTCCGGACGCACTGATGTACCGGTTGAAAAATGAGTTGCAGGCCATCCACACCGGAACGAAAAAAGATTCGTATTATTGGAATTATATTATTCAGACCGTACTGCAGTAATGAAAACGATACTGATCACTGGCGCTAGCCGCGGCATCGGCGCGGCAACTGCCCTGCTGGCTGCCTACCAGGGATATGCCGTCAGTGTAAATTACAACAGGAACAGATCAGCGGCTGAAGCCGTGGTCGAACAGATTACCGGTAACGGCGGCCGGGCCATTGCCATCCAGGCAGACGTTACCCAGGAGGCGGATATCCTAAGACTATTTATCGAAACAGAACGGCAGCTGGGGTCCTTATATGCACTCGTCAACAATGCCGGCATTCTCGAACAACAGATGCGGTTGGAACACCTGACTGTGGAACGTATGGACCGCATCGTTAAAGCGAACCTCATCGGTCCAATGTGCTGTGCCCGCGAGGCAGTCAAGCGGATGTCCACTAAATATGGTGGCCCGGGCGGTGTTATTGTCAATGTGTCTTCCATCGCCGCCAAGAGCGGCTCCCCTAACGAATACATCGATTATGCTGCCACCAAGGGAGCGCTTGACACGTTTACCGTGGGTCTGTCAAAGGAAGTCGCCGCAGAAGGCATCCGGGTAAACGCCGTACGTCCCGCACTCATTTACACTGATATTCATGCCGACGGCGGCGAGGCCGGCCGAGTAGACCGGATTAAGGACCGTATACCGATGAAACGGGGCGGATATCCCACCGAAGTAGCCGAAGCCATTCTATGGCTTGTTTCCGAAAAATCATCCTACACCACCGGGAGTTTTATTGACGTCAGCGGCGGCGGATAAGCAAATCAAACCATGAATGCATTTTTCAGCGAACTGTTCACCTACAACCATCATTGCAACCAGCAGCTGGCGGCGTACATTGCCGGCCATGCCGACCGCGTGAGCGCCCGGACCATCCAGCTATTCAGCCATATCCTCAATGCGCAGCACGTCTGGAATAGCAGGATCCTGGGCGAACCGAACGACTTCGGTGTCTGGCACACCCATGCGCCGGACGGCTTCGCGCCGCTGAACCTCCGCAATTACCGCGATACCCAATCCATTCTTACCGGAAGCGACCTGGATGCGGTAATCCAGTACGCCACAACCAAGGGCGATGTATTCAGCAATACAATACAGGATATCCTGTTCCACACGATTAACCATTCAACCTACCACCGCGGACAGATCGCAACCGATTTGAGGCAAAGCGGGCTGGAGCCGCTGGCGACCGATTATATTTTATATAAAAGATAACCGGAAAATACGCTAAGTTTGCCATCAAATTCTGAAGCAATGAACGCCGGTAAAGTAAAACAGTCGTTATCTGCAGGTGGATTGCTCATTGCACTGGGCATTATCTATGGCGACATTGGCACCTCGCCGTTATATGTGTTTAAAGCCATTGTCAGCCAGGGTGTGCTGGACACCGCCCTGATTTATGGCGGGCTATCCTGTATCTTCTGGACGTTGACGCTGCAGACCACGCTTAAATACGTCATCATTACCCTTCGGGCCGATAACAAGGGGGAAGGCGGTATCCTCTCCCTGTATTCCCTCGTACGGAAACAGGGGAAATGGGTCGTTTTCCCGGCAATCCTGGGTGGTGCGGCCCTGCTGGCCGACGGCATGATCACACCGGCGATTACCATTTCGTCGGCCGTTGAAGGGTTGGATATTTTTTACCCCGGCCTGCAGACCATGCCCATTGTGCTGGTAATCGTTGGCTGCCTGTTTATGCTCCAGCGTTTCGGTACGGCCGTAATCGGCCGTATTTTCGGTCCGGTTATGCTGTTATGGTTCAGCATGATGGCATTTGTTGGACTCACCCAATTGTGGCACGCTCCCGGGATATTCCGGGCCATCAACCCCTGGTATGCCGTTCAGTTGATCATCGAACATCCCAACGCGCTGTTTATCATTGGTGCCGTATTCCTCTGTACCACCGGTGCCGAAGCATTGTATTCGGACATGGGGCATTGCGGCCGCCGCAACATCCGCATCTCCTGGATCTTTGTAAAGCTGTGTCTACTGCTTAACTATTTCGGACAGGGCGCATGGCTGCTCAGCAGCGAAGCACTGCCATCAGGCAACCCGTTCTATCAGATCATGCCCTCCTGGTTTTTGCCGTTTGGCATCTCCATAGCCACGGCGGCAGCCATTATCGCAAGCCAGGCCATGATTACCGGCGCCTTTACCCTGGTTTCCGAGGCGGTGCGGCTCAATGTCTGGCCGAAAGTCCGTATTGTACACCCCAACATGCTTAAGGGGCAGTTATATGTGCCTTCGGCCAACTGGATCCTGCTGATCGGCTGTATCCTTGTTATCCTTATTTTCGGCGAGTCAGCCAAAATGGAAGCAGCCTACGGGCTGGCCATCAACCTGAGCTTTATTGTCACGACGGTGCTCATGACCGTATTTTTATTGCATAAGCGGATACCCGCATACCTGTCTTATGCCTTTCTGTTATTTTACCTGGCCATTGAGATCAGCTTTCTCTTTGGCAATGTATCCAAGTTTTCGCACGGGGGCTGGCTCACGGTGTTGATCACCGCCCTGCTTTTCAGCGTCATGCTTTGCTGGTGGTGGGCCCGGAAAATTAAAAACCGGCACACCCGCTTTGTCGAAATTAAAGACTACTACAATGTGCTCGCTGAGCTCGGATCAGATAAATCCGTACCGCTGTACGCCTCACAGCTGGTTTACCTGACCAGCGCCAACTTTGAATCGGAAATCGAAGAAAAGATCATCTATTCCATTCTTCGCAAAAAACCGAAACGGGCCGACATCTACTGGCTGGTCCATGTCGACGTGACCGATGCACCCTATACCGGCGAGTACAAAGTAACCCACCTGGTTCCCGGAAAATTGATCCGCGTTGATTTCCGGCTTGGGTTCCGCGACGAGCAGCGGATCAGCTTATTGTTCAGGAGGGTGGTACAGGACCTAATTGCCAACCACGAAGTGGATATCCGGAGCAACTTCGATACGCTGCGGAAACGGAACATGGATGGCGACTTCCGCTTTGTTGTCCTGGAAAAGGTGATATCCAACAGCGCGTCGTTCAGCTTTGCCGAGCGTATCGTATTGGATATTTACAGCGTGCTAAGGAAATTCAGTCTGTCGGACGAAAAAGGATTTGGCCTGGATTCCAGCTTTGTAACGGTCGAACGGGTCCCGCTGATTGCACCTACTGTTTCGCGTTCCATCAAACTGAAACGGGTAAAATAAACGACAATATCCCCGCAATCCCACTGCCCCGGTCCGGTAAAAGTATGCTAAAAATTTTGACATGTGCTTTTTTGTTTATACTTTTACTAAAAATATTAGTATAAACATAAGCCATTATGGAATTCCACGGACTAAACCTGAACGAGTATCTCCTGATTATTGAGCCGGAACCCGGGGTCAGGCAGCAAATTCAATCATTGAAACGGCTTTTTAAGCAGCGGCACCGTTTTGAAAATGCCATCATCACCAAAGCACACCTCACATTGATGCGGTGTTTGCAATATGAAAGCTACGAACGGCTGATCGTACGGAAACTGGAAGCCATATCGGCAACGGTTGCCCCTTTTGGCGTCGAATTGCAGGGGTTTGGCAATTTCGGTCACGCATTATACATCGACGTAAAAAACAGGTCGCCCATTCTGGACATTGTATCCAACAGGAAGGCAGAGCTTCGGCCGTATGTATACAGCAAGAACCGGGGCACCCCGTTTTTTGTTACAAAGCCGCACATTACCATCGCCCGGCGCCTTACCCCGACCCAATGTGACATGGCCTGGGCCATCTGGAGCCGCATTCCCTATAACGGCGGCTTCCGGGCAAAAGAAATGCTGCTGCTTAAACGGCGCGTAGGTACAAACGCGTACCGAAGCGTACGACGGTTTACGTTTGGCGGTCCGGTACCACGCCTGACACAGGGAAAATTATTTAATTAAGCGGCGGGGTAATCGCAGGTGTTATCCGATACGCACAGCCAGCTCCTTACCGTACATCATCTTCCGCAGGTTGTTAAGCGCATAACGCATCCGGCCCAATGCCGTATTAATGCTTACCTCCGTGACGTCGGCAATTTCCTTAAAGCTCATTTCGCCATAATGCCGCATAATAAGCACTTCCTTCTGGTCGTCGGGGAGCAGCTGGATCATTTTGCGCAGGTCCTTATAGGTCTGTTCGCGGATCATCCGGCTTTCCATGCTTTCATCAGCAAAATGGAGAATATCAAAAATATCAAACCCATCGGCATTCACTATGGTGGGTGCGCGCCGTTCCTTCCGGTAGTGGTCAATAACCAGGTTGTGTGCGATGCGCACCACCCAGGGCAAAAATTTTCCCTCGTCATTATACCGGCCCTCCCGGAGGGTGTTGATCACTTTGATAAACGTATCCTGGAAAATATCCTCAGCCAGGTATTCGTCCTTTACCAGTAAATAAATGGATGTGTAGATCTTGGATTTATATCGGTCTATCAAGCCCTCTAATCCCGCTTCGTTACCAGACACATAAAGCCGGATAAGCTCCCGGTCTGTCTTTTGTTCAAGCTTCATATACGCTACTTTTCGCCTTTTTACTATTTTCAACAAATAAGTAATTCTTCTCTTGTAGTCGTATTTTCTATATGCGCTCTCCTATGGTTTTGGGGTTAAAAGTTCACCTGTGCACTCCAATGCTTTTCAAAGCAAAGGAAAATTTTCAGAAAATCAAAGGCTTTATTGATTTTTAACTTTTGAAAACCCCCTGGATTTCGCGGTGAACTGCAAAAAGCCAGGGGGCTATTGGGGCACGTGGCTATTTATACAGCGGGTACCGCGCCATCATGTCTTTTACTTTATTGTGGATCTTCTGCAATGCGGCATCGTCGTCATGCTTCAGTAGGGCCACGTCGATAAACTCGGCAATTTCCAGCATTTCCGATTCCTTGACGCCCCGCGTGGTGATAGCGGCCGTACCCAGGCGGATTCCAGAAGTAACAAATGGTGACCGGTCGTCAAAGGGCACCATGTTCTTGTTGGTGGTAATCCCTGCTTTGCCAAGCGCAGCTTCCGCAGCTTTGCCGCTGATGCCCTTGTTCCGCAGATCTATCAGCATCAGGTGATTGTCGGTGCCGCCGGAAATCAGGTCGTATCCCTTATCGATGAATACCTGTGCCAGCACTGCCGCATTTTTCTTCACCTGTACAATATATTCCATGTATTCATCGCTCAGAGCTTCTCCAAAAGCAATTGCCTTAGCTGCGATGATGTGTTCCAGCGGTCCACCCTGTGTGCCCGGGAAAACAGCCAGGTCAAGCAGGGATGTGATGCTGCGGGTTTCCCCTTTGGGTGTTTTGATTCCCCATGGATTTTCAAAATCCTTACCCACCATCAGCAGGCCCCCACGCGGGCCGCGCAGGGTCTTATGGGTGGTAGTTGATACGATATGGCAATGTGGCAGCGGATCCGTAAGCAATCCCCGGGCAATCAGGCCGGCGGGATGTGAGATATCAGCCACCAGCAAAGCGCCGATCTCATCGGCCACACGGCGGATAAATGCATAGTCCCAATCGCGTGAATATGCCGAAGCACCACATATGATTACCTTCGGTTTTTCCCGCAGCGCGGTTTCCTCCAGCTGCTTATAGTCGATCAGTCCGGTTTCTTTATCTACACCGTAAAAAAACGGCTGGTATAATTTACCAGAGAAATTGACCGGCGAACCATGGGTCAGGTGCCCGCCGTGCGAAAGGTCAAAACCCAGGATCTTATCTCCCGGATTCAGGATCGCCAGAAACATCGCGGCATTGGCCTGTGCGCCCGAATGCGGCTGTACGTTCACCCATTCCGCATTGAAAAGCTGCTTCGCCCGTTCAATGGCAAGATTTTCTACCTCGTCAACCACCTCACAACCGCCGTAATAGCGCTTGCCGGGTTGCCCTTCGGCATATTTATTGGTCAGCACCGAACCGGCGGCCTCCATTACCTGTTTACTCACGAAATTCTCCGATGCAATGAGTTCAATGCCCTCCTCCTGGCGTTTGAGCTCCTGATCAATCAGATTGAAGATGGTTGTGTCCCTTTTCATTATGGTGTTAAAGAAAAAATAAATAACTTAAAAGTTGCGCAAAGATATGATTTTGAACTCAATATTAATAGTTCATCCGCACCATTATTCCGGCAATTCGTTTTTTATTATCCCAAGGGCGGTTCGGTATGGATCGTCCTCAAGCTGTGAAAGATGCGAGAGTATCGTTGTGCTGAGTTCCTTGGCAGAAGACGTGTCCGGCAAACCCGCCACAGCGTTGCGGATCAGGGCTACTGTCTGGTCTTTGAGCTGCCGGGTGACGCCCCATGCGCGGTCGCTCACATACAGTTGCTGGGTGATGTTATGTTCGTACTCCGAACGGATTTCCCGCAGCAGCAGCTGGTGGAAATCCGCTGCGCTGAGCTGCGGTTCATGCAGCCGTACAACGAGGTTGACCGGATTGATCCGCTCGACGAAAAGTACAATGCGTTCATAGGCCTGCAACCGGAGCGGCAGCAATTCCTTTTTGGTCTCGCGCTTCAGTTCCAGCATCTTCAACCGGAAAACATGCTGGTTGTAGCGTGGCCAGTATATCCAGTAAGCCGCACCGAGCACCAAACTGCCGGCCAGCGTATATTTTATAAGGTCGATAAAAAATGCGGCGATGTCCATTATCCGTTCAGTTTCTTTTGTTTGCAGAACGTAAAAATCCACAAACTCACACAAAAGTGGGCATTTTTATGTAATTTTGTATGAATATAATTTAAACAGGCCAGTGATATGAGTACAGCAACATTGACATCGCCGGCACCCTTGACCATAACGGAGGGCGCCATTAACGAACTCAAAAAGCTGAAAGAGCAACAGGAAATTTCAGATGACTTTGGTCTGCGCGTCGGCGTGGAAGGCGGTGGATGTGCAGGGATGAACTACATCCTCGGGTTTGATCAAAAGAAAGACGGTGACTCCGAATACGACATTTCGGGAGTCCGGATATTCATGAACAAGGCACATGGGTTATACCTGGCCGGAATGGAAATCGACTTCAAAAACGGCCTTGATGCCCGCGGATTTATATTCAACAATCCCAATGCCAGCAGCACCTGCGGATGCGGGTCATCATTTTCAGCGTAACCGGCTGCGGGCACACCTATTGCAACCCCCGGCAAGCGGACAGTAAAGGGTGCCGTTCCATCCTGGCATAGCGGCAAACCCGGACTCCGTTTCACCTTTCTTCGGCATTTATTCGATACTTATTCGGATTTACTTCGTTCCTGCTCCGGGATTTCCTCGACATGGCTTCGGAAGTCCTTCGCAGGTGTTCGGAATGCAATGCATTGCACGCCGAATAGCCCCGAAGCGCACTCGAAGAAGTCTCGAAGCCGTGTCGAACAGCACTCGAACAAGCCTCGAAGCAGGGTCGAACAGCACCCGAACAAGTCCCGAAGCGCACTCGAACACCTGTCGAATAACATCGGGGGAAAATAATGAGGGAAAGGTCGTTACCCGGCCTGCCACATCCACCGGACAGCTTCCAGTTTTCATGCAAATTCGTTATCTTTGCATCCTCATTTTATTAGCGTAATTGTTTTTAATGCGATAAATCCATCCGGTCAGCCGGCGCTGACACGTGGTTTTGTAGACAACGATAGCGATGTACAAGGAATATAAGCAACTGAATCTGCCCGAAATCGGCAGGGAAATACTGGAACGCTGGCAAACGGAGGATATTTTCGGGAAAAGTATCCGCAACCGGCCGGCCGACAAGCCTTATACGTTTTACGAAGGTCCCCCCTCTGCCAATGGCATGCCGGGGATACATCACGTGATGGCCCGTGCAATCAAAGATATTTTCTGTCGCTACAAAACACTCAAGGGCTACCAGGTAAAGCGTAAAGGCGGCTGGGATACCCACGGGCTGCCCATTGAGCTTGCCGTGGAAAAAACACTGGGCATTACCAAGGAAGATATCGGTAAAAAAATATCCGTGGCCGATTACAATGCGGCATGCCGTAAGGAGGTGATGAAATATACGGACGTGTGGAACGACCTCACGGAAAAAATGGGGTATTGGGTAGATCTCGAACATCCTTACATCACCTACAAAACCGAATACATCGAAACCCTGTGGTGGATACTCAAGGAACTACATAAAAAAGGACTGCTATATAAGGGCTATACCATCCAGCCCTATTCACCGGCGGCGGGTACCGGTTTGAGTTCGCACGAACTCAACCAGCCGGGAACCTACAAGCAGCTTAAGGACACGACCATCGTGGCGGAATTCCGCATTAAAAAGGATCAGGTTCACCCAGCCATGGGCACCCTGTTTGAAGACGAAAATGAGGATACCGCGTTTCTGGCCTGGACGACCACGCCCTGGACATTGCCGGCGAACAGTGCGCTGGTGGTGGGCAATACCATCCGCTACGTAAAGATCCGCACGTTCAATCCCTATACGTTTGAACCGGTCAGCGTGGTACTGGCCAAGGACCTGGTGGGTAAATTCTTCAAACCGGAAGGCCAGCATGCTGCCTTCCAGGATTACCAGCATGGCGATAAGTTAATCCCCTGGGAAATCCGTGCGGAATTTTCGGGCAGTGAGCTGCTGAACCTCCGTTATCACCAGCTGATGCCCTATGTTACCAATGCCGACCTGGAAGCCAATGCCTTCCGGGTGATTGCAGGCGATTTTGTGACGACAGAAGACGGAACGGGTATTGTGCATTCATCGGCCACATTCGGGGCGGATGACTTCCGTGTAAGCAGGGAAAACGGGATACCGGGTGTATTTGTAAAAGATGAAAATGGCAAAGACGTGCCCATCGTCGATAAGCGCGGCAGGTTTGTCAGGGAGATCGGCGAATTCGGCGGCAGGTTTGTCAAGGAAGAATATTACGACGATGCGACGCGGGCCGGTGCCGATTTCAAATCCACCGACGTGTTGATCGCTATCAAACTCAAGGAGGAAAACAAAGCCTTTGAGGTTAAGAAATACGAGCACAGCTATCCGCACTGCTGGCGCACAGACAAGCCGGTACTTTATTATCCGCTGGACAGCTGGTTTATCCGCACCACCGCCGTTAAGGATGAGCTGGTAGCCTTAAACAAAACCATCAACTGGAAGCCCGAAGCCACCGGCACGGGCCGTTTCGGCAACTGGCTGGAGAACCTGGTCGACTGGAACCTCTCCCGCTCACGGTACTGGGGCACACCGCTCCCGATCTGGCGGAGCGAGGACGAAAACGAGGAAATCTGTATCGGCTCGATCGACGAGCTGAAAGCACATATCGAGCGCAGCCTCGCTTCCACGGTGCTGGCCGAAACCGAAAAAGAAAAACTGCGGGATTACCTCAGCAGGTTCGGCACAGACCAGCTGGATCTGCATCGCCCGTACGTAGACGACCTGGTACTTGTATCAGACGGCGGCCAGAAACTGTTCCGTGAACCGGACCTGATCGACGTATGGTTCGACAGTGGCGCCATGCCGTTTGCGCAATGGGGGCTCGACAAGGAAAAGCTGGCTGCCGGCAGCGATACACCGTTTAACGCTGGGTTTGAAGACGCGTATCCGGCAGATTTCATTGCCGAGGGCGTAGACCAGACCCGGGGATGGTTTTTCACCCTGCACGCCATATCCACCATGCTCCGCGGATCCGTGGCCTTCCGGAATGTGGTATCCAACGGGCTGGTACTGGACAAGAATGGCAACAAAATGTCCAAACGGCTGGGAAATGCGGTGGACCCCTTTACTACCATTGAAAAACACAGCGCCGACGCTACCAGGTGGTACATGATCTCCAATGCGTCGCCCTGGGATAACCTGAAATTTAACGAAGAAGGCCTGGATGAAGTCCGCCGTAAGTTTTTCGGCACCCTGTACAACACCTATGCCTTTTTTGCCCTGTACGCCAACATCGATAAATTCACCTATAAAGAAGCAGACGTGCCGGCGGCGGCACGCCCCGAAATCGACCGGTGGATTCTCTCGTTGCTGAATAGCCTGACCCGGGAGGTTGACGGATACTATGCGGATTTTGAACCGACACGGGCGGCACGTGCCATCCAGGCATTTGTTGATGAACACCTGAGTAACTGGTATGTACGGCTGTGCCGCAGGCGCTTCTGGAAAGGCGAATACAGTGAAGATAAGATTTCTGCTTACCAGACGCTGTATACCTGCCTGGATACCGTTGCCAAGCTGATGTCACCGATCGCACCGTTCTTCAGCGACCGCCTGTACCTGGACCTGGACGCGGTTACCGGAAAAAACACGGCAGCATCCGTTCACCTGACCGATTTCCCGGCGTATCATGCCGAGCTGGTCGACAAGGGACTGGAAGCGCAGATGAGCCTTGCACAGGACATCTCTTCACTGGTGCTTTCGCTACGCAAGAAAACGGGCATCAATGTAAGGCAGCCACTCAACAAGATCCTCCTGCCGGTGCTGGACGATCAGTTCCGGGAGCATGTAACACACGTTAAGGAACTGATTTTATCGGAAACCAACATCAAGGCCATCGAATTCATTACCGATACATCCGGTATCATCAAAAAGAAAATAAAACCGAATTTCAAGACGCTTGGACCCAAAGTGGGCAAAGACATGAAAACGGTAGCCAGCGCCATTCAATCACTCAGCGCTGCGGAAATCGCCGTACTTGAACAGGAAGGAGCCATCGCGCTGCCCAACACCCCTTACACCGTACAGGCTTCCGACGTGGAAATCATCGCAGAGGACGTAGCCGGCTGGCAGGTGGCCAACTTAGGCAAACTCACGGTAGCGCTGGATATCAACATGACTCCCGAATTAAAAAGCGAGGGAATCTCCCGTGAACTCGTCAACCGGATACAGAACCTGCGCAAGGAACGCGGGCTGGAAGTAACCGACCGGATAGCGGTGCGGGCAAGCAATATCCCCGAAATCACCGAGGCAGCAACGGCGAATTTATCTTATATTCGTACCGAGATCTTGGCAGACTCTTTGCTATTCGAGGATGACCTCCCTTCAGGAGATACCGTAGCAATCGGGGAGCAGGAATTAAATGTATTAATTGAAAAAGTGTAAATTATGGCAAATAGTAGCGAAAAAACACGGTACAGTGATGTGGAGCTCCAGGAATTCAAGGAAATCATTCTGGAAAAACTCCGCATAGCCAAAGAAGAATTGGCAGCATTGACCAACTCGCTGAACAGCAGTAATGCCAATGGGACTGACGATACGGCAGGTACGTTTAAGACCTTAGAAGATGGTTCGGCTACCCTGGAAAAAGAGCAGACCAACCAGCTGGCAGCCCGCCAGAAGAAATTCATCGACAACCTGGAGGCTGCATTGGTTCGTATCGAAAATAAGACCTATGGCATCTGCCGCGAAACGGGTAAATTAATTCAGAAAGAACGGCTCCGTGCGGTACCGCATACCACGTTAAGCATGGAAGCGAAGATGAAACAGTATTAATAGCCATTAGCTGTTGGCCTATCAGTCGCGGAATCAACCTGCGGCATTGATCGCTAACGGCTAAGTGCGAACCGCTAAACCATGAAAGGCTATACCAAACCGCTTATACTCGTTCTGTCTGTCCTGCTGATCGACCAGCTTGTTAAGTTCTGGATCAAGCTCAATATGACACTCGGACAGGAGTATAAAATACTGGGCGACTGGTTTATCATCCATTTTACGGAAAATAACGGCATGGCCTTTGGCCTGGAGTTCGGCGGCGAAACCGGCAAACTCGCACTGTCCCTGTTCCGCATCGCGGCGGTGATCGGCATTGCATACGGCCTGCATTACATGGTCAAAAACAAATACCACAGGGGGTTTATCCTCAATGTGGCATTGATTTTTGCCGGAGCGCTCGGAAACATCATTGACTCGACCGTCTATGGCATGCTGTTCAGTGAGAGCACCTGGTTTGAGAAAGCCCGGCTGTTTCCGATCGAAGGCGGTTATTCGGGTTTATTCCACGGTAAAGTGGTGGATATGCTGTATTTCCCGTTGGTGAAGGGCAATTTCCCTGACTGGTTCCCGATATGGGGCGGGTCTGATTTCCTCTTTTTCAGACCTGTGTTCAACATTGCCGATTCGGCGATTACCGTTGGTGTAATCCTTATCTTAATTTATCAGAAACGTTATTTCAAGGAAGAGGTTGTGGAGCCGGCGAGCTACAACAGCGAGGTGGTAGAAGATTAAGACCGATGAAAAAGGCTTATCCCACGAAACGGCCCAACGGTTTTTTTTTCCTGTTATGGATGCTGTGCAGTGGTTCTCTTACCGCAGCTGCCCAGCATGCCGACAAGCAGCTGATCCGCACCCACATTGAACAACTGGCCTCGGACAACATGCAGGGCCGTGGCACCGGCAGCAGGGAACTGCGGAAAGCCGCCCGCTACATTGTCGGCCAATTCAAGGAATACGGGCTGGCACCCGGCGGTCCCCACCGGCAATACGACCAGCCTTTTACGGCCAAGGTAAGCCGGGTAGTGGTTAAAGACCCTATCCGCCGGGCGAGTAACCTCCTTGGCTTCATTGATAACAGGGCGCCTTATACCATTGTCATTGGTGCGCATTACGACCACCTGGGCCTAGGGATGCAGGGAGGGTCAAAAGATCCGGAGCCGTCGGGTAAAATCCATAACGGGGCCGATGACAACGCATCAGGTGTGGCAGGATTGCTTGAACTTGCCCGTTATTTCAGCCAGAATAACAAAACAGAACCCTATAACTTTTTATTTATCGCGTTTTCCGCAGAAGAGCTTGGTTTATTGGGTTCCCGCTATTTTGTCGAACATCCGACCGTACCCCTGCAGCGGCTTCATTTCATGTTTAACATGGATATGATCGGCCGGTATCAGCCAGACCGTGGACTCGGTATCGGTGGGTATGGCACGAGTCCGTTTTGGCCCGAAATTGTTGAAGGGATACAGACCCCTATCCGGTATTTTACCGACAACGCCGGAAAAGGAGGCTCCGATCACCATTCATTTTACATGGCATCCGTCCCGGTATTGTTTTTCCATACCGGTGGGCATCCCGATTACCACGCCCCGGGCGATGATCCGGAAAAGATTGATTACCGGGCGATGGCCCAAATTGTGGACCTGGGAATACAGCTTATTGAGCGGGCCATGGAAAAAAACAAACTGCCGTTTACCACGGCGGATTAACGCTATTATATTAAATACCGCATATGACATCAACACGTTCAACATTTAGCCTACTGGTTACCGGCAGCAACGGTCTGCTGGGCCAGAAGATCACCGATCTGGCGCTGCAAGACGGACAGATTGACTTAATCGCTACTTCCCGTGGTGAAAACCGGCACCCGGTCAGTACAGGTTACCGCTATATCGACCTGGACATACTGGATAAACAACGGCTACGGGAAGTCATTACACAGGAACGGCCCGATGTGATCGTTAATACGGCGGCCATGACCCATGTGGATGTCTGCGAACAGGACCCGGCCGGATGCCGCAGGCTGAATGTCGATACGGTAGAGGAGCTGGTGGCATTATGCGAGGAACTGGGTATTCATTTCATCCACCTGTCAACCGACTTTATTTTTGACGGCCAGCATGGCCCATACGCGGAAGACGATGAGCCCAACCCGCTGAGTTTATACGGCCAGAGCAAGCTGGATGCGGAACACCTGATCCGGCAATCGTCGTGCAAGTGGACCATCCTCCGTACGATACTGGTATACGGCGTAGTGGCCGACATGAGCCGCAGCAACATTGTGCTGTGGGCCAAGGGCGCACTGGAAAAAGGCCAACCGTTGAATGTGGTAAACGACCAATGGCGCATGCCCACCCTGGCTGAAGACCTGGCGCAGGCCTGCCTGCTGGCGGCTGCCAAGGGTGTCGAAGGTGTTTTTCATATTTCAGGGGAAGATTTCTTTGCCATCGACGAACTGGTGGCAGCTGTTGCCGATTACTGGCAGCTGGATAAATCGCTCATCAAACAGATCAGCTCCACTACGCTGAGCCAGGCGGCACCACGGCCTGCACGTACCGGATTTCACCTGGATAAAGCGCGAAAAATACTGGGTTATGCGCCGCACAGCTTTCAGGAAGGGTTGGCGGTGGTCGACCGCCAGCTACGGGCAAAAGATGCGAAAGACAAAAATTAATCCCATCTTTGCAGCATGAGCCAGCAGAAGTTTGCCCGTGAATCATTCACGATCATGAATGAGTTGGTATTGCCCAACGACACGAATCCACTCAATAATTTAATGGGTGGGCGCCTGTTGCATTGGATGGATATTGCCGCCGCCATATCGGCCCAGAAACATTGCAACCGCATTGTGGTAACCGCTTCTGTGGACAACGTTTCATTTAAGCACCCCATCAAGCTGGGCGATGTCATTAGCATCGAGGCGCAGGTGACCCGGGCATTCAACACGTCGGTCGAGGTTCGGCTTACCGTGTGGGCGCAGAACATTCCTTCGGCCACACGGGTAAAATCGAATGAAGCTTTTTACACGTTCGTGGCCATCGACGAACAGGGTAAGACCATGGCTGTTCCCCGGCTCATACCCGAAACTGCGGAAGAGCAAAAACTGTACGATGAAGCATTATACCGGCGGGAACTGCGGTTGGTGCTGGCCGGAAAACTCAAACCGAAGGACGCAAAGGAACTCCAAAACCTCTTTAAAGAGGTGGTTAAAGATTAACGTTATCCGTTGCCCAGCGCAATGATGCGATCGAAATGTGCCCGCGTAAGCGGCATGACAGATAACCTACCCTGCCTCACCAATGCAACATCCTGCAATTGTTCATCTGCTTTGATGACTTCCAGTGTGACCGGTTTTTTTAAGGTCTCCACCGGAGATAAATCCACCACCACCCACCGCTCATCTGCCGTCGTGGGATCCTGATAGGCCTCCTTTACCACTTTAGCAATGCCAACCACTTCCTTGCCCTCGTTACTGTGGTAAAATAAAACCAGATCGCCTTCCTTCATCGCCTGGAGGTTATTGCGGGCCTGGTAATTACGTACACCGTCCCAGTAGGTACGCTTATCTTTAAGAAATTGCTGCCAGCTGTATTTAAACGGTTCCGATTTTACTAAAAAATAATTCATGACCGGATCTATTTCAGGTTAGTTTTGCTTCTGCACCACTTCCATCTTTTCAGCGAAATGCTCGCAGTAGTCGCGCAGGTCACCGATTACGGCTTTCGCCATGGCGTCGTCGCCTGAAGCACGGATGAAGCTGTCGCCCATGGTCTGCAATGTCTCATAAAAGAACCGCTTCATTTCATCCAGTGGCATATCCTTGGTCCACAGGTCAATGCGGAGCGAATTTTTATACTGGTGATCCCAAAGCGACAGGAACAGGGCCTTCGCCGGCAGGGCTTCTTTATTTTCCCCATCGGTAGATTCCCAGGTAATCTGGTCGGGTACGTTATTTTCGTCCAGCTCAATTGTCAGTTTTATCTCTGCCTTTTTCATCTATATAACTTGTTCTTTAACGGCGATGAAGCTTGCTTTGCAGGTTTCATCTATATAACTTGTTCTTTAACGGCGATGAAGCTTGCTTTGCAGGTTTCATCTATATAACTTGTTCTTTAACAATAATCACCCAACCCTGATGAACCAGATGACCAATACCACCATCACAATAAAAATGGCTTCGGCGATCCAGATTCGCTTCAACCGGCGCAGCATCAGGCGGAAAAACTGGTCTGCTACGACGAGCACCAGCAAAAGTAACAAAAACCAGCCAATGCCGGCTATTCCCTTGTCATTCATCAGCAGCTGCCATAGGATTCCGGTCATCAGTAACGCGGCAGCAATATTTAACGGGGTAATTCGCATGGACTTCATCGCTTCGGCTTGCGTGTCCGGGATTTATGCTTTTGAAACGCTCCTGCATGACCGCCGGTTGACTTCTGATTTGTGGTTTTCTTTTCATGGAAGGCTCCCTTGAATTCGGGGTTTTCCTTCCTTTTCTGGTTGTCAATTTCCCGTGCAATGGCCTGTCTTTCCTCGAACCCGGTCTGTTCGATAAACACACCTTCCGGTATATCCGACACCGGGATCTGCTGCCGGATAAGCTTTTCGATCTTATGGATATAATAGGCCTCGGCAGGGTTACAGAACGTAATGGCGTCGCCGGTCTGGAATGCGCGGCCCGTACGGCCGATGCGATGCACGTAATCCTCGATAACAATGGGCACATCAAAATTGATCACGTGGCTCACATTGCTGACATCCAGTCCCCTTGCGGCTACATCCGTGGCCACCAGGATCCGGATTTCACCGGCCTTAAATGCGTTAATCGAATTGATCCGTGTATTTTGTCCTTTATTGGCATGGATGACCCTTACGTTGTCTGCCCCGTACCTGCGCTCAAGAAAATGAAACACCTGGTCGGCTACCGCCTTGGTTTTGCAAAAAACAATAAGCCGATGCAGCGCTTCATCGTCTTTAAGCAGGTGCTGAAGCAGGTTGATCTTGGTTTTGAGGTTGGGCACATAATAGAGCGCCTGTGTTACCGTCTGTGCCGGTGTGGCCTGCTCCGTTACCTCCACGATGGTTGGGAAAGCCAGAAAATCGCCCGCAATCTTGTGCACGAGCTCGCCCATGGTTGCCGAAAACAGCAGGTTCTGCCGTTTCCGGGGCACCACTTCCAGGATGCGGTGCAGCTTGCCGATAAAACCCATATCCATCATCTTATCCGCCTCGTCAATCACCAGTACGTTCAGCGATTTGGTAACGATATGCCCGGCGAGGTAGAGATCAAGGAAACGGCCCGGTGTAGCCACGAGGATATCCACCCCCTTATCAAGTTCGGCAATCTGTGTTTTCGGGCCGAGCCCTCCGTATAAGACGACCGTCCGCAGGTCGGTATATCGGGCAAACAGGCGAATGTTTTCCTCGATCTGCATGGCCAGTTCACGGGTGGGCGACAGGATCAGCGCCCGCGGATCGTTGCCCTGTGCATATTTCAGCTTCATCAGTAGCGGCAGCACAAATGCAGCGGTCTTCCCTGTGCCGGTCTGGGCGATGCCCATTACGTCCTGCCCGGCCAGCACCGGCGGAATGGCTTTCTGCTGGATGGCCGTAGGCGCAGTATAGCCCGCTTCTTCAATCGCGCTCAGGAGCTGCTTATTGAACTTAAAATCCGCAAAGGTATTCCGTTCCATCCGGCAAAGATAGGAAAAGCGCATCAATACAGGATGAAGGGGATGCACGCGAAAACCGCATTCAGGTTAAGGGCACATCGCGTTTCACCAACAATACCCGGTTGTCTTCCAGCAACAGATAACCGTATTCATAGCAAAACCGGTACTGGCTGCCTTGCCTGGTGGTATAAATCTCCGTGATATGCTTAAAATCGAACCCCAGGGCCCGCATGGCACCCGTGCCGACTTTTGCCTTGCCCTCCGGATTCAGTACCTTAAGGATATTACGGTTCTTTTTAAGGGTGTGATTAATTTTTCGAAAGTATGCCGTTTCCCGGCTGCGCATGCGGTTATTGTAATTACTCCGGCATGCATCATCGCAAAATTTCTTGTCGGCCCGGCCAATAATAGGCTGTTGGCAATCCAGGCAGCATTTTTCCATCGCATGAGGTTTATCGGTCGACTTCTTCAGGTTAGGTTACCGCATTAAAGATAGCGGTTCTCGGGCGGAAATAAAAATCGGGGCAGGGGCATCCTATTTTTTAATTCGCAGGGCGATTTGTAGTTTTGTTTCCATTCACCTGCATTGATGCGCGTATTAATCATCCACAATCATTACCAGCACCCGGGGGGTGAAGACGTCGTTTTCGGACAGGAAAAAGACCTGCTGGGCGACGCGGCAGCCGTTTCAACGCTTACCTTCCGGAACCAAAGGGGCTGGCGTGGATTGTGGCAGACCCTTTGGTCGCCCTGGAATATCTGGGCCGGCCAGCGCGTGAAACGGGCAATCAGGCAGCACGCGCCAACCATCATCCATATCCATAACCTGCATTACGCGATCGGTCCGATTGCCATCCGTATTGCCAAGCGAAGGGGAATACCGGTGGTCATGACGCTGCACAACTACCGCTTGCTTTGTCCATCGGCCACACTGTTCCATAACGGGAAGGTATTTACGGAAAGCTTGCACACGGCTTTTCCATGGAAGGCCGTACGGTTGGGCGTACACAGCCATTCCCGGATAAAGACGGGCTGGCTGGCACTGACCGTATGGCTCCATAAACAACTGGGAACATGGAACCAGGTCGACCGTTACCTGGTACTGACCGATTTTGCAAAACAGCGCTTCGTGAATTCCTCCTTTGGGGTACCGGCAACTAAATTTACCGTTAAACCCAACTTCGCAACCGGATTTCCGCTTTCTGACCAACCCCGTGGCACTCATTTTCTGTTCGTGGGCCGGCTTGCCGAAGAAAAAGGCATTGACGTGTTACTGCAGGCATTCGCCCATACCGGCCATACACTGCGGATTGCAGGCGATGGGCCATTGAAGGACAAGGTACTGGCTTACGGTAACCAATACCTTCATATCCATTACCTCGGCGCGCTCGATGCACAGCGCATCCGTGCGGAACTGGCGGTGTGTTCAGCGTTGATTTTCCCGTCCATCTGGTACGAAGGTATGCCGATGACACTCCTTGAGGCATTTGCCTCGGGTACGCCGGTAATAGCCAGCGATCTCGGGGCGATGGCCGCCATGATCAAACACGGGGAAAACGGATGGTTATTCGCCCCTGGGGATGCCCGGGGGTTACAGCGCCGGATAGCTGAATGGCTGGAACTGGACGGAACTGATCGCGCCGCGATTGGCAGGGAGGCCTATGTGTGTTTTGAACAGCATTACACAGCAGCCGTAAACCGGGTATTGCTGCTGGATATTTACCAAACACTCGCCGGTACGCCCGAATGATTGCAGTGCCATTGTAACAAAACACACTGGTTTGTATCCAAATAATTGTAAACTTGCATTGAATCAAACAAGCTTTTTCAGCAACCGCATGATCGTTATGATAAAAAAAACCATATTGGCTTTCATCTGTGCCTCCATAGGTGTGCTAAGCAGCGCAACAGCCCAGAACAACATCGATTTCAAGACGTTCCGGCTTAACAATGGCCTTGAGGTATTGCTCCACCAGGACACGACCACACCGATTGTGGCTGTATCCGTGATGTACCATGTGGGGTCCAAAAACGAAGATCCATCACGCACCGGCTTTGCCCATTTTTTTGAGCACCTGCTCTTCGAGGGCACGGAGCACATCGGCCGCGGCGAATACATGAAGAAAATCGAATCGATCGGCGGCACGCTCAATGCCTATACCACAAACGATATTACCTACTATTATGAAGTAGTGCCCTCAAATTACCTGGAAACCGCACTGTACATGGAAAGCGAGCGTATGCTGCATGCAAAAATCGACTCCATTGGCATCGAAACCCAGCGAAGTGTGGTAAAGGAGGAGATGCGGCAGCGCTACGACAACCAGCCCTATGGCACCATCCTGATGGAAACATTCAAACGCACCCACCAGAAACACCCGTATCACTGGACGGTGATTGGTTCCATCGAACACCTGAATGCGGCAACGCTGGATGAGTTTATGCAGTTCTACAAGACGTATTACGTGCCGAACAACGCCGTACTTTCCATTGCCGGCGATATCGACTATGCCGAGGCGGAGGCGTGGATCAGGAAATATTTCGAGGAGATACCGAAAGGAACGGGCAGGATCGTCCGTCCTTCAGTCATCGAACCCAAGCGAAATGCGGAGATCCGCGATACGGTATACGACAATATCCAGCTGCCTGCCGTGATCCAGGCGTATAACCTTCCGCCGAAAAAACACGCCGACGGTCCGGCATTGGACATGCTCTCCACCTACCTGACCGGAGGTAACAGTTCACTGCTTACCAAAGAGATTGTAGACAAGCAACAGAAGGCCCTTACGGTTGGCGCTTATCCGCTGGATCTCGAAGACGGCGGTGTGTTTCTGCTGTATAGCATTGCTAATATGGGCGTATCGGCAGACACCCTGGAGCAGGCGATAGACGAACAGATTAATAAGGTGATTGCACACGGCATTACCGAAGAAGATTTCCAGAAACTCCGCGCACAGATTGAAAACGCCATTGTCAGTCAGCACGCGTCGGTTGCGGGGATTGCGGAGAGCCTGGCCGAAGCATGGACCTTTTTTGGTGATGCCAATGAAATCAACAATGAAATGGAAAAATACGACCGGGTGACGCGGGAAGACATCCAGCGGGTGGCGCAGCAATACCTTGCCCGGGACGGACGTGTGGTGCTGCATTACCTGCCTAAAGCGGCTGCCCAGAACCAATAAAGTTGACCATGACCAATTAAATAGAAAAAAATGAAAAAGATCAGCAGTTACATATTCTTCATGTTAGTTGGTATCGGAACGATCGCTGCCCAGGTAGACCGCAGCAGCTACCCCGAACCGGGTCCGGCTCCGGAAATCAACATCGGCGATCCGGTTACGTTTACCCTACCCAATGGACTGAACGTTTTTGTGGTGGAGAACCACAAGCTGCCCCGTGTTACCTATTCACTGGTACTCGACCGTGACCCCATTCTGGAAGGGGATAAAGCCGGTATTACCACTTTGGTGGGTGAAATGATGATGGGCGGCACGGCTTCGCGCAGCAAGGACGAGCTTGATGAGGCAATTGACCGCATTGGATCGCAGGTCAGCGTGTCGGCAACATCAGCCAGCGCATCGTCGCTCAAAAAGTATAATGATCAATTGCTCGAACTTTTTACCGATGTCCTGTTTAATCCCGCTTTTCCGCAAAGTGAGCTGGATAAGCTAAAAAAGCAATTCATCTCTAGTCTAACTGCCGCCAAAGACGATCCGAACAGCATCGCAGGCGTGGTACGGAACGCTGTGATGTACGGCAAGGACCACCCCTACGGCGAAACCGAAACAGCGGAAACGGTTGCCCGCATCCAGGTGGAGGACATCAAAAGCTATTACAACACCTACTTTAAACCCAACATTGCCTATTTAGCCATTGTTGGGGATATTACCGTGGATGAAGCGAAAGCACTGGCAAATCGCCATTTTGCGGGCTGGCAGCAGGGGACGGTACCCCATCACGAATGGCCGTTACCCAAAACAGCAGCGGAGAATAACGTAGTCCTGGTAAACCGCCCTGCAAGTGCCCAGTCGGTCATCCATGTCGGATACCCTTTTGTTCTCAAACCAAATGATCCGGATGTCATCGCCACGAACGTGGTAAGCCGGGTCCTTGGCGGCGGGTCATCGGGCCGGCTGTTTCTTAACCTCCGCGAAGACAAAGGGTATACTTACGGTGCATATGGCGGCATTACCCCCGGCAAGTTGATTGCCACACTGGATGCGAGTGCCAGTGTACGGAATGCCGTGACAGACAGTGCCGTCCACGAATTTGTATATGAACTGCAGCGCCTCGGACAACGCACCATCACACAGGCCGAACTGGATCTTGCCAAGGCTGCACTGGCCGGCAGCTTTGCCAGGTCATTGGAACAACCTGCTACCATTGCCCGTTTTGCCATCAATACCGAGCTGCAGGAATTACCAAAAGACTATTATAAGAATTACCTGAAAAACCTCGATGCGCTGACATTGGAACAGACCAATGCGGCGGCAGCGAAGTATGTCCACGGCTCCGGATTACAGATTACCGTGGTCGGAAAGACCGACGATTTCGCCGATAAGCTGAAAGAATGGGGGACGGTACGCTTTTATACGGTAACGGGCGATCCGGTGAACGGAGACGCAGGGAACGGAACTCCTAAAACCGAATAAATTCTTCGATCTGCTCGTCGGTAAACCGAAGTGTATCTTCTTTAAAAAGCCGGTTTTCGCTGTTAAACTCGCTAAAAATATGCGGGATATGGATGCGTAGCGGCAACACGTTCAGGCGAACATAATGGCAGACACCGGTAAAGTGGTCGACCCCCCGGATATTGCCGTATTTACCACTGGAAAGGCCCACCAATGCGGCTTTCTTGTTGAAGAAGCTGTCCGGAAACTTACAGGCGTCCATGAACGTTTTCAGGATACCCGGGAAACTCCCGTTGTATTCGGGGATGATAAAGATAAATTTTTCGGTAGCGGTAACCCGGTCCTGGAAAGGACGGAACGTTTCGTTGCATTTTCCGTACATCTCCGCCGAAATAAAATTGGCCTGCAGGTCGGCTAACGACAGCATATGGGAGGCCACATGCTTTTCGGTGAGCCGGTGCTGATAATAACTGGCCAGTTTAAACGTATTACTATTTGGGCGGTTTGTTCCCGAAACAATTGTGATCATTTGAATCTATTTAAGGACACGCAACATGCGCTTATTCGTGCATATTGCATTTTAAGGCATCGTGAATAATTCGTATCTTAGCCCCTTATTCGCGTTGAACGATCCAAAAGTACAAATTAGCGATTACTTTAGGAATATGGCCCCAACGAATCATTATTTTTGTCATCATCCATGGGTAAAATTATTGCAATAGCCAACCAGAAAGGAGGTGTCGGTAAGACGACCTCATCCATCAACTTAGCTGCCAGTCTAGCGGTATTGGAATATAAAACCTTATTGGTAGATGCCGATCCACAGGCCAATTCAACTTCCGGTATCGGGTATGATCCGCGTACCATCAAAGCCAGCATTTACGAGTGCCTGATCAATGATCTTGATCCGCAGCAGGCCATACAGCGCACGGACACACCGAACCTGGATTTATTGCCTGCCCACATTGATCTCGTAGGTGCCGAAATCGAGATGATTAACCTGCATGAGCGCGAATACAAAATGAAGCACGTGCTGGATCAGCTAAAGAATCAATACGACTTTATCGTGATCGACTGTTCACCGTCGCTGGGGCTTATCACCATTAATGCGCTCTCAGCGGCCAATTCAGTTATTATTCCCGTGCAGTGTGAATACTTTGCCCTTGAAGGACTCGGCAAATTGCTGAACACCATCAAAATCGTACAAAACAGGCTCAACAGGGACCTGGAGATCGAGGGTATCCTGCTGACAATGTACGACGTCCGCCTCCGGCTGTCCAACCAGGTTGTCGAAGAAGTGAGGTCGCATTTCAATGAACTGGTTTTCGACACCATTATCCAACGCAATACCCGGTTAAGTGAAGCGCCCAGCTTTGGTGTGTCGGTGATCATGCACGACGCAAACTGCAAAGGAGCGATCAATTATTTAAACCTGGCCCGTGAAATACTTGAAAAAAATGGTCTTGTAAAAGAGGAGAAAGAACAGGTAAGCGTATAAGATGGCAGCACAACAAAGAAAAACAGGTTTAGGTAAAGGACTTAGTGCCTTACTCGATGACACGGAAATAACACAACGGACACCGGAAGACCAGTCGATCGGCGAGGTACCTGCACAGCCCACTGCGGGCTCCATTGGTTTCGTCAGCATTTCCAGGATTGCGATCAATCCGTTCCAGCCACGCACAGATTTTGACGAAGAGGCACTTAGTGAACTGGCGGCTTCCATTAAACTACAGGGGCTAATCCAGCCAATCACTGTGCGCGAAGCGGACAACGGCACGTATCAGCTAATCAGTGGTGAACGCAGGCTAAGGGCATCCAAACTTGCGGGGCTGACCGAAATACCGGCATACATCCGTACAGCCAACGACCAGCAGCTACTGGAAATGGCGCTGATCGAGAATATCCAACGTGAAAACCTGAACGCGATTGAAGTCGCATTAAGTTTTCAGCGGATGCTTGAGGAATGTCACCTCAAGCAAGAGGAGCTCGGTGAACGGGTAAGCAAAAACCGGTCTACCGTGGCAAATTACCTGCGCCTGCTGAAATTACCTCCGGTAATACAGGCGGCTATCCGCGACGGGCAACTCAGCATGGGCCATGCGCGGGCGCTGATTAATGTGCCTGAAATCGACAAACAGCTTTATATCTTCCGGGAGATTGTAAAAAAGGAGCTGTCTGTCCGGAAGACGGAGGAACTCGTACGTGAGCTGCAGCAGCTTCGGACACCTGCCAAAAACAAAAAAGCAACGGCACTGTCCTTCCAATTTCAGAAAGTAGAAGATGACCTGGCCTCCAGGTTTGCTACCAAAGTACGGTTGCGTACTGGTAAGAAGGGGGACGGCTCCATCGAAATCCCTTTTCACTCGGAGGATGATTTAAACCGGATTCTCGAATTATTAGATTGGTGATGAACCGCTTGCACCTGCTATTCACCATGCTTTGTACCCTGTTGTTAACGGGTACGCTGCGGGCACAGGTGCCGGACACCCTGCAACGCGATACGACGTCGATGGCGGTAGCCCGTGATACCGTAAGTGATGCGGATACGGCGGATACCGAAACAAGGCGGGAAAGAAGGCTTCGTGAACGGCGCGAACGGGAGGCAGCGGCACAGCAGGAACCTGTGGTATTTAAAGATTCGGCAAGACTGGCCATCGAGGAACTCAGCCGCAAGGCATGGAAACGGTCGCTTATCCTCCCCGGATGGGGCCAATATACCAATGGCGGTTTATGGTGGATAAAAGTACCGGTAATATACGGCGGATTTGCCACAACCGTGGTGGTGTTTGATTTCAATAACCGGTACTACCGAGAGATCCTCCACGAGGTCCAGTACCGGCTGGCCAACAACCATGCCGAGCCCCCTAACACCAAGTATCCCAATGTAGCCAAGGACAGCCAGGGTACACAGCGTATGATTGCGGCCAAGGATTATTACCGTCGGAACCGCGACCTCATGGTGCTGTTGACCGTTGCCTGGTGGGGCATCAACGGCATTGAGGCTTATGTCAACTCCATGCTCAAATACCGCTGGGATATCGGCGAAGACCTGGGGTTCCGTGTCGCCCCTACCCTGTTGCAGCAGCCGGCAGCGGCCTTTGCCCATCAGCCGTATGCTTTTGGTGTAAAATTGACCATCGACCTGGGCAAATAATCTGTTACTGGCCTTGATTCCCGGATACCGGTAAATTATTTTAGTTTTCAGAAAAAATTTCCTGCACTTTTGTGTTAAGTTTGCGAATTACGGAATACACATAAACGTTAAGCGATTACCTAATTTCATACCATGAATATTACCTTATTCGGATACGGAAAAATGGGCCGGATTATCGAAAAGTTTGCCTTGCAGCGGGGCCACCGGATCCATCGCATTGTGGACGAGCATAACCGGTCCGAAACCCTTGCGTCGACCCTTGAAGGGACTGACGTAGCCATTGATTTCAGTCAGCCGGAGGCGGTAATCGGCAATATCGACCTTTGCTTTGAGGCAAAAGTTCCCCTGGTCGTTGGCACCACCGGTTGGTATGACCGGCTGGAGGAAATAAAAAATAAGTGTGAGCGCAGTAACAACGCCCTGCTCTACGGGTCTAATTTCAGCATAGGGGTTAATGTCTTTTTCCACATCAACAAACTGCTGGCAAAGGCCATGAGCCCTTACAAACAGTACGACGTACAGGTGGAAGAGATACACCATATCCATAAACTGGATTCGCCCAGCGGCACGGCCATCACCCTGGCGGAGGGCATCATCGGGCAGCGTGACGACAAGTCAGAGTGGATAAACAACCTGATCGGTGAAGGCGCGGAACGCATTCCCACAGCACAACAGCTCCTGATTGAGAGCCACCGCATTGAGGAAGTGCCGGGCACCCACACCGTGTTGTACAGCTCGGAGGTCGACCAGATTGAATTTAAACACACCGCGCACAGCCGGGCAGGTTTCGCATTGGGTGCGGTGATTGCCGCCGAATGGCTTCAGGGGAAAAGCGGATTTTACCAAGTGACGGAAATGTTTAACTTTGACGGGCACATATAGGCATTGGCCGCGTTTTATCAAACTATATAGACGTATTTATTCAAAACCAACTACATGGGATATATCGTTTTTGCAATCATCCTTGTCCTCACCCATTACGGCTTGTGGAAGCTTTTTGTAAAAGCAGGTTTTAAAGGGTGGGAATCACTTATTCCGATATACCGGGAATACCTTATTGCCAAAATATCCGGTCGCCCGGGCTGGTGGATTGCGTTATTGCTTATCCCGATTGTTAATATTTTTGTTTTCTTCGGCCTGTATATCGATCTGGCGAAAGATTTCGGCAAACAGCGGTTCTGGGAACACGCAGCAACCATTCTGCTGCCTTTCGTGGTATTTCCGCTGTGGGGCAATGATGCGAAGACGACCTATCTGGGGATGTCGGCAACGCCGGCATTTAAGGAAAAGTACCCTTATAAAAAATCATTGGCCCGCGAATGGGCCGACGCCATCGTCTTTGCCGTAGTGGCAGCAACGTTGATCCGCGGGTTCCTGATCGAAGCGTACATGATTCCGACAGGCTCAATGGAAAAAAGCCTCCTGGTGGGCGATTTTCTGTTCGTCAGCAAACTGAATTACGGTCCCCGGGTTCCGATGACGCCGATTGCCTTCCCCTTTGCACACCACACCATGCCGCTGACCGGCGGCAAGGCTTACTGGGACGGCCTGCAATTGGGTTATACCCGTCTGCCCGGTTTTGAGGAAATTGAACGCAATGACGTGGTGGTGTTCAACTATCCGATGGAGGCCGATGCGCCGTTTAACCGTCCGGTAGATAAACGCGAAAACTACATTAAACGTGCGGTGGGAATTCCCGGGGATACCATTTCGCTGCGTGAGGCCAAACTTTATGTAAATGGCGAACCGGGTTTTGAACCGCCCCATGGCCAGATGGACTATTACGTTTATACTGACGGAACCGGGCTGAATCCCCAGCGGCTGCACGACATGCGCATCGAATACTACACCTATGCCCGGGAACCTTACCTGCTTTTCCTTACCGAAGAAGCTTATAATGAAGTAAAAAGCTGGGCAAACGTGACCAAGATCATTCCCAACATCAGGCACCGCGATACTGCGGAACCGGGTGTGTTCCCAAACAATGCGCTATATTCCTGGAATATTGACAATTTTGGTCCGGTCGTTGTCCCGAAAAAAGGCTGGACAATCCCTTTGGATACCCTGACCTTACCTTTTTATGAGCGTGCGATTACCGTATATGAGGGAAACACACTGGAAAAACGGACGGATGGCTATTACCTCAACGGCACAAAAACCGACAGCTATACGTTCAAAATGAACTACTACTGGATGATGGGCGACAACCGGCATAATTCGGAAGACGCACGTACCTGGGGATTTGTCCCCGAAGACCATATTGTGGGGAAAGCACTGTTTGTATGGCTCAGCTGGGATAAAGACGGCACGTTTTTAAGTAAAATCCGCTGGAATCGCCTGTTTATGGGAATTAAATAGTGATCTGTGATGGGTAGTCTGTGGTGGGTGACACCGATCACCGACAACGGACCACCGATCACACGCCGCTGGCTGCCGCAAGGTACCGGCCAACGGTTTCCTCCAGTCCGAGGTACAGCGCATCCGAGATCAGCGCGTGCCCAATGCTGACTTCCAGTAAATCCGGAATTTCCTGGACAAAATAGTGCAGGTTATGCAGATCCAGGTCATGTCCTGCATTTAAACCGATCCCCAGCTGGCGTGCCACCGCTGCCGCGGTACGGTACGGTGTAATAGCAGCTTCCCGGTTATCCGCATAGCCTTTTGCATAAGCCTCGGTATACAATTCCACCCGGTCCGTTCCGGTCTGACTGGCTGCCTCTACCATGACCGGGTCCGGATCAACGAAAATAGATACCCGGATCCCTGCCCCTTTAAACAGGGCGCACATATCCTGAAGATAGCTTTTATGCGTGATGGTATCCCATCCGTGATTCGAGGTAATCTGTCCCGGATTATCGGGCACCAAAGTCACCTGCGCCGGTTGTGTATCCAACACCAAACGGACAAATTTTTCTTCCCTGCAGTTTCCTTCAATGTTCAGCTCCGTCCGGATATTTGTCCGTAAATCAAACACATCCTGATAGCGGATATGCCGCTCGTCGGGCCGGGGATGTACGGTGATCCCCTGTGCACCAAAACGCTCGCATGCGAGTGCCGCCTGCAGTACATCCGGGTTATTGCCACCCCTTGAATTTCGCAGTGTTGCGATCTTATTGATATTCACGGAAAGTTTTGCCATGGGAGTATTTTTTACAAACTACGCGAAAATTGCCCTTATAAACAAGTTTATGAAACGGCGATCGCGGTAACCCGGGCCACTCGGCTGCGGTGAAGAACGGCCTTACTAGCGGAAATGTAGAAAACCAGCTCCGTTTTCGAAACCTGTTATATTTCGGGTAAAAAATTGTTAAATTGCATCACTTATGGGAGGTTTTGACATCAGCTTTTTCAATATCCGCTTGCTCGACGTGATCGACATCTTTCTGGTGGCTATCATCCTGTATTACATATATAGCCTCATCCGGGGTACCATCGCGGTTAACATCCTGATCGGATTGGGACTTATTTATGTCATTTACATCATCGTCAAGCAATCCAACATGCACCTGCTGACCGAAATTTTCGGTGGGTTTATCAGTGTTGGATCGATTGCGCTGATTGTCGTTTTCCAGCAGGAAATCCGACGGTTCCTGATCCATATTGGCAAGAACATATCCGTAAGACGGAAGAACCTGCTGTGGTCCATTTTTGTGAGTAAAAAAGCGGCCGAGCACGATAACCGCGCCCGTCTGAAACCCATCATTGATGCCTGCCGCAGCATGTCAAAATCATACACCGGTGCCCTGTTGGTTTTTTCCAAATATTTTGACGAGGAATATTACCAGAGCAGCGGTGAGTACCTTGATGCGGAGCTCTCCAAACGGCTACTGGAAAGCATCTTCCAGAAACATAGCCCGCTACATGACGGCGCTGTGGTTATTGTTGATTTCCGGATCAAGACTGCCAGTTGCGTATTACCGCTATCGGATAGTGAGGATCTCCCGCTGCATTTTGGACTGCGGCATCGGGCAGCCATCGGGGTAACTGAAGTGAGCGACGCCGTAGCCGTTATTGTCTCCGAGGAAACCGGTGAGATCTCCTTCGCCAAAGACGGCAATGTAAATATGAATATTGGACACGAAGAACTGGAAGAACTGCTCAATGCTTCCATATAGCAGCACCGGACTGCACCGTTCTCCCTGTAGGCGGCCTGTAATCTCCGTCCGTCACATGACCTAATTTTTACAATTCAGTCATACAAACAGCCTGCCTTTTTCCGTTACTAATACGTGAGTCAATTGGATGCGTACCTGATGCATAACGGTTGATTTCGTTATTTGATACATTGTTTCTCAAAAGCCCTGTTTTCCTGCACCGGAATCGGTGCAGGAAAAACAGGCACAACTACCGGTTGCAATAAAACTTACCTGATCCCTTAACCGGGGAATTAAGCGAGCTGAATCAAAAACTGTTTAATATGGCCTTGGCGCGGTTAACCGCTTCGGCTGCGGTCACGGTATCCAGTGTATCCAGTTCAAAGAAAGCGATTGCATCTTCCAATGAGGAAAGGGCGTCTTTGTTTTTCTCCTGCTGCAACTTGCTGCGGATCAGGCGGACTTTCTCAACATCCTGGATTCCTTCGCGCAGGCGTTCGAAACGGATGGAGCTCCGGGCACCGGGGTAAACAAGCCAGGCGTCTCCGGCTGCCCAGGTACCGTACCGACTGTCTTCCAACGGATTTTCGTTCCAGCAGTTGTATGCCCACCGCAGGTATCCGTCATATCCTTTATGGAGTGCATGCCAGGGTAGCCAGGTAGCTTCCGCGTAAGGAGACTGGGTAAAGGTATTCGGGCGGGGTTCCGCACAGCAGGTATAGAACGTGGTGGTATACCCCTGCTCCCGGCGATGGCGTATCGTGGCTTCGTCCATCTGCTCTCCGGACGCGATGCAATAATCCAGCAACACATCGGCAAGTTCGGGATGAAATGCGCCGGCAAGCGAAACGCGGAAATCCGGGTCGGCCTCCTTAATAACCGCTATGGCCTCCAGCATGTCTTCCATCGGCCGTTCATCCATCGCGATGGTTGTCAGTTCCCACCATCCCCTGGCTTTGAGGTGACGGGCAAAATCCGCAAGCATGGGTTGCCAATGATTGCGGTAGGCGGCTGATTCGGGCGAAGCAACCAACAGGGTATCTTTACCCAACGCTTCGTCATAGTAGTAGAACCGCTGATTCCATGGGATCATGCTATAACAGTTGATGAATTTATCAATTCCGAAATCCATCATGTAGGTTACCCATTTATCGAAATTCGTATAATCATATTGCCAGGTACCGTCCTTTTTCCTAACCCATTTGATCATACTTTGGTACACATCATAGGTCTGACCATTCCAGGGGTCATGTATCATACTCACGGTGATGGCTTTTTGACCAGCATCCGCAAGCAGCTGCATATACGGTCGCATTGCTTCCAAATGCTGCGCTGACCAGGGTTCCAAATCGTAGTACCTGGCAACGGAAAAAGGATTTTGCCAAAGATCCAGGTGAAAGTCCCATTCGGCTGCCGGGGGGAGTACATGCGGCAGCACCTCAACGGTGTAAGGTAAGGCAATTGCTTCCTGCCCTTCGGCCGTAATGTGCAGCGTTCCTTCGTATCGGCCGGGTTCTGCGTCTGCCGGTACATCTACCTGCAGCCATACAGGGCGGGCTGTTTTCGCACCTACAGTTAAATTTGTTACGTGGTCAATTACATCGGCTACAAGGAATGTATCCAGTCCCGATGGTATGCCACAGCCACTTTTAAGGGTATCCAAGTCATCGGTGATGACATACCGCACGAAATTCGCCTGTATCTGTTCGGCGTTGATCCGGCTGTCGCCATCGCCTGATAAATCGGTAACCCGGAGGCGGACATCCTCAAGCTGCGCGGCCGACCAAATCAGCGCCTGCGTATGTATGCGTTCGCCCCGCCATGCTTTCGCCTGCCAGTTTCCAAAGACCTGGTTTTCCTGCGGTGGGGCGGATCGGAGAAAATGCACATCCGGCGACACAAACATGCCGTGCAATCCGTACGGGACATCCAGCCAAACCGAATCGGCTACCGGATATGGATCCACCGGTTCGGTATAGGTAACCCCCCGCTGGCCGCTTGGCTGCCGGCCGCAAGCCCACATCAAACATAGCAAGACAAAAAAGCAATAATTGCGCATAACCCTCCTTTGGTCACAACTGATTTACAGGGGCATAGGTGCTATATACGGTTTAACCACGTGGTTTGCCGACTTTATGGCCGGAACGGGAATAATATAAAATATAGAGGTAACACAACCCCATTAAGATTAAAAATACCAGCTGGAAGTCGAACTTATCCTTAAGTGAAGCGAATAACTGGGGAATGATAGCCCCTCCTGCAAGTCCCATAATCATCAGGGCAGAACCTTTTTCGGTAAACCTACCCAAACCGGAAATGGCAAGCGGCCATATTGCCGGCCACATTAAGGCGTTAGCGAGCCCTAAGAGTGCAACAAAAGCCACAGAAACATAGCCTGTGGTTAAGTAAGCCCCAATGGTAAAAATGATACCCAGTATAGCTGATATCTTCAACGCCTGACCTTGGGTGATAATTTTGGGAATGGTAAACAATCCGATGATATAGCCCACCAGCATCGCACCAAGGGTAAACGAAGTGTATATGGTCGTCTTCGCTGCAGGGATATTAAATCCCTGTGCATACGCACCTATCGCGTCACCAGCAATAACTTCCGCCCCGACATAAAGAAAAATACAAAGCGCACCCAGCAGCAGATGGGGAAATTGAAAGATACTCGTTTTTTGTTTGCTCAGTGCGCTATCGCCAACCGGTTCTGAATTTGCTGCCGATGCATCGATATCCGGCAACGCAGATTTGGCTACCCATATCGAAAGCAGTACCAGAACAACAGCCATGACCATATATGGCACATAGATTTTTGCTGCAAATTCGTTTAGCAAAGCCTCCCGGGCCCCATGTGATGCAGCTTCCTGGACCAGTCGTTCCAGATCGCCCACCCCACTGAACACCAGGGCACTGATGATGATCGGGCTCAGAATACCGGCTGATTTATTACATATGCCCATAATACTGATCCGCCGTGCAGCAGACTCTATCGGTCCCAGGATACTGATATATGGGTTAGAGGCAGTTTGCAGCAACGATAATCCGGAACCAATGATAAATAACCCCGCGAGCGATACGTTGTAATTCCGCTGTGTGGCGTAAGTTCCAAAGACAAAGGTACCGACAGCCATTACAAATAGCCCCAGCGCCATCCCTTTTTTCATGCCGGTCCGTTCCAGTATCCAGGAAGATGGCAGCGCGAGGAAAAAGTATGCCATATAAAACGCGGTGGTAACCATAAACGCTTTGGCATAAGTATCCAGGTTAAACGCCAGCTTGACGAAGGTAATAAGCGGGCCATTGAGCCAGGTAACAAAACCGAAAATAAAGAACAGGATTCCGATAATGATCATTGGTCCCTTAGTGGAACTGGCTGTAGAAGGTAGTGTATTCATCTAGATTTCAGTTATTGGTTTTACTGCACTGCCTAAAAACCATATGCCGTTCGAAATAGGTGGACCAGACAGCACTACAAGACTATAAAATAAAATTAACAATAAGAAACAAAAAAAACAGGCAAACGATTGTTTTACATCCGATATCGGAAAAAACCGGACCAATCCGGTTTATAATGGCCGTTACGCAACGATCAAAAAAATAGGAAACGCCCCGAAATAATATCAGCGCGTTTCCTACACCTAAACCGTATCATAAAACCATGGATATGATTCTATGGTATGTTAAATACAAGTATGCGCGTAAAATGTTTTAATTGATTTACGCTTACTTTACTGCTCGTTGAGATATCGCTCGCGGATAATGTTACGGTGATGGTTGAGATGTCCGGCAACGATATAGAGGAATGCGCGAACACTGACCAGACGTTCGGACGCCAGTCCCTTCCGGGCCAGTTCCTGGTCGTTAAAACTCTCAAAAAGGAGCAGGTTCGACCGGCGGACCAAGCTGAATTCCTCGGAAAAGCTGGCCAGCGACCGTTCATTGAACCGTGCATTAGCAACAAAAACTTCCTCCTCAAAGCCGGGCAGTTCTTTCGTATCGTTACGGGCGAAACAAAGCGCGCGGTAGGCCATAATGCGTTCGGTATCGATGATATGCCCCACAACCTCCTTAATGGTCCATTTGCCTTCGGCATACGCATATTCTGATTTTCCGGGGGGGATGCGTTCCAAAAATTCGGGAAATGTTTCCAGCTGCTCATTCAGCAGGCCCATTACATCGCCAACTACCGTTTCAATGTAAGGGGCGAAAATTGCGGGGTATTCGTCAGATCTGAGCGGGTTCATACGTTTGGTTACTTGGTAAAATAATTCGGAATGTCGTTCCTTTTTCTATTTCTGATTCTTTTACAAAAATCTGTCCCTTGTGGTAGTCAATCATTCGTTTTGTCAGACTTAATCCTAAGCCCCATCCCCGTTTCCTGGTGGTAAAACCCGGCTGGAAAACGGCATCAAATTTAGCACGTGGTATGCCCTTTCCGGTGTCGCTAATGTCTATAAAAATTTGCTCTTTTGCAATATTTTCGGAGATCACGATATCAATTCTGCCGGCCGATTCAATTGCATTTGCCGCGTTTTTAAGCAAGTTTTCAAGTACCCAGTCAAATAAAGGCACATTAAGCAATGCCTGCACTTTGGTATCTCCCGAAACATTGAACACGATCTTATCACTGGTACGTACTTTAAAATAATTGACAAAATCAACCACCACTTTATAAACGGCATGGGGTTGCAATACGGGAGTGGACCCGATTTTGGAAAACCGGTCGGCTACCACTTCCAATCGCTTGACGTCGTTTTCCATTTCATAGAGCAATGGATCTTTTTCGGCATCAAACTTCGCCCGTACCAGCTCCAGCCAGGCCATCAGTGACGAAATAGGGGTACCCAGCTGATGAGCTGCTTCCTTGGCAAGCCCAACCCAGACCAGGTTCTGCTCGGACTTACGTATCGAGTTAAACACCGTATAGGCAATACCCAGAAAAATCGCGATAAGGGTAAGCTGCACATAAGGGAAAAAACGCAGCTGATTCAGCAGCAGGGAATCTTTATAATAGACAAACCATTGTCCGCCATTGGGCAGATCGATCACAATAGGCGCGTGGCTCTTCTTCATAATGGCCAGCTGGCGCTTGAAATATAGGGGGTCGTATTGCAGATCGGTATCCGCATTGGTACCCTCCAGAATATTGGTTCTCGTCGAATCCAGGTCGCGCCAGTAAATAATGCTATCCTGCCCGTCGGCGATAATTGCGGGCAATGCGAGGCTATCCCGCACGGCGTAGATAAAGGTAATGAGCTCATCGTCCGGATCGGGCATGGTAATGATGCTCCGTGTACTCATGGCCCAGACCTCCGCCTTCGTACGCTCGGATTTAGACAGGTTTCTGACGAGGTAATTGGTATACAGGAGTGACGCTGCCGCGATAAATGCCGCAAAGATAAGCAACACAAATTTCCAGCGCTGTTGGTTATATTGATACGGATTCATCGACAATGGCTACCACACCCCCTGTGTTTGTTAATTTTCGCCAAAATACATAATTCCCTGTAAATGGTGATTTCGCCTTCCGTATTTTTATGTTTCCGCTACAGAAAAAGCCGGTCAAAGACAGCGGATAGACCGATAAATTTTGACAAATTTAGCTAAGTTTGCACCATGGATGAAAACCGGAAAGTAAGGGTGCGCTTCGCCCCCAGCCCCACCGGGGGGTTGCATTTGGGTGGTGTACGCACCGCGTTGTTTAATTACTTATTTGCCAAACGGCATGGGGGCGATTTTATCCTGCGGATAGAAGACACGGACCAGACCCGCTATGTACCGGGCGCGGAAGCGTATATCCAGGACTGTCTGCAATGGTGTGGGCTGATACCGGACGAGAGTCCGGCCCATGGCGGTGCTTACGGCCCTTACCGGCAGAGTGAGCGCAAGGCCATGTACCGGCAATATGCCGAGCAACTGGTTGCAGACGGTTACGCTTACTATGCATTTGATACTTCCGAGGAACTGGAAGCACAGCGCAAACAGCATCCCAACTTCCGGTATAGCCACGAAAACCGGCTGGAACTGCGCAACTCGCTCAGCCTTTCGGAAGCTGAAACCCGGGCACTTTTGGACGGGGGACAATCCCATGTGATCCGGATTAAAGTACCTCCTGGCGAAACCATCAGTTTTGAAGACATGATCCGCGGCCGCGTCACCTTTGATTCTTCGTTAATGGATGACAAAGTGCTGCTCAAGGCAGACGGCATGCCCACCTATCACCTGGCTGTGGTAGTAGACGACCATCAAATGGCAATCAGCCATGTTTTCCGCGGCGAAGAATGGCTGCCCTCGGCCCCCATCCACATCCTGCTATGGGAATACCTGGGCTGGCGCAGCCAGATGCCCCAATGGGCGCATTTCCCCCTGATCCTGAAACCCGACGGAAACGGCAAGCTCAGCAAACGGGACGGCGATCGGTTGGGCTTTCCGGTGTATGCGATGAACTGGCAGGACCCGAAGACCGGCGATCTGACCAAAGGGTTCCGGGAAATGGGTTTTCTCCCTGAAGCGTTTGTCAATATGCTGGCATTACTGGGCTGGAACGACGGCACCGAACGAGAACTTTTTTCGATGGATGAATTGGTAGCCAGGTTCTCGATCGACCGGATCAGCAAGGCCGGCGCCAAGTTTGATTTTGAAAAGGCCAAGTGGTTTAACCACGAATGGATTAAGCAGTTGCCAAACCAGGCGTTGATGCCACAGATCATGACGGAATTGGCGGGTCACGGTATTGATGCCGACGAAAAGTATGTGGACACCATACTTACCCTGGTAAAGGAGCGACTCACCTTCATGGCCGATTTCTGGGAACAGGCAGCTTACTTTTTCAAGCAGCCCGAAGCCTATGACCTCGCCGCCATACAGCCCCGGTGGAACGACGAAAAGACCGTATTTTTCAGGGATATCCTAACGACACTCGCCGCTTTTGAGCCATGGCACCGCGCCGAACTGGAAAGCTGCTATAAAACGGCGATTCAGGCATCCGGAATGAAAATGGGTGAATTGATGCTGCCCCTGCGGGTGATGCTGGTAGGTGGCAAATTCGGTCCTGATGTGTTCGATATTGCGGCACTACTAGGCAAAAAAGAAACGCTAGAACGCATAACAAAAGGCCTGGCCGCCATTGTGGCATAGTTATCCCGGCCGGCAGAAAATTAGTCGAGTAGCTCCCTGATGTCTTCGACGGAGAGGGATTTGATAAAGCTCTCCTCGGTGGTGATCAGCGTATCCGCGATGGTTTTTTTACGGTGCTGCAACGCCAGGATTTTCTCTTCCACGCTGTCTTTGGTAATGAATTTATAAATAAAGACATTGCGGGTCTGCCCGATACGGTGGGTACGGTCAATTGCCTGCTGCTCTACCGCTGGGTTCCACCATGGATCAAGGATAAACACATAATCGGCTTCAATCAGGTTGAGCCCTACCCCCCCAGCCTTGATGGAGATCAGGAATAACCGCGTATCCTCATCTTCCCGGAACTGCTGAACCACTTCGTCCCTATTCTTGGTAGCTCCATCCAGGTAAGCATAACCGATGCCCTGCTTATCAAAATATTGCTTAAAAATAACCAGCTGCTTCACAAACTGGGAAAATACCAATACCTTATTGCCCCGTTGCAGCACATTGTCCAGGGTATGGATCACGCTTTCGAATTTCCCGGATCCACCCTTGTACGCACTATCGACCATCCGGGGATGATTGGCCAGCTGACGCAGCTTGGTAAGTCCCTGTAGCAATACAATCTGCGGAGCCTTGTTCTTTTCTTCATCCAGGCCTTCCAGTATCGCGTTCCGGTATTCCGATTTGACCCGTTCATACGCCACAGCCTGTTCATCGTCCATGGCGCAGTAAAAGACCTGCTCCGATTTCGGCGGAAGTTCGGTGGCCACCTGATTTTTCGTGCGCCGGAGCACGAAAGGTTTAATCAGCGCCTGCAACCGGCGGGCCTTCTCTTCATCTTTCTTTTTTTCAATGGGCTGTACAAATTCCTTCTGGAAATAGGCATAGCTGCCCAGCAACCCCGGATTCAGGAAAGCCATCTGCGACCAGATATCAGCTACCGAATTTTCGATGGGTGTGCCGCTCAAAATCAGTCGATGCCTGCTTTTGAGGCTTCTGACTGCCTTAAACGATTTGGACGTTGGGTTTTTGATGCTTTGGCTTTCATCAAGAATGATGTAATCAAAGTAGAATGAACCCAGCAACGCTTCGTCGCTGCGGGTAATGCCGTAGGTGGTAATCACCAAATCGTAATCAGCAAAGGCATCCGGCTCCCTGGTCCTGCCGATTCCCGTATGGACGAGTATCCGCAGATCGGGCGCAAATTTCCTGGCTTCATCCTGCCAGTTATACACCAGGGAAGTGGGCATAATGATGAGCGATGTCATTGGCCCCTGCTGGTGCAGCGCGGTTTCTTTCTGCCGCTGGAGCAGCGCCAGCGTCTGGATCGTTTTTCCCAGTCCCATATCATCGGCCAGGCATCCGCCAAAGCGGTATTGCTGCAGAAAGTGGAACCAGTTGTACCCCGCCTTCTGGTAAGGCCGCAGCGTACCCCCGAATTGTGCGGGTTCAGGAACGTCAGTAATTTCGCTGAATGTTTCCAGCTGTTTCAATTTACGGTCGAGTACCAATGCGGTGTGCTCCGAAATATCACTGAGCAAACCGATGTGATACTTGCGCAACCGGATGTGCTTTTTGTCATCCGAAAACTGGAACAGGTGGTTATACTGCGCAAACCATTCCTCAGGGATCATTGCAATTTCGCCATTGGGCAATGTCCATTCACGGATGTGGTTCAGGATATGGTTCCGCAGCAGTGAAAACGGAACTTCGTACGGTCCGAAGCGGGCAATGGCCTTCACGTCGAACCAGTCGTTATCTTCACTCACCGTAAGGTCCACAGTCGTATGGCCGAAGAAGAAACGCTTATGGGGATCTTCCTGGACAATTTCATAACCCATATCAAGGAGCGCGTCATTCTTGTCGCGCAGCCAGTCGAGCACAGACGACGTAACATCTTCGGTCTGCCGCCGTATATCCATGTTGCTGAACAGGGCGTCAGATTTTTCCAGGCCCATGTCCAGCAGTTCCTGCATGCGGTGCTCCTCCCATTGCAGCGATCGTTTGATCCGGTGAAAGGTGTACGTGTCCGTCGCGTCATCGTAGTGCATGCGCACAGTCACCGGATTTTTCCCATCCGCGGTAAACAAGTAAGGGCCGTAGCGAAAATTCAGCTGTAATTGAGAGGTGCCATGTGCGGCATAGAGCAGCTTCACAACCGGTGTAGCATTATGCTGGTGCGTTTTGATCTCAAATCCCTCCGCATATACATGATGCTTTTCGATCAATGCACAGACGAACGTTTCAAAATACTTACGCTCGGTGGGCCGGGTTACCGAGATGTAGCGTTTTTGCAGGAAAGGCGACAATTTCTTCCCTTCCAGCGGCTGGTCAAAGTAATACAACATGTTATCCAGCAGCATCCAAGCCTGCTGGTTAATAATAACCTGGGCATCCTTATACATAAATTCGATGCGCTGGCCCTGGTATTTAATGGTCGGAAAGTAGCGGGTTTCCTCGCTATTCCGTCGGAAATGGAACAATACCGACGCCGGCTGGTCGGCAATCTCAATGCGCTGTTCCGCCGCATACCCGTCTTTTCCCATGAGAAACAACGGCTTGTCGCCGATCAGCTCCAGGGTTTGAAGCAACCGGGTTTCTATTTTGGGCCGGATGTACTCAAAAAACTTCTTATCGAAAAATTTGGTAAAAAAGTCGGCCGGCCTGATCGGCTTCTTGTGGTAGCGCTTAATGATATTGTTCTGCTCTACCTCTTCCAGCAGCTTAATCAGCTTAAGATCCGTATCATCCAATACCCGGGCATAGTCCTTGGATGTATTGCTGAATACGCGCCGATGGGTTAATGAATAGCCGCCGTTGGGGTTTAACTGCACCACATGGGGCTCAATGAGATAGCCCAGATATGGGTGTTCGCATAATGAGTAAACCAATTCATAAGGCTGTGCAGTATCGACTTGTTGCATGTAATCTGACGGTATCCCCGAAATAAAGGCGTTAAAGATACGGATTTTTCACCGATTCCGCCGCTTAAAAATGAAACCGCAACTTATTCCGGGTTATCGCGCTTTTGCAGATGCGCCATTGCGATCCGGATTTCGGTGTAAGTCACCTCATCTCCCAACAACGCCTTCAGAGGCCCCATGGATGTACCGGGATTTTTTTGCAGGGTTTCCACGATATAGGTGAGTTTGGGCCCGTCCATTAAATCCGTTGCCGTTATTTCGTTTCCGATGTAATGCATGAGGTGCTGGGTAACGGTTCCTGCTGTCAGACTGCGCTCAGCCGCAATTTCCGGAACGGTTTTACCTGATTTAAACAAGGCCAGACTAATCCGCCTGGTTTCGCCTTTTGCGGCCTTAGGTTTAGCCGCCGTATCAGGCAGCTCGGTTACGTTGGCGGCTATCGAGTGAAAATCATCGGTCTTCTTCATGACCTCTTCCAGCAGTTCCCCCTGAGCCAAAGCTCCGGTGATGTTCAGGCACTGCAGCAGCTGCTCCCGCTTTCGTTTAACTTCAACCAACAGCGCGGTAACATCGTCAATGTACCGTTTAGTCCGCTTCTTAACCGCCCAGGCACGGATATGGGCTTCGAGCGGCGCGATCAGCCGTTCATCCAGTTGCGGCATGAACCAATTCACTGCCTTCGTCGTGCGTTCGTTAATTGCGTCCTGGTTTAGGGTGGTATCGTCACCCAGCAATGTACGCAACTGATTACGGAACTTATCGGCTACCGCTTTTTGCGCACCACAGGCCGCATGCATTGTATGGGTAAACACCTGTGCCTGGGCCGGATCGGCAATGTTCCGCGTTGTCAGTCCATCATGCAGGGCAGCAGCAGACTCCACCAGCCGGTCCCATTTGAATCCATCCAGCAAAATATGCCCTAAATACTGCTGCTGGGACGTCTTCAGCATGCCTGCTACCGCATCTTCGGGCACCACACCGGAAGAAAATGTGGCAACACGCTCGTCGGTATGAATACTATGTGTATTGATCGGGGCATGCAGCACCAGCCCTTCCAGCCCGCGCAGTCTACTTAACGCCACATATACCTGCCCGGCAGCAAACGACGCCCCAGCATCAATCACTGCGCGGTCAAAGGTAAGTCCCTGACTCTTGTGGATGGTAATTGCCCAAGCCAGCCGTAGCGGAAACTGGGCAAACGTGCCCAATAGTTCTTCGTGTACCACGTCAGTTGTGCTGTCATAGTGATAACGGATATTTTCCCAGACCTCGCGCTGTACACGAACGGCTTCATCGCCGTTTTTAAATCCAACCGTAACCACCGCCTCCGCTTCATCGATCTGTTGTATAAAACCGATTTTCCCATTGTAAAACTTACGGCTTTCCCCACTGTCGTTGCGGACAAACATCACTTGTGCTCCCACTTTAAGTGTTAAGGTTTCATCCACCGGGAAGGACCCCTCGCCGAAATCATCTTTGACAATGGCCTTCAGCTGTACCGGTTTGCCGGGCAATGCCTCCAGTTCTTTCTGGTTGATGGCATCAGCGCGGTGGTTGTGCGTGGTGAGCATAATATAGGGTGCCGATGTGTCAGCGGTAAAATCCGGTTTGCAATAATCATTCAGGATGGCCAGCTGCTCAGCCGTACAGCAATTGTTCCGGATATTATTCAGCAGGTCGATAAATTGCTGATCACGCTGGCGATAGATCGTTTTAAGCTCCAATAAAATCGGCGGATGTTCCTGCAATACCCTGGCGTCAAAGAAGAAAGGGCTTGGGTAATAATGCTGCATGATTTCCCGTTCCCGTTCCTTGACCACGGGCGGCAGCTGATACATATCGCCAATAAACAACAGCTGTAAACCGCCAAAGGCGCGCGCATCACGCCGCACCGAACGCAGAATGGCGTCTATGGCGTCGAGCAGATCTGCGCGGAGCATGGAAACTTCATCAATAACCAGCAACTCGATCTCCCGGAGCAACGCCCGGCGTTGTTTGGTCAGCTTTATCTTACTGAACAGCCGGCGGCGGTTGTAGATATGGCTGTCCTCTTGGTTCCATGCCAGTTCATAATCTTCGATATACATGCCGAAAGGCAGCCAGAATAACGAATGCAAAGTCATCCCCCCTGCATTCATCGCCGCTACGCCGGTTGGTGCGGCAATCGCCATTTTTTTATAGCTATGCTGCCGAATATAATGCAGGAAGGTGGTTTTACCGGTGCCTGCTTTACCCGTGAGAAAAATATTGCGGTTCGTATGGTTTACGAATGAAACCGCTTGCATAAATGCCGTATTCTGTACATCCAGTTTAACCATGCGCAATCAAAAATAGGTTTAAGGTTTATTTAAAACAGTGGAACGGCACAAAAATACATAATTCTTTGCTGTATCGCGGACGGCGGCGGATGCATTTCAACTTAACACTACGCATGCGCATGTCAGTTAGCCGGAACGGCCGCGTATGCAATGCGCTTAATGCTGTTGGAAAACTCTCTTTTTTTGTATTTTGCGTACGGCTGGATGGCTACCCTGACCCGCCGATGATACTTCCCTTACCCTTTCTGTATTCCGTATTCACCAGCTTCACACCTGCTTCGCTGAGAAATCGGATTAAGTCAGTCCGGCATCCATAGTGAGTCCGGCTTTTTCCGGAAAAAACTGGACTCACCCTGGACTCACTATGGACTCACCCTGGACTCACTCCGAAGCAGGTGTTGAAAAGGTTCCCTGCCGGTGCATGGACCGGAGTGGACAGGTATCGGAAACAAGGGAAGATTGTCGGTGCGGTTACCCAAATATCGGATAATTTCCGATAATAACAAATGAAGTGTCACCCGGAGCATTTCCCTGTCAAACCATGGAACGCCGAGCGCCTCTTAACCACCGCGGCAGTCTAACGTGCGCCCAGCGCAGCCGGAAGCCCGGAAAGTGGCCGGTCCGTCCAAATCGACCAATAATCGCTATAATTACAGATTAATCATTTAGATTAATTCTAAATTTAATATCTTTGACCACTATTTTCTTAATCGCGTTATGAGTCAGCATCGATCAATTGCTTCGTTAAGTCCAGGGGAAACCGGAACCATCGCCGGTTACCGATCCAATGATATTCCCATTAAGGTCTACGAAATGGGCCTTTTACCGGGGGAAGTGTTTACTTTAACCCACCGCCTGCCTTTCAATGGCCCCGTTTGCATACGCGTTAAAAATAACCCGAATTCGATTGCCCTGCGTGCAACAGAGGCGGATCTGATTTTAATTGAATCGACATAAGCACCATGACAGAAATGAAAATTGCCCTGGTTGGAAACCCCAACGTCGGCAAATCAACCATATTTAACCAGTTAACCGGATTAAGACAGAAAGCAGGCAATTACCCCGGAGTAACCGTGGAACGGAAAACCGGAACCTTCACGCACCAGCAGGTTAAATACCAACTGATTGATTTACCCGGTGCATATGGCATTCACCCGTCGTCATTGGACGAAGAAGTGGTTTACCGCGTGCTGGCCGATCCACAGAACTCCAATTACCCGGAAAAGGTAGTTGTCATCGGCGACCCGTTCAATTTAAAACGGTCTGTCCTGTTGTATCAGCAGATCCGGGAAATGGGATTGCCGGCGATCTTTGTCATCAATATGATTGATGAGGCCGAGCGGGCCGGACTGGTCATTGATGTCCAGCAGCTGGAGAAGGTGCTGGCTACCAAGGTACTGTTAACCGATGCACGCGCTGGAAAAGGCATTGATGAATTGCGGGCCGCCCTGCAGCATCAGCCTGGCGAATACGCCACCGCTTTTGATATTCCGGAAGAATATACGGCTAGCGTAGCGCAAACGAAACAGATTACCGGCGCCCGGAATAACTACAATGCCTGGCTGACACTATCGCAGAAGCACCACAGGTACCTTCCGGCCGACCAGGCGGATGAACTGGCAACGCTGCGCAAAGACCAGGGCATTAACTACCACCGGCTGCAAATTCAGGAAACCTTGGCCCGGTATACGAAGCTGGACCAACAGCTGGCAACCGCGGTTAAAGACACGACTAAGAAACGGGAAAACGCAACCGCGCGTTTAGACAGGCTGCTGATTCACCCATTTTGGGGCTATGTGATCTTCTTTGCCCTGCTATTGCTGATCTTTCAGGCAATCTATACCTGGTCAGGGCCGTTTATGGACGCCATTGACAGCGGATTCGCCTGGTTAGCCGCATCCACCAGCGAGCTGCTCCCGGCAGGGCCGTTCAACGGACTGATTACCGACGGTATCATTACGGGCATCGGGGGTATTGTCATCTTTATCCCGCAGATCGCAATCCTTTTTATTTTTATTTCGCTGATGGAGGAATCCGGTTACATGAGCCGGGTGGTTTACCTGATGGACAGGTGGCTTAAGCCCTTCGGCCTCAGCGGCAAAAGTGCCGTGCCGCTCATGTCCGGCGCTGCCTGTGCGATTCCCGCGGTCATGTCGGCCCGGACCATTGAAAACGATAAAGAGCGGTTAATCACCATCCTGGTAACGCCCTTTATGACCTGTTCAGCCAGGCTGCCGATTTACATCATCATTATCGGTCTTGTCATCCCCCAGACGAAGTTCATGGGACTGGATTTGCAGGGTCTTGTTTTGTTCGGCATGTATGTACTGGGCGTAGTTGCCGCGTTGGGCAGTGCCTGGGTACTGAAACAGGTAATGAAAACAAGCTATAAAAGCTACCTGATTCTGGAAATGCCCACCTATAAATATCCAGTGGTACGGAATGTCCTGTATAATGTGTGGGACAAAACCATGGGTTTCGTGCTGGGTGCGGGTAAGATTATCCTAGCCATCAGTGTCATCCTGTGGGTGCTGGGGTCGTTCGGAATCAGTGAACGTTTTACGAATGCGGAGGAGATTGTCCGGATGGAAAATCCGGGAATTGACGAAGAAGCATTCGAGAACCGCGTACAGTCAGAACGGCTGGAGTATTCATTTCTCGGTTCCATGGGCCGCGCTATTGAACCCCTAATTGAACCGTTGGGCTACGATTGGAAAATGGGTATCGGACTGATATCGTCCTTCGCGGCGCGGGAAGTTTTTGTGAGCACAATGGCCACGGTATACAGTTTAGGCGGCACAGACGATGAGTTGACCATCCGGGAGCGCATGGGTGCTGAAATTAACCAGAACACCGGATGGCCGGCGTATAATTTTGCTTCAGGCATATCCTTACTGCTGTTTTATGCTTTCGCGATGCAATGCATGAGTACGATTGCCATTGTGCGGAAAGAAACGAACTCCTGGAAGTGGACATTTATACAGCTGGCATTTATGACTGGATTTGCGTATCTTGCAGCGTTGCTTGCCTACCAAATGTTAAAATAATATGGATGCAATTACGATTCAATACCTGATCATCGGCACCTTGTTTGTCGTCGCGCTAGTATACCTGATCCGGCGGACCAGGCGGTCTTTCAAAGGTGGAAAATCCTGCTCAAAGGGGTGTGGTTGCGCATTCACGGAAAAAACAGAACCGTTGAATACCAGCCGGCTTTGAAAACGCACCGGGATTTTCTATATTAGCCCAGATCAAAATATAGACCATGACTTACCAAGCAAAGGAGCAGCTTTTCGCCGAAATTGAAGGGAAACTGACAGAACAGGGTTTCCGGATTGTGCAACAGGACCAGACCCGGCCATGGGGTGGTTTTTTTGTTATCGAAGAAACGCAGGCACAGCAATTTGCAAATACCTATTTCGACGGGCTGAATGTACAGGAACTCAAAATAGCCGGTAAGCTCAGTCCCAAGGTCCTGGTTGTCGCACCCGGAAAACGTCTTTCCTGGCAATACCATCACCGCCGCGCCGAGATCTGGCAGGTGGTACGGGGCACCGTTGGCGTGGTAACCAGCGATACCGATGAGGAGCACGAACTGCAAATGCTGAAACCGGGTGACGTGATCCGCCTTAACCAGGGCGAACGCCATCGTCTTGTCGGACTGGATGAGTGGGGTGTCCTGGCTGAAATATGGCAGCACACGGACGCACAAAATCCTTCAGATGAAGATGATATTGTACGGGTGCAGGACGACTTTGGCCGCTAATCCTGCGACATCCCGTCCCGCTTCCTCCGCTTTTCAGCGCTAGTTTCCCAATCACCGATTTCCCGTCCGTATTTTCCGGCGGTTTTCCCCCAATAAAAAACAGGTGTGGAATACGGATTCCTGTAGCATCCTCGTAGCATAATGCGTCATTATGGAATAATAATGCAATTTAAGTAAGTTTGCATTGCGCACATATTCAGGTATCATAAAAAGAAACAGCATGATCCGCAACCTCTTTTCCGTACTGGTGATGACCATCACCATAACCTCTTTAACAATGGCCCAGCAAGAAACGGCTAATCATTCATTTGAACCGGCATGGAAACAGATTGATTCCCTGATGAATAAGGGACTTCCTCAGTCTGCCGCAAAAATTGCACAGGGTGTACTGGCCACCGCACAGGCAAAAAAAGACGGTCCCAATGCCATCAAGGCAGAGCTGTTTCTCATGAGCGTGGACAATGCGGTTCAGGAAAATGCGGAAATCAGCCATATCCAACGCATCGATTCCATTATCGGGGAAAGTACAGGAGTAGAAAAGGCGCTCTGGCAAAGCATCAATGCCGCGTACTATTGGCAATACTACCAGCGTAACCGATGGACGATCCTTGATCGTACACCAATCGTTGGCACGCCGCCCGCCGACATCGCCACCTGGGATGCGGCAACGTTCATTGCCCGGGCCAGCGAAGGCTATCTCGCCTCCATTATTGACAGGGAAACGCTCCAGGCAATACCGGTTGAACGCTATGCCCCACTGTTGTTGGAAGGCAAAAATACCCGGCACCTGCGCCCCTCGTTATATGATTTCCTGGCCTTCCGTGCCATTGAGTTCTTTCAGAATGACGAGAAAGACGTGATTAAACCGGCCTATCAATTTCAGATCGACGGCACGCTGTGGTTTGAACCGGCCGAACTCCTTGCCGAAGTTAAGGTGAATCCCGCGCATCCGGAGGCCCTACATTTCCGGGCATTGCATACGTACCAGCAGCTGCTGGCATTCCACCTTCACGATAAAAATCCGGACGCGCTGATCGATGCCGATTTACAGCGGCTGGCTTTTGTACACCAATATTCGGTACACCCGCAGAAGGACAGTCTGTATTTACAGGCACTCCGGCTGCTGGAACAGCGCTATTCCGCTGTACCGGCAGGTGCACAGGTCGCGTACCGGAAGCTTGAATTTCTATACAATAGCCGCTCAAACAGCGCCGCAGACACCCTGGACCTGCCGGCATTAAAAAAGCAGCTCGACCTGCTTATTGAACACTTTCCGGCAACAGAGGGTGCGGTGAACGCCTCACAACTCCGCTATGAATTGACCAGCCCATCCGTGGGCCTGCAAAGTGAATCGGTTATACTGCCGGACGAAAACAGCAAAGTGCTTGTAACTTACCGTAATTTAAACCGGGCATTCCTTCGGGTCTATCCGCTGCCGGCATCCCAAGATTCCCGCCAACGGGGACTAAGTGATGAAGAACAGGCCCGTCTGTTGAAAAGCAAGCCGCTCCGCACGTGGGATACGGACTTACCGGGTGCGGGCGACCTAAACGAACATCGTATAGAACTTAAAATAGCGCCGTTGCCGACAGGCAGCTACCTGTTGGTTATTTCGGCAAAGCCGGAATTCACGACCGATGAAAATGCATTGCATGCGGTCCCTTTCCAGGTATCGGATGCCAGTGTGATCTTCCAGAACACAGCGCAGGGTAACTGGCTGGTGGCGCTGCACCGGAAATCGGGCATGCCGCTGCGGGGCGCACAGGTAATCTTCTGGGGAAATAACTGGGATTCGAAGACCCGGAAATATGAATACAGCAAACTTGGCCAATCCCGTACGGATGAAGACGGCAAAGCACTCATTACCGGCTCAGGGATCAAAAGCCGGCAGATCGACCGTGTTTCGTTGGTGTACAATAACGACACGTTACAAACGGATGGCTATTTTTACGTACAGAACAACTCCGGGGATCCGGAAAAATTCCACCGGCAAACGTTCCTGTTTACAGACCGCGGCATTTATCGTCCCGGACAAACCATCTATTTCAAGGGTATCCTGGTAGCACATGACAATCAGCGCAAAAGCAATGCTGTATTAGCAGATGTGAAACGGGAAGTGACCCTCTATGATGCCAACGACCAAAAGGTAACGTCACTGGAGCTGACTACCAACGGGTATGGTTCGTTTTCGGGCAAATTTACCGCACCTGAAAGCGGGCTTACCGGACAGATGCGAATCGCCGACGAAAACGGGACCGTCTACTTTTCGGTGGAGGAATACAAACGGCCACGATTCCAGGTGGCATTTGATACGGTAAAATCGGCCATCGCGTTGAACGAGACGGTGGTCTTCACCGGGCGTGCGCAGGCATATGCCGGCAATAACATTAGCGGCGCGGAAGTAAAATACCGAGTGGTCAGACGGGCGCGGTTCCCTTATTTTTGGGCTTTCCGCCGCTGGGGACAACCCCGTTCCCCGGAAATGGAAATCACCAACGGTACCGTGGTTACACAAGCGGACGGCTCCTTTGAAATTTCATTTACCGCCATTCCCGACAAACAGATAGACCCGGAAACCTTACCGGTATTTACCTACTCGGTTTATGCTGACGTGACGGATATCAACGGGGAAACACAAAGCGGGAACCAGGATGTCAATGCCGGTTATCGGTCGTTGCAGATCCAGGCCAATGTGGCCGAGCAGCTTGATGTCCGAAAGGCACATCAGCTGACCGTGCAAACACAGAACCTCAATCAGGTACCCGTGCCAACCGAGGTATCCATTTCAATTGTTCCGCTTCGTTTCCCGGGCAAACTGTACCGGGAACGCCGATGGGAAAAGCCCGATCAGCACTTATTATCTGAATCGGAGTTCCGCAGCACCTTTCCGGACGACGAATATGGTAATGAGGCCGATTATACTTATTGGCCAGCAGAAGCATCCATCTATCACGCAACGCTGAATACCGCCCAGCAGACCGTCCTGGAATTACCTGCTTCCCTATGGAAAAACGAAGGATGGCATGTGATTGAGTTGCAGGCGACGGATAGCCGGGGCGGTACCGTTACCGAAAAGAAATATATTTATGCCAGCGATCCCATTGCTTCGGCAAAGGCACAATCCGCATTTTCGGTGAACCTGCAGGAGAACGCATTACGTCCGGGCGATACGCTATCCATCGCCGTGAAGACAGGCTTCGACAGCACTTATGTATTAGAAAGCAATACGGATGTCAGCCCGGAATTCACGGCATTTTCCGAATTCCGGCAGATCAGCCGTCCGGTTACCGAGCGCGACCGCGGCGGATTGGGCTATCGCTGGATTTATGTGCATAACAACCGCGTGTATACCGCCGAACAGCAGATCGATGTCCCCTGGTCAAATCGCGACCTTCGGCTGGAGTGGGCGACCCACCGAGATAAACTGCTGCCCAGCGCACAGGAAGAGTGGCGGCTCACGATCACCGGCGATAAAAAAGATATTGTTGCCGCTGAAGTGGTGGCAGGTTTGTATGATGCGTCGCTGGATGCCCTGAAACCGCACAGCTGGTCATGGGATAAGCTTTCACCAAACCGTTACCTCAACGGTTATTGGAATGTACAGGGATTTGATGTGAATTATGGTTCCTTATGGCTGAATAACCTGAATGGCAACCGTCCGGAAAGTTATGACAAACGCTACGATCGGCTGTTCAGCTATGCATCGGTCTTATATGGCAGAAACTTACGGTTACGGGGTGCCACCCGTATGGCCACGCCCGAGGCAGTCCCGGTGATGGAAGAACAAAGCCTTGCCGAAGGAATTGCGGGAAAAGCCAGCGGCATACAGGCATCAGCGGATGCCGTCACTGCCGGTTACGGTGAAGCCGATGACAGTGTTGCCAACCAGGTCGGCGCACCGCCGGTGGAAGCTGCGGAGACTACCGTACCCGCACGCACCAACTTACAGGAAACTGCTTTTTTCCTTCCGGAATTAACGACGGATGCCGAGGGCAACGTATCCATTAAATTTACCATGCCCGAGGCCCTGACCGAATGGAAACTCATGGCGCTGGCCCATACAACCGACTGGAAAACCGGTTACCTGGAGGGCACGGTAAAAACCCAGAAAGACCTTATGGTAATGCCTAACCTGCCCCGTTTTCTCCGTCAGGGCGACCGGGTCCGGATCAGTGCCCGCATCAGCAACATCAGTGCAGCGGCATTGGACGGCGTTGCCGAACTGACGCTGCTGGATGCGACAACCCTGGAGCCGGTACAGGGCTTCGGTCAGGGGGTTATCCAGCAGGACTTTACCATTGCCGCCAGTCAAAGCACGGCGGTGGATTGGATGCTGGATGTTCCCAGCGACTATTATACGCCGGTAGTCGTACGCATTACCGCCCGGGCAGGTAACTTCACGGATGGCGAGGAAAACACCCTGCCTGTCATCACCAACCGCATGCTCGTAACGGAGACCTTGCCGTTACCGGTCCGCGGCAATGAAAACCGGACCTTCACCCTGCCCAAGCTACTGGAGGGCGAAAGCAGCACGTTAACGCATCATGCGCTTACGGTAGAATTCACCGGTAATCCGGCATGGTATGCAGTACAGGCACTCCCCTATTTAATGGAGTACCCTTATGAGTGTGCCGAACAGGTATTCAGCCGATTCTATGCCAATGCACTGGCTGCGCATATCGTAGCCCAGGCACCTCGCGTAAAGGCCATTTTTGATCAATGGAAATCGAGCGACACGACGGTTTTGCTCTCCAACCTGGAAAAAAACCAGGAATTAAAAACCGCGCTGCTGGAAGAAACGCCCTGGGTAATGGAAGCCAAGAATGAAAGTGAACAGAAACGCCGCATAGCGTTGCTTTTCGATAGCCATAAACTTGCCCGCGGCTTGCAGCAGAACCTGGCGAAACTGGCCGAAATGCAGCTTGCCGACGGCAGCTTCCCCTGGTTCATGGGAATGATGAGCAACCGGTACATCACCCAGTACATCGCGACCGGAATTGCCCGCCTGCAAAAACTGGGTGTAGCCGGCGCAAACAGCGAAACGGCAAACGAGATCCTTGCCCAGGCAGTTGGTTACCTGGACAGGCAAATCAACACCGATTATAAACGGTTGATAACGGATAAGGCCGACCTTAAAAAACAGCATATTGGCAATACGCAGGTCCAATACCTTTACCTGCGCAGCCTCACCGGCAACCTGCCAATATCAGACGAATATCAGACCGCATACCGCTATTACCTTACCCAGGCAGGCACTTATTGGCCGCAGTTTAACCCTTACCTCAAGGGCCAACTGGCACTGGCGCTTTACCGCGCCGGCAACGGAAATACGGCTGTTGAACTGGTTAAATCGCTTCGCGAGACCGCTATCCAGCAGGAAGAGATGGGCATGTACTGGAAGGCTATGCCGCACGGATATTGGTGGTATGAAGCACCCATTGAGGCGCAGGCGCTGCTCATTGAAACGTTCTCGGAAATAACGGGCGACACCAAAACGGTAGATGATCTGAAAGTATGGCTGCTTAAACAAAAGCAAACACAGCATTGGAAAACAACGAAAGCAACGGCGGATGCCATCTATGCCCTCTTGCTCAAGGGAAGCGACTGGCTGGTAAACGAGCCCGCTGTCACGATCCAGGTAGGCCCGGAAACTGTCCGGTCTAATGAACTGTCAACGGAAGCCGGAACGGGTTACTTCAAAAAACGCTTTGACGGCAGTGCCGTTACTCCGGCGATGGGCAACATTTCCGTAAATGTGGAAAAAGCAGTTAACGAAGGGGTGGCCTGGGGAGCGGTATATTGGCAATATTTTGAAGACCTGGATAAGATTTCCCACGCGGAAACTCCGCTCAGCCTGCAAAAGCAACTGTACATTGAGCGGAATACCGACCGTGGACCGGTGCTGGAGGAGATTACCGCCACGAATCCATTGAAAGTCGGCGATAAGGTACGTGTGCGGATTGAACTTCGAGTGGACCGCGACATGGAATTTGTGCACCTGAAGGATATGCGTGCCGCGTGTTTCGAACCGATTAATGTGCTGAGCGGATACCGCTACCAGGGCGGTCTCGGTTATTACGAAAGCACGCGGGACGCAGCCACCAACTTCTTCTTCGATTACCTTCGGAATGGAACCTATGTATTTGAATATCAGGTATTTGTATCACAGGCGGGTGACTTCTCCAATGGCATCAGCACAATCCAGTGTATGTATGCGCCGGAATTTAGCAGCCACAGCGCGGGCATCCGGGTGACGGTAGCGGGCGATTAACGTCCTGTTAAGGTTATTGCTGGTCTGTAACGGGTACGGGGAGCGGGCAGAATAAGTAAAAATTGCGTATAATTGCGTGGCAATTGGCAGCCAACGGCTAACCACTGACAGCCGGCAAGTTAGAGCCAACAACGAATAATCAGCATGACAGCATATAACGAAGATAGTATACGTTCACTGGACTGGAAAGAGCATATCCGGCTGCGGCCGGGTATGTATATCGGTAAGCTGGGGGACGGTTCGGCCTATGATGACGGGATCTATGTGTTGCTTAAAGAGGTAGTGGATAATTCCATCGACGAATTTGTGATGGGTGCCGGGAAAACCATTGATATTACGGTAAACGAACACAAGGTTACCGTACGCGATTACGGACGCGGCATACCCATTGGGTCGGTAGTGGATGTGGTTTCCAAGATTAATACCGGAGGTAAATACGACAGTAAGGCATTCCAGAAGTCCGTCGGTCTGAATGGTGTGGGAACCAAAGCGGTAAACGCGCTTTCCAGCTCATTTACCGTGCAGTCTTACCGTCAGGGCAAGACCCGGATCGCTGAATTCAGCAAGGGTGAGCTCCAGCGCGACGAAGAGAAAGAAACCACCCAGCGCAACGGTACTGCGGTGACGTTCTATCCGGATGACAGCATTTTCAGAAATTACCACTACCGCACCGAATTCGTGGAAAACATGATCTGGAATTATGTGTTTCTGAACTCGGGACTGACTGTTAATTTCAATGGGCAGAAGTTCATATCCGAAAACGGGCTGCGGGACCTGCTCGAACGCAACATCGATGCCGAATCGATGCGTTACCCCATCATTCACCTCCGTGGCGAAGATATTGAAATTGCCATTACCCATGGGCAGCAATACGGGGAGGAATATTATTCGTTCGTCAACGGCCAGCATACCACCCAGGGGGGTACCCACCAGGCGGCATTCCGCGAAGCAGTGGTTAAAACCGTGCGCGAATTCTATAAAAAGGATTTTGATGCATCTGACATCCGGGCTTCCATTATCGGTGCCATCGCCATTAAGGTGCAGGAACCGGTATTCGAATCGCAGACCAAAACGAAACTTGGGTCGCAGAACGTCGGCCCGGAGGGTCCAACCGTGCGCACGTTCATCAACGATTTTGTAAAAAAGGCGCTGGACGATTACCTTCATAAGCATGGTAGTACTGCCGATGCCCTATTGAAGCGGATTATGCAATCCGAACGCGAACGAAAGGACATTGCCGGCATTAAAAAACTGGCCAACGAGCGGGCAAAAAAAGCATCCCTGCATAACCGGAAACTGCGCGACTGCAAAGTCCACTACGGTGATAAGCATGAGCGGGTACAGGAGACTACGCTGTTCATCACCGAAGGGGATTCCGCGAGCGGATCCATCACGAAATCGCGCGATGTACAAACACAGGCGGTGTTCAGCTTAAAGGGCAAGCCACTCAATGCGTTTGGCCTGACGAAAAAAGTCGTTTATGAAAACGAAGAGTTCAACTTGTTGCAGCACGCTCTTAACATTGAAGATGGTTTGGATGGCCTGCGTTACAATAACATTGTAATTGCAACGGATGCCGATGTAGACGGCATGCATATCCGCTTGCTGCTGATGACATTTTTCCTGCAATTTTTTCCCGACATCGTGAAAGCGGGGCATGTTTCGATCTTGCAGACACCGCTATTCCGTGTACGGAATAAGAAAGAAACTATTTATTGCTACAGTGATGAGGAAAGGCAGCGCGCTATTCTGAAATTAGGCGGCAAGCCGGAAATCACCCGCTTTAAGGGGTTGGGAGAAATTTCCCCCGAAGAATTCGGCCTTTTTATTGGAAAGGATATGCGGCTGGACCCGGTTATTCTGTTAAAAGAAAACAAGATTATGCAGCTGCTGGAGTATTATATGGGTAAAAATACACCCGATCGGCAGAAACACATTGTCAACAACCTGCGGGTTGAGGTCGATATCGCCGAAGAACAACATCCGAAGAATACTGAAGAATTGGTAGCCTGACATCATGATAAACCAAACCCTGATTCTCATCCAATGCCGTGATGCCGTCGGCTTGGTTGGCCTGATTGCAAATACGGTAGCCGCACATCACCTGAATATCGTAACCATGCGTGAATATGTCGATGAGGCGGCCAATCGATTTTATGTACGCATTGTCTGTGCGGGTGAAACCACCGAACCCGGACGGCTCATTGAAGAACTGACGCAACGGCTTCCGGCAGGAGCTACCGTAAAGCTGAACCCGCCACAGCAAAAACGCTTTGCCATTTTGGTGACCAAAGAACACCACTGCCTCGGCGACATTATTGTGCGGCATTTTTTCAATACGCTGGGTGCGGAAGTATGCTGCGTGGTGGGCAATTACGACGATTTAAGTGCATTCACGGCACGGTTTGATATTCCTTTCCATCACGTTAGCCATGAGGGAAAATCACGGGAGGAATTCGAGGAACAGGTTGCAGCCGTACTCCAACCTTATCAGCCGGACTACCTCGTGCTGGCTAAATTCATGCGAATCCTTTCACCCGACTTTGTAGCGCGATATCCCGGCAGGGTCATCAACATCCATCATTCTTTCCTTCCGGCATTCATCGGGGCTAATCCGTACAAGCAAGCCCACGTACGTGGCGTCAAATTAATCGGTGCTACCGCACACTTCGTAACCAATGATCTTGATGAAGGACCTATCATTGCGCAGGATATCCGTACCATTAATCACAGTTATACGGTAAAAGACATGGTCCGTGCGGGGAAGGAAGTGGAAAAATCCGTGTTGAGCAAAGCGCTTGCACTGGTAATTGAGGACCGCGTAATCATTACCGGCAATAAGACCGTTGTTTTCGAATAGCGCTCACCGTTTATCGGGATGCTATGGAAGAAAATCTTCGCGCATCGGACTAAAAATATCAATCAGTACTCCGGCGGCTATGCACCGGCAACCGTGCACGGCATTTGGTGGCACATAGCAACTATCCCCGCTTTGGATGGTGTAGGTACGTTCGTCGACGGTGTACTCAAATACACCGCTCGCCACATAAGTTACCTGGGTATGCGGGTGCTGGTGTGTAGTCCCGATTGCATGTAATTCAAACTGGACTTTGACGACCATTACATCCGCATTGTACGACATGACCTTCCGCCGGACACCCTCGCCGAGGTCCTCCCATGGGTGTTTACTGTCTTCAAAAAGCAGCTGATCTGGTTCCATGGTGGTTAACGGGTTTTACGGAATTTACCGAAGACGCCCAGTGGCAATTTATTGCCGGCGGTGGCCTGTAGATACAGCTCGCCGGTTTCCAGCTGCGTTACGGAGGGAATAGCGGCGCGGATGAGGTTTTCCACGATAACCGAAGAGAAGCCCAACGAATACGTGTTCAGGATCAAGAAGTGTTCCTGCGGATCCAGTAACTGGACCACGTCACGCATCATTTCAGCAATGTGATCTTCCAGTTTCCATTTCTCACCTTTCGGACCGTGGCCGTAGGCCGGGGGGTCCAGGATAATTCCGTGATAGGTGTTCCCCCTTTTTAACTCGCGTTTCACGAACTTCAGCGCATCCTCAACCACCCACCGGATATCCGACAGGCCCGATAGTTCCTGGTTTTCGTTCGCCCAGGTGACCACCTGTTTGATGGAGTCGACATGCGTCGTATCAGCGCCCGCGGCACGCGCAGCCAGTGATGCGCCGCCTGTGTAGGCAAAGAGGTTCAATACTTTGGGTTTGGGTGCCTGAAATAACCGGATGGTATCGGCAATGTAATCCCAATTGACAGCCTGCTCCGGAAATACCCCAACGTGTTTGAACGACGTCAGGCCCAGCCGAAGTTTAATGGAGATTGCCTTGGTTCGATAGGTAATGTGCCAGCGGTCAGTCAATTGCGGACGCTTCTTCAACCACTCGCCCGTTGTGGCAGACCGTCCCCGGAAGCGGATATCATGGCGTTGCTGCCATACCGAATCGGAAAGTGCTTTTGGCCATACGGCCTGCGGTTCGGGGCGGATCAGCACCACGTTGCCGAAACGCTCGAGCTTCTCAAAATCGCCGCAGTCGATGAGTTCATAGTCTTCCCAATGCTGGGGAGTGAGAAGTTGGATACTGTTTGCTGCCAAAGTAATCGTTTTTTCCGCCAAAGATAAAAAATTAAAACCGCTCTCTGGCTGCCTTCATAAATGGACTGGCAAAGACAAAGTCATTCAGTTCCTTCACATCGGTATGGGCAATTTCCTTATTGGAACCTTCCCACCATTTCTTCCCTTTATACAGATACAGGATATAGTCGCCGATGCCCATTACTGAATTCATGTCGTGGGTAACGACCACAGTCGTACAATTGTACTCCGCCGTTAGGTCGGAGATCAATTCATCTATTAAAATCGCCGTTTCGGGATCAAGGCCCGAGTTGGGCTCATCGACAAACAGGTACTTCGGACTCATGCTGATTGCCCTGGCAATGCCCACACGTTTTTTCATACCGCCCGAAAGTTCAGCCGGGTACAGCTTGTTTCGGCCGGCCAGGTTTACCCGTTCCAGACAAAAGTTGGCGCGGTCAAGTTTCTCGCTCTTGCTCATTTCAGTGAACATCTCCAGAGGGAAAATAATATTCTGCTCCACCGTCATGGAATCGAACAGTGCCGAATTCTGAAACAGCATACCGATTTCTTTACGGATCGGGATCCGGCTCTCAAAATCCATGCGCGTAAAGTCCTGATTATCGTATAATACCTTTCCCTGTTCGGGTGTATGCAGGCCCACCATGCATTTCAGCAATGTACTCTTGCCCGAACCGGACCCTCCAATAATCAGGCTGATTTTACCGGGTTCAAACGTGGCGTCAATACCGTTCAGCACCTGGTTATCGCCAAACGATTTATGTATATGCTGTACTTCAATCATGTATGTGAATCTGCTAAAGCTAAAGCATTAATGCGGTTACGATATAATCGGCTGCCAAAATACTGATACAGCTGATGACTACACCCCGGGTACTGGCCTGTCCGACTTCCAGCGCCCCGCCCCGCACATAAAAGCCCTTAAACGCCGAAACGGAAGTGATGATAAAACCAAACACAAATGCCTTCACCAAGGCAACAGCAACCGTATATCCTTTGAACCCGTCGGTAATTCCATTGATGTAATCCACGGGGGTAACGGCACCTGAGAATGCACCCCCCATTAATCCGCCAACCAACGCCAGAAAAATAGACATAATAACCAACATCGGAATCATGGTGATGCCGGCGAGTATCTTCGGAAGGATCAAATAGCCCGGCGCATTGATGCCCATAATTTCAAGCGCGTCAATCTGCTCGGTTACCCGCATCGATCCGATCTGGGAAGAGATGGACGAACCTACCTTTCCGGCCAGCACCAACGCCGTGATGGTGGGGCTCAGCTCCAGGATACTGGAATCGCGGTTAATCTGGCCAATGACCGATGACGGGATGAGATCGGAAACCAGCTGAAAGGCAATTTGCATGGTCATTACCGCACCGACAAACGTCGAAATAATCGCGATAAGGCCAAGAGAACCCACCCCAATTTCATTCATCTCATGGATGATTTCCTTCCAGTAAATCCGCCATTTTTCAGGCCGTCTGAATACTGATTTCAATAAAAGCAGGTATCTGCCGAAATAGGTAAAAAACATAAATCTGCCTGAATAGTCCGCTAAATATACGTGTTTTGAAATTATGCCGGAACAATAAATGCCCAAAGCGGTTGCATTGCCTGCACAGGCAAAACGAAACGGCGTATATTTTGTTTGTTATTCTTGATAAATAAAACTTAGTATTTTTGGCAAAACCGGCAAATTGAACAATAAAATCCAGATCGTATGACGCCCCTATCCAATAAAACCGCACTCATTACCGGAGCAACCAAAGGAATGGGTGCCGCTATTGCGGAAAAGCTAGCCCAAAACGGGTACAATCTTTTGCTGTGCGCCCGTGATACGCACGCATTAAACCGCGTTAAACATCAGCTGGAACAGACCTACCCGGCAATTTATGTAACGACCTACCCTGTTGATTTCTCGCAGAAGCAGCAGGTGCACGACCTGGCAGAACAGGCCACCGCGCAAAAGGATGCCATAGACATTCTTGTCAATAATGTGGGTATCTACCGGCCGGTATCCGTGCTGGACGAAACCGCAGAAGACTATGAAGCACAAATGCAGGTTAATTATTATACAACCTACCACCTTTGCCAGGCAATCGGCCGTGTCATGCGTAAAAATCGCAGCGGCCATATCTTCAATATCAGTTCCATTGCAAGCCGGTCGCCTGTAGCGACAGCGGGAACGTACACTGTAACAAAGTATGCGATACGTGGTCTAACCCAGGTATTGCGGGACGAATTACGGCCTTACGGTGTGCGAGTTACGGAAATCGTCCCCGGTTCTACTCTGACGTCATCATGGGAAGGGACAACAATACCGGCTGACCGTTTTGTATTACCGGAAGACATTGCTCAGGCTATTTTGACCTGTCTTCGGGTAAGTGAGGGTGCTAATGTGGATGAATTGGTCGTAACACCGAGGTATGGTAACATATAATTTGAAAAGATATGGAAAAGAAACTTCAGCGAATCCCGCACGAAGGAGCGATCGCGGGGATTTGTGCCGGCTTAGGGGAATACTTTAACATTGATAAAACCTGGGTCCGGATTGTATTTATACTCAGCGTCTTTTTTGCCGGGTATGGTATTGGCCTCCTTGGCCCCATAGTCTATGTGGTATTGTGGATTGTATTGCCGGTAAAGGCAGCATTTCTGTCCAGGGATCCCTTCGATGTCGACTACCGCGCGCCGGGATTCCAATCCCGGGAAGCCCCTGCATATGAAGCAGCAAATGCCACCGGCCGGCAAACCAAAAAATCAAAAGACCGATATGTTGCGGGAATCATCCTATTGATGGTGGGAACCTTTTTCCTGCTGCATCAGCTCAATGTATTTTATTGGCATGATTTCGCCCGCTTTTGGCCGGTGGCGATCATCATTCTCGGAATAGCGTTGCTCGTTGGAGCGTTCAATACGAACCAGCGCACCGCGCCATTGCAACATGAGGATGAATATGCAGCTACCGCTCCATCCGAACCGGATGAAAAGGGTGCACCTCAGGCGGACAATGACACACTAAATCATCGCGATCATGAATAAGGAAAAATTTGGCTGGGGGCTCGTCCTGCTGTTTGTGGGCGGTATCCTGTTACTTGATAATTTATCGATTATTGACTTTTACTGGCGCTCGGTGCTCCATATGTGGCCCGTTATCTTAATTGTCGTAGGCGTGAACCTGCTGGTACCAAAACGTGGTGCAGGCTCGTTAATCTCCATTGTCGTAACCGTCGTTGCCTTGGCTTTTTTAGCGTATCGGGGTACCATCCCTCCCAATGGCCGGCAGTGGTTCAGTGAAGAACGCCGGGGTTGGGATTCCGAACGCAGGGAACGTAATGAAAGGCGCAGGGAACGGAACGAGGGGCGCAGGGAGCGGTCGAGCGGAACGTTTACCCACGATTATGACAGCGCCATTACGGAGGCGCACCTCGACATCCGCGGCGGGGCGGTAGCTTATGAAATTACCGGCCATACCGAGCGTCTTTTCAATGCTGAAGCAACGAATACTTTCGGTGCACATCACCTGGAAACCACCACTACCGGCAATGTCGCCCGGCTGCTATTCAGCATGAAAAACGATGGTGATGGCCGTTGGGATTTGGATGCAGATGATAACCAGGCCCAGATTAGCCTCAATACCCGTCCGGAATGGCATATCAATCTGGAGATGGGTGCCGGCAGTGCGGAATTCGACCTCACTGAATATAAGGTTGCCAGTCTTCGTTTCAAGGGTGGTGCCGCATCATTTGAAGCCCGACTGGGTATGCCTCTAGCGGAAACGGTCATCAGCGCGGAGTCGGGTGTAGCGGATATCGAAGTGGAAATACCCCGCGCTGCGGCTTGCCGGATTGTTATTGACTCCGGGCTTTCGTCCAAGGATTTTCCTGGATTTACGAAACAAAACGACGGATCATATACCACGGAAAATTATACCGGAACAGCGAATCATTTTATTATCAACCTCAAAGGCGGGCTAAGTTCTTTTTCGGTGCAACGTTATGACTAAGCGTGGAAATACAGCATGATCAATATGAAGTTGTTCTTGCGGGAAAGCCGGCGGGACCCTTCACGTTGGATGAACTGCGCGATATGTCGCTCCATCCAACGGATTTCGTAAAACCTATCGGTCAGCCGGAGTTTAAAGAATTACGGGAATGGCCCGAGCTGAGCAGGCTCTTGCATGTTGAGCATCAGCTCACGCCGCCCCAATATTTCGCTACGCTGGATGTACGCTTATTGAGTACAGCTATCGATTACTTTATCGCATTTTGTTGTTACGCCATCCTGGCAGCCATTTATCTGGCTGGCGTAGCAAATAGCCGGGAGCATATTCCCACGCTTCTTGCCGGCCTAATATTGGTCCCGATCATCAAATTTGTCTTTTGCGTGATTGCCGAAGGTTCAAAAAGACAGGCTTCAGTCGGAAAGATGCTTGTTGGGATTAAAGTTACCGATCAACAGGGCAAACCGATCGGCTATGGACGTGCACTGCTGCGTAATGTGGCTAAGCTGGTGGGGGTCGCTACGCTGGGCATTGGCTTTTTTGCTGGTTTCTTCGACCGGAAACAGCGCTGTTGGCACGACAGGATTGCGGACACGCTGGTAATTAAAGATCGGCTTCTCTGATTTCTCCCGTGGCCGTCTGTGTATGCTTTTCGCTTTTTATCGCTAACTTTGCGTTATTATGGATACCAAAATCGGAAACTCCCTACCTGGCGGTTACTGCAATTCACTGACGGCATATTCGAGGTGGCATACCCGTGAAGTTTCCATTGGCGACGTACCCATGGGGGGGACTCATCCGATCCGTATCCAGAGCATGACTACCGTAGATACCATGGATACCCAGGGCTCGGTAGAACAGACCATCCGGATGGTGGAAGCGGGTTGCGAATACGTGCGTATTACCGCGCCCAGTATCAAGGAAGCGAACAACCTCGCCGAAATTAAAAAAGCACTCCGCAAACGGGGATACACGGTTCCGCTTGTTGCGGACATCCATTTTACACCAAATGCCGCAGAGGTGGCCGCACGTATTGTGGAGAAGGTGCGTATCAACCCGGGAAACTATGCCGATAAGAAAAAATTTGATCAGCTAAATTACACCGAAGCGGCGTACCGTGCCGAGTTGGACCGTATCTACACAAAATTTGCCCCACTGGTAAAAATCTGCAAAACATACGGTACTGCCATGCGCATCGGCACCAACCATGGTTCACTGTCCGACAGGATCATGAGCCACTATGGCGATACGCCGGAGGGCATGGTGGAGTCTGCGATGGAATTTATCCGGATCTGCGAAGATTTAAACTATTACAACCTGGTCATCTCCATGAAGTCCAGCAACCCACAGGTTATGGTACAGGCGTACCGGCAGCTGGTTGAAAAAATGGTGGCGGAGGGGATGAACTACCCGCTGCATCTGGGGGTAACGGAAGCCGGCGATGGCGACGACGGCCGTATCAAATCGGCCGTGGGTATAGGGACATTACTGGAAGACGGCCTTGGTGATACCGTCCGCGTTTCCCTGACTGAAGAACCCGAACTGGAGGCGCCGGTAGCTATTGCATTGATAAACCGTTACACCAACCGGCAGGCAAAAGCAGAACCGGTAGAAACGGCACGTAATACATCATATCCCGAGGACCTCACCCCATCGCCTTACCGCACAGAAGAAGTCAATGCTTTTATTGGCGGATCATTGGTACCGCGTGTCGTTGTCGACATCTCCCGAAGTAACCTGAAAGATCCCCAGGTGCTCTCCGATGCGGGTTACCGATATGACATCCTGTTAGACAAGTATCACATGGGTGAGCAGTCGGTCGATTTTGTATACCTGGCAGATGAGTTACCCTCATTTACCATGCCCGGGAACCTCAAGCAACTATATAATTATAAGACATGGCAGGGCATCAGGGACAAGGCGAACATTCATCCCGTATATCAACTGGGCGAGTTTGTAACGGCTACGGAAAAAGACAGCTATCTTAATCTGGTTCGTATCCGCCGCGCCGACCTGTATACGCCGATCTTCGAATCCCTCCCACTGGATAAGACACTTGTTTTCATTGTGGAAACTGATGAACTTCACGGGATGGCCGACCAGCGGCTATTCTTTTCAGCCATCCGTACACTCGGCCTTACTAATCCGGTAATCATCCGGCGGTATTATGCCCCTGAAACTTTTTCCGGACCGGCAGGTGATTTTATGAGTCCCGAAGAGCCTGTCTCTAAATTACAGCTTTACGCAGCTACCGATATGGGAGCGCTGTTGGTGGATGGGATGGGTAATGGCGTATGGATCGATTCGCCGGCTACGCCGCTCAATAAACTGGTAGCAACTTCATTCGGGATCTTGCAGGCAACCCGGTCACGCATTTCCAAAACCGAATATATTTCCTGCCCAAGCTGCGGACGTACATTATTTGACCTTCAGGAAACTACACAGATGATCCGCAGCCGGACCAATCACCTGAAGGGACTTAAAATCGGGATTATGGGATGTATCGTTAACGGACCGGGGGAAATGGCCGATGCGGATTATGGATATGTTGGCGCAGGTCCTGGAAAGATCACGCTGTATCGTGGAAAGGAAGTGGTTAAACGCAATGTGCAGTCGGCCGATGCACTGGACGAGCTCATCGAAATTATCCGCGGAGACGGCCGCTGGATAGACCCCGAATAATCCCATAGGAACCATTCCGGAACCGAACAATAAAATAAGAGATAGCTGTAGGGGTTAAGATCTTCGTCCCGCACGAAGGTGCGATGGAAAGGATTGTACTAAAAACGTAAATGGAAGGTTACAATACGGAAATCCGCTTTATCACGGTTTCGGTACCTGCAGAAACCCGGATAAAATAGAACCCGTTAGTGAGTTTGTCGTTGGTTTCAAACGCGTGGTGCTGGTTTCCTGCATCCAGCTGCTGGTCAAGCAATGTCATTACCTCATTCCCCAATGCATCCATCACCTTAATGGAAACGGCCTGCTGTTTACTGAGCCTGAATGAAAGGTTAATCTGATCGACCACCGGATTTGGGAATACTTTTACGTTACTCAGCAATTTATCGTCCATGGAGGCATTGCCCATCCGGAATGGGAAAAATCCTTTTAGGGCACCGAAAAAGGAACGCTGCCTGCTTTCCATATCCTCACTCTGAAATGGCCGTAATGATTCAGGGGCCTCTCCCTTTCTCATCAGGCTGCTATCTGCTGCTGTAGGAGCCGCCGGCATCAGTGCAGCGTCCACACTTCCAATCAGCGTGGCTGCACCTACCATTAGCATGACAAAAATGTCTCGTAAAAACTTCCTCATACAGTAATTAGCAATGACGACTAAGGTTATCCGTTGGTGTAAACCCACACCCTTCATGACAAATGTAGAATAAAAATGATATATTACCTAAGTAACGTTAAAAAAAGTCTTTTTTTTAACAATTTTTAACAGGCTTTTACGTTGGCGCGGGATTTCATTACCGCTTTTTATCTGCGGGTCTGATTCAATACGGAGTGCCGATAGCCGTATCCGAAATACACCAGCAGCCCCATCGCCAGCCATACCAAAAATATCATCCAGTTACTGGCACCCAATTGGGACATCAGGTATAGGTTAAACAGAATACCCGCTACCGGAAAAAGTGAGAAATTAAATTTAAAGCCCATGACGCTGAGTACGGCCCACGTCAGCCAAAAAATAATGATCAGTAATTTGTGTGCTATAATTTCCGTTATTGACAGTTGGCGCCATTCAGCGATCAGCTCCGGTTCCCCATAATAAACCCATAGCATGGCAATGATTAACCCTAATGAAATCAGGTATTTGCCATTTATATAGGGCACCCTGAATTTCGATTGCCTGGAAATTCCTGAATGATCCATATAAAGCACACCCGCACATACCAGAATAAATGCAAAAAAGGTACCTACACTGGTTAAGTCGACAAAGAAATCCATTTTAAAAAACAGCGCAGGTACGGCTACGATGATGCCGGTAACAATAGTTGCAAACGAAGGTGTTTTATATTTCGGATGGATCGTGGAAAAACGTTTCCAAAGAAGACCATCGCGACTCATGGTCATCCAGATACGGGGCTGTGCAAGCTGAAAAACCAACAATGCGCTGGTAATCGCTACAACTGAGGTTACCGAAACAATACCGGCCATATAATCCATGCCTACGTATTCAAACACATACGCCAGCGGGTCCTTTACATTTAACTCCGTATAATGGACCATGCCTGTCAATACCAGTGTAATCAAAATATATAATACCGCACAGATCAGCAGGCAAAGAATCATCGCCCGCGGCAGATCCCGTTGGGGATTCCTACATTCTTCCGCCGTCGTTGATATGGAGTCAAATCCGATAAAAGCAAAGAAAACGGCCGCGACACCACTCATAATGCCATCAACGCCATTCGGCGCGAATGGCACCCAATTTTCCGGCTTTACAAAGAAAATCCCACCGAATACAACCAATAAGATAACGCCGATTTTCACGGCAACCATGATATTGCTCGCTGTCCTTGATTCCTTGATGCCAATGTAAACCAGCCAGGTAACCAGAAAGGTGATGAGGCCTGCGGGTAAGTCAAAAATAATCGGAATATCTCCTATCCGCGGGGCATCCACGTATGCTGCCGCGGCCGCCTGATCCACCTTGGAAAGTGACGCCATACCACCTGCCCCCAATTTGGCATGTGCTTCAATAGCATAGGCCGGGGCCATGGTGAGCCATCTTGGGATCACGATCCCGAAACCTTCCAGCATACTTACAAAGTATTGCGACCAGGAAATAGCCACTACCATGTTGGAAACGGCGTACTCCAAAATAAGCGCCCACCCAATAATCCAGGCAAATAACTCCCCGAAAGCAACATATGCATAGGTATAAGCGCTGCCCGAAACAGGTACGGTGCTGGCAAATTGCGCATAGGAAAGTGCGGTAAATACACAGGCAACCGCCACAAACACAAATAAAAGCGATACTGCAGGCCCGCCGTTGTAACTGGCAAGACCGATGGTGCTGAAGATACCGGCCCCTACGATAGCTGCAATCCCAAGCGATACCAGATCACGTACGCCCAGTACTTTGGCCAATCCACCGTGTGGTGCACCTGCCAGCAACTGATCGATCTGTTTTTTTTGGAAAAGTCTGTTTGCCATACGCGGATAACATTTGGTTAGCCCACTGTTAACCGGTCAAACTTATAAAAAAAACCCGACGGAGCAGCCAATTTTCGGCAAGGAGGAAAAGAAGTTATGGCAATAATGGTCCGATCTCATCAAATATAAGGTTAAAGTCCCCGTTCATTTTTTTTGCGTAGTCCCTTAAGCTTGCCGTGATCTGTTTTTTTTGGTCCGCTGTAATAACGACACGCCAAAGCCGTCTGCAAATGTTGATCAGCGCAAAAGTAATCTGCTCAAACTCCCGGTAACTGCCTACATACCGTGCCTTTATAAAGCCGTCGAAATAAGTAAAGAAGAACTCCGTATCAGGTACGTCACATATTTTCAGAAACCGGGCTACCGTATCGCGGTCGGCCGCAGTTAGGTAAGCATAAAAATCGTTTTCATTCACCATCCCGTTTTCAAGCAGCAGGTGATCTAAAAGTAATTCAAGGGCGATATGCGATAAAAACGACGGCCGTATCGCCGTAGTCTCCACTGCGGGCGCCAGCAGCAGTTTCAGCTCGTGGGTGTTTTCATAAAAAAAAGGCGCATTGTGAAAAAGCCGATCCGTTTCGATATGCCGCATCCACCCCTGATACAGGCTATTCAATTTGGGGTTATTACCCAGTTTGGTTTCGTATTTATGCGCCTGTATGTTAACTTCTTTAGCTGCATTTTTTACTAAATCGGGCAATATACTGCCCAGCACCAACTCAGGGTTGTGGCTATATCGTTCAAAATAATAGTGCGAAAGGAAATTCATGCAGCCCGTTTTAGCTTAACGTGCACTTATTGTGCCAATGTCTCCTGTCGATATTCCTCCCTGCTTCAAAGGCCTATTATGCATCATCTGATACCAAGATAACAATTTCAACGCATAAATTTACGCATAATCTACTATCTTTGCGGTCGTTTTACGGGAGTCATCCGAAAGCTTAAAACAGGGAATTACCATGAATTTTGTAGACGAATTACGTTGGCGGGGTATGTTGCAGGATATCATACCGGGTACTGAAGAATTACTGAATAAAGGACCGGTTTCAGGTTATATCGGCTTTGATCCGACGGCAGATTCACTGCATGTGGGGCACCTGACCCAAATCATGACCCTGATTCATTTCCAGCGTGCAGGGCACAACCCTATCGCGTTGGTTGGCGGTGCCACCGGCATGATCGGCGACCCATCTTTCAAATCCGCAGAACGGAACTTGCTTGATGAAGCGACCTTGCAGCACAATGTAAACTGCCTCGAAAAACAGCTGCGGCAGTTCCTGAATTTTGGCGAAGGACCGAACCCGGCAAAAATGGTCAACAACTACGACTGGTTCAAAGAATTTAGATTTCTGGATTTTATCCGTGATGTCGGGAAACTGATTACGGTGAATTACATGATGGCAAAAGATTCTGTCAAAAGTCGGCTGGCAAGTGAAAACGGCCTGTCGTTCACTGAATTTTCATACCAGTTGATCCAGGGCTACGACTTCTACCACCTGTGGAAGCACCACAATTGCCTGATACAAATGGGCGGGTCAGACCAATGGGGAAATATTGTAACTGGAACCGAATTTATCCGCCGACAGGACGCCGGTACCGCCTACGGCGTTACTACGCAACTGATCAAAAAAGCAGACGGCAATAAGTTTGGGAAAACCGAAAGTGGGGCAGTCTGGTTAGACAGAACAAAGACCTCACCATACCGGTTTTACCAATTCTGGCTCAACGCAAGCGACGATGATGCAAAAAACTGGATTAAGATATTCACACTGAAATCCCGGGAAGAGATCGATTCGATTATTGCCGAGCACGACACAGCACCGCATTTACGTATTGTACAAAAGGCCCTGGCCAGTGACATCACCGTCCGGACACACGGTGAACAGGACTACGAAACCGCCGTTAAAACCTCGGAATTTCTATTTGGCAGCGGTTCCCTGGAGTTCCTCAATGGAATGGACCCCGCAGGCGTACTTGACGTATTTGACGGCATCCCGCAGTTCGAGATTGATAAGACCCAGTTTGAGACTGGCATTAATGTATTGGACCTGCTGGCGCAATCTTCGTCTGTTTTCCCTTCCAAGGGCGAAGCACGTAAAATGATACAGGGTGGTGGCGTTTCTGTTAACCGGGAAAAACTCGGCAATACGGAACAGGTATTTACAACTGCGGACCTGGTGAACGGCCGTTACCTGGTTGTGCAACGGGGTAAAAAGAACTATTTTCTGCTAACAGCGGTATAAAAGTATCGCACGAACCATTAGCCAAAAAAAACCGCTCCCGGGCGGGAGCGGTATCCATCCACCGGTTGGCGGATGGACTTCAATCAACCTAAATTTATGGAGAATCTTAAACTACAACGATCAGTGGGTAATTACCTCATGGCCGAAAGCCAGCGATTCATCGCCCTCACTTTCAAATAAGCCTTTAACCCATATCGTGTAAATTTTATTATTTTCCGGCGTAAAATCGAACGTATGGACGACATCGGTACTGCCGTGTTCCAGGATATTAAATGTGTGAGCCGTACCAGCTTCCACATCAAAAAAGTCGACAACATCCTTAAATTCCATGTCGCTTGCCAGCACATCATCTTCCCCTTCCTCTACAATATCCAGCGATGGGGCATCCGGGCTCAGTTGAATAAACCGGATTTTCGCATTTCCCTCAGCCGGAGCCGAAGGGTCGTCTTCCGTCACCATGATTTCCAGTTCATCATAACCCACTACATACAGGGTATAAAAAGTACCGGGAACAAAATTTACCGTCGCATAGGCCAACGGCGGGGTATCCACGTTGCGCTGGGGGTCAAATACGCGGGCCAGCCGGCTTCCGGGATAAGCATTCTTGTAAGGCAGCACATCCGTGTATGCAAATTCTTCACCCCAGTAGCGGTCATTCAGCTGGTTGTTGTCCAATCCGATATCAAGCCCTTCCGAACCTGGTACGGCATTCAGCGCGGCAGTTGCAGAAATTTGACTTGGTCCGGTATCGTCCTTCAGACAGCTGCCAAACGCGATCACTACGCCTAACATCAGCACGGCCAGCGAAAGGCGGTTACGTTTTCCTGTTTTTCTAAATTGTATCTTTTTCATCATTATATTTTCTTTAATAACTAACCATTGTTGTTATATCGTCATCACGTATATCTGCAAACAACTTTTTAAACCGGATGTTTTGATAAAACGCGGCCCGCGTATAAAACGCTACAGTCCGAAAAAAAACCGATCAAACAGCATCCGGTTAGCCACAATCATTTTATCTGTAAAAAATCGTAAGTTTGTCTCAAACATAACGTGTCCGCTAAATGTCTGGAAAAGGAAACTCATTCAGAAAAAACACACCATACGATACCGGAAGCAAGTCGCCCGAACGAAAAAAAACCGAGCGTAGGCGTAATTCCGGCACAGCTTCAGGAAAGACCGTAGGCGCAAAAATTGTCAAAATTGCCGGTCTGTTTCTACTGGCCATGTCGGTTTACTTCCTCATTGCCTTTATTTCCTACTTATTTACCTGGCAGGAAGACCAGAGTTACATCTCCGCAACCAACGGAAGCTGGGACACGCTGTTTAAAACCCGGGAAGAGCTGGAGCTTGCCGGTGTTGAGCAGCCTGTTGTGGAAAACTGGATGGGAAAATTCGGCGCATTGCTTGCCCATCAGTTTATTTATAAGTGGTTTGGGGTGGCTTCATTCATTTTTGTGGGTATCTTTTTTGTCATCGGGTATCGCCTGTTGCTGAAAGTGCGGATTATCTCCATTTGGAAAACACTGGTCTACTCCTTATGTGCGTTAATATTCATTTCGGTCACGCTCGCCTATATTCATGGTTTTGCCAGCAATTACCCGCATTTTCTGGAAGGTGAATTCGGGTTTTGGACCAATCGGTTGCTGCAGGCGCAAATTGGTGTGGCCGGCGTAGGCGGTTTGCTCATTTTCGTCATACTCACGGTACTGATTATGGCGTTTAACCTGGATTTTAAGCTACCTGTCCGACAACCGAAGACCACGAATCCGACACCGGAAACGGCCTATACCGCACGTGAAGAAAACCGTTACCTGGAAGAATCGGAGTACCGGATCGATCCGGTTGAATTCAGCCTCAATAAGATGAAAGACGAGGCACCGGTGGAACCGCCTGTGCCGGCAGCTGCGGAATCCGGGCAACAGCCGGATAAGCGTCCGGAAACACCCGATTTCACGGTAGCGCCCGTGGCTGAAAAGCCCGAACCAAAAAAAGAGACCCTGGCACCCGCACTTACGGTTTCAGCCATTAAGGAAGAGAAAAGCATTACTACGGCCGACGAGTTAGTCGAGAAGGTAGGACAGTACGACCCCAAACTGGATCTATCGGGATACCAATACCCAACACTCGATCTCCTTCGTGATTATGGCTCTGGAAAAATAACGGTCAATAACCACGAACTGGAAGCCAACAAAGATAAAATTGTCGAAACGCTGGGGAATTATAATATTGAGATTGCCAAAATCAAAGCAACCATCGGCCCTACCGTTACACTGTATGAAATTATCCCCAAACCGGGGGTACGTATTTCCAAAATCAAAAACCTGGAGGACGATATTGCACTGAGCCTTGCCGCATTGGGCATCCGGATCATTGCGCCCATGCCGGGCAAAGGTACTATCGGCATTGAAGTGCCCAACAGCCATCCGGAAATGGTATCCATGCGATCCGTACTGGCCACAGAGAAATTCCAGCATACCGATATGGACCTACCCATCGCACTGGGAAGAACTATTTCCAATGAAGTCTTTATTGCTGATTTGGCGAAAATGCCCCACTTGTTGGTAGCCGGTGCTACTGGCCAGGGTAAGTCTGTGGGTATCAACGCCATCCTCACCTCTTTACTGTACAAAAAACATCCAGCGGAACTGAAGTTTGTACTGGTGGACCCCAAAAAGGTGGAACTTTCGTTATTCAAAAAAGTAGAACGGCACTTTTTAGCCAAACTGCCCGGCGAAGAAGATGCTATCATTACCGATACCAAAAAGGTAATTAATACCCTCAATTCACTGTGTATCGAAATGGATAGCCGTTACGACCTCCTGAAAAACGGACAGGTCCGTAACCTCAAAGAGTACAACGCCAAATTCATTAACAGGCGCCTGAACCCCGAAGAGGGCCACCGTTATCTCCCTTTCATTGTATTGATTGTCGATGAATTCGCCGATCTGATGATGACTGCCGGCAAAGAGGTGGAAACCCCCATTGCCCGCCTGGCACAATTAGCCCGTGCTGTCGGTATTCACCTGGTAATTGCCACCCAGCGCCCATCCGTGAATATCATTACCGGTACTATCAAGGCCAACTTCCCTGCCCGGCTTGCTTTCCGGGTACTCTCCAAGGTGGATTCACGGACTATTCTCGACTCCGGAGGTGCCGACCAGCTGATCGGCCGTGGGGATATGTTATTGGCTACGGGAAGCGACCTGATCCGGATACAGTGTGCTTTTGTAGATACGCCCGAGGTCGAAGAGATTTCCGAATTCATCGGCAGCCAGCGGGGTTACCCTTCGGCATTCCTTCTCCCTGAATATATCGACGAAAACGGCGAAAGCGGAACCGGAGATTTCGACATGAGCGATCGCGACCCGATGTTTGAGGATGCCGCACGCCTTATTGTGCTCCACCAGCAGGGATCGACTTCACTTATCCAGCGTAAATTAAAACTGGGATACAACCGGGCCGGCCGGATCATCGACCAACTGGAGGCCGCCGGCATCGTAGGGCCATTTGAGGGCAGCAAAGCCCGCGAAGTGCTATTCCCTGACGAATATTCATTGGAACAGTTTTTGGATGGGTTAAAGAAAGATGCTTAAGATAGCCATGAGAGAAGCGAAACGATTTGGACTGTTCATCCTGTTTTTAGTTGCTGTAACCAGCGTTTATGCACAGACGGATGCAGCGGCAAAAGCATTGCTCGATAAAATGAGCAGCACATATAAAGGTTATAAAACGGTTCAGGCTAATTTTACCGTCACTGCCCGGCAGTCGCCGCAGGCAGCTGCTGACTATTCGGAATCAGGGGTCATCCTGATCGAACCGTCTAGCGGAAAATATCACATTACCATGGATAGCCAGGAGCTGATCAGTGATGGCAAAACGCTGTGGACGGTACTCAAGGACGTCAGTGAAGTACAGGTTACCGATGTAGACAACAGTGCCACGGCCATTTCACCGGTCAATATCTTCTCATTTTACAGCAGTGGGTACAAATACGTATCGGCCGCGGACGAACGTGCTGGAAATACGGCATTGCATGTGATTGAACTTTCACCGGAAGATACGCAATCGCCGTACTACAAAATCAAGCTGCGGATCAGTCAATCCACGAACCTGCTCTACGATGTAACGGTTTTTGATAAGAATGGTATGCGGTATACCTATGCAATTAAAGGTACGAAAGCGAATCCAACGGTTCCGGCAGGCCGGTTTACTTTTCAGCAGAGTCAATACCCGGGGGTAGAAATTGTAGATCTTCGCTAGCCGGCAAAGGCATACCTCTCAGCCGGTTATCCGGCAACAGGGGGTGCCCCTGACAGCCTATAATTTATGATCTTCTTCCTGTGCATCCGGTGTTGCATCAGCCAGCAGTGCTTTGTTACGCTCGCGGTGCAGCCCTGGATGCTCGATAATCTCTTTTACCGAGATCAGCTTGTACACATAGCTGCCTGTTTCCCGGTTAAGTTTCAGCTTGAAATAGTTATCTTCCCGTTGACGGCTAATTGCACGCTGTAAATTTCCCTCACCGATATTGTAGGCGGCTGCAACCAATGTCCAGCTATTAAAGACGCGATATAACGACTTCAGGTATTTCGCAGCGGCCACAGTTGATTTTTCAATATGCTGGCGTTCATCAACTTCATTGTCGACGCGGAGACCAAAAGCCCGGGCGGTGCTGGGCATAAACTGCCAGTAACCCGACGCACCCCGGTGCGATGTCGTGCCATGTGCGAGGCCACTTTCCACCAAGGGAATGTATTTAAAGTCTTCAGGGACGCCATACCGGCGTAAAACGGAAGCCACTTCCGGTAAATCGGACTGCGCCTTACGGTGCAATAGCTTCGACCACTGTTTCCGGGAATATGCCTTGAGATAGCGCATCATTTTCTGTTCAATTTGCTTGTCACCTAAAGGCAGGTTCTCTTCCGCAAAATTCAATGATGCAAAATAGGGGGAGTTTCGAACTTGATTAATATCATCCAGCCAAAAATCGCTGTACGATATGGTGTCCTGTTGCAAAACGGCCTGTTCTTCACTGACTGCTGAGTTATATGAATATAAATTAGACAGCAACACCAGCCCCAAAACCGCACTGCAACAGAGCAGTTGTTTTTTTATCATGCATTACCTTTCTGTAATAGACCGCCCGGTTAAAAATGGGGGGAAATTATTACTTGATCCAAAAGTTGGTCGCAAATGTAAAAATTATCTCGCTATCTTACAAACACTTAGTTAACAACGGCTTGACTTTTAACAAAATTTAACGTACCTTTTCTGGTTATTTTTTTGTAAAAAACAAGGTCACTCGCCGTTAAACGCATATTTTTAGCTACCTTTGCGGTTCACATTTTTCTACGGTAAAAATCATGCCATTAAGTAACAAACGGAACAGTCGCGACGACAAATCCAGAAAAAAAGGTAGATCGGCAAGCCCTTCCGCTCCCAGCGGCTATAAATCCAGGGGTCAGGACACACAGGCAAGTAACAGGAATCAACCGGGACGGAAGTCCGGTCCTTATAAAGGCCGCTCCGGCGAGTCAGGTCGCCCCTACAGCGGCGGCCCACGGAAAACCTGGGAAAACGATGAACCATCGAACGGACCGGACCGTAAACCCGCACCTTATAAAGGCCGATCGTCCGGACCGGGGCGCCCTTATAGTCGGGACACGCGAAATGCGCATGAAAACGACAATACCCAGCATCGTGCCTACCGTGAAAAACGGGCGGATAGCCGCCATGGTGCCGACGCAACTAAGCCTGTATATGAACGGCGTCGGGGAACATCCCGGAAGCCATTCCAGCAGGAACCTGAAAATAACGGACTGGTCCGCCTCAACCGGTACATTGCCAACGCAGGAATCTGTTCCCGGCGCAAGGCAGATGAATTGATCGAGGCAGGCGTCATCCGGGTAAACGGCGAAGTAGTTACCGCGTTAGGTACCAAGGTCGATCCGGCGAAAGACGATATTCGGTATAATGGCGAACGCCTGCAACGTGAAAAAATGGTGTATGTGCTACTAAATAAGCCAAAGGACTATATTACCACCACTGACGATCCACAGGAACGGCGTACCGTTATGCAATTGGTTGCCAAGGCCACCCGTGAACGGATTTATCCGGTAGGGCGGTTGGACCGCAATACGACCGGATTGCTGTTGCTGACAAACGACGGGAATCTCTCTGAGAAACTTTCCCATCCACGGAATAATGTCAGCAAGATTTACCAGGTGGAGCTCCATAAGAACCTAACGCAGGGCGACCTTAATAAAATTGCATTTGGCGTGGAACTGGAAGACGGTTTTGTCAAACCTGATGCGATCAGCTACGTCCAGGGTGGAAGCAAACGGGAAATCGGTGTCCAGATCCATAGTGGGAAAAACCGCATCGTACGCCGCATATTTGAATCACTCGGCTACGACGTCGTGAAGCTCGACCGGGTAGTCTATGCCAACCTGACCAAGAAAGACCTGCCCCGCGGCCGCTGGCGTTTCCTGGAAGAAAAAGAGATTATCCAGCTCAAGCATTTCATTAAATAGCAGTTAAGCGTGCTATATTCAATACTTACGACGAAAAACCATTAAGCATGACAGACCCGAAGACGTTGACAGCCGTTGCCGAATTTCACCGTACGTTTCAACACCCTATATTGGCCCAGCCTGCCATTCCTGACGAAAAACGATGCAACCTGCGTGTTTCCCTTATCTCCGAAGAGCTGAAAGAACTGGAGGAAGCCATCGCCAACCGAGATATTATCGAAATAGCCGATGCCCTTTGCGACATTCAGTATGTGCTTTCCGGTGCCGTTCTGGAGTTTGGCCTGGCCGATAAATTCGCCGCATTGTTCGACGAAGTCCAACGGTCGAACATGAGCAAGGCCTGCAAAACCGTACAGGAAGCGGAAGCTACCATGTCACATTACAAGGCAAAAGGCGTAGAATCATACTATAAGGAAGTCGATGGATTATTTCTGGTATTCCGTACCGAAGACAACAAGACATTGAAATCAGTTGCGTATTCGCCTGCCGACCTGAAACAGGTGCTGGAAGGTTAAACCACACGCGATCGGATTATTTCGCTTTATACTGACTCCCTTGGTAAGCACCCCGGCGTTCCAGTTCTTTATCAATATGGGTCTGAATAGCCGATTTTCCCTTGCCCCAATTCGGTGCAATCAGTAGCTCCTGATCCGCCAGGCCAAACAGGCGCTGGATGACGATATCAGGCCTAAGTAAGGGAATAAATGCACAAAGAAAGTCGGTATAGCCGGCTAAGCTGAACACCGGAAAAGGATTACGTTTATACTGTACGCCCATAATGGATCCCTCGACAATATGCAAATGATGCAGTTTTACAAACTTAATCTGCGGAAACCGGTTAATCTCATCGGCATAGCGCAGCATCATTTCCCTTGTTTCCCAGGGAAATCCGAAAATGGTATGCACACAGATATCAAGCGGGCTGTTGGCAACCAGGCCGAGGGCTGATTCCAGTTCCTCGTGGCTGCAGCCCCGGTTGATGCGCTCCAGCGTATCGTTATAAATCGACTCCATACCCATCTCCAGGTCCACATCATATCGGTCAGTGTAACTTTCAAGCAGCGCCACCTTTTCAAAGTCGATGCAATCCGGCCGGGTGCCAACGGACAGGCCCACCACGTTTTCCGGAGCGACGCTCAATGCTTCATCGTACAATGCCTTGAGGTAGTGGGTCGGTGCGTACGTGTTGGTATTGGGTTGAAAGTAAATCACGAATTTCTCTGCACCGTAACCATTTATCGCGCGTTGAATCCCTTCTTCCACCTGCTGACGGATAGTGGGTAATGTACGGGCAGATTCGGGGGTGAACGAATCCACGTTGCAGTAGGAACAGCCCCCATACCCCTTGCTGCCATCGCGATTCGGGCATGTAAAATTGCCATCCACGATAATCTTGAATACGCGTTTACCGTCGTATTTAGCACGCAGGTAGGCGCCATAATGATTGTACGGCTTTTGTCCGATATCCAGTAGGGTACCCATAGCGATTGCAAAGATACGATTTAGCCGTTAGCTTTCAGTGGTTGGGATTCAGCGGAAACAAAAAAACCGCCGGGCATTTTCCAATGCCCGGCGGTTCATTTTATCCTGATCGGCCGGCCGGTCAGTAAACACCGGCTACCGATCAAACAATCCACTGATTAATCCTCTTCTTTGGAAGCCAGCAGCTGATCGTATTCCTCCTGGGAGCCCACGATAATCCGTTCGTAATCGCGTAGCCCGGTTCCCGAAGGAATCAGGTGTCCTACAATCACGTTCTCCTTCAGTCCCAACAGGTTGTCACGCTTACCTGCGATTGCCGCCTCATTCAGCACTTTGGTTGTTTCCTGGAAGGAAGCCGCCGAAATGAATGATTTGGTACCCAATGAAGCACGGGTAATTCCCTGCAGTATCGGGCTGGACGTAGCAGGAATGGCATCCCTGACATCCACTAATTTCAGGTCGCGGCGTTTTAGGCTGGAATTCACATCCCGCAATTTACGCAACGAAACAATCTGGCCGGGTTTCAGTTCATTGGAATCTCCAGCGTCTACCACTACTTTCTTATCGTAAATGTTATCGTTCTCTTCCATGAAGTCCCACCGGTTAACTGCCTCTTTCTCGAGGAAACGGGTATCGCCTGGATCGGCAATTTCCACCTTCTGCATCATCTGATGCACAATGGTTTCAAAGTGCTTATCATTGATTTTTACCCCTTGCAGGCGGTATACTTCCTGAATACCATTTACCAGATACTCCTGTACTGCCGATGGACCTTTAATCGCCAGGATGTCTGCTGGAGAAATCGACCCGTCTGACAACGGCATACCGGCTTTCACAAAGTCATTATCCTGTACCAGGATGTGCTTGGAAAGCGGCACCAGGTATTTCTTGATCTGTCCATCGCGTGACTCGATGGATATCTCGCGATTACCGCGTTTGACACCACCAAGTGTCACCACACCATCGATTTCGGTTACTACTGCCGGGTTAGACGGATTACGGGCTTCAAACAGCTCGGTCACCCGTGGCAGACCACCTGTAATGTCCCGCGTTTTACCAGTAGAACGGGGTATCTTGGCCAAAATCATCCCTTCTTTCACATCCACCTGGTCGCTCACAGAAACGTGGGCACCAACCGGGATGTTGTACGTACGGATAACCGCACCTTTTTTATCCAGGATCTTAATGGCCGGGTTTTTCGTTTTATCCCGGGTATCAATAATTACCTTCTCACGGTGTCCGGTTTGTTCATCGGATTCCTCGCGGAACGTAACCCCTTCGATGATCGATTCAAACTCCACTTTTCCGGCAAATTCGGAAATGATCACCGCATTATAAGGGTCCCAGGAGCAGATACGCTGCCCTGCGGTTACCTTATCCCCCGCATTGACATACAGGTATGACCCGTAAGGGATGTTATTGGTCATGATCACCTTATTGGTTTCCGGATCAACGATACGGAGTTCGCCAGAACGGCCAATCACTACCTGATCCGGCCCTTCCTCGCCTTCGTGCGGTACCGAGCGAATATTTTCCAGTTCAACAACACCGTCAAATTTTGCCAGAATCTGGGATTCTGCCGCAATGTTCGATGCCGTACCACCCACGTGGAACGTACGCAGTGTAAGCTGTGTACCCGGCTCACCGATGGACTGCGCAGCAATCACACCAACAGCCTCACCCTTTTGCACCCGTTTGCCGGTTGCCAGGTTACGGCCATAGCAGAGCGCACATACGCCACGCCTACTTTCACACGTCAATACCGAGCGGATTTCCAGTCCTTCTACGGCCGAATTTTCAATTTTCGCCGCAATCTGTTCGTCGATATCCTGATCTGCCGCTACCAGCTGTTCACCCGAAATGGGGTCATATACATCGTGCAGCGATACACGGCCGAGTATCCGGTCATATAACGGCTCAATAACATCTTCGTTATCCTTCAGGGCAGTCGTATAAACACCCCGCAGGCCACCGCAATCCTCGTCCACCACAATCATATCCTGGGCCACATCATGCAACCGCCGGGTCAGGTAACCTGCGTCGGCCGTTTTCAGTGCCGTATCCGCAAGACCTTTACGGGCACCGTGTGTCGAAATGAAGTATTCCAATACCGAAAGTCCTTCCTTGAAGTTCGAAAGAATCGGGTTCTCAATAATCTCACCTCCGGAAGAGCCCGATTTCTGCGGTTTAGCCATCAGGCCCCGCATGCCGCATAACTGGCGGATCTGCTCCTTGGAACCCCGGGCGCCTGAATCCAGCATCATATAAACCGAATTGAAGCCCTGGTTATCCGTAGAAAGAATCTCCATTACATTAGCCGTCAACCGGCTGTTAATGCGCGTCCAGATATCGATAATCTGGTTGTAACGCTCATTATTTGTAATGAAGCCCATGTTATAGTTGTTCGTCACTTCCTCTACTTCGCGGGTTGCCTGGTCGATCAGGTCAGACTTGGCATCCGGAATATTGAGGTCCTGCAGGTTAAACGAGAGCCCACCCCGAAATGCCATCTGGAACCCAAGCTCCTTAATGTCATCCAGGAACTGCGCCGCACGTGCCATACCCATGGTCTTTACCACGGATCCGATAATATCACGAAGCGACTTCTTGGTGAGCAGTTCATTTACATAACCGATTTCCTCGGGAACAACCTGGTTAAACAGCACACGCCCCACGGTCGTTTCGATAATCCGTTCTTCCAGCGTACCTGCCTGATTGCGGACAACCGTTTTTACTTTGATAAACGCGTGCAGATCGACCTGCTTCTCGTTATAGGCAATGATCACCTCCTCAGCGGAGTAAAAGACCATATCCTGCCCCTTAATTACGCGGGTTTCATCTGTTTTCCGGCCCTTGGTCATGTAATAAAGACCCAATACCATGTCCTGCGAAGGAACCGTAATCGGGGTTCCGTTAGCCGGGTTCAGGATATTGTGTGATGCCAGCATCAGGATCTGTGCTTCAAGGATCGCCGCGTTGCCCAACGGCAAGTGTACCGCCATCTGGTCACCGTCAAAGTCGGCGTTGAACGCCGTACACACCAACGGGTGCAGCTGGATGGCCTTACCTTCCACCAACGTGGGCTGGAAAGCCTGGATACCCAAACGGTGCAGCGTAGGTGCCCGGTTAAGCAGCACAGGATGTCCCTTCAATACATTTTCGAGGATATCCCACACTACCGGATCCTTGCGGTCCACAATTTTCTTGGCCGATTTCACGGTTTTTACAATACCGCGTTCAATCATCTTGCGGATGATAAACGGCTTATACAGTTCGGCTGCCATATCTTTCGGCAGTCCGCATTCGTGCAGTTTCAGGTTCGGCCCGACCACAATGACCGAGCGCGCCGAGTAATCCACCCGTTTACCCAACAGGTTCTGGCGGAAACGGCCCTGCTTACCTTTCAGGATATCGGACAACGATTTCAATGCGCGGTTACCTTCCGTTTTCACGGCATTTACCTTACGCGAGTTATCGAACAGGGAGTCAACCGCTTCCTGCAACATCCGCTTTTCGTTCCGGAGAATTACTTCCGGCGCCTTGATTTCCATCAGGCGTTTCAGGCGGTTATTCCGGATAATCACCCGGCGATACAGGTCGTTCAGATCGGATGTCGCAAAACGTCCGCCTTCCAATGGCACCAATGGGCGCAGCTCGGGCGGAATGATCGGTACAATTTTAACAATCATCCATTCCGGGCGGTTCTCGATCCGATCCCGGGAACCACGGAATGCCTCCACTACCTGCAAACGTTTCAAGGCTTCGTTTTTCCGCTGCTGCGACGTTTCGTTGGCTGCTTGATGGCGCAGATCATAAGAAAGTTGATCCAAATTAAGGCGTTTCAACAGCTCCTCCAGCGCCTCCGCACCCATCTTGGCGATGAATTTCTGCGGGTCGGTATCATCAAGGAACTGATTTTCCTTCGGCAGGGTATCCAGGATATCCAGGTATTCCTCTTCCGTCAGGAAGTCCATGTAATTAATACCATCCTCTTCTTTAACACCCGCCTGGATCACTACATACCGTTCGTAGTAAATGATCATATCAAGCTTCTTGGTGGGCAGACCCAGCAAGTAGCCGATTTTGTTAGGGAGGGAACGGAAGTACCAGATGTGTGCCACGGGAACTACCAGGCTGATATGCCCCATACGTTCACGGCGCACCTTCTTTTCGGTTACTTCCACCCCGCAACGGTCACATACGATCCCCTTGTAACGGATACGCTTGTATTTACCGCAATGGCATTCGTAGTCCTTTACCGGACCGAAAATACGTTCGCAGAACAAACCGTCACGTTCCGGTTTGTACGTCCGGTAATTGATCGTCTCCGGTTTTACCACCTCGCCGCTTGAGCGTTCCAGAATGGTTTCCGGAGAAGCCAGACTAATGGTAATCGAGGTGAAGTTGCTTTTTATTTTATTATCCTTTTTGTAAGACATACTTTCTTTTCTAAAAGTTAAAGCGCTATGCTTGATTAATCCAGCGTGATATCCAATCCTAAACCACGCAGCTCATGAACGAGTACGTTGAAGGATTCCGGTACAGACGGTGTTGGCAGATTATTGCCTTTGACGATCGCTTCGTACGTTTTCGCCCGGCCCACCACGTCGTCCGATTTAACGGTAAGGATTTCCTGAAGAATATTGGAGGCACCGAACGCTTCCAGTGCCCACACTTCCATCTCACCAAACCGCTGGCCACCAAACTGTGCTTTACCGCCGAGTGGCTGCTGGGTAATGAGCGAGTACGGACCAATGGAACGTGCGTGCATCTTATCATCCACCATGTGGCCTAATTTCAGCATGTAGATAACACCTACCGTGGTCGGTTGGTCAAAACGCTCACCGGTCAATCCATTGTACAGGTACGTACGGCCCGATGCAGGAAGTTCGGCCTTAGCCACCCATCCTTCCACCTCTTCCGTAGAGGCTCCGTCAAAAATCGGCGTCGCAAATTTGACACCCAGTTTCTGTCCGGCCCAGCCCAATACCGTTTCATAGATCTGACCCAGGTTCATCCGCGAAGGCACACCCAATGGGTTCAGCACGATATCAACCGGCGTACCATCTTCCAGGAACGGCATATCTTCATCCCGCACAATCCGCGCAACGATACCCTTGTTCCCGTGACGGCCTGCCATCTTATCACCTACCTTCAGCTTCCGTTTTTTAGCGATGAACACCTTGGCCATCTGTACGATGCCCGACGGCAGCTCATCCCCCACGCTAATAGCGAATTTATCCCGCTTATAAGCACCCAACTCCTCATTTAACTTGATGTTATAGAAGTGAAGCGTCTGCTTGATCAGCTCATTCTTTTCGTCGTCAGTTGTCCAGCCCGTAGGATTTACATTCGTATAATCCAGATCGGTCAGGATTTTCTGGGTAAACTTGGCGCCCTTAGCGACCAGCAGCTCCTTATACACATTGTAAACACCCTGTGAAGTTTTGCCGTTTACAATCGCAAACAGCTTTTCAATCAGTTTGTCCTTCAGCACTTTCAGGGCCTTAGCATGTTGCGCATCCAGCTGGTCAAGCACGCGTTTTTCTTCTTCTTTACCCACTTTCTTGGCCCGTGAGAACAGCTTCGTATCAATGACAACACCGTTAATTGAAGGCGGCGTTTTCAATGAAGCGTCCTTTACGTCACCGGCCTTGTCGCCGAAGATCGCACGGAGCAGCTTCTCTTCCGGTGAAGGATCCGATTCCCCTTTCGGCGTAATTTTACCGATCAGGATGTCACCCTCCCGCACCTCCGCACCAATGCGGATGATGCCTTTCTCATCCAGGTCTTTCGTAGCCTCTTCCGATACGTTCGGGATATCCGCCGTCAATTCCTCTTCACCCCGTTTGGTATCGCGCACTTCGAGCTCAAATTCCTCAATGTGCAGTGAAGTAAAGATGTCCTGGCTGACCACCCGTTCCGAAATCACGATAGCATCCTCAAAGTTAAATCCTTGCCATGGCATAAAAGCCACTTTCAGGTTGCGTCCGAGTGCCAGTTCGCCATCCTGGGTTGCATAACCCTCGCAAAGCACCTGTCCTTTTTCCACCTTTTGGCCGGTTTTGACAATCGGCTTCAGGTTTATGCAGGTACTCTGGTTGGTTTTCTTGAACTTAATCAGTTTATATGTTTTTACGTCATCGTCAAACGACACCAGCCGGTCGTCGTCTGTCCGGTCGTAACGGATCTTGATCTCCTCGGCGTCCACATATTCCACTACACCGCTGCCTTCGGCATTGATCAGTGTACGTGAATCGCGTGCCACGCGTCCTTCCAATCCAGTTCCCACAACCGGCGCCTCAGGCCGCAATAGCGGTACTGCCTGCCGCTGCATGTTGGAACCCATGAGGGCCCGGTTAGCATCATCGTGTTCCAGGAACGGAATCAGCGAAGCAGCGATGGAAGTAATCTGGTTCGGCGCAATGTCCATCAGGTCCAGTTTTTCCGGCTCGATAACAGGGAAGTCACCTTCATACCGGGCTTTTACCCTCGGCGTAACGAAGTTACCCTTATCATCGTATTCCGCGTTGGCCTGAGCGATGGTTTTACCATCTTCGTCTTCGGCAGACAGGTAGATCACCGGTTCTTCCACGACTACCCTTCCGTCTTCTACTTTACGGTAGGGGGTCTCAATGAATCCCAGGTTATTGATTTTCGCATGTACACAAAGCGAGGAAATCAACCCGATATTCGGACCTTCCGGTGTTTCAATGGTACATAAACGGCCATAGTGGGTATAGTGCACGTCGCGCACCTCAAATCCCGCCCGTTCACGCGACAAACCGCCGGGCCCTAAAGCCGACAAACGGCGTTTGTGGGTAATTTCTGCCAGCGGGTTGGTCTGGTCCATGAACTGTGACAGTTGGTTGGTACCAAAGAAGGAATTGATCACAGACGAAAGCGTCCGGGCATTGATCAGGTCCGTAGGCGTAAACACCTCGTTGTCGCGGATATTCATCCGTTCGCGGATTGTACGCGCCATACGCGACAGGCCTACACCAAACTGCGTATACAATTGCTCGCCCACGGTACGTACGCGCCGGTTGGACAAGTGGTCGATATCGTCGACCTCTGCCTTGGAGTTGATCAGGTTGATCAGGTACTTCACAATGGCGATGATATCCTCACGGGTGAGCACTTTAGTATCGTCCGGTGTATCCAACTGCAGCTTGCGGTTGATCCGGTAACGGCCCACGTCGCCCAGGTCATAACGTTTGTCGGAAAAGAACAGGCGCTCGATGATGCCGCGAGCGGTTTCCTCATCGGGTGGTTCAGCATTACGCAACTGGCGGTAAATATGCTCAACAGCCTCTTTCTCCGAGTTCGATGTATCTTTCTGTAACGTATTGTATATAATGGAATAATCAGCGTTGTTCGACGCATCTTCCTTCGTCAGGATGATGGATTTCACACCGGCGTCGATAATCAGGTCGATATGGTCATCTTCCAATACCGTTTCGCGTTCCAATACGACCTCGTTTCGGTCGATTGACACCACCTCACCCGTATCTTCGTCCACAAAATCCTCAATCCATTTTTTAAGTACCCGTGCCGCAAGTCTGCGGCCCACATATTTTTTGAGCCCGGATTTGCTCACTTTCACTTCATCGGCCAGCTCAAACAATTCCAGGATGTCCTTGTCCGAATCGTAACCGATGGCCCGTAAAAGTGTAGTTACCGGGAATTTTTTCTTACGGTCGATATACGCGTACATGACGTTGTTCACGTCTGTCGCGAATTCAATCCATGATCCCTTAAACGGAATAACCCGAGCTGAATACAACTTGGTACCGTTCGTGTGGCGGCTCTGTCCGAAGAATACGCCCGGCGAGCGGTGCAGCTGGGATACAATAACGCGTTCAGCGCCATTGATGACAAAGGTTCCCTTCGGGGTCATGTAGGGGATAGTCCCCAGATAAACGTCCTGCACGATGGTTTCAAAATCCTCATGTTCTTCGTCGTTACAGGACAGGCGGAGTTTCGCCTTGAGCGGGACGCTGTAGGTCAGGCCACGTTCGATACACTCCTGAATATCGTAGCGCGGCGGATCAATAAAATAATCCAGAAACTCAAGCACAAAGATGTTCCGTGAATCAGAAATGGGAAAGTTTTCTGAAAATACCTTGAACAGCCCTTCCTGGTGGCGGTTGTCTGAAGTTGTTTCAAGCTGAAAAAACTCCCTGAAAGATTGCAATTGCACATCCAGAAAATCGGGGTAGTCGATCACCTTTTTACTGCTTGCAAAATTCACTCTTTCGTTTTGAATACTTTTGTTTGCCAAGGGAATAAGAATTTAGTTTAATTTAAACTGTGCACACGATGCCGTTTTCTGCCTTAGGGGCCCATGTACGGCATAGACATGGTATGATAGGGGAAATATCATAAATAGGAATAGACTCTGACGAAATACACGTCAGAGTCTAACCCGTTCAGGTATGTTGTATGACCTAATTTATTTGATCTCAACAACAGCTCCTGCTTCTTCAAGTTGTTTTTTCAAAGCTTCTGCTTCGTCTTTTGCAACACCGGCTTTCAATTCTTTAGGTGCGCCGTCAACCAAGTCTTTCGCTTCTTTCAGGCCAAGTCCTGTCAGGTCTTTCACCAGCTTTACAACAGCCAGTTTCTGGCCACCGGCTTCTTTCAGGATGACATCAAAGGAAGTTTTTTCCTCAGCAGCAGCAGGTGCATCACCACCTGCAGCCGGACCAGCAACAGCAACAGCTGCAGCAGCAGGCTCAATGCCATACTCATCTTTCAGGATTTGAGCTAACTCGTTAACTTCTTTTACTGTCAAGTTTACCAACTGCTCAGCAAACGCTTTTAAATCTGCCATTTTATTTTAATTTTTTGAATTACGTTTTAAAAAAATTTTAATTAATCACGCGGAATTTTTCCGTTGGGAGCCTCCGCTTAGCCCCGCTCCTGTAAAGTTTTAACCAATCCGGCCAGGGTGTTACCACCGGACTGCAGTCCGGAGATGACATTCTTGGCAGGCGACTGCAACAATCCAATGATGTCGCCGATCAATTCGTTCTTCGATTTCAGTCTGCTCAACACATCAACCTGGTTGTCTCCAATGAAGACCGCCGCATCAATGTATGCGCCTTTCAGTACCGGCTTATCGCCTTCTTTCCGAAGTTCCTTGATCAACTTGGCCGGTGCACTTCCCGTTTCTGAAAACAGCATCGTAGATGAGCCCTTCAGTACGCCGAGTAATTCTTCCGAATCCACTCCAGCTTCTGTAAGTGCTTTTCTGATCAGCGTGTTTTTCACCACCTGCATCGCAATGCCTCTATCGTAGCATTTGCGGCGGATGCCATTCACGGTAGCTACCGTCAAATCAGCAGTATCAGCAATGTAAAAATTACCGTAAGATTTAATCTGCTCGGCTAAAGCTTTAACAATTTCTTGTTTCTCTTCTCTTTTCATGATTAAATACCTGCTACTGATTTACTCTCTATTTGGATTCCCGGGCTCATGGTAGAAGAAAGGTAAATGCTCTTGAAATACGTTCCCTTTGCAGCCGATGGCTTCAACCGGGAAATCGTTTGCAATACCTCCAGGGCATTCTCATAGATCTTCTCGGGAGCGAAAGAAGCCTTACCGACCGATGTATGAATGATGCCTGTTTTGTCTACCTTGAAATCAATCTTACCGCCTTTAACGTCGGTTACTGCCTTGCCGATATCAGTTGTTACCGTGCCGGTTTTCGGATTTGGCATCAGGTTACGCGGACCGAGGATACGGCCCAGTTTACCTACTTTTGCCATCACGCTGGGCATGGTAATAATGATATCAATGTCGGTCCATCCACCCTCGATTTTGCTGATATAGTCGTCCAGTCCCACATGGTCTGCACCCGCTGCCTTTGCTTCTTCCTCCTTGTCCGGAGTACAAAGCACCAGTACGCGAACGGTCTTGCCTGTACCATGCGGTAATGTTGCGATACCGCGTACCATTTGGTTCGCTTTACGGGGATCCACGCCGAGGCGTACATCGATATCCACCGAAGCGTCAAATTTGGTATTGGTAATATCCTTCACCAGGGCTGCTGCCTCTTGTAAAGTATATGCTTTGCCAACTTCAATCTTGGATAGTGCCGCTTTCTGATTTTTTGTTAATCTTGCCACTTTCTTAAATTGATTTCGTTAAATTAATTGTTCCAGGGCGCGTTACCGCTCACCGTGATGCCCATGCTGCGTGCCGTACCGGCAACCATACGCATGGCAGACTCCACCGTGAACGCGTTCAAATCCGGCATTTTATCCTTCGCGATGGTTTCCACCTGTTCCCAGGTTACCGACCCCACTTTTTTCCGGTTAGGTTCACCGGAACCACCCTTTAACCCTGAAGCCTCAACCAACTGGATTGCAACAGGAGGGGTTTTAATGATAAAATCGAAAGATTTGTCGCTATATACCGTGATAACAACAGGCAATACTTTGCCGGGTTTATCCTGGGTACGTGCATTGAACTGCTTGCAGAACTCCATGATATTCACCCCTTTCGCACCCAAAGCAGGTCCGACTGGAGGAGATGGATTTGCAGCGCCGCCCTTCACTTGTAATTTTACTAACGCACTGACTTCTTTTGCCATTTTACGATGTTGAATTAATTAATAAATGTTTGTTAGTAAGGTGGAAGCATTATAACGTAACATTTAGATTTTGAAGCGCTTTTGTGTAAATTGCAAATGCACCCCAAAAGGAGTGCAAAGGTACAAATATTTTTCTAATCACAAAGCATTATGAAAAATATAGGCGAATTTTACCAATTCGCCTGCAATTATTCTTTCTCCACCTGGATATAGTTCAGCTCCAACGGGGTTTTACGGCCGAACACTTTTACCATGACTTTCAATTTCTTTTTCTCCTCGTTCACCTCTTCGATCTCACCGGTGAATCCATTGAACGGTCCGTCGTTGACCTTGACCAATTCGCCCACATAGAAAGGCACATTCATCAGCTCGCCCTGCTCCGACATTTCGTCTACCTTGCCGAGAATACGGTTGATCTCGGCCGGGCGCAATGGGATCGGTGTTCCGGCTTTATCACCCAGAAACCCGACAACACTATTAATATTCTTGATTACGTGCTCCAGCTCACCATCCAATGCCGCTTCCAACAGCACATATCCCGGATAAAAATTACGCTCTTTCGCTACCTTCTTCCCATCACGCATCTGGTAATATTTCTCCATAGGGATCAAAACCTGGGGTACAAGGTGGTTAATGCCCAACCGGTTTACCTCAGCCTCGATATATTGCTTAACCTTTTTCTCCTTTCCACTAACGGCCCGTACAACGTACCATTTCAGTTCTTGATCTGCCATTTTCACTCAACAATTAAGATGCAATACCGTAGAACAACTCGAGCACGCCACTTGAAGCCTTGTCCATCGCGAAAATCACCAATGCGATGATGATCGATGCCACCAACACTACGATGGCTGAACTCTGCAGTTCAGACCAAGTAGGCCAGGTGACCTTTTGGGTCATTTCGGTATACGAGTCTTTTATAAAACCAAGTACATTTGCCATGTTCTATCAAAATTTGCACGGGCACCAGGATTCGAACCCAGATCAAAGGTTTTGGAGACCTCTATTCTACCATTGAACTATGCCCGTGTGTCAGTATTTAGACACGATTAGCTAACCAGCACAGTGACTGATTAGCTAATCGTTTATAGAGAATACGCTAATCAACCCTTAACGGATTGCGTATTACTTAATAATCTCAGTCACCTGACCGGCACCTACCGTTCTGCCACCTTCACGGATAGCGAAACGAAGACCTTTTTCCATCGCGATTGCGTTGATCAGTTTTACTGTGATCGTTACGTTATCGCCAGGCATTACCATTTCCACGCCATCAGGCAACGCGATCTCGCCGGTTACGTCTGTGGTACGGAAATAGAATTGCGGACGATATTTGTTGAAGAAAGGCGTGTGACGGCCACCTTCAGCTTTTGACAATACGTAAACTTCTGCTTTGAACTCGGTGTGCGGAGTTACCGTACCGGGTTTACAGATAACCATACCCCGACGGATATCGGTTTTCTCAATACCACGCAACAGCAGACCTACGTTATCACCAGCCTCACCGTAATCCAGAATCTTGCGGAACATTTCCACACCAGTAACGGTAGACTTCAGGTTTTCAGCACCCATACCCAGGATTTCCACAGGATCTCCGGAGTTGATCACACCGCGCTCGATACGGCCGGTAGCAACGGTACCACGACCTGTGATCGAGAATACGTCTTCGATCGGCATCAGGAACGGAAGATCTGTCAACCGTGGAGGAATCGGAATGTAGTTATCCACTGCATCCATCAGCTCCATAATTTTGTCTACCCATTGCTCTTCGCCGTTCAGGCCACCCAGTGCAGAACCACGGATTACCGGAATATCATCACCAGGGTATTCGTAGAATGACAGCAACTCACGGATTTCCATCTCAACAAGATCCAACAGCTCAGGGTCGTCCACCAAGTCAACTTTATTCATGAAAACCACCAGGGCAGGTACACCTACCTGACGGGCCAACAGGATGTGCTCACGGGTTTGCGGCATCGGACCGTCCGTAGCAGCAACCACGATGATCGCACCGTCCATCTGCGCAGCACCAGTAACCATGTTTTTCACATAGTCAGCGTGACCCGGACAGTCAACGTGTGCATAGTGACGGTTTGCAGTTTGGTATTCAACGTGTGATGTATTGATGGTAATACCCCGCTCTTTTTCTTCGGGCGCAGAGTCAATCGAGTCGAAAGACCGTGCTTCTGAAAGCCCCTTATCTGCCAATACTTTGGTAATCGCTGCGGTAGTTGTCGTTTTCCCGTGGTCAACGTGACCGATTGTACCGATATTCAAGTGCGGCTTACTGCGGTCAAATTTCTCTTTTGCCATGTTTATGCGAATTAGTAATTTAAAATTTTATTGTATTTGAATAATTGTATGTTACTCTTACGAGCCAATGATGGGACTTGAACCCATGACCTCTTCCTTACCAAGGAAGTGCTCTACCGCTGAGCTACATCGGCTTGTGCCTATAACTAAACTCCGCCAATACACTGCTGTGACTTGACAGAGCTGGTTAACACATTAAGAGCGGAAGACGGGTCTCGAACCCGCAACCTATAGCTTGGAAGGCTATCGCTCTACCAATTGAGCTACTTCCGCTTTTTTATTTTGCCTTATTTTTATTCGAGCCTGCCCGGCTTTCTGGGCCTCGAAACTGCGACCGGCAGCCCGATCAATCGGGCTACCTTTGCAGGAGTGGGGGGAGAAGGATTCGAACCTTCGAAGCCGAAGCAACGGATTTACAGTCCGTCCCATTTGACCGCTCTGGAATCCCCCCAACTTAGAGCCCCCTGCCGGGATCGAACCAGCGACCTACTGATTACAAGTCAGTTGCTCTACCAGCTGAGCTAAGGAGGCAAAATATTTCAAAAAAACGTCTATTCCCACATGTCCCGCTCTTCTCCCGACTACTTGATTACAAGTTGGTTCAAGCGCCCTTAGCACCCTTCGCTTTAGGGACTGCAAAGATATACAAACTTGAATGAATTCAAAAAAAATTTAGAAAAATCAATTCATGCGTCGCGACGGATTATTCCGGTAGGGCAAAGGCAACATAGGAATCACCCGACTTAGCTCCCAATTTCCCTCCCCCGCATGCGATAACCACGTATTGCTTGCCATTTACTTCGTATATAGCCGGTGTGGCAAATCCAGCAGCCGGCAGGGCTGTTTCCCATAGGAGCGCGCCTGTACGCTTATGGAAAGCCCTGAATTTCCCGTCCTTGGTTGCCCCGATAAACAGCAGTCCGCCCGCGGTTACCGCGGGACCGCCGTAGTTCTCCGTTCCGGTCGTTTCCACTCCCCTGGACTGCAGCTCCGCGTCTTCGCCGAGCACTGTCTTCCATACCAGTTCCCCGGTATGGAGATCGATGGCATTCAGCGTGCCCCACGGCGGCGCGATTGCCGGTTTCCCCGATGTGCTCAAAAACCGGTTATATCCCGATATGTTGTACGGAATCCGGCGAAAGGCCTCTATCGGTGTCGGCTTCCTTTTTTCAAAAGGCATATCGGCCGCCGGCCCGGCACCAAGCACATACGCGGTAATGGCGGCCTGCTCCTCCGCTTCCAGGTGGCGGAATGCCGGCATCATCCCCCGGCCGGCCCCGATAAATTCAGTGAACGCCTTTGGCGTATACCGCTCCGCAACGCCCGCAAGCGAAGGATAGTTCCCGCTTCCCTTCCGGTCGGCACCATGGCAGGCCATGCAGTGCTGCTGGTACAGGGCCCTGCCTGCTTCCCCATAGGTAACGGTTTTCTGCTCCGCCTCATCCACATCCCACATTTCCATCACCCAGGCCATCTCATTGGCGTTTACGTAGAGCATCCCCGTCGTTGGGTCCACGGCCGGACCTCCCCACTCGGCACCGCCATCAAAACCCGGAAAGATCACGGTTCCCTGGCGGGACTGGGGCGTGAACAGGCCGTCCGATTTATACGACCGCAGCCGTTGCCGCACTTCTTCATATTCTTCCTCCGATAAATGCGGGTTGATGTCCTTTTCCGTGAATGACTGTCGCACAAACGGGGCAGGTTTCTGCGGAATGGGCTGCGTAGGCCACAGCTTTTCCCCCACCAGTTCCGTAACGGTATCTACCGGTGTTTCGCTGATCGGAAAAAGTGATTTGCCGGTTTCCCGGTCAAACAGAAACACAAAACCGGTTTTCGTTGTCTGGGCCACCGCATCGATCTCCGTCCCGTTATGATTCACGGTCAGCAGCACCGGTGCCGACGATGGATCCCAGTCCCAGGTATTGTGGTGGATGTATTGGAAATACCAGCGCAGCTCCCCTGTTGCCGCGTCCAATGCCAGCAGGCAGTCGGTATACAGGTTGGAGCCCGTCCGCTTCCCGCCGTAGAAATCCATGGCGGCCGAGCCGGTGGGGGCATATATGATTCCCCGGTCGTGGTCGATGGTCATCCCCATCCAGTTGTTTCCCCCGCCCGTCCATTTCAGCATTTCCTGGTCGTCCCAGGTCTCCGAGCCCGGCTCGCCCGCCCGCGGGATGGTACGGAATGTCCAGGCAATTTCACCCGTACGGACATCGTAGGCCCGGATGTGTCCCGGGGCCGCGTCCATGGCCTCCGATACGCGCGTACCGGATATCACCAGGTTCTTGTACACCGACGGAGGTGAGGTATTGGTAATGAAAAGATCGGCGAAGTCCGCACCCAGTCCATCGTGCAGGTCTTTCCTGCCATGCACCCCGAAAGTCTCGACCGGCTTGCCGGTCTTGGCATCAACTGCATGCAGGAACGGGCCCGCACAGTAAAAAATGCGGCTGTTGCCCGCGTCGTCGCTCCAGTAAGCGACACCCCGGTTGTTGTTTAATCCGAAATCCGCCGGACGGTCAGCATCCTCCCCGAAGGGCGCATACACCCATTTTTCCCTGCCCGTCGCCGCATCAATGGCAAAGAGGTTCAGCTGGGGCGAAGTACCGTAGAGCACACCATCTACCATAATGGGGTTACATTGGATCTGGGAACCTGCCGCGGTATCGGCGTCGCCGGTATGGTATTCCCATGCCACCGTAAGCAGGTGCACGTTGCCCGTGTCGATCTGAGTGAGCGCCGAGTACTTATTTCCCGTCGCATTACCTCCCGCGGTTTCCCAGCCTGCAAAATGAAGGTTTTGGCCACGGTTGCACGCACAGCATGCAGCGAATACAGAACCGGCCATCAAGAGGTTGCTAATGTATTTATTCATGAAATTACCCATTCCGGGGGAGTGTAATGTTTAAACTGGCTGCGCAAGCGCGCTAATCCAAAGAAAGGAATATTCGGACATAATTCCAAATAGCGTCCCGAAGCCGGCACAAAAACATACCATTAGCGGGGATTCTTCGGGAATCCGTATCTTCGCTGCACAAAATTCACTATGGGTATCGCACCACGTTTCTTCATCAGTATAATGTTTTGCACGCTGTTGCTGCCCGCGGCAGCGCAGGAAAAGAAAAGCCTGTGGGACCACAAGCTGATCAAGCGCTTCATCTCGTCCGAAAAGGACAGCAGCCGGTCAGCGGGTTTCGTAGCCGTACCGGCGCTGGGGTATGCCCCCGAGACCGGGCTGGAGTTCGGTCTGGCCGGTGTATATAATTTTTACCTCAACAAAGCCGACACCACAATCCGCACCTCGAACGCTACGTTTGTCGGCACATTCACCACCGAGCGGCAGACCAACCTCAAACTGGAGTCCGATATCTGGACCACCGGCAACCAATACCATTACAGCAGCGAGCTGCGTTTCCGTAATTTCCCGTTCAATTATTATGGGCTCGGAAATGCTACAAATCATGCCGACGAGGACGTGCTGGTCCTGCGGCTTATCCGTATCCGGCTGGAAGGCGAACGCAGGCTGGCGCCCCATTATTATGCGGGACTGAATTTTGCGTTTGAGGACTACGGATTCAGCGATAAGGAACCCGGCGGAATTTACGGCACACAGGTGCCTGTCGGACACAGCGGGGGTACCCACGTTGCCGTGGGCATTTCCCAGTCGTATGATACGCGTAACATTAATACTTACACTACCAAAGGTTATTATGCCCACCTGAAATATGCTTATTCGCCGGGACTGTGGGGTGGCGACAGTTTCAAGGGAAGCCTGCTCGAGACCGACCTTCGGGCATTTTATCCGCTGACCGGCTCCCTCACGCTCGGACTGAATGCCATTTACAAAACGACCATCGGATCCCGCATCCCCTTCTATGTATACCCCGAGCTCGGAGGCGATATGATGATGCGCGGTTACTACACCGGGCGGTACCGCGACCGCAGCCTGCTGGCGGGGCAGGCTGAATTCCGCTACCGCTTCCATCCGCGGATCGGCGTAGCGGCATTTGCCGGAACGGGATCAACTTACCGGGACGGACTTCAGAACGCCCGCTTTATTCCCTCCTATGGCGGCGGGGTCCGTTATTTCTTCGACCTCGAACACAACAGCAGTATCCGTCTGGAATACGGTGTGGGTGAAAAACGCCCCGGAGAGAAACGCCAGGGCGGATTTTATTTGTCGTTGAGCGAGGCTTTTTAGATTAAAGCACGATGTATCTGAAACAATAGTCTGTTCTATCTCAATTTTTTAATGCTACTGTTTTCTAACAGTGACTTCATTTGTATAATAGCTACTCGGTTTAACTCTTTTAATCTACTAGTCTGTGATAGCCCTTTTCTGATCAACAGCGCGTTAATACTTTCCAGATTACTGAGTCTGATCAACAGCGCGTTAATACTTTCCAGATTACTGAGTACAACCAGCTGTTCAATGGTCGCTTCATCACGAACATTCCCTTTTGCTTTGGGATTCTGTTCCCTCCATTCTTTCGATGTTATGCCAAAGAGCGCGACGTTCAATAGGTCAGCTTCATTAGCATAGACAAAACTCGCTTGTTGTTTTGTGATTTCTTTGGGTATCAGGTTTTCTTTGATTGCATCGGTATGGATACGGTAGTTGACTTTGGCCAACGTGCGTTGGAAATTCCATTCTAATCTGGACTGCTTGCTTTCAGTTTCTTTTAGGCGTTGAAATTCTTTTATCAGATAGATTTTGAATTGTGGACTGATCCACATCCCAAATTCAAAAGCAATATCAGGGTGCGCATAAGTCCCTCCGTATCTACCGACAGCTGCTTTTATCCCAACAGCATTAGTTTTTTTAACCCACTCTTTTACACTTAGTTTATAACTGTTCAGGCCTGCCTGACTTTTAATTATGGCAAATTCGCCATAATTAAAATCAGGATTATAGACACCTTCCCAAATCCCAAGATATTCAACGGTATTCCGGTTACGAAGCCAATCCGAAATAAAAATCACCATCTTTTGCTTTGAGCATGTCTGTCAGAGAAATATATTCTTTCCCTTTGTCAAGGATAATACTAATCTCCTTACCTTCAACCTCAATTTTCTTGTTCTTTGCCATGATATCAGGTTTATTGATAGGATTGATTAATTAAGCTACCCCCCATGTACCGATAACGTCCGGTCAATCAGAAACACCAAATGCTTCCGGTGCGCTGCCGACTGCGGATCGGAACCTCCGGCACCGTCCAGTTTGGTCCGGATTTCCATCAGCGCGGCGAACGATGCCGACTTGCTGGCATAATCATACCCGCCCGTAGCTTCCAGGATGCTTTTCAGTGCATTTACATAAACCGTCTGGAGGTTCTGGCGCACCAGGCTGACTTCGCCCTGAAGGTCTGCATCAAATATGTTCGATGTCAGGTCGTGCATCACCTCAGCTACCGAATAATCATTGCCATACAGGCTACTGTTGTTGATACGAGACAACGTGCTGGGATGCAATATGTGGGAAAGGGTGGTCGTTTGCAGCGAACGGAACGTATTCTGTGGCTTGTAATCTTCCGTTGTGCTGAAAAAATTAAAGCCGCGGCGCTGGGGTTGCAGGTAAGGGAACAACGGGTAGTCCACCGTAAACGCATCGGGGGCATAAATGTAGCGGCCCAATAATTCCATGGCTTTCTTCTGGGTTTCCAATGGTACCGGTGTGTAGGGTTGGGCGTCCGTCTCCTGTCCCACGAAACTGCGATCCACATATACCCCGCCGATATAACGGCTGATGGCGTTGGCCATATCCGCACGCTGGCGGTTGAGCTGGCCGTACCGCAGCAGCAATTCCTGATACCCCTGGTCCGGGTGGCTGAACCGCGCTTTTAACAGCACCATCATATCGTTGACCAGCAACAGCCGCTCCTCACCATAAGCCATCATGTCATTGGAAAGGTCATTGACATTGACCCGCGGGTCAATAGCCTTGCCCGGACTGCGCATATCATCGGCATCGTTTCCGAAAGCCAGTTTCGGGTCGGTGCTCCGCGCCAGGATGCGGTGAAGCCCCGCTTCTTCTGTTTCCGGGGAAAAGGGGGTATACCCATATTCAATTGCCCAGATATCATACGGTCCGGCTTTCGTCGTGTAATAATCGCCCTGCCGGCTGCGGTCGCGGCTCACATTGATGGCCGGGTAGTCCATGACCGAACCCTGTAACCCAAGCTTATGGGTCAACTTCATATCGTGCAGCTGTTCCGGACTGAGCATCTGGCTCGCCCGCATGTTGTGGTTAAGGCCAAGGGTATGGCCCATTTCGTGCATAATCAGGTAATATAGGAATTGTTTATGCATTTCCCGGACAGTTTCGGCCCGGCGTTCCGCAGTCAGCTCCGCATCCAACGTTTCCACGGCCACCAATCCGGTCTGGAATTGCAGGCTCAGCTCATTACCTATCCGGCACAGCAAGGCCGGGTTTGGCGGCCCCTCCGATATCGCTTGTTCCTGCGGTGAAACCGCCTGTTCCGGATGCGCCCAGGATGGTGCTACGGCCGGGATTCCACCATTAAACAAGTAGTCGTATACCGGCGTTCCCGCACCGGTCTTCCATTCCACGGTAATATCTGCCCCCATGATCTGTCCGGTCAGCGGGTTGAAGAAACTCGGGCCAATGGCACCGTAACTTGGCTTAGCGGACGATTTCCAGCGGATCACATTGTAAGCAACATCCGCGGGATCCCAGGTAGCTGTGTCAGGCATCTCCTTCATCACAATCGCATTGCGGAAACCTGCGGCTTCAAACGCCTCGTTCCACTTTTCTCCTGCCTCCTTGATAATCGGGCGGTATTCCAGCGGTGTGGTGTTCTCAATCCAGAATACGATCGGCTCCACCGATTCGCTGATCCGGGCATCGGGGTTTTTCTTCTCCAGGTGCCAGCGGCTGATGAAGTCGCGGTACGGGGTAGCGGAAATGGATGTCAGGTCGTCGACCTGCGCACCGAAGTAACCCACACGGGGGTCATCCCGCCGTGGACGGTAGCTGTTTTCAGGCACAGCCAGAAAAGAATGCTGCATCCGGACAGTTACATAACGCGCATCCGTGATGTCCTTCCCCCCACCGTTCAGCGGCGCGGGGTTCTCGTATGCCAACCGCACCACAATATCCGTATTGCCGGGAAATGAACGCACCGTATCGTAACTCGACTTCGAGGTGCTCAGGCTGCCGAGGTTAAACACGGTTGCCGGTGATGTGCCCGGCGGAATCACCGGTTTCACGGCATCCAGCTTATTGCTGATGAACAGGCCATCGATCGGGATGAGGTAGCCCGTGCTGTCAGAGGCAGCAATTTTCTCCGAATGAAAAATGGCTTCTGCAACGTCGGCATTAGCGGCCTTGCTCACCGGATTGGCCGGGTCATAATAGAAAGCGGTGTTTTTCCGTAGGAATTCGATCTTGTCCTGGTTCCTGCGGATACTGAACAGCCACGTTTCACGGATCATGTTTTCATTGAGGTACAGCTCGTTGGGTCCGCCCATGGAAAAGCTTTGGTAAATAAAATCCCTGTCCAGCTGGTCCTTGGCGACGTAAAGCTGCAGGCTGGATGTTGCGGTATCGCGGTATAACGTAAACAGCCCTTCGATTTTTCGGCTCGACTTTACCTTATCGGCAATGGTGGGTTTTTCCTCTTTTTGCTTTTTCGCATCAGTCGTATCTCTTTTCGCGGTATCGGTTACGACAGTCGTGTCCGGCTTGCGTTTCAACGTATCGGTAACCAGCGTATCCATTCCGCCGGATGTTCCCCCGATCCCGCCTGCAAAAGCAGCGCATACCAGTGGACTGATTAGAAGCAACAACGCTGACCATTTTTTTATTTTCATGATGACCATTCCTTTCGCTATTTTTTATTTTTTTAGGTTTCCGTCCGGTTGACGAATGCAAATATAGTGAAAGATCTTTTCGGGCAAATCGCATCGGCCGCACAACGGTGCAGAGGCCGATATAAAATGATTTCATTTTTGCCTTTTTGTTGTAATTTATTCAATATCATCCGGTTCTTTCAAAAAAATCATTTATTGGATACGGTATTTGACCGATGATTTAATAAAAATGAACAACATCGGATTTTGATCGGCTTTTCATCAGGATGACCTCCAGATTTCATCGTACCTGTTTCGAAATGAATCCGCGGTAAGTCCACCATGAGTCCACGGTGAGTCCACGTTTTTCCGACAAAACCCGGACACACCGCGCAGGCAATGCAGCTGCACCGTCCATGGATATTGTAGCAGGGCCGACCCATATCCGAACCGGCCGCCTACGTTGCCAGGCCCGCACCGGACCAGCCGCAAAACAATTTTCGCACACCCGAAGCAAAGTCGGCCAAAGTTCATTAGCTTAGTCCCCGTACACCTAACTCGTTATAAACTTATGGAAAAGAAGATTCTCCTGAATGAGCGTGATATGCCCACGCAATGGTATAATATTGTGGCTGATATGCCCAACAAGCCACTCCCGCCACTGCATCCGGCCACCAAGCAACCGGTGGGTCCGGATGATCTGGCACCGTTATTCCCCATGGAACTCATCAAACAGGAAGTGGCTACGGCGCCGTATATCGATATACCGGAAGAAGTACAGCAAGCCTACCGCATCTGGCGGCCTACGCCCCTGGTTCGGGCAACCAACCTGGAAAAGGCGCTCGGTACGGACTGCAAAATCTACTTTAAATACGAAGGAACAAGCCCCAGTGGCTCGCACAAGCCCAACACCGCAATTCCCCAGGCGTACTACAATAAGCAGGAAGGCGTAAAACGCATCATCACTGAAACAGGTGCCGGCCAGTGGGGCACGGCATTGAGTTTCGCCTGCAGCCACTTCGGCATTGACTGTGAAGTCTATATGGTACGGATCAGTTTCGACCAGAAGCCTTACCGCAAAATCCTGATGAATACGTTCGGCGCTAAGGTATATGCCTCCCCTACCAGTAACACGCAGGCCGGCCGGAATGCCCTCGCCGCCAACCCCAATACACCCGGGAGCCTGGGCCTGGCAATATCCGAGGCCATCGAGGTCGCCGTGGGCGACGGACAGACCAAATACGCGCTAGGCTCGGTGCTCAACCACGTCCTGCTCCACCAAACCATTATCGGGCAGGAAGCCAAAAAGCAGCTGGAATATACCGGGGATTATCCGGATATCATCATCGCGCCGTTGGGCGGCGGCTCCAATTTCGCGGGCATCTCCTTTCCGTTCCTGAAAGACAAGATCGCGGGGAAACCCCTGCGCTGCGTCGCCGTGGAACCGGCCTCGTGTCCGAAACTGACCAAGGGGAAGTTTATGTATGATTTCGGCGACACCCAGGGATATACGCCGCTGCTCCCCATGTATACGCTGGGACATACCTTTACCCCCGCCGCAATTCACGCGGGTGGCTTACGCTACCACGGCGCCAGTGTGCTCTGCAGCCAATTGCTGAAAGACGGACTGATCGAAGCACAGGCTATCCAGCAGCTGGAATGCTTCGAAGCCGGTGTCCTGTTCGCCAAGGCCGAGGGTATCGTACCCGCTCCCGAAGCCAACCATGGCATCGCGCAGGTGATCCGGGAGGTCAATAAGGCCCGCGAAGAAGGTGTATCAAAAACCATCCTCTTCAACCTCTGCGGCCATGGTTTTGTGGATATGGCAGCCTACCAGGATTACTTCGACGGCAAACTACAAAATCATACGTTTACGGATGCCGAACTAACCGCAGAACTGGCCAGCCTGGAAGCGCTGCAGCCCTAATGGACTACCGGGCCGGCGAATGGCCAGCCAACGCTTCGGCTAACGGATCCGGAAATGCTCCCGTGCCTGGCCGGAGCGGAAAAAAACCAGCTGCACCCGGAAGAGATCGACCGTGACGGTCACTTCCGGGCGTGCCTTGATAGATTGCCAGAGCAGTTTTGCCTTTGCATTCCGATAGCTATCGGTAAGCAGCAGTACGCTGCCGGAATGAAGTTTTGGCCACAGCGCCCGAAGCCCATCGGCAGTCTCCCCGGCATCACGCCCGGTAGCCAAAACGAAATCCAGCGGTTCGGGTGCCGGACCGCTGCCCGGTTCATATACCTCCCGGGGCCTGAAATGGTCGACCAGCCGCGCGACCAGCCGCACGACCCGGTCGCGGGATTCCCCCGGCTGACGCCTGGCATAGATCACTTCATCAACCAGCCGGTACACAAAAGGCGAATGAGTGCCATGCCGCGTATTGGCGGTCAGCAAATGCTGCACGTAATCCAGGTAAAACCGGGCGCTTTTCATGCGGACAAATATGTGGATTTTTTCTAATCCATATTTTGTAACTTTGTCTTAATGGATAATAAAGAGTTAGATTCGTTAATCAGGCTGCTGGACGATCCGGACTCGGAAGTTTTCGAGCACGTAGAACAGCGGTTGCTCACCATGGGCCCGGAAGTCATCTCCCAGCTGGAGTCGGTGTGGGAGCAGTCTTTTGATGTGCTGCTCCAGACACGGATCGAAAACCTGATCCACAAGATCCAGTTCAAGGATGTGCTGGAGGAGCTGGAGCTGTGGCGGCTGAGCGGTTCATTCGATCTTTTGCAGGGGCTCACCATTGTCAACAAGTACCAGTACCCCGATGTGGATGAACAGAAAATCATCAACCAGATCGAAGCCATTAAAAGGGACGTATGGCTGGAAATGATTTACAGCATGAGTGCGGTGGAAAAAGTGCGCTTGCTGAATAATGTCCTGTATAATGGATATGGTTTCTCCGGAAACACCAGTAATTACCACGACCCGCAGAATTCTTACATCAGTCAGGTACTTGAAAGCCGCAAGGGCAACCCCATCCTGCTTTCGTGCGTTTACAGCATCATTGCCCAGAAACTGGACATTCCCATTTACGGGGTAAACCTGCCAAAGCATTTTATCCTGGCCTACACGGAAGACCATACCCCCGTTGAGAATAAGAACGGTGTGCTGTTTTACATTAACGCCTTTAACCGGGGCCAGATTTTTGGACGGCACGATGTAATCGCTTTTCTCAAGCAGCTTAATTTAACGCCCAATGACGATTTTGTGCTGCCCTGCAGCAATTTGGACATCATCACCCGGGTGCTGCGCAACTTATCCACTTCCTATGCCCAGGCCAGCAATGCCAGCAAGCAGGCGGAAATTGACCAGCTGTTGGACGTGCTGACGGCGGACGAGGTATAGTGGACAGTTACCTAAAACACAAGCGTAAACACACTGCCTTCCCCTTCTTTGCTGTCGACGAGTATATTGCCACTGTGCAATAGCATGATCTGTTTGCTCAGCGTGAGGCCGATGCCGCTTCCGTTTTTCCGGGTGGTAAAGAAAGGGATAAAGATGTTCTCCAACAGATCAGGGGGAATACCTTTGCCATTGTCCTGCACCTTGATATAAGCCCGTTCGTTCTTCCGTGACGCACTGAGACTGATATACGGAAATTTCGTCGTGCTCACGGCTTCAATGGCATTGATCAGCAGGTTGATCAGCACCTGTTCGATCAGGTCGACATCCAGGTCAAGTTCCAGCTTGGTATCTTTGAGAATAATATCAAGTTCGATGTTTTTCTGCATCAGCGTCGGTTCCATCAGCTGGTAAAGATTTTCGAACACATCGGCAATCTGCACCCGGCTGGTATTCAGTCGGTCGATCCGGTTGAGCGACCGGTAAGTACCGGCGAACTTAAGCAACCCTTCGCTCCTTCCCCGGATGGTCTGCACGCCGACACGGATATCTTCGAGCTCCTCACTCTGCGGCATCTGCTGCAGCCTGTTTTTCAGGGTATCGGCCAGCGACGATATCGGTGCAATGGAATTCATGATCTCGTGGGTAAGCACACTCAACAGCTTCTGCCAGGCTTTTGACTCGGTCTCATCAATGGTTTCGTTGACGTTCTGATAGGTGATCAGCCGGTAGCTGCCTTCGGCGGTCTGAAAATCCCGCGCATAGAGCAGCACCTTTAGGTTTCCGCCCGCCGCCGGCAGCGTTTGCAGCAAAGCGTTTCCGATGACCAGATCAACGGTCTGCCGGTAAAGTTCTGGATTCCGCTTTTCCAGCGCCGAAAAATCGTGGAGGTGGGGAATGGCAAAAAGGTCACGGAAGGCTTTATTCATCCAGATGACCTTGCCGGAATTTTTATCGTATGACAGGATGGCCGTACCCACAATATCCAGGATCTGTTGCAGGTATTGGTATTGGATTTCCCTGTCGCTGCTTATTTTCCGCAGTATGGCGTTTACATTGTTGAACGCCTCGTACATCGGCCTCAATTCCGCAGACATGCCCTGGGTGCGGAATACGCGGGTAAAGTCCCGGTATTTTGCGGCTTCGGCAAATTCATCAAGTTCCCGGTAAATACGCCATTGCGCACGAAAATTGATCACAAACAGCCAAATACATACAAGCGCTACCAGAAGTGCCAGCCAGTAGTTGGCCTGCACAAGCAAATAAAGGAGTACGCCCAGTGCGATGAATAACGCCAGGCCCCGCCACAGCATCAAGCGCCTGATTGCCTTCATGATCAGATATCGTATTTGTTGAGCCGCCTGTACAGCGCTGCGCGGGTGATTCCCAGCTCCCTTGCCGCCTTGGTGATATTACCATTATGCTTATCGACCACATTCCGTATGGTTGCGCGTTCAAGTTCACCTAAATTATGCGCTGCCTCGGCGACTTCAGCTGGTGCGCTGCCGGGTTTGTTTTCTATCGGAGAAAAGATAATGTCGGCCGGTGTAAGCAATTCCTGCTCGGCCATGATGACTGCGCGTTCCATGCTGTACTGAAGCTCCCGTACATTGCCTGGATAGTGATAGGTCAACAATTTCTGGCAGGCTGCTTCACCCAGTTTTACTTCGGGTTTCAGGTATTTGGCTGCATATTTTTTCAGGAAATGATTCGCAATCAGAACGATATCCTCCCCGCGTGCCCGAAGAGGCGGCACCTGGAGCTCCACCGTATTAATCCGGTAGATGAGGTCGCGCCTGAACCGGCTTTCATCGGCCAGTGTCTCCAGTGGCACGTTCGTGGCGCAGAGCAGCCGGATATCCACCGGCACCGGGCTGTTGCTTCCCAGCGGCACCACCTGCCGGTTTTGGAGGGCGGTCAGCAGCTTAGCCTGCTGGCGCAGGGGAATGTTGCCGATTTCATCGAGGAACAGCGTTCCTGCGTTGGCCGCCTCAAACCGGCCTTCCCGGTCGTCACGGGCATCGGTGAATGCCCCCTTTTTATGCCCGAACAATTCACTTTCGAACAGCGTGTCGGTAAGCGAGCCCACATCTACCTTGACATAGGGTTTCTCCGCCCGCATGGATTGGGTATGTATTGCGGCCGCGATCAGGTCCTTGCCGGTGCCGTTTTCGCCAAGGATCAGGATATTGGCATCGGTGGGTGCTATTTTTTTTATTTTGTAGAACAGTTCCTGCATGATGGCCGATTCCCCGATCAGTTCCATCGGCGGGGCCACCGAAACCGGTTTGGCGGATTTGCCCTTCTTCTGGTTCGCGAGCGTTTCTTCGATGATGGCCATCAGCTGCTCGTTCTGCCAGGGTTTTACCACGAAGTCCACCGCACCCTGTTTGAGCGACCGTACGGCCAGGTCAATAGCGCCGTAGGCCGTAATCAGGATCACGGGAAGCTGCGGCTTTAATGCATTGACCCGGTTGAGCCAGTACAGCCCTTCGTTCCCTGTGTTAATGGCGCTTTTGAAATTCATATCCAGCAGCATCAGGTCTACGTCGTTCCGGCTTAACAGTGTAGGGATATTTTCGGGATTGTACTCGGTGATGACTTTCTTTACCCGGTTTTTCAGCAGTAAGGTTACTGCGGTGAGTAAATCCCGGTCGTCATCTACTACTAAAATGGTTGCATTTTTCACGGTATATGTATTAGGTAAGTCCGGAATCTTATTCCATTTTTATCAAAACTACTATAAAATATCCATGCTGACGCGGGTCAACCCTACTTTTTTATTCGTAAGCCCACAAGATTTAAGGCGACATGAAAACGGAACGAAAGACCGGTGCTTCTATCTATAGCGGAATGCGCCGGCCGTCTACCTAAAACTGCAGGTTCCCACTGTAATAATCGATCATCAGCTGCCGCATGATCCATTCGTATTTCGAGATGAGGAGCCTGGCGTTGGTCGTATCCATTTTATTCTTGGCGATCAGAAAGGGAACTGAATCAATATCGCCCGCCTCAAACCTAATTTCCGCAATCCGGTATGAAGCGCTGAAACTGGCGGATTCCTCGACGAGGTTATTGTAGCTGTCCTTGGCCAGTGCCAGGTCGAAGATCGCCCGGTCTGTCTGCTGCCGCAGCGCATTTCGCTGGTTTTCCTCCAGGTATTCGGCATTGGACACCGCCAGCTTGGCACGTGCCACATTATTCCGGGTGGTTAACCCGTTGAGCAGCGGGATGGATAGGGTGAACTGCAAATACCGGCCCAGGTTATTCTGCATCTGACGGCCATAAGACAGGTTCTCATTGCCCGAATAATTGCTTTCGAAGCCGGCACCGACCTTCAGGGATGGAAAATAAACAGAACGGGCTACTTTCAGTGCAACACTGGCCTCTTTTGCCCGTAATGCAGCGGCCCGAATGGCAGGCAGCGTATTTACCGCATAATCGTAAAGCTGTACATTGTCAGCGGGCTGCGGGTCGGCCAGCAGCTCCTCGCCCAACGGACGGATTTCAACCGCACTTCCCGGCGGCAGATTCAGCAGGTTGGCCAGCGCCACGCGGCTATTGTTGCAGCTGATGAGCAAATCATTAACAGCAGTCTGGTCGGCCATATATTGTCCCTTGAGGTCGTAATAATCACCCGGATTGATGGCTCCTTTTTCATGCTGTATGGTTGCCTGATTCAGCTTTTGCTCGGTTACCGCCGCATTCAGCTCGGCCTGTTTCAGCATATCCTGCGCAGTAAGCAGCTGCACATATGCAAGCATGACATCCAGTTTTACCTGGTCCTGGACATTGTTGTTTTCCATTTCTGTTGCCTGCAGGGCGATGGCCTGCTGGCGGATGTTGCGGAGTGTACCCAGTCCGTCAAACAGTGTCAATGAACTGCTGATATTCTGGTTGCCTGCGGTAAACCGCCGCTCGATATACTGGTTGGTGGTCGGGTCGATCCGCCGGCCCTGGCTGAGCGAATGGCCCAGCGTGGCGTTCAGGCTGGGCAGCTGGTTCTGCCAGGCTTGCCGCCGGTCAATTTCCGCCTGCTCAATCAGCAGCCGGCTCTGCTGGGCGTTGATGTTCTGCTGGAGTGCAAGCGCGATGCATTGTTCCAGGCTTAAGGTATCCACATCGGCGACCTGGCTTCTGGCTGCGGAAAAAACCAGGCATAAGCAACTGATCAGGGTAAAACTATATAAATGATAACGTTTCATTGTTTATTTACTTTGCTCCTATCCTTCCATAGCCTGTGCCAAACTAACAGGAAGCTGAAAAACAACACCTTATCGTATATGGTGTTCGCCTGAGGTGTTCGCAAACGGACACCCGCTGTCCGCTTTCGGATAGCTTTCATTTTTCAGCACCCGTGTTAATTATTGAAAATCAATGCATTAATTTTATGGCACAACATTGCATAGCTAATTGGCACGGATGAACAGGTGATGGCTGGCAAGGCAACCACCTGGCCGACGAGAAGGAAACAACAATAGAAAAGGACCGGAAGCACAGGACTGCCGGCTGATAGCTAAACAAAATGGACAGAACATTACCAAAGAAAAAATGGAACAGTAAACGGATTACCCTGGTTGCCGGTGTATTGGGTATCCTCGCATTAATATCCGCCAGTTATTATTTCACTTCCGGCAATTCGCAGCTCAACGTGGATGCCGAGCGCATTACCATATCCGAAGTAAAAGAAGATGCCTTCCGGGAATTCATACCCATTAATGGTACGGTATTACCGATTACGAGTATTTTCCTCGATGCTTCCGTAGGTGGCCGTGTGGAGGAAAAATTTGTGGAAGACGGGGCACACCTCAAAAAGGGAGATCCGATTATGCGGCTTTCCAATACCGACCTGGAGCTGAGCCTGGTAAGCCAGGAGACCCAGGTATACAATAACCTTACCCAGATGCAGATCGCGCAGACCAGCGCCCAACAGGCCTCTATTGCCACCCGCAACCAGATGGCCGATGTGGAAAATGCCCTGAAGGAGGCCGAACGGGTATATAACCTGAATAAGTATCTTTACGAGAAAAAGGCGATCGGTTCGCAGGAATACCAGAAAGCCGTGAATGAATTCAATTACCAGAAAGAGCGGCTTACGCTGACCCGCGAAAACGTGTTGCAGGATTCCATCCGCAGCAAGCAGTCGCTGGAACAGAGCAAGCAGGTGTACGGGAGTACGATGTCGGCACTGGAGCTGATGCGCCAGAAGGTGGGCGACCTCATCCTCCGTGCGCCCGTGGATGGACAGTTGACCTCCTTCGATGCTGAAATCGGCCAGAACAAAACACCCGGCGAACGCTTAGGGCAAATTGACGTGCTTACCGGATTCAAAGTGCGCGCCGACATCGACGAGCATTACATTTCACGGATCTATCCCGACCTTGAAGGCGAGTTTACCTTTGCCGGCAAGAGCTATCGGTTGGTCATCAAAAAGGTATATACCCAGGTAACCAATGGCCGTTTCCAGGTGGACATGGAATTCGTAAACGAGGTCCCTGATGGCATCCGCCGTGGGCAGACACTGCAGATCCGCCTGGCGCTGAGCGATGAAACAAAAGCCGTGCTGCTGGCCAAGGGCGGATTTTATCAGCAAACCGGCGGCAACTGGGTGTTTAAAGTTTCGGAAGACGGAAATACGGCGTATCGGGTAGACGTGCAACTTGGCCGGCAAAATCCCGACTATTATGAGGTGATCAGCGGGTTGCAGCCCGGGGATAAAGTGGTAACATCCAGTTATGAAACGTATGACCGCGTGCAGGAATTGAATATTAAGTAACAACGAGATGATCAGAAATTACCTTAAGATCGCATTCCGGAACCTGGTTAAGAACAAGGTCTATTCCACCATTAATATTACCGGACTTGCCATCAGCCTGGCGGCGACGATCCTGATTTTGCTTTGGGTATGGGACGAGCTGGGTTACGACCGGATGCACAGTAAGGCTGATCGCATTTATCAGTTGTCCAGTACTTTTGATATCACTTCGGATAATTTATGGCCGGTTGGGCCTCCGCCGCTGGCCGAATTTGGTAAAGCGGAGATACCAGGCATTGAAACTGCAACCCGTCTTTGGAAAAGCCGGGCGGTCATCACTACCATCAACGACAACCATAAGTTTACCGAAAAAGGTCAGCATGTTGACCCGGCTTTCTTCGAGATTTTCGATTTTCCGCTGTTAGCCGGAGACCGGCAGCATCTTTTTCCTGACAATCAATCCATTATACTAACAAAAGCATTGGCCAAAAAATACTTCGGCAACAATGAAGCGCTCGGGCAGACGGTGCTTGTAAACATGGACCCCCTTGTTGCAGCCGGGGAACGGAATTTCACAGTGACAGGCGTTATTGATGATTTCCCGCTGAATTCATCCATACAAACGGATTTTCTGCTGCCCTTTGATCTGCTCGATGAAATTCCGGGTACGGAAGGGATCTCCGAACAATGGGGCAACTTTGGCTTCCCAACTTATTTCCTATTAAAGGCAGGCACAGACCCACAAAAAGCAGCGAAACAGCTGGTCGACATTCACCGCAAAAACAATGAAAGTGAATTTTTCAACAGGTTAGTCTATTTTTTGCAGCCGCTTGAAAAAGTGCATTTATTTGACGCCAAAGGAACGGAACGGGGTATGCAACAGGTACGCATTTTTGTGCTTGTCGCCGGTATTATTTTATTGATTGCCTGCGTGAATTACGTCAATCTCATTACCGCACGTACCGCCCGGCGGGGAAAAGAGGTAGGTGTAAGAAAGGTCGTAGGAGCAAATCGCACCCACCTCTTTTACCAGTTTATTACCGAATCGGTTCTGGTATTTCTCATCGCAACGGTGCTTGCCATTGCATTGACATATGTGGGGATGCCCCTTTATAATAACCTGTCTGGCAAGGAGATGGAATTTAGCCTCCTGGATACGCGCATCTGGTTGCTGTTCGGCAGCACCCTGTTAGCGGTTGTGATACTGGCCGGCATCTATCCAGCGTTGCTGCTAACCACATTTAACCCCATACCTGCATTAAAGGGAATGATGGCCGGCATTGGAAAAAACAGCGGTTTGCGTAAGACGTTGGTTGTATTCCAATTCAGTTGTTCCATTATCCTTATCATTTCCACCATTATGATCAGCAGGCAATTGGATTACATCCGCCAAAAGGAATTGGGCTATGACAAAGCGAACGTATTCTTGTTTCCACAGCTCAATTTTTTAAGTCGGTTTGAAGCGATCCGGACGGAACTGGAACGCCAACCGGGCATTAGAGGTGTTACTGCGGCCAGCGGCGACATCAGTAACATGGATACGGGCACAGGCGACATCGAATGGGAAGGGAAACCAGCAACTATGGCGAATTACATGGTGAGCTACATGGCAATTGACCATAAATTCATGGATGTTCTTGACGTACAGCTGACTGAGGGCCGGGGGCTCACCGGTACCCCGGCCGATTCTGGCTATATGCTGCTCAACGAAACGGCGGTCAAGCAAATGGGACTGAAAAATCCCATCGGCATGTCTATTGTTTTCCGCGACCGGCCCCGCACAGTCATCGGTGTAATAAAGGATTTCCACTTTAACGACTTAAAACAGGCTATCGGACCCTGTGTTTTGTTTTCGGATTCACGTTACGCGCTCGGAGGTATGTATGTCAAAACTTCGGGGACAGATGCATCATTAGCTTTGGATGCCGTAAAGAAACTATGGAAGCAGTATAACAGTGCATTCGAGTTAGATTACCATTTCATGGATGAATCGTTTGATAATTTTTATAAAAGCGATATTCAGGTGGGAAAACTGTTTAACATATTCGCCGGCATCGCCATTTTAATCTCCTGTCTCGGCCTATTCGGACTGGTGACATTTACGGCGGAAACCAAGGTGAAGGAAATCGGCATACGCAAAACACTCGGCGCCAGCGTGACCAATGTGGTGCTGTTGATATCGCGTGACTTTCTCCTGCTAGTTGGTCTGTCACTGTTAGTCGCTTTTCCAGTTGGCTGGTGGATGATGAACAGCTGGTTAGCCAATTATGTATACCACACCGGTATCGAATGGTGGGTATTCGTTGTTGCAGGAACGGCCGCCTTCGCCATTGCAGCTATCACGGTATGCGGAAAGTCCGTAAAAGCGGCGCAGGAAAACCCAATAAAAGCGTTAAGAACAGAATAAGTTAACTATAAACACATGTGCCCGCGCGCTCAGTTTAACTGATGCAGCTAAGGCCAATTGCTGATAACAACATGATCAAAATCTCCAATCTCCAAAAATTCTACCGCACCGAGGAAGTGGAAACGGTAGCGCTCAACGACCTGAGCATCCACGTCAAAGAAGGTGAATTCGTTGCCGTCATGGGACCATCGGGCTGCGGAAAGTCGACACTGCTGAATATTGTTGGTCTGCTGGACGACCTGGATGAGGGAAGCTACCTGTTTAACAATATTGAGGTGGCCAAATTCAACGAACGCAAACGTTCTGATCTGCGCAAGCACAATATCGGTTTCGTGTTCCAAAGCTTCAACCTGATTGATGAGCTGACGGTATTTGAAAACGTGGAACTGCCGCTGATTTATACAAAAGTACCTGCGGCTGAACGTAAAAGACGGGTGGAGGAGGTGCTGGAAAAAGTGCAGATCATGCACCGGCGCAATCACTTTCCGCAGCAGCTCTCCGGCGGACAGCAACAGCGGGTGGCCGTCGCCCGTGCCGTGGTAAACCATCCCAAGCTGATCCTGGCGGATGAGCCCACGGGTAACCTTGATTCGAACAACGGTAACGAGGTAATGCAGCTGCTGACGGAGCTCAACGAAGCGGGAACCACCATTGTAATGGTAACGCACAGCGAGCACGATGCCCGCTTTGCCGACCGGGTAATCCGCATGCTGGATGGCCAGGTGCTGATGGAGACGGTGGGGTAGGTGCTGTTTTAGCCTATTGCTCCCCGTCTGGATCCGGGGCGCTTCGCTGCCGTCTCCAAGGCCGGGATCGCAACAGGCTAAAACAAATAGTGGGTGGAAGCGAAAGAATAACGGCGAACTACTTTTAACCGGAGGACAATGCCAAAGCTAATTGCTAACGGCTAACAGCTATAAATGATGAAAAATACGCTCAAAATCACGCTACGAAACCTGAACAAGAGCAGGCTGTTCACTGCACTCAATGGTATTGGGTTAGCGGTGGGACTGGCCGGATTCATGCTCATTGCCGCCTATGTAATCGATGAGCTGAGCTTTGACCGTTTTCATGAAAATGCCGAACGGATTGTACGTGTTGATGCCCATATTGGCATCGGCGAAAGCAGCCTGGACATGGCACAGACCAGTGACATGATGGGCGGGGTATTAAAGAATGACTATCCCGAAGTGGAGGAATATGCGCGTATCTATGCCGCAACAGGATCGAAATTAATCAAAAAACAGACGCATTGGATTAATGAACCCAGTGTAGCGCATGCAGATTCCACCTTCTTCCGGGTGTTCACGTTCCAGGGGATAACCGGCGACATCCAAACGGCACTGGCCGGCCCCAACAAGGTGGTGCTTTCCGCTTCAGCCGCCAAAAGGTATTTTAACACCACGGATGCGGTTGGCAAAACGCTGGAAACAAATGACAACGGGAATACCGTGTATGAGGTGACCGCAGTCATCGAAGATATGCCCCGGAATTCGCATTTCCGGTATGACATGCTGTTTTCCATGGACAATGCCCATTATGGCGACTGGGGCGAATTTTTATCCCATAATTTTAACACTTACCTCCTGCTGCGGCCGGGAACGGATACGGAAGCACTGGAAGCGCGGTTGGAACAATACGTTCAAAAATACTGTTTGCCCGCGGCGAAGGGTATCATGGATATTTCCAGCATGGAGGAGTTCCGTCGGCAGGGTAATCGGTTCTATTACGCGCTTACACCGCTTACTGACATTCACCTGCATTCAAACCTGACTGGTGAACTGGGGCCGAATGGCAATATCCAGTATGTGTATATTTTCGGGGCGATATCCCTGTTCATCCTGCTGATTGCCTGTGTGAACTTCATGAACCTCTCGCTGGCCCGGTCAGCTAACCGCGCCAAAGGTGTGAGTGTTCGCAAAGTGCTCGGCTCCTCAAAAGGAGCATTGATTGGGCAATTCCTAGCCGAGTCTGTCTTCCTGTCGGTATGCGCAACTGTACTGGCACTGCTGCTCGTTTTTGCCATTCTGCCCCTGTTCAATACGATTTCGGGCAAGTCCCTCATTTTTGCCGACATCATAAATTGGCGCACGCTTCCGCTGGTTCTACTGCTGTCGCTGGGCACCGGCGTGGTTGCCGGCTACTACCCGGCGTTGTTTCTTTCGGCAGCCAAACCGGTAAAAGTGCTGAAATCGCAGACTGTTATTGCATCAGCAAAAAGCCCCATGCGCAATGCACTGGTGGTGTTTCAATTTACCGCTTCCATTGTCCTTATCATCGGCACGTTGGTCGTTGCCCGTCAACTGCAATATATCCAAAGCAAACAGCTGGGTTACGAGCGTGAAAACATGATCCTCGTTAACGATTACTATGCGCTGGGCAACCAAACGAAAACATTCCGGGACGAGGTGCTGCAACTATCGGGCGTAAAAATGGGTACGATCAGCGGATTCCTGCCGGTGTCGTCCTCAAACCGCAGTGACAATACATATTCCCGCGGGGCGGTGATGTCGGGCACCAATTCGGTATCCATGCAGAGCTGGCGGGTAGACGATCAGTACCTGCCTACATTTGGCCTGGAGCTGAAAGCGGGGCGGAATTTTGACCACACCCGGCCTGCGGATTCAACGGCGGTGATCCTGAACGAAATTGCAGTCAGGAACCTGGGCTACACCGGTGATCCCGTTGGCGAAAAACTTTATTTCACCTTGAATGGCGAGCCGGTGGCATACGACATTATCGGCGTGGTAAAAGATTTCAATTTTGAATCGTTGCGCGATCCCGTAACACCGCTGGGCTTTTTCCTGAAGGATCACCCGATACAGGCTGCATTTAAGGTACAGCAGGCCAATATACCGGCGTTGATCAGCCAGATGGAACAGCTGTGGGATAACATGGCTCCCGGATATCCATTTTCCTACCGGTTTATGGATGACGCATTCGACGCCATGTACCGCAGCGAGCAGCGGACAGGGCTATTAAGTTTGTGTTTTTCTACCATAGCCATCCTGATTGCCTGTCTGGGCCTGTTCGGCCTCGCCGCCTTCACCGCGGAGCAACGCACAAAGGAAATCGGTGTCCGCAAGGTACTGGGTGCTTCGGTATCCGGCATCGTGCAGTTGCTGTCCAAAGATTTTATAAGACTTGTGCTGTTTGCCTTGGTCATCGCCTCACCCATTGCCTGGTGGGCGATGAACCATTGGTTGCAGGATTTTGCCTACCACATCGACATCCAGTGGTGGATGTTTGCGGTGGCTGGCCTGGCGGCCGTGGTGATTGCTTTACTGACGGTGAGTTTTCAGGCTGTAAAAGCGGCGGTGGCCAATCCGGTCGAATCTTTACGTGATGAGTGATCGGTGGTTTGTGATCAGTAATGAAAACAAGTAAAGGGTGATGGGTAATTGAATAAGCAGAAATGAAGTAGCATCAGGGTAATGGAGTAAAAATAGCTGTAATGGCATGGTGGGTTACTACCATCGGCCACCAACCACTGAAAACGAAAAAAATGATAAAGAACTATTTCAAAACCGCGTGGCGAAGCATCGTAAAAAATAAGTTTTATACGATGATTAACGTGATCGGGCTATCGTTAAGCATAGCTACGTCATTGGTTATCTTCTGTATCATCCGTTTTGAGACAAGCTTTGATCATTATCACCATGCATCCGACCGCCTGTATAAAGTGATGTCGCACGATGTCTTCGGTGAATTAAATTCCCATATTCCCCAAGGATTGATGAAGGCCCTTCGTCAGCAGTTTCCAGAAATAGAAAAGGCAGCTACGGTGTATCGTTTTGATCCCTCGGTTATCCATGCGGGTGAACAAAACTTCAAAGCGGAGAACTCCTATTTTGTACACCCGGAGTTTTTTGATATGATCGATGTGGAATGGGTAAAAGGTTCTCCGGATGTTTCGCTTACCCAGCCTTACCAGGTTGTATTGGATGAGCCTACCGCGCTCCGTCTCTTTAATGGTGACGCTATGGGTAAAACCATCCGATATGACAATAAATTTGACGTAACTGTATCAGGTATTATTAAAGCAGTTCCACCGAACTCAGACTTTCAGCTGAGGTTCATTTTTTCGCATGAAACACTGGCAAAATATATGCCTGAAATGGCCAATGCGGATTATTGGGATGGTGGGGATTCCTGGCATCAGGGTTACGTCTTACTTAAGCCTGGCGTAAATCCGACTGATATTGAATCGGGTATTAATAAACTAATTCAATCTTATCTGGCCGACAACAAAACACATTACAAAAGCTTTACCTTATTACCTTTCTCTGCAATCCATTTTGATACCATCACCGATATTTTCAATTATGCAACCCCGGGATGGCTGTTATATGTTTTAGGAGGTGCGGCAGTTTTACTATTGCTCATTGCCTGTATTAATTATATCAATATTGCCATGGCACAGGCTATGTTGCGTGACAAGGAAACAGGTATACGAAAAGTACTGGGCGGAACCCGATGGCAGATTATCGCCTCTTTTATGGTTGAAACAGCGGTGATTGTGTCCATATCCTTAATCGTCGGCGTTTTCCTGGCTAACGCAATGCTTCCTTACTCGGGCCAGTTATTAAATACACAGGTATCATTGGCCGACTATTGGGATATCGGTGCTATACTTTTTATAGGCTGCACCTCGCTTTCGCTTTGTGTGGTAGCGGGTGGATATCCCGGATGGATGCTGGCACATTTCTCACCTGCAAAACTCCTCCGTACCACGCTGTTTGTCCCTCGCGCAGGAGGATTTGCCCTGCGGAAAGTATTGCTGGTGTCTCAATTTATCATCGCACAGTTGTTGATAATCTGTACAATCATAGGCATCCGACAGGTAAACTACCTTTATGATAAAGAATTGGGATTTGATAAAACGGGCATTATAGCCGTCAATATGCCCAACGCTGAACATATTTTCAGGGAACGATTACGGAATAACCTCTTGCAACATCCAGCAATTAAAGAAGTAACATTCGGTTTAACTACGCCATCAAGTATTCATAACTGGTGGTGGGGACAGGTTAAATACCCAGGCCTGATTCACGGTGAGGAGCAGTTTCGCCAGCAATTCGTCGATACGAATTATTTTAATTTTTTTAATATCGCTTTAATTGCGGGACGTAATTTTAATCAGGCTGACACCACAAGAGCCGTCGCGATGATAAATGAAAAAGCCGCACACGAAATGGGGCATTTAAACGCGTCGGCAGCTATCGGAAACCGCATAGAAATGTGGGGCGACACGTATGAGGTTACCGGGGTTGTCGATAACTACATTTCCCAAAGCCTAAAAGAAGACATTACACCACATATTTATTTTTACAATGGCCGCTTCTTTACAGCCATGATCCGAATAGCTCCGGCAGAGCGCAGTGAGGCAATAGCGGCTATCCGCGAGGAATGGAAGCCGATTTTTCCAAACAACTTTTTTGAATACCGCTTCCTGGATGATGAGTTAAAAACCTTTTACAGCGGGGAAAACAAGTTTGCTGGCATGCTCTCCTTATTCACGGTAATAAGTGTGATAACCAGCTGTTTGGGGATATTCGGGTTGGTTTCGTTTATCTGCCGACGCAAAACGAAGGAAATTGGGATCCGTAAAGTGCTTGGCGCGTCAGTAGTTCATATCGTGCGGATGCTGGCATCCGATTTTATGAAACTTATTGCTGTAGCTATTCTTATTGCCTCCCCTATTGCGTGGTGGGCTATGAATAAGTGGCTAACTGAATATACTTACCGCGTGAATATAGCATGGTGGATTTTCGCTATTGCGGGATTGATAGCAGTTGTTGTTGTGACAATTACTGTAAGCTTCCAAACTATCCGGGCGGCCGTGGCCAACCCCGTGGACTCGTTGAGGGATGAATGATGTTGCAATAAGCTATAAAGCGGTATAAAGCATACAACAATGATAAAGAACTATTTAAAAATCGCCTGGCGGAACCTCGTGAAACACAAGTTGTATTCCGCTATTAAGATCGGGGGCTTTGCCTTTAGCATTGCCGCCTGCGTGTTAATCACTTTATTTATCCGGCATGAAATCAGCTATGATCGCTCGTACCCCGATTCGGATCGACTTTACCGCGCGGTCATGTCCATCAACGATGACAAAGGCGATCCGCGAGAAGGCACCTCATTTATGGCGCCTTTTGCGCCGACGATGAAAGCTAACTTCCCCGAGATTGAACACGCAGGACGGCTGTTACCCAATCCATTATTTGGCGCAGGGAGTAATCAGGTGTCCACGGCAGACAATCCGGAAAGCCTGCATGAAGACGGAATTGTATATGCCGACCAGGAATTGCTAAATGCCCTTCAGCTCCCCATGATTCAGGGCGATCCGCAACATGCCTTGGATGAGCCCAATACAGTGGTATTGACCGCGACTAAGGCAGGTAAATATTTTCCGGATGGAAACCCTGTCGGTAAGGTCATCTACCTGAACGACAACAAGGAAAAACCGTACACCATTAAGGGTGTGCTGGAAGATATTCCTAGCAATTCACACCTTTATGGTTTTGATTTTTTCCTTTCACTGGCCGGAGAACCGTTTTACCCGGGAGAACAGACGAATTGGCTGGCCACCAATTACGTGACATACTTTAAGGTAAAATCCGGAACAGACTTGAATCAACTGGCAAAAAAAATGGTTTCGAGTGTCATGGATACCTATTATATTCCCGCCCTCCAGGGAGCCGGAATGCAGGTAGCTATAGCCCGGGTAAAATCAGCAAAACTCATATTCCAGCCCGTATCGGATATTCATTTGCATTCGCATGAGATTGCGGATTACGATGTAACTACAAGGAACAGTGGCGACATCCGCTTTGTGTGGTTGTTTGGAGGTGTTGCCGGATTTATTCTGCTGATTGCCTGCGTCAATTTCATTAATTTGTCTACCGCCAAATCAGCCAGCCGTGCCAAGGAAATCGGTTTGCGGAAAGTAGTCGGGTCGTACCGCAGCGGGCTCATCCGGCAATTCCTGACCGAATCTACATTATATAGCCTGCTTTCCATTGCACTGGGCGTCCTGCTGGCGTGGCTGTCCTTGCCGCTTTTCAATCAGCTGGCCAACAAACAGCTGGTATTCCCTTGGGACAACCTGTGGCTGGCTCCCATCATTGGGCTATCCGTGATCATTATTGGGCTGCTTTCAGGACTTTACCCGGCTTTTTACCTCTCGGGATTTAAGCCGGTGCAGGTGTTGAAAGGTCAATTGAGCCGGGGCGCTAAAAATCCACTGCTGCGCAATGGGCTGGTGGTGTTTCAATTCACGACTTCCATCATTCTGATTGTGGGAACACTGATCATTAATAATCAGATGCAGTTTATCCTGAACAAAAAAATCGGGTTTGACAAAGATCAGGTGATGGTGATTCAAGGCACCCACACGCTCGGTGACCAGCTACAGACGCTGAAAGACGAGCTGGAAAAGCTTCCGGAAGTACAGCATGTTACGGTGGGCGATTACCTGCCTGTACAGATGGGTGGTGTAAAACGCAACGGCAACCCGATTTGGAATGAAGGGAGAATCAATGAGGATGTTGCCGCCCAGGGACAGTTCTGGGAGGTAGATGATGATTATTTGCCGACGCTGGGCATCCAGCTGATTGACGGGCGCAACTTTGACAAAAATAGAGCCGCTGATGCCGACGCGGCAATCATTAACCAACGGATGGCCAAATTACTCAACCTGGAAAACCCGGTTGGTAAACGCATCACCAACGGCGGGAAAAATATGCTGGTTATCGGTGTGGTGGAGGATTTTAATTTTGAATCCATGCGTGATGAAGTGGGTGGGGTTGTCCTCGCGCTGGGTAATAGTCCCACGATGATGGCAGTGAAGTTGAATGGGCAACACATGGCTGAATCAGTTGCGGGTATTTCCGCATTGTGGAAAGAATTTTCACCTAACCAGGCTATCCGGTTTACCTTCCTCGACGAAAGCTATGCCGCCATGTATGAGGGTGTGCAACGCACGGGAACGATTTTCACATGTTTTGCCGTATTGGCCATTATGATTGCCTGCTTAGGGTTGTTTGGCCTCGCTGCCTTTACCACCGAGCAGCGTACGAAGGAAATTGGTATCCGCAAGGTGCTCGGTGCATCGGTTACGGGCATCGTACAGCTCCTGTCAAAAGATTTTATACGACTTGTGTTGTTTGCCTTGGTCATCGCCTCGCCAATTGCCTGGTGGGCGATGAACCAATGGTTGCAGGATTTTGCTTACCGCATTGAGATCCGGTGGTGGGTATTTGTCCTGGCAGGGTCGGCGGCAGTGCTGATTGCATTGCTGACGGTAAGTTACCAGGCCGTAAGGGCAGCCGTAGCGAATCCGGTCAAGTCGTTACGCGACGAATGATCGGGCATTGTTGCAATAATGAGTTACAATAACACACGGGTTGCTGACTACTGGTCGTTAACCACCGAACACGAAATAAAATGATAAAAAACTATTTCAAAATCGCTTGGCGGAACCTGGTGAAAAGCAAAGGATACAGCGCCATTAATATCGGCGGTCTTGCTGTGGGTATGGCAGTGGCCCTGCTCATTGGCCTTTGGGTACATGATGAGCTGACATTTGATCAGTACCATAAAAATTATGCCCACATTGCGCAGGTGATGCAGCATGCTAACTTCAACGGCACTGTGCAGTCACAGACATCCAATCCGGGAGTAATGGGACCCGAGCTGCGCACTAAATACGGGAGTGATTTCAAGTATGTCGTCCAGGCTTCATGGCCGGGCAGCCATTTGCTTTCCGTCGGCGATAAGCACCTGACTCAAGACGGGATATACTTTGAACCGGACGGTCCGGAAATGCTTACGCTTAACATGCTGGAAGGTACACGGGCTGGTTTAACAGATCCGCACTCCATTATGCTTTCCGCCTCCGCAGCCGAATCGATGTTCGGTAAGGAAGACCCGATGAATAAAACCATTACGCTTGACAGGCATTTTGAAGTAAAGGTTACCGGGGTTTATGAAGACCTGCCGGACAACACATCGTTCCGCAACTTGAAAATTATCATGCCGTGGGAATTGTGGTATATTCAGAACCCCTGGGGTAAAAACATGAACAATCCCTGGGGAAGCAATTTCAGCCAAACTTTTGTGCAAATCGCGGACCAGGCAAGTATGGAAGAGGTGTCTGCGAAAATTAAAAACGTCAAACTTGATAATGTCAACGAAGGAGCTAAAAAATACCAATGGGTAGTGTTCCTTCACCCGATGCAAAAATGGAATCTGTACAGCGAATTCAAGAACGGCGTGAATACCGGCGGAAACATCAGAAATGTCCGGCTGTTCGGCATCATCGGTGTGTTTGTGCTGTTGCTGGCCTGTATTAATTTCATGAACCTGGCAACTGCCCGGAGTGAAAAACGGGCGAAAGAAGTGGGCATCCGAAAAACGGTAGGCTCCTATCGCAGTCAATTAGTATTCCAGTTTTTTGCGGAATCTTACCTAGTTGTATCACTTGCCTTCGTGCTGTCTCTGCTCCTTGCGCTGCTATTTCTACCCTTGTTTAATGATGTGGCGGGTAAGCATATGGCCATCCCCTGGTTAAGTCCGTTGTTCTGGTCGGCCAACCTGACCTTCATTTTGATTACCGGGTTGCTGGCGGGCAGTTACCCTGCGCTGTATCTTTCCTCTTTCCAGCCATTGAAAGTGCTGAAAGGAACGTTCCGCGTGGGCAGGTTTGCCACAGCGCCCCGAAAAGTGCTGGTCGTCGTGCAATTCGCGGTATCTGTCATGCTAATCATTGGGACAGTCATCGTTTACCAACAGATCCAATACGGCAAAGGCCGGCCCGTCGGGTATACCCGGACCGGCTTATTAAACCTGAATCTACAGGATGAAATAAAAGATCACTTCGATGTGGTAAGGACAGAGCTGAAAAACGCAGGGGCAATCACGGAAATGGCAGGAAGTTTCAGTCCCTTAACGAGCGTCTGGAATACCAATGGCGGCTTTGAATGGGAAGGCAAGGACCCGAATTTAGCGGTCGATTTTCCAAACAACTCCGTATCCTATGACTTTGGTAAAACCGTGGAGTGGGAAGTTAAGGCCGGTCGGGATTTCTCACGGGATTTTGCTACGGATTCGCTGGCATTCGTCATCAATGAATCGGCCGCCAAAATTATCGGATTTGATGAGCCCGTGGGAAAAACACTTCGGTGGGACGACGGTGTTTATACCATAATTGGCGTAGTAAAGGACATCCTGCAGGAATCGCCTTTTTTTCCGGTCCGGCCTACGGTATACCACCTGGGTGCCTCCGGCAACCTGTCAAACCTAGTGGTAAGACTGAACCCTGACCAAAGTACCTCCCAGTCAATACGCGCAATAGAAAAGATCTGGAAAAAATACACACCCACCGTGCCGTTTGATTACCAATTTGTAGATCAGGAATTCGGAAACAAGTTCATGGCGGAAGAACGGATCGGGAAGCTTTCTTCTTATTTCGCCGTTCTTGCCATTTTCATTTCCTGCCTGGGATTGTTTGGCATGGCAAGCTTTGTGGCGGAACAACGGACCAAAGAAGTTGGCATCCGCAAAGTATTAGGCGCCAGCATTGCGAATCTTTGGGGGTTGCTTTCAAAAGAATTTGTGGTGCTCGTCATTGTGGCCTGCATGATCGCTACCCCGATTGCTTATTACTACCTGCATAGTTGGCTTGCAGGTTATGATTACCGGGTCACAATCAGCTGGACCGTATTTGCGGTAGCCGCTGCTGCTGCGCTGGCTATCACGCTGGTGACAGTAAGTTTCCAGGCGATAAAAGCGGCGGTAGCTAACCCAGTCAAGTCTTTGCGCAACGAATAAGCTGCGCAACAGCAAGATCCCGAAGGGTTTGGGGATAAATGCATTGGGGGATGAGTGACCGGAGATACGGGGTCGGCGAACGGTGATCTGTGATCAGTAGTGAAAACAGGTGATGATTGAATAAGTAGAAACGACGTAGCACCAGGATAATAGCGTAAAAATAGCTGTAATTAACGGTTTGCAATAGCACGGTAGGTTACTGACCACCGGCCAATGAACACGAAATAAAATGATAAAAAACTACCTAAAAACCGCACTTCGGAATCTAAGACGGCATAAGTCGTTCTCGCTACTGAATATTGCCGGGCTGTCTATTGGCATGGCGGCCAGCATTTTGATACTATTATGGGTACAGCATGAGAAAAGCTACGACCGCTTTCATGCACATGCCGGTCAGCTGTACCGGATCGCATCGATAGCCAGTGAAGATTTCCAGGCGGCGGTAAATCCAGCAGCCATGCCTGCGGGACTGCAGGCTGAAATCCCATTTATCAAGAATACTGTCCGGCTCAGCCATCCTTCTACCAATGTCTTTGAATACAACGACAGCAGGTTTGAGGAAAAAAATGGTTTTTATGTGGATTCCACATTTTTTGACGTGTTTTCCTTTCCGTTAGCCGCAGGCAGTGCCAATACCGTACTTCAGCGACCTGATGCCATCCTGATCACGGAAGATATGGCCAAAAAGTATTTTGGGAACGCCGATCCGATTGGCAAAACACTGCGGAAAAATAACAGCGAATGGGTTACGGTAACCGGTGTACTGAAAAACCTGCCTTCCAACTCGCACCTCCAATTTGATTATATTATGCCGATGGCCGCAATCGCCCACACGCATAATGACCTAATCAACAATGCGTGGGGTAACTTTAATTTCTATTCCTATCTGCTATTGGATGAAAGTTTCCATCCTTCAGCTGCCAATCTGAAACAGTTTGAAGCGCAGATAAATGCCATCTACAAAGCGAATGCAAGCCCGACGAAAATAACCTTCAGGTTACAGCCCATCACAGACATCCACCTCCACTCTCACCTTCAGGTAGAATTGCCCGGCAATGGCAATGTCCAGTATGTAAATATTCTCTTCGTGGTTGCCATCTTTATCCTGGCCATCGCCTGCATCAACTTTATGAACCTGTCTACGGCGCGTTCTGCAAGACGGGCCCGGGAAGTGGGATTGCGAAAGGTGGTGGGCGCAGCACGCTGGCAGCTGATTACCCAGTTCCTTGGCGAAGCCATTGTGATTGCGTGCTGCTCCCTGCTGATCGCCATCACCCTGGTTTGGCTGACGCTTCCGCTGTTCAATCAATTGGCGGGAAAGGAACTGGAAATCAGTTTTGACGGAAAACTATGGTTCCTGCTAATCGGCATTGCGCTGGCGACCGGACTGGTTGCCGGCAGTTATCCGGCGCTGTTCCTATCCGGATTTCAGCCCATCAAGGTACTGAAAGGGAAGCTCAGGCTCGGCGGAAGCGCTAATTTACTTTTTAGAAATGTACTGGTTGTATTGCAATTTGTTGTGTCTATTGTATTAATTGTGGGTACCATCGTGGTCTATAATCAACTGGAATATATCAAAAAACGGAATGTCGGATTTGAAAAGTCAAACCTGGTATATGTACCAATTAAGGGGGATTTAGCCAGCAAGCCCGATGCCTATCGGAACGAATTAAGCCGACTGTCGCTAACGGCGGATTTTACCATCATTGACGATGTGCCTACCAACCTGACGACGGGCATCATGGACGTACAATGGGAAGGCAGGGACCCCGAGTCTTCCATCGTCATCCCCACATTAGATATCGATGAAAACTTTGTGGATGTTTTCCAGGTGGAGATGGCGGCCGGGCGGGCCTTCTCTCGGGAATTCAGCGGTGATTCAAGCAATTTTATCATTAATGAAAAGCTGGCAAGCATCATGGGACTGGATGCAGAAACAGCCGTCGGCAAGCCGCTGACTGTTTGGGGCCAGCAGGGCATGATCGTCGGCGTAACGAAGGATTTTAACTTTAAACCCATCCAGCAGGCGGTTGAGCCGATTATTATGGAATTCAACCGGTGGCCGTGGGACGGCAAAGCAGTCGTACGCACAAAACCAGGTGCTACAGAGGCCACTATCAAGGCACTGGAAAACATCCATACCAAGCTGGATCCTACATATCCCTTTTCGTATCACTTCCTCGATCAGGACCTGGAGAATCTTTACCGGGGAGAGCAGCGGCTTGGCAGTCTGTTCAACTTGTTCGCCGGCCTGGCTATCTTTATCTCCTGCCTGGGGTTGTACGGGCTGTCGGCCTTTATCGCTGAACAACGGGTTAAGGAAATCGGTATCCGTAAAGTGCTGGGTGCTTCGGTGGGCAGTGTAGTCCAACTGTTGTCGCGGAATTTTGTTGGCCTGGTGATGATTGCCATCGTTATCGCTATTCCGGTTGCGTGGTACATGATGAATAGCTGGTTAATCAGCTTCGCCTATCGGATAGACATTGGATGGCCGGTATTTCTACTGGCGGCCACGATCGCCGTAGCGATCGCTCTGCTAACGGTAAGCTACGAATCGATCAAAGCGGCGGTAGCGAATCCGGTTGAGTCTTTACGCGACGAATAAATTATGCAATAGCAAGGTCCTGTTTCCGGGACCGATTCGTTGGGGAAGGCTGTTGAACAGCTTTCCCTCTTCGATTGACATCCCTTTTTATCGGCTTTCCCAGCTGCTTGTCGACCCTAAACGTATCTTATCGATTCACAAACCACGACCCTGGGGGAATGGCTTTCTTTGTGAAAAAAATCGAAATGATGTGTCATCAAATTATGCAAACCTCAACCTACGGGGAAACGGTTGAGCTACCCGCCCTGGCAGGTACTGAGCAGGCTGAAGTACCACCCCCATGCCCCTGTATCCACACAGGTCAGTGTCTACGTTCTCCGGCATACATACTGGATATGCCGGTTCTGGAAGCCCATATTCTTTTACTACTTGGAATTGACTGATATGCGCCTTTTTACCATCGCAATAGTACTGTGTATGCTGACGATTAGTACCGAGGCCACATTAGCTAAACCAGCGGAACAGGATAGTACGACCGTGTATCCACTGCAAATCGACCTGCCTATACTCGACCTGCCATTCCAGCGAGATGCGGCACGCGCGGGAGAATTGTTTGACAGTTATTCGATGCAGCAGGCACTGGCAGTGACACAGAACCTACACCGCGTTAACTACCACTTTAACAATAAACTCTGGCAGGGTATCATCCGTCCGGACAGCAAACGAAGGCACGTGTATAACCGTATTGCCGCTAACGTCACTTCCGGTCTGGTTGATTATGTATTTACCTACTACGGTATTGTACTCTCCGCACAATGGATGCACGAGGAATTCCACCGAGCCGGATTAACCATCAAAGGCATATCGTCTTATGACGAAACGTATAACCGCTTCAATGGCGGATTTGCCAACGGGTCGGTGAGCCGCGTAAAGGACGAAGACCTCATCCGACTGAAAAAGGAGGTTCCCCAGGCGCTGGTCCGTAGCTTTGCCGCCGGTATTGAAAGCGAATTCCTGTTATTGCGGGGACTGCAGAAGGACAACTTTTTCAGTGGATCCAAGTATGCCAATATTGCGTTGAACATCCTGCTCACCAAGCATGCGATCAACTATGTGAACCAATTCAAACAAAAAGACTATAATGCCAGCATCGACAGTATGAATGCGCATGGGCTGGCCGTGGCCGACCGTGATTTCGTGGGCTGGGACTTTACCCCATGGGTATACGATCTGCACCGTCCGGATGAGCCTTACGAAGCCCGCGGCAGGCATCCGAGCGGTGTGGGGATAGACCGGGCGATCAAGACCACGTCACTGACCGACGAAGAGTATCGCTACCTGGAACGGATGGGCAGGATGCAATATCTCAACTTCCTTTCACCGTTCATGATCGGAGTCAACCGCATCCGGCTGAATGACCAAACGGCATTCAACGTGGCCGTAAGGCATTACCTCAATTCTTTTGGATACGACCTAACGGCGGATTTTTTCATTGACCACCGCGAAAAGCAATACCTAGTCAGTCTGCATGGGTATCGTAACAAATACCGGTTGCTGCCGGGTGTTGAAGTGGAACGGAGCCCTTATGTGGTCCGTATCAATGGACAGAAACCTCTTTTATTGCAGCCGGCAGTGCTATTATGGTTGCAACCCAACGGCTTTTATGACCGCAAAGCCCGGCCCGGCGGCCTGTTTCGTGTGCAGGGCTCCTATGCGCTGGATAACATCTGGCGCATTGTTGCAGTAGCTGAAGGAAAGACCAATGGCTGGGTAGCGGGTAACCCTTACCTTGATGCGAAGGCCGGTTTCCGCTTCGGGGTATCGGCTTCTTTCAATACGGGGAGCAGACGCATCGCGACGCTGATGTAATGAGCGCCGACACAGGATGCCAAATGCGATACGCTGCTGTGCCGCTGCTTATTAAGCGCGCTGATGGCATTACCGATACGGTTGCAATGCTTCCACCAACTCCCGATAGTCCTTTCGTGTCAATCCCGGCCCATCGGTAATTTCCCATAGGGCACTTTGGATCAGGGTATAAATGATCCGCCACTCCGGTGTTTTATAGTCTTCGTCGAACATTTCCTGCGGATTATAGTGCTGTGTGAGCCGTAGCTTGGGATAATCTTTCAGCAAATCCAGCAGTTTGCGGACGTTCGGGTCGGTTGTAACCATTCCCAGTCCGTACATGTCTTTGCCAATGGGATAGTCCTGCGTATCCCACTGCTGGTTTTCCTCCCAAGGGAATGCCATGGAATAGTTAAGACAACCCAGGCCAAGGTATACGGTAGTCGTGTCCGCGGGCGTACTGATATCCACATAAGTAGGTGGCACCTGAATGCGTACGGCAGATGTTAGGATACCATTCTGTGTGCGCCCTTCATGCTTAAACAGGCAAATCAAACCACCCGGCACTTCGACGGTGACCGTTACGTTTAAGTTATTGACAAAGCTCACGTCGGCATAAAACGTATTCAGGCTTCCGTATAGCAATCCCAGGTCCGGATCGAATGGCTTATCCGGTCGAGCCACCACTTCAATTCCCTGGGGCAGCTCCCAGGGTATGCCTGAAGGGATGCCTCCTGTATCCCCTAAACCAGGCTGATCTTTCGATGAAGGGATGACAATATCCCAGTCGTTTCCTTCTTCCAGCGGATCGGGCATGCCCGGACCTTCGCCTTTACCACAACCTACCAATAGCCAAATCATCGTGGTGTAATACATCCATTTATTCATTGTTGTTATAATTTAATAAATTCCACTCTTCTGTTTTGTACCCGGCCCGCTGCGGTTTGGTTATCGGCTACCGGCTCAGCTTCGCCCTTGCCGCCTGTTTCCAACCTGTTGCCATCGATCCGGTATTCGGTCTGCAGCATTTCGCGCACGGCGGCGGCACGGTGTTCGCTGAGTTCAAGATTGGCTTTATCATCGCCCACTGCGTCTGTGTGGCCAATAATGCGGACACGGATATCCGCGTGCTGGGTGAGTACGGCTGCAATGGCTTTCAGTACACCGGCAGATTCCGGTTTAACCGCCGCCGAACCGGTATCAAACAAAATGCCTGTCGTGCTGAATTTACCTTCCTCCACCAGTTTATGCCGGGTATCGGGCAACCCTCTGGAAATTTTGATATTGCCGAAATACACGCCGATCTGCTCGTCATTGTAGGGACTGCTACCCAGCTGGAAATACAATTGGTTAAACTCACCTGCTTTGGGGATGCCTTTTGGTACATCATATAATTTTTCGCCGTCCACCCAGATGCGCAGCCGCTCCTTCTGTCCCTGGATGGCGACGTGTGATACTTTCCCGTACCATTGGCGCACCGATTGATTCCTGGTGGGCGGACTATTGAAATACCGGCTATATTTCTCGTAACTCTCGAGCACGACATTTCCGGCATCGGCAAGCGGGGAGACTTCCATATAAAAAGATTTATCACCCTTCGGGTCGGACAAAAGTTTGTTGGAAGTCGCGGACTCGCTACCTGAAGCCAGCAGCCCAAACTGAAACGACGGTGGCAGCCAGCCTTTGAAATCGTACTGCAGTACCATGTCGAATTCCACTGTAAAGTCAGGACCGAAAGGTTTTTCGTTATCTGTTAAGACAACCGTGCGCTGCGCCATGCGCAACCATTGGCCGGGAATCCCACCCAGGCTGACAATCACCGAGCTACCGTTGCTATTCCATCCGGTCGGCAGCTCGCCGATGGCCTCTCCGGAAAAGTCGTTAGCGTACAATACCGAGTCGCCCGGAACAAAATCATACTTGCTGAATGCTTGGATAGCTGTCGTTGGGTTATCGGTCGTGTCATTTCCGGATACCGCACGCTCACCTGCCGCGGGCTGGCCATCCGGCTCCTCGGTTTTCCCACCTTCCGTTGCCGATTCGATGGCCTTATCGACTCCTTTGGAGACCGCCTTTTCAGTTTCGTTCAATACTTTCTGCGTAGCAGCCTGTGCCGCCCGATCTTTGATTTTGCGAAGAATAGACTGCGCCTGCACCGCTGTCGGCACAGCGCCGAAAAGTACGGCCACCATTGCGGCAATTACCACTTTGTTCACTGATAGATGCTTCATGACATTAAAATTAATAGTCACAAAGCTAGCTGCTCCGGTCAACGAGCGCCTCCCGTTTCGATAAACAGCAATATAACGGCATGAACGCATTATAGCTTCGATGAAGCTCCGGTTCCACTTGTCAGTGTCTTTGTGGCTTCATCGACTCCATAAATCGTTTATCAAAAAGCAAGCAACGGAAAAGGATCCGGTGTCAGAGAGCTGCCAGTGGATGGCATCGGACTCAACAGCTATTTCTGGCCAAGCGTCTTCCTGATCCGGCTTAGGCTGTCCTGGTGAATCGCCAAAAATGAAGCAATATATTTCAGGGGTACCTGCTGAATGACCTCCGGCTGGGTGTCCATTATTTTTTTATACCGTTCTTCTGCCGTCATACATATCGCATCAATCTGGTTGTCCTGCAACCAGGTCAACAGCCGATCCATGATGGCCAAATCCATGTCATACATCCTGGGTATCGCTTGTTTTAATAACAGGGCGCGCTCCTTATCCCATACCAAGACATCGATTTCAGTCAGCGACTCCAACGCGCAGGTGGATAACTGTCCGCTCTGGAGGTATAGCGGCGTAGACAAAAAGTGATTTGTGGACACAATACCCAATGTGTGATCAACGCCCTTTTCCATCCGGTATAAGCGTGCAATACCGCTGTTCAGGAAGTACAGCGTATTAACCGCTTTGCCCTGCTCCATAATAACGGTGTGCGGTGGCAAAACCCGGTGCTGCGTATGGGAGCTGATGAATTTGAACTCATCAGGCGTGAATAGTATTCCATACTGTTGCGCAATGTGGCAGACATTTTCAAAATGTTTCCGCGGTATCATCAATAAATAGTTTATTATCAGTCTAGTACAGCACTAAAATACAAAAAAAAGTGAACCGGCGCAATTTCTGACATATGTCAGTTTAAGGCGTGGTCGCAGCGGATAACTTTGTACAACCATTATAACGAATAAATACAATGGGAAAACAGACCATATTGATTGTGGATAGCGATCCTTCCGTTAGGCTGTGGCTGCGGGAATACATCAAGCACCAGCCCTATCCGTTTGTATTCTGGGAATGCTGCAATGGCCTGGAAGCCGAAAAGTACATCAACGCCTTACAGCCGGACCTGGTATTTATCGCGGTGCAACTTCCTGGGAAAAGCGGCTTTGCGGTCATGGACTCCGCCGAATACCAACCATCCGTGATCTTTACATCCACATCTACCCAAGATGCAGCGAAAGCATTCGAACATCAGGCAATTGACTACCTCATCAAACCATTGACAGCTGAGCGTGTAAAGCTCGCCCTGCAACGTTTTGATCATTGGCGGGGAGCTGCCCACAAAAAAAGTACTGCGAGCGAACCACAAATTAGTTATCCGGTACGGATCCTGGCAGAAAAAGGACAGCGGTTAACCAGTATACCTGTCAACAAGATTACGCACCTGAAAGCTGATAAAGATTATACCTGGATTCATATGCTAAACGGAGAATCCTACCTGAGTACCACCGGCATCGGTCAGCTCGAACGTAAGTTGAATCCGCAATGCTTTATCCGGATTCATCGTTCTTATATCATTAACATCGATCACATACAGGAGTTGTATCGCGATATCAGTAAACTTTTTGTATCGCTGCCGAACGCCATTGAAATCAACGTTGGCCGCAATTACATTCCTGCCGTAAAGGAGCTTATTTTTTGATCTTGATTTGGCAAAGACGAGGCGTTACCTTCGCTCAGTACTACCCAAATCAGAACAATTTTAATAGCGAGTATGTTTAGTTCTCAAACTTGTCGTAAATCTTACATATTCTGAAAAGTACAGCCTGGATATCCCGGCTCTGAAGGAAAATACTGGTCTGAAGCAGTGCCTGCTTACTGCCGATATCTTTGCGACGGATAATATCCAACTCATTCCCGAAATTGATATTGATGAATTCCCGGATTTCATTCCTGCTTTGGCGAAGCAGGGGTAAATCGGGCCCATCTTCTTCGTTGAGCTCATTTATCGCCAGCCGGAAAAATTTATCCATCTTATCTCCCAGTCCCTCCAAAGTAACAATAAAACCATCGGCAAGCGGGGCATGCAGGTTTTCGATATACTGTACGCTTTCCGCACTCATGAATTTTGCCGACTGGAGCATATCCTGTATGAGGTCGGCACCATGCACGATGACTTCGGCTGATCGGCGGTCTGCAGCACCTAGCTTCCGGATAGCCCGCAGGCTGTTACGCTTCAGCTTGTACGAGTATTTGATCAGGTCCATCAGTTCCCTATCGGTCTTCCGGATGGCCGACACATCACCCGCCCGTATCCCGTTCAGCACCGTACTGTAATGCCCAGAGATTTCAATGATCATCGTCACCAGCATGTTCTTGCTGCGGATGTATACGTCGAGGTCTGGCTCTTCCAGCAAACTAAGTCTGCTTCTTTCGATTTTCGATTTCTGCTCTCGATTAGCGAATTTTATGTTGGACACAATGATGTAAACGAGCACTACCCCCATCAATAGCCCGGTTGCCAACACTCCCTGAAAGATCACAAATACGAAAAAACCCGCTACCGAAAACGCAATCAACGCAGTGATAAACCACCCACCTATTACGCTGAGCACACCGGTGACCCGATACACTGCCGATTCGCGCCCCCAAGCCCTATCGGCCAGTGAAGTCCCCATGGCTACCATAAATGTGACATAAGTGGTAGACAGTGGCAGTTTCTGCGATGTTGCCCAAGCAATCAATATACTGGCCAATATCAAATTGGTTCCCGCCCGCACTAAATCGAAAGCGGGTGCATCCTCGTCAACCTGCGTAGCTTTGCTCAGCTTATCCCGTTCGAAACTCAGGTTGTATCGTCTTTTGACATTCCGTGGGATAACCGCATCGAATACATTTCCCAGCAGCATTGCAGTTTTGACCACCCTTCGCGATACGCTATTGGGTTTGAATCGGTCATCGTTGCCGTCATCACCTTGTTTACCAAGGTTTATTTCCGTCTCGGTTACCTTTTTCGCTTTCGCACTCAGCCAGAGTGTCAGCGCCATGACCACACCCGCTATCCCCAGCATATAATTGGGTACGATGACATCGCTTGTGGCCAGGTAATCTTGATACATTGCATCGGCCGGCACGCCGCTTCCTAACCAGTTTTGGTAGGCCAGCAACCCCGTAATTGGCACCCCAATGAAATTGACGAGGTCATTACCTGCAAACGCCATGGCTAGGGAAAAGGTTCCCGCGAGCACAACGATTTTGAGTGGATTTATCCCATACTGCCGCTGGAGCCAAAAGCATATCCCCGTCGCGACGACCAGCACCAGCAACATCACAAAGACTACATTATCAAGGATCATCCCCACCCACTCGCCTTGTGCCAATGTGGTTCCCTTAAGCCCTTTGATCAACAAGAAATAAATGATAATCGCGATTCCTACACCAGAAAACAATACGCCTAAGCTTTTTATCCGCGTTTCATATTGGAATGTAAACGCAGCGCGCATAAAGAATTGAACAATAAGCCCGGTTGAAAATGCGATGAGAATAGACAGGAAAATCCCAGAGACAATGGAAAAAGTGCTGTCCATGTTGATGTATTTCATCACTTCACCAATGGTTTCTCCCTTTTCAGCAGCAAACAGGAAGCCCATGATCATGGATGCGCCTAGTAATTCGAAGACAATGGAAACCGTTGTTGACGTGGGCAGACCAAGCGAATTGAAAATATCGAGCAGTACGATATCAGCCAACATGACAGCCAGGAAAATCCACATAACCTTGTCGAATGTAAAATGTTGAGGCTGGAAAATCCCTTTCCGGGCAATTTCCATCATTCCGCTGGAAAAAAAACATCCGATCAGAATACCCGCCGAGGCGATGAGGATAATATTCCTGTAGGTAGTGACCTTACTGCCGATTGCTGAATTCAGGAAATTAACGGCATCATTACTGACACCCACAATCAAATCTGCGATAGCCAACACAAGTAGTACCGCAACGATAAACAACATGTAATCCATAGAAGCTACTATCTACTTATTCGTATTGCAAAAATGTAAATTTATTGTTATCAGATAATTTCCAATAAGTTAAGTTAATGTTAATAAAAACTAAGTAAAATACAAGGAAATGAATTTCCCTGATAAGGTAATTCCGTCCGCCCAACAGTATTTCATCACTCGGCCTGTAACCTTGTTTGCACAAAAAATACAAATTCCTTTGTTCGCATCCGAACAATATCTGTTCAATATCGAACACTTTCGCCAAAGCAATAAAAAATAACCCACTGATTCAAAATAACTTACTAACTTGGCGTAATAACTGGGATAAGTTATTAACCAATAGCTGAAGCCTAAAGATATGTTGAAGAACTATTTCAAAATCGCTATTCGTAACCTTTGGCGTACTAAATCATTCACGATACTCAATGTATTGGGGCTGGCCATCGGCATGGCCTCAGCAGCACTTATTCTCCTATGGGTGCATAGCGAATATACATTTGATCGGTTTTATGCCAATACCGATCGGCTTTATAAAGCTTATAACCGAGATAGCTTTGATGGTCTTACGATCATGTGGGATAGGACGACAAACCCTTTGGGGCCGGCATTGAAAAAAGACTATCCTGAAGTGGAACGCACGTCCCGATATACAAAGGGAAACTTGTTGCTCAGTATAACTGATCATTCTTTTAGCCCTGATGGCGCGTATGCAGATAGCGGTTTTTTCTCCCTGTTTGATTTTGAGTTCATACATGGAAACAAGGGAAGTGCCCTGCATTCCGTCAGTGGCATCGTTATTACTCAATCACTAGCCAAAAAGCTATTCGGCAGGAAAGACGCAATCGGAAAAATAATTACCGTAAACAATTCGGATAATTTCACCGTAACCCATGTTATTAAGGATCTGCCGGATAACAGTCATTTCAGGAACGTCGAATATTTACTTCCATGGTCTTACCTGGAAAAACTGGGGTTATGGCTCCCCAAAGATTCATGGGCCAGAGGCCCTGCTACTACATTTGTACTATTAGATAAAAATGCGGATATCTTGGCCGTCAATACTAAAATCAATTCCATTTATAAAACGTATGCCGGTGAAGATATAGCATTGGCCGCCGATCGCGAAATCGTACTACACCCCGCTGAAAAATGGCACCTTTATGCAGAGCCTGTCAATGGCGAATTGATCGGTGGCCAACAACTTCGCATGGTTCAGCTTTTTATTGCCATTGCAGGATTCATTTTGCTGATTGCCTGTATTAATTTTATGAACCTGAGTACGGCCAGAAGCGAGAAACGAGCGAAGGAAGTAGGCATTAGGAAGGTCATGGGAAGCCGTAAACATACATTAGTCGGCCAATTTCTAGGAGAATCTATCTTGTTGACCATTATAGCGGGAATATTAGCTTACCTTATACTGGTAATCAGCCTACCTGCATTTAACACGTTGGTACAAAAGGAGCTTTCGTTAGAGACCGATAACCCACATTTTTGGTTGCTGACGTTCGGCGTTATCCTGTTCACCGGTATCCTTGCCGGTAGCTACCCAGCATTTTTTCTATCTTCCTTCCGTCCTATCCATACCCTCAAAGGTAGCCAGTATGCCACTCAACATACGTTTTCGCCGCGCAAAATCCTGGTGGTATGCCAGTTTACCTTTTCCATTCTGCTGATTGCCTGTACCCTGATTATCCGAAATCAAATTGCTTATGGGCAGGCACGGGATACTGGTTACGATCGAAATAACTTAATCCGTGTTACCCTCACTGGAAAGATATCCGAAAACTACAATATCATTCGACAACGGCTACTCGATGAAAGAGCGGCCATTGCTTTGACTAAATCCCTCGGCAGTATTACCGGATGGGGCAATGGTTCGTTTGGCTTTTCATGGCGGGGCAGTACAGAAGCAGACACGAAGCAGGTTTTCGTGGTATTAAGTACCGACATCGACTTCCAAGCGGCTATGGGTGTACAAATCGTACAAGGACGGGACATTGATGTTTATACGTATGCGACAGACTCTGCTGCTATCTTGCTGAATGAGGCTGCGGTAAAGGACATGCGATTGGAGCGTCCTATCGGGGAGGTAGTACGGCACGGTGAAGAAGCATTTACAGTGGTCGGCGTGGTTGCTGATTTCATCATGGATTCACCGTATGAGCCGGTATGGCCGTTGATGGTCTTCGGTCCGCCAATGGGATTCAATTTCACGTACATCAAACTCAATCCGCAAAACAGCACTGCAGAAAACCTTACCATTGCGGAAAAGATTTTTAAAGAATACAACCCCGGCTACCCGTTCGAATATCAATTTGTCGACGAGGCCTATGCCCAAAACTTCAATGATGAGCAACAGATCGCTACGCTTACCGGACTTTTCTCCGGACTAACCATTTTTATCTCGTGCTTGGGCCTTTTCGGTTTAGCCGCTTATATGGCCGAGCAGAGAAGCAAGGAAATAGGTATCCGGAAAGTGTTGGGTGCTACGATAAGCGGCATTGTCAGACTACTTTCAACCGAATTTGTAAAATTGGTGGCCATTGCCTTTATCATTGCATCGCCTATTGCCTACTACCTCATGAATCGATGGTTACAGCATTTCGCGTACCGTATATCATTTGAATGGGATGTGTTTGCGATTACTGGGGCGCTGGCGGTAGCCATCGCGATAGTGACCGTTAGCTTTCAGGCGATACGGGCTGCAATAGCCAATCCGGTCGAGTCTTTACGCGACGAATAAGTCGTGTAATGGCTAATTCCAAAGAATTTAGGATTGACACGCTATAGGGCGAATAGTGGAGGAAATCCAGCGGAATTTCACAATAGTATTTTGGTATGTCGAATAAGATTTGTTATGAAAAGAACCGCCTACATAATTAGTATACTTTGCCTATGCTTCAATTGTTTCACCGTGTATGCGCAGCAGTCACAGCAACCCGACAACGACAAACTGCTTAAGCTTTACCAAACTCAACAATATCTGGAAGCTGCCGAATACCTCAAGACGTTTTACTCGGATACCGTGGCAGATCCAGCAGTATTGGATCGATTGGGGTACTGTTATCGAATGGCGGGCGCCTACGCACAAGCGGAGCCGTATTATCTCCGATTGTATACATTAGACAGCCTACAAGTTTCGACTTTATTGAATTTAGCCACCATTTATGTACAGCGCGGACTTTACGCACCAGCGACAACTTATTATCAGCGGATTATTGCATTGGACACGGCCCACGTTACGGCTTATACGGCGCTTTCCGCGATGATGAGAAGGAAAGGTGACCTCCCATCGGCCTATGCTTATTTGGAACAGGCGAACCATCACCAATCATCAAATAGTGATATAGCCTATGATTTTGCTCAGCTGTGCATAACTTTCGAGCAATATGCCAAAGCTGACTCCGTTCTGGAGTTGGCACTGACGACAGATCCTGGTCATGGTCTGCTCCTGCTGGGCAAATTGCAGGTGGCCGAAAAATTGGAGAATTACAGCGATATGGTAACAATCGGAGAACAACTGGTTACACAGGGTGACGAAAGCCAGCAGGTAATGTCACTACTTTCCCGTGGATATTTTCATACTAATGATTTTGCAAGTTGTCAAGCAACTTACGAGCGATTGCTGGCCATTTACGAACAAATGGGGGAAATTGATTACTATTACCTTGCCATGGCCTATAAGGCAACTAAACAATATAAAGAAGGTCTGGCCTGTATGGACAAGGTATTGGAGCTTGCCATCTCACCCAACACGGCCTTCTATTATGGCCGCATAGCCGACCTGCATGATCTCGCTAATCAACCATCGGCAGCCGCATCGAGTTATCTGCGCAGTTTCCAGTTTGAAACCATACCGCTCCACTATTATAGCCTCGCCGTTATTTATGATCATAAATTAAACAATCGCCACAATGCCCTTCGGTATTATCGGTTGTACCTCAAGCAAAACCCGCCGATAGAAGAAAATCAATATCGCCAATACGTACAGCAACGGATCAAAGAGCTGGAACCTTAGCTATCAACATAAACCTCACCAGTTAACGGCCCCGTTATCGGTATTCAGAAGGCCGTATTTGATTGCCTGATCTGGAGCTTATCAGGGTTGCGAACATATAACAGGCGGATAATTTCCGTTTCCGCTGTTTCAACGCATAACACCGAATCGAGTTCGCCTGTTAAACGGTGAATAAAAAGTATCGCCGGCCTGCCATTCACGAAGGCGGCCCGATATTCGAAGTCGTTAAATTTATTTTCCGGAAGTTGCATAACCCCAAAAAGAAATTTCAGCACCTTATCCCGGCCGAGAAGCGGTTTGCGCGCGGCTTCTCGTTTGCCCCCCCCATCACTGAAAAATTCGACATCACTGCGGAGCACTGCTTCCAGTTGCGTACGGTCTTCACACTGCAATGAAAAAAGGAACGCATCGAGCAGCGAGCGATGCTTTGATGGATCAACGGGTTTGAATCGCTTCCGGCTAAGTTTCTTATGCGCACGGTGCAACAACTGCCTGCAATTTTCCACTGACGTACCTATCAGCTCCGCGATATAATGGTATTCCTCGGAGAAACTTTCGCGCAGGATAAATACCGCACGTTCAACCGGGTTGAGGCGCTCAAGCAGGAAAAGCAGTCCGTATTCAAGTGTTGGAGGTGTTTCAAAATCGAGGGTGATATACGGCTCGGGCAGCCACGACCCGATGTAGCTTTCCCGTTGCCTTTTCAACTCCTGAAGACGGTCAATACTTTGGTTAACCGTCATGCGTCCCAGATAAGCCTTTGGCTGTTTAACCCCTTTTACGGAAGTCCATTTTTCATAGACATCATGAACGACATCTTCCGCATCTGCCACAATACCCAGCATGTTGTAGGCAATATGGAAAAGGTATGGTCGAAGTGCAATAATTTCTGCTGTCAGTTCCATATCATTTCCACAAAGATAGTCAGTTAGCTTTTCTTTTCGCGATATCGCAAAGCATATCCGAATGGATGTTGAGGCCAATATTGCCGATGTTGTAGTAAAACTCTGTGGCGACGACCCAAACGATTTCACAGATCGAGCGCTCGTCATAATGTCTGGCAAGTTCGGCAAACAGGCTGTGTTCCATTTTTCGGTCGCGCGCCAATTGGGTAACAAAATCAAGCAGTGCCCGCTCCTTATCACTGAAAAGCTCGCTGGTCTGATAACTGTCCAGTGCATCAAATTTTGCCTGGTCCATGGCAAACCTAATCGTTTGCGCCCGTCCGATATCGATGCAGAAATGGCAAACATTGATTCGTGCCACGCGTTCACGGATAAGCATAACCGTTTCATCCGGCAATTGCAGCTTCTTATCGAGTTGGGCGATTTTCCCGGAGAAACTCCCAAAGCTGAGCGGAAGCCGGGCGGCCATTACTTTAATAGGTGTCAATACTTTCCCGAACCGTTTACGGGTGAAAAAATAAACAAGTTTCCAAAGCACGTTTTTAGGTGCTTCGATGGGTGTAAGAAATGGAGTATCCATAATAGTCAACAGTGTTATATGTGTGCTGTAGACCGTAGACCGGAGGATGGTCGTTTTGTGACAAAATAGGAGAGAAATAATCGATGAGCGTGCCCGCTTCCGAACAGAAGATGTCCGATATCGGACAGTTTTTGCAATATATCCCCTAATAAGCTGCTGATTAAAAAAGGTTTATTACTTTGGCGTAATAACTGGGGGAAATATGATGTCTGATCTTGCGACCCTATATTATGATAAGCCACTATCTCAAAACTACGTTTCGATACCTGTCCGAAAATAAGGGTTTTTCGATCATTAATCTTTGCGGCCTGGCAATAGCGCTTTGTATCGTTTACCTCACCTTCTTTTACATACGGTTTGAATTAAGTTACGACCGGTTCCATACCAATGGTGAGCGTATTTATCGGGTCAGTACTGACATTGAATATACCTCGGGCACAACGCAAGAAACCAGTGCAGCCCCATTGGCGGGGGCGCTCCTGCAGCATTTTCCCGAAGTAGAAAATGCTGCCCGTCTATACCTCGACTATTTCATCATTTCCAAAGGTCAGGAGAATTTCGGTGAAGAAACCCTTTTCTATGCTGATTCCGCAGTGTTCGATGTATTTTCCTTTCCCCTGTTAAGGGGTAATAAGTCCACCGTTTTCGACGCCCCTTTTAACCTCGTCATTTCTGAGACCGCCGCCATTAAGTACTTTGGCACGACAGACTGCCTGAACCAGACGCTGCTGCTCAGCGGAACGGTTACTGCCACCGTTACCGGCATAATGAAAGACATTCCATCCAATTCACATATTCAAACCGATATGCTGCTGTCTGTATCGTCTTTGTTTTCCTTCCCTGCTAACAGGAACCGGCAGGAAAACTGGCAGCAGTTTGGTTTTCTCACCTATGTGTTGCTCAAAGATAACATGGCAATAGCACCGTTCCAAAAAAAGCTTAATGCCTTTGCCCACTCGCTCCCGTTGACCGACCAGCAGCAGTACAGTTTTGTGATAGAACCTTTAAAGGACCTATACCATCACGGCAGCACCCGGGGCAATAAGGCAGGAACCACCGTTTCCGGTAATTATACCAACATTTATATTTTCGCTTTTGTAGCTTTTTTCGTGTTGTGTATTGCCTGTTTCAATTACATCAATTTAACCACGGCACTTTCCATAAAAAGAGCAAAAGAAATCGGCGTCAGGCAAGTTATGGGTGCTACTACTCGGCAGCTGGCGACACAGTTTTTTATGGATGCGCTGGTGCTTTCCACCCTGGGTTTCCTGGCCTCGGTCGCCCTGTCTGCTATTGCGATCCCATGGTTTAATGAATTGGCCGGCAAAGCCATCATCAACAATTTTTCAACTTATCTGGCCTATCTTCCTTATGCGTTGGCCATTGCCCTTTCTACCGGAGTACTTGCTGGCATTTATCCAGCAATTTTCCTGTCCCGGTTCAAACCCATCACCACATTAAAAGGAAAATTCTCCGGCAGCAACCATGGTATGGTATTGCGGCGCAGCCTTGTCATTACACAGTTTGTCATTTACACACTCTTAACGGTAGCCACCCTTGTCATTTACCGGCAGGTTCATTTCATGCGTAATACACAGCTGGGCTTTGAAAAAGCCCACAACATAGCTATTGATTTTCACTACGATACACGGATCAGAAACCATCAGGAGCATGTTAAGCAGTTGCTTACTGAAATACCGGGTGTAACCGCTGCAAGCTTTTCCGCGTATATCCCCGGCAAGCCCAACCGGGAATTCCCGACATCTATTGAGGGCAGCAACGGCACAATGGAAGAAATACAGTCCGATGCTTACTTTATCGACAGCGATTTCTTGCATCAATACGGCATCCAGGTCGTAGCTGGGCGCGGGTTTTCAGCAGCAGTTTCCGATGATATTCGTACACGCATGCTGGTAAATGAAGCCTACGTCAAGCAGCTGGGCTACAGTAATCCTCAGGATATTATTGGCAAACGATTCAGTCAGCTGGGCAGCACCGGCGAAATCATTGGCGTGGTAAAGAACTTCCATTTCCAGTCTATGCGTGAAGAAATCCAGCCCCTTGCCATGCAGATCGCCCCTGGCTTTTTTACGTTTTTAACGCTTTCCATTTCACCGGGCAATATTCCCGCCACCCTCGAAGCGATCGAGCAGAAATGGCACGACATCGCACCAGGCCTTCCGTTGATTTATTCCTTTACAGATGAAACCTTTGACGCCCAGTATCAGGCAGAAGAACGTTTCGGCAAATTATTTGTCACGTTTGCCGGCTGCTCCATTTTTATTTCCTGTTTGGGTCTTTTGGGATTGGTATCTTTCAACACCCTGCAGCGCACCAAAGAAGTGGGTGTCCGGAAAGTACTGGGTGCATCCGTTTTTCAGGTAATTATATTGCTCACCCATGAGTATATCCGGCTGGTAGCAATTGCGTTCCTTCTGGCTGTTCCGCTCGCCTGGGTTGTTATGCATCAATGGCTTGTCAATTTTGCTTACCGCATTCAGATCCAGTGGTGGATGTTTCTGCTTACAGGAATCAGCGCGGTATTAATTGCCATACTCACCATTGGCTTGCTGGCGATACGGGCTGCTCGGGCAAACCCGGTAATCGCATTGCGGGATGAGTAACGGTCACGCACAGTTAAATGAAATCAAACCGGCATATCTAAAATAAACAATAGCCATGCTAAACCATACTTTACTCCTCATCTATCGAAACTTAAAACGGTACAGCGGTACATTTATCATCAATCTTATCGGTCTCTCGTGTGGCTTAGCCTGCGTGCTGATGATTTACCTATGGGTAGCCGATGAACTAAGCTTTGATAAATACCATGAGCGTGTCGACAGGATTTATCAGGTCATGAGTAATACGGCTAGGGAAAACGGTATTGAAACAAAAAAGGACACCCCACATTCACTGTCCGAAACCCTGGCCTCAGACATGCCGGCAGTTGAATACGCGGCCACCGTTACGCCGCCGCAGTTTTTCCCTGCATTTAGCCTGTCCATTGATGACCGGCAGGTAAAAGCCATAGGAAAATTCGCCGGCACGGATTTCTTCCGGATTTTCTCCTATAAACTTATCGAGGGGAATAGTCAACAAGTACTGACGAATCAACATGCTATCGTGTTGTCCAAAAGCCAGGCGATGAATCTGTTTGGCTCCACATCGCGTATTGTTGGCAAAACCGTTACTTGGGAGGTCGCCGGTATCCAACGACAATGTGTAGTAACCGGTATGTTTGAGGATATTCCGGCAAACAGTTCCGAACATTTCGACTTCGTTTTACCCTTCTCCGATTTTTTGGCTATCATGGATATGGAGCCAAGCTGGAATCCTGAACCTTTTAATACCTATTTAGCGGTTAAAGAAGGAGTGGATGTTCATTCATTTGAGCAGAAGCTTAATACTTACATTGCCAATAAAAGCGATAATAACAGCACCGCTTACTTCCTTAAACCGTACGCTGATAATTACCTATACAGTAAATATGAAAATGGAAAGGTCGCAGGGGGAAGAATTGAATATGTGCGGATTTTTTCACTTATCGCTTTTTTTGTCCTGGTCATTTCGTCTATAAATTTCATGAATCTTACCACTGCCAAAGCGTCAAAAAGAGTTAAAGAAATTGGAATAAAAAAAGCGATGGGTGTAAAAAGAGGAATCATTATCGCCCAATTTTTACTGGAAGCACTTGCCATAAGCATCTTGGCATTATTCATTGCATTCGTTATTACATTCGCTCTGTTACCACAATTTAACCAGATTACACAGAAAACGCTAAGCTTCCATTTTAACACCGACTTTTTACTGACAATTTTAGCTATTACTTTGGCTACCGGCTTCTTATCCGGCAGTTATCCCGCGTTATATCTATCGAATTTTAAACCTGTAACTGTATTGACAGGGAAGATCAGCAAAGGCAAAGGAGAATTATTTACAAGGCAGGGGCTGGTAATATTTCAGTTTGTACTCTCGATTATATTAATTGCATCTGTTTTCGTACTCCATCAACAGTTGAATTATATTCAGAACAAGCACCTTGGGGTCAATAAAGACAATGTCGTTCATTTTGAATCGGGCGCTGTCTCCGAGGCCTTCCTCAATGAAATACGGAATTTACCCGGTGTATTGGATGCTTCGAATATGATCGGAAATTTTATTGTCAGTGATTTCTCATCCAAAGGTAGTATTGCTTGGAACGGCAAGCAAATCCCCACACAATCATTCGGTGTAAATTACGGACTGATTGAGACGTTGGGGATAAAGGTTAAGGAAGGCCGATCATTTTCCAGGGATTTTAGTCGAGGCAACACCCAAGTTATTCTAAATGAAGCCGCTGTCAACACCATGGGCCTTAAGGAAGCTGTCGGCACAATCATCAGTGGTGGGCGAAATGACATTGAAATAATTGGCGTTGTCAACAACTTTCACTTTCAATCACTTCATGAGGCCATAATGCCCGCTCAAATTCGATTGGATACAACCGGGGCGACAACTTTTTTCGTGAAAATTGAGAACGACAGACAACAAGAAGCACTCCAGCGTTTAGCCGACCTTTATGAGAAATTCAATCCCGGTTTAACGTTTGATTACGATTTTTTAGATCAGGACTATAAAGCACTATATGCCGGAGAACAGCGGATCTCTGTATTAGCGCGCTACTTCGCCGGGCTGGCGATCGTTATTTCCTGCCTCGGTCTTTTCGGGTTAGCTGCATTTTCCGCGGAGGCGAGATTCAGGGAAATAGCCGTCCGAAAAGTCCTGGGACTGAGTGTACCCGGTGTCGTTTGGTTATTATCAAAAGGGTTCTTAACGCTTCTGCTGATTGCCATTTGCATTGGTTTACCAATCAGCTACCTACTCATGTCCGGTTGGCTTCAAAACTTTGCATTTCGGATCGATCTACAATGGACGTACTTTGTTGCTGCGGCATCACTTGTTGTGGTTGTCGCACTATTTACGGTCGTGATGCAATCGCTTAAAGCAGCAGTGGTTAATCCAGTGAAATCACTGCGGTCAGAGTAAGCTTCATTTGAGCCATTTACAGCTGGTTGCATGCTTATCGCTCAGCGATATAAAATCATTGAGGTGCTATTGCCCGCTTTCGAACAGAAGCTGTCCGATATCGGACAGCTTCCACAATATATCACCGAATAACTCATTGATTAAAAACAGTTTATTACTTTGGTTCAATAAATGATTGTGACTCACGGGCCAACAAGACTCACAACATGCTACACTCCGTAAAAACTGCCATCCGTAGTCTACGTGCCGGGAAACTGTACACGTTAATTAATATATCCGGGCTTGTATTGGGGGTCACTGCCTGCTTGCTAATGTCTACCGTAGTATTAGACGAGTGGTCGTACGACAAGCAGTGGAGCCGTTCGGAAAACCTCTACCGAATGGTGTCTGTTAGTCCTGAAGGGTCATCATTTACACGAAAAAACGGTGCAGTGTATGCTGGCGTAGCACCTGCCTTAAAACAGGATTTTTCGGAGGTTGAAGAATATGGGACGCTCTACCTACAACCCATAAACCTCAAAATAAATAAAGAAGACCCTATCCCGATCAAATTAAACATACTGCACGCAGACAGTGCTGTCCAGTACCTATTAGACATTAATCTGCTTCATCATCAAAACCTCACGCCCGATGGGGTGATACAAAAAATCATCGTGTCAGAAACTTTCAAGGAAACGTACTTTCCAAATATGGATCCGGTGGGCAAGCGAATATACGATGTGCCGAACTATTCAGAGAAAGCAAATGAATACCTGATTGCCGGCGTAATGAAAGACCTTCCCGCAAACACCCATTTACGGAGTGACGTGGTGTTATTACAGGACCGGCAGGAAGAAGCACTGAACAAAGGAGATTGGGGAGTATTCGTACGGCATTATATACTTTTGCGCCCGGGCACAGACCGCCGGGGGTTTGAAGAAAAAATAAACCGATGGTACCAAGCACAGATGGAAGAACAGGACGTTACCCAATTCGAACTTCAGCCAATTGGGGATGTATACCTGCATAGTGAAGATGTGCCGGCTTATCAAATCATCAAAGGCAACATCCGGCATAGCTATATCTTTTCCGTAGTTGCCTTGCTCCTATTATTGATTGCATGTATTAATTTTATTAACCTGAGTATCGCCAGGGTGAGCAGCCGCCTGAAAGAAACGGGCATGCGAAAGATACTGGGGGCATCCAGACGACAACTTATTGCACAGTTTCTCCTCGAAGCCCTGCTTACTTTTGGAATCGCGGGATGCATTGCTATATGCGTATATTACGGCTGTATTCCGTTCGTGGAACAGTATATCGGTCACCCGTTGGCCATCACCCTTGGTGTCAGCTGGACGTATATATTGGGAACAGCAGGCTTCTTACTTTGCATATGCTTATTCGCCGGCTTATATCCCGCGTGGTTCATTTCCGGATTCAAAGCCGCGGGAAGCATCAACAAGCTCATAACTTATGGAAATACCAATCAAGGATGGCTAAGGAAAAGCCTGGTTGTGGCGCAGTTCAGTATTTCAATTATCGTGTTGGTTGCCATGCTGGTCGTACAGCGGCAGATACACTTTATGAAGAACAAGGACGTGGGCTATCAGGCCGACGGATTAATCAGCATCAACCATGTTACATGGGATGGTAAAACCGACGTGATCCAAACGGAACTGCAAAAGCATCCGGATATTTTATCCGTAAGTTTCAGCAGCTGGCTACCCACACAGGGAGCAGGTTATATGACCCGGAATGTCACTGATCCGAACGATCCGAATAAAAAAATCGAAGTGTGGTTTATTGCCGGTGATCCCAACCTTGCTGAAACACTCGGATTACGGCTGAAGGAGGGTCGTTACCTACAAACCGATCGTACAGCAGATGCCATTGACGCCAATGACCTCGAAGCTGAAGCAAAGGCGATACGGCCAGGCATCATGACAGCCAGTACGGCCCACCTGTTGGGCGTGTCGGAGCTAAACCAACCCCTTGCAGACGCACGGATTCTGCCGGTTGGTATTGTGGAGGAATTTAACAGCCTGTCTTTGCACCGGGCAACCGAACCCACGGTCATCCTGGGGTATCGAGACCCGAAGTCTGGGGCAATGCTGATCCGGGCCAGACCGGGCACCGAGCAGCGGGTCATGCGTGCCATCGGGGATATTTGGAATCAGCTATATCCCGAAAAGCTGCTGGACATGAAACTCGTTAAAGAAACGCTGGCCGCACAATATGAAACAGAGGAAAAATTACGGACATTATTCAGCCTGTTCAGTGGGCTCACCATGTTATTGGCGGCGTTGGGCATATTCGGTCTGATTGTACAGGCCGTGGGCTTGCGCACCAAGGAGATCGGCATCCGTAAAGTACTTGGCGCATCAGTAAGCGGCATTTTACAGCTGCTTTCAAAAGATTTTGTCAAATTAGTATTGCTCGCCCTGGTCATCGCCTCACCTATTGCCTGGTGGGCGATGAACCGGTGGCTACAGGGCTTTGCTTACCGTATTGACGTGGAATGGTGGATATTTGTCGTGGCCGGATTGGCAGCAGTGGTCATCGCATTGCTAACAGTTAGTTTCCAGACCATAAAAGCCGCAGTAGCCAATCCAGTCGACTCACTACGGGATGAGTAATGAATGCTGAAGACGACCACAAAATAAATAAATTAAAAAAACGCTAAAATCCGCTCGATTTACTGGGATACAGTAACGCAAAAACAAACAGATAATGTTACGAAACTACATAAAAATTGCCTGGCGAAACTTAGGAAAAAACAAAGGATACTCCGCGCTCAACATCGGCGGACTGGCTATCGGTATGGCGGCAGCGTTACTCATTTTACTGTGGGTACAGCACGAGTTAAGCTTTGACATGTTTCACAGTAAACGCGATCGATTATATATGGCCGGAAACCAGGCAAATATCAACGGTACAATTTCTACCTGGTTTGCCACGCCGCAGCCGCTCGGACCGGCACTCAAAAACGAATTCCCTGAAATCACACGTACAAGTAGGCATTACGATCTGGGAAACTCTGTGCTCCTTACCGTCGATGAGAAGAAGCTGATGCCCAAGGGCGCCATCATAGATTCCACATTCCTGTCCATGTTCAGCATTGATCTTTTGGCTGGGGATCGCACATCCGCGCTCCGGAACCCAAACGATCTCGTCATCAGTGCCTCGCTGGCCAATCGGCTCTTCGGCCGTACCGATGTGATTGGCGAAACCGTCAAGCTGGACACCGCTGATCTGGCAACAATAACCGGCATAATGGCCGATATCCCCGACAACTCCCGTTTCCGTGGCATCGAATACTTGATTCCCTGGAGTTATTTTGAACAGATCGGATACACAGATAATTATTGGGGCAATAATTCCGTCACGAATTACGTCGAACTGGCTCCTAAGGCTTCCATCGATGCCGTCAATGCTAAAATACGAGACATTACCATCAGGCACAGCAATGGTACGCAGCAGACCGACGTATTCCTGCATGCGTTGCCCGACTGGTGGCTCCGATCTACGTTCGAAAATGGACATATTGCCGGAGGTCGGATTGAGATGGTCAGCCTGTTTGCGGTCATCGCCGGGTTCATCCTGCTTATTGCCTGCATCAATTTCACGAACCTCAGCACGGCACGGAGTGAAAAACGCGCCCGCGAGGTAGGTATCCGCAAAATGGCAGGGGCATACCGGCAATCCCTTATCGGGCAATTCCTAAGCGAATCGATTCTGATCGCGGCCATTTCCGGATTATTCGCCATCGCTATGGTGCTGATGGCGTTACCGGCCTTTAATACCCTCGTGGAGCGACAACTGGCGATTGATTTTACGAACGGCGGCTTTTGGCTGGCAATGATTGGGTTCATTCTCCTGACGGGCATACTGGCAGGCAGCTATCCGGCATTCTTCTTATCGGCATTCAATCCTACAACCGTACTGAAAGGCACGTTCAGAAAAATGCACACGGCTTTCAATCCCCGCAAAGTACTCGTCGTAGTCCAATTTGCTATTGCAATTGCGCTTATTGTGGGCACAATTGTGATTCATCGCCAGATCCAGCATGGGCAGTCCCGCGATCAGGGATATGACCAAAGTCAGGTCGTCTATTTGCTGGAGCAGGGACAAATAGCAAAAAACAGCCAATTGATTAAACAAGCTTTGTTAAATGAAGGCATAGCGGAGTCAGTAACCCGCAGTCTTTCGCCGATTACAGAGGGTTGGAGCAGCACCTGGGGAATTGGATGGCCGGGCAAACAGGCGGATGACCGGACGATGTTCGACCGCCTTTTTGCCGATGAACACCCGGTGCGCACATTTGGTCTTTCCTTAATTGAAGGCCGGGACTTTGACCCCTCCCAATACCAAACAGATTCTTCGGGTGTGCTGCTGAACGAAACTGCGGTAAAGGCCATGGGATTTGAGCGTCCTGTTGGCCAGGTGATCCAGGATAATGGTAAGGATTGGCACGTGGTAGGTGTGGTGAAAGATTTTATCATGGGCTCCCCCTTCAGCCCGGTTGCCCCGTTGGTCATTGAGGGCGCGGGTGGATTTTTCAATGTGCTGCACATTAAGCTTAGCCCTACACTCGGTACAGCCGAGGCAATACGCAGGACAGCGGATGTGTTTAAGCGCTATAACCCCGACTATCCATTTGAATATACATTCGTGGACCAGGCTTATGCCGAAAAGTTCGCCGAAACGAAGCGGACAGGTACATTGGCCGGGCTATTTGCCTTTCTCACCGTTTTCATTTCCTGCCTCGGGCTATTCGGGTTAGCAGCCTATATGGCCGAAAACAGGACCAAGGAAATCGGCGTACGCAAGGTGCTGGGTGCATCGGTGTTGTCAATTACCAGGCTGCTGTCCCGGGAGTTTATTTTACTGGTATTGATTGCCTGCCTGGTGGCGTTTCCCATAGCTTATTGGGGGATGGATAAATTCCTCCAAACGTTCGATTACCGGATTTCAATGGGTTGGGAGGTATTCGCCTTAGCAGGTGTTGGGGCATTGCTGTTGGCGCTGGCCACGGTGAGTTCTCAGGCCATCAAAGCGGCCATGGCCAACCCGGTCGAGTCGTTGCGCGACGAGTAAGTCGCATAACTGTTAGACTCGCTGCGGGATGGGCAGTAAGCCCCCCTGCCCGTAACCGAACAGTTGCTGTTCATATACGAACAGATGACATATTATAATTCCGTCAAAAAATATTGATTATCAATAAGTTAATACATTGGCACAATTTCTATCACTAAAGAGACAGGTTAAATAAATAATGTGTTAATAGTTGGGATCGCAGGAAAAGAGGGGTCTGCATTGCCACAGGCCAAGTATTGTTACCGGAAATATTATTTCGATAAGAAACAGTCACCTCCTTTCCTGCGTCTATTTAACTTGTAGCAAGTCTTAAATGGGCAAAAACAAGCGTTAACCGCCGATAGAACAGATAATCATGTTAAAAAACTACTTCAAAACCGCTTGGCGGAACCTGATCAGGCAGCGTGTTTTTTCCGTAATCAACATTGTGGGACTGGCTATCGGTCTGGCAACATGCCTCCTCATCAGCCTATTTGTAATAGACGAATTGAGTTACGACCGCTTCAACGAAAAAGCGGACCGCATTGTGCGCGTCGTGTTTAAGGGGACGGTCCGTGGTGGTGCCATCAATGAGGCCCATGTCATGCCTCCCGTGGCCCAGGCACTGAAGGCGGAATATCCCGAAGTTGAGGAAGCAACCCGGATCCGCCGCGCGGGCAAGCCATTTTTTGAAGTGGATGATAAGCTGTTTTACGAGGAAGAAACCGCCTTTGCCGACGCCAATATTTTCGATGTCTTTACACTGCCCATGCTCCATGGCGACCCGAAAACAGCGTTAACCGAACCTTACAGCGTCGTGATCACCGAGCGGGTGGCGAAAAAATACTTCGGAAAGGAAGATGCGGTCGGACAGGAGATCCGTATCAGGGACGACGAAATGCCACTTAAAGTAACCGGCGTCATCAAAAACATACCCCGGAATTCACACTTCCATTTCGACCTGTTCGCATCCATGGCTTCATTTCCGAATGCCAATTCCACCTCGTGGATGGAATCTGAGTTTTTCACTTACCTCGTACTGCGTCCCGGCTATGATTACAAAACGCTCGAAGCCAAACTGCCAGCCGTGTTTGAAAAATACATCAGCCCGCAGTTCCCCGAAGCGTTCGGCATGAGTTATACCGACTACCGCAAAGCCGGCAATGAAATCGGCCTCCGGCTGCAGCCGCTTACCGATATCCACCTGCATTCGGATTTCGCGTACGACCTCAGTGCGCCGGGTGATATCCGGTATGTCTATATCTTTGGCGCCGTTGCCCTGTTTATGCTGTTAATTGCCGGCATCAATTTCATGAACCTTGCTACCGCCGGGGCATCCAAAAGAGCCAGGGAGGTGGGTGTACGTAAGGTGCTGGGCTCTGGCCGGCGGGTACTGGCCTATCAGTTCCTCACCGAATCCATCCTGATTGTTTTTATCAGCCTCCTACTGGCCATAGGTATTGTGGTTGCTGCACTGCCCCTCTTCAACCAGCTTTTGGAGGAAACATTCACGCTGGATTTTCTGGGCAATGGCTGGGTACTTTCCGCGTTGCTGCTGCTTGGCCTGGTTGTCGGCATCCTATCGGGCAGTTATCCTGCTTTTTTCCTATCGGCCTTTAAACCGGTAGCCGTATTGAAAGGAAAGCTGACACCCGATAATAAAGCCATTGGCCTGCGCAGCGGCCTGGTGGTGTTTCAGTTTTTTATTTCCATCGTGCTCATTTTCTGTACGATGGTCGTATACCGGCAGCTGCAATACATCCAGCATAAAAAGCTGGGATATGATAAGGAGCAGGTATTGGTCCTCCAGACGTGGCCGTTGGGTGCCAACGAGGCAGCGTTTAAGCAGCAGCTGCTGCAGGATGCGCGGGTGATTAATGTAACCAGCTCCTCCTATGTGCCCGCGGGAGCTTCGGGCAACAATAATTTTTTTGTTCATCCTTTCGGGAATCCTTCGGATGGGGTGAAAACCTTACGGTACGACGTGGACGACCACTATCTCCAGACACTTGGGATCGAACTGAAGGCCGGCCGTAATTTTTCACCGGAATACGGCACCGATTCAGCAGCCGTTATTATCAACGAAGCGGCAGCCGTAGCATTTGGCTGGAAAGACAATGCGCTGGGGCAGGCGCTGGCAAGTCAGGAAAATAAAGCGCTAAGGGTCATCGGCGTAGTAAAGGATTTCCATTTTAAGTCGCTGCATGAGCCGATTACACCGCTGGTTATGATGATGAATGCAGGTTCTGGCAACCTCATCGTTAAGATTAAGGCCGGTGACACCGAAGGCTTTCTTCACACGCTTGAAGGGCGGTATAGTGCCTTCAACCCCGATATACCGCTTAGCTATTCTTTTCTGGATGACCGCATCACCAACACCTACCGGATGGAAATGAAAACAGGGGATATCCTGGGTATATTCGCCGGACTGACCATCTTTGTGGCTTGCCTGGGATTATTCGGGTTGGCTACATTTATGACCAGTCAGCGCACAAAAGAAATTGGAATACGGAAAGTGCTCGGCGCATCGGTAAGCCAAGTGGTGGGTATGCTCTCCTCCACGTTTGTCAAGCTGGTGCTGATTGCGTTCCTTGTGGCAACACCCATTGCATGGTGGATCATGAACACGTGGCTGGAAACGTTCGCTTATCGCATCGAAACACAGCTTTGGATAGCGGTATCGGCAGGCGTAATGACGCTGGCCATTGCCCTACTGACCGTTGGTTGGCAAGCGGTCAAAGCGGCCACGGCCAACCCGGTCGAATCTTTACGGGATGAGTAGCTACTGCAAGATGCCATCGGCAGCGTACCGGTTATCATAAAAAAAAGCCACCCCGGAAATCCGGGATGGCATACGATATTAATAAAATTAACGATGATCAGTTTACCGGGGCAGCGGCAATATCAACACCTACCTCAAAATCCTTCGCTACAATCCAATCGGCAGGATCCGCCTCGGCAGTACCGAATTTAAGTCCCCATGCCGTACGATCTACCGTGAATTTGGCAGAAACGGATGCGACATTATTTTCTACTGCAATCCGGGCAGGGAAAGAAATATTGATGGTGCTATCCAACAGTGTCAGGTTACCACTAACGGTTTTGTTTGCTCCCTCCACCGCACTGCTTGCTGCTGTACCGGCTAAATCGGCAATGGATGTAACCTCAAAAATAGCCGTAGGGTGTGCTTCCGCATGGAAGAAGTCAGCGCTTTTTAAATGGGCCTGCAGGTCCTCCACCTTCTTATCGGCTTCCGTTACTGAAGCAGGGTCTACCCATAGGGAATTCACATCAATGGTAAATGTTCCGGCAGTAACCTGGTCACCGTCAACCGTCAGTTCGCCGGATTGGATGTTGAGTGTGCCCCACCGTGGTGCAAACCCGCCTTTATGGTAAGCCTTCCAGTTTACGTTGCTGCTGTCCAGGTTAAGTGCATACGTAGCGCCCTGTCCTTCTGCAACGGCTTGCTTGGAATCGGTAGTCGCTTTGTCTGCACCGGGGTTGTTGCAGGAAAGGGCAAAACATGCAGCCCCTACAAAAAGTAATGTGTTAAAATGCTTCATTGTGTTTTCTGATGATTAAAATTTCTGCAAAAATCGGCAATTCAATTTAATTGTTTAAACATCTTTTTGTAATTTTATTAGTCATTTCCACTCACGGTTCTGTTTCATGCCCCCCGGGAAATGTCATCCAGCATATCAGAATGGGAAAATACAAACGTCAGAACCGGCAGACTAAAGGTCACCAGCCTGCCCTTCGGGCAGCCATTGGAAGTCTTTCGGGTAATGTTCGGGAGTTCTTCGAGTCGGCTTCGAGGCGTGTTCGACTGTTGTTCGACCTTGCTTCGGGACTTGTTCGACACGGCTTCGACTCCGCTTCGACCGCGCTTCGGGGCTCTTCGCAGTGCAATCCGTTGCGTTCCGAAGACCTTCGGAAGATTCCCGAAGAGGTCCCGAATAAATCCCGAAGCAGGGTCGAAGCCGTATCGAAGCCTGCTGCACCGGTACCCGAACAGCGTTGAACCGCTATCCTTTTGCGATGCCGCGGTTAATTCTGCCTTTTAAGGTATTTCGTCAAGATCACGATCAGCTGCCCTTCCACCCGTCCTTCCACCTGCTCGGGATTGTCTTCTACCAAACGGATGTTTTTGACTACGGTGCCCAGCTTAGCATTAATGGAGCTGCCTTTCACATCCAGGGTTTTGGTAATCACCACGGAATCGCCGTTTTGCAGCACATTGCCATGGCTGTCTTTATGCACAACTGCTCCGGGCTGCTCGTCGGGATCTCCCCCGGCCTTTGCCCAGGCCAGCGTTTCATCGTCAAGGTAAAGCATATCCAGGTTATCGGCTGCCCAGCTTTCATTGCGTAACCGGTTAAGCATGCGCCATGCCAGTACCTGTATGGCCGGTACTTCGCTCCACATGGTTTCCGACAAAAAATGCCAGTAATGGTCTACCATCGGGGTATTGTTGTCGATCTGCATTCGACACGACTGGCAAATGGCTACTTCATTATCGGAATAACGGTCGGGAAGCACATGATAGGTCGCAATGTCCGCGGCCGACCCGCATAATTCGCATTTCCCACCACTTCTCTCGTTTAATTTCGCATTCATGATACAGGTTCATTTATTTGAGGCGCAAACTTAGATAAATTCGCTTTAAGCAGCAAGACAGGTCGCGTGAGGGTCATGGACACTGTTCCCCAACGGACAACGGGTGTTCGAAAATGAACGCTTATTTTTCACTATAAAAATAAAATACACTCATTATAAGTTATTTATATTTTTGGTGCAGTTCATGTAATCCACTTTCGGTCGATGCAACGGTGCGAATCCGGTGTCGTCTTTTGAAGTGGTTGGCAAAAAAACGGGCTGACTTTACGGGAAGGGCATCACCGAACGGGGCTGACGGCAGGGCTAACATTAAGGGTTTAAAACATGATCAAAACCTATTTCAAAATTGCCTGGAGGAACCTGGCAAAAAACAAAAAGTCGGCTATCATCAATATCGTCGGACTGGCGCTTGGCATGGCGGTCTTCATCCTTATTGCCCTGTGGGTGTGGGATGAATTATCCTTTGACAAATACCACGAAAACTACGACCGCATTGGTCAGGTAGTGCAAACGCAGACGTTCAGCGGTGAGCAGTATCGAAATGTTGCCGTACCGTTTCCTTTGGGTGAAGAACTGAAAACCCAATACGGGGATTATTTCCAATACGTAACCATGGCTTCCTGGCCCGGCGAACATGTGCTCTCACAGGCAGACAAGCTTATTTCGGAACATGGCATTTTCATGGATGCCGAAGCACCCCGGATGCTTTCCTTAGCAATTGTCGAGGGGAGCATCGATGGCCTGGCAAATCCCAACAGCATCATGCTGGCCGAGTCGACTGCTAAAGCGATATTCGGCGATGAAAATCCATTGGAAAAGGTGCTGAAAATCAACCAGCAGCTCAGTGTTACGGTAACAGCTGTTTACCAAGATTTACCTGATAACACTTCATTCGCCAACATCAGGTTTATCGCGCCTTGGGCATTATACGTTACGTCTGAAAGCTGGATTCTTAATCAGCGGTCAAACTGGGATAACAATTCATTCCAGCTCTTTGTCCAATTAAGGAATGGGGTAACCCTCGAAACCGTAAACCGCAGCATCGTCGACGTTAAACGCAATCGTGTTGATGAGGAGCGGAAGAAACTCAATCCCCTGATTGCCATTCAACCGATGAAAGACTGGCATTTGAAAAGCGAAGGGATTATGCGGTATCCCGGTGAGCGGGGCGGCTCCATCAAATACGTCCGGCTATTCAGCGTCATTGGTGTATTTGTGCTGTTGCTGGCCTGCATCAATTTCATGAACCTGAGCACCGCCCGTTCCGAGAAACGGGCAAAAGAGGTGGGTATCCGGAAAACCGTCGGATCGCCCCGGCAGCAATTGATCCTCCAATTTTTAAGTGAATCGGTGTTAACTGCCTGCATGGCTTTTCTATTTGCTATTTTGCTTGTATTCGTGCTACTCCCCTGGTTTAACGGGGTGGCTGGGAAAAAGCTGGAAATTCTCTGGACGAATGGATGGTTCTGGGTGGCCGGCATCGTGTTTTCGCTGTTTACGGGAATCATTGCCGGGAGCTATCCCGCCTTTTATCTCTCGTCGTTTAACCCGCTGACGGTACTCAAGGGCACCTTCCGTATCGGTTGGATGGCGGGGCTACCCCGCAAAATACTGGTAGTGGTTCAGTTTTCGGTGTCCGTGGCCCTCATCATTGGCACCATTGTGGTTTTCCGGCAAATCCAGCACACCAAAGACCGGCCGGTGGGATATAACCGTGACCGGTTGATGATGGTCGAAATGAAAACATCGGATTTCTATGGAAAATTCGATGTCTTACGCAGCCAGCTTAAAGAAAAGGGGGCCATTGAGGAACTGTCGGAATCTTCCAGCCCGATGACTGCCGTCTGGTCTAATCAAGGCGGGTTCACCTGGCCGGGGAAAGATCCGGCACTGCAAACCGATGTTGCAACGATCTGGGTGACACATGAATTCGGGAAAACTGTAGACTGGCAGATCAGGGAAGGACGCGACTTTTCCAGGGAATTCGGCACGGATTCCACAGCCGTGATTATCAACGAGGCTGCAGCAAAATACATGGGTGTTGCAGACCCCGTAGGCATGACCATCACAGCTGGTGATCTGGGCGGTGGGGACTATCATATCATCGGGGTCGTCAATGACCTGATCATGGACTCCCCCTTCCAACCGGTGAAGCAAACCTTCTATTTCATGAATTACGGCATGGTAAATTGGATAAACCTGAAACTCAATGCGCGGAAAAGTACAGCCGAATGCCTCGCACTGATCGAGCAGACGTTCAGGGAAGTAATCCCCAATGCGCCGTTTGAGTACCAGTTTGTGGATGAAGGCTATGCGGCCAAATTCGCACAGGAGGAGCGCATTGGCAAGCTGGCCACGTTCTTTGCCACATTAGCTATCGTGATCAGCTGCCTGGGTATTTTCGGGCTCGCCTCTTTCGTAGCGGAGCAGCGCACCAAGGAAATCGGGATACGGAAGGTCGTAGGGGCCAGTATCTTCCAATTGTGGCGGTTGCTTTCCACAAATTTCGTTATACTCGTACTGATTTCTTGTCTCGTTGCAAGTCCGGTAGCTTATTATTTCCTGGAGGACTGGCTGCAGAATTACGAATACCGGGCGACCATTCCCTGGTGGGTATTTGCCGTCGCCATGGGTGGCGCACTGCTGATCACGATGCTGATTGTCAGCCTGCAGACGATACGCGCAGCGAGAATGAATCCGGTCGAGTCTTTACGCGACGAATAAGCGAATAATGAGATCCTTTACGTGATGAGTAATCTGGGATGGATGACAGACTTCCGATTATCGGATTAAAAATAGCCGATACCAAATAAAACAACATGATCGAATTAAAAAACATCTTCAAATGGTACAAGGTTGGGGGAAACCGGGCCTTCGTACTCAAAGACATTAACCTGCGCATCGCCGCAGGCGAGTTTGTATCTATTATGGGCCCATCGGGTTCTGGCAAATCCACCTTGCTTCACATCCTGGGGCTACTTGACGAGCCCGATGAAGGCGAATATATCTTCCTGGACGAAAATGTGCTCGGCCTAAAGGAAAAGCAGCGATCCGCGCTATATAAACAACACATTGGCTTCGTGTTTCAGGCTTATCACCTCATTGACGAACTCACCGTATACGAAAATATTGAAACGCCATTGATCTATAAAAACTTCAAAAGCAGTGAACGAAAAGCCATCGTGGCTGAAATGCTCGACCGTTTTGGCATCGTGGGTAAAAAGGACCTGTTCCCGACCCAGCTGTCCGGCGGCCAGCAGCAGCTGGTGGGCATTGCCCGGGCACTGGCCATCAAGCCCAAATTACTGCTCGCAGATGAGCCTACCGGCAACCTCAACTCCAAGCAGGGTGAAAGCATTATGGAGCTGTTTAAGCAGCTTAATGAAGAAGACGGGGTAACCATCATTCAGGTGACGCACTCCGAAAAGAATGCCGAATACGGCAACCGGATCATTGAATTACTGGATGGGCAGCTGGTTAGTTAGTTCCGTCAGCTGATCCGTTGGCGGCAGCGCCCTGACCACGGGCATCCAGAAACAGCCCTGCGGGTGTGCGGTTTTGGGAGAATCCGTCGACCACCGCATTGGGTGCCACGTTGCCGCTGTCGTCCAAGTTGAAACGCAGCACGGCCCCATTCCCGCCGGCATCGGCAACATAGATCGATTGTTTACCTTCCCGTGGATCGATGGCCACGTCAACAGGAGAGATCAACCCGGTGCGGGTTCCCCTGAGCACCCGGGTGGGTGTCACTGTTGCCGAAGGTTCTGATAGCAGTGCCTTGGCGTTTTCAATCACATAAATTCCGCCGTCCGTGCCCGATGCACCGTAATCCGCCAAGACCAGCAGGTCAAGTTCCTCGGAAAATGCAATACCCCGGATACTGGCAGAACCTTCCACCGTCAGCGTGGAAAGCGGTGAAAAATCCGCTACGAGGGAGTCTGTCTTCGAAAGATTGCCATACATGGACACGCCTCCGTTCTGGCCGGTGCGGGCTACCAGCAGGCTGTCTTTCCACATGGCAAGGCCCCACGGGCGCATGTCCCCCAGCCGGAATACTTTGCTGGGCCTGGCGTAGCCGTTCCGGTTCAGCGGCTGGAAAAAGGCATAAATCGAGGTCGGATTCACGTTGTTGACAACGTACAGGTACTGCGAGGTGTTATGGTACCAAAGGCCGCGCATGGCCGTCAGCTCCCGAAAGCCGATATTACCCGACCCCTGCGGGATACCTAAGTCGCTCACCGTCATGATGCGAATGATGGTATCCTGCGCCGACGCCTGGAAAACCCGTCCGGCAAAGGGGTTAAAATGCACGCCCCTGCCACCCTTTACACTGGCATCGTAATCGATCGACACCTCCATTTCCGTTGTATCCGCCGGGTCTATGATACTCAGGTTCTTAAACGGCTCCAGCGTTTCGTCGGGTTGGTAATTCTCAAAGGACACATACAGGCGGGATATTGGCCGCTGCGGCAGCACCGGCTCGTCATCGTTGCGCATACATCCGCCGAAAATCGCCAGCACGGTAAGCATCACCAGCAGAAAACCAATCGATTTCTTCATGCAAAGGTATTTTTGCAAACTTAGCCAAACCTCCTTTGATATGCAAGTACCCAAAAACCGCAAATGGGATGATCGGGCGCCATCGTGCAGGGTACAATTTCTCTGTGTTGCCCAAGATGCCGCATGGGAGGCGAAAAGCCTCCTGTACGAATTCACCAAACCCGGAGATTCTACGTTGCAATATTTTCAGTAATATTGCAGGGTGAAACAAGGAAAGATCAAGATGACTGATACCGCATTTACCCGAGAAAAACTGGAGCTGCCCAACGGCGAGAAAAAACTGTTGCTCCACTCCTGCTGTGCCCCCTGTTCCGGCGAAGTAATGGAGGCGCTGATTGCATCGGAAATTGATTTTACCATTTATTTTTACAACCCGAACATCCACCCCCGCAAGGAATACGACCTGCGCAAGGAAGAAAATATCCGGTTTGCCGAAAAATACAACATCCCGTTTGTGGATGCGGACTACGATGCGGATAACTGGTACGCCCGCGCCAAGGGGATGGAACATGAACCTGAACGTGGTGTCCGTTGCACGATGTGCTTTGACATGCGCTTTGAGCGTACGGCACTTTACGCCCATGAAAACGGCTTTCCGGTGATCACCAGTTCGCTTGGGATTTCCCGCTGGAAAAATTTCGACCAGATTAACGATTGCGGATTACGGGCTGCTGCGCATTATCCGGGCATCAGTTACTGGACCTACAACTGGCGCAAAAAGGGAGGTTCCTCACGGATGCTTGACATCAGCAAGCGCGAGAAATTTTACATGCAGGAATATTGCGGATGCGCCTATTCGCTGCGCGACACCAACCATTGGCGGCTCGAAAACGGCCGGGAGCGCATTGAGCTTGGCAAACAATATTACGGGGAAGAATAAAATCCCCGCGGCGTAATAACCGGTTTTGCTTTACGCCGCCGTGCGACAGGGCGTTTATGCACCTGTCGGTGATTCCAACCGGACGAACCGGCTGTCCTTTTACGCAGCGATATACATGCTTTAAAAAAAGTTTTATATCTCCTATTTTATATTTACCTTTGCAGGCTCAATTGTGGGATAGTGAAGTACCTGAAAAAATATCGGATCCCCTTTTCGGGGCTGGCGTTGGGCTCACACGATTTTGAGTTTGACATTGACCGCGCGTTCTTTGATTGTTATGAATACTCGATCGTAAAAGACGGTAATCTCCGGGTACAGGTTAACCTACTCAAACAGGAGAACATGATGGTCCTGCAGTTTCACATCACCGGGACGGTTTCCCTGCAATGTGATGTGTGCCTGGCTGATTTTCCGGCGAAGACCGATATTCAGGAGCGGGTTATCGTTAAATTTACGGACGAGGACCTGTCGGAAAACACGGATGAGATCATCGTGCTTTCCAAACATGAGCATGAACTGGATATTGCGGGGCTGCTGTACGAATTCATCAACGTATCCGTACCGCACTACAGCAAGTGCAGCGAGCAGGGCGACAACATAACATGTGACCCCGAGGCGCTGGCCAAATTGGACGGCCTGGCAACAAATCAAAACCAGGAAGAAGAAACTAGTAAACAAACAGACCCCCGTTGGGAGGCATTGAAGCATATAAAATACAATTAAATAACAATACGAGATGGCACATCCAAAACGTAAGACATCCAAATCACGGAGAGACAAAAGAAGAACACATTATAAAGCGGAACGTCCCAGCTTGACCACTTGTAAGGAGACCGGTGCAGTGCACCTTCCCCATCGTGCATATTTGGTAGATGGTAACCTGTATTACAACGGCAAACTGATTATCGAAAACACCACCAGCGCCTAAGTTGATCTTTCAAAAAATTGAACATCCCATAACGTGTAACTAATTTTTTATGCGTTACTTTGGGGTGTTTTTGCGTATTATTGGATTGAAAAACAATAACGGATGAAGATCGGTTTAGATATATTGGGTGGTGACTTTGCGCCGGAAGCAACAATACAGGGAGCCATCCTGGCATCAAAACAATTAGCCGACGGACAACAGCTCGTGCTCATCGGCGACGAGCAGATTGCTAAACAACACATCGAACAAGCAGGGGGAAATCCTGCTTTTTTTGAATACGTTCATGCGCCCGACCAGATCGGGATGAATGAACACCCTACCAAAGCCATCGCCCAAAAACCAAATTCAAGCATCAGCGTGGGATTCCAGCTGCTCAAAGAGGGTGCGATTGACTCCTTTGCTTCCGCCGGAAATACCGGCGCCATGCTGGTAGGTGCTGTGTTCAGTGTCAAAACCATTCCCGGCGTTCTCCGGCCGGCCATTGCCACGAATGTCCCCAAGATTAAACAGGGGTTCGGTATCCTGCTGGATGTTGGGGCTAATGCCGACTGTAAGCCTGAAATGCTTCCGCAGTTCGGACTGCTGGGCAGCTTGTTTGCCGAGCATGTGTATGGTATCCAGTCGCCTGCCGTAGGATTGCTCAACATCGGCGAAGAAGAGGAAAAGGGGAATATGCTTACACTGGGGGCGTACCCCCTGATGAAAGACAATAAACGCATCAATTTTATTGGTAATGTAGAAAGCCGCGAACTGTTCAGCGATAAAGCCGACGTGGTGGTCTGCGACGGATTTGCGGGCAACGTGGTGCTTAAGCTGGCGGAATCGTTTTATATGCTGACCCGGAAAAAAGGATTCAGTGATTCTTTTTTCGATCGGTTCAATTATGAACAATACGGCGGAAGCCCGGTACTGGGGGTAAATGCTCCTGTTATCATCGGACACGGGATTTCCAGTCCGGAAGCTATCAAAAACATGGTTTTGCTCTCCAAAAACATGATTGAGTCCGAGATTATTGAAAAAATCAAATCCGCTTTCAACTAAAACTATGTCAAAAATTCACGCTGCCATTACGGCTGTAAACGGGTATGTGCCTGACTATATCCTCACCAACCAGGAACTGGAAACCATGGTCGACACCAACGACGAATGGATTACAACCCGTACCGGCATCAAAGAACGCCGGATACTGAAAGGTGAGGGCAAGGCTACATCCGACATGGCGGTACCCGCAGTAAAGGGGTTGCTGGAAAAAAGGGGCATCGGTGCCGAAGAAATTGACCTGATCGTTTTCTGCACCTGTACGCCGGACATGCCCTTTCCTTCGACGGCCAATATCCTGGCTGATAAAATAGGCGCCGTTAATGCCTGGGGATTTGATCTGCAGGCCGCGTGCTCGGGGTTTATTTACGGATTAACCACCGGTGCCCAGTTCATTGAATCGGGCATGCACAAAAAAGTACTCGTGGTGGGTGGCGACAAAATGTCGTCTATCATCAACTATAAGGACCGTACAACCTGCATCATCTTCGGTGACGGGTGCGGTGCAGTGCTGCTGGAACCGAACACCGAAGAACTCGGCGTAATGGACTCCATCCTTAAGAGCGATGGATCGGGCTGCCCCTACCTTAACATCAAAGCCGGCGGGTCTCTCCATCCCGCGTCGCATGAAACGGTCGACGCCGGTATGCACTACGCTTACCAGGAAGGCCGCACGGTATTTAAGTTCGCCGTAACCAACATGGCTGATGTGGCCGCGGAAATCATGGAACGCAACCGCCTTACCGCCGATGACGTCACCTGGCTGGTGCCGCACCAGGCCAATAAGCGCATCATCGATGCAACAGCCGAACGCATGGGACTGGATGAAGACAAAGTGATGGTCAATATCCAGCGTTATGGCAATACCACGGCAGGCACTATACCACTCTGCCTGTGGGAATGGGAAAATCAGCTTAAAAAGGGGGATACCCTCATCCTGGCCGCATTCGGCGGGGGGTTCACCTGGGGAGCGGTTTACCTGAAATGGGCCTACGGAGCCTGACCAGGGTAAACGGGGAGGACCCAATACCTCCCGCAAAGCCCATTGCAATGGAAAATAAATCCGGTATTTATTGTTGAATAACGGATTAGATTAATATTTTTGAGTTATTATCAAACCTGCTGAATAATGAGTATGGACATCAAACAGATTCAAGATCTGATCAAATTTGTCGCCAAGTCAGGCGTCAATGAAGTAGCTATCGAAGAGAAGGATTTCAAGATTACAATAAAAACAAACAAAGAGCCGACGTATGTGACGGCTACCATCCCCACTGCTGCTGCCCTGCCGCAGCAGGTTGCTGCCCCCGTTTCGGAGCCGGCAGCACAGGCAGACAATACCCCGGTAAAGGAAGATCTGTCCAATTACGTTACCATCAAATCACCGATGATCGGCACATTTTACCGTGCAGCCGGACCGGATAAACCGACATTTGCCAATGTTGGCGATGACATCAGCGTAGGTAAAGTCGTTTGCATTATCGAAGCCATGAAGCTCTTCAATGAAATTGAATCGGAAGTTTCCGGAAGAATTGTGAAGGTGCTGGTTGACGACGCCCAGCCGGTGGAATACGATCAGCCGCTGTTTTTGGTTGAACCGAAATAAGGTTACACTTGCTAAAACCATTTTCATAGGACAGGCGCCAAATGGGTCTGTACTGATTTATCGCTAAATACATGTTCAAAAAGATACTAATAGCCAACAGGGGTGAAATTGCATTGCGCATTATCCGCACTTGCCGCGAAATGGGTATCAAAAGCGTAGCCGTATATTCCACGGCCGACCGTGATAGCCTGCATGTGCGCTTCGCCGACGAGGCCGTCTGCATCGGCCCGCCGCCAAGCAAAGACTCTTACCTCAACATACCCAATATTATTTCGGCAGCTGAGCTGACCAATGCCGACGCCATCCACCCGGGCTACGGATTCCTTTCGGAAAATGCCCGTTTCTCATCCATCTGCAACCAATACGGGATCAAATTTATCGGTGCAACTGCCGAACAGATTGAACAGATGGGCGATAAGGCCTCCGCTAAGGAGACCATGAAAAAAGCCGGTGTACCGACCATTCCGGGTTCGGATGGCCTGGTAAAGGATATTGCTGCAGGCATCGCCATCGCTAACGAGATCGGCTACCCCGTGATATTAAAAGCCACGGCAGGCGGCGGCGGACGTGGCATGCGCATCGTGTGGAAAGATGAGGAGTTTGAACCGGCCTGGGATTCTGCCCGGCAGGAAGCGGGCGCCGCTTTCGGCAACGACGGAATTTACCTGGAAAAATTCGTTGAAGACCCCCGGCATATCGAAATACAGGTGGTGGGCGACCAGTACGGAACCGTATGTCACCTGTCGGAACGCGACTGCTCCATCCAGCGGCGACACCAGAAACTGATTGAAGAGGCGCCTTCGCCCTTTATCACACCTGAACTGCGCAAAGCGATGGGCGAAGCCGCTATTAAAGGGGCTAAGGCCGTCAATTACGAAGGTGCGGGCACGATCGAATTTCTGGTAGACAAACACCGCAATTTCTATTTCATGGAAATGAATACCCGTATCCAGGTGGAACACCCGGTTACGGAGGAGGTAATTAATTTCGACCTGATTAAGGAACAGATCAAGGTGGCGGCGGGCATTCCCATCTCGGGTACCAACTACGAGCCCACCATGCACGCCATCGAATGCCGCATCAACGCCGAGGATCCGTTTAACAATTTCCGGCCATCGCCCGGAAAAATCACCAACTTCCATTCGCCCGGCGGTCATGGTGTACGCCTGGATACCCACGCGTATTCCGGATACGTGATTCCGCCTAATTACGATTCCATGATTGCCAAACTGATCTGTGTGGCACAAACCCGCGAGGAGGCGATAAGCACGATGGAACGGGCACTGAGCGAATTTATCATCGAAGGGGTGGAAACCACGATTCCGCTGCACCTGCGGTTGATGCGCGACCCGAATTTCAGAGCCGGCAATTTCACCACCAAATTTATGGAGACCTTTGATTTAAGTGAATAATACCGGATGTATCCGGAAAAAGGCGGGCTAATACGTTATCATGAGTAAATTGTCTGGAAAAAACCTGATCGATACCATTAAGCAGAAGGGCAAGAACCTGGAAGCTGAAATGTCTTTTTTTGACCACCTGGAAGTATTGCGCTGGCACCTGGTCCGCTCGGCCATCGCTGTCATGGTCTTCATGATCCTCGCTTTTGCATTTTATGATTTTATCTTCGACGATATCATCATGGGACCGAAAAGCGGTGATTTCTGGACGTACCGGATGATGTGTAAAATTGCCGAGGTGTTTAATACGCCCGGATTTTGCGTTACGGAAGTGCCGGGCACGATCATCAATACCCAGATGGCCGGACAGTTTATCATGCAGATCAACTCCTCGCTGATTATAGCGCTGGTACTTGGTTTTCCCTACCTGCTGTATGAGGTATGGCTGTTTGTGAAACCTGCCCTCACCGACGTTGAACGCAAGTCTGCCAGTGGTTTCGTGTTTTACGCAACCCTGCTGTTTGTCATCGGTGTACTGTTCGGGTATTATGTCGTTGTACCGCTGGCGGTTAATTTCCTCGCCAACTTCTCCATCAGCGATGACATTTCCAACACCATTACGATTGACAATTACCTGTCGTTTGTGGCTACATTGACACTGGGCTGTGGCATTGTGTTCGAATTGCCGATCATCGTCTTTATCCTGTCGAAAATTGGTATACTTACTCCGCAGTTCATGCGCGCATCCCGGCGGTATGCCGTGGTACTTATCCTGCTGATTGCCGCAATGATTACCCCTACCCCGGATATTATCACCATGCTGACCGTGAGTTTCCCGATGTTTTTACTCTATGAACTGAGTATTGTTGTGGCGACCCGCGTGCATAAACGTAAAATGAAACAAGACCTCGATTTTTACCGGGGTGAAGACAATTAATCCTTCAACGATGACAAAAGTGAAAACCGTGGCTATCGGTGGCGACCATGCGGGTTTTGATTACAAGGCCCAATTGGTACAGCACTTGGAAAAAGCCGGATATACAGTCAGGGATTTTGGTACAGCCAGTGCGGATTCGGTAGATTATCCCGACTTTGCCCACCCGGTGGCAACCGCGGTGGAAACCGGGGCGTCCGAACTGGGTGTGCTGATTTGCGGCAGCGCAAATGGTGTGGCCATTACGGCCAATAAACACCAGGGCATCCGGGCGGCAATCTGCTGGCAGGAAGAGCTCGCTGCACTGGCACGCCAGCACAACGATGCCAATATCGTATGTATTCCGGCCCGGTTTATCGACATCGAATTGGCAAAAGCCATCGTTGACCTGTTTCTGAGCACCGATTTTGAAGGTGGCCGGCATAACAACCGCGTCCGGAAAATATCGTGCTGAGCATAAACGCGATACCCAACAAAATACTGTCAATACATGAAAAGCTTACTGCCTTTACTTTTCCTCATTCCTGCGTGTTACGGATGCATTATGGCGCAGGATCCGGTACAGCAATACGCTGCCGAGATTACCCCGGAAACAGCGAAAGCACACCTTACCACGCTCGCTTCGGCCGCTTTTGAAGGCCGCGGTACAGGCGAGGAGGGTGGCGAGAAAGCGGCCGCTTACCTAGCGGAAGAATTCCGTAAACTCGGACTCACCGGACCGGTATCCGGCTCGTACTACCAGCCTGTTGAGTTAACCAGGAATGTGGCTAAGGGCGAATTACGGATCAACGGAACCGAATTTACCAATGGTAAGGATTTTTACCTGATTGCGCCCGGACCTGAAACGACTGTCAACACCCGGGAGATTGTATTTATTGGCTACGGCATCAGCGATGCGAAGTATGACGACCTTAACGGCGTGGATATTGCAGGTAAGGTGGTGCTGGTCATCAATGACGGCGAACCGATGGATGCGCGTGGCCGTTCCCTCATCACGGGTACTGACGCACCTTCCGAATGGGCTACCTCCCGTACCAAAAGACTCCAGAACGTGCTCTCGAAGCAACCTAAACTGGTATTGGCGGTATCCAATGGGCTCGCCGAGGCGTTGGCGCGTATGGGGGGACAGACCACCCGGCCGCGCATTACGCTGGCAGAAGACCGCACGCAGCAAAACGCGGCCACAACTGCGGTGGCCAACATCAGCCCGGAAATGGCGGATGCTTTATTGCAGCAGGCCCGTACCACCCTGGGTACGTTAACCAAAAAAATTACACGCAGGAAAAAAAGCCAGTCTGCCACCTTCGCGGTAACTGATTTCAGTGCCACGTTCGGGTCGTCCTCCGAACCTTTCACATCTAATAATGTATTGGGCTACCTCGAAGGGACGGACCTGAAGAATGAGTTACTGGTGATCTCCGCGCATTACGACCACGAGGGCAACCAGGACGGCGAGATCTTTTTTGGTGCCGACGACAATGCATCAGGCACGACGGGCGTATTGGAAGTGGCCCGCGCTTTTGCCAAGGCAAAAGCGGAAGGACACGGACCGCGCCGCAGCATCCTCTTTATTGGGTTTACCGCCGAAGAAAAAGGGCTGCTCGGATCCAATTACTACGGACAGCACCCGGTTTTCCCATTGGAAAATACAGTCGTTAACCTCAACATGGACATGATCGGCCGCATAGACGATAAACACCTTCAGGGGAATCATAACTATGTTCATGTTATCGGGGCCGACAAGCTGAGCTCCGAGCTTCATGCCATCAATGAAAAGGCCAATGCGACTTACACGCAAATGGAGCTGGATTACATGTACAACGATCCCCGGGATCCCATGCGGATCTACTATCGCTCGGATCAGTATAATTTTGCCAAGTACGGCATTCCGGTGATTTTCTATTTCAGCGGACTGCATCCCGATTATCATACACCGGCGGATACACCTGATAAGATCAATTTCGAGATGCTGACGAAACGGGCGAAATTAGCCTTCTACACGGCCTGGGAAGTAGCCAACCGCAACAACCGGCTGGTGGTGGATTCCAATAAGCAGTAAATTACGGGGCAATCCATTGCATAAGAATGGCCGACAGGTAACCGCCGTATGTTCCAACGGCATACCCCAGCACGGCCATCAGTACACCTATGGGTACCAGTGCCGGATGAAATGCCCCCGCGGCAACAGATGCCGAAGCAACACCCCCGATATTGCTCATGCTGCCTACCGCAAAGAAAAAGAACGGTGCACGGATAAGCTTTGCCACGACTACCATGATGGCCACATGGAACAGCAGCCAGGTGACACCGACCAAGAAGAGCCCCGGATTGTCCAATACAGCGAAAATGTTGATCTGCATGCCGATCGTGGCAACCAACACGTAGAGAAAGACGGTAGCCAAACGGGAGGCCCCGACCTGCTCCAGCCGGCGGGCTTTGGTAAATGAAAGCCCAATACCCATTAGTGTTGCAAGAAAAATAAGCCAGAAAAAACTGGACGTTAGGCTGAACCGGTCGAGTTGCGGTGCATTTTCAGCAATGTAACTCGCGATCGGTCCCGACAACAGGTGCGAAATCCCTGTCACACCAAAGGCCACCCCCAGCATGATAATGTAATCCTTGACCTCGGGAGTTTTGTCTTCCGTCCCCCGCAGGGTTTCCATTCGCGCGGTCAGCTCTTCTACTTCATTGCCTTCTACTTTAAAATAACGATCGAGCTGTTTATGTTTATCGGCGCCGTAGAGTATCAGCGCCATCCATCCGTACGCCACAAATACATCCACCGCCACGACGGCTGCAAAAATTTCAGGAGGCGGTTCAAAAATACGGAACAGGGCGGCCTGGTTGGCCCCGCCCCCGATCCACGAGCCGGCCAGGGTAGCCAAACCTTTCCATACTTCGCCACCTACAACCTGGGGGGCAAACAGCGAAAAGATCCAGACAGCAAGCGGACCACCCAGGATAATGCCGATCATACCGGCGAAAAAAAGCAGGCCCATTTTTTTGCGGAGCTTCCAGATTTCCCGGAAATTCATATTCAGTGTAAACAATACGAGACATGCCGGCAGTAGGTAGTTCGAGCTCATGTCATATAGCTGCGAATCGCTACCGGATATCACCCCGAACGAGTTGAACAGACCGGGGACAAAATAGCAAAGCAACAGGGGGGGCAGGATCGAATAAAACTTTTTTAACCCCGGGTGGTTACTGTTAGCGGTATAAAAGATAATGGCAAGTATCACCATTAATAATCCAAATATGCCGCCATCCTGTTGAATCCAGGCGGTGTTCGTTACGGTTTCATCCATGGTTTATCAGCTAAATGCATTTGGGTTTATATACCAAAGGTAATAAAAAGGGATAAGTATAAAATTATTTACTTTTGCGTAATAACGGAAACGCACCAATCTCAACAACCATGAAGACAATTCATCTCCGCCAGACAACCGCAAAATGCATGTTTATCATTGCCGCCGCCACGACCTCCCTCTACGGTTGCGCCGTTGCACAGTCCGATGAAACCGCTTACTTCCGCGACGTAACCGCTACCCATGTGCCTGCCGATCCGGACGCCCATGCATTGGATGCTGCATTGGCCGACGTGGATAACGATGGCGACCTGGACGTAATACTGGCATTGGAGGCCGCACCCAACCGCCTGTATATAAACGACGGAAATGGGGTGCTGACTTGGAAAAAGGGAGCTTTCACCGAGGTGTCTCACGATATGGAGCATATCCGGATCGCGGACATGGATAACGACGGTATCCTCGATTGCATCTTCGTTGCGGAGGATGACCAGAACCACGAATACTACCTGGGTAATAGCGACGGCACCTTCCGGGATGTAAGCGACAGGTTGCCTGCCAAAAGCGAAGGAAATGGACTGGATGTGGGCGATGTGGATGGTGATGGCCTGCCCGATATTGTTGTTGGGAATTCAGGGGCGGCTGCCCAGAATTTCCTCTGGATCAACGATCCGGACCGGCCGGGTTATTTCATTGACCGGACGAAAACGCACCTTCCTGCGGTGGAAGACCAGACCCAAAGCATTAAACTGGCCGACCTGGACGGTGACGGCGACCTGGATATGGTGATCGGCAATGAAGTGCCTCCCAACCGGCTGCTGCTCAACGATGGCCAGGGCCGTTTCACCGAGCATGCGGATCAGCTGGACTTACCCACACCTCTGCACACCCGTGAGGTGCTCGTTTTTGATGTCGATAATGATGGCGACCTGGATATTGTATTTGCCAACCTGACCAGCAATGGCGGAGAACGGGACAAGGATCCGCGTACACGGTTGCTCCTTAATGACGGCAATGCCCGTTTCACTGATGTAACCGAATCGCAGCTGCCCAATAATACCTTTTCCACTTACGCGGCTGCACCTTTTGATATTGACCGGGACGGACATCCAGACCTGTTGCTGAGTGCGATGAAAATTCCACCGTTCGAAGCCATGCAGGTACACGCCTACCGTAACGACGGCAAGGGAAATTTCACCGATGTAACCGGCGAAGTAATCCCCGAAACTACCGTGGGAAGAAGCTGGGGGATTGCCGTCGGCGATCTGAATGGTGATGGGCTGCCGGATGTCTTTATAGGCGGCTGGGGCTCCCAGGCCAGGTTGCTGTTGGCTAGGTAATCGCGCTGTACGGCCGTGAAAAACAGTCGGAATTCCCCGGACTGCACTGCCATTGGCCGGACGGAAGCACTTTCGATCCGGATTTTAGTTGATTGTGTATTTTTCTTGATATTCCGTATTTTTGTACCCGATTAAACATTAAACGCCGTTTGCAGCGGTATCAATGAACTGATGAAAAAATACCAGACCCTGCTGTACTATTGCTACAGCCCGATTACCCACGCGGAACAGTTTGCCGCGGATCACCTTTTATTCTGTCAGTCCCTCAATCTGGTCGGCCGGATTATCGTTGCCGATGAAGGACTAAATGGTACGGTCTCCGGTACTCCGGAAGCGTGCCGGACTTACATGGATGCGCTACATGCCGACGAGCGGTTCGCACATACAGACTTCAAGATTGACGAGGTTGACCAGCCGTCATTCATCAAAATGCACTGTCGTTACAAACCGGAGATTGTGCATTCCGGACTACGCGACCCGAAAGTCATTGACCCGAATACGGAAACAGGCAAACACCTGGAGCCTGCCGAATTTATGGAGATGAAAGACCGTGATGACGTGATTGTGCTGGATGTACGCTCCAACTATGAACACCAGGTCGGCCGGTTTAAGAATGCCGTAACACTCGATATCGAAAACTTCCGTGAATTCCCCCAAAAGATCAATGAGCTTGCGCAGTACCGGGATAAAAAAATCCTGACCTACTGCACCGGCGGAATCAAATGTGAAAAGGCCTCCGCACTGCTCCTGAAGGAGGGGTTTAAGGACGTGTACCAGCTGCATGGCGGCATTATCAAATATGGCAAGGAAGCCGGCGGGAAAGACTTTGACGGTAAATGCTATGTTTTTGATAACCGGGTAACCGTGGACGTGAACCACGTTAACCCAAAGGTTATTTCACAATGCCTGAACTGCGGCGCGCAGACCGACCGGATGATTAACTGCGCCAACCCGGAATGCAACGAGCACTTCACCCAATGCGAAGCCTGCGGGTGGAGCATGGAAGGCTGCTGTTCAGATACCTGTACAACGCATCCCAGAAAGCGCCCTTATGATGGTACGGGATATTATGTAAAACTGCCGCAGCCGGTCAATACGGAGAAGCTCAGCAAGCGCAAACAACAGCAGGCAATGCCGTCTTCATCGCTTTAACCACCACGACATACAATGCGCGCGCTCACGGTCATTCTGATGCTATGTGCATCAAACGTGTTTATGACATTGGCCTGGTATGGCCACCTGCGTTTTAAGGACATGGAGTGGGGTAAAAGCCTTGGGCTCTTCGCGATTATTCTCATCAGCTGGGCCATTGCGCTGGTGGAATATTCTTTTCAGGTGCCTGCCAACCGACTGGGCTTCCGCGGAAACGGCGGGCCATTTAGTCTCATGCAGCTCAAAATCGTGCAGGAGGCGCTTTCCATTGGGATTTTTCTGCTATTTGCCCTGCTGTTATTCAAAACGGAACGGATCGCATGGAACCATGCGGTCGCCTTTGCGCTTATTATACTGGCTGTGTTTTTTGCGTTTCTGAAGAAGTGACTTCGTTGCCACCAGCAAAACGCCATTTCAGGTAATTGATGTTTTTGTCGCTGACGAGGTATTTCCTTTCATAATAGGTTTTGATGGCAAGCACCTCATCCACGAAATCGGAACGGTAAAGGTCCGTCGTTTGCACCAGTGGCTCCAGTCCGAGCTCCGTTAATTTTTCCAGCGTATATGCATGCAACCCATCATTGTCTGTTTTAAGGTGCATGTTTGCGCCTGGACGGAGTACCTGCTGGTACCGGGCCAGAAAAGACGGGGCCGTTAGTCGCTTTTTTTCCCTGCTTTGCTGCGGCTGTGGATCGGGGAACGTGATCCAGATTTCGTGCACCTCCCCGCGATCGAAATAGTCGAGCAGTGTTTCGATCTGAATACGGAGAAACGCGACATTGGGAATGTGTTCTTCCAGCGCCGTTTTCGCACCACGCCAGATACGGTTGCCTTTGTAATCAACGCCGATGAAGTTTTTCTCCGGGAACAGCTTTGCCATATTCACCGTATACTCGCCCTTGCCACAGGCCAGTTCGAGTACCAGGGGGTTTGCATTGCCAAAATAACCGGATGCCCACCGGCCCTTTAATTCCCTGCCTTCGTCCAGCTGAAAGACATTGCTAAACGAATTAATTTCTGCAAACTTGCGTAATTTGTCCTTTCCCATAAATATGGCGCAAAAATAGGCTTATATTCCGGCTAAAAAAAGTTTTCCCGCCGACGTCGCCGTGCGCGCTTTTTCGGGTCGTGTATACCGAACAAATTGGCTATTTTTGTATCAAAAGGGTATTTGTGGAAAAAGAGGCTAAAATATACATCGCGGGCCATCGGGGTATGGTGGGCTCGGCTATCCACCGGAAGTTAAGCGGAATGGGGTTCCGCAATTTCGTACTGCGCACCTCTGCGGAACTGGATTTACGCGATCAGCAGGCAGTGGCCGGGTTCTTTGCCACGGAAAAACCGGATTACGTATTCCTTGCAGCGGCCAAAGTGGGTGGCATATGGGCAAATAATACCTACCGGGCTGATTTCCTCTATGAAAACCTGGCAATTCAGAATAATGTCATCCATGAATCGTATGTCCATGGTGTCAAAAAATTACTGTTTCTGGGTTCCAGCTGTATCTATCCCAAGTTCGCTCCCCAGCCAATCCGGGAAGAGTACCTGTTGACCGGGTTACTGGAGCCCACCAATGAGCCGTATGCCATTGCCAAAATTGCCGGCATTAAGCTCTGCCAGGCCTACCACGATCAGTATGGCTGTAATTTTATATCGGTGATGCCTACAAACCTGTATGGCTATCAGGATAATTACCATCCCGAAAACGCGCATGTGCTACCCGCACTGATCCGGCGCTTCCACGAAGCTAAGCGCAGCCATCAACCCAGCGTGACCATCTGGGGTACCGGAACGCCAAAACGGGAATTCCTGTTTTCGGACGACCTGGCAGATGCTTGTGTGTTTTTGATGGAACGTTATGATAGTCCGGAATTGATCAATATCGGGACAGGTGCCGACATCAGTATCCGGGAACTGGCACATATGATACAGGACATTGTAGGGTATTCGGGCGACCTGCTGTTTGACACGTCCAAGCCGGACGGGACGCCCCGCAAATTAATGGATGTGAGTAAATTGCACGAACTCGGATGGTATCATACGGTTGACCTGAAAGCCGGCATCGAGCTGGCTTACGGTGATTTCCTGAAACGGTTTGATGCTCAGTAGGTCTCGCTGTCGGGTGGAATTCCGTAATCAGAGTGCCTGGCCTTACCTTTTTTTCGTTTCGCCGGTTGGATAAAATGCGTTACCTTGTCGATTACCCCCGCCAGCGTATCCCGGTTTAACACACTTGCCGCCTGCTGGGAAAGCAGCGTAACCAATGCCCGTTTAATGAATCCTGCCCTGCGCAGGAAAAAGCGGTTAAGGACTACCGGGAAACCAATCCGGAGCACCCTGGTAATCCAGTCTTCGTCGCCCTTGCGTTTCGCAAAGACACTTTTGGCCAGATCAACCCCCGGTACCCAGGAGATGGCCGACTTAACAAACCGGACAGGGGCTTCAATCTTCTCGTTGAATAGTATGTATTGATCGTTCAGATAGCTTTCCTGCTCCCGGGTTAGTACTTTAAGCCGGTCGATTTCCAGCCGCAGATCCGCCAGGTCCTTAATTTTGCTTTCCTTGCTCATCGTCTTCGGTTATTTCATCATTCCATTTCTGCAGAAAACGCTTAATGGAGAGGTTCATAAATAAGCGCTCCAAGCGGTTTTCAACGAGTGAGACCAATATAATGAGCAGTACGAAAATACCACCGGTGGCCAAAAATCCCAATGAGGAGCTGCCCAGCAGCTCACTCAGGTAGAAACCAAGCGCCAAACTCAGAAAGAAAATGACGAAGATGGCAAAAACTGCTTTAATACCGTCGACGAGTAAGCTGGCGATAAGCCGCGAAGAACGCTCCACCAGCCGAAGCTTGGCCAGCTTAAACCGCGTATCAATGTATTCCTTGCTCTTTTGAAATACACCCTTAATCGAAAACTTTTTATCCTCCATTTGCTTGGGTCAAGGTATTACTGATTCAGATGATGTGAGTTGCTATGCGTTACTTAACCCGCATAGCACACCCATGGAACAGTCCCGAAGGAAACCATCGCTGCCTGCGCCACTCGTGGCATAGGGCCGAGCCCTTTTCTATATTCAGGCGTGCTCTTCCAGCGCTTCCTCAACGGTATGCGCATTTTTGCTCAACTTGGTTTTCACCATCGCCAGCATCTTTTCTTTAAAATCATTCAGGTGATCCATTTGTTCCGCACTGCGTTCCTTCAATGCATCACCGAGATCTTTTAATGAATCATTCAGCTTGTCACGTGTTTCAGATCCCTTGTCAGGTGCAAACAAAATCCCTAGCGCTGCTCCTGCAGCTAATCCGGCCAGCAATGCTGCTACTACTTTCGTGTTATCACTCATAACTTTATTGTGTTTTGAATTGAATACAAGTCGTTTTTTTATGTTTGATCCAGCATGTCCCTTTACCTAAGCACCGCGTCGGTTAACACCTGGCTAGCTGACGGACGGCGTATGGCTTTTAAGACAGCTCCTTGCTAAATATACAAACAAATAAGCAAATCGTTTGCCAAAAAACGAAAAACATCGGCCCGTATCCGCATTTGCCTATGTGCCTGATGCATTTATCATTCGTGGCATAAATATTGCGTACTGACAATATTACAGAAGAGAAATAATTTAAAAGTCCAAAGATGCGGGCATTGTTATTTACCTTATCTTTGTGGCGTAAAACCGTACGATTACACCCTTTTATATGATAGACATTTACTTGGTCATTTTTTCTTTTTTGTTTTCGTGCGTGATCACGTTGTATGCAGTTCCTTCGATGATCAAACTGGCGTATCAGAAGCGCCTGTTTGATGATCCGGCACTTGAGGAGCGAAAAATACACAAGTATCGTACGCCAAATCTGGGAGGAATTGCCGTATTGACGTCTTTCGCTTTTACCGCCTGCCTATGCATCTCCGGCAACCTCTTACCTTATGCCAATTACATTTTTGCATCGGGTCTGCTCATTTTTTTGGTGGGCTTGAAAGACGACCTTGCTGCATTGAATCCCTATAAAAAATTCCTTGCCCAATCCATTACCGCGCTGATTGTTGTCTATTTTGCCGATATCCGGCTGACAAGCTTCTACGGGGTATTTGGCATCCAGGATATTCATCCCGTAATCAGTTACCTGTTTTCCAGTCTGCTCATCGTATTTATCATTAATGCATTTAACCTCATCGATGGTATCAATGGGTTGCTGGGCAGCGTAAGCGTGATTGTGAGCCTGACGTTCGGTTACGTTTTTTTCCGGATGGAAGAGCACGGCCTGGCGCTGCTTGCGATAAGCATGGCAGGTTCTATTTTAGGGTTTTTACGCTACAACGCTGGCCGGGCCCGTATTTTTATGGGGGATGCCGGTGCCTATACCATTGGGTTTATCATCTCTGTGTTGGCGATTCAGTTTATTGAGCTGAACAAAGCGCAGGATGCCGGGCTGACCGGTTCATTTGTACAGTCGGTGCCGGCGGTAGCCATCGCTATCCTCATCATTCCGATATTTGACACCTTGCGGGTGGTCGTGATCCGTCTGTCCCAGGGTAAGTCGCCGTTTATAGCCGACCGCAATCACCTGCATCACCGGCTGCTGGACACCGGCATGAATCATACGCAGGCCACACTGGTACTTTCGGGTTTCAATCTGCTGATTATCGGCTTTGCATTATCTTTCCAGCATATTGGTACCATTGAGTTGCTGTTGTTTATTGGGCTCATGGCACTACTCCTGAATACCATGCTCTGGTTATATGATGTACGGCAGGCCATTATGCAGTCCCAGGCGCAGGCAGCTGACGAAGTAGATAACGAAAAAATCTATCAGTTGCGTGACCACGCGCGTGAAATGACAGAAGGACCCCTGCAGCAATACGAAGAGAAACAGCACCAAAACTAAGCTAGGCGGCGTACAGCCCCGTTTCATTTTCCCCGTCTTTTTCTTTTAGTCTTTTTTCCTTAGCTTTAGGGAAAATATCAGCTAAACCTATGCTTATCAAAACTTATGGGAGTGCCGTACAGGGCATTGAGGCCACTACGGTTTCCGTGGAAGTCCATATTTCCGCGGGAATTAAATATTATATCGTCGGACTACCCGACAACGCCGTTAAGGAAAGTCTACGCAGGATTGAAAGTGCGTTAACTGCATCCGGGTTCCGGATGCCAAGGCAAAAGATTGTCATTAACCTCGCCCCTGCCGATATCCGCAAGGAAGGATCTGCGTACGACCTAGCCATTGCCATCGGTATACTGGCTGCTTCCGGCCAGCTTGTTTCCGATACATTGGCGTCATTCCTCATATTGGGTGAGCTGTCGCTTGACGGCACCATACAACCAATAAGGGGGGCGTTACCCATTGCTATTCAGGCCCGGCAGGACGGGTTCAAGGGTATACTGCTACCGGAGGCTAATGCCCGTGAAGCCGCCGTCGTCAGCGGCTTGGAGGTGTATGGCATGAAAAATATAAAAGCAGTAGCCGACTTCATCGCCGGTGCCAGCCGGCCCGGCCCGCTATCCGTGGATAACGACTCCCTTTTTCTGGAAAAAGCAGATCATTACGACAATGACTTTGCCGATGTCCGAGGCCAGGAGCACATCAAACGGGCATTGGAAATTGCCGCTGCCGGTGGGCATAATGCCGTGCTGATTGGTCCACCCGGATCAGGAAAAACAATGCTTGCCAAACGACTGCCCACTATATTACCCCCGTTAAGTTTTGAAGAAGCGCTGGAGACCACGAAAATACATTCGGTCTCGGGTAAACTTACCAACACTGCAGCGCTGATGACCGTTAGGCCATTCCGTTCGCCGCATCACACCATCAGTGACGTTGCGCTGGTAGGCGGCGGTGCCAATCCGCAGCCTGGGGAAATTTCGTTATCGCACAACGGCGTGCTTTTTCTGGATGAATTACCCGAATTCAGACGGGCCGTACTGGAGGTGCTGCGCCAGCCGCTGGAGTCGCGTCAGATCACGATATCCCGCGCCCGCTTTGCGGTAGTGTATCCGGCAAGTTTCATGTTGATCGCGGCGATGAATCCCTGTCCCTGCGGATTTCATAACCACCCCGAAAAAACGTGCGTATGCCATCCCGGGATAGTGCAGAAATACCTGGGCCGGATATCCGGCCCTTTAATGGACCGTATTGATCTCCATATTGAAGTAACCCCAGTTGATTTCAATGCATTGACCACGCCGCAAAAGACGGAAAAAAGCGCAACGATACGCGAGCGGGTTGTATGTGCACGGAAAATACAGACACGGCGGTTCAGTGCCTATCCCCATATCCATTGCAATGCCCAGATGGGCCCGCGGCTGGTACGTGACATCTGCTCGATTGACAAGGCCGGGCAGGCGTTACTGAAAACAGCTATGGAACGGCTGGGGCTGTCGGCGAGAGCATACGATCGCATACTGAAAGTATCACGCACCATTGCCGACATGGCCGGAAGTGATGGAATAGCGACCGAACACCTGGCTGAAGCCATCCAGCTGCGCAGCCTCGACCGGGAGAACTGGGCAAATTAACAATTACCAGAAAATGGTATAAATGGCAACCAGCAATCCGGCGATGATCAATGAACCGGCGAGAAAGGCCGGGTGTACCTTAAACATACTCCGGTCTACCTGAAGTCCATTCGGCACAACACCCCGTCTGTTTTCCCACACACTGATCAGGTACATACCAATCACGCAGAACACAAAGACAATCCCCATCCGGTCAATAAACGGAATTTCATAAACACCGGACCCGTTGGGTACCGCAAAACCATAAGGATACAAGAAGTCCAGGTTTACCCAGTCCGGGATAAACTTCAGGACCACCGATAGGGCAAAGCCACCTATCGTAGCAAAAAGTGCCGCATTGGAGGTTGTCTTCCGCCAGAAGAACCCAAGAATAAACATGGCAAAGATACCGGGCGATACAAAACCCGTATATTCCTGGATATACTGAAATCCACCCTTTTCAATACCGAGATGCGGGGCAATGATCACAGCCAGCACCATGGTAAATACAATGGTAATCTTTCCAATGTTGACGAGTTTTCGCTCGTCCGCTTCTTTATCAAACAATTTCTTGTAAATATCCAATGAGAAAATCGTGGCTATGCTATTGGATTTTCCGGCCAATGAAGCGACAACCGCAGCAGTAAGTGCTGCAAACGCCAGTCCCTTAAGACCCACAGGGAGCAGGTTGAGTAATACGGGATAAGCTTTGTCGGCGCGGACGACGCCGTTTACCAGCATATCTGCCTGGAAGAACCCTTCGTTGTACAGCACCCATGCCGCGATACCGGGCAACACCACAATAACCGGCATCAGCATCTTCAGAAACGCGGCAAAGAGAATACCGTTCCGCGCCGTCTTCAGGTCGGCACCCAACGCACGCTGGGTAATGTATTGATTACATCCCCAGTAGTTCAGGTTGACAATCCACATACCTCCTATTAATACGGACAGTCCCGGCAAACTGATATAGTGTTCCTGATCTTTGGTGAAAATCATGTCAAAATGTGACGGGGCTTTTTCATACAGCAGGCCCAGCCCTTTCCATATACCCGCCGTTTGATAATGGTCGGCCACCATATCCAAGGCAAGGTAAGTAGTGGCCAGTCCACCAAGGATCAGCACCAGCACCTGTAAGACATCTGTATAACCAATTACCTTCATCCCCCCCAGGGTAATGAATATTGCAAAAATGGCAATCCCGTACATGCATACGTTGAAGTTGATCGCTGAAATGGAAGAAACGGCCAGCGCACCCAGGTAAAGAATGGAAGTCAGGTTAACAACGATATACAAAAGCAGCCAAAACACGGCCATAATGGTACTCACCGTTCCGTTATACCGCTGAGCGAGAAACTGCGGCATGGTATAGATCTTGTTTTTGAGGTAAACAGGGATAAAGAACACGGCCACGATGAGCAGGGTCGCCGCCGCCAGCCACTCATAGGCCGCGATGGCCAGCCCCAGCTTAAACCCGTCGCCACTCATGCCGATAAACTGTTCAGCGGAAATGTTGGACGCGATCAGCGATGCGCCGATGGCCCACCAAGTGAGCGACCCTTCAGCCAGAAAGTAATCTTTTGTATTCAGCGCTTTGGCCTTCTTACGGTAGTAAATCCATAAGCCATATCCTGAAACAACAATAAAATAGGTCAAAAAAACCAGGTAATCTGAAAACGCTAACGTATGCATTGGCAGGCCTTTAAATTGGTTATAACGGACTACTAATGTAACTATTAATTACAAGATTCCAATAGGATGTGGTATGATTTTCCGGCAAATACGGGATCTGACACAGCCGGTCAGGACAGGGAACAAGCGTTAAGCAAACACGATGCGGTTACGCAAATTGTTCGATAAAATGCTGGATAACCCAGGGATAAAAAAGTATGGTAAGTACAATGCCAAAAACAGCACCGTAAAAGTGAGCATCGTGATTGATGCCGTCCCGTGCATTCTTTGAAGCCCAGACACAATAGCCCAGGAACAGGATCCCGAATAACCAGGCAGGCATGGGAATAATCAGGAATACCCCAAGCATCATCTTCGGATCGAACAGGATGAAGCTGAACAGCACCGCGCATATTGCGCCGGAGGCACCCAGGCTGTAGTAGGAAGGGTTATTCCGTTCTTTATACACCGTACCCACGTCGCTCAGCACCAATCCAAGTACATAGATGATCGCAAACTGCAAATGCCCCCAGCTGCTCAGGTTTGCCAATAGGGCCTCCAGTGAAAAACCGAAAAAATAAAAGGTCAGCATATTGAACAGCAGGTGTCCCCAATCGCGGTGAATCAGTCCGCTGGTCAGCAAGGTATGTAACTGTTTCCCCTTGCTTACCGTGTAGGGATGCAGCATAAACCGTTCGTAAAACTGATGATTTGAAAATGTGTAAATGCTGGTGGCGATGGTAAAGGCAAAAATAATGCTGGCCACCGGGGTTCCGATCAGGTATTGTTCCATTAAAACTGCTTAAGCTGTCGAAAATAACAAAAAAATCCGGCTATTAAAAAAGTTCCAGCTGTCGCCCAGTACGGGGCGTAAACAGATCCAGCCGGAGCGGCGGCAAACCCGCATCGGGCATGTAACGGCTCAGGCCAAGCCGGAACAGCTGGTTGATGCTATCGGCTTCCTTGCCTTCACCACGCATCCGGATACCCCACCGGCTGTCGTTGAGCTTTCCGCCGTGACAGGCCGCGATACCGTGAAGCACCTTTTCTGCGCGTTCAGGATAAGCCTTGTGCACCCAGTCCACGAACAGTTCGCCAATCGCACCGTTCAGCCGGACAATGGTATAAGAGGCGGCCCGGGCACCGTGAGCAGCCGCTGCCTCAATAACCGCCGGCATTTCGTTGCTGTTGAGGCCGGGGACGATGGGCGCACACATGAGCATGACCGGTATCCCGGCGTCGCTTAGCTTCCGCATTACAGTAAGCCGTCCCTTGGCAGTGACCGTCCGGGGTTCCATTTTCATCCGCAGTTCTTCATCCAGTGAGTTGAGGGTCACGGCCACCTGAACAAGCTGTAGCCGGGCCAATTCGGCCAACAGGTCGATGTCACGCAACACGAGGCTATTCTTGCTGATGATGGAAACTGGGTGCCTGTAATCCAGCATCACCTCCAGAATGGACCGGGTAATTTTCAGTTTGCGTTCAACCGGCTGGTAACAGTCGGTATTCCCGGAAAGCATGATCACCGACGGCTTGTATCCCTTGGCGTTGAACTGCTTTTCCAACAGGGCCGCGGCGTTCCGCTTGACGATGATCTTCCGCTCGAAATCCAGTCCGGCACTATACCCCCAATATTCATGCGCGTTGCGGGCGTAGCAATAAATACACCCGTGTTCACATCCCTGGTAGGGATTAACGGAATAAGCCATATGCAGGTCCGGACTGTCACTGACGCTGATGATCTTCTTTGGATGTTCCTCGATAAGCTGCGTATCTGAATGCTCCAGGAATTCCTCGTCCAGTCCCTCCATGTGCTCGGCCACATAGCGATTAGCCGCGAATTTGTTATGGGTGTTAATCTGTGCACCCCGGCCTTTAAAATAAGTAGTATTCTGTATGGTGTCCATCACACAAATATACTAATATTTTTAGTATTACAGCATAATGTATCCGCAGCGGATTATCCTTCCAATAGAAACAGGTAGAGGTTTTTTGGGCCGTGTGCCCCCATAACGAGCGTTTTTTCGATATCCGCTGTTCGGCTGGGACCGGTAATCAAGTTGATCATGGAGGGAAGTCGGTCGCCGTATCGTTGCGTTACAAGTGCCAGGCCATCTTTGATGTCCCATACCAGCTGCGAAGTAAACGCAATGACGATATGTATGTGGGGATAGATGCCCAATCGCCGTCCGGCGGCATTTCCGTTACTCACCAGTATACTGCCCGAACGGGCAACGAGTGCTTCGCAGGCCGTGATGCCGGCCTCCGCATCGGCGAAATCCTGGTCGGTAACATAAACAGGGAAATCATAACGGGCAAGCAGTTCCTGGATATGCGGTTCCCAGGCGTACATCTTGCGCAGCTTTTCCTTTTCGGCCAGCAGCACCAGATTCTCAATCAGCTGCAGCTCGTCTTCACAGTACACAAACTGCCCGGCAACCGCTGTAAACTGCCGCGCAAACCGGATATCGATAGACTCTTCATCTTCCGGATACAGGGGTGTTTCCTCAAAGCTGGGGTACGGATGCTCCCGCTTCTGAAGCAACGCCTGCCGGACCTTCTTCAGCATCAGCTCCTTCGATGTGGTATGCTTGGTATTTTTCTGCAAAGCGGTGCTGTTTAAACAACCGTACCGGCAAGACTACTCCACCTTACGGTTGATTTCTTCGTCTTCAGGACTGGTATCGGGCTGCCCGTTTTCGAACGTATCCGAATGATCTTCCACGCCTTCATGGATCATACCCTCGGCAGCCTTGCTCTGGTCAGCTTCGTCGTGGTTTCCATTCACAAACTCATCATACGTCGTACGGTGGTCAAATGGGCGCTTGCCTAGGATTTCCTCCAGATCGGACTGGAAAAGAATTTCCTTTTCCAACAGTTTCTCCGCGAGGGTGATGAGGCCGGCTTGGTTTTCGAGCAACAGTTTTTTGGTCTTTTCGTAAATGTCCGATATAAGTTGCCGCACTTCGTCGTCGATCAGCTGCGCTGTCTTCTCCGAATACGGTTTGTGGAACTGCGTTTCCTGGTTATCGTTGAACGATACGTTCCCTACCCGATGATTCATGCCGTATACGGCAACCATCGCGTAAGCCAGCTTGGTAATCCGTTCCAGGTCGTTCTGCGCTCCGGTGGATATTTTGCCAAATGTAATGTCTTCAGCAACCCGTCCGCCCATGGTCATGCACATTCCATCCACCAGCTGTTCAGTAGTATACAGGAACTGCTCTTTAGGCAGGTATTGTGCATAGCCCAGCGCAGCAACACCACGGGGAACAATGGATACCTTCACCAATGGATCCGCATGTTCAAGGAACCATCCGGCAATCGCATGTCCCGCTTCGTGATAGGCAACGATGCGTTTTTCTTCAGGTGAAATAATCTTATTTTTCTTCTCCAGTCCACCGATTACCCGGTCAATGGCATCCTGGAAGTCCTGCATATCAATTGCCGGCTTATTCCGCCGTGCCGCAATCAGCGCCGCCTCGTTACAGACGTTGGCAATTTCAGCACCTGCAAAACCCGGTGTCTGGGCTGACAGTTTCTTGGCATCCACCTCCGCGGCCAATTTCAGCGGCTTAAGGTGTACCTTAAAGATCTGCTCCCGACCAACAAGATCCGGCTTATCGATGGATATCTGCCGATCGAAACGTCCAGGGCGCAGCAGGGCGGAATCCAGTACATCCGGCCGGTTGGTGGCCGCCATAATGATGATTCCGGAATCCGTACCAAAACCGTCCATTTCCACCAGCAACTGGTTCAGTGTATTTTCCCGTTCATCGTTTCCGCCCATGACACTGTTTTTTCCACGTGCCCGGCCAATTGCATCGATCTCGTCAATAAAAATGATACAGGGTGCCTTGTCCTTTGCCTGACGGAAAAGGTCGCGCACCCGGGATGCGCCAACGCCGACAAACATCTCCACGAAATCCGAACCCGACAGCGAGAAAAATGGCACCTGTGCTTCGCCGGCCACAGCCTTTGCCAGTAACGTTTTCCCGGTACCCGGTGAGCCGACCAGCAGCACGCCTTTGGGTATCTTTCCTCCGAGATTGGTGTATTTTTTCGGATTTTTAAGAAAGTCCACCACTTCCATGACTTCCTGCTTGGCTTCTTCCAGCCCGGCAACGTCGTTGAAGGTAATGGCCACCTGCGATTCCTTGTCAAACAAGGTGGCTTTTGATTTTCCTATATTGAAAATCTGGCCACCGGGACCGCCACCGCCGCCGCCCATACGCCGCATAATAAAAACCCAGAACACAATAATCAGCAATAGGGGAAGCATGATGGAAAAAATCCATCCGGTCCATGCATTTGTCCGGTCCTCCAGTTTAAGGGATACCCGGTCGCTTGGATCCAGGCTCTCCTGTGCGGTACTGAGCTTCCGCTCCAATGCATCATAGGAACCATCGGTAAAATAGTAATTCGGTCCCGAGCTGGGTGCAAGGAGCAAGGAGTTGGGATTAGGCCGTACATCTTCGTATTTGGCATCGGCAAGCCGATCCTTTTTGATGTACACCTCAACAAATACCAGGTCGTTCTGCTTATAAGCCACCAGCCGGTCTACATCGCCCGACTGCAGCATATTCTTCTCAAATTCCTGATAAGTAATTTGCTTGGCCTGTTCGTCACTAAATATATATTGAAGGGCAAAAAAGCCCAAAATCATTGCAATCCACAGCCACATGATATTAAATTTCGGTGGCTTTGGCGTAACCTTCTTCGTGGGTACTCGCTTCATTCTATCAGCTCCGTTCGACATTTCTTTCCTTATCGTTTTCGTTTACTTAGCTTATGCACTTTGATAATACTCCGTTTCAGCATCGCCCCATAGGTCTTCGATGCCGAAGTGTTTGCGTTTTTCAGTTTTGAATATATGGACCACCACGTCTACAAAATCCAGCAGAATCCACTCTCCATGTTCCAACCCTTCTTTTCGCCAGGGTTCCTGTTTTAATACTTTATATACTTCCTCTTCGACGCTCCTCGCCAAAGCATGCACCTGAACAGCAGAATCTGCGTGGCAGATAACGAAATAATCAGCAAGAGAACTATGGATATTCCTCAAATCAAGCCGCGCAATTTCATTTCCCTTCTTTTCCTGCATTCCGTGTATAACAACCTCGGATAAATGGGTAGACAGGCCTGATTTTTTATTTTTTACCATTAAAAATTGTTATAGTTTTGAGCAAAATTACCCACTATATTAACCGTATTGCAAAGTAACACAATTTTGGGATTATTTGTTGGACAAAATGTTATTACCTTACCCTCCGTGGATTCGACAAACGAATACCTCAAGGCTGAACTGTCAAAATCCACGCCAGTTGTCGAAGGGACTGTAATAATGGCAGTCGAGCAGGTTGCGGGCCGCGGGCAGAAAGGGGCTACCTGGCATAGCGAGGCGGGGAAAAACCTGACTTTTAGTGTGCTGTTCAATCCGGTGTTCCTGCATCCCAGCAACCAGTTCCGTTTAACGGTAGCCATTAGCCTGGCACTCGCCCATTGGCTGGAATCTGTATTGCAATACCCTGTTAGCATAAAATGGCCGAACGACAGTTATGTCGACGGACGAAAAATTGCCGGCATTTTAGTGGAAAATATGCTCAAAGGCCAGACATGGAAGTCGGCTATCGTCGGTATCGGCATCAACGTTAACCAAACGGATTTTCCCGTCGGGGCTGCCCGTCGCCCCTGTTCCATCAAACAATTTTTACATAGGGATAGCAATATCCCTGAATTATTGTCCGATCTTTGCAACTACCTGGAACAGGAGTACCTGGCACTAAAAAACGGGGGGCATGAGGCCCAGCTGGCGCAATACAAGCAACGGCTGTACCGGTTGGGGGAGCCCCATCCCTTTCTGATTGACGGCGTACAGGTAACGGGTATGTTGTGCGGCGTAACCGAGACAGGCAAGCTCATGATCGATTTTAACGGCCATGTAGCGGCCTTTGACATTAAAGAGGTGGAATTCGTATTTTAATCTTTAATTCGTAATTTTGCAGCTCCAGTATCGGTTGCCCGGCAATATCAGCCTTGATGCACAGCGCTGCATCCCAAACGTTATGTTCCATTAGTTTGCAAACGATTAATATTGTCCCATATCATGAAAAAATTCCTTTTTGCTTCCGTTATTCTATTATTTGCAGTAAGCGGTGCCACGGCTCAGCTACTGAAACCCGTTAAATGGCAGTTCGGTGCAAAAAAAATAAGCGATACTGAAGCAGTTGTCTTTATGAAGGCCACGATGAATAAGGGCTGGTACATTTATTCACAGCACCTGGGAGATGGTGGCCCTATACCGACATCCTTTGCGTTCACGCCGTCCGGTGCTTATTCACTGATCGGCCAGCCCGCTGAACCTAAGCCTAAGACCAAGCACGAACAGGTGTTTGATATGGATGTGGCTTATTTTGAAAATGAAGTTGTTTTCCAGCAAAAAGTAAAATTGACGAAAGGGGCCACCGCTGTAAAAGGAACCGTGGAGTTTATGGCCTGCAATGCCACGCAGTGTCTGCCGCCGGATGAAGTTGAATTTACAATCGCAGTAAAATAACAGGCTCCCGGCATGAAACGCTTATTCAACCTCCTTATACTGTTAAGCATTGCCATGTCCGTACTGGCCGCGCCGGCAGCATTCGGACAGGCCGACACATTACTCAGTTTCGATGATGTCGAGTTTACGGACGGACAGGATACTGCACCCGCACCGGACACGGCGGTAGCACCGGCAACTGGCATATCGCCTGCGGTAACATCGCCGGCAGTACCGGCAGATGGCGCACCCGATACGCTCTGGGGCATTTTCATCGCAGGGATTATCGGCGGTTTTGCGGCCTTTCTGATGCCCTGTATCTATCCGATGGTACCGCTCACGGTGTCCTTTTTTACCAAACGGAGCGGTTCAAGGTCCAGGGGCATCATCAACGCCCTGTTATATGGGGTCTTTATCATTGTCATTTATGTCGCGCTCGGCATGCTGGTGACACTGTTTTTCGGCGCATCCGCGCTCAACGAGGCGGCCAGCAGCGCCTGGTTCAACCTGATATTCTTTGTCATTATTGTCATTTTCGCGGTTTCTTTCCTGGGTGCATTTGAGATCACCCTGCCTTCGCGCTTTGTCAACAAAATGGACGAGAAATCCAATCGGGGCGGCTTATTGGGTTTATTCTTCATGGCATTCACGCTGGCCCTGGTATCCTTTTCCTGCACCGGCCCTATCATCGGTTATTTATTGGTTGAGGCCGTATCCAAGGGCGCGCTGATGGGCCCGGCGATCGGCATGCTTGGCTTCTCGATCGCATTAGCCATCCCCTTTATGCTATTTGCCTTTTTCCCTTCGTGGCTCAAGGAAATGCCTAAATCAGGCGGATGGCTCAATACCGTGAAAGTGTCACTGGGCTTCCTGGAATTGGCATTGGCTTTTAAATTCCTGTCCAATGTCGACCTCGCCTATCATTGGGGGATACTGGACCGCGAAGTATTCCTGGCCATATGGATCGTGATCTTCGGCTTATTTGGGCTTTACTTGCTGGGTAAATTGCGGTTTTCGCATGACAGCGATATGCCCTTTCTATCCGTTCCGCGTCTTTTTATTGCCATCGCCGTGCTTTCATTTACTGTTTACATGATCCCGGGAATGTGGGGAGCACCGCTCAAGGCGTTAAGTGCCTGGCTGCCGCCGTCGCCTACGCAGGATTTCAATCTCCATCAGGCGATGTATACCACCGGCGGAACCCAGGCGGGCAGTGGCGTTGCCAAAAAATACGCTAACCTGTTCCACGCACCCCACGGTATCGATGCCTTTTACGACTACGACCAGGCATTGGCCCATTCACAACAGGTGAATAAGCCCCTACTGCTCGACTTTACCGGTTGGAGCTGCGTGAATTGCCGGAAAATGGAAGAGTCGGTGTGGCCCGATCCCCGGGTACTGAAACGCCTGAAGGAAGATTTCATATTGGTATCATTATACGTCGATGACCGCACGGAGCTGGCCCCCGAAGAGCAGTATACCTCCGAGTTCAGCGGAAAAAAAATCCGGCGGGTCGGCCAGAAATGGTCGGACTTTCAGGCTGCACGTTTCGGCGCCAACGCACAGCCTTACTATGTGATCGTGGATGGGGAAGGGAATCAATTGGTTCCTGCCCAGGCCTATAATGAAGACATCGAAAATTACATTAATTTTCTGGATAGTGGCCTGGCAGCCTTCCATGGCACCGCCGGGGCAAATTAAACGCTATAACAACGATTGGCATGAGCAACATCAAGAACATCGCAGTATTTACCTCCGGCGGGGATGCCCCCGGCATGAATGCCGCCATACGGGCCGTGGTGCGGGCGGGACTGTATTACAACCTGAACATGTTCGGCATCGGCCGCGGGTACGATGGCATGGTGCATAACGATATCTTTCCGATGGACGCCAAATCGGTGGCCAACATCATCCAACGCGGGGGAACCATCTTAAAAACGGCCAGGAGTGAGGAATTCCGGACGACAGCAGGCCGGAAACAGGCGTATGATAACCTCCGCGCCCGTGGCATTGACGCCCTTGTGGCTATCGGGGGCGACGGCACATTTACCGGTGCCGCTAAATTCATTGAAGAGTTTGACATCCCGGTCATCGGTTTGCCTGGCACCATTGACAACGATCTTGCAGGCACTGATTTTACCATCGGGTACGATACGGCAATCAACACCGTCATCGAAGCGGTCGATAAGATCCGGGACACCGCCGAATCGCACGACCGGGTATTTGTTGTGGAAGTGATGGGCCGCGATTCCGGCTTAATTGCGCTGCGGTCGGGTATCAGCGTTGGTGCGGAGTGCGTGCTTATTCCGGAAATCAAGGTGGATTATGAGGCCATGATGGCCCGACTCGACCGGACCCGTAAAAATAAGGCTTCACGTATTATTATCGTAGCTGAAGGCGATGACGCCGGCGGTGGTTTTGCCGTGGCCGAACGGGTTAAGGCCCGTTTCCCCCACTACGATCTCCGTGTATCCATACTGGGCCATATCCAGCGCGGTGGCAGCCCTACCTGTATGGACCGTGTACTGGCCAGCCGTCTCGGCGTGGCTGCCGTAGAGGGTTTGTTAAACGGCCGTAAAGGAGAAATGGCCGGGCTGATTCACGGACAGGTCGAATTTACCCCGTTCAGCAAGGCCATTAAGCACATCAGTAACATCAACGAAAACCTGATCCGGATTGTGGATATCCTGTCGATTTAATGCGGCAGCCAGCGGTTAGTTTAGCAGCTCCTCCAGTTTTGCATGCAACGCTTCGCCACGTAAGTCTTTGGCAATAATCTTCCCCTCGGGATCCAGCAGGAAATTCGCGGGAATGCCTTTGATGGCATATTGCTGCACGACGTTGGTTTGCCACCATTTCAATTCCGATACATGGGCCCAGTCCTGAAGACCGTCGGTATGGATAGCCTTTAACCAGGCTTCCTTTGCGCCCGGGCGATCCAGCGATACGCCGAATACCGTAAAATTCCGGTCCTTGAACCGCTGGTAGGCAGCCACCACATTCGGGTTTTCGTGCCGGCAGGGCAGGCACCAGCTGGCCCAGAAATCAACCAGTACATATTTGCCCCTGAAGGAGGAAAGTGCAATTTCATTCCCTGCCGTATCGGGTTGGGCAAATTCCGGTGCTACTGCTCCCACACCGACCCGTTCCATACTAGCAACCAATTCCTTGATAACCTGTCCTTTTTCCGTACGTTTAAGCTTAGCCGAAAGCCGTTTAAAACTAGGCACCACCAGTTCATGACCGCCCGGTTTCTCTACATAAACATACAGCAGGTCAAGGCTCAAAGGACTTTTGGGATGCTTCTTGATAAATTGAAAATCAATCGCCTCCTGCTCTTCCATAATCGCCATCATCTGGGCAGAAAGCGCAGCCTGGAATGCGGAATCCTGTTGCTGTTCTCCGGAAGCCGAATTATACTGTCTTCTGACTTCCGTAACCTTCGCTATCAGTGCTGCCAATTGCGCCTGGTAGGTCGTAAAATCCCGGTTTACCCGTCCCCCCTTCACCGTTGCATGGGTCAGTGAGTCAGCCGACGTGATCCGGATGATGCCCCGTTCCAGGTAAATTTCCTTACGGTCCGGCATCGATTCCTCCGTTTCGGGAAGGCTTACCACCAGCGCGCGCGACGGTGCATCCACACTCCCCCGGAATTCGAACAAACCCTCGGGTGATACCGTCGTCGAATCCAGCGCCATACCGGTTGCCGTTTGGTAACTTAAGTACACTTTTTCCGGCCGTGTTCCGATTTTTCCGGTCACCGTAAATTCGTCCTGCGCCATCACACCCAGCGGAACACACGCCAGCGCAATCCATACCCCTTTTTTCATCTGTACAATTTGTTTCTTATCGGTAATGAAGCGTGCCCAAGCTGTTTTACTCCGGTCTTTTCGAGCGACAGGTCGCTGCAGGTTTCATCCATATCCTATTAATTTCTTTCTGCTTTTGGGCGTTCATGTGTGTTACGTCCCTGCCATTACCACCTTCCGCTGGCTCCGCCACCACCAAAACCTCCTCCACCAAAGCCGCCGAAACCACCTCCACCGCCGCCGAAGCCGCCACCACCACCAAAGCCACCGCCGCCGCCACCACGACCCAAGCCGCTCAGCAATGTCCACCACAGCAGGTCCGACGTACCACGGCGATCCATTACGCCGCCACCGCCGCCACCGCGTCCACGGCCTACCAGCGCCATAATAACCACAACTACGATCACCAAAAAAAGCAAGCCGCCGAAGCCACTGCCTTCGGCTGATTTTTTCGGACCCGCTCTGTATTCACCCTTGGTATAGGATATCAGGGCGTCCGTACCGCGGTCGATGCCGGTAAAGTAGTCGCCCTGCCGGAAAGCCGGCTTAATTTCGTTCTCAATAATACGATAGGCAATCGCATCGGGCACAGCGCCTTCTACGCCATACCCCGTCTGGATGGTCATCGCCCGGTCTCCCAGTGCCACCAACAGCAGAATTCCATTATCGTGTTCCCTGCCGCCAATGCCCCATTGTTGTGCCAAACGCACACCATAATCGGCAATATCATACTGGCCGGTCGACTGCATCACCACGACCGCAATCTGGGTCGACGTACTGTCGTCAAAGGCGACCAGTTTCCGTTCCAGCTGCTCGACCTGTGCTGCATTCAGCGTATTGGTGTAGTCGTTGACAAGCCGGTTGGGCTGCGGGGGGAAATCCTGCCCGGACACGGTACCGTATAGGCCCGTAACCAAGATCAGGAAAAGAATAAAATATCGGTACATGTTTCGCTGTCTGCCCATAATCACCTGCCTATTTGCCGTCATAATCATCACCTTTACCGAAAACGACGTCATTGGGCAGTTCGTTAATGTCGTCTTCCATACGCGGGAAAAATTGCTGCAGTTGTTTGCCGGCATGCTTGATGCCATCGATCAGTCCCCGTACCAGATCGTCCTTCCGGAATGCCTGCAACATCAGGTCCCGGGTTTCTTCCCAGAAATCCGCTGGCACTTTCTTATCGATTCCATGGTCACCGATAATCGCAAACTGATGGTCGTCCACCGACATGTAAATCAGCACCCCGTTATGGAGGGCCGTACGGTCCATGCCCAGCCGGCGAAAATACCACACCGCGCGATCCAGCACCTCACCCTTGCAGCGCGGCTCTATCGCCAGGCGGATTTCCCCCGACGTGTGATTCTCCGCCACACTGATGGCATGCACAATCTTTTCCTGCTGCTCTGCTGTAAACAACTCCATTTCAGGTCAACAATTAAAATTGTACCTCGGGGGCCTGTTCCGCTCCCGCTTCCGCGGCAAAATATCCCTTCTGCTTGAAACCAAATAAGCCTGCGGTAATGTTATTCGGAAACCGCCTTACAGAGGAGTTATATTCCTGCGTAGCTTCGTTGAAGGCCCTACGCTCCGTGCTGATCCGGTTTTCCGTGCCTTCCAGCTGTGCCTGTAATTCCATGAAGTTCTGGTTGGCCTTCAGCTCGGGATAGCGCTCAACCGTAACCAGCAGGCGCCCCAGAGATTGCGACAGCGCATCCTGCGACTGCTGAAACTGCTGGATCGCTTCCGGTGTCAGGTTTTCCGGATCAACCGTAACCGATGAAGCCTTTGCCCGGGCTTCAATTACCTGGGTAAGGGTTTCCTGTTCAAAATTAGCAGCTCCCTTAACCGTGTTTACCAGGTTCGGGATCAGGTCTGCCCGCCGTTGGTAGGCATTTTCCACCTGGGCCCATTTGCCCTTTACATTTTCTTCCAGGTTAACGAGTGAGTTGTACCCGCAGGAGCTGAACGACAATGCGGTAAGCACCCCCGCCATCAGGATAAATAATCTTTTCATATTGATTTGATTTAGCATATGTTAATCATACGAATGTACTACTTTGACGGCAAAATCCATACCTTTGTTACGCTTTGGGATAAAAACCTGACACACCAGCATGCAAAAAGAAATCGAACTCGGCATTTCGCCGGATAAAATTGCGGACGAAAGTTACCTTATCCAACAGGCCGCCGCTGTCCTTCAACTTCCCGTTTCCGACATTACTGCCATAAAAATACGCAAACGGTCGATCGATGCCCGTGCGAAGCAGGTGGTCTACCGGATCCGGGTGGTCGTTTTCATTGGCGAACAGCCCGTCCCTGACAGGTTCCATTTTTCATATGCCAATGTTGCAGCTGCCCCGCCGGTGATTATTATCGGTGCGGGTCCGGCCGGCCTTTTTGCTGCACTGCGCTGCATCGCACATGGGTTGCGGCCCATCGTGTTGGAACGCGGCAAAGCAGTGCAGGAGCGCCGCCGGGACCTGGCGCTGCTGAACAAAGAGGGCATCGTAAATCCCAATTCCAACTACTGTTTCGGGGAAGGCGGAGCCGGCACCTATTCCGATGGAAAGCTTTATACCCGGTCGAACAAACGGGGCGATGTGCAGCAGGTGCTGCAGTTCCTGGTTGCCCACGGCGCCCCGTCGGACATCCTGGTGGATGCGCGTCCGCACATTGGAACCAATAAACTGCCCCACATCATCCAGGCCATCCGCCAAACTATTTTGGCGTACGGCGGTGAAATCCGGTTCGACAGCGAGGTCTGCGACATACTGGAACAGGCGGGGCAGGTAGCCGGCGTGGAACTGGTATCCGGCGACCGCTTCGCGGCGCGTCACGTCATCGTCGCCACGGGACACTCCGCCCGGGATATATTCGCGTTGTTCCGCCGGAAAAACTGGCTGGTGGAGGCCAAACCATTTGCGTTGGGTGTGCGCATCGAACATCCGCAGGAAATAATCGACCAGGCGCAGTACCATTGCGACGTACGCGGACCGCACCTTCCGCCAGCTTATTACAATGTAGTGGAACAGGTGGGTTCACGCGGTGTATTCTCCTTCTGCATGTGCCCCGGAGGCATCATCGCGCCATGCGCTACGGGCGCCGGTGAGGTGGTCGTCAACGGCTGGTCACCCTCCCGGCGCAATAACCCGCATGCCAACTCAGGCACCGTGGTGCAGGTTGATTTCGGGGATGTTCCCGATGCCGCGACTAATCCTTTCGCGCTCCTTGAGTTTCAGCAGGCCGTTGAACAACGTGCTTTCCAGGCAGGCGGTGGCAATCTCGTGGCACCTGCCCAGCGGATGGTTGATTTTGTAGCGGGGAAGTTGTCAGCTACATTACCGGAAAACTCCTATAAACCCGGTACGAAAAGCGCACCGCTGGCCGAAGTGCTGCCCGCTTTCGTACACGACGCGCTGCGGAAGGCACTTCCGCTGTTCGGCAAAAAAATGAAGGGTTATTATACCAATGAGGCTTTATTAGTAGGTGTAGAGTCGCGTACATCCTCTCCGGTCCGTATCCCCCGGGATAAGGAAACCCTGCAGCATCCACAGGTAAAAGGACTGTATCCCTGTGGTGAAGGGGCCGGATATGCCGGCGGAATTGTCTCCGCCGCCATTGACGGCATGAATTGTGCCGACCGGATTGCAGGGTAGTTGCCTGACGCCGCGCGGTTAAAGTCCCTCTTCCACGAGGTGCTCCACATACTTTCGCACCATATCGTTGGCAAAGCGGCTCGTCACGTCAAAAGCAAAGGCATGCACCAGTAACACCCGGGCCTGTGCTTCGCTGATTCCCCTCGCCCTCAGGTAAAAAAGTGCTTCGGGGTCAAACTGGCCGATGGTGCAGCCGTGGCTGCATTTTACGTCGTCAGCAAAAATCTCCAGCTGCGGCTTGGTATAAACCGCCGACTGCTCACCGATCAGCATATTGTTGTTTTGCTGGAAGGCATTGGTTTTCTGCGCATCCTCGCGGACAAATATCTTGCCGTTGAATACAGCCGTGGACGTATCCTGCGTAATGTTTTTATACCATTCGTAGCTTTCGCAATGGGGCTTGAGGTGGTCTACGATGGTATGGTTATCCACAAACTGGTTGCCCGCCGTCAATGCAATGCCATAAAGGTGGCTCTCCACTTCACTGGCATCCAGCCGGACATTGATGTTATTCCGGACGAAGGATGCCCCCGGGAAACTGCAGTTATAATTATTATACAGGCTGTGTTTTTCCTGGTATACTTCCGTGTGGTTGAGGTAATTGCCGGATTCACCCGCTACCTGCAGGGCATAGTGCTGCAGTTTGCCGCCCTCGTGTACCACAATTTCACTTACGTGGTTGTTCAGGTACTGCGCTGCACCATCTTCCGTAACCAACGATTCAATGATTTCCATTTCTCCATGCCGGCCAACCACGTACAGGTTGCGTACCTGGGTGAACAACGGGGTCTCCGCTGCAGCCACATGGATGATATGCACCGGTTTATCCAGTACCGCGTTCGGCGCCAGTGAAATAAAGACCCCGGATTTAAACAGCGCCGTATTCAGCGCAACGAAAGGGTTATCCGTCTTATCGGCATATTCCGCAAAATGCTTGGTGAAAGCCAATTCATCCGCCGCTTTTTCCATGGGCAGTACCGTTAGCCCCGCCACCGGTACCGAATCAGACAGCGCTTCACTAAAAACACCGTCTACCAATACAATCCGATAGGCATCCAGCCCCGGAATGGCCGCCAATGCCAGGTCCGCATGCAATGGCTGGTCTGCGCCGGCCAGTGTATATGGCTGATTAAGGAGCGGTTGTGTATTGGTATATTTCCAGTCTTCCCATTTCACCGTAGGGAAACCGGTTTGTTTAAACCGCTCAAAGGCAAGCTTACGCAGTTCACCGAGCGGATGCGGTGCCTGCACCGCGCAGTCCTCCTCATATGCGCGGGTGAGTTGGTTATATAGGGATTCCGTTACTTGTGTAATCATTATTTCTTTCGCTAGTGGCGTTCGATAATACCGTCTTATTTTATTAAACAGCGTTTTCCGCCCCAACAGTTTCTTTAATCCAGTCGTATCCTTTTTCTTCCAGCTCCAATGCCAGTTCCTTGGTGCCGGAACGCACAATACGTCCTTTATACAGCACGTGTACGAAATCCGGAACGATGTATTCCAGCAGCCGCTGGTAGTGGGTAATCACGATGAAGGCATTATCCTTTGAACGCAGGTGATTTACTCCGCTGGCCACGATGCGCAGGGCATCGATATCCAGTCCCGAATCGGTTTCATCAAGAATGGCCAGCTTCGGTTCCAGCATAGCCAGCTGGAAAATTTCATTGCGTTTCTTTTCACCACCCGAGAACCCTTCGTTCAACGACCGGTTAGCCAGCTTGGCATCAAACTCAACCAGCTGCTGTTTTTCCTTTACCATCTTCAGGAAATCCCGGGCTTCCAGCGGCGGTAATCCTTTGTATGCGCGGATTTCGCTCAGCGCGGTCTTCAGAAAGTTGATATTGGATACTCCGGGGATCTCCACCGGATATTGGAAGGCCAGGAATACGCCTTCGCGCGCCCGGTCTTCGGGCGAGAGCTCCAGCAAATCCTTACCGTCCAGCAACACCTCGCCAGCAGTCACTTCGTAGGACTCCCGTCCGGCAAGCACATTCCCGAGCGTACTCTTGCCCGAACCGTTGGGTCCCATAATGGCATGTACCTCTCCCGCCTTTACCTCCAGATTTAAGCCCTTCAGGATTTCCTGACTTTCGACTGCAGCGTGTAAATTATTGATTGTTAACATTCTATTTTGCGTACTATAAATTATTTGCGTTTAATTTCATTCAAATGGAGCCGTCCGGACGCTTATCCGACGCTGCCTTCCAGGGAAATTGCAAGCAGTTTCTGTGCTTCAACAGCAAATTCCATTGGGAGCTGATTAAGCACCTCCTTGGCATACCCGTTGACAATCAGGCCTACAGCTTTCTCCGGATCGATTCCCCGCTGGGTAAGGTAGAACAGCTGGTCCTCCCCGATCTTGGAAGTAGTTGCTTCGTGTTCGAGCGTAGCGGTTCTATTCCGGTTTTCGATATAGGGAAATGTATGTGCACCGCAGCGGTCGCCGATCAGCAGCGAATCACATTGCGTAAAATTACGGGAACCTTCCGCACCGGGACCAATCTTCACCAGTCCGCGGTAGCTGTTGTGGCTGGTACCTGCCGATATGCCCTTTGACACAATCTTGCTGCGGGTATGCTTACCCAGGTGAATCATTTTCGTACCTGTATCCGCAAGTTGCTTGTTACGCGTCAGGGCGACGGAATAAAACTCGCCGACCGAATGATCGCCTTTCAGGATTACGCCCGGATATTTCCAGGTAATCGCCGATCCGGTTTCTACCTGGGTCCAGGAGATCTTGCTGTTATCGCCTTTGCATATGCCGCGCTTGGTCACGAAATTATAAATTCCGCCTTTGCCATCCTTATCGCCCGGATACCAGTTCTGCACGGTCGAATATTTGATTTCGGCATCCTTCAGCGCAATCAGTTCCACGACTGCCGCATGCAGCTGGTTTTCATCCCGCATCGGGGCCGTACACCCCTCCAGGTAGCTGACGTAGGCTCCCTCGTCGGCAATGATCAAAGTCCGCTCAAACTGGCCGGTATTTTCGGCATTAATTCGGAAATAGGTGGAAAGCTCCATCGGGCAGCGCACCCCCTTAGGGATATATACAAACGAGCCATCGGAAAATACGGCCGAGTTCAATGCCGCATAAACATTGTCCGTCTGCGGCACCACGCTGCCAAGGTATTGTTTCACCAGCTCAGGATGCTCCTGTACTGCTTCGCCAAAGGAACAGAAGATAACACCCTGTTCTTTCAGTTTTTCACGGAATGTGGTTTTCACCGACACACTGTCAAACACCGCATCCACGGCAACCACGCCGGCCAGTACTTTCTGTTCATCAAGCGGAATCCCCAGCTTTTCAAAGGTAGAAAGCAATTCGGGGTCTACTTCATCCAGGCTGTTCAGTTTGGGTTTTGCTTTGGGAGCCGCGTAATAGGAAATATCCTGGAAGTCTATTTCCGGGAGCGTGAAATTCTGCCAGGCAGGCATATCCATCTTCATGAAATGGCGCAATGCCTTAAGCCGCCACTCCAGCAACCATTCCGGTTCATTTTTCTTAGCCGAGATTAACCGCACCGTATCTTCACTAAGCCCCTTCGGGGCAATATCCATCTCGATATCGGTTGTAAACCCGTATTTATACTCTTCGAGCGCGAGCTCTTTTAACATTTCATCGTCTTTTGTACTCATAATGCTCCTTCACAAAATGTAAACATCATAACGGCTGGCGGCATCTCCGCTTTAGCCCTGCAAAGTTACGGTTTTGGCCGCAATAAACCTTATCCATGCACTGTTCTTTTCATGTAAAATAGCGAAAATCAAGCAGATTTGCAGTTTCCATCCCGCCGATCCGGTATTTTTACAAATCGGTGATAATGAAAAATTCGCCTGTCGTCCGACGCCGTAGGATCGGGCTACATGACTGCGCAGCAATTCTTCAAAAATTAATTGTATTATTGCCAAATATAATTTGGTATATTGCCCTGTTTAGCATATTAAAAACACAGTTATGCCTTTCCAACCCGATAAAACCGATTTCAAAATCCTGAAATTGCTGCAGGAAAACGGCCGGATCACCAACCTGCAGCTGGCTTCGAGCATCGGCCTCTCGCCTGCTCCCACGCTGGAACGGGTACGCAAACTCGAAAACTCGGGATACATCAAAAGCTATCACGCATTTGTCGACGAAGAGAAGCTCGGACTGGGCATCAAATCATTTATCCAGGTTTCCCTCGACTTCCATACGCATAACGCCATTCCGGAGTTTGTCGCCGCCGTGCAGCACATCAAGGAGGTGACCGAATGCCACCACGTAACGGGTCAGTGCGATTTCATCCTGAAGGTATACGTAAAGGACATCAAGGCTTACGAGGCCGTCATCATGGAAAAAATAAGCAAGATCCCCTACGTGAAAACATTCCAGACGATGATGATCATGTCGACCAGTAAGAAAGAACCCATCGTGCCCATGGAATACTGATCAGACCTGCCAGTCGATCGGCTTCAGTCCATGCGCTTCCAGAAACTGGTTGGCCCTGGAAAAATGCCCGCATCCAAAAAAGCCGTTGTGGGCCGATAACGGCGAGGGGTGTGCGGCGGTCAGGATATGGTGCTTCCGGTAGTCGATTAAGGCCGCCTTATCCTTGGCATACCTCCCCCACAGCAGAAAAACCAATCCTTCGCGACGCGCCGACAATTCGGCAATAGCCTTATCGGTAAACGTTTCCCATCCCTTCCGCTGATGCGATCCGGCGGTATGTGCACGTACCGTCAACGTTGCGTTGAGCAGCAGTACCCCCTGATCGGCCCAGGCCGTCAGGTCGCCATGGTCCGGAATCCGGAAACCCGGAATATCCGTCTGCAGTTCCTTATACATATTCCGCAGGGACGGCGGGATTTCAATGCCGCGGGGCACCGAAAAGGATAGTCCCATGGCCTGCCCGACGTTGTGGTACGGGTCCTGCCCCAGGATCACCACCTTTACCCGATCGAACGGGGTGTGTTCAAATGCGTTAAAAATAAGCCGGTTCGGCGGAAAGACGGCATGCTGCTGCAATTCGGATTTCAAAAACCCTTTAAGTGCCTGCATGTAGGGTTTTTCAAATTCCGGCTCCAGTACGGCCTTCCAGCTGCTTTCTAAGTGAATGCTCATATGCGTTGGCAATATATTCTTTATTTGGCAATACCCGGTTGAAAACAGCCGGTACAAATAAATAAATTTTACAAAATGTAAAGAAAACAGGTTGTAGAAGCGCCCAAATAAACGGATATTTGCCTAATTTTTATTTTGTTGGGTTTACGCAAAGAAATAGATTACATGTCAAATATTGTTCGAATTATCCTCTCTTCACTCCTGCTACTGGGTACCGTGGCCTTATTCATTTATGGCGAGTGGGGCTGGGGAATATTGGGTATCTTCCTTACCCTTATCGCGTTCGTCACCGTTTTTTTCAACGAGAACATGCTTATTGCGCAATTTTACCTGCGCAAAGAAAATATGCCAAAAGCCGCTAAGTGGCTGGGAAACATTACCCAGTATGAAAAACAGCTCATCCGCGCACAGCATGGTTATTACCACCTGCTGCTTGGCCTGCTCGAATCCCAGAAAGCGCCGCTCCAGTCGGAAAAATATTTCAAACGGGCACTGACGCTGGGCCTGCACATGGGACACAACGTTGCCCTGGCGAAATTAAGTCTGGCTGGTATTGCCATGGCCAAACGCAATAAAAGGGAAGCCACCAAATACCTGCAGGAAGCCAAAAAAGCAGACAAGAATAAACTGCTGGCCGACCAGATCAAACTGATGAAAGACCAGATGGGGCTGATGGATAAGCAGCAGATCCGGTACCGGTAGGTCAGTTGCCCAGGTAAACATCCAAAAACCGGCCCACTTCCGCCCGGTCTTCAAATACCACTTTCGTTACCGCTATCCGCTTGGCATCCGGCGCAATGCGTTCCACCGTGACGGTTAACGGAACCGCTGTACGGGGCTGCAGTACGTAGTGCAGGTAATTCTGCCGGTCGGTGAACCGCATGAGTACCTGTCCCAGAGCCATGGTGGAAAAGTAATATGCATTCCGCTGATCGTCGACCAGCTGGGTACCATAAACGTTGATTTTCAGTTCGCGCGGATCGGCTTTAAGGTTGGTCAGTGTAATCTCCACGGTCGCGGTGTGCGTAGCTGAGTCGATCCGGAAGTCCACCACATCGAACTGCACGCTGTCCACCACCACTGTAGTAGAATCCACCGGGTCGGTCGCAGCGTTCCCCGACTGTGCCGCCGCCAGAACGGGCGCCATGCAAAGGATCAGCAGGTATAGTTTGGAGTGCAATTTCATTCCATGGTGTTACCGGAGCCGGTCGGCCGACTTGATTAGTTTTTCGTCCTTACGTACCCCGCCCATGGCCATCAACAGAAAGATCATCGCGATGGGCAGCAGGAAAAAGCCGACGCCGATGTTCCGGGCTGAAAGGAACTGCCGGGCTTCGGTCAACGCCGTACTTGCCGACGAATACAGCCAAAAGCCGAACAGGAGAATCAGCACCAGCTCAAGCACAATCAGCTGCAGCTGCAGCTTGCGCTGTTTATACTGAAAGACAATGTACAAAGGAAAGATACCCAGTACTACGGTGGCTATGGTCTGCAGCAGAAACCATTCCTCACGGATGGCCTGTCCTTCGAATCCACGGTATTTTCCCGTCACCTTCAGCGCCTGGCCCATGCCGGCAAGATCTGCATATTGCAGGTAGGGAAAAAGGAATAACGCAAAAATGGTGGCAGAAGCCAGAAACAACCAAATAGTTTGTATGCGCTGTATCATAAGGACGTAACCTGATTATTGATTAGATAAGGCAAACTTAGAAAAATTGTTTTAAATCCTACCTTTGTTCCTGTGAAAACCTTGCAAACACGGTATTTTATTGAAATTGCTTTTGACGGAGGCGCTTACCATGGCTGGCAGGCGCAGCCCAATGCCCGCACCGTGCAGGAACTGCTTGACGCCGCACTTGGCGTGGTGGTGCGCCAGCCGATCGCAACCACCGGATGTGGCCGTACCGATGCGGGGGTGCATGCCCGCCAGCTGTATGCGCACTTCGACCTGGCTGCAGGTAACGACATACCTGACCCGCAGCGGATGCTGCATAGCCTGAATTCGCTGCTGCCCCCGGATATCGCGGCCAAAAGGCTGATTGCCGTACCGTCGGATGCCCATGCCCGGTTCGACGCGGTAAAACGATCTTATGAATATCACCTTCACTTCGACAAGAACCCCTTTTTACAGGGCCGGTCCTGGCAGGTGCACGGAATTCCCGACGTGGACGCCATGAACAAGGCGGCCGGCTACCTGTTGGATTACCGCGATTTCGCCTGTTTCAGCAAATCCAATACCCAGGTGGCTACCTTTACCTGCAAACTCACCCGCGCCGAATGGCAATGGACACCGGACGGAAGGCTCATTTTTTATATTTCGGCCGACCGGTTCCTCCGCAACATGGTGCGCGCCATAGTGGGCACCCTCCTGGAAATCGGCCGGAAGGAAAAACCCCCTGAACATATGCATACCGTGGTTGCCAGCCGCAACCGCAGCGCAGCGGGCACCTCCGTACCGGCTCACGGCCTGTACCTCACCGAAGTCGTATATCCCTACATCCCCGAATAAGATACGTGAAAAAAATCCGTACTTTTGCACCCTGTCCTTTTGCTGACAGCCAAGAACAAGTAAATTGAGCGAGTCCCAGGTTACCGGTAAAACATACGATGCGCACCTCCTCCGGCGGGTCATGCGCTATGTAAAACCCTATCGGGGTATTTTTATCGGTTCCATCGTGCTCACCCTCGTTATGGCGGCCGTGGCGCCGGCGCTGCCCATGCTGATTGAATATACGCTGGACCGGTTTATCCTTCAGAACGACACCGATGGGCTGCGCATGATGCTGATACTGATGCTGGGACTGCTGCTGCTCCAGACGGTCATCCGCTATTTTCACACGCTGATGACCAATACACTAGGGCAATCGGTCATCCGCGACCTGCGGATTGATGTATTTAACCACATTACCGGGCTCCGGCTCAAATATTTTGACCGCACACCGATCGGGCGGCTGATTACCCGTACAATCTCCGACCTGGAAACCATTGCCAATATCTTTTCAGAAGGACTGCTCCAGATTATCGGCGACGTGCTGCAACTGGTCGTTATCCTCGGCGTGATGTTTTACAGCGACTGGAAACTTACACTTATCGTGTTGATTCCCATGCCGTTGATGATTGGCGCCACATACGTTTTCAAAGAGGCCATGAAATCGGCTTTCCAGGACGTGCGTCAGTGGATTTCCAACTTAAATACCTTTCTCCAGGAACACATTTCCGGCATCAGTATCATTCAGTATTTTGCCCGTGAGGAACAGGAAATGCGGAAATTCAAGGCAACCAATGCCGAACACCGCAATGCACATATCCGGGCCAACTGGTATTTCTCGATTTTCTTCCCGGTCATCGAAATCATCATGGCCATTGCCCTGGGGCTCTTGGTCTGGTACGGTTCAAGGGAAGTGCTGGCCGACCGGCTGTCGCCGGGCGTCATCGTAGCATTCATCATGTATATTAACATGATTTTTCGCCCCATCCGGGAACTCGTCGATAAATTCAATACGCTGCAGATGGGCATGGTCAGTGCCGAGCGCATCTTTGCCGTACTCGACACCGATGAAAAATCAGCCAATGACGGCCGGCAGCAACCCGCCCACGTCCGTGGCGAAATCACGTTCAATAAGGTATGGTTCGCCTACGACGAGCAAAAGTGGGTGCTTAAAGACCTGAATTTCCATATCCGGCCGGGAGAAACACTGGCACTTGTTGGTGCCACCGGTGCCGGAAAATCATCCACCATCAATATACTGAGCCGTTTTTACGAGGTGAATCAGGGTGCTATTCTGCTCGACAACATGGATATCCGCGAATATGAGCTTAATTTCCTGCGCCGCACCATCGCCACCGTTTTGCAGGATGTTTTTCTGTTTGCCGATTCCATTGCGAATAACATCAGCCTGAACAATCCCGACATTACCCGCGAACAGATCATTCAGGCATCCCGCCAGGTGGGTGCACATGATTTTATCCAGCGGCTGCCCGGTGGATACGATTACCAGGTCCAGGAACGCGGGGCTACCCTGTCTTCGGGGCAGGCCCAGCTCATCTCCTTTATCCGGGCGCTGGTGCACGATCCGAAAATCCTGGTGCTCGACGAGGCCACATCAGCGGTAGATACCGAAACCGAAATCCTGATCCAGCAGGCCATCGACACATTGATGAAAGGGCGTACTTCCATTGTGATTGCCCACCGCCTTTCGACCATTCAGAAAGCCGACAAAATTATCGTGCTGGACAAAGGGGAAATGAAAGAAATGGGATCACACCAGGAATTACTCCGCATCGATGGCTATTACAAACGCCTGTACGACCTGCAATTTAATTCCGCGGGAATCTAATAGACTTCATTCAGCCAGCGGAAAAGCGACACGGGCTCGTCGGTCGCCGCCACCTGGGGGTTGATTCCCATAAGCTGTGCCACCCGCTCAAAAATCCCGGCTATTTCCATGTCGTCACGGTTGGTGAATAACGCGATCGTCAATCCGCGGCGCGGGTTCAGGTATACGATGTTGTGGAAGCCGGTACTCTCCCCTGAATGGAACAGGCAGGTAGTCCCATCTTTTTCGCGGCCAATGAACCAACCCATGCTATAGTACACGTTCCCTTTGACAGGTGCTTTTTCGGCTTCCAGTAAATCCTGATAGGCGGATGACGGGAAACTGTCGACCAGCAATGCTTCGGCCCAGCGCAGGTATTCCTGTGCCGACAGGTACACGCCCCCATCGCCCTGGGCAGCACTGGTGAGGCTCTGGTCGGCAAATACAAAACGGTCCCCATCCGGGTGATAACCGTATGCCCGACTGGCGATTTCCACCTGTGGTTCATACACCAGTGCTTCCTCCATGCCCAGTGGCAAAAAGATATGCTGCCTTACAAAATCGGCATAGCGCTGGCCGCTTACTTTCGCAACGATGAGTGACAGCAGGCAGTAACCGGTGTTACTGTACCGGAAGCGGGTACCGGGTGCAAAGTAAGTCTGCTCCTGCCTCCTGATCAGCTGCAGCACATCGGCATCCAGTACCTGTACGGTCTGTGAATCGGGAATTAATGCCTCATAATCCCAGATACCCGACGTGTGGTTCAGCAGCTGCCGGACGGTGATCGCACCCACGCTATCGGAAAGGCCTTCAAAAAATTGCGCCAGCGGAGCTTCCATGGTGAGTTTCCCTGCTTCAGTCAACAGGTAAACGGCCATCGCGGTAAACTGTTTGCTCACCGAGGCCATACGGAAATGCGTATCGGCTTTTATGGCGGTACCCGTTTCCAGGTCGGCCGAGCCGTACCCCCGGCTGAAGACCGGCTCTTCTCCCTCTTTGATCACCAGCACACCTCCGGGTAACCGGTCCGATGGATAATGCTGCCGCATCACGGCATCCAGCTGTTCAGGAAGGGACTGTGCCGCGGCAGACGGCAGCAAAAGGCCCAATGTCACGGCAAGGAATAATAAATGGCGTATCATCATGTATCACACGGTTTATCCAAAGTTACTAATATCCGATAGAAACCAAGTCAATGAACGGCACGGCGATCAGGTATAGGAAAGGGTGAAGACTTCTGGCACATTTCTTCGGAGTGAGTCCATAGTGAGTCCAGGGTGAGTCCGGAATGAGTCCAGAGTGAGTCCAGTTTTTTACGTAAATAGCTGGACCCACCCCGGACTGCTGGCGGGTTCAGCGCGAAGCAGCTACGGCAACGTGGTAAACCTGTCTGTACCGCCGTGGGAACAGCACGTAAACCCAGCCGCTTTATGGCGGCGGATCAACGTAACAATATCGCAGCCGTGCGGTCTAACCGATCAAACCCCTGATGCGATGAAACAGGTAACCCTCTTCTTCTGGTGGTGCAGCGGCGCGCACCGGGAAACGCTGGAACATTATCCCGCCGAACGGCATAAATACGTCGGTATCGGAGCCACCATATTTTTCACCGGCCTTTTTGCGGCATTATCGGGTGGATATGCCCTGTATTTCGTATTCAGTGGCAGCGGGCCTGCGGGCTTATATGCGCTGTTTTTCGGACTGCTGTGGGGGCTGGCCATTTTTAACATGGACCGCTACATCGTTGCCAGCATTAATAAAAATGCTCCGGGAGGCAAGCAGCTGCTGCAGGCTACCCCACGGATACTGCTCGCCATCCTGATTGGCATCGTCATTTCACGGCCGCTCGAACTCAAAATATTCGATAAGGAAATCCGCCAGCAGCTGGCCACCAATTACCTGGACCAGCAACGGGCTACGCTGGATACGCTGAACCTCGCGTTTGACCGCAAATACACCCTGGAACTGGAGCGGCTGGCCGCCCTGCGCAGCGAACGGGATACGCTGGAGGCCGCCATCAAGGCCGGGCACGTGAAGCTGTACCAGGAGACGTTCGGCGATAAAACGCCGGAGACTTCGGGAATTACCGGTTATGGACCATATGCCAAAAGACGGCAGGCCGACCTGGATAAACAGGAACAGTACCTGGACTCGTTACGCACGCGCATCCAACACCAGGAAACATTTATCCGGGAACAAAAACAAGCGGAAGGCCTATCGGATGAGCGGCTGCTTACGGGCGCGCGACTGGACAGCGTGGTCCAGCATGCCGGCTTTGCCGATCGGAATGCGGCGTTAGGCGACCTGAAATACCGTGCCGACGGCAGCGTGAATACCGCCAATTATGCGGCGATCACCTTTATCATGTTACTCTTTGTCTTTTTTGAGTGTCTGCCCGTGCTGGTCAAGCTGATGAGCACACGGGATGCGTATGATGTGTCGCTGCGCGACCGGCAGGCGGTGGACTTTCACCGGTCGGCAAAAAACAGGGATGCCGAAACAGCCGTTATTGACGGGGTTCACGACCTCCGGATAAAAACGGAGATCGAAAAGCAGGCACGGGTACTGTTGGATACGGATTGAATTTTGCCGGTTATCCCAGCGGCTGATACCGCTCGACCCGGAGGTTAACACGCATGCCGGTCCGGTACGTACCGATGTCCCGGTGTATTGCCTGAAGCGTCACGCCATTCCGGCCGAGCGTCAGCTCCTCGTAAAACCCTTTGAAGCGCACTTCCAGCAGTTCAAACGCTCCGGCGGGGTCGGGAGCCGGGATGAGCCACTCCGGATGGATGGCCACCGACGTTCCGGTACGGATGTCCAGCTCCAGGGCTTCGATCGGGTTCAGCACGTTGCTCCGCGCCAGCAAACGGGCGGTGTAGGCATCCGGGGGCTGTTGGTAAAGTGTTAATGGGTTGCCCGCCGCCACCAGTCGCCCGCCACGCAGGATGATCAACTCATCGGCCATGGAAAGTACTTCGGCCGGATCGTGTGACACCAGGATCACCGTAAGGCCGGTATCTGCCACAATGGAACGGATATCGCGTTGCAGGGAGTCCCGGAAGGAGGCGTCCACCTGGTTGAACGGCTCGTCCATCAGCAATACTTCCGGCTCATTAACCAGTGCCCGGGCGATAGCCACCCGCTGCTTTTCTCCGCCACTGAGGTCGGCAACGCGCTGTTTATCCAGGTGCGCGATGCGCAGCTGCCGTAAAATACGTTCGGTTTTTGCCTGTTTTGCGTCCAGATCCGTATTCGGCAGCTGTGAGGCGATATTGTCCCACACATTGGCATAGGTATTCAGGTCGTCAAAGCCCTGCGAGACCATCCGCATGGCCTCATGCCCGGGAATCAGCTTTTCCTGCGGGCCGGGCACTTTCCTTCCCCGGTAGCGGATTTCGCCCTCCTGAAGTTCCAAGAGGCCATAAATCAGTCGCAGCAAGGTACTCTTTCCGCTCCCGCTTTCACCAACAATTGCCGTAATTTTCCCCTCCCCGATTTGAAAAGACAGTCCGCTTACCGCAATAACCGGTTGTTTACCCGAAAACGAGCGGCCGACGTTTTCACCATGGATGAAAGCCAGGCCTTCGCGCGGCACATCAGCAGGAAGGGAACAGGAAGGGGAATTTGTAGCGGGTACAGCCATAAAAAAGCCGCCCCGGCAGGTACCGGGACGGCACAAAATTACGAAAAATGTACCGGATTGCCAGCGACGGTAATTATCAGTCCCTGCCGGCGGGCGCATTGTCAGAACCCAAACATCAACCCGAATGCGAAATTGCGCAGCCCTTCCTGCTGCGGACTGTTTTCAAAGCTATCGTTAATGTAATACTTGGCATAGATGCCGAAAGGGCCTACGCCAACCCGGGCAAATGCGCCGTAGCGGAATTGCGCTAAGTTATAGTCATCCTTAAATTTTTGCTTTCCAAATTCGTCACTTTTAAAGCGTTGGGTGCCCTTCAGCAGGAAACCGCCCTCTGGTCCGACAGCAAATTTCAGTCGGCCCAACCCGTCATAATGACGGCTGCGCCACTCGAACGTGAGCGGCAGCCGGAGGTAGGTGGCTGTCAGCCGGTTCTTCGTATAATTGATTTCGTTACGGTCGACGATATCCCAGGCCAGCGGGGTGGTGTTTTCCCGCAGATCGATGTTCTCACGGAACCGGATATAGGTCCAGTCAAATCCACCGGATAAAAAGATACGGAAGTGGTCGTTGAAGCGGTAACCCACCTGCAACAGGTCGAACCCGAAATTAACCGTCTTTCCGGGCCGGTACCGGAAGTCCCGGTTATTATCGGACAACGTAAAGCTTCCGTTATCCACTAACCTGACCAGCCCGAGATCAATCCGCGACAGGGTAATACCATAAATGGGGCGCGCGTTCCGGGTATCATGAGCTGTTTCCTCCGGTTCATCCGTCTGGAGCCGATATGTCTTTTCCTCGCTTCCAACACGGATTATGCCTTCGTCTTCACCGGGAACCAGAATCCGTACCTTGCGTTTCTCTCCGGTATCCACGTCTTCCACAATGACCGTATCGGCCGAAATCGCACGCTGGCGCTGGCGCTCTGCACGCTGGCCTTCCTGGGCAACGGATGCCAGGGCGATGGTGCATAAAAATAATGTAAGGCTGGTGTATTTCATGTCTGACTGATTTAGTAACGTATTATTTCCTGCTTCGGTTTCGTGCCAGGTTAAATTCGATTTTTATGGAGCCTTCGCTATCGCTGGAAAAGAGCACCGCTTTTTCTTCCCGTCGGTCTACCGTTCCCACTACGAAATTCAGCAGCTGGCTTACGCCGAACGGATTGGAGCGCGGTGCGGATGCCAGCATTTCCGCTGCCGTGTCGTCCAGCACCACCGGGGGCTGCAGGTCGGGCACTTCGGCAATGTCCGATCCGGAACTACCCGTCTCCGGAGTGGCACGGAGCGATGGCGGGGTTGCGGCGGGTGGTAGCTGCACGGCTGGTGTTTGTTTTACGGCCGGTTCGGAAGGGAGCACTTCCTGTATCGGTGCGGTTGCCGCCGGTATTGGCTCCGACCGTACTTTTCGCGGTAATGCCCGTGCTGTCCGGGTACGTCCGGGCATTACCGATGCAGTTTCCCCGGCCGGACGGCTGGCCGCGACGGGACCGGCGGGCTGTGCATGCGTTTCCGCCATTGGTGCCGCTGTTTTCCCCTGCAGGTAAATAACCGGTACCGGACGGCTGGCCCAGTAGGACAGCACGCCCACCAGCAGCACTGCGGCGGCGGCCCACCGCCAGGCAACGGACACGGTACGGCGCCGGACAGGCATCGCAGCCTCATCCGGCGTTTTACGCGCCAGGCCGGCCTCAATCTTATCCCACAGGCCGGCAGAGACGTCCGGGGTAAAATTTTTCATCTTATCCCGGATATGGCGATCAAATGGATTATCATCTGGATTCATATGCTTTTATTTGCTTGATTCGTTCTTTAAGCCAGTTTCTGGCCCTTGATAACTGCGATTTGGACGCCCCCTCGCTGATCTCCAGCAGTTCGGCAATCTCCTTATGCGAATATCCCTCAATGGCATACAGGTTAAATACGGCCCGGTAGCCATCCGGTAACAGCCGGATCATAGCCAGCAGGTCTTCACATGCCAGTGCATCGATCACCGCTGCTTCCTGCGGCGCGTCCGTTACCTCCGACAGCTCCATCACCTGCACAGACCGGCCGTTTTTCCGGTACGTTTCAATTGCGGTGTTAATCATTACCCGGCGGATCCAACCTTCAAATGACCCCTCACCGCGAAAGCTCTCAATCTGGGTAAACACCTTAATAAACCCGGCCTGCAGCACATCTTCGGCCTCGGCAGTGGTTCTCACGTAACGCATACACACACCCAGCATGCCGGAGGCCAACTTGCGATACAGCATTTCCTGGGCTCGGGGGTCGTTTGCTTTACAACCTTCATACAAATGATCTAATGCAACGGTTTGCTCCAATGCTGATGTGTTTATTGCTAAGATGCAATTAATTGGGAAAAGGTTGCATGGAAAGGATATTTTTTAGGCCCGGGCCGCCGCCAGTGGGTCGGTATGGGCTGGGCCGGGTAGTTTAACCCAGGGAAACCGTGCAGGTACGTTTGCCATCCGCGTCCGCATCAATCCGCACAGAAACGGCATCGGGCGGCAACAGGCCAGCTATTTTTTCGGGCCACTCTACAAAACAATAGTTGCCGGAATAAAAATACTCCTCGTAGCCCAGATCGAATGCCTCTTGTTCGGATTTTATGCGGTAAAAATCAAAGTGGTAAACCGGCCCGCGGGGGGTTGTGTATTCATTGACAATGGAGAAGGTAGGACTTGCCGTGGCGTCGGTTACCCCCAGCTGTCCGCAAATGGCTTTAATCAAGGTCGTTTTACCTGTGCCCATCGGACCGTAGAATAGCAATACACGCCGCGTACCGGCTGCGTCCAGCAGCTTCGCAGCCGCATCGGAAAGGGCGCCCAAATGCGCGATTTCGATAACCATGCGACAAAAATACGGTTTTTGCTATTTGGTGGTGTACGTAATGTAGGGAATTATGACCTCTTCGAGCGATATGCCGCCGTGCTGGAATGTCTCATTGAAATAATTGACAAAATGGTTGTAATTATTCGGGTAGACAAAATAGGTATCCTCTTTTGCAAAAATGAAGCTGGAGCTTACGTGCAGTTTAGGCAGCATGGCGTCATGCGGATTCTTGATGTGGAAGACATCCTTAGCAATATAATTCAGGTTTTTCCCCTGTTTATAACGCAGGTTGGTGTTGGTGTTCCGGTCGCCGATTACCTTGCTGGCATGCTTGACCCGGATGGTGCCGTGATCCGTGGTAATGATGACCCGAACCTGTTTCTGTGACAGCCATTTCAGGGCATCCAGCAAAGGTGAATGCTCAAACCACGACAGGGTCAGTGAACGATAGGCTGCTTCATCATTGGCTAATTCGCGGATCATGGCCATGTCCGTGCGGGCATGCGAAAGCATATCCACGAAATTATACACCAGCACATTCAGATCATTTCCCATCAGGTTGCTCAGGTTTTCGGCGAGGTCGCGCCCCTGATCAAGCGTAAGTATCTTATGGTACGCGTGCTTGCACTCCCTGCGGTACAGCCGTTTAATCTGATCGGCCAGAAACTTATCCTCATGCAGGTTTTTGCCTCCCTCATCCTCATCATTCTGCCAGAGGTCCGGAAACCGCTTTTCCATCTCCAGCGGCATCAATCCGCTGAATATGGCATTACGGGCATACTGGGTAGCCGTTGGCAGGATGCTGTAATAGCTATCCTCTTCTTCCAGACGGAAATAATTGGTGATGACTTCGTTAATCACCCGCCATTGATCATACCGCAGGTTGTCTATCAGGAAAAAGAACGTGGGCCTATCCTCCTGAAGACCCGGAAAGACCTTTTTACGGAACAGCTGATCCGACATGACCGGACCGTTTTCGGGTGATGCAATCCACCGGAGGTAGTTCTTTTCCATAAACTTGGAAAACTGCATGTTGGCCTCTGCTTTTTGCAGCGTAAGTACTTCATGCATCCCTGCGTCTTCCAGTTTTTCCAGGGAAAGCTCCCAGTAAACCAATTTTTTATATACGTCTTCCCATTGCCGGAAATCCAGGTTGTCATTGAGGATCATGCCCAGGTTACGGAAATCCTGCTGGTAGGCCATGGAGGTTTTTTCGCTCACCAGCCGTTTGTTTTCCGTCAGTTTCTTGATAGTAAGCAGGATCTGCTTCGGGTTTACCGGCTTAATCAGGTAATCATCTATCTTAAACCCGATCGCCTCCTCCATCAGGTGTTCTTCCTCATTTTTAGTAACCAGTACCATGGGTACGGCCGGATTGATGTTCTTCAGCTCAAACAGCGTTTCCAGGCCGGTGAGGCCGGGCATGTTCTCATCCAGGAAAACCAGGTCGTAAAACCCCTTTTTGAATGCGTCTACGGCATCGTTTCCGTTCGTTACGGTTTTCACGCTGTAGCCTTTTTCATTGAGCAGCATGATGTGCGGCTTCAACAAATCAATCTCATCATCTGCCCAGAGTATATTCGTTTCCTGCATCGTTTTCAGTATCCTTCGCTAATTTTTACTGTTCGTTCGGCAAGCAGTTACTGCTTACCCCTGTCTATTTTCCACGAACATAACGAAAAGTTGACTGATCCAGCGATTTTTAACATTAATTAACAGGCAGGTCTTGTATCTTTGCAGGCAGGTGAAGCCATCAGGGCTATCCTGCAATTGGAACGCGCATTGAATAAGAAAAAAATAATAAACGACCCGGTATATGGATTCATTTCCATTCCCTCTGCTTTTATTTTTGATCTGATCCAACACCCGTATTTTCAGCGGCTGCGTTACATCAAGCAGGTCAGCATGACCCACCTGGTTTATCCGGGCGCTTTACATACCCGGTTCCAGCATGCGCTGGGCGCCATGCACCTGATGGGCCTGGCAATTGAAACGCTGCGAAACAAAGATATCGCGATTACCCCGGAGGAGGAGGAGGCTGTACTGGCCGCCATTTTACTGCACGACATCGGCCATGGCCCTTTTTCCCACTCGCTGGAACATACGCTGGTGGAAGGGGTTTCCCATGAAATGCTGTCGATGCTCATGATGAATGAACTGAACCAGACCTTTGGGGGGCGGCTCGATCTGGCGATCACGATTTTCAACAACAGTTATCCCAAAAAATTTCTTTACCAGTTGGTATCCGGACAGCTTGATATCGACCGGATGGACTACCTGAACCGCGACAGCTTCTTCACGGGTGTTTATGAAGGGGTGATCAGTTTTGACCGGATCATCAAAATGCTGAATGTTGCCGGCAATGAATTGGTGCTCGAACAAAAGGGAATTTATTCAGCCGAAAAATTCCTGATCGCGCGGCGGCTGATGTATTGGCAGGTATACCTGCATAAGACCGTGTTAAGTGCCGAGCAGATGCTCCTTAAAATTCTCCAACGGGCCAAGGAACTGTGTGGAATGGGCATTACCTTATTTGCCTCGCCATCCTTGGAACATTTTTTGTGCAACAGGATTACCCGGGAAAATTTCACTGGGGATGTGTCACATTTGGTACATTTTTCGCGTCTTGATGACACTGATATTTTGTCGGCAATCAAGACGTGGGCATATCACGCAGACGATGTATTGAGCATGCTGTGTACCCGGTTGATCACGAGGGAGCTTTACCATACGGAACTGCATACGACTGCTCCGGCGCGGGAGCAGCTTGCGGATCTGAAACAAAAGGCCGTAACATTTTTTGGAATCGATCCGTCAAAGGCGGATTATTACGTTTGGGTGCAGCCCATTGAGAACAGCGCCTACGAACTGAATGACAGTAATATAAAAATTTTAATGAAGGACGGCAGCATATTGGATATCGCCGAAGCTTCAGATTTAGCTAACCTGGAAACATTATCAAAGAAAGTCCAAAAATTTGCTGTTTCTTTTCCCAAGGAATTATTGCGGTGATTTCCATACAATGGACTGACAACCAGCAATAGTTTGTTTATAGTATTTAAACTTATAAATTTGCAGATGCAATTTTCCGCACATCAAATCGCAACACTCGTAGGCGGGTCCCTGGAAGGAGACCCTAATGTGATGGTGGGACAATTGGCCAAGATTGAGGAGGCGTCAAGTGGCTCTTTATCCTTTTTATCCAATCCGAAATACGAACCCTATCTTTATACCACACAGGCATCGGTCGTGATTGTCAATGCCGACCAGAAACTGGACAGGCCGGTGCAGAGTACGATTATCCGGACCAAGAACGCATATTCCGCGTTTTCCACCCTGCTGGAGGTATACAACAAGATGCGCCTGGAAAAAACAGGAGTGGAGCAGCCTTCTTATATTCATCCCAGCGCGAAAATCGGGAAGAACGTTTACATCGGTGCTTTTGCTTATATTGACAAGGATGCAGTTATCGGCGATAACTGTAAAATATATCCCCACGTTTATGTGGGCGACCATGTGCAGATCGGGAACGACACAACCCTGTTCCCCCGTGTATGCGTTTATTACGACTGTGTCATCGGTGCGCACGTGACTGTACACTCGGGTACGGTGATCGGGAGTGATGGCTTCGGATTTGCCCCGAAAGAAGACGGCACCTATCAGAAAATCAACCAGATTGGCAATGTGCTGATCGAGGATCACGTGGAGGTGGGCGCCAATACGGTAATCGACCGGGCCACCATGGGGTCGACTGTGATTCGCCAGGGTGTAAAACTGGACAACCTGATTCAGATTGCCCACAATGTGGAGGTGGGTAAAAACACGGTCATTGCGGCCCAGTCAGGTATTTCCGGCAGTACAAAGATTGGGGAACGTGCTGTAATCGGCGGACAGGTAGGCGTTGTAGGCCACATCAACATCGCTAACGGGAGCCAGATACAGGCCCAGTCCGGCGTCAACCGGGCTATTGTGGAAGAAGGGAAAAAATGGTCGGGAAGTCCCGCCACACCTTATAACGCACAGATGCGCTCACAGGTAATTTATACCCGCCTGCCGGAATTGGAGCGGCGGCTGGAAGAACTGGAACAATTACTATTAACTAAAGAAGAATCGAAATAAATCTACCTTAATCCCGTTCGGGGATCAGTCATAATGACTATGAATGTAAAACAAAGAACAATTAAGTCTGAAATTACCGTCTCAGGTGTCGGTTTACATACCGGGAAGCCGGTAACCATGACACTGAAACCTGCTCCGGAGCATCACTGGTATAAATTCAGACGCATCGACCTGGAAAACCAACCCACTGTCTTAGTTGACGCTGATCATGTTTCGGACACTTCCCGGGGGACAACGATTTCCCAGAACGGCGCCAGTGTCAGTACCATCGAGCATTTAATGGCTGCGCTGGTGGGGCTGCAGATCGACAACGTGCTGATCGATATCGACGGACCGGAAGTACCGATCATGGACGGCAGCTCGGCTCCATTTGTAAAAGTGCTGGAACAGGCGGGCTACACCGATCAGAATGCCGACCGCGATTATTACGAAATTCCACATAATATCCATCATACCGAATCCGACCGCAAGGTGGAGATGGTTGCCATGCCGCTTGACGGCTACCGTTTTACCTGCATGATTGATTTTAACTCGCCGGTACTGGGGAGCCAGCATGCATCCATCAGTAACATCGACGAGTTTTCTAAGGATATCGCGCTATCCCGCACCTTCTGTTTCCTGCATGAACTGGAAATGCTGTTGAAAAATAACCTGATCAAGGGAGGCGACCTGAATAATGCCATTGTTGTGGTAGACAAAGAGGTAAGCAAGGAAGAACTGCGGAACCTGGCCAAGCTGTTCAACCGTGAGGACATCGACGTGGCGAAAGAAGGCATCCTGGACAACATTGAGCTGCGCTACCAGAATGAGCCGGCCCGACATAAGCTGCTGGATATGATTGGCGACCTTGCCCTGGTGGGGCGGCCGATCAAAGGCCACATCATGGCAGCGAGACCGGGGCACGCGGCGAACGTAGCGTTTGCCAAAAAGATAAAAGCACAGATAAAAAAGGAGAAAGGCCGGAAATATGCGAAGGTCTATAATCCCAATGTACCGCCGTTGTATGACACGATACAGATCATGAAGATCCTGCCGCACAGGCAGCCATTCCTGATGGTGGATAAAATTCTGGAGCTGACAAAGACTCATGTGGTGGGATTAAAGAATGTAACCATGAATGAAGACCTGTTCATGGGACATTTCCCTGGGGCACCCGTTTTTCCGGGCGTGCTGCAAATCGAGGCCATGGCGCAGACCGGCGGGATACTGGTATTGAGCACGGTACCTGATCCGGAGAATTACCTGACGCTGTTTCTCAAAATTGAGAACGCCCGTTTTAAAGCACAGGTCAATCCCGGTGACACCATTATTTTCCGGTGTGACCTGCTGGAGCCCATCCGCCGGGGCATTGCCCAGATGAAGGGCATCGGCATGGTAGGGGAAAAGGTCGTTGTAGAAGCAGAGTTAATGGCACAAATCGTAAAAGTAAAGGATAACCAGGCATCATGATACAGCCACTTGCATATATACACCCACAGGCCAAGATTGCCGGTAATGTGGTTATTGAACCCTTTGTTACGATACATAAGGATGTCGTCATCGAAGACGGCACATGGATCGGCTCCAACGTGACGATCATGGATGGTGCTCGGATCGGAAAGAACTGCCGCATATTTCCCGGAGCAGTCATCTCGGGAATCCCACAGGACCTGAAGTTCGATGGCGAGGACACGACGGTTGAAATCGGAGACAATACCACCATCCGGGAGTGCGTCACGATAAACCGGGGCACGAAGGACAAATGGAAGACTGTCATCGGAAAAAACTGCCTCATCCAGGCATACAGCCATATTGCACACGACTGTATTATTGGCGATAACTGTATTTTCTCAAACAGCAGCACACTGGCCGGACACATCACCGTGGGCGATTATGTGGTACTGGCTGGCCTGGTAGCGGTTCATCAGTTCTGCCACATCGGGTCACACGCGTTCATCGCAGGAGGTTCATTGGTGCGGAAAGATGTGCCGCCGTTTGTTAAGGCTGCGCGGGAGCCGCTTTCCTATGTGGGCATCAACTCCGTTGGCCTCCGGAGACGGGGATTTTCCTCCAGCCAGATCAATGAAATACAGGATATTTACCGGATTCTTTTCGTTAAGAATAACAACCTGACGAAGGCCCTGGATATCATCGAAGCGGAATATAAACCCACAGAGGTCCGCGATGAAATACTGGATTTCATCCGGAATTCCAACCGCGGCGTAATGAAGGGATTCGGTCAGAGCAAGGGTATGCTTTAAGGGATAAGGACTACTAATGCCGGCCACGTGGAGATAGTGCTCGAAGATATGGGTAGACGGTTTAACCGGGAATGGATTTTCCGGCACCTGGACTACCGATTTTCAGCCGGGCAAAGCTATGCCGTACTGGGGCCGAACGGCTCCGGTAAATCTACACTGCTACAGGTCATTGCATCCAGCCTTACCCCTTCTACGGGCCATATCCGGTACGCACTGGACGGATCGGCCATAGCTATCGACCAGGTGTACCGACTCATTGCCATCGCAGCGCCCTACATGGAACTGATTGAAGAGTTTACGCTCGCCGAACTGGTTGCGTTCCATTTTTCATTTAAAAAATACCTTCCGGGATACGACCTCCAGGCAATCATTGAACTGACGGGACTGCAGGCAGCCCGCGATAAAGCGCTGCGCCACTTTTCTTCGGGTATGCGGCAACGGGTAAAACTGGCGCTGGCCTGCTGCTCGGATGTGCCTGTCCTGTTACTGGACGAACCCACATCCAACCTGGACCGTGCAGGGATCGACTGGTACCTGGAGCTGGTCAGGGCAACACAGGAAAACCGGTTGCTGATCGTATGCTCGAACCAGGAACACGAATACCGTTTCTGCACGGAAACCCTTCGGATTACCGATTACAAACAGGCATAACCGACTGTCCGTGGCAGACGTGTTTTTTTGTGATGCATTTGTATCTGGGGACCGAATTCTGTATTTTTGGACAGTTAAGAATTACGAATAGCAATACGTATGGCTAAAGCTTCAGAAGTAAAGACAGGTAATATTTTACGTTTCAATGGTGCACTGGTAAACGTAGAGGAATTTATTCACCGCACGCCCGGCAACCTGCGGGCGTTTTATCAGGCGCGGATGCGCAATGTAAAAACCGGCAAACTCGTTGAATACCGTTTCCGTACGGATGAGGAAGTTGAAATCGCGCGGGTAGAAACCAGCGATTACCAGTATCTGTATGAGGAGGGCGAGACATTTGTGGTGATGGACAATAATACGTTTGAACAATTTAATGTTCCGAAGCATCTTTTCGGTGATTCGGCACGGTTTTTGAAAGAAGGTATGCAGGTGATTGTGGCGCTTGAGAGCGATGAACCGATCATGGCTCAGGCACCCACAACCGTAGAATTGGAAATTACCTATACGGAACCGGCAGTTAAAGGCGACACATCTACCAATGCCTTAAAAAGTGCGACAGTGGAAACGGGAGTGGAGATTAAGGTACCTCTTTTTGTAAATCAGGGAGACAAAGTAAAAGTAGATACACGTACGGGAGATTATATCGAACGGGTGAAATAAAGATATCAAATTTTTAGGTTTAGGTTGATTATTCGGTCTTGGGGCTCCCCGCTCCAAGGCCGATGTTTTTTAGGGGTACTTTATTCGGTATATTCGCACCGGACAACGGGAATATGGACCAGACCAAACATGCTTTACGTCAAGCCTACCGGGAAAAGCGGATCCGGCTTTCTGCCGATGAACTCAACCGGTTAAACGAATCGCTCCTGGAGCAGGTTAAGCAATTCGACATGGTGGGTATCCGCACGATACACCTATTTTTACCCATTAAGGGGAATCACGAACCCGACACATTTGCCATTGCGGATTGGCTGCTGGAACGGTATCCGGGCATCCGGCTGGCCACTACGCAGCACGGGAAGGATATGCAGGCGATGACGCCGGTCATCTGGGATCGCCGGGCGCCGCTAAAGGAGAACCGCTGGAAAATTCCCGAGCCGGAACAGGGGGTGTCCATTCCTGCGGACACTATTGATGCGTTGTTTATACCCCTGCTCGCTTTTGACAAAAATGGAAACCGGGTGGGTTATGGAAAGGGGTTTTACGATCGTTTCCTGGATACCTGCCGGCCGGATGCGCTCCGCATCGGATTATCACTGTTCGACCCGGTGGATGCGATCAGTGACCTGCATACCCACGACATTCCGCTCTCCCATTGCATTACCCCCACCGGACGGTGGGCATTCAGCGGACCGGACACTGCTAATACAGTATCCGGAACTTGATGGTGTGGTCAATCTGCCGCAGCTGTTTAAGTAACTTCCGGTCGTATGCCGTGTCGACATCGGTTACCGCATAACCGATATCGCCCTTGGTCATCAGAAACTGGGCGATGATATTAATCTGATTTTCCGCAAACAGCTGATTGATCTGCGCCATGACGCCGGGTACATTCTGATGAATGTGAAGCAAGCGGTGGGCTTTTTCCACTTTTGGCAGCTGCAGGTTTGGAAAATTACGGCTCATATAGGTATCTCCCCTATTGATAAAATCGGCCATGCGCCGGGGGATAAATTCACTGTTTCGTTTTTTCGCTTTTTTATCATCGAATAGCACAATCCCCTTTTCATTGCAGATTTCCCGGTTTACCTGATCTTTGCTATCGCCCAGGTAGCCCAGTGTTTTCAGCTTATCCGCGCGTGTCAACTGGTCGTCGCTCAGTTTCACGTTACTTCCCAATAGCAGCATCCCGACGTCTTTCACATATTTTTCTTCAAATGTTTCCTTGACACGGATAGAGAAGCCATCCCGTTTGAGGATGTGAGCCGCAATTTCGGGGACATTCCCCACAATCAGGCACAGAATCCGGTTCTTGGGATAAGAAATCGCCCTGGGCAGGTCATTGACATACAGGAATTCGTCAAAACTTGGTGTAATGTGGTCGGCCTTTTCCGACACGCTTTTACGCTCGATATTTTCGGTAAATGCAAAGAAACGTTCAATTAATCCGGATTCCTTTAGCTGAAAGTCCGAATAACCATCACCGATACCGTAAATTTTACCGGGCAGCTGCAGCTGTTTCAATAGCTTCACCTTGCCGCCCTCTTCCGAAAGCGGATTGTTTTCGTCGTAGCCGGTGATGTTTCCCTCCTCGTCAAATGTAAAGGTATTGGCATATACATTTTCCTGCTGGATATGGTACGGCGATACGACGGGAATAATAAACTCCTTAAAGCCGCCGGACACGATGAGTGCGCTTTCGCTGTGTTTTTTAAAGAACTCGCGGTTGCGGAGAAACGACGGAGACACCTTTTTCTTCAATACCGACACCAGTTTCTTAAGGTGGTCGCGGTTGGCCTCCAGTAACCTGATCCTGCCGGCGAGGCTGTCGCGGAAAGACAGCTGGCCATTCATGGCGAGATTTGTCAACCGCTCTATTTCCTCATAGATCAGTTCCCTGGCCGGGTGTTTAGCCAATGAAATCCGGGCCAATTCGTCTAACGCTTCCACCTGTGTAAAGGTGCTATCGAAATCGATGATGTAATAGTTCATCCGTTATTTATGTATGTTATTGTTTTGTTGATAATGCGGTACAGATTTCGCGCAGGGTATCGTCGATGGGACGGAACGTAATGCCGGTCGCCCGACGAACCTTTTCATTGGAAAACTGCCGGATCCGGCTGGCCGACCGGGCAACCTCGCGGGTGAGCGATGGCCGTTTGCCGGTAAACCAGGCCAACCCATGCGCCATCCGCCAGGCCAGGCTCAGCACAAACGGGGTCGCCTTAAAGCGCGGGGCCGGCCGGCCAAGGTAGGTGCTGCACCTTGCCAGCAGTTCCCTGTTGGACATGTTGACGTTGCTTAACAAAAAACGCTCACCGCGGATGGCCCTGTTTTCCATCAGGAGGATCATTGCCTTCGCCACATCCTGAACGTCAATAAGTCCGACATTACCCGTCGCATAAAAATTCAGGCCGTTTTGCAGGTTGGCGAAAAGTGTCCCGGTTGTTCCGTTCCCGCCCGCCCGGGCGGTGGCGCCAATAATCAGTGCGGGATTGACAATGACGGCATCCAGCCCTTCCGCAATGCCCCGCCAGACTTCCTGCTCTGCTTCATATTTCGCGATGGAATAGCCCGATTTACCGTTGTTGTATTCCCAAAGGTCTTTTTCCGTAACCGCCGCACCGGATTTGGACTTGCCCAATGCAGCCACCGAACTTACGTGCAACAGCCGTGCGCCGTGTTCGAGTGCAAGTGTCACGACATGGGCTGTCCCCTCGACATTGATTTTTCGCAGCCGATGGCGATCCGCCGGATGAAAGGAAATAAAAGCCGCGCAGTGATAAACCTCGGTAATCCCTTCAAATGCTTCTTCCAACGCAAAAAAATCATTGATATCAGCCGTAACCCATTGCAGCTGCGGTTGATTTTCCAGGGATACTGGAATTTGGGAAGAATCGCGTTTTGTCGCGCGCACATGAACCCCCGAGTCGATGAGCTGCTGAATTAATGCCGAACCGAGAAAGCCTGTTCCTCCTGTTACTAAAACCACTGTCGATAAACCCTTGGTAAAATAATGCTTCCAAAAGTAAGGTAATAAATGGATATTTGTGGAATATCAGGCCATGATTCTAATTTTTTTGGCGTTTTGACCTACAACACGGAAATACGATGTCCTTATCTGATTTTTTTGCTCCCGTTTCACCCGATAACCTGGCTCCCGAAAACGGCTATTTGAATTCGCAAATCGGAAAAATAATCCGCGCCTATGACCGCGAATTTCCCGACCTTACCGAAGACAAGCCGGACCTCGCACTATTTGGGGTGCTGGACGACCGGATGGCGATCGGCAACGATGGCTGTGCACAGGCTCCGGACGCTGTACGGGAGCACCTTTATCAGCTGTACCAGGGCGATTATAAGCTCCGGATGGCCGACCTGGGGAATATTTTGGCAGGAGAAACGGTAACGGACACCTATGCGGCCGTAAAGACCGTCTGTGCCGAGCTGATCAAATCGAATATCATTCCGGTGATCATCGGCGGCGGACAGGACATTACTTATGCGCAATACCTCGCTTATGAAAAACTGGAGCAGAAGGTGGAAGTTGCGCTGGTGGATTCACGATTCGATCTGGATCAGGAAAATACCGAAAACGCGCCGCTGAATTCGCTGACTTACCTGAACCACATCATCCTGCACCAGCCGGATTACTTGTTTAATTTGAGTAACCTGGCCTATCAGACGTATTTTGTGAGCCAGGAGTCCATAGCCATGTACGACAAGCTGTACTTTAATGCGATGCGGCTCGGCCTCATTGCAGGCAAAGCCGACCAGGTGGAACCCATTGTCCGGGCAGCGGATATGCTGAGTTTTGACATCGGGGCCGTACGGTTTTCGGATGCACCGGGCAATGCCCGGGCAACGGTTAACGGCCTGTTCGGCGATGAGGCCTGTCAGATCTGCCGGTACGCTGGCATGAGCGACAAGCTCACATCCATTGGCTTCTACGAGTGCAATCCGCGACTCGACCGGAGCAGGCAGACCGGAATGCTGGTTTCGCAGATGATCTGGTATTTTATCGACGGATTCTATCACCGGAAGCACGATGTGCCACTGGTACCGAAATCCGCTTACATCACCTACCGTACCACCCTGGATGACGACGCCAGCTATGAACTGGTATTTGTGAAGAGCAAGAAGTCAGACCGGTGGTGGATGCAGGTGCCCTATTCGGGAGTCAAATCCGTTAACGAACGGTACCACCTGGTGCCCTGCCGCTATGAAGACTATCAGTTAGCCGTTGGCGGCGAAATGCCTGACCTTTGGTGGAAGACCCACCAAAAATTAATTTGACGAATAGTTATTTACCATGGAGATTTACCTGATTGCCGTTGCCCTCATTATCCTGATCGTTGCCGTTGTGTTACTGATCAAACGCCCCCGGTATACCGGGGCGTCGGAATTGACGGCATTGCAACAGGAAAAAGAGGTGCTGGTGGTTCAGCTGGCCCGTGCGGAACAACAGGCGGAAAGCCTGGCTGCCGAAAAAGAGCGGATCACGGTCCTGCTCCGGGAAGAGCAGCAACGGCTCATCAATGAGCTGCAGCAGGAACGCGCGCGGTTGGCCGACGCAGAAAAAGCGCTTGAAAACGCCCGGGCGTACTATACCTCGCAACAGGAGAAGCTAAAAGAGCAGAAAGCCGAAATTGAAACCATTAAACAGCAATTCAACACCGAGTTTCAGGTTATTGCCAGTAAAATCCTGGAAGAGAAGACGCAAAAATTTACGGAGACCAACAGCAAGTCCCTTGACCAGATCCTGAATCCGCTCAAGGAAAAAATAAAGACGTTTGAAGAGAAAGTAGAAAAAACCTATCAAACCGAGGCCAGCGAACGGAATACCCTGAAAGGCGTGGTGCAGCAATTGATGGAACAAAGCCTGCGTATTAAGGATGAGGCCAATAACCTGACGCGTGCGCTCCGGGGCGACAGCAAAAAACAGGGCAATTGGGGGGAAGTGATCCTGGAACGGGTACTGGAGCGTTCGGGGTTAGTCAAAGACCGGGAATACCGCCTGCAGGCGTCGCTGATCGATGAAGAGGGCAAGCGCCTGCAACCCGACGCCATCATTGACCTACCTGACGAGAAGCACCTGGTGGTCGATTCCAAAGTGTCGCTAGTTGCCTATGAGCGTTGGGTGAACGCCGACACCGACGAAGACCGGGAGGCATTTGCCAAGCAACACATCCTGTCGATAGAAAATCACGTGAAGGGCCTTTCGGCAAAAAATTATCACGACCTGTACCAGATCAACTCACCGGATTTTGTATTGCTTTTTATGCCCATCGAATCGGCATTCAGCATGTCCATTACGTATAAAGCGGATCTTTTCAGTGACGCGTGGGACCGGAGGGTGGTAATTGTAAGCCCATCTACCCTGTTGGCCACCCTGCGGACGATCGCCAGCATGTGGAAACAGGAGCGGCAAACACGCAACGTGCTGGAGATTGCAAAAGAAGCCGGTGCGCTTTACGATAAGTTCGTGGGCTTTCTGCAGGATATGGATCGCGTGGGAGAGCAATTGAACCGGGCGGTGCGTTCACACGAAGATGCTACCAAGAAATTAGGCAGCGGGCCCGGGAACGTCATTAAAAAGGTAGAAAAGCTAAAGAAGCTGGGAGCCCGCGCAAGCAAGCAGATTGACAGCAACCTGATTGACGACGAGGAATAACATTGTCCTTCCGTTCTTATTTTTTTTGGCTAACTTAGCTGATACAAAACCAGAATATTTCATTAGCTACGTATTTACCAACGCGATGTTCCAAATAAGACAGTTACTACTTGCCAGTATTGCCGTATGTTTCACATCCATTACCCTTGCCCAGTCCCTATCGCAGAAAATCACCACTGCTTTCCACCAATTTGCATCGCATGAAAGCCTGGCATACGGCACCGCTTCGCTGACGGTGATCAACGCCAAGACAAACCAAGTGGTGTTTTCGGCCAATGAAAAGGTTGGCCTCGCCCCGGCTTCCACGCTAAAAACGCTTACCTCGGCCGCTGCGTATTACCTGCTCGGCACCGATTATACCTATGAAACCACACTGGCTTACAGCGGCGAAATTGACCCGCAGGGAAACCTAAAGGGGGATATTATTATCCGCGGCAGCGGCGACCCGTCGCTGGGCAGCGACCGGTTCCCTCAGACTTCGGACCAAACCGTGCTTTCGGGCTGGGTAAAGGCAATACAGCAGGCGGGAATCAGGCACATTGAGGGCGCGGTAATTGTAGACGACTCCCGCTATAACGGCCACACGGCACCGGGCGGATGGACCTGGCAGGACATGGGCAATTACTACGGTGCGGGCGTATCGGCCCTGAACTGGCGGGAGAATGCGGTGGGCGTTAATTTCCGCGCAGGCGGCACCGTGAATGCACCTACCTCCATCGTGAGTACGACAGCTGATATCTCTTACCTGCAGCTGGTTAATGAAACGACCACCGGCGATCGTGGTACAGGCGATCGTGTATATGCTTTTTCCGCACCCTATGCCTCGCGCATTTACCTTCGGGGAACCTATGGCATCGATCTCCGGAAAACCGTCTATCTGTCGTTGCCGGACGGGGCTTATGACGCCGCGTACCAGCTGCACACGGCATTGGCTAACGCAGGGATTGACCAGACCAGTGCACCCACAACGTTTCACCTGCTGAAACTGGCGGGCAGTGAGATCCCGCAGCCGGGTAAGGTGCTGGAAAATTACCGTTCGCCCGCATTACGCGAATTGATTTACTGGTTTAACCAAAAAAGCATTAACCTGTATGGCGAGGCTTTCCTGAAAACCATGGTATACCAGGAAGAAGGCAAGACCGACACCCGTGACGGGGCGGAGATGCTCCGGGATTTCTGGACCAATAAACTAGCTATTGCTCCGGGTGAACTGAAGCTTATGGATGGTAGCGGGCTTTCACCGGAGAACCGGATTACCACACATGCGATGGCACGTATTCTCACCTCGATCCGCACCGCACCCTGGTTCGGGAGTTTTTACGAAAGCTTGCCAACATATAATGGAATGAAGATGAAAAGCGGTACCATAGGCGGTGTACTGGGCTATACCGGTTATCAGACTGCGCCTGACGGCACGCCGCTGGTATTTTCCCTGCTGGTAAACAATTATCAGGGGCCTGCGCAGCCGATGCGTCAGCGCATGTTCCAATTGCTAAATACGTTGAAATGACCCATTTTAGTCGGGGAAAAGGGACCTCGATGGAGACACATGACAATACCAAACAGCTGTTTACCAATCAGAAAAGAATCATAACTTTGCAATGATTTGCTATTAGCCAACACAGTTACCATGAACAAAACAAATCGTAAGCAGGATGCGCTGAATTATCACGCAATGGGCAGACCCGGGAAAATTGCGGTGATACCAACCAAACCGACCCAGTCGCAACGTGACCTTTCCCTGGCTTACTCCCCCGGGGTAGCCGAACCCTGCCTAAAGATAGCCGAGAATAAAGACGACGTATATAAGTACACGGCCAAGGGCAACCTGGTTGCCGTGATCAGCAACGGCACGGCGGTGCTTGGGCTCGGGGATATCGGCCCCGAAGCCGGGAAACCGGTTATGGAAGGCAAAGGACTGCTCTTTAAGATCTTTGCCGACATCGACGTGTTTGACATTGAACTAAACACCAAAGATGTCGACGAATTCGTGCGCACCGTGAAATGCCTGGAGCCCACCTTCGGAGGCATTAACCTGGAAGACATCAAAGCCCCGGAATGTTTCGAAATTGAGCGGAGGTTGAAGGAGGAAATCAACATCCCGGTTATGCACGACGACCAGCATGGGACTGCCATCATTTCAGGGGCCGCCCTGATCAATGCCTGTGCCATGCAGAAAAAGAAGATCGAAAAGGTAAAGATCGTGGTAAACGGCGCCGGTGCAGCCGCCATTTCCTGTACACGCATGTATATTGCGCTTGGTGCACAGAAAGAAAACATCATCATGCTCGACAGTAAGGGGTGCATCCGGAAAAGCCGCACCGACCTGAATAATACGAAAGCGGAATTTGCTACCGACCAATCGGTTGACACGCTGGAAGAAGCGTTAAAAGGTGCGGATGTCTTTATCGGCCTCTCCGTTGCTGACGTCGTTTCTTCCGAAATGCTGAAAAGCATGGCCAAAAATCCGATTGTTTTTGCCATGGCAAACCCCGACCCGGAAATTTCCTATCCCCTGGCGGTAAAGACCCGTAAGGATGTAATCATGGCTACCGGGCGCTCCGATTACCCTAACCAGGTAAACAATGTGCTGGGGTTCCCCTATATTTTCCGCGGTGCGCTTGACGTCCGGGCTACGGCTATTAATGAAGAAATGAAAATCGCGGCGGTAAAGGCCATTGCCGCATTGGCTAAACAACCGGTACCCGAATCCGTAAACCAGGCGTATAACACCAATAACCTGAAATTCGGCCCGGAATACATCATTCCCAAGCCCACGGATCCCCGGTTGATTACGGAAGTTGCTCCCGCTGTGGCAAAAGCGGCGATCGCATCAGGTGTCGCGCGGACGACCATTACTGACTGGGATAAATACACCGAGGAACTGCGCCAGCGGCTCGGGCTGGACGACCGCTTAATGCGCAACCTCAGCGATGCCGCCAAGCGAAACCCCAAACGGGTTGTGTTTGCGGAGGCTGATAATTACAAGACCCTACGTGCCGCGCAGATTGTTAAAGAGGATGGCATTGCCATTCCCATCCTGCTGGGAAACAAACAGAAAATCGGGCGGCTGATCGCAGACAACCTGCTGGACCTGGATGATGTACAGATTATTGATCCATTGGAGGAAGTGACAACCGAACGGTTCCAGCAATACGTGGATTACCTGTACGCCAAGCGGCAGCGCCGTGGCGTTTCTTTATTGGACGCCCGTAAACTAATGCTCGACCGGAATTATTTCGGGGCCTGTATGGTTCAGTTTGACGAGGCAGACACGCTGATCTCCGGCCTGACGAAGAATTACGCGACGACCATCCGGCCGGCGCTGCACGTCATCGGTACACGGCCGGGCAGTAAACTGGCGGGGATGTACATGATGCTCACGCCAAAAGGGCCGGTATTTTTCGGCGACACAACCATCAATGCAAATCCAACAGCCGAGGAGCTGGTAGACATCACCTTGTTGTTGAATGAGGCGGTCAAAAAAATGAATATTGCACCCCGTATCGCCTTACTCTCCTATTCGAACTTCGGTTCCAATGACGGGGAAGTTCCTTTTAAAGTCCGTGATGCAGCAAAAATACTCCGGGAAAAACATCCGGATATTTTAGTGGACGGAGAGATGCAGGCTAACTTTGCTGTGAATGCCGACCTGCTTGCTGCCAATTTTCCATTCAGCACACTGAACGGAAGCCCGGCGAATACGCTTGTATTCCCTAACCTGGAATCGGGTAACATCGCCTATAAACTCCTTCAGGAAATTGGCAACGCAGAGGCTGTAGGACCGATTCTGCTCGGCATGAATAAACCGGTGCATGTATTGCAGCTCGACAGTTCAGTTCGTGAAATTGTAAACATGGTGACCATTGCCGTAGTGGATGTACAATCAAGAGAAACTAATTCACGTTAACGACCCGGGCTGCCATGTATGAATACCTAAGTGGAAAACTGGCTTTTAAAGCACCAACCTACGTAGTCCTGGATGTTGGTGGCGTCGGCTACCATATACACATATCACTGCATACCTTTGCACAGATCAAGGATGCCGAACAATGCAAGCTGTATATCAGCTTCCAGGTCCGCGAAGATGCACATACCCTTTACGGGTTTGCCGAAGAAGGCGAACGCCGCCTGTTTGAACACCTGATTTCCGTATCCGGGATCGGGCCGGGTACCGGAAGGATGATCCTTTCCTCCATCACGCCGGATGAGATCCAATCAGCGATCATTAACGGGAATGTGCCCCTAATTCAACGAATCAAGGGCATCGGACCAAAAACAGCCCAGCGGATGGTGCTTGAATTACAGGACAAACTGAAGAAACAGGGCGGGGATACGCTGATTGCTGTCCATAGACCCCAAAGTATTCCTGAAGAAGCATTAAGTGCGCTGGTTATGCTTGGGTTTGCCCGGCCACAGGCGGAGAAGACACTCGCCGGCATTGTGCAGCAACAGCCTACGTTAACGGTGGAAGCGCTTATTAAAGAGGCCTTGAAGAAATTATGATAGAATGGAACACTAACTGATACCAATTTTACATCTACCTTGTACCAATTGAAAAGAAAACTGCCGTTCCGCGGCCTGCTGTTATTGCTGTCATTGCTGGCTATTGCTGTGCATAGCTCGGGCCAAACTGTTGTGGACTCTACCAGCCGGGACAGTATTAAACTAAAGTATCCATTTGACGACCTCCCCTTTCTGAACCTTTATCCAAAGCGGGGCGGCTTCCGCCTGGGCAATCCCTCAAATATTGACCGGGAAGTTGTTTTTGACCCGATTACCCGGCAATACATTATCCGCGAAAAATTAGGGAGCCGGCTGTATCGGCCGCCGCAGTATCTTACCATTGACGAGTATCAGGAATACGAGCAGCGACTGCTTAAACAGAATTACTGGCGTGAATTATCGGACCGGCAACTTACCACTGCACGGCAGGAACGGCTGATTCCTACCATTTATGTACAAAGTGAGGCATTTGAACGGATTTTCGGCGGAAACACCATCGATATCATCCCCCGGGGCAGCGCGGACATCAGTATTATGGCACAGCGTAACAAGAACGCGAACCCGATGTTCAACGAGCGTCAGCGCAGGCAATGGGGTTTCGATTTCGATCAGCGTATCCAGATGAACCTGACCGGCCAGATCGGCGACCGGCTGAAGATTACCACCAATTACAATACCGAGGCGCAGTTTGATTTTGAAAACCAGATCCGGTTGGACTATACGGGCAAAGATGACGACATCATTCAACGCATCGAACTGGGGAATGTCAGCATGCCCCTTAACACCACATTAATCAGTGGTACGCAGGCATTATTCGGCCTCAAAACCCAATTGCAGTTCGGGCGGTTGAACGTAACCGGAATTTTCTCGCAGCAACGTTCGCAACAACGGGAAATTACAATTAAAAATGGCGCTCAGGAGAGTGAGTTTGCATTGAAGGCTGATGAGTACGAAGATAATCAGCACTACTTTCTATCCCAGTATTTTCGCGACAATTTCAACCGTGCCATGGCGTTGGCACCGCTGATCACGACCGACATCAACATTACGCAGATTGAAGTGTGGATCAGCAACCGCAGCAATTCGGTTAATGATTCACGGGACGTGCTGGCGTTAATGGACCTGGGTGAATACACGCCATACAATTCGCTAATCAGCCGCGGCAGTTCCCGATACCCGTCGACAGGTATACCGGGCGAACTGGCCACGCAGGTATCCAACAACCTGCTGACGCTGCTCCCCCCGGATGCACGTTATACGCAATCCAACGGTGTACAGGCCTTTTTCCAGGGCACGGGCGGCAATGACAACTATGCCAAGCTGACTTATGCGCGCAAGCTGAACGAAGGGACGGAATATACGGTGAACCGACGCTTGGGTTTTATTTCGTTGAACATGCCCCTGAACGGCGACCAGATACTGGCAGTAGCTTATCGCTACACCGCCAATGGACGGGAGTACCAGGTGGGGGAATTCTCCACGGATATTCCAGTGACTCCCTCGCAACCGCAGATGCTGTATGCCAAGCTGCTGAAAAATGAAATCCTGAAAACCAATTTACCCACCTGGGACCTGATGATGAAGAACATCTACTCGATCGGAGCCTATGGGGTAGGACAGCTTAACTTTAAGTTCAATATTTTCCGGATTGAAGATGAGAGCGGTGTGGAGCGCCCGGCCATGTATGAGGGACAAAACACGCAGAATAAACTCTGGATACAGTTAACGGGACTCGACCGGCTCAATCCGCAAAATGCACAGCAGCCCGATGGGTTCTTTGACTTTCTGCCGGGGTTGACCATTGATCCGGAACGGGGGCGCGTCATGTTCCCCGTTGTCGAACCGTTCGGCAGTGACCTGGCCAGGCAGTTTGTGCCCGGGGCCGAACAGGCGTTAATTGACAAATATGCTTACCAGGCGTTGTACGACTCAACCAAAGTGATCGCACAGCAGTTGTTTCCCAATAAGAATCGATACCTTATTAAAGGCACTTATGAATCGGAAGTAGGCACCGAGTTCCAGCTGGGTGCGATTAACGTTCCACGGGGCTCAGTACAGGTATTCGCCGGCCCGGCACCGCTCCAGGAAGGCGTCGATTTCATGGTCGATTACGATATCGGCCGTGTACGGATTCTCAACCAGGCACTGCTGCAATCCGGACAACCCATCCGCATAAAAATGGAGAACAATGAGTTATTCGGACTGCAGCAACGCACCATGTTGGGCGGGCGGCTCGACTACCTGGTAAATGATAAATTACAGCTGGGCGGTACCATCATGAACCTGACAGAACGGCCACTAACGCAAAAGGTAAACATCGGAGAGGAACCCATATCAAATACGATGTGGGGACTGGACATGACGTATAATTCACCATCGCGGTGGTTAACGAGGCTTGTCGATAAAATCCCCTTTATTGACACCCGGGAGGAATCATCAATCTCCTTTTATGGTGAGTTTGCCCAGCTGCTGCCCGGTCATCCGCGGGCGCTGAACTTTGCCGGCACGCGGAGCGGGATAACCTATGTCGATGATTTCGAAAATAGCCGCTCGTTTATCGATCTTAAAGGAGCATATAACTGGCAGTTGTCGGGTACACCACAATTATTCCCAGAATCTCAGCTGATCGACTCGCTGCCTTACGGATTCAATCGGGCACGGTTGGCCTTTTATAATATTGATCCGATATTTTACCGAAACATCAACCTTACGCCAAGTAACATCAACCATACGGAATTATCCAGTCACCGGGTTCGTGAAGTACTGGAGCAGGAAGTATTCCCATACCGTGAGTCCACTACCGGATTGCCGTTGTTCCTGTCGACGCTTGACCTGGCGTTTTACCCGACCATCCGCGGACCGTATAACTACACCACAACCGGTGTTAATCCCGACGGGACACTTACCAATCCCCGCCGCAGGTGGGGCGGTATGTTCCGGAAAATCGATGCCCCTGATTTCGAAGCGCAGAACATAGAATTCATCGAACTGTGGATGATGGATCCATTTGCCACTAACCCCGGCTCACCGGGCGGGGACCTGTACTTCAATCTGGGTAATATCTCCGAAGACATCCTGAAGGATGGTCGGAAGGCAATGGAAAACGGCATGTCACCCTCCGGCGACCTCTCGCAGATTGATGAAACGAACTGGGGAAGGGTACCCCGGCAGCAGCCCGTAATCCAGGCATTTGATAACGACCCGGCAGCACGGGCACGGCAGGATATTGGACTGGACGGGTTAAACGACAGCGACGAACGGGGTTTTCACGCCAGTTTCCTCACCCAGACACAGGCCCTGCTCAACTCCAATGCTGCCCAGGAGCTGATGGATGACCCCTCGGGTGACAACTTCCGTTATTTCCGCGGGCCGGACCTGGACAACCAGAATGCAGGTATCCTGAAACGGTACGAACGTTTCAATGGTCCGGAAGGTAATGCACGCACCCCCGAACAATCGCAGAACGAGTTCGGCGTGGAGACATCGGCTTCCACCCTCCTTCCGGATGGGGAAGACATCAACCGGGATAATAACATGAACGAGGCGGAAGAATACTACCAGTATAAAGTGTCGCTCCGGCCGCAGGACATGGTAGTTGGTGAAAACTATATCTCCGATATGCACGTTGCGGAAGTTTCACTGCCCAATGGCACAAAGGAACAGGTCAAATGGTACCAGTTCCGTATTCCGCTCGCACAGTATAAAGAGCGCATCGGTGATATCCGCGATTTTAAGTCCATCCGTTTCATCCGGATGTTTATGACTGATTTTGCCGATACGGCCGTTGTCCGGCTGGCACAGGTACAGCTCGCCCGTGGCGAATGGCGCCGGTACAATGCGGAAAATAATACCGCCAAGGTGATCGTTGATCCCAGCATGGGCAACGTGAGCCTGGATCAGTCCACCATTGAAGTGGCGGCGGTCAATATTGAGCAGAATGGCAACCGTCAGCCGATACCATACGTGGTTCCGCCGGGTATTGAGCGCCAAATGGACTGGGGGAACCTGAACACCAATGTGAGGCTCAATGAGCAATCCCTGTCGTTGGATGTAAAAAACCTACGCGACGGGTACGGACGCGCCGCATACCGCACGGCAACCAACGATTTCAGGGCCTATGGCCGCCTGGAAATGTTTATCCATGCTGAAGGGATGTACTTAAAGGATGGGGATTTCCGTGCGTTCATAAGGGTAGGTACCGATGATCAGTATAACTACTACCAGTATGACATGCCCCTGAAAATCACACAGCCCGGCACGGCAGACCCGGAAACCATATGGCCCCAGGAAAACCGGATGAATGTCCGTATCCGTATTTTCCAGGAAGCTAAGGAGGCACGGAATAAAGCGACGCTTAATGGGCAGCCCTGGCCGATTGATGAACCCTTTACCTATTTTGATGGCCAGAATCGGGTAATCGTGATGGGGCAGCCCGATATCAGCAAGGTGCGGTTTTACATGCTTGGCGTAATGAATCCCCTTCGCGGCAGCGAGGTAAGTATTCCCGGCGACGACGGCCTGGATAAATCCGGCGTCTTTTGGTTTAACGAATTGCGCCTGAGCGATTTCGATGACAAAGGTGGCTGGGCAGTTACGGCAAGGATGAATGCGAAGCTAGCCGACTTTGCGAACATTACCGTTTCGGGCAGCAAAAGCACCATCGGCTTTGGCTCGATAGACCAGCGTATCGGCGAGCGCAGCCGCAGCGAGGACCGCTATTTCGATATTGTGACCAACGCGGAGCTGGGCAAATTCTTTCCGACGGATTATGGCCTGCGTATTCCGTTGTTCTTTAGCTACACGAATCAGGTGAGCACACCTGAATACAATCCGCTGATGCCGGATATTGAGATGAACAGTGCGCTGGCCAATTTATCACGCAACAGCCGCGATTCGCTCCTGCGGGTAACCCAGGATTACACCACCCGCAAAAGTTTTAACCTCACCAATGTCCGCAAAATCCGTACGGATATTGAGAAGCCGGTCCGCCCCTGGGATATTGAGAACTTCAGTGCCACGTACGCCTATTCGCAGTATTATCACCGCGATTATTTAACCGAAATTGCGTTGCAGAAAAATTACCGTGCAGCACTGGATTACACATTCAGTGCCAGCGGCGAACACTTTATTGAACCTTTAAAAAACAGCTTTAAGAAAAATTACCTGAGCTTGCTGCGGGATTTTAATTTCAATCTGATGCCCTCGTTGCTCAATTTCCGCATTGATGTAAACCGGATATACAACGAAAATACGCTCCGCGACAACTCGCCCGACAATTTCCTGCCAAGCATGGGAACGCTGTATAATAAGAATTTTACGATGAATCGGCTATACGGCATCAGCTGGAACCTGACGAAGTCGTTAAGGCTTGATTTTAACGCCACAAATTACGCCATTGTAGATGAACCCGACGGGCGGCTGTATGGCCTGAAACGGGATACACTGTGGGAAAATTTCTGGCGGCTGGGCCGCACGACGGACTACAACCACATGCTGAATATTACCTATTCACTGCCAATCAGCAAAATCCCCGGCTTAGACTGGATCAATGTGGATGCCCGATACGGCGCTCAATTCGCCTGGCAGACCGAACCGCTGTTATCCATTAACAGCGCCGAAATCAACATGGGAAACAGCATCCAGAATTCACGCACTATTCAGGTAAATCCGACATTAAACATGGCGGGTTTGTATAATAAATTTGGCTTCATCCGCAATAATACCGGACTGGACGCGTCGGGTGCAGGAGCATTTTTTACCGGTTTGCTCACCAGTATCAAAAATATTAACGCGGCCTATACACGGGTACAGAACACCTTTTTACCCGGTTATCTGCCAAAGACAAATATGCTGGGGTACGACTTTGACCGGAATGCGCCCGGATGGGGATTCCTGTTTGGCAGTCAGCGTGACATCCGCATGCGTGCAGCGGCCAATGGGTGGATTACTACCGACACGTTGCAGACGCAGCTTTATATGAATTCGCTAACGGAGGATTTCTCACTGCGCGCCATGATGGAGCCTTTCCGCGACCTTAATATTGAGCTTACCGCGGTAAAATTAAATAACCGGAATTATACTTCATCTTTCCAGTATACCGGCGAAACGGACAATTACCGGAATCTTACCCCGGTGACTACCGGGAACTACAGTATTTCCTATCTCTCCATCGGTACGGCATTTAAAGACCACGAACAGCTGTTCCGTACATTTGAACGGAACAGACAGGCCGTTTCCCAGCGGTTGGGACAGCGTAATCCCAATTCAACCGGCTCGGAAGACGGGTTTGCAGATGGTTACGACCGCACCTCCCAGGATGTAGTGGTCAACGCTTTTTTGGCGGCTTATCGCGGCAAGGATGCACGCCGGAGTAAATTAACCAGTTTTCCGAATATCCCATTTCCGAATTGGAATGTTACTTATAATGGCCTGAGTAAAATACCCCTGCTTAGTGAATTCGTTACCTCACTGACCTTGCGTCATGGTTACAATAGTCGGTACTCCATTAATGGATACAATTCGGTGATCCGCTATTCGGAGGTAAACGGATTTCCGTTTGAGCGGGATATCAATGGTAATTTCCTGCCGGAATATCAGTTTCAGCAAATCTCGATCTTCGAACAGTTTACACCGCTATTGGGTCTGGATGCGCGTTTTAAAAATGACCTGACTGCCAATGTGGAATACCGGAGGGGCCGTACGTTGAATCTAAGTCTGCAAAATAGCCAGCTGGCGCTGCTCAACGACGAATCTTTTGTACTGGGCATGGGTTATCGCGCGACCGGCTTCCGTATGCCGTTTGGGTGGTTCAGCAATTTCAAGATGAGCAACGACCTTAACTTCCGGCTGGATGTGTCTATCAACGATCTGAAAACACTGGTATATCGCTCGGATATTAACGAATCAGAAGTGTCCGCGGGGAATAAAAGCATTTCCTACCGCCCGTCCATTGACTATGTCATAAACCAGCGGTTTAATATCCGGCTATTTTTTGACAGCAATTCCGTACGTCCATATACCTCACAGACTTTTGCCACTTCCTATGCGAATTTCGGCTTTAATCTGCGCGTGATGTTCCAGTAAGGGAGACGGTGCTTTTTATTGGGCGTCAGTGAATAGTTAGATTTTCCGTATCTTTGTACCATGATCATAGAGGTATTGAAATCCAAGATTCATCGGGTGCGGGTCACACAGGCAGAATTGAACTATGTGGGAAGTATCACGATTGATGAGGATTTGCTGGATGCGGCGAATATGCTTGCGAACGAAAAGGTGCAGGTCGTAAACAACAACAACGGAGCCCGCTTTGAAACGTATGTAATTAAGGGGGAACGGGGCTCGGGTACGATCTGCCTGAACGGGGCCGCAGCCCGGCTTGCACAGGTAGGTGATGTAATCATCATTATTTCATACGCACAAATGGAATTTGAAGCTGCAAAAACGCATCAGCCGATATTGGTCTTTCCTGATGAAAACAACAAGTTGATTTAGGATACAACAACAACTAACACTAATTTTAGATTATCCTAATTAAAATGTTAGGCTAATCAAACTTTATGACTACCTTTGCAGGAGTTATTCTTGTATTGGTTATGGTTAAACAGTAAAATTAGTTGTTAATGAAGCTATTCTTTCTCTCCCGCATCAAGCCTGTCCCCTTTCCGGCACTGTTAAAACATCTTTTTTTGGTTGGTTTGTTAAATTTGCTCTCCGGCCATCTTCATGCACAGGACACCGGTATATTGACCGGAAAGGTTACCTCTACTGATTCCCTCCCGCTTGACAAAGCATCCGTTACCATTGAACGCACCGATTTAGGTACCACAACCGCCGCAGATGGAAAATTTGAATTCCATCTCCCTCCCGGTGAATACCGCGCATGGATACGCATTGTGGGTTACCAGCCCCACCGGAAGTCTATTGTGATTTCATCCGGCAAAGTCACCCATATTGACGTGATATTACAGGAAGATCGCCTCAACTTAAATGAAGTTGTCGTCAGTGCCACCCGTTACGGCGTTGACCGTCGGGAAGCCCCGGTCATTGTAAATGTGATCAGCCCGAAAATATTCAATGCAACACAATCTGTCGCCATGTCCGAAACACTGAATTACCAACCGGGTGTACGCGTAGAGACCAACTGTCAGAATTGCGGATTTACGCAGGTAAGACTCAATGGGCTGGGCGGTGCATATTCCCAGATTCTGATTAATAGCCGCCCCGTGTTCAGCGCCCTTAGTAGTGTATATGGTCTTGATCAGATCCCCACCAGCATGGTCGACCGCATTGAGGTAGTACGGAGTGGCGGATCAGCGCTATTCGGATCGAATGCCATTGCCGGAACCATCAACGTGATTACCAAGGACCCGGTGGAAAACACCTGGCAGATCGGTTCCACCAATGCACTGGTCGATGGTTCCAAATGGGACAACACCGTCGATTTCAATGCCTCAATTATCTCGGAAGACCTGGCCACGGGTGTAACATTCTATGGTATGAACCGTAATCGGCAAGCATTTGATGCCAATGGGGACGGATTTACGGAAATGACCAAGCTGAAAAACACAACATTTGGTGGAAAGGCGTTTTATATGCCGTCCGATGTTAACCGGATAACACTGGATTTCAGTGTGATCAACGAATTTCGGCGTGGCGGGGACCGTCTCGACCTGGCCCCGCACTTTACTGACATTACGGAACAGCTGGATTACAGCACGTTTTTGGGTGGACTTACATTTGATCATTACAGCACGGATTACAGAAATAAATTTTCGGTTTACACTTCGGCACAGAAGGGAAAAAGGAATAGTTTCTACGGCGGTCTGGGAGGAAACAGGACACCTGCGGACAGCTTACTGGCGAGCAACGCCTATGGCCATACCGATGACCTGGCGTGGGTAGGCGGGCTACAGTTCACGCACAACTTTGCGAATGATGTGCTGACCGCCGGTGCCGAACATCAGCTTAACGATACCCAGGATGAAATCGCCGGATATGCACGTTTGGTTGACCAGACCTCCAACAGCACCGGGCTTTACGCACAATACGAATGGAAACCGGTGAGTGCATTTACAGCGCTCGTGGGTGCGCGCTATGACTATGTGACCATCAATGGCCGCTATACGCTCCGTGACATCAACCGGATCGGCGACGTCCGTACCGGTGTGCTCAGTCCGCGGCTTACGTTGCTGTACAACATTACGGACGACCTACAGTTCCGGGGTGGTTATGCCCGTGGCTTCCGGGCGCCGCAGGCATTCAATGAAGATATGCACGTATCGTCCGTTGGAGGCCAGCAGGTGTTTGTCCTGATTTCCGACAACCTGAAAACCGAGTATTCCAATGCCTACACGGCCTCGCTGAACTTGATGAAAAATGTTGGAAACACGCAGTTCAGTGCATTGGTTGAAGGCTTTTACACCGATCTGCGCAACCCGTTCACAAATGTGTTGTCCACGGAGCTGGCAGGTGTACTGCTTGAGGAAATGCGGAATGGCGCAGGAGCTTATGTGACCGGCACCAATATCGAGCTGAGTATGGCACCATCTGCCCGCTATAGCCTGCAGGCCGGGGGCACCGTACAGCGCTCGCGCTACCGTGAGGCCCAGGTACTCTTTGATGGTACTGCGGAACTGCCGGCAGTAACTACGGATGAATTTGTAAAATCGCCTAATGTATACGGCTATATCAGCAGTAACTGGAAAGCAACCGAGCAGCTCAGTGTCGACGTAACCGGTACATATACGGGGTCTATGATTGCTCCGCACGTGGTAAATGACAATGCTTTCATCCTGTTAAAAAATACCCCGGAGTTTTTTGAACTTAACATGCGTCTAGGTTATGTATTTAAGATTAAAACGGACTTTAGCATAGAGTTAAGCGGAGGGGTGCAAAACCTGTTGAATAGCTATCAAAAAGATTTTGATATGGGTCCGGCAAGGGACTCGGACTATATTTACGGCCCGGCGAGGCCACGCACTTATTTCCTCGGGTTAAAAATCGGACACTTCCATTGAAATACTTTTATTGATATGAACCGGCGGACGTTTATTTCCCATTGTTGCCTCACGGCTTGCGTCGTTCTCCCAGGGCCTACCATAGTCAGGGCAGTGCAGAAGCAGCAGATTAACTGGCTGACATTTGAGCAGCTGTCCGACTCCCTGGTCCATAGCCCTAAAAAAGTGCTAATCAGCTTCTATACCGATTGGTGTGTTTATTGTCACAAAATGCACCGGGAGGTTTTCACCAATCCCGAAGTAGTACGCCGGGTAAATGCCGCCTATTATGCGGTAAAGTTTGATGCCGAGTCGACCGATGCTATTCATTTTGACGGGCAGCTGTTTCTAAACCGGCGGGCAACCAAACGCAGAAAAGGTTTTCACGATATCGCATTACTGCTGGGTTCGCGGAACGGCCAATTTAACGTACCTGTAACGCTTTTGTTGGATCCGGATTTCCGGATGATTCACCGCAGCTTCCAATACCTGGACAGCAAAAAGCTTTTAGAGTTGTTGTAATTTCGCTTTTGGGTGTAGCAATCTGGAACAACCCAACGTTATAAAACGCATAGTACCACCGGCAATCGCATTTGCCCGGTGGTTTGTTAAATTGTGTTAATTGGTCTATTAATCGGATTATTTAAATAACTTTGCGATTGCAAGGTACTAACATGAACAACATGAAAAAAGTAAATTTACTTGTATTGGGCCTGGTTGTCACGATGGGTTTTTCTTCCTGTCTGAAAGAGGATTCGTTTGATGAAAGTGCGCAGTTTGAGCTCGAGAAACCCCTGTTGGAAAAATATGCAACAGAAAATTTCGACAACCCACAGCTAAATGAAACGCTGGGCATATGGTATGAAGTGCTTGAGGAGGGTGATCCTGATTCTTATGAATATAAAATCATCCAAAATGCACAGAATCCAAATGAACCGTATGTGGAAGCGCCCGAGGTCTTAGTGAAGTATACCTTGAAGTTACTTGACAATACGGTGGTTGAAGAAAAATCAGCTGGTGTAGAGATGTCACTGGGCAGAACCATCTATGCTTGGCAGTATGCTTTTTTACCACGACAGATTGAAGGGCGATCGCTTTCTGGGCTAACCGAAAATGGTTTGAAGAAGGGTTCTCGAATCCGAATTGCAACACCCTCACGCTGGGCATACCGGAATGGCGGTAGTAATGGCATTGCACCCAACACACCACTGGTCTTTGATATCGAGGTACTCGACATCCATTCGCCCGATGATGATGCGGAGTAACGGCTGTAACTATTAGTAAATAAAGTATTTCACATAAAAAATGACCAAATCGACTTCTTATTTTGCTGCTGCCGGACTGGCAATGATTATATCACTGGCAGGTTGTGAGAAAAAGGAATATCAATCGGTTGAGGAGATGGATAGTATCAATATCCAGGACTACATCCGGAAGAACAACCTGAATGTGCAGCGGTATAAAGAAACCGATCTTTTTTACGAGGTACTGGAGGAAGGCACCGGAAGGCCGATCAGTTATGATCAGGTTTACCCGATTGTGTATACCGTCAAAAGTCACGACGGGGTATACAACGCCAATGATACCCTAGACAGGAATAACCGATATGGCGAATATTTCGGTTATTTCCCGTTTGGATCATCCCTCGCCGGCCTGCCAAACTCACCGGTTGAGCAAACCGGCGACTTTAAAGAAGTTATCCGGGAAGCATTACAGCGTACCAACGGCAAGATCCGCATCATCGTTCCCTCCCGTCTGATGTATGGGCGCAAAGGTAATACGGCGCTCGGCGTTCCCCCCAATGCGTCGATGGATTACGAGGTAATCGTGCATGATAATTTTGAAGATTATGAAGACGGCGTGATTCGTAACGCAATTGCCAAAGCAGGATTGGATATCGCTGATTTTACCAAACGGGAAGATAATATTTACTACCATATCATTACGCCGGGTGATGGCGATGTGATAACTACGGATTCCACGGTAACAGTGGATTATACCCTGCGGAACCCCGCGGGTGTTACTATCGATTCAGGAACGGATGCAGAATTCAGTTTAGGCGGCGGTACCATTGAGGCGTGGCCTAAGATCATCCCCTTGATTAAGAAAGGTGGAAAAATCAGGTTCTTCACGCCAAGTGCCCATGCCTATGGCCTTACCGGAAGCTCTACGGGTAGCATTGGCCCATTCCTGACGTTGGACTTTGAAGTAGAGGTTAAGAAATAAAATAAGCCCTTATCGGCCTCCCCGGTACCTGGATTCGTCCAGTATCTGCTGGGCATCTTTATTAGCAAGCAGCGCCGGAAGCGAAACCTCCGGGTGTCGGTCCATATAATTCCGTACAATTTTCCATCCGATAAAAACACCTAATTTGGGTGCCGATTCATTCCCTTCCCCTAACTCAGGTGTAAAGGGCGCCTCGCCGAGGTATTTCTGAATGCGGTAATAATTGGCATCGTATAACAATTCTTCCTGTAAAAACCAGGCCCATATATCCCGCTCATAGTTCGCTGCCCATTCCTGCTGCTGTCCGGTATATCCGATTTTAAGGCTATCCGCCACATCCGGCAGTACCTGATCCATCATATAAAGGATTTTCCCCTGATATACCATATGCTGAAGGAGGTTGACATCGAGGTCGTTCTGCGGCAGTAACTCCTGGCGTATATAGGTCTCCACCACACGGGGAACGATATTTTCAGGGGTGAACCGGCGTGACAGGTAATGCGGAATGCTCTCGCGCAGCGCCGGATAAAATTCGGAATCCTCCCCCAGGAACATATCCAGTCCAATGCCAATGTAGCCCTGTCCGACAGGAACCTGCATGGCAAATCCCGAAAAAAAGGCAATGAATCGCGGAACAGTCATTTCCGGAAAATAGTATTTCAATCGCTTAAATGCATCGGTTAGTCCCACCTCCTGCGCTACCATATCCGGATAGGTAGTGTAAACACTGCTTTTCAACGCCTTAAAATCATCCGTTTCAATTACCTGTTTCAAAACTGCTGCAATGCGCAGGCTATCCAGTGGATTACCGGCCTCCAGCATATGCTGCATGTAATCGGCATAGAAATAATCATACCGGTTAAGCCACTCCCGGTTCTTCTGAAGGATATTATCCCGATGGAGGCTGTCCAATGCCTTATCGAATCGCTCGATATGAACAACCACATCAATGTGGCTGACGTCGATGCGCTCCCTCCCTCCGCAGGAAGCCAGGACGATAATCAAAAAAAAGCCATAAATTAGCGGCGTTCGAATTTCAAGCATTATTTTTGTTTCGTTGTTGGCAACGAAGTTAATGAAAAGTTGGTATTCAGACAGCCCACAGGTATAACGCAACCCATATGTTACGACGCATCACCCCATTTTTACTTTTAGTTATCTTACTTACCCTGAGTGGCCGCACCTCGGCACAGGACTACTACAGTTCTACTTATCAATACAAACCCATATCGCTGGGTATCACGTTTTCACCCAATATGGGATGGATGCGGTATGGCGATTCAGACCAATACCAGGGAGCGGCAAAATTGGGGTATGCCTATGGCTTATTGGCGGATTTCGCCTTTTCGGAGAACTATTATTTTGCTTCAGGATTATTAATCAACACATTGAACACAAAAAGCACTGGACCCGCCGCGGATGTGGCCGGCGCAACGATAGACCGGGAATACCGGATTCAGTATGCGGAAATACCCATTGCGCTAAAATTGAAAAGTACCCAGCGGTACTTCCGCAGTTACTACGGGCTATTCGGATTCACCGCTGGTTTTAAATTGAATGCGAAAGAAAAACAACAAGGTGCCGATACCCGTACTTCCCTGGGCAAGGAGGCAGATTTACTGCGTCTGGCATTGCAGATTGGGGGTGGCGTTGAATGGCAACTGGATCACAACCTGGTGATGATGACCGGGCTGACGTTCAACAACGGATTTACGCAGGCTATCAGAGCCGGCGAACCACGGAACTCGTATGCCGCATTCAACTTCGCTATTTTTTTCTAACCAGGCTTAATAAACGTACATGATCATCGCGCTGGCACAGCTCAACTACCACATTGGTAATTTTGAGCAAAATACTGCTAAAATAATCCGGGCCATTCATTCAGCCCGGGATCAGGGGGCCGACCTTATTGTGTTTGCCGAACTGGCGATTGGCGGTTACCCGGCAAAGGATTTATTACGGTCCGACGCTTTTCTGGCGGCCTGCCAGCAGTCGCTGCTTCAGATCGCCGAACAAAGTCTTGGCATTGCCTGCATTATTGGCGTGCCTTTGTCCAACACGACAGGCAGGGGTAAAGCGCTGTTCAACTCGGCAGTCTTTTTAGCTGAAGGCAAAGTACAGCAAATCGTCAACAAAGGATTGTTGCCCGATTATGACATATTTGATGAATACCGTTATTTCCAACCGGCCGATACGTATCAATGCATATCTTATCAGGGACACCGGATTGCACTGACTATCTGTGAGGACCTCTGGAATGCTGCGGAGCCTAAATTATACGCGGGGAGTCCGATGGACAAGCTACGTGAAGAACAGCCGGACATTATAATCAACATTGCCGCATCGCCATTTTCATACAGCCACCAGCAAGAGCGCATTGCTGTATTGCAGACAGAAGCGAAACGGTCGAAACTGCCGCTGCTGTACCTGAACCAGGTGGGGGCACATGCTGATATCATTTTTGATGGCCGGTCCATTATCCTTTCAGACGAAGGTGAGCTGGTGGATACGATGGCACCTTTCGAAGAGGATATTTGTTATTACCGGCTTGAAAACAACAAGATTGCACCGCTGCAAAAGCACAGCGATCTGCAGCAACCGGATGAAATTGTCCTGATTTATCAGGCATTGTTACTTGGCATTCGGGATTATTTCAAAAAATCGGGATTTACGCGAGCGGTAGTGGGATTATCAGGAGGAATCGATTCCGCGGTCGTTGCGGCACTTGCATGTGAGGCGTTGGGACCAGAGAATGTGATGGCCGTCCTTATGCCTTCCGTGTATTCAAGCGATCATTCTGTCAGCGATGCGCTTGATCTGGTACACTACACCGGATGCCTGCATGAAATCATTCCTATACAACCCATCGCCGAAGCGTTCAACCAACAGTTAACGACTGCTTTTAAAGGGCTACCGCCGGATATCACCGAGGAAAATATCCAGGCCCGCGTTCGCGGCACCCTGTTGATGGCGGTGGCAAATAAACACGGTTACATTCTTCTGAACACATCCAATAAAAGCGAAGCTGCCGTTGGCTACGGCACCCTGTACGGGGATATGGCAGGCGCATTGGGCGTAATCGGCGACGTGTACAAGACGCAGGTATATCAATTGGCGCACTACATTAACCGCGACCGGATACTCATACCCCACAACACGTTGATAAAGCCACCTTCCGCGGAATTACGGCCAGACCAGCAGGACAGCGATTCACTGCCGGAATACGAGCTGTTGGATGCGGTACTCTTTCAATATATCGAACATGAAAAAAGCGCAGAGCAACTTGTTGGTCTGGGCTTCGACCCCGCATTGGTAAACCGCATCCTGAAACTGGTCAACCAGGCAGAATTCAAACGTTTCCAAAGTCCGCCTATACTACGAATAAGTAATAAGGCATTTGGTGGCGGACGGGTGATGCCGCTGGTAGCCAAATACCCCCTTTAACCCTTCAGTCCAGCTGATTACTATTAAAATCCGTTAAACCTTTTTCGGGATTAATCGTCTAATGAATGACTGATCACCACGTAGGCGATTGTCTATACCGAAAGGAGGCTGACAAATGAAAAAGCTGATTATATATATGCTGCCACTGGTCATGGTGGCACTTTCCTGTTCTTCATACCGGTATCATACGACCAAAATGACCGGAAGAGACTTTTCGCAGTTCCATACCTATGGCTGGTTACCACCGGTAGATTCGCTTTCCAAGTCGTATTTTGATAACGATATTGCACAAAACAATATTATGGAAACGGCGAACCGGGAATTGGAGGCCCGTGGACTGACCTATACCAAAGACAACCCCGATCTACTATTCCGGTATATTGCCATTGTAAACAATAAAAGCAAGCCGTTATATGCTCCTGCTTATGGTTTTTATCCATGGGGAATGTGGGGGTACAACCCTTGGATGTGGGGGGGATGGCATATGGGCTGGAATCAACCGGCAGGGAAAACATTGTACCGTGCAGGACACATTATCATTGAAGCCCGGGAACGAAAGACGGACGCCGTGATCTGGCAGGCAAGGGGTACGGGTGAGGTACGGACCCCCGAAGACGCGATCAATAAGCTGCCCGAAGTAGTTGCCCAGGTGATGGCACAGTACCCTGTTCCGCCACAGACGGCCAGCGGCCGCTAACCCAGCGACTATGTGTACAACAATAACAAGGCGCTCAATCCCGCAATCTTTTTACGTTCAGATGAGCTAACCATCGAGAAAAATACCCGTATTTTGTGATAGGTAAAAGTACAGGCTCCCTATGTGGACGCCTGCGGCAGTTTATATTACAAATAACATATTCAAATGAAAATAGGCATTGTATGCTATCCTACCTTCGGCGGAAGTGGTGTAGTAGCAACGGAATTGGGGAAAGCGTTAGCTGCCCATGGGCACCAGATCCATTTCATCACGTACAGCCAGCCGGCACGACTTGATTTTTTTTCTGAAAACCTGTTTTATCACGAAGTTACCATTTCCAAATATCCGCTTTTTGATTTCCCCCCTTATGAATTAGCGCTTGCCAGTAAATTGGTCGATGTGGTCCGCTTTGAACAACTGGATATCCTACATGTTCATTACGCAATTCCCCACGCCTCTGCCGCTTTTATGGCCAAACAGATACTGGCAACTTATAACATCAAAATTCCGGTGGTAACTACGCTGCATGGCACAGACATTACGCTGGTTGGCAAAGACGCAAGTTATAGCCCGGTCGTTACCTTTTCCATTAACCAATCGGACGGGGTTACCGCCGTTTCGCAGAACCTGAAAGCAGAAACATTGAACCACTTTGATATTCATCGTGAAATCCGCGTCATACCCAATTTCATCGATCTCGCCCGGTTTAGCCTCAAACCGCGGCAGCATTTTAAGCAGGCCATTGCCCCTGGTGATGAACGGATATTGGTGCATACGTCTAACTTCAGGAAAGTAAAGCGCACAACCGATGTAATCCGGATATTCAAAAAAGTAAAGGAAAGAATACCGAGTAAACTGCTGATGGTAGGTGACGGACCGGAGCGCACGCATGCCGAACAATTGTCACGTGAACTCGGTGTCGCTGATGATGTCCGGTTTCTCGGCAAGCAGGATGCCATTGAAGAAATCCTGTCTGTATCTGATCTATTCCTGATTCCATCGGGTTCGGAAAGTTTTGGGCTTGCGGCATTGGAGGCTATGGCCTGTAAAGTACCCATTATTTCATCCAATACCGGTGGACTACCGGAGCTAAATCACAATGGGGTTACCGGTTACCTCAGCGAGATAGGTGATGTCGATGATATGGCGGCCAATGCCATTCATATCCTGGAGGATAATGACCGGCTTGAGCAGTTTAAGGAAGCTGCCCTGAACCGGGCAAAAGATTTTCAGCTGGCCAATATTATGCCGCTTTATGAGCAGTATTATCAGGAAGTCATTGCAGAAGTTGCTTCAGCGTAGCCCAGGTATAACCGATTTCTTGCGATTGACGGGCCGACGGTACAAAAAAACTTTTATCTTTGGCGGTTGAAAAGTCTTTCCCAAGGCAATAATATATGAAATATAAACGCATCCTTCTGAAACTCAGCGGTGAAGCGCTGATGGGTGATCAGAGCTACGGCATCGACATTAACCGGGTCCTTCAATACGCCAAAGATATCAAAGAAATCCACGGTAAGGGAATGGAAATAGCCATCGTAATCGGTGGCGGTAACATCTACCGTGGGCTTAGTGCCGAACAGGCCGGAATGGATCGTGTGCAGGCAGATTACATGGGCATGCTGGCTACCGTTATCAACAGCATGGCACTGCAGGATGCTTTGGAAAAGCTACAGATCAAAACCCGGCTGCTCACTGCAATTAAAATGGAGCAGATCTGTGAGCCGTTCATCAGACGGCGTGCCGTCCGGCACCTTGAAAAGGGAAGGGTTGTTATTTTTGGTGCAGGTACCGGAAACCCTTATTTTACTACCGACACAGCCGCTTCGTTACGTGCTATCGAAATCAATGCAGATGTCGTACTCAAAGGAACCCGCGTAGATGGCATTTATACAGCAGATCCGCTGAAAGATCCGAAAGCCACACGGTTTGACGAGATCACTTTTCAAGACGTTTACAACCGCGGACTGAATGTGATGGACATGACCGCTTTCACATTATGCCAGGAGAACAAATTACCCATTATTGTCTTCGACATGAACAAACCAGGGAATCTGGCACGGCTTGCCAATGGCGAATCCATTGGGACGTTAGTGAAAGAATAGTTGTTTTTATCAAATAAATAAATGACATGGACGAACTTATAGCGCTACAATTAGAAGACAGTGCCGCCGAAATGGGTAAGGCAGTGGCTCATACCGAATCTGAACTGACCAAAATCCGCGCCGGAAAGGCCATGCCTTCCATGCTTGACGGCATATATGTGGATTATTACGGCACTGCCACACCCTTAGCGCAGATCAGCAATATCAATACCCCCGATGCTCGTACACTGATGATACAGCCTTGGGAAAAAAACATGCTATCGGCCATTGAAAAAGCTATTCTGGATGCAAATATTGGTTTAACACCCCAAAATGACGGTAATGTCATCCGGCTGATTATCCCTCCCCTTACCGAAGAACGCAGACGGGATCTTGTAAAAAAGGTAAAAGAAGAAGCCGAAAAAGGCCGCGTAACCGTAAGGAACTTACGCAAAGATGCCAATGACGGGATCAAAAAGCTTAAAAACGACGGTGTTTCCGAAGACGAGATCAAAGCTGGGGAAGCTGAAGTACAGAAGCTGACAGACAAGTATATTGTCGCAGTGGACCGGCTTGCCGAAGCCAAGGAAAAAGATATTATGACGGTATAATACCGGTTTAATGGTTAGAGATAACCAGTAAATCCAGGTCTTTTGGTGTCATCCCAAACTTATTGGCCATATCTTTATTTGTAAGGTGTCCCTGAAAAAGGTATATCGCATTGCGGATACCGGGCCTTGACCAAATCAGATTCATTACACTCCCCATTTCTCCGACATCCAGCAGGATTGGCGTAAGGATATTGGTTAGTGCGTAGGTTGCAGTACGGGCGACCCGCGATGCGATATTGGGAACACAGTAATGGATAACGTCATATTTCCGGAACACGGGCTCCGCATGATTCGTTATCTGAGAAGTTTCAAAACATCCACCCTGATCGATACTTACATCGATCAGTACCGAATTCGGCTTCATTTTAGCGACAGTTTCTTCGCTGATGACACAGGGGCTCCGGCCATTGGTCGCACGGATGGCGCCGATCACCACATCACAGGAAATCACCGCCTTGCGCAAAACGATTGGCTGAATAACCGAAGTAAACACCCGGCTTCCCACATTATTCTGCAACCGCCTGAGTCGGTAAACAGAGGAATCAAATACCTTAACCTGTGCACCCAGTGAAATGGCTGTCCGTGCAGCAAACTCCCCTACCGTGCCCGCTCCAATGATAACCATTTCCGTCGGGGGAACACCGGTAATTCCACCAAGCATCAATCCTTTTCCATCAAAAACATTGCTGAGATATTCTGCCGCTATTAGCACTGAAGTAGCGCCGACAATTTCACTCATCGCCCGCACGACAGTAAGCGTGCCCCCCTCGTCGCGCAGGTATTCATACGATAAAGCCGTTATCTTCTTTTTCATCAACGCCTGCAGCAGCTCCAGACTCATCAGCGACGGCTGTTGAGAGGAAAGCAACATCTGTCCGCTCCGCATCAGCTCTACTTCTTCTAGTGTGGGCGGGGCAATCTTGATGACTATATTAGCTTTATAAACTTCTTCTTTGTTGTGTACAATACGTGCTCCCTGTTCGCTGTAATGATGGTCTAAAAAATTGGCGGCGTTTCCGGCACCACTTTCCAACACTACTTCATGGCCGTTTTCAATGAGCAGCGCCACGGAAAGAGGTGTTAAGGGAACACGGTTCTCCTGAAAGCTGATTTCTTTAGGTATTCCAATGAAGAGGCTGTCTTTCTTTTTCCGGTTTTCCAATACAGCTTCTTGGGGCTGTAGTAACGCCTGACGCGCCAATTTAGATAGCTCACTCATAGGGTTCACATTCGCAAAATTGTTAATACGCGAAAATAATCAAAGTTATTAACAATAACGATAGACAACGGGCTTTGCCTGCATTAAAATTTCCGGTAAATGGCTAAAAAAGCAAATGAGCCGCTGAATCTTTTTTTCTATCGGAAAATAGTATATTTGAAAACTATCAATTGTCACCCTATACAATAAACTAAATGTTTGATCGGTTTAGCATCGTACCCCGCTGGGTGATTTTTATGCTGGATTTGTGCTGCAGCGCTGTAGCATTGTTCTTTGCGTCATTATTATTAAATGGTTTCAATTATCAGGCAATCCATTCGACGACATTCAGCCGGAACCTGCTGATTCTCTTAGGTGTTAATATGATGGTATTTTACCGGCTGCAAATGTATGCCGGTATCGTGCGGTATACAAGTGCATTGGATTCCGTACGTATCCTATCATCCATATCACTAACGGTTGTCATCCTCTTTCTCTTGAACAATATACTGATCGCATTCAACCGTGCGCCGATATTAACCAACAGCCTGTTAATTGCTTATGGATTAATGAGCTTTCTGTTTCTCATTACCTATCGGTCTGCGGTTAAGCTTTTCTTTTTATACATTAAAAACATGAAGGTCAACCGGCGGCAGACAATTATATATGGTGCCGGCGATGTAGGTATTGCCACTAAACGGACCCTGGATCACGATCATAACACCAACAACGTCGTTGTTGGTTTCATTGACGACAACGCACAGAAAATCGGTAAGGTCATTGATGGTGTACGGATTTATGATACGGAATATTTCGAGCAGCTCATCCTATTGGGAAAAGTAGACGAGTTGATCATTTCCACGCATAATATCCCGGTTGAGAAGAAGACCAGAATCGTCGATTTGTGCCTGGAAAAAAACGTAAAGGTGCTTACCATGCCACCGGTTCACCGCCTCATCAACGGCGAAGTTAATGCAAGCCATATCCAGAAGATGCGGATTGAGGACCTGCTCGAACGCGAGGCCATTAAAATCAACAATCAATCCATCAGTCGGCAGCTGAAAGGCAAACGGATTTTAGTAACCGGTGCTGCCGGATCCATCGGCAGTGAAATTGCACGGCAGTTGGGACATTATGCACCCCAGATGGTCATCCTGAATGACCAAGCTGAAACACCCTTGCACGAATTGCACCTGGAATTGCTGGAAAGCCAAAAAGGTCAGGTATACCACGCTTATATTGGTGATATCCGTGATGAAGAGCGTATGGAGTCGTTGTTCCGCACATTCAAGCCACATTACGTATATCATGCCGCGGCATATAAACATGTGCCGATGATGGAAAACCATCCCGTGGAAGCCGTCCGGACGAATATCATGGGTACCCGTCTGCTTGCCCGTTTGGCCGTACAGTATGGTGTCGAAAAATTTGTTATGATCTCTACAGATAAAGCGGTAAATCCCACGAACGTAATGGGTGCATCCAAACGCATTGCGGAGATCTACGTACAAACTTATTTCAACCACCTATTGCAAAAAAACACATTGCTGGAGGGCAATAATGGCCAAGCGCACACACTTTTTATTACCACCCGATTCGGGAATGTACTAGGATCCAACGGCTCTGTAATACCTAGATTTCAGGCACAGATAGAAAAAGGCGGTCCACTAACGGTAACCCATCCTGAAATCACCCGTTTTTTCATGACCATTCCCGAAGCCTGCCAACTGGTACTGGAGGCAGGCTCCATGGGAAAAGGCGGAGAGATTTATGTATTTGACATGGGTGAATCGGTAAAAATTGTGGAACTGGCAAACAAAATGATCAAATTATCCGGCCTTGTACCCAACAAAGATATTACGATTGAATATTCAGGGCTTCGCCCCGGCGAAAAATTATACGAAGAGTTGTTGAACGATTTAGAAAACACCTTACCTACACACCATCACAAGATCATGATCGCCAAAGTAAGAGATTATGATTTTGAAGCCGTCAATAAACAAATTGACAACCTAGTTGCAAGCGCCAGACATCAAAATGAACGGGAGATCGTATTCAAAATGAAGGAAATGGTTCCCGAGTTCAAGAGTAATAATTCCATCTACGAAGAATTGGATAGACGGAAAAATATGGATGCATAGTATTTCGGAGACAAAACTTGCATATCATTTGTAAAAGTGTATTTTTGCAGTCCGAATTTTAAACACAGAAATGTCAAGTAATCAAAAACATAAAGCTACGGTGACTGCTCCGGTTAAAAAGGGAAGCGGTAGCTTCATCCTTGAAAATCAAAAAAGTCTGGTCTTCATCCTTGGTGCAATCGTCGTATTGATTCTGTTATACATCGGTTATCAGCGGTTTTATTTGGCGCCACGGGCGGAGACAGCTGCGAACCAACTCTACAAAGCAGAGACATACGCGACTATCGACTCATTGCAGCAAAGAGCAATTGAGGGAGATGGATCCTATCCCGGATTTAAAGAAATTGCGGATGAATACGAAAATACAAAGTCTGCTAATATTGCGAACGCCTATTTGGGCGGTTTGTATTTACGCCAAGGCAAATACCAAGAGGCCATAAATGCATTGGAAAAATATAGCAATACGGGTAGTACCATTCTTGATCCGCTGGTTATCGGGTTGCTTGGCGATGCACACAGTGAACTTAAAGACTATAAAAAAGCGGCTTCCTATTATAAAAAGGCTGCCGAAAAAAACCAGAATATGTTTACGTCTCCTCTTTTGCTGAAGAAATTAGGACTTGTGTATGAAGCACAGAATGATTTTAAACAGGCAATAGCGGTTTACAAACAGATCCAGGCAGATTATCCGGAGAGCCATGAGGCCTCCACAGTAGAAAGCTACATAGCCCGTGCGGAAGCACAGTTGTAGCCTACCTAATATATTAGCAACGGCGGCACTCACCTGCCCCACACATTTCTGTATTTGCTATGGCCAGCAATCTCAAAAGTTTATCGGACTTTTCCCATCTCCATGTGGCTTCAGCCGCACCTTACCGATTTGGCATTGTGGTTTCCCAGTGGAACGCTCAGGTAACCGAAAGCTTATTGAACGGTGCATTACAGGCACTGAAAAAACATGGCGCACACGATGAAAACATTCAGCTTGCCGAGGTACCCGGCAGTTACGAATTAACTACCGGGGCTGATATTTTGCTTCGTGACCCGTCTTTGGATGCTGTCATCTGTTTAGGCTGTGTAATACAGGGGGAAACCCGCCATTTTGACTACATCTGCAGTGCCGTCGCGCATGGTGTTACCCAGGTGGCAATAAAATACAATAAGCCGGTTATTTTTGGCGTTTTGACTACAGATAACCTGCAACAAGCGCTGGATCGGTCGGGAGGCATACATGGCAATAAAGGGGAAGAGGCCGCTATTACAGCAATCCAGATGGCGGCATTAAGCAATCGGCATGTTCCTCCGGTTGCAGGCATGGATTAGTACGGGTTATACAAGTTTTAACAAAATAGTTATCTTTGTAAACGAAATCCGCTGACATGAAAAAGACGATCACGATTGGTTTGATTTTTATATTGCTTGGATGCTTAGCATTGCAATCCTGCTCAAGGAAAACGTGCGCGGCCTATAATACCTATCCGAAAACAAAACGCATTCGATAATTGTTAACTTCACTTAGACAATGCAGTCGCCGCCTGGACACTTAAACGTTTGGGTTATCTGCGAACTGGTTATTGACAGAGACTTGAGGGATGATGGATAATCACGTAAAAATCTATCTAAGCATATTATTATCCTTATTTAGTTATTGTGCTACTTCTTATGGCCAGACGGCAGATACCGCCCTGGAAGCCAAGATCTGGAAAGGTGTCGGCGGAAAAGAAAACTGGCAGAAAGCAAGGTATTTTATGTTTAGCTGTCTCGGCGGAAAGGGCCAGCATTTCGTGCAGGGCGAACGCCGGTATTTATGGGATAAACAGACGGGTGATTGCAGATTTGAAGGGATTACTGCCGATGAGGATACGTTGGTAGTATTATTCAATTTAAAGACGTCATCAGGTGCAGCATATGTGAATGAGGAACGGCAGGAAGACCAGCAGGCGACAACGCTCGTTGAGGAAGCACTTTCGGCATTCGAAATGGATGCTAATTTATTGTTTCTTCCAACGTCGCTGGAAGGAAAAGATGTTTCCTATATTGTAGAGGAAGAAAAGCTAATAGGCGCTAAACGATTCAAAGTAATCAAGCTTCAAAATCATAAAACCAGTTTCGAAACTTCTGTGAAGGGCCTGTTATATATCAATGAGCAGACGGGCCACATCCAGCATTGGCTACCCAGTCAGACCGATCAGCCGGTTTATTACGCAATAAGCGGGTTTAAAGATATTGGGGGAGGACTGGTATTACCTACCCGTTTCAGTGGAGATGACAGCACCACAACCATAACCTATCCGCTGGCTGCAGCGCTTGTCAATATAGAAGCACATAAATTTAACAGACCTTAAACGAATGAACTGGATAACATTGCGTTCAATAGATCAATTGGAGGCTATCAGGAACAATCCCGAACAAACTTATATTATTTTTAAACACAGTACACGCTGTCCCGTAAGCGGTATGGCAAAACGTAACATCGAATACACCAGCCCCCCTGTCCCGGATGATATTACGCTGTACTTCCTAGACCTTATTGCATTTCGCGAAATCTCCAATGCGATTGCGGAATGGTGGGGTATTAAGCATGAATCGCCCCAGTTATTATTAATTAAAGGAGATCAATGTATATATCACGCATCGCATAGTGATATTGATATGGAAGTGCTTTTACAGCAATTAGCTTAACTCATTCCTCCTTCTCCCACCAGTCACTTTGCAATTCATCGATCTCCCGGCGGTCTTTCTTTGTCGGACGGCCTGTACCCCGGTCTCTTTTAAGCGTGGAAGCGTGAATCAGTGATTTGTAACCCCATGTTTCCTCTACGGGGGTAAGGTCCTCGTAAAAATTCACTGCCGTTTTCGCGTCCACCCGCTTGTCCAATAAACCAGTGACACGCAACACTTTTTTTTCTACCCCCTTCTGCACATGATAGTTATCGTCGATTTTTACAATATGGGATGGTTTTACCGCTTGCTGTCCTCCCCACTTAACCCGCCCCGCTCTGCAAGCATCCGTGGCCAGGCTACGGGTTTTGAATAAGCGAATAGCCCATAAGTATTTATCGATCCGTAATTTCTCTGATGCACTTGCCATGATCACAAAATTAGCGATTAATCCCCAAATCTCATGATTTATCAATGTTGGCACGAAGATATCATCGGAATTTACTTACTTTGTTCTTCAGATTACAACATATTACCTTGCTATGATTTTTGAATTAAAGAAACGGATTGAAGCTGCCTGGGACGACCGGCAATTGTTGGAATATAAAGAATACAACGAAGCTGTTGAAGCCATTATACAGCGGCTGGATCGCGGTGAATTGCGTGTGGCAGAACCCGTTGGCAGTCGCTGGCATGTAAACGATTGGATAAAAAAGGCCGTCATCCTTTATTTTCCAATCCGGAAAATGGAAGAGGAACAGGTGGGACCTTTTGTCTTCCATGACAAGATGAAATTGAAAACAAATTACAAAGAACTCGGTGTCCGTGTAGTGCCCCATGGCATCGCCCGCTATGGCGCATACCTGGCCAAAGGTGTAATTATGATGCCCTCCTATGTCAATATCGGAGCGTATGTTGATGAAGGTACCATGGTAGATACCTGGGCTACTGTAGGGTCATGCGCCCAAATCGGCAAACACGTGCACTTGAGCGGCGGGGTAGGCATTGGCGGCGTACTGGAACCTATACAGGCATCGCCGGTCATTATTGAAGACAACGTATTTGTTGGGTCGCGAGCCATTGTCGTAGAAGGCGTACATGTAGAATCCGAGGCTGTGTTAGGGGCAAATGTTGTACTTACCGCATCGACTAAAATTATCGACGTAACCGGTCCGGAGCCCGTGGAATACAAGGGCGTAGTGCCTGCGCGGTCCGTGGTAATCCCCGGGTCTTATTCCAAGAAATTTCCGGCTGGCGAGTATCAGGTACCCTGTGCACTGATCATCGGCAAACGGAAAGAGTCCACGGATAAAAAAACATCACTCAACGATGCGCTACGCGAACATCATGTTGCGGTGTAATCCGGTTATGCATCTGGTAGCGATCGATTATCGGAAATAAGGATATACTGGCGTCGGCTTCACCACCCTGCGCTATGGAAAAGATATCATGATTAACACCGTACAGCCGTTGGATATCCAACAAGCTCTGGATACGCTTCGTACAGGTGGGCTCCTGCTCTACCCTACTGATACCATTTGGGGGATCGGCTGCGATGCAACGGACCCGGCCGCTGTTGAAAAAGTGTATCAACTGAAGGGACGCCAGTCAGACAAAAGTTTTATCACACTGCTGCATCACGAAAACCAATTGGAAAGCTATGTCGCGGATGTTCCTGAAATCGCCTATCAGCTTATTGAATATACTGAGCGGCCGCTTACCATCGTATATTCTTCAGCAAAGAATCTCGCCTCAAATGTGCTGGCTACTGACGGCAGCATCGGGATCCGTATTGTTAAACATCCCTTTTGTGAGCGTCTGCTTCAGCGCTTCCGCAAACCGATCCTCTCCACTTCCGCCAATATCAGTGGTCAACCCGCACCTGGAAATTACGCGGATATTTCAGAAGAAATACGCCGCGGTGTAGACTATATTGCGGAATACGGCCGGGAAGATTCAGCGGTCGGCAAACCATCCGTGGTTATCAAGTTGGAAGCTGGGGGCAGGTTCACCTTTATCCGGAAATAATATGCGATATAGCGCGACACGCTTAACCATTAATGCAGGTGGCCGCTTATTGGACCTGTCTGCTCCCAAAATCATGGGTATCCTCAATGTTACCCCGGATTCGTTTTTTGATGGCGGACGTTATAACACAGTACAGACAGCACTGGCACAGGCGGAAAAGTTAATTACCGAAGGTGCGGACCTGTTGGACATTGGTGCTTTTTCCACACGCCCAAATGCCGAACACATCTCAATAGAGGAAGAGATCAGCCGCCTAATCCCGGTTGTAATAGCACTTCGTACAGCATTTGGAGACACTGTACCCCTGTCGGTCGATACCTTCCGGTCTGAAGTAGCCCGGAGGGCGGTGGAAGCCGGGGCGCACATCATCAACGATATATCAGGCGGTACGTTTGACGAGGCGATGTTTGCCACCGTCGCCGAGCTTAATGTACCTTATATCCTCATGCATGTCCGTGGAACACATAAAACCATGCATCAAAAGACCGATGACATTGATATTGTTCGGGAAGTGTCCTTGTATTTTGGCCGACGGGTCGCCAGTCTACAGGCTCTCGGTGTAAAGGATATTATCCTGGATCCCGGACCCGGTTTTGGAAAGACGATGCCCCAAAATTTTGAGCTATTGAACCGCATGGGTGAATTCCATGTTTTTGGATGCCCGTTGCTTGGCGCAGTCTCCCGCAAATCACTTATCTACAAGACACTCGGAATTACTGCTGAAGAGGCATTGAACGGCACAACCGCACTCCATGCGTTATTATTAAACAGCGGAGTTCAGCTTTTGCGCGTACACGACGTGAAGGCAGCCAAAGAGGTTATCACGCTGCTTCGCCAAACCATCAAACAAAAAAGTTAACGGATAATGCTTCCGGGCGCCGTGGCTGTTTGCGGTGCCACAAAATCCAACCGCCCATCAGCATCCTCAGCCATCAAGATCATCCCCTGCGATCGAATTCCCTTTATTTCGCGTGGTTCCAGGTTAGCCAGCAAAGACACCTGCTTACCGATAATAGCTTCAGGATCAAAAAATTCCGCAATACCGGATACTACAATGCGTTGGTCAGCACCTGTATCCAGCGTAAGCTTAAGGAGTTTTTTGGTCTTCGCCACTTTTTCTGCCGCTGTAATGATTGCCGTACGGATATCCAATTTAATAAAGTCCTCAAATGCAACATTATCTTTAAGCGGCTGGATTGTCTTCGCTACAGTTTCCGCCGTTTGCCGGGCGCGGGCAAGCTTTTCGAGCTGATGATCTACCTGTTCGTCAGTAATTTTTTCAAAAAGAAGCTGTGCCTGTCCCAGTTGATGGCCGGCTGGCAGAAGTGTATCCCCGCCTGCGGTTTTCCAATCTCTGGCTTCCAGATTAAGCATGGTAAACAGCTTATCTGCTGTATGCGGCAGGAAAGGCTGCGCCAGTACGGCGAGGTTTGCGGCAATTTGCAAACTCACATTTAACACCGTCTTCACCCTCGACTCATCAGTTTTGATTAATTTCCATGGCTCAGCATCGGCCAGGTATTTATTTCCCAGTCGGGCCACATTCATTACCTGGGCCAGCGCTTCGCGAAAGCGATATTGCGAAAGTGAGGCAGCAATATGCTGCGGGTATCGTTCCAATTCGGAGAAGATGAACCGATCGGTCTCGGTCAGTCCTTCCGCAGGCATTACCTTCCCGTCAAAGTACTTATGCGAAAGCACCAGCACGCGATTGACAAAATTACCCAAAATAGCAACCAGTTCGTTATTCACGCGGGCCTGGAAGTCTTTCCAGGTAAATTCACTATCCGATGTTTCCGGCAATATGGATGTCAGGACATATCGCAGTTCGTCCTGCTTATCCGGAAACTCTTCCAGGTATTCATGTAGCCACACCGCATGGTTGCGGGATGTAGACAACTTCTCTCCCTCCAAGTTAAGGAATTCGTTAGCCGGAATATTTTCAGGCAATACGTATTCACCATGTGCGTGAAGAATACTGGGAAAGGTAATACAGTGGAACACGATATTGTCCTTACCGATGAAATGGATCAGACAGGTATTGTCAGCCGGATCGGGCTGTTGCTTCCAATATTTCTCCCAGTCGTTTCCAGTATCCAGCGCCCACTGTTTTGTTGCCGAAATATAGCCAATTGGCGCATCGAGCCATACGTATAGTTTTTTGCCTGTCGCTTCTTCCAGTGGCACGTCCACACCCCAGTCGAGATCCCGCGTCATCGAACGCGGCTGCAATCCGGACTTAAGCCAGGAACGGCACTGTCCGTATACATTAGGTTTCAGTACATCTTTCTTTCCTTCGAGCAGCCATTTTTCCAGCCAGGGCTGGTATTTATCCAGCGGAAGATACCAATGTTTAGTTTCACGGAGCACCGGCGGTTTGCCGCTGAGTGTGGAAATAGGATTGATTAGGTCCGTTGGATTGAGTGACGTGCCGCATTTTTCGCATTGATCACCATACGCGCCCTCGCTTTTGCAATTGGGGCATGTACCGGTAATGTAACGGTCGGCCAAAAACTGATGATATTCCTCATCGTAATATTGTTCGGTTACCTGTTCAATAAACTCCCCTTTTTCATACAAATTGAGAAAAAATTCCTGGGACAACTCGTGATGCAACTGTTCGGAAGTACGATGATAAATATCAAATGAAATTCCGAACTGCGCAAAGCTATCTTTAATTTGAGCATGGTATTTATCAATAATGGCCTGAGGTGTTGTGCCTTCTTTCTTGGCCTTGATGGTGATGGCGGCACCGTGTTCATCCGAACCGCACACATATACCACATCTTTACCGTGCAGCCGTAGAAAGCGAACATAGATATCCGCAGGGATATATGCCCCAGCCAGATGCCCAATATGTAACGGACCATTCGCATATGGCAATGCGGATGTGATGGTATAGCGTTTAAATGGTAAAGCGATATTACTCAATGTCGTTCAGCTAATTAGTGGGTAATGAAATCAATTTTACAGAAAGATGAGTGCTGCAATTTGCATCTTTGCGCAAAGATAAGTCAATTTGCGTGGAATAAAATAACACAGTAGATAAAATCAACAATCAGTATGGCAGCATTATCATCATGGGGCAGATTCAGGAACAGTGGATTATTGCTCATCCGCTTGGGACTGGGTATCATGTTTATCGTACATGGTTACCCAAAACTTATAGGTGGCCCGGCATATTGGGAAGGTGTGGGCCAGGCAATGCGGCATATCGGTATTCATTTCCTTCCCGTCGTTTGGGGGTTACTTGCGGCTATCGTAGAAACCGCAGGTGGAGTATGCCTGATCATTGGTTTTTTCTTCCGTCCTGCAGCAATTTTGCTGGCTTTTACCATGCTGATGGCTACTTTGCATCATTTGAAGTCGGGTGATGGGTTAATGACCGCATCCCATGCCATCGAAATGGGTATTGTATTCCTGGGACTGGCTTTTGTAGGACCGGGCAAATACAGTGTAGATAAACGTTAACACAGCTGCAATGGACGAACCAATAGACTACAAAGCAGTAGCCACCCAGTTAGCCAAACCAACAGGAGATACCGGGATCGGGGTAGCCGAGCGTATGAACAGCAGCAACGGCGATATGACCCGGCATGCTATTGACCTGCTGAATTGTGCCAACGGCGATCGTATATTGGAAATCGGACCCGGAAACGGACGGTTTGCCGGATATGTATTATCCAAAGGCAGCAACATCCATTATACGGGAGTGGACATCTCCGAAACAATGGTCGAGGCGGCCCGGAAAATCAACGAACAGCACGTCGATGCGGGACAGGCGACCTTCGAGTGGACCGATGGCACGCATTTTCCTTTTTCTGATCATACATTCGACAGGATATTTACAGTGAATACATTGTATTTCTGGCAAAATCCAGCAACGCAACTTGCTGAAATCAGAAGGATTCTGAAGCCAAATGGTGTTTTCTGCCTTGCGATTGCCAGCCGGGAATTCATGGAACAGCTCCCTTTTACAGCTTATGGCTTTATCCTTTACACGCCGGAAGAAGCGGCGGCATTATTACGCAATAGTGGTTTCTTGCTAACGGATATCGTTACCCGGAACCACCCGACGGTCAGTGCCGCCAAGCAGGAAGTGATCCGCGAAGAAATATTTATCACCGCAACATCACTGTCATAACAGCTAACAGATAGAAAAAAATTATCGAAACCTTTGGAGGGAATGGAATTACTTCTATCTTTGCAGACCGAAAAACTCGGCCCGTTCGTCTAGGGGTTAGGACGCAAGATTTTCATTCTTGAAACAGGGGTTCGATTCCCCTACGGGCTACATCTAGAAAACACAAAAAAAGCTTGCAGGTTTGCAGGCTTTTTATTTTTTTCAGCATGCAAGACTTACGATGATTCCCGAGAAAAGTAAGTCATCAATTTTTCTTTTCCTTCCTTTTTTATTCGTAAGCACAAAGGCAGCGTAAGTACACGAAACGATCAAAGGTTAGCGCCGTGCACGTGATCGTAAACAATGCGCTTGTCGGCCACGTGAGGCTTATTAACTGATATTATTTTTGCTTCGTAACTGGTTAAAATGAGTTGTTCCTATTTTCGTTTCAGCTGGGCTATGATTCTCAGCAATGGCGCCCTATTCTTGGCTTCATGATAGAAGCGGGGGAGTTTTTCCAGCAAAGTGAAATGCGAACGGTCTTTGTGTTCCCTCAACCGGGCAGCAATGTACCGCTCTAGATATTCCAAATGAGCCAAGTTATAGGCCCAGAACACCTCATTTTTAAAGGGATATTGCAGCCAAAGCGTTCCATCAAAGTACGCGTGGGCTGGCATAATCCATTTTCCGTTTATGCCTAAAAACGATATTTCATCCGAACTTTCACGATTATAGCTGCAGCTTAAGCACACCAATCTCGCCCGGTGTGATTCGTGGTCGACTTTTGCAACTGCCTTTAGGGCACACTGCGGACAGCATACCCAAACTTCTTCGTAGAAATCGGAAAGACGCTTTTTTTGGTCCTGAAAACGATTGGCATCCATGCTAAATAAACGAATGTAAACTTGTAAATAGCTAAAATAAGGGGATACCGTAAGGAAAAAAATACCCGAAAGCGGGTATTTTACCGGTTGTATTCCCGTTCTGTTTTATCAGCCTGCGACTCCCTCCAATAACTTGCCGGGCTGTATGATTCCGGTTTGACCAGAATCGGGACCCGTTCGGATCGCAGCACAGAAGCAATATTCGTTAAAAAAGACTGATATCTCCGTACTGCAACTTGTCGATTGTAAAAAAATTACAAAAAAACTTGCGCAGCTATTTGACTGCATATATATTTGCAGTCAAATAGCTGCATAATGGAATTAAGAAGAGATGTATTTCAGGCCATAGCTGACCCTACCCGAAGGGCAATAATTACCTTGGTAGCGCTCCAGGCCATGACACCCAGTGCAATAGCAGAAAATTTCGGGTCATCGAGGCAAACAATCTCAAAACATATACAAATCCTCACAGCCTGTGAAATCCTGGAGCAGGAGTACAATGGCAGGGAGATCTATTATCACCTCAATCCGAAAAAACTCAAAGATATAGCCGACTTTATCGAACCTTTCCGCAACATGTGGGATGACCGGTTCAACAAATTGGAAACCATCATGAAAGAATACCAATCCAAACACTGATCATGGAAAGAAAAACAAGAGTACATGCCGAAGAAGGCAAACAGGAATTACACATTACAAGGGAGTTTGATCTGCCCGTTGAATTGCTTTTTAAAGCATATGTAGACCCAGAGATCGTTTCGCAATGGATGGGAACAAAAGTATTGAAACTGGAAAGCAGACAACACGGCGGCTGGCGATTTGAGACTAGTGATCCTCACGGTAATATCGTTTTTCAGTCCAACGGGGTCATCCATGAATTTATTCCAAACCAAAAAATTACCCGGACATTCGAAATGGAGAACACACCATTTGCCGTTCAGCTTGAATTCCTGGATTTTGAAAAACTCACGGACGACACCAGCAGGCTCCAGATGCATATTGTGTTTAAGTCGGTTGCATACCGGGACCAACTGTTGCAGCTGCCTTTTGTGCAGGGTATCAATATGGCACATAATCGATTGCAGGAAATTGTAATTCAACTAAAATAACCCTTTAAACAAAGACATTATGACAAAGCGAAACAAAATCATCTACTGGATTGCTACTTGCTGGTTGGCACTGGGAATGTTTTCAACCGGAATCGTGCAATTGATCAAAATGAAAGAGGAAACAGATGCAATGACGCTTTTGGGTTATCCGGCTTATTTACTTAGCATACTGGGTACTTGGAAGCTACTAGGCGTTATTGCCATACTTATCCCTAAATTTGCTTTACTTAAAGAATGGGCTTATGCCGGTTTCTTTTTTGCAATGACCGGAGCAATCGTCTCACACTTGGTCATTGGAAACGGCGCAAAAGAACTTTTTGGACCGACATTGTTACTTGTCCTTACCATCGTTTCCTGGCTTTTTAGGCCCGAAAGCAGAAAATTGCAGTTTAATTAACAGTATAAAGACAATGAAAAACACGAAAGAACTGGCACCAACCGTTCGGGAAGACTTGTTGCATGTATTGAAACTCCGTTTCGAGAAAAATATGAACCGGCATAAAGGCATGAATTGGGAGAAGGTACAAACTAGGCTGGAGGCCAATACCGAAAAATTATGGTCGCTCCATAACATGGAGAACACTGGCGGCGAGCCCGATGTGGTTGAACACGACAGGGACACCGGTGAATATATTTTTTACGATTGTTCAGCAGAAAGCCCAAAAGGCCGCAGAAGTCTCTGTTACGACCGTGAAGCACTTGATGCCAGAAAAGCACATAAACCCGAAAACAGCGCGAAAGACATGGCCGCCGAAATGGGCATCACCCTGTTGACCGAACAACAATACCAGCTCCTGCAGCAATTGGGGAAGTTCGACACAAAAACATCAAGCTGGGTAGAAACCCCGTCAAATGTCAGGGAACTTGGCGGCGCCATTTTCGGTGATTGGCGTTTTGGTCGCGTCTTCATTTATCACAATGGTGCCGACTCCTATTATGGCGCCAGGGGATTCCGGGGGCTGTTACGGGTGTAATAGATTCTTTAGCATAGCACATCCGGCTATCCTACCCGTAAAAGAGATACGTAAGTAACAATAAGAAACAGCAAGCCATCCCGTACCCCTTGCTACGGGGGGTTATGCTGCGTAATGTGTTTGTCTCGTTAAGCCTCTTCTATTCCGGCTTCCGGTGCATTTTTTTTGACGGAGGAGATACCGTTGTCTCTTCCCGAAGCACTTTCGTACATTTCACTGTTTCCGATGACCTGATGGTTACCGGCCTTTAAGACAAAATAGTGCTTACCGTTTGTCGACGTTTTCTTCTCATAACGTTCATCCTTGGATGCATTCTCCTTAACCGATTTAATGCCGTTCTTTAGCGACGCTTTGGAGTTATACATTTCGCTGCTTAAAATGGTTTCACCATTTCCTGCTTTCAGGGCAAAATGAAATTGCCCATTCTTTGCGGTTTTTACAACAAATTTTCCCATAACGATTTAGTTTTATGTCAAAAATAAAAAATTATTTGAGCGGGGCAAGGAACCGTGAGATTTTTATTGCGCCGTGTAAGGGAGACATCAACGGGTTAGCCTGGACGCGGCCGCCTGGTCAACAAACCAGGTGACATCATCGGAGTCAATAAGCTGGGCTGGATATACCTGTGGATTGGCTGTCCCTTCCAATACCTGATGCAGGGCTTCCGCTTTATTAGCGCCGTAGGCAACTACGGCAATTTGTTTCGCATGATTAACCAATGATACCGTCAATGTAATGCGATACATTTCCTGTGATTGTAAATAATAGGCGTCTACCCATTTTGCACGTTCATCCAGCACAGCCGTTCCCGGAAACCAGGATGCGGTGTGTCCATCTGCTCCCATGCCCAGCAGGATCAGGTCAAACACGCCGTCGTCTCCCAGGTACCGTTTCAGCAGTCGCTCATACTCAACTGCAAAATCAAGGGCATTCAACTCGTCTGACCACATCGGAAAAACCTGCTCATCAGGTACCGGCACATGGTTAAGCAGTGTTTCAAATGACATTTTCGCATTGCTGCGACCATCAGTCAGCGGCACCCATCGCTCATCCCCCCAGAAAACATACACCTGTTCCCAGGCAATCTGTTCCCGGTAAGGAGATGTTGCCAGTAACTCATATAATCCGACCGGCGAGGAGCCACCTGTAAGCGCTACGGTAAAATGTCCCTTTTCGGCGATTGCCTGTGTCGCTGCCTGTACAAACAATGCAGCTAGATCGATATTCAACTCCGGTATCGTTGAAAATTGCTTAATCCGGTTTGCCATAACTTTCTGCTTTAGGTATGCATATTTAATGCCCAGACATGACCCTGCCGGGCAATTAACGCCTCTGCGCTTTCCGGACCCCAGGTGCCGGCAGCGTAATTAGGAAAATCAAGCGAGTCTCTGCTTTCCCAGGCTTCCAATATCGGCGTTATTACGTCCCAGGCCTCTTCTACCTGGTCAGAGCGCATAAACAACGTGGCGTCGCCCCGCATGGCATCCAATAATAACGTTTCGTATGCTTCGGGAGTCTGCGTAGAACACTTGTCGTAGTCAAACACCATTTCCGCTGGATTAAGACTCATTTCCAATCCGGTTTTCTTGGTTGTAAAACGCAAACGGATATCCATCTGCGGCTGTATATTAATGGTTAACCGGTTGGGCATGAGGTTGCCTGCCTGTGCCGGCGAAAAGGTAGAATGGGGTACCGGACGGAATTGAATCGTAATGGAAGAGGTCTTTTCCTGCATCCGCTTCCCTGTCCGTAAATAAAACGGCACCCCCTGCCACCGCCAATTGTCAATGTATAATTGCATAGCGACAAAAGTTTCCGTATTGGAAGAAGGGTTCACGCCGCTTTCCTGCCTGTATGACGGCACCTTTTTGCCGGCTAGCCAGCCACTATTGTATTGTCCTCTTATTGCATATTGATGTATTTCCTCCGGCTTAAACCGGCGGACTGCACGCAGCACGTCCACTTTGCGGTTACGTATTTCTTCGGCTGCTAATGAAATGGGTGCTTCCATGGCCACCATACATAACACCTGCAACAAGTGGTTCTGGATCATGTCACGAAGCGCGCCGGACTGTTCGTAATAGCCACCGCGGTCCTCCACACCCACCTGTTCGGCAACCGTAATCTGGATATAATCGATATAATTTCTGTTCCACAACGGTTCAAACAGCGCATTGGCAAAACGGAAAGCCAGGATATTCTGTACGGTTTCCTTGCCCAGGTAATGGTCAATACGGTAAATCTGTTCTTCCTGAAAGGTATTTCCAAATAATTGATTTAAGGCTACGGCCGTCTGTTTATTGTATCCAAAAGGTTTTTCAATCACGATACGGTCCTGGGTAGCCTCGTTCGCCAATGCATATTTACCGATGTTCGTTGCGGCCATATCGATAAACTGTGGTGCAATCGATAAATAAAACAGCCGGTTTGCACGCAGTTTCCATTCGCTGTCCAGTTTGGCAAGGTCCGATCCGAGTTGCTGATACGCTTCCGGATCGTTAATGTCTGATTTAAGGTAGGAAACCGACGCACTGAACTGTTTCCATTTTTCCTTGTCAGGTACGCCGCTTCTAGAAAACTGCAACAAGCCTTCATGCAGGTGTTCGTGATACGTCTTGTCCGTTAACGGCGTCCGCCCCAGTCCAATAATCGCAAATTTATCAGGCATCCACCCTTCCAGGTAGAGATTGTAAAATGCGGGAATCAGCTTTCTTTTGGCAAGGTCTCCGGTACCGCCAAAAATGATAATGATGGTTGGGGTTATTTTTTTGCCTGCTTTCATGTTCATCACTTTCCAAATAAAACGCTATCTATTAATCATCCATTCCACTGGGTATGGAATACCCCTTCACGGTCAATCCGCTCATACTGATGCGCACCAAAATAGTCCCGCTGCGCCTGGATCAGGTTAGTCGGCAACGTTTCGCTGCGGTAGGCGTCAAAGTAAGCAAGCGCAGACATGAAGGCCGGTACAGGGATCCCCCTGTTGACGGCTTCAGTGACGACGGTACGGAGATGTTGCTGCATATTGACGACCCGACGGCCGATTTCGTCATCCAGCAACAGGTTGGGGAGTGCCGGATCCCGTTGGTAAGCCGCCCTGAAGTCTTCCAGGCAAGCCGCACGGATGATGCATCCGCCACGCCAGATCCGGATGATTTCATCCAGTTGCAGCCCATACTGGTAAGCCTCAGATGCAATCCGCAACTGAGTCATACCCTGTGCATAAATCGTTGTCATCGCAACGTAGTATGCATTTTTCACTTGCGCTATAAACTGATCTTCGAGCAATGATTCATGTACTACCGGCGACCAGCGTAACCGCTTTGCCGCTTCCGTACGTTCAGTCTTGAGCTTGGATAGGTCACGCATAGTCACCGCGGCGTCGATGGTTGGTACAGGTGCCTGTAGGTCCATTGCATTTTGCGACGTCCATTTTCCCGTGCCTTTGGCTTTTGCCCAGTCGGAAATAACATTGACCAGCCGTTGCCCGGTTTCGGTATCAACCTCATTCAACACTTTGGCCGTTATCTCAATTAAAAAGGAATTAAGTTCCGTTTCATTCCAGGCTTCAAACGTCTGCTGCAGCCGGTCATCAGGTAAACCCAGCCCCCTCTTTAGCAGATCATATGTTTCCGCAATCAGCTGCATAATCGCATACTCAATACCGTTATGCACCATTTTTACATAGTTCCCCGCAGAACCGCTGCCCATGTAGGCCACACACGCATCTCCGTTTACCTTCGCGGCAACGGCTTCAAAAACGGGGCGCAGCCGTTCATACGCACGCCGGTCGCCGCCCGGCATCATGCTTGGCCCGAAACGGGCACCCTGTTCGCCGCCCGAGATACCCATCCCGAAAAAGTGAATCCCTTTAGCTGCAAGCTCCGTTACCCGGCGGTCTGTATCGGTAAAGTAGGTATTGCCACCATCCACAATGATGTCCCCGTTCTCCAGGTAAGGAAGCAGCGATGCTATGGCAGCATCGACAGGTCCTCCCGCCGGCACCAGCAGCATCAACGCTCTTGGGTGTTTAAGCGACCCGGCAAACTCCGCTACCGAGGTGGTGCCCATCACCTGTTGGTCACGGGCGGCTTCTTTCTCCAGCGAAGTAACTTTTGCCGCATCCAGATCCAGCCCTGCTACGGCAAAACCGTGGTCGGCCATATTCAAGAGTAAATTTCTTCCCATCACACCCAGCCCCACAATACCAAAATCGTATTGACTCATATTATCCTTCTTTAATTGTTTCCATTATGTGAATGTGATCATCGCCGATGTTCCAATGCAATGACTTTCTGCAGCCTACGCTCAAATCGGCCCGTGCCGATATACCGGGCCCGCAGGAAGGTATCGACCAGCTCCCGGATAAGCATCGGGCCGGTAACCCGACCGCCTATACATAAGAGGTTCATGTCATCATGTTCCACGCCCTGACGGGCAGAATACGTGTCTGTAATGAGGGCAGCACGTACGCCGGACATCTTATTGGCGGCAATGGATACACCCACCCCGCTTCCACAGATAGCAATACCCCGCTCAACCGCTTTGCTGGCAATCGCCTCTGCCAACGGCACCACAATATCAGGGTAATCGTCGTCAGGGTCGAATGTCTTTGCACCGAAATCAACCACTTCGTATTGCTTGCTTAACTCAGCTATCACAGCCTGTTTCTGTTCAAAACCGGCATGGTCAGCCGCTATGCCTATTTTCATGTTGCTAACAGTGGAGATTATCGATTCCTCTTATTTGTTTTCCCGACAAATAATACTTGAAGATAAGCAAAAAAGTTTTGCCTTGCTTCCATCCCGGATGCCGCCTTTCCCGTCATTCGGTTAATTGACATTATCCGGACGCAAATATAGCGACGTTAAATGACTGTGTCGCGGCTTCAGCTAAACGATTTATGGATATCCACGTTGTCAGTCCCCAAACGGGAGATCATTTAAGTGCAAATGCAATGTAATTTCCCCCCAGCTTCGCGCCCCTTGCCCCACCGGCGGCAATAACCACGTATTGCCGGCCATCCACTTCATAGGTAATTGGCGTAGCAAATCCGCCCGCCGGCAGCTGGTATTCCCACAAAACCTTCCCTGTTTTTTTATCAAATGCGCGGATCCGCTCATCCCGTGTACCGGCAATAAAAATCAGTCCGCTGGCCGTAACCACCGGTCCGCCGTAGTTTTCCGTACCTGTAATGGGAACACCCTTTGCCGTCAGTTCCGGATACTCGCCCAGCGGAACACGCCACACGTATTCACCGGTATTCAGGTCAATGGCATTCAGTGTTCCCCAGGGAGGTTTTACCCCGGGGTAACCGTCCTGGTCTGTCAGCCGTTCCCACACTTTTTTAACATAAAGCGGCTTAAAGCCGAATGGCTGCCGCTCCTCCGTCGCCGGCTCACCGCTTTCCACGCGCCTTCCGCCACCTGTACGCGGGCGGGCAGCATCGGGATTTAGCAGGTAATCCACAATCCGTTCACGGTCACCTTCGGGAAGGTGGCCGAACGAGGGCATTCGTCCCGTTCCCGCGGTAATAAGCGCCTTCAGTTGAGCCGTTGAAAGTTTACTGCCAATGCCCCGGAGCGAAGGAAATTCCAATCCGTTGCCCTGGCGGTCAGCCCCGTGGCATGAAGCGCAGTTTACCGCATAAAGCGCATGTCCTTCCGATAATTTAGCGGTCTGTGCGCTAAGCGTTGCTGTATCCACCATCTGGAGCAGCCAAGGATCATTATTCGAGTTGACATACAATATGCCCTCCGGGTCCGTGGCATTGCCACCCCATTCCGCTCCACCGCTGTAACCAAACAGAATCGTCCCCTCTACGCTGGGTGGGGTATACTTGTGGTCGGTCCGGTATTTCAGGTACCGCTCCCGGATATAGGCGTGCGATTCGGGGGAAATGTCGGTAATGTCATCCTCGGTAAATACCTGATGGGCAAAAGGGGCCGGCTTGAGCGGGAATTTCTGTGTGGGATAGGCCTGTTCGCCCGGCAGGCCGACGGTGGGCACCGGTCGTTCCTCAACCGGAAAAAGCGGCTCGCCGCTATCCCGGTCGAGCACATAAACCAGCCCGTCCTTGGTTGCCTGCGCCACCGCATCCACCAATTTTCCGTTATGTCTTACCGTTACCAGGTTCGGCTGACTCGGGATATCCCGGTCCCAAAGGTCGTGGCGGATGGTCTGGTAATACCATTTGAGCTTCCCCGTTTCCGCATCCAGCGCAACGATACTGTTGGAAAAGAGGTTGGCGCCGGGGCGGTCGCCGCCATAAAAATCCGAAGCGGGGGAGCCTGTACCAAAATACACCGTACCCCGCAACTCGTCCACCACCATTCCCGGCCAGCTGTTTACGCCGCCGATCCGCTGGTAAGCATCGGCGGGCCAGGTATCGTACCCTACCTCGCCGGGATGCGGCACGGTATGGAATACCCATAGCAGTTTGCCTGTTACCACATCGAAACCCCGCACATAACCCGGTGCCGCATTACCGTCCTCCGATACTGATGAGCCCATCACCAGCACGTCCTTATAGATCACACCGGGGCTTGTCGCATTGATGTTCAGTCCTGAAACCTCGCGGTCGAGTCCGTCATCCAGTCCCTGGTAAAGGCTTACCGCGCCACCCGTGCCGAAACCTTCAACCAGTACGCCACGGTCGGCGTCAACCGCATACAGATTAGGGCCAACAGTATACAAAATACGCCGGTCGTCTCCGCGCTCCCAGTACACCACACCGCGGTTTACATGTATCCTTTTTTCCGGCGGGTCGAATTTCCAGCGCAGTTCTCCTGTGGCGGCATCTACCGCAAACAGTTTCAGCCCCGGTGTCGTGCCGTACAGCACGCCCCGCACCACAATCGGCTGGGTCTGGATCTGCAGGGCACGGGGTTCCTTGCCGGGTTCCGGTGTTTCAGCTGCATCAAACATCCATGCAACCTCCAGCTGGCCTACGTTGTCCGGGGTAATCTGCGTTAACGGTGAATACCGGTTCCCGGCCTTGTTGCCACCGTAAACCGGCCAGTCTGTCCCGGTCTTATATTCATAGGCTGTGCCGCTTCCAGTACAGTTTATGTATAGCATACCTGTTGCCAGCAGGCATGCCATAAGTCCATTCCGCATCATGATGCTAATATTGGTTATTAATGACTGTCAAGTCCTTTAAGGCCGGATGATCGTACCGTCTCCCTTGCGGATTGTCCACCGCGAGCGGGTGCCGATCGGGTATTTCGCCGCTTCCTTCTCATTGATGTCCACACCCAGTCCCGGTTTGTCACTCAGCTGGAAGTACCCATTCTCAATGACCGGTGTACCGGGCAGTACCTCATGAACCCGCTCGTTGAAAAACTGGGACTCCTGGATGCCGAAATTCCAAACTGCGGCGTTGATCGCGTTGTTTGCCGCATGTCCAACCGGAGAAGTATCGCCCGGTCCGTGCCATGCCGTTTTCACATTGAACCATTCGCCCAGGCGGGCAACCTTCATTGCCGGTGTAATGCCACCGATCTGCGAAATGTGAATCCGTATATAGTCAAACAGCTGGTCCTTCATGTAGTCCCGGAACTCATTGATGTTATTGAACAGTTCGCCCATCGCCAACGGAACCGTCGTCGATGCACGGAGCTGTCGGAACCAGCCCATGTTTTCGGGCGAGAACGGATCCTCAATGAAAAATGGCCGGTACTCTTCCAGGCGCTTGATCATATTGATCGCGTCCATCGGCTCCACGCGCTCGTGGACGTCGTGGCACAGCTCCAATTTCTCCCCAAACCGCTTCCGTACAGCCTCGAACATCTTGGGAACCGTTTCCAGATAAGACCGTTGGTCCATGTACTCGTCGCCCTCCTTACCGTAGCCCGCCGCCCGGAAATCAGGAACATAGTCCTTGTCGAGCCCCACACCACCGTATGCGCCCAGCTGGATCCGCACATGCCGGAAACCGCGCTCCACATAGCCCGCAACATTATCGCAGACTTCTTCGATATCACGTCCGCTTGCGTGTGCGTAAGTATCAATCGCAAACCGTGTTTTACCACCCAGAAGCTGGTAAACCGGCACCCCAAGACGCTTGCCTTTAATGTCCCAGAGTGCCTGGTCCAGACCCGAAAGCGCATTGTTCAGCACCGGACCGTTCCGCCAGTACGAACTTACATATGCCGCCTGCCACATGTCTTCGATGTTATCCACATCACGTCCCTGGCAGAATTCGTTTAAATAAATATCAATCGCGGGTACCACTACCGCGGCTCGCTGGGTAAATGTAGCACAGCCAAGTCCGTAAAGACCCGGCTCGCTGGTTTCAACCTTTACAATCACCAGATTCGCACCACCCGGGGCCGTCGTAATTGCCCGCACACGCGTGATCGTAACCGGTGCCGCACCGCGCGCATATTGTGGCGTCAACCGGTCCATACCACGTGCCTCACCCATACCCATGAGTCCAAATGCACCCGCAGCCGAGCCCAAGCCCAGCAGCTTTAACATCTCCCGCCGATTCGATAATGTCTGTTTCGCTTTAGATTCCATAATTGTTATTTTAAGTGTTCATATTCAAAGTCGTATTTGCGGCAACAGCTGACAAACTTGATAACCGCCAGTTGCGAACCCCCTGCAACTGATGATACCTACTGGTCCTTAAAAACTCCTGCGATAAAAAGTGGTTCGGCGAATCAGCGATCCGCCTAATTTGGCAGTTTCCTGTGAAACCCTCACCAATATTACGGATTAATTGCTAATAAAAGCACGGTTTATCCAAAAAATGACCCGTATGGTCCTCCGGGTAATACCAGCTGGTACTGGCACATCCGGAGGATCGTGTAATGAAAAAGCCCGCCCATCTCATCCGTTGCATCTGAATAAAAATATTGCCTTTTTAAACAATTTATGCTAACATTGCGCATTATTTAAAAAAAGTCTAAATAACATTAAATGAAACTTCATTATCTATACTTATCAATCCTCCTATCGGTTGCTTTCGCAATACCGGCTCAAAGCCAGGATCTTGCCATATCAGGCAGCATCCGATCCGCGGAAAATCAACAGCCCGTCCCGGGGGTCACTGTACGGGTTTCGGGCGTGAGCAACAGCCGGGTTTCCGATGAAGACGGAAAGTTCGCCTTTGAAAACCTCGCAGCCGGATCGTACACCGTTTCGTTCTCTTACCTCGGATACGAGCCGCAACGCATTACCCTGGCACTACCGGCCGCAGGAAGCCGTAATTTATCGATTCTGCTCACCCCGACATCCAGCCGCCTCCAAGCCGTGGAGATCATCGGCAGAAAGGAACAGTCTTATAAAAACACCGCTTCGTTTTCCGGCACCAAAACCGAAACACCCATTAAGTATGTTCCACAGGCGATCAGTTATGTTACGAAAGAAGTCATCAATGACCAGCAGGCATTCAAGACCAGTGACGTACTGAAGAATATCAGCGGCGTAAACGTGTATTCATTCTACAACAACGACTTCACCCTCCGCGGCTTTCGCGCAGGCAATGCCTTGATCAATGGCCTCCGTAACCCAACCAGCAGTTGGTCGCAATCACTGCTGCCAAATGTGGAACGTATTGAAGTGATCAAGGGTCCTGCTTCCGCGCTTTTTGCAAACACTGACCCGGGAGGCACAGTAAATACGGTGACCAAAAAACCCCTTGATGTAGACCGCAAGTCTGTTAGTTTTGCCACCGGAAGTTATAATATCTACCGGATTACGAGCGACTTCACCGGTCCGATGAATAAGGAAAAAACACTGCTGTACCGACTGAACCTGGCCTATCAAAATGCGGAGTCATTCCGTGTCCTGCAGGGTGGCGAAGATATGGTAATCGCACCCTCGATTTCATTCATTCCCACGGACCGCACCCAGGTCAATGTCGATTTCGTCTACGCAAAGACGAAATCGAGGCTTGACCGCGGACAGCCAATTTTCGGCGCTTCTGCAGGAACAGACCTGAATTCCACACCGATCTCTTTCGCCATCGGCAAAGAAAATGACTATGCCAATGAGCTGAATCTCTATACCACAGCTTCACTGCAGCATAAATTCACGGACCGTATTTCGTTCAATGCATCCTACATGAAATTTTTGTATGACGAGGATTTGTTAGAACACCGCACTTCCAACCGGTATGCAATAAATGCCGACGGGGAAGAAATTCCCACCATGATGGAAATGCAGACCATCCGCAGAAAACGGAAAAATTACAACGACAACATTACCCTGTATTTTGTCAGCGATTTCAACACCGGTCCGTTGACCCATAAATTATTAGTTGGATATGATTATATCCAGAACGTATCTCCCGTCGGTGGCTCCAACTATAACGCGCAGGGATACCGCAACGCGGCTAATAACGGGGCTATTGGCAGCTATAATCCCGCAAACCGCGATGATTACCTTATCCGCGATAACATCCCGGTTCCGAACGTCCCTCACTTTGACCTAACCAACCCCGATTATTCCATTTCGGAGATCTCGGGCTATTTCAACGTATCCAGCCCGCAGGCGGTCACCCGGTATTACGTAAACGGTGTGTATCTACAGGACCAGATAAGCTGGGGTCCGTTGCAGGCGCTCCTCGCATTCAGGCAGGAGTACTATGTTGACATCCTGAATTATAAAAAAGCCAATGCGGAAGAAGTCCAGCAGCAGGCATTCATTCCCCGTTTTGGGCTGGTATATACGCCGGTTGAGCCCATCAGCCTATATGTTACCTATGCGCAGGGATATCAGCCACAGGGAGCCGGCACGATTGGCGACCCCAGCCGTTTCGGCGGACCGTTTGATCCGTTAACCAGCACCATGTATGAAGGTGGTGCCAAAATGGAATTTTTAAATAAAATGCTGAGCATTAATGCGGCCATTTATCATATCGAACAGAATAACATCCTCATCAATGCCAACGACCCGGGCAACCCTGATTTATTGCGGCAGATCGGGCAACAACGTTCCCGTGGGGCGGAATTGGATGTTTATGGACAATTGCTGCCCAACCTCAGCGTTACGGCTAACTTTGCGGTCAATGAAGCCATTATTACCAAAAGTGAAGATGCGGACGAAGAAGGCAATGTGTTGCCCAATGCGCCGAAACATCAGGGCGGTGTATGGGCCAAATACACCTTCACCATTCCGGCACTGCAGGGTATCGGCATCGGTGCCGGCGCAAATTACGTGAGCTCACGGGCAACGCTCAGTGACATCCTCACGTTACCCTCATACGTAGTAGCCGATGCCGCACTGTACTACACGGTAGATCGATTCAAACTGTCGGCCAACCTGAACAATGTATTCAATAAGACACACTGGGTGGGGGGATACGATTTTAACAGGCTGTTTCCGGGCACACCCCGCAACTTCCTGGTTAGTGTAGGATACGAATTTTAACGGTCTATGTCAAAGCACGCCGCTAAAGCCGATAAAAGCAAAAACCTGTTTTGGCTTTTGCATCACTGGGTAGGGCTGTATACCGGTATACTTATCGGCATACTCAGCCTGACCGGCGCACTGGCGGTATTCATTCCTGAAATTGATTCCTGGATTGTAAAGCACCATTACGAAGCCACATCAACCGCGGTAAATGGAACGCCTAGATTCGGGCGTTCCGTCCATACACTCACACAGCGCTTTCCGGACTACCGCTCCCTGACGATCAGTCTGCCCGAGGCAAAGGAGCAAGTGGCAAAAGTGGATCTGGTTGTCGGCCTGCCGGGCAACCGTCCGGCGCGGTACGATTTTTTTATCGATGCCGGCAATGACCGCCTGGTTGGTCAGCGCGATCATCAAAATTCGTTGGCAAATTACCTGCGCCAAATGCATGTCCGGTTGTATGAAGGATATTGGGGCCGGCAGCTTGTCGGGATTGGCGGACTGGCACTCGCCATCGTGGCTATCACCGGTCTTATCATCTATGGCAACTTCATGAAGAAGCAATCCTGGCCCAATATCCGGCAGCGGGTTAACCTTCGGATCGCCATGGCCGACTGGCATAAAATACTGGGCATAAGTGCACTGGCTTTCAATTTAGTTATCGCCTTGACTGGCGCATGGCTTGGGTTGCAGCCCCAGCTTATGCGGTGGTTCAATATCACGACCCCGAACTCCTATGAAGCACCTGTCGTGATGGAACCCACGGCGGACAGGCAAATGGCAATCGACTGGGAAAAAGCGCTGGCCGCTGCCAATACGGAATTCCCGGACCTACAGCCCCGCCACTTGCTGCCTTCAACCGATGGTTCGGGAACGATTCTGATCAGGGGAAATATCAGCGGACTTATCTACGAGCGGGACATCAACAGTCTGGTCCTTTCAAAAGCGACATACGCCCCTGTATTTAAGTATGATGTCAGGACGCAGTCATTTGCCGATCAGTTTTATTTCATCCAGGAGGCCCTTCATTTTGGCGATTTCGGCGGACTGATGCTGAAGTTAATCTATGCATTGCTCGGTCTGACCAGCGGATTCCTGTCCATCAGTGGTTTCGTTATTTATATTTATCGACGGAAAAAGAAAAAACAGGCTACGGCCGCCACTACGATGAAAATAATAGTCGCCTATACCATGCTCGTTATCCTGTTCTTAACGGTAATAGCACTGATCAGCTTATTTGTCGGATATGCACAGGCATCATTCCTTGCGGGCATACTCATTAATACATTGTTAGTCGCACTACTTTTATATGCACTGATAAAATACGGTATGAAAACCGGAATAAAACGCCTGGGGAGAAGATGAAAAACAAGCAGCAGCATATTGTAATTGAACATTACCTCGTCCCGGCCGGACTTTTCCTGCTGAATATCTGCCTGATACACCTGGTTTATGTTTTTGCTACGGATGGCTGGCAGCGGGAGTGGTACACTGCCGCATTGACCGTTTCATTTTTGATGCTCAGCACATCGCTACTGGCCAAAAGAAAAGGCTATCTTTTTTTATCGATAGCCTTTTATCTTGTTTTACTGCTGGTGTTGGTCTGATCCGGCTATTTCACCCAGCCCATTAATTGTCCGGCGCGTTCCGCCAGCCAGTCGTAACCCGCGGCACCCGCTGGTTGGGCGAATAATTTGGATCCCATGCCCACAGCACTGACGCCCGCTTCAAACCATTCGGAAATATTCTGTTGGTCGGGGCTCACGCCGCCGGTCGGCATAAAACGCATCGTGGGGAAAAGCGGCTTAATCGCTTTTAAAAACTTCGTGCCCAACGTATCACCAGGAAACAGTTTTACCAATGGTGCGCCCAGGTCTTCCGCCAGGCTGATCTCCGTCGGTGTCATGCAGCCCGGTATCCACAATACGTTTTGCTGTAGGGTTACCTCCGCAATTTCTCTTTTAACCACCGGGCTGACAATAAAATCAGCCCCGGCCTTCAGGTATTGCCTTGCTGTAGCGGCATCCTTAATCGTGCCGATCCCCAGCTTCAGTTCCGGAAGATTCGCATTCCGGAATTCAAGCAAATGCCCAAAATTATCCAATGCATTTGCACCCCGGTTTACAAATTCAAAAACCCGGATTCCCCCTTTATAGCATGCGTTAACCACATCGATACATGTTTGCGGGTTATCGTGGTAATAAACCGGCAATACCGGATAGGCAAGAATATGATCAAGTATTTTTTCCATTATGTTTTGCTTTATGCTATACACGCCGGGCACAAGCGGTTTACCGCTTACGCCTATCGCGTACGGCCACTGTTAATTATATTTCCCCGTCCCCGAAATCTCCCTTTACAAATAACTTCTTAAATCCGGCGGAAGTTGCCGTATCCACGATTTCCTGGCCCGGTTTCCCCGCGATAAGCGCATAAATAAGTCCCGCCATAAATGCGTCGCCACTGCCAATACGGTCTACGACTTCATTCGTCTCATGGATTGTCGAAATAAAATTGCTTTCCCGGTCATGGTATGTACCGTACAGCAGGTTATGGGTTGGCGAATCCATAAAACGGAAGGTATAAGCAACATGCTTACACCGTGGGATAAGGTCAAATATTTCGCGCGCCGACTGTGCTGCATGTTCAAAATAAACATCAGCCGGGGTATCCCTTCCCAACGTTTCCAGCACCGCAGTGCCCAGCATTTTATTTGCCGCCCAGATATTGCCCATAACCACATCGCAGTATTGCAGCAGGTCGGGCATAACCTCAATGGGCTGCTTACCGTAGTTCCAAAGCTTATTGCGGTAATTAAGGTCGACCGACACGGTCAGCCCTTTCCGTTGGGCAGCCACCAATGCCTCTTTGCAGACTTCCGCCAACGCGGTATTCAACGCAGGGGTAAGCGCACTCCAGTGAAACCAGGTATACCCTTCGAGCACACTGTCCCAGTCAATCATACCGGGTTCCAGTTGGCTAAGCGCAGAATACTTGCGGTCATATACCACTTCTCCTTTTGATAGCCCGTTGGCGGAAAGCAGGAAGTACAGTCCCAGGCGGTCGCCTTCAAGCAGACAGGGCGTGGTATCCACACCCAGTTTATGGAGTACCTGTATTACCTGTTTTGATAATTCGTTATCCGGGATTCGACTCATGTAACTGCATCGTAGTCCCCATTGGCCAAGCGAGGCCGCCACATTGGCTTCGGACCCTCCCGGGAAAACCGTCACCCCATTACCCTCACCTAAAAAAGTCTCGCCGGCCGAGCTCAGTCGAAGCAGCAGCTCGCCAAACGACAGTATGTTATGTTGTTCATTCATGATCGGAAAATTGGGTGGCTAATATACGAAAATAGCCATATTCCGGGGAATTCAGCTTAATAAATATCGGGATAAAGCGATCTGTCACTAATCGTTTACATATTGGAAAGCCTGTGCAAAATCCGCAATCAGGTCATCGATATGTTCAATGCCCACGGAAATCCGCAATAAGCCTTCATTAATGCCTGCCCGTTCCTTCTCCTGCTTGGAGTGGTGTTTCCCCCACATGCTGGCCGGGTGCACAATCAGCGACTCCACACCGCCCAGGCTGGCCGCATTCGCAAAGATCTTCAATTGACGGAGTATGGTCTGTGCACGGTGGAACTGCTGTGGCTCATCCTTTCCATCCACCTCAATGCAAAGCATTCCGGTAAACCCCTTCATCTGGGCCTTAGCCAATTCATGCTGCGGGTGCGAGGGAAGTCCGCTATAAATGACGCGCCGGACCAGCGGTTGTTGTTCAAGCCATTGCGCCAGTTGGAGTGCATTTTCATTAATCTGGCGTACACGCATGGCGAGCGTGCGCAGTCCGCGGAGCAATAACCACGTATCAAACGGCGCCAGCGCACCGCCGAATGAGAGCAGTTTTTTCCAGGCAATATTAATCGCTTCCGTTGTGCCGCAGATCACGCCCGCTGTAAGGTCGCTGTGCCCGCCAAGGTATTTTGTCGCGCTGTGGACCACGATGTCAATCCCGAAATCACCCGGCCGCTGGTTGATGGGACTCGCAAAGGTATTGTCACAGATCGTCGTAATGCCCTTCTCCCTGGCCAGCGTACCCACGAAAGCCAGATCGGTTATGGCCAGATTCGGGTTGGATGGTGTTTCCAGATAAATCAGGGTGGTATTCTCGCGGATCGCTTCCCGGAAAGAATTATTGTCGCGCTGATCGGTGTATGATACCGATATGCCAAATTGCGGCAGTACTTCCTTAAGAAATATGCCGGCGGCCGAATAATGGGACTGCTGGGCAATCACGTGGTCACCCGCTTTGACTACCGACAGGATCGCCGTACTGATGGCCGCCATGCCGGTGGCCGTCAACAGCGCGGCATCCTTACCTTCCAGCCTGGCTAACAGCTCGGCTGTCTGGCTGCTGACCGGATTGCCATGTCGCTGATAGAAATGCGGGTACCTCGGCGCAGTAGCTGCCTCAATGAATTCTTCCACCCCCGGTGGGGCATAATAGGTTGCGGTTTGGTAAATTGGAGGTACTACAGAACGGGATGTATTAAATGCATTACCCGAATGGATTAAATCCGTTTCAATATGGTTCATGCTGTTTGAAATTTGATAAGGCTAAGGTAAGGAGATCTTCGGCGAAAACAAATATACCAGCAATGAAACAGGTCCGATGGACGTTCCTTTCCGCTGTCCGAAACCACCGGCAGCTCCGGGACGGAACGCACTGCGGCTATCCCTGATGGAATAGCCGCAGCAATGATATCCGCCCCCCGGGATGGAACACTTTTTAATGTGTTCGGTGTATTGTTTCTGCTATTTGCTGATCATTGGCAGGTACTTCCGGCGATTCTCGATAATGACCCAGATATTGATGGCCATAATAAAGAGCGCAACCGGTAATCCGGACGGTGCTACGGTTGAATGTACGCACAGCACCCCGACCGTAATGGGCAGGATGACAATGGCCCCAAGTGCCCGGGACCTTGCCGGGATAAAAAGCACGCCGCCGATAATTTCGATGGCGGCCACCAACGGCATCAGCCAGCTGACTTCCATCAGTGCCATGCTGTCCTTGATCAGCTCTTCCGGCAGGTCAGGGGGTACCGGCATGTAATTAAAAATTTTGTTCAATCCCGAGTTGATGTAACCCAATCCGAATAAGAGACTCAGTACAAATAAAATTTTCGCTTTCATCGTGTTAATTTTTAACGTTTATAATTGTTCAATAATAAAATATATTCCTCAATCATCTTTTCCTTCTCATCATCTTTCTGCCCTGGTTAAAGCAAAATTCCTGATAAAATCCGACAATAGGGTGGTGTGAAAGTGTCATCTTTGAGGGGTTATCACGACAAAATACTGCCATTGATGCAATATCCTCCCGAATAAGTAATAAACACTTGTTTTCAGTCCGGAAGGGTTGCCAAAAAAATAAAAGAGTTTTTTGTCTTTTATTAAAATAACATTACTTTTGTACCATAAACAAACGTGAATGTTCTCTAAAACCTGCGAGTATGCAATAAGGGCTGTGATCTTCATCGCACGCGAGTCGAAAGACGGACGGCGTGTCGGTGTCCGGGAAATTGCCCAAGGCATCGGTTCACCGGTGTATTTCATCGCCAAAATTCTGCAGGAGCTCAGTAAAAAGGGGATTATCCAGTCGCTGAAAGGCCCCACCGGCGGATTCTATATGGACGGACAATCACTCGATTATACGTTAGCCGATATCGTGGTGGCCATTGACGGCGATAAACTGCTCACCGGCTGCGCGCTCGGGCTAAATGAATGTTCGGAGAAACGGCCCTGCCCCCTGCACTTTGAATTCAGACATATCCGAAAGGAACTGCACGCGCTGCTGGCGCGGACGAAACTGAATGAATTACAGGATAAATTTGATGCCTCCATCTTCTATCTGGGCAGCAAATAAAATTTTTTGAATTAATAAAAGACAAAAAGGTATTAATATCGTTTTTATGACACTTTACGACAAAGCAAACCTATCCCTGGTTGGCGTTACATTGCAGGCACCCAATATTTATTCATTGCAGCTCGGCTGGTCCGAGTTGGCAATGGGTGCACTCGTCGTTATGCTCCTGGTACTGCTTGGGGTACTGTTATCGTTATACCGGCGGGTTGCTGCCATCCGTAACAGCATCCAAGGTGGGTTTGATAACCGGATCAGACGTCAGCTCAGCCAGCTCAACGGTCGCCAGTTGGACACTGTGCTGCAACACAAAAAACAGGGTGGTCAAAAACGGGGTACCCTCGCAGCATCGGGAAAAGCGGTGCTACTGATGATGGCGCTACTGGCTGGCCTCCCTGCGTGGGCGCAGCCCGACGGTGCTGTTTCGGGAATTGCCTGGGGCAGTGCCGGCATTGTCATCACCCTCGTACTTATACTTATCCCTGTACTCTGTGGCCTCGTTTTAATGGTCGTAAAGATCCGGCGGACACTAACCCGCTACCAACGCCGGCAGCACAGTGCGCTGGCCGATGAATTCGCCCAGTACCTGGATGGACTGACAAAGAAAGAAGAACTGGATCAGTTGACCAGCCGGAAATCGGCGCTGGATTACCAGCTGACAAACACCGAACTTGCCGGCGACGGCGACGTGCACGACAGGCGGGGTCTGGTAGCATCCGCGAGCAGCGACTTGAATCTGCCCATTGCCGCGCCAAAAAAACGGGCGGTACGCCGGCCCAATATAGACAGTAACCTGGCCAAACTGGTGCTGTGGTACATCGGCACCTCAGCATTCTGGCTGCTATTCGGCACAACGGTTGGTCAATACCTCGGCATCAAATTTCTGGCGCCGGACGCCGACCAGCTAAGCTGGCTGAGTTTTGGCCGGCTCCGTCCCGTACACACCAATGCGGTATTCTGGGGATGGGCATCACTGGGAATGCTGGGGCTGGGCTACTACATTGTACCCCGGGTAAGTAATACATCCATCGCAAACCTGCGGCACGGCTGGCTTTCGCTGATCCTGATTAACGCTACAGTCGTGCTGGGTACAGTTAGCCTGATGGCAGGTATCAACAATGGCGGCGGCGAATACCGCGAATACATCTGGCCGGTCATGCTCCCGTTTGCAGTGGCATTGGTGCTCACCCTGACCAATTTCCTAAAAACCATTGCCCGCCGGAAAACTACGGAAATCTACATCTCCAACTGGTATATGATTTCGGCCATTATTTTCACGATTGTCATTGCACTGGTGGCCTATCTTCCTTTTTGGCAGAATGGTCTCGGTGAAATTATTGTACAGGGTTACTACATGCACCAGGGTGTGGGCATGTGGTTTATGCTTTTTACATTGGGTATTGTATACTACTTCCTGCCGCAGCAGCTTAATAAACCGATCTACTCCTACAGCCTCGGCATACTGGCCTTTTGGACGCAGATTTTATTTTACACGCTGATTGGCACCCACCACTTCATCTTCAGCGCCATTCCCTGGTGGCTGCAGACCGTGGCCATCGTGGGCAGTGCGGGCATGGCCATTCCGGTAGTGGCCGGCACCACCAATTTCCTGATGACATTCAAAGGCGCCTGGTATAAAGTGAAAGACAGTTACACGCTTCCTTTCTTCCTGGCCGGTATCATCTTTTATTTTACCGGTTCCATGCAGGGTACCGCCGAGGCGTTCCGGTATACCAACCTCATCTGGCATTTCACCGACTTTACGGTGGCCCACTCGCACCTCACCATGTACGGCATCATCTCCTTCCTCCTTTGGGGAAGCATCTATGCCGTAGTGCCGCGCCTCACGGGACAGGAACCTCCCCAACTCACTGTTGGGGCTCATTTCTGGTTCTCGCTCATCGGCCTTATGTTCTATACCGTACCGCTCATGTATGGCAGTTCCTTACGGGGCCTGATGTGGATGGACGGAAAGCCGTTTATTGACAGTGTGGTACTGATGGCCCCCTACTGGCTATGGCGGGCCATCGGAGGCACCCTGATGTGGCTCTCGCACCTGCTGTTCGCCTATAACCTTTACAAAATGTACAGCACAGACAAACAATCGAACATCGTCGAAGAAGCACTCGAAAAACTGACCGGAAACGACGCACAGGTCACGCAAACAAAGTAATGATAAGCACCCATGGAATTTTTCAACAACCATACTAAACTCTTCACCACCGCCTTTCTCTTCTTCGCGATACTTACGCTGTTCGTGGTAATTATCCCCGCCATCAGCAACCAGCAGCGTAATGCCGAACTGCCGAATGCGGTACCGCTCAGCGAAGATGCCCGGAAGGGCAAGGAACTGTTCATCGCCAACGGCTGTGTCGCCTGCCATACGCAGCAGGTGCGTAACGTGGATATGGACAGCCGCTGGGGAAGCCGACCCGGCATCGCCGCCGACTATGCGGGCATGAAGCGGATGGATATCTGGCGCAATACGGCAACACTCGCCGGCACTGAGCGTACCGGTCCGGATCTCACCGATGTAGGCAACAGGCAACCGAGTCTCGACTGGAACCTGGTTCACCTCTATAATCCGCGGATTGTGGTTAAAGAATCCATTATGCCGGCTTACCCCTGGTTATTTGAATACAAAACCGTGCTTTCAAAAGGAGACGTGACTGTAACCGTACCCGAAGCCTTCCTCAATGGCAAAGGAGGAAAAGTAGTAGCAAAAAAAGAGGCCCTGCAGCTCGTCGCTTACCTGCAATCATTGAAACAGGTGGAATTACCGGGAGAAAGCCGGACGCCCCAGTTCCTTTATAAAAGAGAAGCGGACGCAGCAGACAGCTCCGGCGAGACCACCGCGGGAGCCGATGGTGCCCTGCTCTACGCCAATAACTGCCAGGCATGCCACCAAGCCGATGGAAAAGGGCTGCCCGGCGCGTTTCCCCCGCTGGCCGGCAGCCCGGTAGTAACCGGCGATGACCTATCGTTGTATGTAGACATTATCATGAACGGTTATGACGCACGCCCGGAATACGGCGCCATGCCCGGTGTGGGTACGATGATGGGTTTTTCCGCCGGGGAAGTTGCAGCCATTATTAATCATGAACGGACCAGCTGGGGCAACGGCGGCAAACAGGTGACGACCGAAGAAGTACAGGAAATTTTAACCCTATTGGAAACAGCGAACTAAGATGCGACCGTCATGTACGGCAACAAAAACTCACATACAGATGAAACCTGCATAAATTGCCCGATACACAAAAGAACAGGAGTAATTCACGCAAGATTCATTGCCTTAAAAGTAAATCAAATGAAAAAAAGAATATATACCCTCCTGGGTCTGATGCTCCCCGCCCTTACCGGGTTGGCGTGCCCGGTGTGCGAAAGGCAGCAGCCGAAACTGCTTCAGGGAATAACGCACGGTTCGGGGCCAGCCAGCGACTGGGACTACGTGATTATCGCCGTAATGGTGGCAATCGTTGTCTTTACCGGCTATTTCTCCATTAAGATGCTGGTAAGGCCGGGAGAAAACACGCCGAATCATATTAAACATACCATATTAACTTTGGAAGATGGCAGCGAAAAGTAAAGTCATAATCTACATCGATGACGAGCCCAACCCCATCGCGGCTTTCGATACCCCGGTTAATTTCGAACTGGATACCCGGAAGCTGGTTGATGGCCAGCATGAGCTCACCATCATCAGTAAGGATCCGACGGGCAAGGAAGGGATCCGCAAGGTCCCCTTTGAAGTGCGGAATGGGCCTGCCATCAGCATCGAGGGTATCCGGGAAAACGCCGTGGTGGACGGCATCGTGCCGCTCATGATCAATGCATACGGGAAAGGCGATCAGAAAGACTTTCTGATCTCAGGGAGTGAAACTCCCCAAAGCATACCTGCCTGGGTATGGATTTTGATTATTGGTTTTGCAGGGTGGGCATTATTCTATCTATTTAGGTATTTTGCAATGCCGCTATAAGGCGTCAAATGGGAACGATCATGGAAAAGAAAAACGACATCACAACAATTGCCGATATCCAGCAGCTGGTAGACACATTTTACGGCAAGGTAAGGGAAAATCCATTAATAGGACCAATCTTCAATGGCGTAATCGGCGACCGCTGGCCGGAGCATCTCGCAAAAATGTACCGGTTCTGGCAAACGGTGCTGTTCGGCGAACACACGTATTTTGGCAGTCCATTCCCCCCACATGCCCAGCTTCCGGTGGATCGGCGGCACTTCGACACCTGGTTGGGGCTGTGGCACGGCACCATTGACCAGTTTTTTGAAGGAGAGAAGGCAACCGAGGCAAAATGGCGGGGTGATAAGATGGCCGAAATGTTTCTCTCCAAAATCGATTACTTCAGAAATAATCAATCATCCCCGCTGTTATGAGTACCCTCGTTAAACAACCTACTGCGGTTGCCTGTCTTTTTATCTGGATCGGCATTGTCTGCGGCATCAGTTTCCTGGAAGCCTGGCTTAAATTCCGCGCACCCGGTGTCACGATGCCGATCGGCCTGGGCATCGGCCGCCTCGTTTTCAATGCCCTCAACAAAGTAGAATGGGTACTTGCCGCCATCGTTGTGGTCACCGCGGTGATGCACACCAATACGCTGTTTTCAGCCAGAAATGCATTTCTGCTCCTGGCAGTTATCATCCTCATCCTGCAAACGGCGTGGCTGTTGCCCACATTGGATGCCCGGGCTCAACTGGTTATCGAAAACAAGCCGCTTCCACCCTCCAATCTTCATTACCTGTTCATTGGGGCGGAAGTGCTGAAAATTGCAGGCCTCTTTGCCGCGGCAATCGGCCACTTTGAAAAAATTACTTAAAAATACTGCCATGGAAATTACAACCCAACATACTGTCGGCCAGGTGGTCGCCAGAGACTACCGCTCGGCCGCCGTATTCAGCAAGGCCGGAATCGATTTCTGCTGTGGAGGCAACCGGACCATTGACGAAGCCTGCCAGCAGGCAGGTGTCGCCCCTGCTCCCCTGATTGACGCCCTAAAGACCGCCCTTACGACGGATCAGGGTACCGGGGAAAACGACTACGATGCGTGGCCGCTTGACATGCTCGCCGACCATATTGAAGAAACACATCACCGCTATGTCGAATCCAGGATCTCGGAAATTACGCCGCTGCTTCAGAAAATAAAAACAGTGCATGGCGACTGCCATCCGGAACTTGCCCGGATAATGGACTTGTTTACGGAAGCCGGCGGGGAACTCACTTTGCACATGAAGAAAGAAGAGCTGATGCTCTTCCCGTTTATCCGGCGGATGGCACAGGCACAGCGCCAAGGGGAACCGCTGCTGCCCTCCCGCTTCGGGACGGTAGCCAACCCGATCGCCATGATGGAGCACGACCACGATGGCGAAGGTGAGCGTTTCCGCCAGATTGCCGCGCTGTCCGGAAATTACACTCCCCCATCGGATGCCTGCAACACCTACCGGGTAACCCTGGCCCTGCTGCAGGAATTTGAAGCCGACCTCCACCTGCATATTCACCTGGAAAATAACATCCTATTTCCGAAAGCCGTCCAAATGGAAAGCGAGCTGTCGTCCTGACAGCGGGCCAACCCAACAACCGCGATCATGGATAACAAGCCACTGAAAAGAAGCACCTATTTAAAGTCCATCAGCCGCGATCACCACCATGGATTGCTGTTCTGCTGGAAAATCCGGGAAGGGTTCAAACGGGGTGTCGCCGCGGATCGCATTAAACAGTATGCCGACTGGTTCTGGCGAGCGCACCTCATCGATCATTTCGAAGTGGAAGAGCGGTACATCTTTCCTGTTCTTGGCAACGGTCACGAACTGGTGAAACGGGCGCTTGCCGAGCATAGGCGACTGAAACGGCTGTTCGAACAGGAAACGGAAGTGTGGCGCTCCCTAAGTTTGATCGAAGAGGAGCTGGACGAACACATCCGTTTTGAGGAGCGGGTGCTGTTCAGCGAGTTACAGCGCCTGGCCACTACCCCGCAGCTGGCGGAAATAGCCGAACACCACGGCGACGCGGCGCATGTTCAGGAGTGGGGCGACGAATTCTGGAAAGACTAGGTGGTCATATCCCGTAGTATGCGGATTGCCTGTTCAATATCGGGAACCTGTTCAAAGGCAATACGCAGGGAGCCCTTTACCTCCTTCAGGTTGCAGATCGTCGGGTTCTGCTGTACAAACTGCAATACCCTGCCAAACTGGTCACTTTCGAAATAACCCGGATTAGTGGAAAAATAACCCCGGAGCACCTGCTTCTTGAACGAAATTTTCTCAAAGCCGATTTCCCTCCCCAGCCATTGCAGGCGCAGCGTGTTGAGCAGCTCCTCTACCTGACGGGGTGTCGGACCGAAACGGTCGCGCAGCGATTGCCTAAAAGCTTCCAGCTGCTCTTCATTTTCGAGTTTGGCAATTTCATTATAGAGATTATACCGCTCGCCCACATGGGTAACGTACTCATCGGGAATAAGCACCTCCAGGTCGGTATCAATCTGCGTAAATGACACAAAATCACGCGGCTTAACATCCTTGAACAGGTCTGCAAATTCATCGTCCTTCAGTTCCTGTATAGCCTCGTCAAGGATTTTGTGGTACATCTCGAAGCCGATTTCGGCGATAAAGCCGCTCTGCTCAGCACCCAGGAGATTGCCACTGCCGCGGATATCAAGGTCGCGCATGGCCACGTTAAAGCCACTGCCGAGCTCCGAGAATTCCTCGATGGCGCTAAGCCGCTTATAAGCTTCGGTGGTGAGGGTAGACAGTGGCGGACTCAATAGGTAACAGAAGGCCTTTTTGTTGGACCTGCCCACCCGTCCGCGCATCTGGTGGAGATCGCTCAACCCAAACATATGGGCGTGGTTGATGATGATCGTATTGGCATTGGGAATATCAAGCCCTGCCTCAATGATGGTTGTGGCCACCAGCACATCGTATTCGTGGTTGATAAACTTGAGCATCACATCCTCAAGCGCATCACCCTCCAATTGTCCGTGAGCCACACCAACGCGGGCCTGGGGCACCAGCTTCTTAATCATGTTGCCCAGCTGAGGCAGATCCGCCACACGGTTGTGGATAAAAAATACCTGCCCCCCACGGTCGATTTCATACGAAACAGCCTCCTGGATCAACGTTTCATTGAAAACGTGCAGCTCGGTCTGCACGGGCTGGCGGTTGGGCGGCGGGGTATTGATGATGCTGAGGTCACGCGCGCCCATCAATGAAAAATGCAACGTGCGCGGAATCGGTGTAGCCGTCAGCGTAAGCGCATCCACGTTGGCACGTAGCTGCTTGAGTTTTTCCTTCACCCCCACGCCGAATTTCTGCTCCTCATCTACGATCATCAGGCCGAGGTCCTTAAACTTCACATCCTTGCTCACCAGCCGGTGGGTGCCGATTATTATATCCAGCTTACCTTCGGCAAGCCTTGCCAGGGTTGCCTTGATTTCTTTCGATGTCTTAAAACGGTTGATGTAATCGACCGAGCAGGGAAATCCTTCAAACCGTTCGGAGAACGTGCGGTAATGCTGCATGGCCAGAATGGTGGTCGGTACCAATACGGCCACCTGCTTGCTGTCGGCCACTGCCTTGAATGCCGCACGGATGGCTACTTCCGTTTTACCGAACCCTACGTCGCCGCATACCAGGCGGTCCATCGGATGGGGCGATTCCATATCGCGCTTGACATCCAGCGTAGCCTTCTCCTGATCGGGGGTGTCTTCATAGATAAATGAAGCCTCCAGCTCCGTTTGCAGGTAGGTATCGGGATTAAAGGCATTGCCGGTCTGTGCTTTGCGCTTGGCGTAAAGCCGGATCAAGTCGCGCGCAATGTCCTTAACTTTTTTTTTAGTGGTCTTCTTCAGCTTATCCCACGCATCGGTACCCAGTTTGTTCATTTTGGGTACCGCACCCTCCTTCCCGCTGTACTTGGAAATGCGGTTGAGGGAATTGATATTGACATACAGCAGGTCATTATCTGCATATACCAACCGGATCATCTCCTGCGCCTTCCCGTTCACCTCCACCTTTTCCAGTCCGGCATATTTGCCGATACCGTGGTCAATATGCGTAATAAAATCCCCTGGTTTCAGCTCGCGCAGCTCCTTGAGCGTAATTGCCTGGGAGCGCTCGTAGCCCTTTTTGCGTTTATATTTATAATAACGGTCGAATATCTGGTGGTCAGTATAACAGGCGATGCCCCGGTCCAGATCGGCGAACCCTTCCCGCAGCGACAGGTGGATGGGTGTAAACGTAATGGATTTATCCAGGTCATCCAGGATAGCGATCAGTCGTTCGATCTGCTTCGGTGAATCGCTGAAAATGCAGTTCTGTATTTTCGCCTGTTCATTTTCCCTGAAATTATGAATCAGCAGGCTAAAGTCCTTATTGAACGAAGGCTGCGGGCGCTGTGCAAACGTAATGGTGTGCGTGGCATCGTAAAAAAACTGCTTGCCGAACTCCACGACGGCAAAGTCGCGCAACATGGCCGACAGGTTTTTTTCGTCGACAAAATTAAACAGCGGGTTTACCCATTCGGGATTCTGCTGCCTATCGGCTTCCGGCAGTGCTTTCCAGAGTTCCTGGGCTTTCTTATACCCCTTACCTACCACATCCAGCGTAAACTGGACGTCCTTGAACCAGATGGCCGAATCCGCTGCAACGTATTCCAACAGGGCGATATTGCCTTCCGTGAGGAATTTCGCCTGCACATTCGGCACAATCGTCACCGTCCGTATTTTGCTGACGGAAAGCTGGCTTTCCACATCAAACGTACGGATGCTATCAATGTCGTTCCCGAAAAACTCAATGCGGTAAGGCAAGTCGTTCGAAAAAGAGAAAATATCCACTATCCCGCCACGGATCGCGTACTGGCCCGGTTCGTATACGAAGTCGACCCGCTCAAACGCATACTCCTGGAGGAATTCATTGATGAAATCGATATCCAATGATGCATCCTGGCTGATTTCCAAGGTGTTTTTTTCCAGATCAGTCCGGTTAATCACCTTTTCCGCCAGTGCTTCGGGGTAGGTGACCACCAGCCTGGGCAGTTCCGACACATGGTTCAGCGTGTTCAGTGTTTCTGCACGCTGCAGCACATGGGCGCTATCGGTCTGGGTAAAATCAAATGCTTTGCGGTACGAGGCGGGGAAGAACAGTACCTGTTTGTCGAAGAGGCTCTCCAGGTCACTCAGGAAATACGACGCTTCCTCATGGGTAGGCAGCACAAATACCATCGGTTTTTCCTGAAGCTGATAGCAAGCCACAGCCACCATCGCATCAGCCGACCCGATCAGTCCCTTAAGCTGGACTTTCGGGTTTTTTCCGTGCAATGCCTTCGTCAAGGCTGTTACGTGTTCGCTTTGACGATAATTCGCTAATATATCATCGATGCCCACTGCGGTAAAACGGGGGCAAAGGTAACGAAAAAACAACATTTCTGTACACGAAATAAACCTAAATAGCGACTTAGGAGGTGGCCACCGCGCAGCATGTCATTAAATTTCCTGGATTTTAACCTGATTTGGCGTTAATGTTGCTATATTGTTTTCATGCTGAAAAAATGCACATTACTCATCGGGGTAATCGCCCTCCTGATGGCCTGCGGTTTGGACAAACAAGCAAAAGAACTGCGCGCACTGGAAAACTGCCGCTATGAATTCGTATCGGCCGACAGTATCTTTCTGGCCGGCACGGATGTGGGCCGGCTGATCGCCGGCGGCCGGCTTGATGTGGGGAGCCTTCCCGGCGTTGCGTTGGGGTTCTTAAACCGGGATATCCCATTGTCCGGCTTATTGCAGGTCCGGGTCACCAACCCGACTAAAAGCCGGGCCGGTATACAGCAATTCGCTTATAAAATCCTGATTGAGGACCGCGAGGTAATGGACGGAACGTCCGATCTCCCGGTCATTATTCCAGCGGGGGAAACCGTCACTGTTCCCGTAAAATTGCAGGCAAATGTATATTCTTTTCTTTCCGACAGGCAGACCCAGGGCAAACTGCTGGCGTTCCTGAAAAAGGTGCAAAACGGTCAGTCGGACGAAAAAATCAAAGTAAGTCTGAAGATCAAACCGACGCTTGCACTGGGCAATAAACAACTGAACTACCCCGGCTATATTACGGTTGACAAAGCGGTTGATGGCCGTATGCTCACCGGTAAACAGGTGCTTTAATGCATAACCGGCGCGACATATCCTGAAGCCCTAAAAATACATCGCCGGTCTTTACGGGAGCTCTTCCCGGATATGGCGTTCCAGAAACTTAACCCGCTCCACAACGGGCACCAGGGGTACGTCAATCAACTGATAGCCATGTTTGCTATAAGTCTTTTTCATCATTTCATAGGTAAACACCGCCTCTTCCCACGTCTGTTTCCGTTCGGCATCGGTATGATAAATTTCCGGCCAGGGAGGTAGAATAAACACGCGACGATGATAACGGTACCTGCTGGCCAGTTCCGGCTCGCCGGGAATTTCCAGGCCGATCATGGCGGCATAACACAAGGTATCCGGTATTCCCCGGTCAAAAAACACCACGCTGCCGGGAGTGTATTCATTCATCGTTTGCAGGTAGTCCTCCACGGACGCCGTCAGCATCAGCTGCGTATAAGCCGCTTTATTTTGCCACGGCAGCGCATCACCGCCACAGGCAACCTGTTCCCGGATAATTTCACGGGCAACCTCGGGAATGCAGGGAAATTGTTTTGCCCGCAAGGCATCCAGCAGGGTTGTTTTGCCTGTTCCCGGTCCACCCGTAATCACAAAAAACCGGTTTGGAGAAAAGCATTGTTCACCCATACTGCACAAAATCCGCCTTTCGGCCACTAACTAATCAACGGGGTTTAGTCAAAGTCAAAAAAGTCGCCTAAAAAGGACTTTTTCTTACGGGGATGACCCTGGTGGTGCCTATCGTCGTACTTCGGACGGTCGCGATCGCGTTCCCAGTCTCCTGACGGGTTGCGGGAGGCATTTGTTTCTTCCCTTTCAGCGTAGCTGATAATTTTGTCGAGCTCGCCCCGGTCCAACCATATTCCCCTGCACGACGGACAATAATCAATCTCTACCTGATTCCTTACGGACATCAATAACGTTTCATTGCAATTCGGACATTTCATCGTTACGTTAGTTATGTTTACAAACAAACATACCATTTTAATCCGGGTCGTACCCGGGCATCATGGTAATAATATGGATACGGTGATTCTGTTTTAAAATGCTGCGGGTCAGGCCAGCCGGGCGCTATCCGCCGTACTGTTCCGCGTAATATTGCTGATAATGGCCGGAAGTTACATCCTGCAGCCATGCTTCATTTGCGAGGTACCAGTCCACCGTTTTTTCCAGCCCTTCCTCAAACTGCAGGCTGGGTTCCCAACCCAGGTCCTGTTTCAGCCGGGTGGCATCAATAGCATACCGCAAATCGTGTCCTGCACGGTCTTTTACAAACGTGATGAGCCTGGCGGATTCCCCGTCTGCCCGCCCCAGTTTTTTATCCATGATCCCGCAGAGCAGCTGGATCAGGTCAATATTCTTCCATTCATTGTGTCCGCCGATATTGTAGGTCTCGCCCGAGGCCGCCCCATGGAAAATTACGTCAATGGCACGTGCGTGGTCTTCCACCCAAAGCCAGTCGCGTATGTTCTCACCTTTCCCATAAACGGGCACCGGCCGTTTATTTTTGATGTTGTTAATGGCCAATGGGATCAGTTTTTCCGGAAAATGGAAGGATCCGTAATTATTGGAGCAGTTGGAAATCACCGTATCCAGCCCATATGTGTCATGATAGGCCCTTACAAAATGGTCAGAGGAAGCCTTGGATGCTGAATAAGGTGAATGGGGATCATACCTTGTTTCTTCGGTAAACATCCCGGTATCGCCCAGTGCCCCGTAGACCTCGTCGGTAGACACATGGTAAAACCGGTGTGTGTCGTATTCGCCTTCCCAGTGCTTTTTCGCTGCGTTCAGCAGGTTTACGGTACCGACCACATTGGTCAGCACAAACTCCAGCGGGCTGCTGATGGATCGGTCGACATGCGATTCCGCCGCCAGGTGAATCACGGCAGCAGGCCGTTCAGCCGCGAACAGTTCATCCAGAAAAACCGTGTCGGTGATATCGCCCTTCACAAAACGGTAGTTGGGCCGGTCTTCGATATCGCGGAGATTCGCCAGGTTACCTGCATAAGTCAGCTTATCCAGGTTGATTACTTCGTAATCGGGATAACGGGTCACAAACCGCCGGACCACGTGCGATCCGATAAAGCCGGCTCCGCCGGTGATGATGATTTTCTTCATAATACAATATACCCAATAACTAGCTCAGCGGATTCGCCTTCAAATACTGTTCCCATTTCCATGCCGACTGCATCATCTCCTCAATTCCCAGTGCAGCCTTCCAGCCCAGCTCTTCGGTGGATTTCGTTACATCCCCCCACACCTGTTCCACATCTCCGGCACGGCGGGGTCCGATCTGGTAGTCAAGTTTCACGCCCGTGGACGCCTCGAATGCCCGGATAACTTCCAGCACCGAATTGCCGGTACCCGTCCCTACATTGAACACATCGTAGTTTCCATTCGGGTTCCCCTGTTCCAGCAGGTCAATGGCCGCCACGTGTGCGCTGGCCAGATCCACCACATGGATATAATCGCGTATTGCCGAGCCGTCGGGCGTACGGTAATCGTCGCCGAAAACCGTAATTGGTCCGCGCTTGCCAATTGCGCTCTGGGTAATAAATGGGATGAGATTCTGCGGTACGCCAAGGGGCAGTTCACCGATGAGCGCGCTTTCGTGGGCACCCACCGGATTAAAGTACCGAAGCGATATGACCTGGTAATTATCAAATGCCGCTGCTGTTTCGGATAGGATTTCCTCGGCAATCTGCTTCGTATTGCCATAGGGTGATTCAGCCTGCTTTACCTGTGCCGTTTCGGTTACAGGTAACTGATCGGGTTGGCCGTATACCGTACAGCTGGATGAAAACACAAAATTTACCGGTTTACCTGCATAGGCATTAAGCAAGTTAATCAACGAAAATAAATTGTTGTGATAGTATTTAAGCGGTTGCTGAACAGATTCACCCACGGCCTTATAAGCCGCAAAATGAATGATTCCGCTGATATCCGGATTAGCCGCTACGAATGCCCGCACCCGCTGTTCGTCACAAAGATCAAACTCGTGGAATTCCGGCTTTTCACCGGTGATTTTTTCAATCTGGTCCAGTACACGCACATTGGAATTGGAAAGGTTATCCACAATTACCGGGGTATGTCCCGCCTGCTGCAATGCAACCACCGTATGCGAACCGATGTAGCCGGTACCGCCCGTCACTAAGATTCTGCTCATTTATCGTTGATTATAATACGTAAAGTCCTTATGTGCTATTTCCTGGTCGGGCAACGATTTAAAGTAATCATACGTAATCCGGAGTCCTTCTTCCCGTCCTACTTTGGGTTCCCATCCCAGGATTTCCCGCGCTTTGGTAATGTCGGGTCGCCGCTGCTTGGGATCGTCCACCGGCAGGTCCCGGAATACCAGCTGCCTGTCCGTACCGGTAAGCTTGATAATCTCCTCACCAAACTGCCGGATGGTAATCTCATCGGGGTTACCGATGTTTACGGGATGCGGATGATCACTCAGGAGCAGCCGGTAGATGCCCTCCACCTGATCGTCCACATAGCAGAAAGACCGGGTCTGGGAGCCGTCGCCGAAAACCGTCAGGTCCTCGCCGCGCAATGCCTGCCCGATAAATGCCGGTAGTACCCGGCCGTCATTGAGCCGCATCCGGGGGCCATAAGTATTAAAAATGCGCACAATACGCGTCTCAAGGCCATGGAACGTGTGATAGGCCATGGTAATGGCTTCCTGAAAACGCTTCGCCTCATCGTATACACCCCGCGGACCCACCGGGTTCACATTGCCCCAGTACGTCTCCGGCTGGGGGCTCAGCGTAGGATCGCCGTACACTTCCGACGTGGAGGCTACCAGAATCCGGGCACCTTTCGCCCGGGCCAGACCCAGCAGGTGGTGGGTACCCAGCGAGCCCACTTTCAGGGTCTGGATGGGGATCTTCAGGTAATCGATCGGGCTTGCGGGCGAGGCAAAGTGAAGGATATAGTCCAATTTGCCAGGCACATGCACAAAGGTAGACACATCGTGCCGGTAAAATTCGAAATTAGGCAGCTTGAACAAATGTTCAATATTACGGAGATCACCCGTAATCAGGTTGTCCATCCCGATGACATGGTAATCTTCATGGATAAAACGATCGCAGAGGTGGGACCCCAAAAAGCCCGCTGCACCAGTGATAAGTATCCGTGGGTTTGACATAAGCTAATTTGCATATCATTTACCTCCTGAGCCCAATTGCTTAAGTAGGTAACTTTATTTAAGTTTGAGGCGAATATAAGGATTATGCAGGCAATTTACCTGGTCAGTATCAAAATTTACGGTTTATTTTTATGGCTGTTATCACCCTTTCATGCCAAGGCCCGGAAGTGGGTCAGCGGCCGCCGGAATCTCCTGCACCGCATTGCACGGGAGGTCGATCCGGACCGCGGATGCATCTGGTTTCACTTTGCTTCACTGGGCGAATTCGAGCAGGGGCGCCCCGTGTTGGAGGCGCTGCGCGCCCGACGAACCGACAAGCCTTTTCTGGTCACTTTTTACTCGCCTTCGGGTTATGAAATCCGGAAAAACACCCCCCTGGCCGATCACGTCTATTACCTGCCCGCCGACACCCCCCGCAATGCCCGCCGCTTTGTTGAACTGGTTAATCCCGAATTTGCGGTTTTCACCAAATACGAATACTGGCCGTGTTATTTTCAGGCGCTGCACCGCAGGAACATTCCCCTGTATCTGATCTCCGCTATTTTCCGGCCCGGACAGGTATTTTTTCGCTGGTATGGGGGTCTGTTCCGCAAAGCGCTCCGGTGCGTGACCTTCTTTTTCACCCAGAATGAAGAAAGCCTGCGGTTGCTGGCACCGCTGGGTCATACCAATGCCGTGCTTGCCGGCGATACACGGTTCGACCGCGTGGTTACGCTGCCCCGGACGAGCAAAGAACTCCCGGGGATCGCGGATTTCGTAGCCGGTCATCCGGTGCTGGTCGCGGGCAGCACCTGGCCTGCAGACGAAGTCCTGCTTGCCGGCCTGCGCAGGCGGTACCCCGACTGGAAATTCATCCTTGCACCCCATGAAATCCACGAAGAACACATCCATTCCATCGAAAAGTTGTTTCCGGACAGCCAACGGTATTCCAATATGAATGAAGGCACCGATCGGCTTTCAGCTACCGGAAATCAGGTCACCGGCCACGCATCACCAGTCGTAGATCACCAACTACCAACCACCCTCATCATCGATAACATTGGCATGCTTTCCGCGCTGTATGGTTATGGCCACGTAGCCTATATCGGCGGCGGCTTTGGCAAAGGCATTCACAATACGCTGGAGGCGGCCACTTATGGCATTCCCGTTATATTCGGCCCAAATTACCGGAAATTCCAGGAGGCAAAGGACCTGATTGCCGAAGGTGGCGGTTTCACGGTTGCGGACGCCGACGGACTGGCTACGGTTTTTAACGAGCTGCAAACGGAAGAACGGCGACTCATGGCCGGACAGCGGAGCGGGACTTATGTGGCCTGCAAGGCGGGGGCCACAGCCATCATCATGGCAAAAATTGCGCCCGTATAGGAAAAAGGCCCCGGGAATTAATCCGTAAAAAACAGTTCCGAAGCGAGGTGGTCAGCCAGCAGTTTTCCGCTCCTGGTCAGTGTAGCCACCTCCTCCCTTACCTGGACATCCCCAGATAGCAGGAACGCCTGTAATGCTTCCGCGAGGGCCAGCCGGCGCTCCCGGCCGAATTCAGCTTCGACAATCCGCAGATCAAGTCCCCACACCGTCCGCAATGAGGTCATAATATACTCATTCAATCGATCCCGGGCCGTCAGGAATTCACGTTCCCCGGGCAGTTTATCGTCCTGCAATGCCCGGAGGTATTTCACATTATTGCTTACGTTCCATTGCCGCGTACCACCATCAAAGGAATGGGCGGAGGGGCCGATACCGAGGTAGGAAACACCCTTCCAATAGTTGCTGTTGTGCCTTGCGTAGCACCCTTCCCGGGCGAAATTTGATATCTCGTACTGGATATACCCGGCCTGGCCCAGCGTATCCATCAGGTATTCAAATTGCACCGCACTTTGCTGCTCATCCATCGGCCGTTGCTTCCCCTTCCGGATCAGGGCTGCCAGGGCAGTCTGCGGTTCCACGGTCATGCTATAGGCAGAAATGTGCGGCACATTAAACGCAAGCATTTTCGCCACATTCCGCTGCCACTTTTCGTTGGTGAGCAGTGGATAACCATAAATCAGGTCGGCCGTGATATTGTCAAAACCGGCATCCTGAAGCCGCTTGATTGCAGTTTCGGCATCCGCAGCCCCGTGTGCCCGGTTCATCCAGCGCAGGTCCTCCTCAAAAAATGACTGGATGCCCACGCTCAGGCGATTCACCGGTGTATCACGAAGCCCGGCAATGAAACCGGCATGCAAATCATCCGGATTGGCCTCCAGTGTGATTTCGGCACCCGCATACACCGGGAACAGATCCGTCACGGTTCCAAGCAGTCGCCGTATTTCATCGGGCGCGAGCAGTGAAGGGGTACCCCCGCCGAAATAAATGGTTTCGACGGGCTCGTTGCCCAGGTATGCCTTCCGCAGGTTCAGTTCGCGCTGCATGGCATCGATCATTTCATCGCGGTATTTCAGCGAAGTGCTAAAATGAAAATCGCAGTAATGACACGCCTGCTTACAAAAAGGAATATGAAAATAGATACCCGCCATTATTCAGCGCCAAAGTTAGCTTAAAGATCAGAATTAATTTGTTCCGCAGGAAGCTTTCGTTTTTTTATGTTTCTTTGCGCAAGAAACATAGCCGGATGATCGCTCCTGCTAAACTGATTCCAATATGGCACACAGCAACAAGGCCTCCGTTTTTCTTTACCTGGGTTTACTATTCAGCGCCTGTCAATTGACAGAAAATGCGAAGCAGGGGCATACCGGGGGATCAATTCCGCCCACCGCCGACGCAGCGGAACAGCCGGCAACGCCGGCAGCAGCGCCTTCTTCCGACGGCAGGGCCGATTCCGCCGTCTACTGGGCGGGGTTGCATGCACTGGCTCATGGGGATACTACCGGAAGGTGGCCCGTAGCGGACCAGCCGATCCCGCTTGAAGGGGCCGTATTGCCCGGCAAACGGATCATCGCCTACTATGGGAACCTGTATTCCCGCCAGATGGGTATCCTTGGCGAACTGCCCCCTGCGCAAATGCTGGATAAACTGGATGTCGAAGTAGCCGCCTGGAATGCAGCGGATACGGGTATTACGGCAGTTCCCGCGCTCCATTATATTGCCGTCACCGCACAGGGCAGTCCCGGACGGGACGGCAAACACCGGCTGCGCATGCCATTCAGCCAGATCGACTCCGTGCTTCGCATTGCCAAAAAAAGAGATGCGCTGGTCTTTCTGGACATCCAGGTCGGCTTCAGCACACTGGAAGATGAGATCCCACGCCTCGACACCTTCCTGCGTATGCCGCACGTGCACCTGGGCATTGACCCCGAGTTTTCCATGAAAGAAGAACTGCCCCCAGGCAAACGGATCGGCTCATTTACCGCTAAGGATATCAATTTTGCTGCCGCCCATCTTGCCGAACTGGTTCGCGCCAATAACCTTCCTCCCAAGGTCCTGGTGGTGCATCGCTTTACCCAGGGCATGATTAAGGATTATCAGCAGATTAAGCTGTATCCCGAGGTGCAGCAGGTCATCAACATGGACGGATGGGGCGCGCCGGCGTTGAAGAAAAACACCTATCGGAGCTACATATTTCCCGAACCCATTCAGTTTACCGGATTTAAGTTCTTTTATAAGAACGACCTGATCCCGGCACCGCACCGGATGATGACACTGGAAGAAGTGCTGGCATTGACACCGGCACCCATTTATATCCAGTATCAGTAGCCTGCTTTTTCGCCGGGACACCGATGTCTTTTCTTCGAGGTGAGTCCACGGTGACTCCACCATGAGTCCACGGTGAATCCACGTTTCTTCGGTTAGTGGGTGGACTTGCTGTGGAAGCATTCCGGGAGTACCGTACACACAGGGCATATCTGTATCCTACCGTTTCCGGGCAATCCCTGACCGGCTTCCTTTGATCCAATGCATTTCATAAATTGCGGAAAATCCGTTAACTTTAGCTCGACCAATACAATTTCAACATTGTAAACCAATGAATTATGAAAAGATTTTCCATTGTTTTAGCCGTACTGGCTATGTTGCTGTTGACGGATTGCTCGAAAAAGCAGCATTACACCATACAGGGATCATTGGGTAACCTGAATGCCCCTGCTACTGTTTACCTGCTGGAGGTTCAGGATCAGGCGTACGTTGTCCGCGATTCGGCTGTGCTGGAAAATGGTAAATTCACATTTGAGGGTGATATTGATACTGTTGCCGAGGTTCAAATCGTATTAAACAGGGAAGGAACAGGCTACGAGAGAGCCAGTGAGGGTAACCGACTTTTCCTTGAGGATGGTGCCATTACCATAACGGACAGTACCGGAAGCCTGCGCCAAGCCACCATCAGTGGCACACCAAATAATGATGCGAAGGCGCTATATGAAAAAGAAGTAAGCTTGCCCCTTCGTGAAATGCTTAATGAACTGGAAAGAAAACAACAGGAAGCGACTCCTGAACTATTGGAGAAAGAAACGTTTACCGCGGAATTAACCGAAATGGAGCAGCATTTTAACGCACAGGTTATTAAACGTGTCAGCGATTTTGTCCAAGCCCACCCCAATGTTTTCGTCAGCCTCCAGCAGCTTGCCATGAACTTAGTTGGGATAGCAGACAATGCGCACGTGGAATCCCTATACAACGGCCTATCTGCCGAGCTCAGGCAGTCGCCGATTGGCCAGGATGTAGCCGCTAAATTGGCTCGGTTAAAATTATTTGAAGTAGGCAAGGTGATGCCCGAATTAACCCTACCTGATACCAGTGGTAGTCTGGTCAGCTCGTTGGATTTCAAGGGACAATATCTGCTGGTCGATCTTTGGGCGGGCTGGTGTGGCCCTTGCCGGGTGGAAAACCCCAACCTGGTTGCCATGTATAACAAATACCGAAACAAGGATTTCAATATCCTCGGCGTTTCATTGGATGATTCCCGGGAGCAATGGACCTCGGCTATCCAAAAAGACGGCTTAGTGTGGCCCCAGGTGTCTGATTTAAAGCGCTGGTCAAGCAAGATTATTGCACATTTTGGCATCAACAGCATCCCGACAAACTACCTGCTTGATCCGTCGGGAAAAATCATCGCAAAGGACCTACGCGGACAGGCACTGCGGAATAAACTGGAAGAACTGCTGGAAAAAGGGACATAATGCAAATACACCAGCAGCAGCTTACGCTCCGTGCATACCCGCGGGGGTTCCATTTAATCACGGACGAAATTAACGCATGTTTAGGTCCGGTGCGGGAGTGGAAATCGGGCATCTGTAACCTATTTATCCAGCACACTTCGGCTTCGCTGACGATCAACGAGAATGCCGACCCGACGGTGCGCCGTGACTTCGAAACGTATTTCAATAAAGCCGTTCCGGAAAATGATCCGGATTACCTGCATAACGATGAAGGTTCCGATGACATGCCCGCGCACCTCAAGGCTTCATTGATGGGGGCATCGCTGAATGTTCCGATCCGGAACGGGAAACTGGCGCTGGGAACCTGGCAGGGCGTCTATTTATGCGAACACCGGAATTATGGCGGGCAGCGGAAGCTGCTGATTACGGCCTGGGGCAACTAAACAGGCAAAGGCCGGAGCAACCCGCTATTCAGGTTATTCCGGCCTTTGGATATATCCCTTGGCTGCACCGCTGCCGCAGCTAAGCCGCTACCACAGTGGCAGACCCGGTTACGATTGGTTTGCCTGCTTCTGGGCTTCCTCAATCATTTTATCGTTCGCAACAATCACAATCTCCACGCGGCGGTTCTGTGCCCTGCCGGCCTCCGTACCGTTATCTTCGAGGGGTTCATGAAAACTCCGGCCCTCGGTTTTAATCCGGCGTGCCGCCAATCCCTGTGATACGGCATAGTCACGTACCGCTTTGGCCCGGCGCTCGGAAAGCCCCTGGTTGTACTGATCCGTACCCTTATTATCCGTGTGTCCGATAACCAGAATATCTGTGTCCGGGTTATTGTTCAGCGAAGCCACCAGATTCGCGATGTTTTCGCGGGCAGCGGTCTTGACCTCGGTCTTATCAAAATCGAAAAGAATACCCGAATCAAACTTGACAACAATACCTTCTTCCGCTTTAATTACTTCCGCTCCCGCTACCGTACGCTCAATCTCAGCCGCCTGTTTATCCATTTTTTTACCGATAAGTCCGCCTGCGACGCCGCCAATGGCCGCACCCGCTAATGCGCCGATCGCCGTATTGCCGGCCTTGCCCCCGATAAGGGCACCCAATGCACCACCGGCAGCTACGCCTACGGCCGCTCCTTTCTGTGTATTGGACATGGACTGTATGGTGCTGCAACCACTGAACAGCATCATCGATGTTGCTACAGACAGCCCAAATAAGGTAAGTTTTCTATTCCCAGTCATAATGTTTAAGTTTTGTTATGTATTAACAGATGCAAACCCAGTGCCAAAACAACCCGTCTCCGTCAGTATCAGCAAAACGCAACCGCTAATCTTCGGGCGGGTCGGCCTTTAATTCAGGCAGTTTCGGCGGCGCCGGACGGCCATCCCGTTCAAACTGTTTGAACGACTGCATAATGTACGCCGTCATATCATATTCCTGCCAGTGCTGTATTTTTTCGTAGGAAGGACGGAACCAGACGATAAAGTTATTGAGGTCTTCCCCCTCAAGGCCGGTCAGGTCCTGGATCAGTGCCTTATTGAATTTCCGGTCGACTTCCGTTGCTGCAAGTTCCTGGCTCATGTAATTCTGGAAGCGCCGCGCATTCCGCGGTGTGCGGCCGAATAACTCATAAAGCGAAGTGACGGGATTAAAAATATACGCCAATGCCGGGGGTTTGCCATTATAGTAGACGCCCTGCTTCCGGTAGCCCTGCATGGCATCGCGAAGCTCCGCCTCCTTACTCATCCGGTCCACTGTTGCAGTTTCCAGCTGAATCGTCCCCATCTTCATATCCAGCAGGATATCACTGAGGGTGGTAATTTCCGTAGCGACAGGCACATACCCCACACTGCTGGCGGTCAGGCTGTCGCCCACTGTCACATAAATTTCAAAGGTGCCGAGGTTATTGGATATGGCGGTACGCTGCGTGTTTTTGTTCGTAACGGTTACGCCACTTAATCGTTTGCTGCTGCCTGCCTCGACGATAATACCCCGTATTACGCCCGACTCCTGGGCACATAACCACACCGGCAATAAGACATTGCAGAGGAAGAGGAACGTTATTTTGGTAAGGCAATTCATTTACATGTCTGCAGCGGCGGGTACGGTTGCCGTCATCCGCCATAAGGGGTTTGACCGTTTATGCGCCCCAACGTTTAACCTGCTGGTTGATTTTCTTATTTTTGGTACGGATAATACACAAAATTAGCGCCTTCGGGAACGATGACGAAGACACACATAAAATCCTCCGGCTTTTTATATTTTTTAATAAAATGGGCCTTCCGCTCCTCTTTAATGATCCCGCGTTCAATAAATTCTTCCAGGGAGGAGGCATGCACCGACCATTCGGTGCCCAGTTCGTTTTTATCCAGAATCAGCTCCCCCAGATTGATTTCGTGCTGGTGTGCCACAAAAATGGGGTATGCCGAAAACCCTTCTGCCATAATTTCCACCGCGGTCTCCTTAATGGATTCACCGTAAAAATCCAGGTCTACTTTTAAGCTTTTAAGCGGGCTCTCTTTTTTCGGCTGGCCATCGTCGCCGGCCTGTGCGCCCAATAAATCCGCCAATTCCATAAGCTGGTTATCCTTTTAGCGTCAATAAAACCACATTTTCAACGTGTTGTGTCTGCGGAAACATATCCACCGGACGGATCCGCATCACTTCATATTTTTCCTGCAGCAGGGCCAGGTCCCGGGCCTGTGTTGCCGCGTTACAGCTCACGTATACGATCTTCCCGGCTTCCATCTCCAATAACCGGGCCACGACATCGGCATGCATACCGGCACGCGGCGGGTCCGTGATCACGACATCCGGCTTGCCGTGCTCGGCAATAAAATCCGGGGTTAATACGTCTTTCATGTCGCCCGCGAAAAACTTCGTGTTGGCAATGCCGTTAATGGCCGAATTGATTTTGGCATCTTCAATGGCCGTTGGCACGTACTCCACCCCGATTACTTCCTGCACATGTCCGGCAATAAAATTGGCAATGGTGCCTGCACCGGTATACAGGTCATATACCCGTTCGTTGCCTTCAAAGGCCGCAAAATCACGCGTAATCTGATAAAGCGCATAGGCCTGCTGAGAGTTGGTCTGGTAAAAAGACTTGGCACCGATTTTAAACCGCAAGCCTTCCATTTCTTCAAAAATATGGTCGCGACCGGCAAAAAGGTGGATATCCTGATCAAAAATAGTGTCGTTTTTTTTCTGGTTGAGGATATAGAGCAGCGACGTAACCTGTGGAAATTCTTCCTGGAGAAAGGCCATGGTCTTCTGCACGGTTTCCGCATCGGCATAGGCAAACACGACAATCACCATCAGCTCCCCTGTTGATGCCGTGCGGATAATGAGATTCCGTAATGCACCTTCGTGTTGCCGGAGGTCATAAAACGAAATCTGCTCCGCCAGTGCAAATGCCCGCAACTGGTTACGGATGGCATTTGACGGATCCTGCTGCAGGTAACAATGGTCGACGTCCAGAATTTTATCAAACCGGCCGGGGACGTGAAAGCCCAGCGCGTTCATCTCAGTAGCTGCCTGTTCGTCGTCCACCTGTGTCAGCCACCGTTTATTGGAAAATGTATATTCAAGTTTATTGCGGTAGTAGGCCGTCTCCGGGGCCGGCAGTATCGCCTCCATATGGGACGTATTAACCTTACCCAAGCGTGAAAGGGCATTGGCTACGCTGTTCTGTTTATAGGTAAGCTGTGCGGGGTATTCCATGTGCTGCCATTTGCAGCCGCCGCATACCCCGAAATGATCACAGAATGGTTTAATCCGGTGCGGGGAATCTGTCTTGAGCTGAACGATCCTTGCCTCGGCGAAGTTCTTTTTCTTGCGGGTTAACTCCACATCTACCACATCGCCGGGAATGGCTTTATCCACAAAAAGAACCAGGTCCTCTGCCTTGCCAACCCCTTTTCCCTCTTCGGCGATATCCGTAATGATGATATCCTGTATCAGCCGCTTTTCGGGCGGAATCCTTCGTCTGCTCATAGGGTGCAAAGGTACGGGTTTTGCCGGTTATCTTTCAAATTAGTCACCATCCACCGTTGCCTTCACTAGATACGGAAGGATTTCCTTTTGGAAGGAAACAAAATTCTTACGCACGTCCGCTTCACTTACCGACGTAAAGGCAAAGGAGAATACGATATTTTTACTGGCTTTGATCAGAAAAGTCAGCTTTTCGGGCGCTACGGCACGCCCGATTTCCGTGCTGTTGATAAACGAACTGACCAGCAGGAACTCCAGGTCGTCCGACAGTGTTTTGAGGTATTCCTGCGTGTTGGCCGACTCCCGGATAAAGTCCCAGCCCAAAAATTCGTTACAGATGGTATAGGTCAGGCGGCTGACCCGCAGAATGGTATTGCCCAGGTAGGTCTCCAGATCGGACTGGTTGTTGTATTTGCCCAACAGGTCGTCCACACTTTCGCGGATGTAATCCATCAGGATGGCATGCAGTACAAGCTCTTTGCTGTCAAAATACTTGTAAATCGTCGCCTTGGCAATCTTCGCTTTCCGGGCAATTTCGTTGACACTGGTTTTTTTATAACCATAGCGGCGGAATAGTTCCCGGGCTGACCGCTTTATTGATTCTTTAACTTTATCGGCTTCCATTAATTTGATACGATTATGGTTTCGCCATTTCGAGACGCATGGTATGGTTTCAGCGGACACTCTGCCAATTCAGCCGGCGATCCGTTGACCAGCAGGTACCGCGCACCTGAACAGGGATCCCTGGCTACCACACCATTTTCTTCCACAACAACTGCACAACGCTTTTCCGGATTTACCGTACTGCACCGGTCAAAAGCCACATAACCATTTCCGGTATTCACCACAATTAATCCGGCCACCCCTCCGCGGTCCGTCACCGCTACCCCATTGGGCACATAGAGCTGGGAATACTGGACCATGGACACCTGTTCCGTTACCGGCATGTTTTCAATGACGTTACATCCTCCTTTTTTGCAGGCCATGGGCAGGACCAGCAAAACAAAAGAAGCGATGTACAGTATGTTGGACATTTAAATTAATTCCGTGTCAAACTGGCTAAGGAAACGGACGTCATTTTCGGAAAACAACCTCAGATCCTTGATTTCATATTTCAGGTTGGTAATGCGTTCGATACCCATTCCGAAAGCAAAACCACTGTATTTCGTGCTGTCAATCCCACAGTTGTTGAGCACATTGGGATCTACCATTCCGCAGCCCAATATCTCCACCCAGCCGGTTTGCTTACACAGCTGGCAGCCTTTCCCCTTGCAGATGGTACAGCTGATATCCATTTCGGCCGAGGGTTCTGTAAACGGGAAATAAGACGGGCGGAAACGCACCTTGGTATCGGCACCAAACAGCTCCTGTACAAAGTAATACAGTGTCTGTTTCAGGTCGGCGAAGGACACCCCTTCGTCGATGTAGAGCCCCTCTACCTGGTGGAAAAAACAGTGTGCGCGTGCCGAAATGGCTTCGTTTCGATAAACCCGGCCCGGCATAATGGAACGGAAGGGCGGCGTGCCGTTTTCCATCATCCGCACCTGCACAGACGACGTATGGGTGCGCAGTGCAATATCGTTTCCTTCCTGCTTTTTAATGAAAAAGGTATCCTGCATGTCACGGGCGGGATGTTCGGGAGGGAAATTAAGTGCCGTGAAATTGTGCCAGTCGTCCTCGATTTCGGGGCCTTCCGCAACCGTAAAACCCAGTTTTTTAAAAATCTCCACGATTTCCTTCCGCACCAGAGACAACGGATGCCGTGATCCCACGGCAAAGCCCTCCCCGGGGAGCGTAAGGTCGTACTGTGCTTGTTTGGATGCTGATGAGGCCGAAGAAAATTGCTCCTGAAATGTGGCATAGCGGCTCTCGGCAAGCTGCTTGAATTCATTCAGCACCTTGCCCAGCACACGCTTCTCTTCCACGGGCACTGTTTTGAATGCTTCGAACAAATTCCGCACAATGCCTTTGGTTACTAAAAACTTAAGCCGGAATGCTTCGGCATCGTCAGCGGATTTCGGGTTAAACGCTTCTATTTCTTTGGTATACTGCTGTATTTTCTCTTGCAACATGACGCCAAAGATACAGCAAAAAAATAAATTAGCGAGCAGCTATTAGCAATGGGTTCGCGACAAGATCCGTTATTGCCCGTGGAGCGTGTGCTTAGGTGTTGACATGATGCAGGCAAAGCCGCCAAATGCGAAACGCGCTTCAGCTTCGCTAGAATCGGCCCGACACCAACCGGGTATGTGAAGTAAGGGGTACGTTAAAAAAGTGCATCATCTTCGTCATCATTTTCCTTGAAGTCTACCTCGGCATCGCCATCCGTCTTCTTTGCCGCCTGTTCCCCTCCCGACACGCCGGTACTGCCCGTTGGTTCAAAATCACTCCGGCGCCCCAGCAGTGTAAAGTTCTCGGCAACAATTTCAGTGGTATAACGCCGGATCCCTTCCTTATCCTCATACGTGCGTGTCCGGAGCTTGCCCTCAATGTATACTAACTTCCCCTTGAACAGGTACTTTGCTGCTACTTCAGCCAGTCCGCGCCACATCACAATATTATGCCACTCCGTCTGTTCCATCTTCCGGCCGTCTTTATTGTAAGTTTCCGACGTAGCCAGCGGAAAACTGGCAACGGTAACATTACCTTCTAAATGACGAATTTCCGGATCCTTCCCCAGGTGCCCCACTAAAATGACTTTGTTGATGCCCGACATAATAATTTAGGTATTACAGTTTAACCATAAAATTTTCCAAAAAGGAAAAAATCAGCTTAGGTTTAGCTAATGTATTCAAATCTTTTAAAAATACATAATTCCCGCTGATCTTTTTTTCTATGGCTATTGAGGTATCCCTGCGGCTTACGAGGATAAACCGGGCAAAGAGGTTTTGATGGCTCAATACGTGTTTAACAGTTCCTGATATGGCTTGCAGCACCGCTTGTTCTCCGAAGAGGCCGGCTACCTCCTCCTGCACTGCCAGTTCGGCGATGTCCATCGCATGTACCGTTTCCACGAGGGGCAGTTCATACAGGTTCTCCCAGATATCGCCCTTCCCGCGCTTATGCATTAACATCCTGTTATCCTCCATCACGACGAAATAATTGAAATAGCGGTTCCGGCTTGCCTTGCCCTTAATTTTAACCGGCAGACGCTCGACATCGCCCGCATGGAAGGCCCGGCAGCCTAAGCGGATAACGCAATTGGCACATTGGGGATTTTTAGGGCGGCATTGCAACGCGCCGAACTCCATGACGGCCTGGTTATACAGGCCTGGCTGTGTCTCATCGAGCAGGCTTTGTGCCAGCTCCAGAAAAAGCTTCTTGCCTTTCACGGAATTAATCGGCTCGTCGATACCGAAATAACGGGCCAGCACCCGGAACACATTGCCATCTACCACCGCACGGGCTTCGTTCGCCGAAAACGAGGCAATGGCTGCTGCCGTATATTCCCCGATGCCTTTCAGTTTGATCAGGGCGTCATACCGCGAAGGAAAAACGCCGCCATGTTCCGCTACCACGGCTTTGGCTGCCGCGTGCATGTTGCGCGCCCGGGAGTAATATCCCAGCCCTTGCCAATGGAGCAATATTTCATCCTCGGGGGCATTGGCAAAATCAGTCGCCGTAGGGTAGTGCTCCAGAAACCGGTAAAAGTAAGGCAAACCCTGCTCCACACGCGTCTGCTGCAGAATCACCTCCGAAAGCCAGATCACATAAGGATCGTGTGTATGCCGCCAGGGAAGATCACGTTTGTGGCGTTGGTACCAGGCCATGATTTCATTGGAAAATGCCATGCTGCAAACATCTTACTTTTTTTTCATACCCACTGCAATTTGCCGGCTCATCTTAAATTTAGCCCTCGCCGGGCAGGCCTTCATTTTGCCTTGATGCAAAACGAAGCAAAAAATCAAGGCTGTGAAGTCTCGGTCGCAGGCTGATTGCAAATCATCTATTGCGCGTATTGTAGCCGCTACGCTTCCCCAATCCGCTTGGTTGTTGCCTGTACAAATTTGCAGCACATGCTTTGCTTCTCGCTGCTTCCCGATTCTTCAAGGCCAATATTCATCCGAATGGCCGTCCGGTGCACGTCCAGCACCAGCCCTCCGTTCACCGTCAATGCCGCCTTGGCCGGATGCGATATGCACGTTGATGCACTGCCGTGGTAGCATCCGGGTACAGCGGCGAGTTTTGGACACTTTTGCGATCAAAAGTGCCTACGCCCGGCAATCTGCCAAACTGTCACACATTCAAAAATATTATTGTTAACTTTGTAGGCTTTAATAAACAAAAATGGTTGAGATACCCACAAGTACGAAACAGCACGATGAATCCCGGCAGGGAGAAGCCCTGTTGTTGGAGCAGGACCCCAAAAAAAGTGACGGCCGGAAACTGTATATCGAAAGCTATGGTTGCCAGATGAATTTTTCTGACAGTGAAATCGTGGCTTCCATCTTAGTGGATAAAGGATTTGAGACCACACGCGATTACCGGGAAGCCGACGTAGTGTTTATCAATACCTGTTCGATACGGGAAAATGCCGAACAGCGGGTACGTAACCGGCTGAAGGAATTTGAGTCGGCCAAGGCCAAGAACCCCGGTATGGTTGTAGGCGTATTGGGCTGCATGGCCGAACGGCTTAAATCTAAATTCCTCGAAGAGGAAAAATTGGTGGATGTGGTGGTGGGTCCGGATGCATACCGGGATCTTCCCAACCTGATTGAGCAGGTCGACGAAGGTGCCCGGGCGGTCAATGTACTGCTGTCCCGCGAGGAAACGTATGCAGACATCAGTCCCGTCCGGCTTAATTCCAACGGAGTAACCGCATTTATTTCCATCATGCGGGGATGCGACAATATGTGCTCTTTCTGTGTGGTTCCGTTTACCCGGGGCCGTGAACGCAGCCGTGATCCGCAGTCTATCGTTAAAGAGGCACAGGATCTTTTTATGGCGGGTTACCGGGAAGTGACATTATTGGGCCAGAACGTAGATTCGTATAAATACGCGGCTCCGGCTACCGATGGCGGGGAACCTGAACCGGCGATTAATTTTGCCAGACTGCTTGAAATGGTCGCCCAGGTAAATCCGTTATTGCGCGTACGTTTTTCAACGTCGCATCCGAAAGATATCACCGACGAAGTACTGCACACCATAGCCCGCTATGAGAACATCTGTAAATACATCCATTTGCCGGTGCAGTCGGGCAATTCACGCGTACTCGAACTAATGAACCGCACGTATGACCGGGAGTGGTATATGGAGCGTGTGGACGCCATCCGGCGGATCATTCCGGAATGTGGTATTTCCACGGATGTAATTACCGGGTTCTGCAGCGAGACAGAAGAGGAGCACCGGGATACATTAGCGATGATGGACTATGTGAAATACGATTACGCATATATGTTTGCCTACTCGGAACGGCCGGGTACCCTGGCTGCCAAACGTTATGCCGATGACATCCCGGAGGAGGTGAAGAAAAGGCGGCTCACTGAGGTGGTTGATAAACAACGTGAACATAGCCTGGGACGTTTGCAGACTTACGTTGGCAAAGTACATAAAGTACTTATCGAAGGACTTTCAAAGCGGTCCGACCAGGATTACTGCGGCCGGAATGACCAGAACAGCATGGTCGTTTTTCCGGCGGACACACGCTATAAGGTCGGCGATTACGTTAATGTCTATACAGACCGGTGCACTTCGGCCACATTAATCGGCCGCATTGTGGATTGATTAAGATCAGTGCCAGGGGATACCAATGGCGAGGACGCAACTAAGAAATAAAAATGGACATTCAGGACATAAAAAATAGATTTGGTATCATTGGCAACTCACCGTTGCTCAACCGGGCGATTGATGTAGCCCGTCAGGTGGCGCCAACGGATATCTCGGTGTTGATTACGGGCGAAAGCGGAAGCGGTAAAGAAGTATTTTCCCACATTATCCATCAGCTTAGCTCGCGCAAACACGGTCCTTTTATCGCCGTTAACTGCGGGGCAATTCCCGAAGGCACCATTGACTCCGAGCTTTTCGGCCATGAAAAAGGGTCATTTACCGGTGCCCATGAATCCCGGAAGGGTTATTTCGAAGTGGTTAATGGCGGCACTATTTTTCTAGATGAGGTGGGTGAATTACCCATTGGCACGCAGGCCCGGCTGCTTCGCGTGCTGGAAACGGGTGAATACATCCGCGTGGGTTCGTCAAAAGTACAGAAAACCAACGTGCGCGTAATCGCAGCGACTAACGTGGACATCTACGAGGCGGTGCAGAAAGGTAAGTTCAGGGAGGACCTCTACTACCGGCTGAATACCGTTCCCCTGCGGATCCCCCCGCTGCGCGACCGAAAGGAAGATATTTACCTGCTCTTTCGTAAGTTCGTAGCCGATTTTACCGACAAATACCGGAGCCCGAGTGTACAATTGACCGAAGACGGGCAACAGCTGCTTTCCGGCTTTTCGTGGCCTGGCAACGTCAGGCAGCTAAAAAACATTGCCGAGCAGATTGCGGTACTGGAAAAAGAACGGGTTATTGATGCGCAGACGTTGCAGCATTACCTGCCGGCGGATAACCGAAGCAACCTTCCGGTGTACGTGGGCCAGAAATCCAACGATGATTTCTCGGAACGGGACCTACTTTACAAGGTACTCTTCGACATGAAAAAAGACATGGTCGAACTGAAAAAGCTGGTAGTCGAAATCATTCAGAACGGCATTAATTCGCGGACTTTCGAAGATAATTCCCCCTACATACACCAGCTGTACCGTGAAGTGGATACGCCTGTGGGGCAGGAACAGCAGCTGGCCGCACCTTCCACGCTTACGATCCATCGTCCGCAAACCAGTAGCCAGCACGATGATTTTAATATCCAGACACAGGATGCGGAGGAAATAGAAGAGTCGCTCTCCCTGGTGGAGAAGGAGTCAGACCTGATCAAAAAAGCATTGAAAAAGCATAAAGGGAAACGTAAGTCCGCCGCCCAGGAGCTGGGTATATCCGAAAGGACGCTGTACCGGAAAATCAAGGACCTGAATTTGAACTGACGACAACATGGGTTTTACGACACGCAATAAACGTTTCTTTTTCAGCTTGCTGCTGTTGCTGGCCGGCATCCAGAGCTGCGGGGTTAAATATGGCTTTACCGGAGGCTCCATCCCCGAGGGAATGAAGACGGTAAGTGTCCTGTTTTTCGAAAATGCCGCCCCCATCGTTTATCCCACACTCAGCCAGTCGTTCACCGAGGCGCTGAAGGAACGTGTCCGCAGCCAGTCAAGCCTCAGTCAGGTCGACAGCGAAGGCGACGCCATCTTTGAGGGGCGGATCACGGGATACAGCATCACACCTGCTGCCGTGGAGGCCGGAACGGACCGCGCAGCACTGAACCGGCTGTCCATTACTATCAGTGTAAAATATACCAACAACATTAAACCGGAAGACAGCTTTGAGCAGTCGTTTACCCGGTTTAAGGATTTTTCTTCGGCTACGAATACCATACAGGGCCAGGAAGAGTCATTAATACGGGAGATCAACGAGATGCTTACCGAAGATATTTTCAATAGGGCATTTGCCAATTGGTAACCATCCATTCGAAATGGAATAGAAGCATTATGGCTGATCAGGCACTTTATAATCAAATCTTGTCCAATCCTGCGGATTACAATGGGGAAATTATTGCCGGGCTGATCCAGCAGTATCCCTATGCACAGTCTTTAAGGATTATCCAGGCTCAAAAACAACACGAAGCAGCAGCAGCAAATCCTTTTGATGAGGCATTGCTCTATACCCATAACCCGCTATGGCTTTACGAGCAGGTAACGGAGGTGAAGGCGGAAACAGCTCCGCCGGCGGAAACAGCCGATGAGGAGGAAGCCAGCTACCACCCCGGTGAGCAACCCCATGCAGCCATCGATGAGCAGGAGGAAATTGCATTGCAGTTAATGCGGGAAGACCAATCCGGGTCTTTGCAGGATGGGGCAGCCTTCGGGATTGACGACCCTGAGGCCCAGGCCGCCGATGAAATGCTCCGGGAAGAGGTTCCCGCACTGGCGGCACCGGAAGTCCCGGATCAGCAAATTGATTCGGATAACGGGACTGACGAAGAACCGACGGAAGCATCAGTTACCGCAGACCCACTATTGCCGGATCATCCGGTATCTGTAGATTACCTTGCCTACGAACAACTAACAGATGAAGAGCCTCCCGCTGAAACAGCGGACGACCGACAGGGTGGCCGCCTGGATATTGTTCCCGCGTCGCAGGGAACACCTCATGAAAAAGTGAGTCTTTACGACGATGAGCACATGCCTTATAGTTTCCTCTGGTGGCTCAATAAAACCCGGATGGAATATGCACATACCTACCAGCCCTACGCCTCAGACCCTAGCGCGGCAACGGCGCACGCGGGCGAGGAACAGGTGCTGGACCAGCAGATCCGGGAGAATATTTTTCACCTGCAATCGCCGGAAGAGAAACTCAGCGATCCATACAAAGCCAATACCATACCTTTTAAGGTACCGCAAAAAACAGATCCGGTAATCGAGCGGTTTATCCGTGAGGAACCCCAGATCAAACCGCCGCAGCCCGAAAAGATCAATCTGGAAAACAAAGCGAGGCAAAGTGCAGAGGACCAGCTGACGCTGGTAACAGAAACATTGGCAAAAATATACGAGGATCAGGGGCTATATCCTAAAGCAATAGCCATTTATAAAAAATTAAGTTTGAAATATCCTGAAAAAAGTGCTTACTTTGCCGCGCTGATTACTACATTGGAAAACAAGTTAACATAACACATACTATGCAAACGCTATTGATCATACTGATTATTTTAGCCAGTATTTTAATTTCTTTTATCGTCTTGATCCAGAACCCCAAAGGAGGAGGTCTTGCATCCGGTTTTGCCGGAGGCACTAACCTGATGGGGGTAAAACGTACAGGTGATATTCTGGAAAAAGGAACCTGGGGATTGATGATTGCCATCATTTTATTTTCCCTTGTAATCAACATTTTAGGTCCGTCTACCGGTTCATCCGGGGGTGGCCTCACCGATCAGATTAATCAGCAGACGCCCACTGCGGCTCCGCTTCCCGCTGCAGAAGCACCGGATACCGTGCTGGAAACCGATACGGCGCAGTAACTCATTTATGGCTGCGGTAGGCGCAGCCGGTTGACAGACTTACCGTCATCCGCTGGATCAGCAGGTGACGGTTTTTTTTATGCGTGACACGTGCACTGATGTCATCCGGGAACCAACTGCCATCCTGACACGCAGCCCATTTAGCAAAACCGATGCTGGCCGTATAACGTGAAAAAATGGCAAAAACGAATAACAATTAATGCCTTTGGCATAGTTGATGAGCAACTAATTGCAGAAAAATTAAAACAAATTAATAACAATAATAATTAAATCAATTATGGCATTAAGTATTAAACCTATTGGAGACAGAGTGGTGGTGGAATCCGCCCCTGCTGAGGAAAAGACTGCTTCAGGAATCTACATCCCGGATACCGCGAAAGAGAAACCCCAGCGCGGAACCGTAGTTGCTGTCGGCACCGGAAAGCCGGACGAACCACTTACAGTGAAGGTAGGCGATCAGGTGTTGTATGGAAAATATTCAGGAACTGAAATCACGTATGAAGGCAAAGAATATCTGATCATGAAGGAATCGGATATCTACGCTATCCTCTAAGGATCGCATTCGATACGGGTTTCGATAAACGATTCAAGCGTTAATTACAATGGGGTATAGCGCACGGCTGTCCCATCACTGAAAATCTAATAGCTCAAAATCTAATTCAAAAAATGGCAAAACAAGTTAAGTATAATGTAGAAGCACGTGACGCACTGAAAAAAGGTGTAGACACGTTGGCAAATGCGGTAAAGGTAACGTTAGGTCCCAAAGGACGTAATGTGATCATCGAGAAGAAATTCGGTTCTCCCGCAATCACGAAAGACGGCGTTACCGTTGCAAAAGAAATTGAATTGAAAGATGCCCTGGAAAATATGGGTGCCCAGATGGTTAAAGAAGTAGCGTCCAAAACAGCTGATCAGGCTGGTGACGGTACAACTACTGCTACGGTATTGGCCCAGGCTATCATCGCTCCGGGACTGAAAAGCGTGGCCGCAGGGGCAAACCCGATGGACCTGAAACGCGGTATTGATAAAGCCGTAAGCAAGGTCGTTGAGAGCCTGCAATCACAATCCCAGACTGTGGGAGAAGACAACAATAAAATCAAGCAGGTTGCGAGCATTTCTGCCAACAACGATGAGGTAATCGGTGCACTTATCGCCGAAGCCATGGAAAAAGTTGGTAAAGACGGTGTAATTACGGTGGAAGAAGCAAAAGGAACGGAAACCGAAGTGAAAACGGTAGAAGGGATGCAATTCGATCGCGGTTACCTGTCACCGTACTTCGTAACCAACACCGATAAAATGGAAGCTGAACTGGAAAATCCTTACATCCTGATCTACGACAAGAAGATCAGCAACATGAAGGAACTGCTTCCTATCCTTGAAAAACAAGTACAAACCGGCAAACCGCTGTTGATCATCGCAGAGGATCTCGACGGGGAAGCACTGGCAACTTTGGTGGTTAACAAAATCCGTGGCTCATTGAAAGTGGCTGCCGTTAAGGCACCGGGCTTTGGCGATCGCCGCAAAGCGATGCTGGAAGATATCGCGATCCTCACCGGAGGTACGGTTATCTCTGAAGAAAGAGGCTACAAGCTGGAAAATGCTGAGCTTTCTTACCTCGGCCAGGCCGAAAAAGTAGTGATTGACAAAGACAACACCACGGTAATTAACGGTTCTGGAACTGCAGACGACATCAAAGCCCGTGTAAACCAAATCAAAGCGCAGATTGAAACCACTACATCCGATTACGATCGTGAAAAACTGCAAGAGCGTCTGGCTAAGCTGGCCGGCGGTGTAGCGGTATTGTACGTAGGTGCTGCGACTGAAGTGGAAATGAAAGAGAAGAAAGACCGGGTTGACGATGCCCTGCACGCAACACGCGCAGCGGTTGAAGAAGGTATCGTAGCCGGTGGTGGCGTGGCCTTTATCCGGGCAGGCGAATCCTTGGTTAACCTGAAAGGGGCCAACGAAGATGAGAACATCGGTATCGAAATCGTGAAACGCGCTATCGAAGAGCCGTTGCGTCAAATCTGCAATAACTCCGGTATTGAAGGAGCTATCGTGGTGCAAAAAGTAAAAGAAGGCAAAGCCGACTTTGGTTACAATGCACGGACAGATGGCTATGAGAACTTAATCGGCGCCGGTGTAATCGACCCGACTAAGGTATCCCGTGTGGCGCTCGAAAATGCCGCATCAATTGCCTCAATGTTGCTGACTACTGAAGTCGTACTGGCCGATGAGCCGGAAGAAGACAAAGGTGCAGCAGGTGCTCCCCCTATGGGCGGCGGCATGGGCGGCATGATGTAATATCCGGTTGAACCGATCAAACAAAAAGCGGCATTCCAAATGGAATGCCGCTTTTTGTTTTTCTATGGTCCGGTTACTTTAAAAATCCACCCTAAAAACCGCCGCCTTCGTTATATTCTCCCTGATTCCCTTCCATACCGTTATTTCGTTGTTCATCGTCGTTGCGGCGCCGAAAATCCTGTTTTCCAAAACGGTAACGTAATGAAAGCATAAACATCCTCGGCATCCAGCGGCTTTCGAAATACCGGTAGAACTGTTCGGTCTGCGTATACCCACCCCACTTACGCTGGTTGAGCAGGTCGCGTACGTTAAACATAATACTTCCCCGCTTATCCAATACATCCCACCGCATACCGGCATTGATCACGAACATCTCTATTCCCCGGCCCTGCGCCATTACCCGCGGTGCCTGATAATCGGCCCGTGCCTGCATGGAAAGCCAGGGTTTGATGCGGTAATTAGCCGTAACATTGGCATTCCAATTGAAGCCTTCAGACGGTTCAATATGAAATTCTTCGCTCCCATGGAACTTGGAATGATATAAATTCGCATTGAACATGGCGTCTACCTGCTTCGTGATATCCACGTGAGATATGAGCTCAAAGCCGGCGGATTCATTGCGGCTGATGTTTTCCCATCGCGAAAAAGTGGCTCCTCCTGCCCCCTCGGCAGTAGTAACAATCGGATTTATTACATCATTTACCCGCCGGTAGTACACGGAAGAGTTCAACGTAACCCCATCCCAGAATTTGGCATAGCTTAACTCAAAGGAATGGATATCTTCCGGTAACAGGTTAGGGTTGCCCTGACGTTTATTAATCGGGTCAGAGACGTCAATAAATGGGTTGACCTGCCATCCCCGTGGCCGGCTTACCCGACGGGTATAATTCAGCTGTACCTGATGGCGGTCGCCAAATTCCTGCGTGAGGAAGATGCTGGGATATACCCGGAAATAATCCAGGCTTCCCACCGCTACGCGGTCCTCCGGGCTCAGCTCCGGGTCAAATGAAATATATTCGGTATTCAGGTAGGCCTGTTCGGCCCGCAGCCCAACCTGGAAGCCCAATTTCTCCGTCAGCTTCTTCCGGTAATTGGCGTATAATGCGTGTACACTGCTCTCCATTTCAAAGTCATTGGTGAGATCATAATCCGGAAGCATTGTTCCCTGATCGACGTCAAAATAGGCGGAATGCTGAGAGTCGTTGGATCTCCTTATAAACGTGCGGTAACCAGCCTCTACTCGCTGGTTTTTGCCAAATGGCCGTACATAATCTACCTGAACGTTGAGGTTCCTGCCATCCTCGCCAGTATTGTTTACCCGCTTATCCTGTACACCGGATGGATCGGTAAATGTCTGGTCGAAGGTATTCACCCCATCTTCGGTATCCCGTCCGAATGAAAAATTGGCTTCCAGCTTTTCGCTCTCACGGCGGAAATTATGCTCAAAATCCAGGTTAAGGTCATATCCAAAATCATCTTCGTCCTGCCGGGAGAACCGGTCGCTGGTACCCGTAAGTTCGGGATTATTAAAATAAGTATAGTAAATATCCTCGTTTCGATTATTTCCGCGAAGGCTGAAATTTCCTGAAGCGCCAATGATCGTCCGATCACTGAAATAATACTCCGTGCCCAGACGGACACCGTGGTTCAGTCCCAGATTCGCACTCTTACTGGAATTCTCCGTGATGCTGTTATTCGAAAAGAACTCGATATTATTCAATCCATTACCCACGCTATTCCGCCGGTTAAAGTGATAGCCGCCGAAATAGTTCCATTTATCGCCCCGGTAATTGAGATTCAGCCCGGCGTTGTAATTATCATAGGAACCCGCTGAAACGTTTACTGTGCCGTTGATACCCAGCCGCACATTCTTTTTCAGTACGATATTGATGATGCCCGATTGACCCTCCGCATCGTACCGGGCGGAAGGATTGGTGACCACCTCTATCCTTTCGATCGAATTGGCAGGCATGGCCTGGAGCAATTGGGTGATGTCGCTGCCGGCCATGGCCGACTCGCGTCCGTTGATTAGGATCCGTACACTGCTCGATCCCCGCAGGCTTACACTGCCGTCTACATCCACCTGCAACGACGGGACATTCTCCAGCAAGTCTGTCGCTGTACCGCCTTCGCTGATGGTGCTCTGTGCCACGTTAAAAATTTTGCGGTCTATCCCCAGCTCCATGGCCGGAGGAGTACCCGATACAACAACTTCTTCCAGCAGCTCTCCAGATGGTGTCAGCGGGATATTTCCGAGGTTTGCTGCCCGACCTGACTGGATTCCGATGTCTTCCCTTACGTAGTCCTTATACCCCACGTAAGTCACCCGGATCATATACGTGCCCGCCGGAACGTCTGTAAACGTAATCTTACCGTCATCAACGGTCTGCATCCCCTTGACATAACGCTGCGAACCCTGCTCCAGCAGCGCCGCACTGGCGAACCCCACGGGTTCTTCCGACGTGGCATCCACCACCACGGCGGTAATCGACGAATTTTCCTGGGCTATGGCATTACTGGAGATGGTGATGACCGCAAATAAAATAATCCTTCCGGCTTGTTGTACGAAGTTCATTGTTTTAGTTAATAGTATCTGATCTGGTATTTAAGCCACAAAGATTATGCTTTTATCACGATAGGGGGTATCGCGTAACCGCATTATTACAGCTACAGGGCTGCTTCGATGACATTGTTACGTAGTGCTATTCGACACTGACGGTCAGGCCTTCGGATTTAAGGATTTTCCGGTAAACTTCCACCTCGGTATAGGTTCCTTCCAATACGATGCATTTGCCCTCGTTATGGACGGTCCAGGCGATCTTCTCAGCCTGTGTCTCGGTATATTGCAGGTGTTTCACCAGGCAGTTTATGACATGATCGAACGTATTCGTATCGTCATTCCATAGCACCAGCTTATGACTGGCAGCGATGGTTGCCAACACTTCATCCAGTGTATAGGTTTCTTCCTGTGTCTCAACAGTCATGCATACAAAATTAGCGAAATTGGCCTGCATTCACCAACTTCAGGCGAACAAAATGCATACGCTGTTGTTAATTACCTGGTGCCCGGGACTGTCGCAGTCACCATCACCTTGAGTGAAAGCTACTTGCAGGACACCTCGTGGACGGCCGACCGGTCATCTCACAAAATTTATGTAATTTGCACACCAAATAAAGCCGCAATCATCGCCTATGTATCAATCAAAAATAGCAGGAGCCGGTTACTATGTGCCACAGCATGTATACACCAATCAGGACCTTACCCGTTTTATGGACACTAGCGATGAGTGGATACAGGAGCGGACTGGAATCAGGGAGCGGCGCTTTGCCGACCGACACGGGGAAACAACCACGACGATGGGCATTGAGGCCGCTAAAATGGCACTGGAACGGGCGGGCATCACCGCGCAAGACGTTGACTTCATCGTGTTTGCCACGTTAAGCCCGGATTATTATTTCCCCGGCTGCGGCGTGCTGTTACAACGCGAGATGGGTATGGGTGAAATCGGCGCACTGGATGTCCGGAATCAATGCTCGGGATTTGTATATGCCCTTTCCGTGGCCGATCAGTTTATCAAAACAGGTATGTATAAGAATGTGCTGGTTGTCGGTAGTGAGAAGCACTCCTTTGCAATGGATTTTGAAACACGGAGCCGGAATATATCGGTTATTTTTGGAGACGGCGCCGGCGCGGTGGTACTCCAGCCTACAACGGAAACGGGTAAGGGAATCTTAAGCACGCATCTGCACAGCGATGGGACGGATGCCGAGTCGTTGGCCATGTACTACCCCGGATCACATGCGAACAAATGGCTACCGGAGAAACCGCCTTTTCCGGAACAGGAACTGGGCGGTTTGTTTTTAACAACGGAACAGCTGGAAAATGGCGAGGCCCGGCCATACATGGACGGCCCAGCGGTATTTAAGAAGGCGATAGTCAAATTTCCGGAGGTCATCCGGGAAGCCTTGGCGGCAAACAACCTAACGACACAGGACCTTGATTTACTTATCCCTCATCAGGCCAACCTGCGCATCAGCCAGTATGTGCAGCAAACATTGGGGTTGCGGGACGACCAGGTTTTCAATAACATCCAGAAGTACGGGAATACCACTGCAGCTTCTGTGCCCATCGCCCTTTGTGAAGCGTGGGAAGAAGGAAAAATCCGCGATGGTGATTTGATTTGCCTGGCCGCTTTCGGTTCCGGGTTCACCTGGGCAAGCGCGTTGATCAGGTATTGACTCTCCTCCGCAATTGGCCGCGGGCAATTGGTTATTTTACCGGATCCAGTGCTTCAAACGGCGAGTTCTTGCTCACGAATTCCGGAACAATTTCTTTCATTTTCCGGACCACCCCGCTGCTATTTTTACGTTCATTCAGGGCGATCAGCTCGTATACCACACGCTTGGCTACCTCATGGTCAATGGGGTTTACTTTTGCAATATGGATTTTCTGATGGTATGTAGGCAATACTTTCTCTCCGTCGTTTAGCAGTTCTTCATAGAGCTTTTCACCACTTCGCAGGCCGGTATAAACGATTTCGATGTCCTTCTCCGGCTTTAGTCCGGCAAGCTGGATCATTTTTCTCGCCAGGTCAATGATCTTCACCGGATTGCCCATATCGAAGACATAGATTTCCCCTCCCTGTCCCATGGTACCCGCTTCCAGCACCAGCTGTACCGCTTCAGGAATAGTCATAAAGTAACGGGTAATTTCGGGATGCGTAACGGTAATCGGGCCGCCCTTTTCGATCTGGGCCCTGAAGCGGGGAATAACCGAGCCGTTCGACCCAAGGACGTTACCAAACCTTGTTGTGATAAAACGGGTTCCTTTCACCATCATCCCAACACCGTTTGCCGCTGGCGTCAGCGGCATCGACTGCGTACCGTCCAGGCTCTGCGTATAGATCTCCGCAATCCGTTTCGAAGCCCCCATCACATTGGTTGGATTTACGGCCTTATCGGTCGAAATCATCACAAATTTTTTGACCCCGAACAAAATGGATAAATCGGCCACATTCTTCGTTCCTCCCACATTGGTGCTAACCGCTTCACCCGGATTCTTTTCCATCATCGGCACGTGCTTATATGCAGCGGCGTGATACACCAGTTCGGGACGGTAATCGTTAAATATCTGGTGCATGCGTTCCAGGTTCCGGATATCCGCAATGGTGATCACCACATTGCTATTGGGGAATTTCTCTTCGATTTCCAGCTGAATGTCATGCATGGGTGACTCGGCCTGGTCGCAAAGCACCAGCATTTGCGGCTCATAACGCAGTACCTGACGCACAATTTCCGATCCGATGGAACCCGCGGCACCGGTAATCAATATGCGCTTTCCGCAGAGGTCATCACAGACCTTATCGTTATTAATTTTAATCGGCGCGCGCTGCAACAGGTCTTCGATACGCAGGTTTTTAATCTGCTGTATTTTCAGTCGACCGGATACCCACTCCGAAGCAGGGGGAACGGTAAGCACTTTGATACCCAGCCGGAGGCACCGCTCCACAATTACTTTTTTATCACGGGTTCCCAGGTGATCCTTTACAAAGATCATCTGATCAATCGCATATTTCTTTTTGAGAGCAGCCAGGTCCTTGATGTGGTAAACCCGCTTTCGCTCAATATAGCTATTCAGCTTCCCCCGGCTGATATCAATGAAACCGACGATAACAAATTTGGTTTCTGTGCTATTTTCCAGGGCCTGTTTGGCCATGATTGCATTTTGGTCCGCTCCATATATCAGCACCCGTACCGTGTCCAGATCGCGGGCTTTACGGGTCAATATGAAATAAATGTTTTTCACCGTAATGCGGAGCATGACCAGAAGGGATGTCCCGATAAAGAAGTTAATCAGCAGGACGAGACGCAGCTGGGTACCTTTTATATCCAGCAGTGGGACAAGTGCCGAGTAGATGACAATCACATATGCAGCGCTCGTAATCAGCATTGCCGAGAAAATCTTCAGCATGTCCCGTGTATCCGAATACCGGATCAAGCCGGTATGGATCCGCATAAAATAGAAGACGGGTAGCGCCAGGCTACCGTAAACCGCAGTATAAATAAAGAAGTGTCCACGGACAATCTCCTGAAAATTAAATTGCTTGGCTATAAAATAGGAAAGCGTAAATGCCCAGGTCAGCAACAACAGATCCAAGAGCAATATGGCCCAGCGGGGGACGGTCTTGAAACGAAGTATAAGTTCTTTCATGTGTTAGTGTTAAGTGCCCACCCTCCGCAAAACCAACCAGACCCGATTCTTGCCGCGTATGTAGCTAAGAACCAGACCAAACACACATCACCCCCAACTATTCAATAACCCTGCCAAAAGGAAGTTATCCACATTGCGGGCATTTTGAACAAAGATAATGCAATTTCCGAACATTCAACATACCCAATTGTATGTATTTTAGGGCAAAAGAAAAGGCTGCCTCCCACGCTGAGTACTTAATACTCAACTGGTAGGCAGCCCTTCCGTTTGATTCTTAACCGTTGGACAATGCAGCTGCTCCACTCACGATTTCCGTCAGTTCGGTCGTGATTGCAGCCTGCCGTGCCTGGTTATATGATAACTTCAATGCTTTCAGCAATTCGCCGGCATTGTCTGTTGCCTTATCCATCGCGGTCATCCGGGCACCGTGTTCAGAAGCGTGCGAATCCAGTACGGCTTTGTACAGCTGTACTTTGATGGCTTTTGGAATCAATTCCTCAACGATCGCCTCTTTGTCCGGTTCAATAATGTAATCGACCTCGGCTTTGGGCTGTTCGGTTGTTACCGCTGCCGGCAACAACGGTAACAATTGCTCGGTAGTCAGTATCTGTACGGCCGCATTCCTGAACCGGTTATACACCAGCTCTACCCGATCGTACATACCCTCCGCGAACCCTTTCATAATGGCCTCGGTAATTTTTGAGGTATTCTCAAAACTAAGGGTGGTAAACAACTCATTATTGTCGCCAACTACCTGATACCTGCGTCTCAGGTAATAATCTTGTGCCCTTTTTCCAATGGCAACAATGTGTACATTGCCTGCCTGAAACTGCACATTATACTTAGCGGTAATCAACTGGTTGGCCGTCTTTATCGCGTTGGTATTAAATGCACCCGCCAGTCCTCTATTGGAGGCGATAACCACAACCAGTACTTTTTCCGGTTTGCGATCAACCGTATACGGCGATGCCCCGTCTTCTACACTGGCAGATACGTTGGCCAGAATTTCACGCAGCTTCTCTGCATACGGACGCAACTGCGTAATTGCATTGGTTGCCCGTTTGAGCTTAGCCGCGGAAACCATTTTCATGGCTTTCGTTATCTGTTGCGTAGATGTGACCGACGCAATACGGTTTCTTACCTCTTTTAAGTTTGCCATAGTTAGTACTTGCCTGCTAATTCTTTAGCTACGGTATCCAAAACACCTGTCAGGTCATCGCTGAACTTACCTGCTTTCAGTGCGCTCAGCACCTCAGGATGACGCTGCTCCAGTTGCTGTAAGTATTCTGCTTCAAACTCTTTCACTTTATTCACCGGTACGTTACGGAACAACCCTTTGGTACCCGCATAAATGATGGCTACCTGCTTCTCTACCGCAACCGGTGAAAACTGTCCCTGTTTCAGGATTTCCACGTTACGTACCCCTTTATCCAACACCGCTTTTGTGGCCGCATCCAGGTCGGAACCGAACTTGGAGAATGCCTCAAGCTCGCGGTACTGTGCCTGATCAAGTTTCAGTGTTCCTGCAACCTTCTTCATGGATTTGATCTGGGCATTACCACCCACGCGCGATACGGATATACCTACGTTAATTGCAGGGCGGACACCGGCGTTGAACAGGTTGGATTCCAAAAATATCTGGCCGTCCGTAATCGAGATCACGTTGGTCGGGATATAAGCCGACACGTCACCCGCCTGGGTTTCAATGATCGGGAGTGCCGTAAGTGAGCCTCCTCCTTTTACCAGATGCCGGATGGATTCCGGCAAATCGTTCATCTGCTGCGCGATAGTGTCTGATGTATTGACCTTAGCCGCACGTTCCAGTAAACGGCTGTGCAGGTAAAATACGTCACCCGGGTAGGCTTCACGGCCCGGCGGGCGGCGCAATAACAGTGACACCTCACGGTACGCCACCGCCTGTTTAGACAAGTCATCATAGATGATCAGGGCAGGGCGGCCGGTATCGCGGAAAAACTCCCCGATTGCTGCACCAGCCATCGGAGCGTAGAACTGCATTGGAGCAGGATCCGCCGCCGATGCCGAAACGACAACCGTATAAGGCATCGCACCATTTTCTTCCAGCGTACGCACGATGTTTGCCACTGTAGAGCTTTTCTGGCCAACAGCTACATAAATACAATACACCGGCTGGCCGGCATCATAAAATTCCTTTTGGTTGATGATCGTATCGATACAAACGGCTGTCTTACCCGTCTGGCGGTCGCCGATCACCAGCTCGCGCTGTCCACGGCCAATAGGGATCATGGCGTCAATCGCCTTAATACCGGTTTGCAGGGGCTCGTTCACCGGTTGACGGTAAATAACACCCGGGGCTTTACGCTCAATGGGCATTTCGTATGTTTCACCGACGATAGGTCCCTTTCCATCAATTGGCTGGCCCAGGGTATTCACCACGCGGCCCAACATGCCTTCGCCTACTTTAATGGAGGCAATCCGGCGAGTACGCTTAATGGTATCACCTTCCTTGATCTCATCGGAAGGGCCCAGGAGCACGACGCCCACATTATCTTCTTCAAGGTTCAATACGATACCCTGTAATCCATTCTCAAATTCAACCAGTTCACCGGACTGAACTTGCGTTAAGCCGTAAATCCGTGCAATACCGTCGCCTACCTGCAATACGGTACCCACTTCCTCAAGTTCGGCTTCTGATTTGAAGCCCGACAATTGCTCTCTTAAGATTGCCGATACTTCATCTGGTCTTACCTCTATCATTTTTTTTGTATTAGGGGTTTTTGATACTTATAACTTTATATCCCGATCGGGGAAAATCAATTCACGCTGCTTGATTCGAAATGACGTTCCAGTTTCTGGAGCCGCCCTGCGAGACTGGCATCAATCTGCCGGTCGCCCACCCGCACCACAAAGCCGCCAATCAATTCGGGGTCGACTTCGTTATGCAGTACTACTTCTTTGTTAATCTCTTTTGCGATCGCGTTTTTCAACGCGTCCAGATTAGCTTCCGACAGTGCTGAAGCTGATGCCACCGTAGCATGTACAATGCCTTTTACGTCGTTGTATTCACGGATAAATTCCTGCGCTGTCGGGTACAGGATTCCCGCACGGCCCTTACGCACCATAATATGGAAAAAGGCCATCACGGACGGATGGACTTTCTTTTCAAACAACGCATTCAGTATGTTACTTTTCTTGTCTCCCTTCACGATGGGATTGCGGAATATCGCCTGAAGTTCCTTATTGGTGTACAACACATCAATGAACTGCTCCATATCCTGCTTTACCTCCTCTAGAACACCCCGTTCCTGTGACAGGTCAATAAGTGATTTTGCGTATCGGGAGGCGACTTTAAACTCTGACATATCGTTATGCGATTAGCTTAGGGCTTCTTAATTCAATTTTACGTCCTTAAGCAAGTCGGCTACCAATGCTTCCTGCTTTTTATCGTCTTCAAACTCCTTTTGGAGTACTTTCCGGGCTATTTCCAGCGAAAGCGAAGAAACCTGGTCCTTAACTTCAGTCAGCGCCCGTTTCTTCTGGTCGTCGATCTCCTTTTTTGCCTGTTCGATCAGTTTAGCCCCTTCGGTCTGTGCCAGTGTTTTGGCATCGGCTACGATCTGGTCTTTCAGCACCTTGGCTTCCTTAAGGATGACATCACGCTCCGCACGCGCTTCTTTAAGCAGCTGTTCGTTTTCACTCGTCAGGCGTGCCATTTCTTCCTTAGCCTTTTCGGCAGAAGTCAACGCGTCTTCGATCGATTTTTCACGTTCTCCTATCGCCTCCATGATGGGTTTCCAGGCAAACTTCCGCAAAAGCAGCAACAACAGCAGGAATGCGATTAATGTCCAAAATACCAATCCGTAACTCGGATTGCCAATATCAAAATTCATATTGCACGTTTAAGTATTAATGTGTCAAGCAATAAAGGCCGGATACAGGACCAACCGTCAGGGATCCGGCCTTTGTATTCAGTAACCTTACGCTGGGTTGTTACCCATCAATGCTACTACCACTGCAAAAAGTGCCACACCTTCAATAAGGGCAGCTGCAATAATCATAGCGGTCTGAATTTTAGATGCAGCTTCAGGCTGGCGTGCGATACCTTCCATCGCCTTGCCACCTACTTGTCCGATACCGATACCGGCACCGATCACTGCTAATCCGGCACCGAGTGCCGCAATTGAACCTACCATAATAAAATTATTTAATATATAGTTAATAGATAAGGATTTACCATTAATGATGCTCTTCTACCGCCATGCCGATAAACAACGCGGTAAGCAACGTAAATATAAAAGCCTGTAAAAAAGCGACCAGCAATTCCAGCACGTTCATGAACAATACAAACGCGAGGGAAACAGGCGTGATTACCGTGGCTAATGAATTAAATACAAAAATTAACGAAATCAAGCTCAGGATAACGATGTGACCCGCCGAGATGTTAGCAAACAAACGGATCATCAGTGCAAAAGGCTTGGATATCACACCTACCAATTCTACCGGAATCATGATCGGGTAAAGCCACCAGGGCACATGAGGTTTCAGGATATGTCCCCAGTAGTATTTATTCCCGTTCACATTAACCACGACCAACACAACCAATGCGAGGGCGAATGTGGTAGCGATGTTCCCGGTTACGTTGGCCGCACCCGGAAAAATAGGAATTAAACCCAGTAAATTGTTAAACCAGATAAAGAAGAAAATCGTAAGCAGAAGCGGCATAAACTTAGCATACGTATGTCCGATATTTGGGCGTGCAATATCATCCCGCACAAAAATAATGATCGGCTCGATGAGGGATTGAAATCCCTTCGGCGCCTTACCGACACGCTTCTTATATGCTCCCGCTACTGAAGAAAATATCAGTACCAGTAGGATTACGGATAAAAACATGGCAGCCACATTCTTAGTAATGGAAAAGTCCCACACCTTGGCTGAAGCTGCTTCGTCCACTTCACCCGCCGCATCAACTACCCGGATCTTCTTTTTGTCAACCCAACGGTAGGTATAATGCTTCCCTTGGTGGTCCTGCTCCCCGTGGTGGAACGCAGAGGAAAGGAAAACATCAAATCCTTTGTCAGTATACAGGATAACCGGAAGGGGGATGGAAGTGTGACCCCACAGGTGCCAGTCATGGGAATCGCTGATGTGCTCCATGATCACTTCAGTTGGTTTGAAAACCTCGGCATCATGCGCTCCATGGCTTTCGACAGCGGTGCTGTCTGTTTCGGCAGGAGCTGCCTGAACGGTGGAAAAGGTCGCTAAAACAGCAAAAAATACGATAAAGCTGATTTTTTTTGAAGTGAAAAAGTGCCTAAAATCCATCTATTCCCAATTTTTTATGTCTGATTTTGGTCGCGCAAGTTACGCAACAAACATATAACTTCAAAGAGCGTGAACAAGAAATATAATGAAAAAAAATTGATTGCTGTAAGCAGCTTATTTTCAGGAAATTTTATGATCAATACGGCAATTACAACCAAACTGATCAGCAGCTTCAAAAAAAGCCCTCCCATGAGGCTGAGAATGGACACCTGCCCCCCTTTCCGAATGCCAATATCGCTCAACCCGTAAGCCAAGCCGGTAAGCAAGAAAATCACAGCAAAGAGCAGCCAGAAATGCGGACTCAATACGGGCACGGTTTCCATAAAATGTTGCAGGCCCAATGCCAGCAGCGCAACCGCCAGGGAAAACGAAATATACAAAATGGCGAAACGCGAAAATTTCATTTGCCTATTTAGATTACCAGGCCACTTCGCCCTTAAAGACAAACTGCGCAGGCCCCACCAGATAGACCTCGGAGAATTCATCGCCCTGCCTGTGGAACCTAATATTCAAATGTCCGCCGGCAACCCGGATCGGTGTCTGCACATCGCCGGATTTACCCGTTTTATAAGCCATGGCCAACGCTACCGCCGTGGCTCCCGTGCCGCAGGCCAGGGTTTCGTCTTCTACGCCGCGTTCATAGGTGCGCACAAAATAACCTGCTCCCTCCGGCTGCACGAAATTAACGTTAATGCCCTGCGCACGGAACGTATCGTTATAGCGTATCTTCTGTCCTTCGGCGACTACAGGGAAAGCAGCCAGGTCATTTATTTCCTGCACATAGTGGGGTGATCCGGTATTTAAAACATAAGCACCCGCCTGTTGTTCGATTTTAGCGACATCCATCATTTTAAGATGTACCAGTCCATCGCCTGCAATACGGGCATGATGCCGCCCGTCTACTGCCAAAAAGTCAGCTTCCGAGTCAATCAGTCGCATATCCCGCGCGAATGCCACGATGCAGCGCCCGCCATTGCCGCACATACTGCCTTCCCCGCCATCGGCGTTGAAATAAACCATTTCAAAATCATAACCGTCGATGGACTGCAACAGCATCAGGCCATCTCCCCCGATACCGAACCGCCGGTCGCAAAGCTGACGCACCAGCGCTTCATTATTTCGGTCAAAAAAGCCCGTCCTGTTGTCAAACAGGATAAAATCATTCCCTGCGCCCTGGTACTTATAAAATGGATATGCTGCCATGGATACCACTGTTTTATTCAATCGCCAAAGGTAATCAAATCTGTCCAATAATCAGCTACTGCAGCGGGTAGCTGCGCAACAGCCGGCGATAGGCACAAGGCGGCAAACGGCAGTCAGCGGCCGGCGATAGCCTGTGGTCAATAAGTAATGCCTGATTGTACCGGAAATATGCCTGCTTTAACATTATTTAACAGAAAAACCGGTCTTCCCATTTGTTTTAGGGTCACAAATGGTATTACATTTGAACAATTGCTAATAACAGCAAATCATACTATAATATTATTGCATTATGAAAAAAATAGGATTAACATTAATAACCGCACTGGTGGGGGGGGTGGTCGCTGTGGGCGGTTATAAACTGTTTGAAGACAAACGGCAAAGCAAGATGTCTTTTGAGGAAAGGCAGGAGCTGTATTACGCCAACAACCCCAGCTCAGAAATAACGGCCTCCACGGGCAACCCGGATTTCACGCAGGCGGCAGCGGCAGTAGCACCCGGAGTCGTACACATCCGCACGACGTACACCGCACAGCAATCCTACGGGGCAAGTCCTTTCGATATGTTTGAGGAGTTCTTCGGCATGCCCCGGCAGCGGCAACAACAACGGTCGCAGCCCGTTCAGGCAACCGGCTCGGGTGTGATTATTTCAGAAGACGGCTACATTGTTACCAATAACCACGTGGTGGCCGATGCCAATAAAGTGGAGGTGCAGCTTACCGACAAACGGATTCTGGAAGCCAAAATCATTGGCCGCGATCCGAATACCGATATTGCACTGATCAAAATCAGCGCATCCGGACTGCCGTTCGTCAAACTGGGCAATTCTGACAATGTCAAGATCGGCGAGTGGGTACTTGCTGTCGGCTATCCGCTTGGGCTGGAGTCGACGGTGACCGCGGGTATCGTAAGTGCCACAGGACGCTCTACAGGCATCATCCGGCAGGAACAATACGAGCAATACCAGCGGGAAATGCAGCAACGTGGCTACCGTCCGCAAAACGATGAGTTTATTGCCAATGCGGTGGAATCCTTCATTCAGACCGATGCCGTTATTAACAAAGGCAACAGCGGCGGCGCTTTGGTCAATGCGCACGGCGAGCTGATCGGCATCAACTCCAATATTGCCTCACCCACCGGGTACTATGCCGGATACGGCTTTGCCGTTCCGGTTAATCTTGTCAAGAAAATTGCCGACGATTTCATCAAATACGGCGAAGTAAAACGGGGCCTGATCGGCATCACATTCCGGGAACTTGATCCGGCTTATGCCGAAGAACTGGGCATCAAGGAAATCAACGGGCTGTATGTAAACGGCGTGACGCCTAACGGGGCTGCCGAAGAAGCCGGTATCCGGAAGGGCGACATCATTACGAAACTGGATGACCAGCTGATCGGTTCATCTGCCCAATTACAGGAGCGCATATACCGTCTGCGTCCGGGCGACAAGGTAAAACTCACCTACAAGCGCGACGGTAAGGAGCGTGACGCGACCGTCACCCTGAAAGAAGACAACCGTCCAAAGGCCGAAGAAGAGACGGCGGCCGAGCGGAGCGCAACGGAAATATACAACCGGTTAGGTGCGGGCTTCGTACCGGCTACCGACGCCAAGAAAAAGGAACTGGGTGTGAGTTCCGGCGTAGTGGTCACCCAGGTACATTCCGACGGACTGTTCGACTATTTTAATGTACAGCGCGGGCTGGTCATTACCCATGTTAACGGTCAACCGGTAAACAGCGCAGATGACGTGGAAAAAGCGTTGTCCAGTACAGATCGTAATATCATACGCATCACCGGTGTACCGCAACGTGGCAGCCGGGTAGAACTGAACATTCCCGTGGATTACTGACCCGCGGAACATTCATCCATTGAAAAACCCCTCTGCCGAATGGCGGAGGGGTTTTTCTTATTATTCAAAAAATTAAAAAGAAAGATTAGCAGTATTCATCGAAAGCGGCCACCAAATTGTCGGCAATCATTTGCGCCGGACGGCCCTCGATCTGATGCCGTTCAATCATGTGCACCAGCTTGCCATCCTTAAACAGTGCCATTGCGGGTGATGATGGCGGATAGGGCAGCATGTAAGCGCGGGCTTTGTCTACCGCATCCTTTTCCATGCCGGCAAAAACAGTTACCACCTTATTGGGGTGTTTTTCATGCTGGATCGCGGTACGAGCTGCCGGGCGTGCGTTCGCTGCCGCACAGCCGCAAACTGAATTGACCACGACAAATACGGTGCCTTCCTGGTTAATGGCCGCATCTACCTCAGCTGGGGTCTTCAATTCTTCAAAGCCGACATCGGTCAGCTCCTGGCGCATCGGCGCTACCAAATATTCTGGATACATAGTGTTTAGTCCTTTCTGTTATACTATTATATTGCTACTCGCTACAAAGATACGGTACTGTCCCGCGTTAACCAAATACAACGTTTCAGGGGAATGTCAGATTTTGTATTGTCCGCCGCTAGGGTATTACTTTCTTCCGTAAAAAGTAACACCCTAACAGTGAGCATCAAATTTGAAATTCAGACCCAAAACCGCTACCTTTGCAGCGATATTTATATAACATTAAACACAGAAAATCATGTCAGCAACAGCAACCGCATACATCCCTTACAAGGTAAAAGACCTCAGTCTGGCCGATTGGGGCCGCAAGGAAATCGAACTGGCCGAGGCCGAAATGCCCGGACTGATGGCCCTTCGCGAAGAATTCGGTGCGTCCAAACCATTGAAGGGTGCCCGTATCGCCGGTTGCCTGCACATGACCATTCAGACGGCCGTATTGATCGAGACCCTGATTGAGCTGGGTGCCGATGTTACCTGGTCGTCTTGCAACATATTTTCTACGCAGGACCACGCTGCGGCAGCCATTGCCGCCAAGGGCATTCCCGTATACGCTTGGAAAGGCATGACCGAGGAAGAATTTAATTGGTGCATCGAGCAAACACTGTTCTTTGGCGAATCCCGCCAACCGCTCAATATGATCTTAGACGATGGAGGCGACCTGACTAACATGGTCTTCGACAGGTACCCCGAACTGGTGGAGGGTATTAAGGGACTTTCCGAAGAAACCACCACCGGCGTTCACCGGCTGTATGAACGGATGAAAAACGGCACGTTGCACCTGCCGGCGATTAATGTGAACGATTCGGTCACCAAATCTAAATTTGACAATAAATATGGCTGCCGCGAGTCGCTGGTTGATGCGATCCGTCGCGCCACCGACCTGATGCTCGCCGGTAAAGTAGCGGTTGTAGCGGGGTACGGTGATGTGGGGAAAGGTTCCGCCGAATCGCTCAGCAGCGCCGGCGTACGGGTTATCGTAACGGAAATTGATCCCATCTGTGCATTGCAGGCCGCCATGGAAGGTTACGAAGTCAAAAAATTCGCCAACGCCGTAAAAGAGGCCGACATCGTGGTAACGACAACCGGCAATCGCGATATTGTCAGGGCCGAACACTTTAAATCCATGAAAGACAAAACCGTGGTATGTAACATCGGTCACTTTGACAATGAAATTGACGTCGCCTGGCTCAACACCAATTACGGCCAGACCAAAATTGAGATCAAGCCACAGGTGGACAAATACACGATTGACGGCAAAGACATCATTTTACTGGCTGAAGGCCGTCTGGTAAACCTCGGATGTGCCACTGGCCACCCTTCTTTTGTCATGAGTAATTCGTTTACGAACCAAACACTGGCACAGATCGAGCTTTGGACCAACAGCGGCAACTACGAAAACGAAGTATACACACTCCCGAAGCACCTGGACGAAAAAGTAGCCCGCCTGCACCTGGCGAAAATAGGCGTGGAACTCGATGTCCTCGATGCCCATCAGGCCGAATACATTGGCGTACCGGTGGATGGCCCGTACAAACCGGAACATTATCGGTATTAAGCAGCATGGGCAACCGCTGCCAGACAGGTAACCGTCATGTTTTTCCAGCGGCATAAACGCAGCAAATTAGGCTATTATATCCGGGCAGTTGCAAATACATTCTTAATGCCCCGCAGCACCTGCCGGCGGCAGCTTAAAGCCAGGCTGCTTTCCGTATCGGCATTTGACAGGCATGTGATCAAGCAGCGCGTTAACCACTATAATAGGCTGGCAGGGCGATACCAGCTTTCGGACGGGGCAATCCGTATTGCCGATGTTGACCGGCTGGCGAGGCCGCGCGTATATAGTTTTGATTCCCAGGAGTACCTGCGTTATTTCCCCGCCTTCCTAAAAATCAATTACCGTTGGGGCGATGTTACCCACGTCCCCGGGGAGCCGGCATTTGTAAAAAGCAGGCCGGTGCAGGGCGATAATGCCAACGCAGTGATCCTGAAACTTGATAAGGTCAGGCACTTTAATTTCATCAACGACCGGAAGCCTTTCCTGCATAAGCAGGATAAACTGATCGGACGGGGAGCCATTACCCAACCGCACCGCATCCGGTTCTACGAACAGTATTTCGGGCATCCCCTGTGTGACCTTGGACAGACCAATACAGACGGAAACCCGCACTGGTCAACGGAAAAGCTCAGCATCGACGCGCACCTGGATTACAAATTTATCCTGGCACTGGAGGGCAATGATGTGGCCACCAACCTGAAATGGATAATGTCGTCCAATTCGCTGGCCGTAATGCCCGTCCCAAAATTTGAGACCTGGTTTATGGAATCGACGTTAATACCCGACTTCCATTATGTGTGCATCAAGGACGACTATTCGGACCTGGAAGAAAAGTTAACGCATTACATCCAACATCCAAACGAGGCATTAAACATCATAGCCAACGCACACCACTTTGTGGCACAGTTCAAAAACCGGGAACTGGAAAACCTGATTTCCCTCCTGGTGATCGAAAAATATTTTTATCGAACCGGACAGCTGAAGCCCATCGATGCATCGCTGTACGAACCGGATCAGTGACCGGTTGCCTTACTGTTTTTAAGAAACCCGTCTACCGCCTGAAGTGCCTGCGCGAACCGCTGGTCACCCAGTCCGGATATCACCTGATAGCTGGCATGGATAGCCTGCAGTTCCCGGTGCCATACCTGCATGAAATGTACTCTTAAATCCGGAAAATCCCGAAGCGGGTCATCCATCCAGGGGAGATCGATGTCCATTAAAAGGAAGAAGTCGTACCGGTGCCGGCTTAGTTCATCGTGTACGGCCTGAGGGGTATGCCCAAACAGGTGATCGCACCACACCTTGATGGTAAGGAACATGGTGTCGCAGATTAACAGGCCATTCTGGGCCAGTGGCACCAGGGACTGTTCCAGGGCCAGCTGGCCATAAAACATATTCATCTCATCCTGCAGCGTGTACTGGCGGTTGAGGTTCAGGCAGTATTCACGGGCATATTCGGGTACGCATACCGTATGATAGTGCCGAGCCAGCTGCTTGGCTATTGTGGATTTACCGGTGGACTCCGGTCCAACTACCGCTATTTTAATCACATGCTGCTGATCGCCCATTGCCGATGGAGATGGTGTGGGGCAATAATAACAAAAGCCCGGTATAATCATGCAATAAATGCAAAAACGTTAAGTACCGCCCGCCCCGAAGAAAACAGCCAGCACCCCCTGCCTGCGCGCCATGAAAAAGTTATTGGCTGATTCTTAAAATATTTAACCGGTTATTCCCCAAAAAGGTTTACCTTTGCACTCCGACAAAGCAGTCGGAATATCCTACCTACAGTTCCTCAGGCATTCATGCTGTTTTGTACCCTAACGATAGTTGGAATTTGTTAACATTTTTCACCATATAATGCCCAGAAACACCTCCATTAACTCCGTATTAATTATCGGCTCAGGTCCTATTGTCATTGGTCAGGCCTGCGAATTTGACTATTCCGGCTCACAGGCCGCGCTGTCGCTTAAAGAAGAAGGGATCACCGTATCCATCATCAATTCCAATCCGGCGACCATCATGACCGACAAGGTTATTGCAGACCACGTCTATTTATTGCCGCTTACCTGCGAAAGTATCGAGCAGATTCTTCAGGAGCAGCAAATTGACGCGGTATTACCCACGATGGGCGGCCAAACCGCACTTAACCTCTGCATACAGGCCGATGAGCGGGGACTATGGGAAAAATACAATGTACAGGTAATCGGCGTGGATGTTGCTGCCATAGAAAAAACGGAAAACCGCGAAGAATTCCGTAAACTGATGGTCGACATCGGTGTCGGCGTAGCCCCATCCAAAATCGCCAACTCTTTCCTCGAAGGAAAGGAAGCTGCCCAGGAGATTGGATTCCCATTGGTTATCCGTCCATCTTATACCCTTGGCGGGACCGGTGGCGGGTTCGTGCATAAAAAAGAAGATTTTGAAGCTGCCTTAAGCCGTGGGTTACAGGCATCGCCTACGCACGAAGTACTGGTAGAGCAGGCCGTGTTGGGATGGAAGGAATTTGAGCTCGAACTGTTGCGTGACGGCAACGACAACGTGATTATTATCTGTACCATCGAAAATTTCGATCCGATGGGCATCCATACAGGCGACTCCATCACCGTAGCCCCGGGCATGACACTCAGCGACCGCTGCTACCAGGAGATGCGTAACCAGGCCATTAAAATGATGCGCGCGATCGGCAATTTTGCCGGCGGATGTAATGTCCAGTTTTCGGTCAATCCGGAAAATGAGGATGTCATTGCCATTGAGATCAACCCGCGGGTATCCCGGTCATCTGCCCTGGCATCGAAAGCCACTGGGTACCCCATCGCCAAAATCGCTTCCAAACTAGCCATCGGCTATAACCTGGATGAGATTGAAAACCAGATCACCAAAACAACATCGGCCTACTTCGAACCGACACTCGACTACGTCATCGTGAAAGTTCCGCGCTGGAATTTCGCCAAGTTCAAGGGCGCAAACCGCGAACTGGGCCTACAGATGAAGTCCGTGGGCGAGGTGATGGCAATCGGACGCACATTTATCGAAGCCTTGCAGAAAGCCTGTCAGAGCCTCGAAATCGGTCGCAGCGGACTGGGTGCGGATGGACGGCAGAGCCGCAACCTGGAAGAGATTATGCATAGCCTCGAACATCCGAGCAGCGACCGCCTCTTCCATATTAAGGACGCGTTTGAAATGGGCGTACCGCTCGAATCCATCCGCAAAACCACGAACATAGACAAATGGTTTCTGGTCCAGATACAGGAACTGGTGCATTTTGAAACAGAGTTGCGCCGCTACCAGCTCAACAACATCCCCAAAGACTTTTTCCTTACCCTCAAACAAAAGGGATATTCCGACGCACAGCTCGCCTGGCTGCTTGGCAACGTCACAGAGGACGACGTATATTACCGGCGCAAGGAACTCGGCATCCGCCGGGTATACAAAATGGTAGACACCTGTGCCGCTGAGTTCCCGGCTCAGACCCCTTATTACTACTCCACATTTGAGGAGGAAAACGAATCAGTGGCTTCCGACCGGAAAAAAATAATCGTACTGGGATCCGGCCCTAACCGTATCGGCCAGGGCATCGAGTTCGATTATTCCTGTGTACACGGCCTGTTGGCGGCAAAAGAAGCCGGCTATGAGGCCATCATGATCAACTGTAACCCGGAAACGGTGTCGACGGACTTTAACATGGCCGACAAGCTCTACTTTGAGCCGGTATTCTGGGAGCATGTACGTGAAATCATTGAACTTGAAAAACCGGTTGGCGTTATCGTACAGCTTGGCGGGCAGACCGCCCTCAAAATGGCCGAGCAGCTGGAGTCCAACGGTGTCCGTATCATCGGCACATCGTTCCAGAATATGGACCTTGCCGAAGACCGCGGCCGGTTCTCCGACTTGCTCAAATCACTGGACATTCCCTACCCCCGGTACGGAGTAGCCGAAAGTGCAGAAGAAGCGCTTAAGGTGGCCAATGCAGTGGGTTATCCGGTACTTGTACGCCCCAGCTACGTCCTTGGCGGCGAACGCATGAGCATTGTTATTAACGATGAAGAGCTCGAAACGGCTGTAGTCAAACTCCTGCGCAACCTGCCCGGAAACCGGGTGCTGATCGATCATTTCCTCGATCGCGCAGAGGAAGCCGAGTCCGACTCCATCTGTGACGGTGAGGATGTGCATATTATCGGCATGATGGAACACATCGAACCGGCGGGCATCCACTCCGGCGATTCCAGTGCCGTACTTCCGCCGTTCAGCCTATCAAAAAACGTTCAGGAAAAAATGGAGGAATACACCATCAAGCTCGCCAAAGCACTGAACGTAAGCGGACTGCTTAACATCCAGTTTGCCATAAAAGACGAAAACGTATATGTGATTGAAGCCAACCCACGCGCTTCCCGGACGGTGCCGTTTATTGCCAAGGCATACGATGTGCCTTATATTAATATAGCTACCAAAGTAATGCTGGGCACCAATAAACTGAAGGATTTCACCATCGAACGCAAACTGAAGGGTTATGCCATTAAAGAACCGATCTTCTCATTTGATAAATTCCCCGATGTCGATAAACAGCTTGGCCCGGAGATGAAATCTACCGGTGAGGCGATTCGCTTTATCAAAGACCTGGACGATCCGTTCTTCCGGGAAATGTATGCAAAAAAATCGATGTACCTGAGCAAATAGCGAGGTCATAGATCCATACAATATTATTCAAAGAAAAACCCCGGCAGTCATTCCTGCCGGGGTTTTTCTTTTCGCATGATACCCTTTACCCATTCCCTGCCGGACCCTCGGTGGCATTTCCTGCAGTTCATTGCCGGCCGGCTACGACAGCGTCTTCACAACATGTGCCCCGGCTAATTGAAGTTGTATTTTTTCCACATCTGCCATGGCAGCTTTCATTTCGTCTGTCCCCGTGTGGGTATAACGCTGCAGCTCGTGGACAATAGCATGGTAATATTCGATCCCCCGCAGGAGGTTATCACAAAAAGACTGATAATAGACGATACGCTTTTCAGTAAAATCATGCTGGTGTTTTCCGATTTCTCCTTTTAAGTAATCGACATAAAGGCGTAGCTCATTGACGAACAGGTTTGGACGGAAACGGCCGTTCAATACGTTGACTTTACCGTAAATGTGACCGACCATTTCCTTCAGCGATACGATACTGGAAAAGTAGGCCAGGTTGGGTCCCGGGCAGATCGTTACCGCCCGGAGGTTGTGTGCGGGTGTTATGTTATTGACCAGTACAGCCGGCGCGGCGAGCCCCTCACACAGGCAGTCCTTTTCCGTAATTGCCGCCACCAATTGCCGGTATGCCTGCTCATCGGGAAAACGGATACGTGCTTCCTGCAGTTTCAGGTGCTGGTATAGCCTCGAAGCAGTGCAGATCGCTTTATCCGTATATTCCGTATTAAACGAAAGGAATTTCTTGTGGCAGGGACTGCCCGGACGGTTCCTGGCGATCCGCAGTTTCCGTTGTTCCTCGGAGCTGCTCGGACGGAAGTTATGGAAAGGCACCCCGAGCGGCGACGCGTTACTCAGGTAAAAATCCCCGGGCTGTGCATCCGCCAGTTTACCGAGTGTATCTTCATCCACATTCGTGGCTTCAGGGACCAGCAGAAAGGGGCTTCCCCAGCCGGTGCCATCCAATTGATAATAATCCCGTAGAAATCGGTCCTCACCAGCTGTACCGATTCCGCCCTGTACAGTAATACGCTGCGGGGGATTCCCCCCGAACCCCGGCCGTTGTTTTGTGATGAGCGCGGTATCGCACAGGCCTTTCAACTCGGCATAAAGCATCTCTCGTTGGGTCTTGAATGTTTCCATAATCGGTCCCAGCAGCATCCCGTCACTGATGAATGCGTGTCCGCCGCAATTCAGGCCGGACTCGATCCGGAACTCGGACACCCAGAGCCCTTTCTTCGCCAGCAGTTTGCCCTGGATCAACGCCGACCGGTAATCACTTACTTTCAGAATGATCCGTTTAGCAAGCCTGCCGTTTCCATCCGGGAAGAAATCGTCAAACTGTTCAAAGTAGCTATACAGCCGCGGGTTTAACCCAGCCGACAGGATAACAGCCGACTGGAGTGTGCTCATCGCAAATCCCCGCAGCGCAGCCGACGCATCCGAATACTCCGGCGGCAACGGAGAGCCATCTGCTGCATAATTTGTTTTGTCGACCTTGGTCATGATGTTCACATCAATCGCGCCCGCTGTAACGGCCGCACGAAGTTCGGTGGCCAGCCTTTCCCGCTCGGCACTTTTGCTGGAACACATCGTTATGTAATCCCGTTTCACCGGCGATTCATCCGGCAGCAGTTCGAAATAACGGGTAAGCTCACTGCCCGCTTCAAACTGTCCGTTGCGCAGCCGTGTCACCTGCTCATTAACGATGTCGTGTACCAGGTTGAGGTACGCTGTAATCCGCCGGGCCCTGTAGTCGGTAGCATGAGTTGAAATCGGACGAAACGGGCGACCGGATGCCGGTGTATAAAACGCCCGCATCTGCTCCAGCAGGTGATCGTCGGCCAGGGAAAGTGCTGATGCAATGCCATATCGCGCCACTTTCAGCGGTGTGTCAATCGTAAATCCCAGTCCCATTACGGGTATATGAAAGCGATGTTGATTGGTTTCGTTCATGGTGTGTTTTTCAGTGCCGGCTTCACGCTCATTCGATCGCGGATTAAGCCTAACAAAATTAACGATTCCCCATCCACACGCCGTGACAACGGTCAGTTATGAGAATGACGGGTATCATAATTATTTCGTGTGTGCAAGCTGTGATGCACAGGTGCATATGCCCGGCTGGGCATATGCAGTTGCAGCAATGGCCGTGGCAGATGAGCTGGCTATGCTTATTTTCCATTATATTTCCGCACATCTCCCATATCATTTGTAACTTTGGACGATTTAATCAAAAACAACGATTCCATGTCATACCGAATAGAACACGATACCATGGGCGAGGTGCAGGTACCTGCCGACAAGTATTGGGGAGCGCAAACCGAACGCTCACGCAACAATTTCAAAATTGGTCCGGCAGCCTCCATGCCAAAAGAAATTATTGAGGCATTCGCCTACCTTAAGAAAGCCGCCGCTTACACCAATACGGATGCAGGTATACTCCCGGCCGAAAAGCGCGACCTGATCGCCCGGGTATGTGACGAAATATTGGCGGGCCAGCTGGACGATCAGTTTCCGCTGGTCATCTGGCAGACCGGTTCCGGCACGCAGTCGAATATGAATGTGAATGAAGTGGTCTCCAACCGTGCCCATGTGCTCCAGGGACATAAACTCGGCGAAGGAAAACCCTTTATCCATCCCAATGACGACGTAAATAAATCGCAGTCATCCAACGACACCTATCCTACAGCTATGCACATCGCTGCCTATAAGCGGATTATTTCCACCACCATCCCAGGCGTGGAAAAGCTGCGGGATACGCTGAAGGCAAAATCAGAAGCATTTGCCGGAGTAGTGAAAATCGGACGTACCCACTTGATGGACGCAACGCCGCTAACCCTGGGACAAGAATTTTCAGGTTATGTGGCCCAGCTGGATTATGGCTTGAAAGCACTCAGAAATACGCTGGACCACTTGGCGGAACTGGCACTTGGCGGAACGGCTGTGGGTACAGGCATTAACACGCCAAAGGGTTACTCCGAGAATGTGGCCAAGTATATCGCCGGGTTTACAGGACTTCCCCTGCGTACGGCACCCAATAAGTTCGAGGCACTTGCTTCCCACGATGCCATCGTAGAGAGCCATGGTGCACTGAAACAGCTGGCCGTATCGTTGCATAAAATCGCTAACGATATCCGCATGCTGGCTTCCGGTCCACGCTCAGGTATCGGCGAAATCCTGATTCCCGAAAACGAACCGGGATCATCCATTATGCCCGGCAAGGTCAATCCGACGCAGTGTGAAGCACTGACAATGGTTGCCGCACAGGTCATAGGCAATGACGTGACTATCGCATTCGGCGGTGCCAATGGCCACTATGAGCTCAACGTATTCAAACCGGTGATGGCCGCCAATTTCCTGCAATCCGCGCAACTGATCGGCGATGCCTGCGTATCCTTCAACGACCACTGTGCTGTTGGTATTGAGCCCAACTACGCCGGTATCAAAAAGCACGTGGAAAATTCGCTGATGCTTGTTACCGCACTCAATCCGCATATCGGCTATGAGAATGCCGCCAAAATCGCAAAAAAGGCACACAAAGAAAACAAATCGCTCCGCGAAGCGGCGCTGGAGCTGGGCCTGTTAACCAATGAGCAATTTGACGAATGGGTGCGGCCAGAGGATATGATCGGCGGGTTGAAGTAACGGCCGGCGACTCCCGAAAATCATTTTTACCACCGCTATCGGCACTGCTGCTGATCGCGCTTTGCCTTTCTGCATGCCGTTTTAACCCCGACATACGACAGGAAGGCCTGGAATACCTGCATGGCCACTGGACACAGGACAGTGTAGCCATGCAGGGCGACCTGCTGCAATACACCCTGCATGAACTGACTGTCGCCCCCGACTCCATCTATTTCACCCTGCGCACCACAGCCCGGGTAAAAAAGATGGCCGATTCATGCTATAATAATGGAACATGGGTAGAATATGCCCGGGGCATCTACGTTGTACGACAGGACAGTCTGCTGGTGGAGGGCTGGTACCGTCAGGCTGACGGGCAGCTCAAAACGGCCGGTTGCCATCACATCGGTAAATATCGGCCGCGTTTCCTTATCCTGCACCATACAGCCGATTCACTGATCCTCGAAGAGCGGCTCAGCCGGCAACGGCTTTTGTTACGGAGGGTCGCCGGCAACCCTGGCGAACCATCGGAACAGTAACCTGCCGGCTGCGTTTCCATGTAAACGGCTGCAGGGCTTCCATCTTTCTTTCTCAGTTGCCGGACTGATTCAAATACCGTATACTTTACGTTAGGTAATCCGATACGGACCCCGTAGGGATATCATAGGGATTTCCCCCTACAAAGTCCCTATCATCTTCCTTTATGATGTAGCCGGGAAATCAAACGGGGCACTACCTCATACCTGGCGGAAAGAAGCAACAAAAAAAGGCGGCACAGATCCTGCGCCACCCTCTTCGATTTATCAACAAATACGTTTGTTTACATTTTTAGAACGGTAGATCGTCGTCCTTTCCATCGTCAGCAGAAATATCTACTGTCGGTGGCGTGCTGGGAGCCGGTGCAGCCGCATAAGCTGACCCTCCGTTTTCCGATCCGGTCACTTTACTTACCCGCCAGGCCACTAACGAATTGAAATAGCTGGTTACCCCGTCTTTATTGGTCCAGGGACGTCCACGCAGGTTAAATGAAACTTCCACCTCTTCACCGATGCCCAGGTTATCAAACAATGAGGTACGGTCCTGTGTTGCCTCAAAACGGATATATTCAACAAATTGAGGGTTCTCCGCATATTGGATGATTAGATCTCTTTTCTTAAACGTATCGGTAACCTGCTGCACATCACCAATTTCGTGTACTTTTCCTCGTATTTCCATTACTTTGCGATTTTATTGAAACTGTAAAATTAAAAATTTTTTACCTACAATAATAGGTAACTTTGCCGAAATCTTATGGAAGTTTTCAACACCCCGGCTAAAATCATTATCACGTGTTACCGACGCCTGTCGCCCTACCTGCAAGACGAAGTAAGGCAACTCGGGTTCGATGTCAAACAAGCTTTTGCTACAGGCATTGAGCTCGAAGGGACAGTCAACGATTGCATCCGACTCAACCTGAACCTGCATTGCGCCAGCCAGGTCTTTTATTCCCTGAAGGCGTTTCGCGCAAATGACCCCCAGGAACTTTATGAAGCACTGGCGGACGTTCCCTGGGAAACACTCATTGCAGCTGACGGCTATGTTTCTGTTACGTCCAATGTAAACAATTCCACCATTACCACACCGCTCTTTGCCAACTTAAAGGTAAAAGATGCAATTGCCGACCGCATCAAGAGCAAAAAGGGACTCCGGCCCGACAGCGGGCCAAGCCTGCAGCGGACCGTGGTGCACCTGCATTGGCAGAAAGACCGTGCAGAGGTCTTTCTCGATACTTCAGGGGAAACCCTTGCCAAGCACGGCTACCGCAAATTCCCCGGCAAAGCGCCAATGCTGGAGTCGCTGGCCGCCGGCGTGGTGTATGCCACTCGTTGGGATAAGCAATCGGTCTTTATCAACCCGATGTGTGGGTCGGGAACCCTGGCCATCGAAGCAGCACTCATTGCAACGAACCGCAAGCCGGGTCTTTTTCGGATGAATTACGCATTCATGCACATCCTGGGTTACGATGAGCAGGTCTTCTTTGCCGAGCGGCGCAAACTGAAAGAGCAGGTCAACAAACAGGCACCGGCCAAAATTGTAGCCTCAGACCGTTCAAAAGAGGCCGTTGAAACGGCCATTCTTAATGCCAAGACCGCGGGAGTGGATAAGCTTATTGACTTTCATGTCTGCGATTTTGCCGAAACACCCCTGCCCGGGGCGCCCGGAGTGGTTGTCTTCAATCCCGAATATGGCGAGCGTATGGGGACACATACCAAACTGGAGGCTACATACAGCCGCATCGGCGACTTTTTCAAACAGGACTGTGGCGGCTATACCGGCTACGTGTTTACAGGCAACCCCGACCTGGCCAAAAAAATAGGCCTGCATTCGTCGCGCCGGATTGAATTTTATAACGGAAGACTGGATTGCCGGCTACTGGAATATGAAATTTATGCGGGTAGCCGCCGGCAACCTGCTGACAGGCCGCATTCATGAAACACTGCATTGATCAAACGGTCAATTTTGTGCGCCGGCAATTGGCCAATGCGGAGGCAGGACACGATTGGTGGCATATCCTGCGGGTATGGAATAACGTTAAGTACCTCCTTACCCGGGAACCGGCAGACACACTTGTATGCGAGCTGGCTGCCCTGCTGCACGATATTGCCGACAGCAAGTTCCATGGTGGCGATGAAACGCTGGGACCCCGGATCGCAGGCGAATACCTAAACGGAATCGGAGTGGATGAGAACCGGGTAAAGCATGTGCAGGAGATTATACTGAACATGTCATATAAGGCGAGCCTGGGCCATGTTACCTTTCATTCACCGGAGCTGGCCATCGTACAGGATGCTGACCGGCTGGATGCCATCGGCGCCATTGGCATTGCCCGTGCGTTCCATTATGGCGGCTTCAAAAATCGCGAACTATATAACCCCGGTATTCCTCCCGTCACCCAACAGAACAGGGAGTCGTACAAAAACAGCACCGCCCCGACGTTAAATCATTTCCACGAGAAACTGCTCCTGCTGAAGGACAAAATGAACACCGATACCGCAAGGGAGCTTGCCGCCTCACGGCACGCCTTTATGGAGCAATACCTGGCACAGTTCCATGCAGAATGGGCAGGCGGATTGCCCGCTCAGTAACCCGCTACCATTTGGAGGCATTCGCGCGTTGCGCGCTGGTTATACTCATCAGTCATGCTCTTGTGGTTAATCAGGTCGACAATCGTGCCTATCCAGCAGAAGCCAACGGTCAGGAAATAGATAACACCCATTGCTACCTGGCCAAGTATAAAGCGCTGCACGCCGGCAAATCCCAGAAAACCAAGCAGCGTAAACAGCAGGATATCCTGTGCGCGTTTTCGTTTGCCAATATAGAGCAGCACGAAATTTTTAAGCTGGTCATCGGTCAGTGAGGCGGTGGCATGCTGGAGGTACAGCAGTTCATCGGGCGTGATTCCCTCGATGTTCATCAATATGTTACGGTTGCTCATAGGTATCGTAATTTAGCTGTTATATTCAGTTTTGTCAAACAATAAATTCGGTGGACAAGCACCAAAAAAGCCGGAATTCCCAGCGGGTGCATTGATACGGATGCTACAAACTCGCCATGCATCAACAGGGTGAGCGAACGGCCTAACCCACATCCCGGACACCAGTCGACACCCACATTTTCCAATGGACACAGGGTGAAATGATGCATACCGGGATTGGATAAGTAAAGCAGCACCAATGCCCCTATCCAACAGCATAATTCAATCGGAAACCTGGAAAATTGGACCTGCTGCATCATATTTATGCTAATTAGATGTGTGCCCTTTCAGGATGTTACATCCGGTGTTTTGGTAATTGCCTGATAAAAGTAAACAATCTTTCTGTAAAACAAATAAGAGGCCGCTGCCGTCATTTATAGCTAATTCCTTGATACCCCGGTAATATTTATATAATTTGCGATTCGCATATTGCCAACGATTATGAAAACAAAAAAACAATACTTTCAACGTTTAACCGGTGCAGCCTATCTCGTAGGCTGTATTTTATGGTTGGCTCCGCAGTTTATTTTTGCGCAGACCCCGGCAGATTCACTCCGCATCGTCACGACCGTATGGAAGGAAAAAGCCATAGCCCCGGGGGCGGTTTGGAAACAGGCACATTTTGACAGCCTGTTTGCATCCCAGCAGGAAGTCAACCTGCTGGAGATCGACCTGACAAACCCCGACCGCACCATCGCGTTTGCCGGATTGCCCGATGGTGTTGAGCTGACCAGTGTTTTTGCCAAAGAAGCAGGTGCCCTGGGCGCTATCAATGCCACATTTTTTGACGTACAGCACGGGGGTGCCACTACATTTGTACGGATCGACGGGAATGTGGTCAACGAAACGAAAATGCTGCTGCCCAATGGCACCAATCATGAACGGGCCAACGGTGCCCTGATTGTCGACGGAAAGACAGCCTCCATTGTCCTTGGCGACAATCAGACTGCCGGCTGGGATAAACGCTTGGAAGGAGCCAACGTTATGGTATGCGGCCCGATGCTGTTACAGGACGGAACGGCTGTGGCACTGCAGAAAAACGCATTCAACGACAACCGCCACCCCCGGTCAGCCGTGGCACATACTGCCGATAATAAGCTTGTGCTGCTTACGGTAGACGGGCGGAACGCCAGCGCCCACGGCATGAACCTGCCGGAACTGGCTTTTTTACTGCGCGTAATGGGCATGCAGGATGCGCTCAACCTCGACGGAGGTGGGTCAACGACATTGTATTTGAAGGGAGAAACCGAATCGGGGGTGGTAAATTATCCATCAGACAATAAAAAATTCGATCATGAAGGTGAACGTAAGGTAGCCAATGTCATTCTGGTCTTTTAATTCCGGCAAATTAGTTACCTTTAATGAGCCATACATATAATCAATTTATTCATTCGCTGAAAACGAAAACCATGAATTTGATCACCCGCACCCTACTGGCTGTTATTTGCTGCACCATGTCACAAACCACCTTTGCCCAATTTGTCCAAAATGAAGCCATTGCCCACCGCGGCGCCTGGAAGGTAGACAACCTGCCGCAAAACTCCATCGCTTCGCTGCACCGTGCCATCGAGTTGGGCTGTGCAGGCACTGAATTTGATGTGCACCTTACCAAAGACGGTGTACTCGTGGTGAACCACGACAAAGATTTCTACGGGCTGGATATTGCTACCTCAACATATGCCGAATTGCTGGCCAAAAAACATCCGAACGGGGAATCGATCCCAACAGCGGAGGCCTACCTGCGTGAAGGCATGAAGCAGCGCAAGACTAAGCTTATCTTTGAACTCAAAACCTCACCCCTGGGGCTGGACCGTACGCTTGAAGCGGCCGACCAATCAATAGAACTGGTCAAAAAACTACATGCGGGGGATTGGGTCGAGTACATCCTGTTTGATTATGCGGGTGCAAAACGGATCATCGAGCTGGATCCACAGGCTAAGGTTTATTACCTGAATGGCGACGTAACGCCGGCCCAGGCCAAAAAGGATGGCTTTTATGGCCTGGATTACCATTTTGACGTGTACAAGAAAAATCCGACCTGGATTCAGGAAGCGCAGCATCTCGGACTCGTGGTTAATGCGTGGACCGTTAACACGGAGGAAGAAATGATCCGGCTGCTCGATCAGCAGGTTGAGTACATTACCACCGACCAGCCGGGGCTACTGCTTGACGTCATCCAGCAACATGCTAAAAAATGAAAAAAACAGCCGTCACCGCCCTGCTCTTTTTTACCTGCATTGCCTTTGGCATTGCCCAGCAATTCCGTGTAGCCACCTACAATATCCGGTATGATGCCACAGGCGATATCGGCAACCTTTGGGAAGACCGGGCACCCCATCTTACCGGGCTCATCCGGTTCCATGGTTTCGACATTTTCGGCATTCAGGAGGGGCTTAAGCATCAGGTAGAGGCAATCAAAGCGGCTCTTCCCGGTTATGCCTATATCGGTGTTGGGCGCGATGATGGCAAGGAACAGGGTGAGTATTCAGCCATATTTTTTGACACAACGAAATTTGAGGTGGTCAGGCAGGGCACCTTTTGGCTTGCTGAAAATACGGGGACACCCAACAAAGGCTGGGATGCGGCCCTGCCACGTATCTGTACCTGGGGATTATTCAAGGACCGGCGTACCGGCTTCCGGTTTTTCCTGTTCAACACCCATTTTGACCACGTGGGTACCGAAGCCCGGACGGAAAGTGCTAAACTTATCGTAAAAAAAGCCAGTGAACTGGGCAGCGGTACACCGATGATCATCACCGGCGACTTTAATGTGGACCAGCACAGCGACAGTTACCAGTTGCTCCACACTGGTGGAGTAGTAGAAGATGCATATGAGCTATCGCCCCTGAAATATGCACCTAATGGCACTTTCAATAGTTTTGACATCACCCGTGTGAGTGACAGCCGGATCGATCATATTTTTCTTTCTCCTCCGTTTAAGGTGGTCCGCTATGGTATACTGACAGACAGCTATGCGGGCAAGCTGCCCTCTGATCACTTTCCGGTAATGGCAGAAATCCGCTATTGATTGCTTTCTTAGCCCGAGAATGGTACCTTTACGCCTTTATCCAACGTATGGTTAACTTTTTTATCCTATGAAGAATCGGCTGAAAGTACTTTCCCTTGCCTCCTCACTCCTCCTGTTTACCAAGTGCGATACACTGAGCCAGATGACATACCCGGACGGTGCTGCCACAACACCATCCGGCGGCACAACGCAGGGCACGGCCGTTTCTTCCAGTGAAATCGCCGCGGGCATAAAGCAGGCTTTGAGCCAGGGATTAGACAGGAGCATTCAGTCGCTCGCGGTAAAAGACGGCTTCCTGGGCAATACAGCGGTTAAAATCCTCATGCCCCCGGAGGCACAAAAAGTAGAACGTACCCTACGGGATATTGGGCTGGGGTCGTTGTGCGACAACCTGATCCAAAGCCTTAACCGCGCAGCAGAAAGCGCCGTAAGCGAAGCGGCACCGGTGTTCGTTTCGGCACTTTCGCAGCTCACCGTCCGCGATGCAACCAATATCCTGCTCAGCGGGCAGAAGGATGCGGCTACTCAGTTTTTCCAGCGCGCCACCACGGATGAACTGACCAAGCGGTTCAGTCCCATTGTGGAGCAGGCGCTGGGCAAACACAATGTCGCACAGTACTGGAGCACCGTGATGACCAGCTATAACCAGATTCCCCTTATTAACGATAAGGTGGAAACCGATTTGAACAAGTACGTAACCCAGAAAGCCATAGCCGGCCTCTTTCATCAGGTTGCCCAGGAAGAACTTAAAATCCGCAATAACCTCGGCGGTACACGTACCACACCATTGCTGAAAAAGGTATTCGGCTACGCCGACAAACAGCAATAATATGCCGGCTGCTTTTCTTTCATCCGTTCAAATAGCGATCTTTTCCTATCTTTGGGAGATACACTAAGCCCATTGCCAGTTAGGGGTGCTTTATAGACGATTGAATGAACACGTTTTTAGTCCCGGTTGATTTTTCCGATGTATCGTATAATGCAGCGCAGTATGCAGTGGATATGGCCGGGGAATTAAAAGCGCTGCGGCTTATTTTCTACCACTCCTATAAGGAAGCACCCGTAGACAGGACCCGATCCGAACAGGGGCGGAATCCATACCATGAAGTGGCCATGAAGCATTTAGACACGATGGTCAGCAAGCTTCATCGGATCAATGACATGAAGGACCGTATCCTGCTACTCGCCGATGACCAAAGTGTAAAGGCAGGTGTGGAAGCCATTGTCAACATCCATCAGGTATCCATCATCATCATGGGAATTGCCGGCTTATCTGATATTGAAAACACCCTTATTGGCCGGCATACACTGGCCGTGGCGGAATCTGGTATCGCACCGCTTCTGATTGTACCGCGTGATCACCTGCTCCGGTCCATAAAAAAAGTAGCCTACGCCACCGACCTGGTCGATGTGGAGACTGAAACGCCCATCAATTCCATTGTCCAGCTGGTAAGCCCCTTCCGCGCAGAAATGCATATCCTGCATGTGGATTATGCACTAAAGCGCCAGTCGCCGGCGACGCTGCTTGGCCAGAAACAACTCATGCGATACCTGGATGAACTAACCCCCGTTTTTGAAACCATCAGCACACATAAGGATACGGCAACAGGCATATTCGACTACGTAAAAAAACAGCACATTGACCTGGTCCTTATCGCCTCGAAAAATTACGGTATTTTACGTCGGCTATTTCATTCCAGCGTGCGCAAAAAATTACTGAATATTACGGATGTACCCGTTGTACTACTAAAGAAAAAACGACTATGAATGAGGTGATAAACGCAGTTGAGGCGTTTACCGTTGAAGAACGGTTTTTGCGATATGTACAAATAGATACGGAGTCCGATCCCGCTTCTTTATCCTGTCCGTCCACGGAAAAACAAAAAAATCTCGGTCAGGTCCTGGTTAACGAGTTATTGGCCATGGGCATTGTTGATGCCCACCTCGACTCCGATGGTTATGTATATGCAACCATTCCCGCCAACACGGACAAACGGGTACCAACGATCTGCTTTTGTTCACACATGGATACATCGCCCGATTGCACTGGCGCTGATGTAAAGCCAGTGGTGCACCGCGGTTACGCAGGGGGAGACATTAACCTGCCTGATGATCCCGATGTGATTATCCGATGGGATGAGCACCCTGACTTGTCCAGGCAACTGGGCAACGACATCATTACCGCCAGTGGAAAGACGTTGTTAGGTGCGGACGATAAGGCTGGTATTGCTGAAATTATGGACGCAGCACGCATTTTAATGCATTATCCTGCCATTAAACACGGTACCATTAAAATCCTGTTTACACCTGATGAGGAGATCGGCCGGGGTGTGGATCGGGTGGACCTCCGGAAGCTTGGTGCGGACTTCGCATATACCGTAGACGGCGAAACAGCCGGAACCATCGAGGATGAAACGTTTTCGGCAGATGGCGCCGTGATCACTATTCATGGGGTCGGCGTTCACCCCGGTTTTGCCAAAGGAAAAATGCAAAGTGCGATAAAAATTGCCGCGGAAATCGTGCATGAACTTCCTTCCGGCCGACTGTCGCCGGAAAGCACCGGCGGGCGCGAAGGTTTCGTGCATCCGGTATCTTTCAAAGGAGGGGTGGAACAGGCGGAAATCACATTTATTATCCGTGATTTTACCGATGAAAAACTGCGGGCACATGGAGAAGAGCTGGAAGCATTGGTCAAATCGGTACTGGCATCCCACCCCGGTTGCAGCTACCGGTTTACCGTCAACGAACAGTACCGCAACATGAAACAGGTGCTTGACCAATACCCCCAGGTAATGGATATTGGTATGGAGGCGATCCGGCGGGCAGGTATGGAGCCGGTACGGCGCAGTATCCGCGGCGGAACAGACGGCTCCCGGCTCTCCTTCATGGGGCTTCCCTGTCCGAACATTTTTGCGGGCGGCCATGCTTTCCACGGCCGGGAAGAGTGGGTATCCGTACAGGATATGCAAAAATCCGTACGCACTATCCTCCACATCGCCGCATTATGGGAAGAGCGGGGTTAACATAATACGGTTTAATCAATCCATATTAAATGACAGCACACGACAATAATTCATTACAGGAACTGATAAAGAACCGCCGGAGCATCTTTCCGGACAGCTATACAGACCGGGAGCTTTCCAAAGAAACGTTATTGCAATTGCTGGAATGCGCCAATACAGCGCCAACGCATAAACTTACGCAGCCCTGGCGTTTCACGGTATTCCGCGGCGAAGCATTAACCCGGTTGGCGGATAAAATGGCCTCCCTTTATCAGGAAAACACACCGGCGGCGCTTTTCCTGCAAAAGAAGTATGAGGCTACCCGAAGAAAAGTACTCCGGTCGGCCGCTGTCATTGCCATTAACATCCATTACTCAGGGGAAGTCCCCAAATGGGAAGAGTTGGCTGCCACCGCCTGCGCCGTGCAGAACCTCTGGCTGTCGGCTTCTGCCGAAGGTATCGGTGGTTATTGGAGCAGTCCGGGCTCAATTAAACACATGGCTGATTTTCTGGAGCTCTCCGATGGGGAAGAATGCCTGGGCTTCTTTTATATGGGATATCACGAGGAGCCGCAGCGGGGGGCTAGCCGGACACCGGTAGCTGAAAAAATACGCTGGGAAGAATAACGCGCACGGAGCGCGGGACGGGATAATGTTGAGGGGTTAATGTATCACTCAACGGAAATCGTCAGCTTCCCTTTTGTACCTTTCCATAACGGGCCCTCCTGCAACAGGCGTTGCACATTGGCCAATAATGATGCACTTGTCCCATCTAAGGTCCGGACGGCGGTCGGCTTACCCATGGGGTCGACATCAAACGTCACCACCAGTTTGCCAGCGATTGGCAGGTTACCTTTATTTTCGGCAAGATAAGTATTGAACTGTTCCCAGCCTGTTCCCGGATAGGCATCCAGCCCTTCGCCCATTACCGGTTCCGCATGGATTCCTGCAATCGTTTCGGGTACCGTAAGTTCAACCACCACCTCCTTTTCCGTAGGCGTCGTGTGGGTGGTGTGGCTGCGCATCCAAAGCAGGACGAGGACCAGTACCATCAACACACAGGCGGTAGCCGCCACGCCAAGCCGTTGCCAGCCAAAGTAAAAGGTATGCCGCTCTTGTTGCTGGCCTTCAATACGGGCCGCCAGCCGTTGCTGTAGCAGGCTAAGCCGGCCATGGTCTACCTTGTTCTGCAACCGATACCCTTCAATAGCATCATTAAGCAGCGGGTCTTCAAGGGCTTCCCGCTCCATTTGATGCATTTCCTCCCGGCTCAATGTGCCGTTGAGGTATTGCTGTATACGGATAATATGGTAATTGTCGTTCATGTCTGCTTTTTCTCCATACAAATCTTCAGGTTACGTTTGCCATTCTGGATATGGCTTTTCACCTTGTTCAGCTCGTAGCCGGTAAGCGCTGCAATTTCCTTATAGCATTTCTGTTCCAGGTAGAAAAGCGTAACGCACTGTTGCTGTTCATCGTTGAGTTCGGCGAGACAGGCCTCCATCCGCACGAGCTGCTCTTCAGGAACCTTATTTTCCTTATCGTATTGATGCAGAAATGCATCGCTTTCCACAAGGTATTCGTCAATAGCTACGTTTTTTATGCGGCTGGTTACCCGTAGATCCATCAGGCAATGATTACGCGCCAGGGTATACAGCCAGCTTTTGAAATGACTTACCTGATGTACCCGCAATTTATCGATGAGCGCTTCGAAAATCTGCATTACTGCATCTTCACTTTTCGCCTCATCCTTATAGTATTTTAAGCACACCCCATAAATAAGCGGCATATACGGCTCGTACAGCTTACCCAGTAATTGCAGGTCGCCCGTTTGCCTATATTCTGCCAGAAGTTGCTGTTCCGAGTGCACGGCTGGATTCCTTTTAGTCAAACATACAAAATAATCGGTTAGTCGCTACCGATTTTCCGCAATCCGTTACGGCCGGCACCATCGTAGCTGACTGCCGGCAGCGGGTATGGTTAAAAGCCGTATTTATTGGCTTCAATCAGGCGGCGGGCAACCTGCCGGCGGGCATTCTTGCTATTGAACGGCTCCACTTTAGTAAAGCGGCGCAAACCCATCAATAGCAAACGCAGTTCATCGCCCTCGGCAAATCCGAGCAAGGCCTCTTTACCCGCGAGGTAAATGCGATCAACGGCTGCATGCAGATAAATACGGGCCATCAATGCCTGGATACCGCCCGTGTCCCCTTCACCCTGCTGCTGCGCCAGCTTTTCAGCCCGGAGCAACGCCGATTCAGCGACGTAGACGTCGCCGACCATATCGGCCAGCAGCATCAGGATCTCCTGCTCCTGCGGAAGCGCAGCAGCTATTTTTTTCACCGCGGCCCCGGCGACCAGCAATACTGCCTTTTAAGGTTAACCAGCAGCTGCTTTTCACGGATAAACGGGGCGTCTTCGGAGATTCCCGAATCCGGAATGGCCATCAACTCATCGGCTACCGCCTGTGCAGGTCCCATGAGATCAAGTTCCCCTTTAAGGGCGCGCTTGAGCAGCATATCCACCATAAGCAGCCTGTTTACTTCATTCGTGCCTTCAAAAATACGGTTGATGCGCGCATCGCGATACGCCCGTTCCATGGGCGCATCAGCGGAATACCCCATTCCTCCGTATACCTGCACACCCTCATCCACCACATAGTCGAGCATTTCCGACCCCCATACCTTAAGGATAGCGCATTCGACAGCAAACCTTTCGGTTGCTTTCAGCTTCGCCTGTGCATCATCCATGCCTTCAGCAGACAGCGTTCCATAGGCATCGTCAATTTGCTGCCCGGCACGGTAGGCCGCGCTTTCCACGGCAAAGGTACGGACGGCCATTTCAGCAAGTTTATGCTGTATGGCACCGAATGTGGCAATCTGTACACCAAACTGCATCCGCTCATTGGCATAAGTAACCGCCTGGTCGATTACGCGCCGTGCTGCGCCGATGGCTGCGGCCGCGAGTTTGATACGGCCGATGTTAAGAATATTTACGGCTATGCGGAATCCGTTTCCCCGTTCGGACAACATGTTTTCAACAGGTACGGCGCAGTCATTAAAAAATAACTGCCGGGTCGACGAGCCTTTAATGCCCATTTTATGTTCTTCAGGGTTCATCGTGATCCCTCCGAATCCGCGTTCAACGATAAAAGCCGTCAGGTGTTGATCGTCATCAATTTTGGCGAACACAATAAACACATCGGCAAAACCACCGTTAGTGATCCACATTTTCTGGCCATTGATCAGATAGTGGGTCCCTTCCGCATTGCGTCTGGCGCTGGTACGGCCGGAGTTGGCATCCGATCCGGCATTTGGCTCCGTTAGGCAATATGCCGCCTTCCACTCACCTGTTGCCAGCCGGGGCAGGTACTTGCCTTTCTGTGCAGTACTGCCGTAATAGAGAATGGGCAATGTGCCGATGCCCGTATGTGCCGATAGTGCCACAGCGAAGGAGTGTCCAGCGCCGACAGCATCCGTTACCAGCATAGCCGTGTTGAAGTTTTTTCCAAAACCGCCATATTCCTCGGGAATGGACACACTGAGTAACCCCAATTCCCCCGCCTTATCCAGCAGGTGCTGCATCAAGCCCGCTTCCTGTGCGTCGATACGATCCAAGTTGGGGTAAACTTCCGTCTTAAGAAAATCTTCGCAGGTCTGACGAATCATCCGCTGCTCCTCATCAAACTCCTCGGGAATAAAGACCGACGTATAGGGCGTCTCGTTAATCAGAAAGGTGTCTCCTTGTGTGCTCGTATTCATGTTCACAGTGATAAGATTAAAGCATCTCAAAGATCCCGGCGGCACCCTGCCCGTTACCTACGCACATGGTTACCATACCGTATCGCTGGTTTCTGCGCTTCAGTTCATGGAAAAGCTGCACCGAAAGCTTAGCCCCCGAACAACCCAGCGGATGCCCAAGTGCGATGGCACCGCCGTTGACATTCAGGATTTCGGTATTAATCTTCAGTTCACGGATGACGGCCAATGACTGGGAGGCGAAGGCCTCATTGAGCTCAATGAGATTCATATCATCCAGTGTCATTCCGGCCATTTTCAGCGCCTTCGGAATGGCGTGAATGGGGCCGATACCCATAATCCGCGGCGGCACCCCTGCCACACCATAGGAAACCAGGCGGGCGATCGGACTGATATTCAATGATTTCAGTTTTTTCTCAGACACGACGAGCACAAATGCCGCACCGTCCGAAGTCTGCGACGAGTTTCCAGCTGTAACGCTTCCCCCTGCGGCAAACACAGGCTTCAATTTCGCCAAGGCCTCCAGACTCGTATCGGCACGAGGTCCTTCATCGGTATCCACCACATACTCGCGGGTTTTGATGCTGTTTCCACCTTTAGTCGGGTTTGCCCCACCACCCTGCTGCCCCGTATGCAAAGCCGCATCGAGGTAGTTTGATGCGTCCCACTGTCCCGCACCCACGGCCGCATCGAGGTAGTTTTCCCGAACGGTAATGGGCACCACTCCATCTTTAAGGTGGCCGTTTTTTATAGCCGCGATTGCCTTTTGGTGTGAGGCAAGGGCAAAAGCATCCTGATCTTCCCGGTTTACCCTGTATTCTTTGGCGACTGCCTCTGCGGTAAGCCCCATCCCCCAGTACCAGTCGGGGTGACGTTGGGCAACTTCGGGATTGGGCACCAGTTTCCAGCCACCGAATGGCATGCCCGACATGACTTCCACACCGCCGGCAATAATGGCATCGGCCATACCGGTCTTGATTTTGGCAACCGCAGTGGCAATCGTTTCCAGTCCGGAAGCGCAATACCGGTTTACGGTTACACCGGGTACCTTTTCGGTGTCAAGCCCCATAAGTGAGATCATCCGGCCGATATTGAGTCCCTGCTCCGCTTCAGGTGTGGCATTTCCCACAATCACGTCGTCGATTTCTTCTTTATCCAGGTTAGGTACCGACGCGATCAACTGTTTAACAACTTCGGCCGCCAGGTCGTCTGCCCGGGTAAAGCGGAACACCCCTCGCGGGGCTTTTCCAACCGCAGTCCGGAATCCGGCGATAATGTATGCTTCCATGTTTGTGTCTTTAATATTCAGCAAAACTAATTCCGTAAAGGTTTCCCCTTCGTTAACATGTGCTGGATACGCTCCAGCGTTTTCCGTTCACCACAGAGCGAGAGAAATGCCTCGCGCTCCAGGTCCAACAGGTACTGTTCCGACACCTGCGTCGGTGTGGAGAGATTACCTCCACACATCACCCAGCCGAGTTTTTCCGAAATTTTCTGGTCGTGTTCAGATATATAGTTGCCCGCGCGCATGGAGTTAGCACCCACATAGACAATACCCAGTCCCTGCTTACCCAGCACCGTAATATCCGCCCGTGGCGCGGGCTGGGTATAACCCGCTTCGGCCAACTCCACCGCTTTGGCTTTGGCGTCCGCAAGCAACCGGTTACGGTTCATGCTGACGGCATATTTGCCCGCCTGCAGGTATCCCAACTCAAAAGCCTCTGCCGCAGAAGTGGAGACCTTGGCCTGACCGATGGTAAGGAACCGCTCCCGCAACACCTGCTGTACAATCTGACCTTCCTTAAACTCGTCCGAAGCACGCAGGGCAAACTCTTTGGTACCTCCTCCCCCTGGAATCACCCCTACGCCAAATTCAACGAGCCCCATATAGGTTTCGGCATGGAGCTGTATAAAGTCCGCATGCATTGAAAATTCACATCCGCCCCCAAGTGCCAGATTAAACGGCGCTGCCACTACGGGAATAGCCGAATAGCGAAGGCGCATCGAAGTATCCTGAAAGGTTTTTATTGCGTTATTCAGGCCATCATAATCCTGCTCAACGGCCATCATGAATATCAAACCGATATTGGCACCGGCTGAGAAGTTTGCACCATCATTGCCGATAACCAATCCCCGGAAGTCCTTTTCGGCGATGTCAATGGCTTGGTGAAGCCCCTGGATGACATCGCTTCCTATGGTGTTCATCTTGGTGTGGAATTCCGCATTGAGAATACCTTCGCCGAGGTCGATAACGGTAAGCCCTTCATTTTTCCATACCGTGCGCTGCCCGCGGAGGTCATTTAGAATGATAAAGCTTTCGGCACCGGGTATGGGTTTGTATGATTTGCTTTGTGCATCATAATAATGGCGTACGCCATCTTTCACCTGATAAAACGACTCGTGGCCGCTATCCAGCATCTGCCTGACCCAGTCGGCCACTTCGCCGGAATGACCGGGTATCCGCCGCTCTTCCGCCCGGATTTTTTCCACCGTTTCCCTAACACCCAATGCGTCCCATATTTCAAAGGGGCCAAGCTCCCATCCAAACCCGGCACGCATGGCGTCATCGATGCGGAAAAACTCGTCAGTAATCTCCGGCACACGCCGCGAAACGTATTCAAATAACGGATAATGCATCGCCCGGAAGAGCGCGCCAGCCTTGTCCGTACCCTGTTCATAAACCTTCATCCGCTTACGGATATCGTCTATCGGTTTGGTAGCTTCCAGGGTAGCCGCGGTTACCTTTTCCTGCTTCCGGTATTCAAGCGTCCCAAGGTCAAGCGCCAGAATTTCACTGTTGCCCTTATCGTCTTTTATTTTTTTATAAAACCCCTGTTTTGCTTTTTCCCCCAGCCATTGCCGCTCCACCATCTGCCGGATATAGGACGGAAGGTTGAATATTTCTTTTGCCTCGTCATCCGGTGCATTTTCTGACAGGCCTTTCGCTACATTCACCAGTGTATCCAGTCCGACCACGTCGGCGGTACGGAAGGTGGCCGATTTCGGGTGCCCCATGGCCGGACCGGTAAATTTGTCGACATCCTCGACGGTCAGTTCCAGCTGCTCCACCAGGTGCGTAAGGGCCAGCATGGAATATACGCCGATCCGGTTGCCGATAAACGCCGGTGTATCTTTGCACAGCACCGTCGTTTTCCCCAAAAATTTATCACCATAGTGCATCAGGAAGTCTACTACCTCGGTTTTGGTTTCCGGGGTGGGGATGATTTCAAGCAGGTGCAGGTAACGTGGCGGATTGAAAAAATGCGTGCCGCAGAAATGTGCCTGAAAATCGGCGCTCCTTCCCGCTGCCATCAGGTGGATGGGTATCCCCGAAGTATTCGAGGTAATCAGCGTTCCTTCCGTCCGGTACTGTTCGACCCGATCCAGCAGCTGTTTCTTGATATCCAGCCGTTCCACAACGACTTCAATGACCCAATCGGCCAAGGCGATGGCTGCCATATCATCATCAAAATTCCCGGTCTGGATAAGACTGGCGGTATGCTTACTGAAAACGGGTGAGGGGTTGGTCCTGATTGCGGTTTCCAGGGATTGGTTTACCAAGCGGTTGCGTACGGTGCTGCTGTCCAGCGTCAGGCCCCTGGCTTGTTCTGCCGGCAGTAGTTCCCGGGGAACCATATCCAGCAGCAGTACCTGCACGCCTATATTGGCAAAATGGCAGGCAATGCGCGACCCCATTACCCCGGAGCCCAATACCGCCACTTTTTTGATGCGCCGCCCCGGCCCGTGCTCACCGCTGCCTTGCGTTAGTTTGATCCTTCTATTTACCATGGGATGATAACATTTCCGGGGACGAGATAACGAATTATTAAATGAGCCGCCCGCACCCCGCTGTGAATACCAAACTTAGACAAATTCGCCGTTATATGCAATATAAAAGGAATTTATCGGTCTCGCCGCCGCCATTGGAATCTAATTTTAATAGTGGAAATACATCAAACGGCCCGTACGCCCGCAAGAAACATCCGGACCGGGAAGGTTGTTTGTTTATCGCAGTGTCTATTTGTCGCAAACCAACGAATGCCTTATATTTACCTCAAAAAGTTGCACCATGTCTATCGTCACGATACCCCGGTTGGATCTGCTTGCTTATACACAAGGTTCAGCAGCACAGCGCCGTCAATTTTCACAGGATATAGGCTCCGCTTTTACCGGGACCGGCTTTGCCACGATTACCAATCACGGCATGGATAAGGCGTTAATCACCGAATTATATGAGGTGATACAGGCGTTCTTTGCTTTACCGGAAGAAAAAAAGCGGCAATACGAAGTCCCCGGACTCGCCGGGCAGCGGGGGTATACCTCAAAAGGCCGGGAAAAAGCCAAGGATGCCAACACACCGGATCTTAAGGAATTCTGGCAACGTGGGCAAACGCTCAGTGATGAAACGCTGTCCAAAGCCGATTATCCGGACAACGTTGCTGTCTCCGAAATTCCCCGCTTTGACACAGTAACGGGCACGATATACGGCAGGCTGGAAGCTATCGGACGAGAATTGCTTAAGGCCATTGCGGTTTACCTGAACCTGGACGAGGATTACTTTGAACCCAAAGTGCATCAGGGCAATTCCATTTTGCGTGCCATCCATTACTTCCCGATTGAAGAACCGGATCACCTTCCCGCGGACGCCGTACGTGCAGGTGCACATGAAGACATTAACCTGATTACCCTCCTTATCGGCGCCAGTGCTGACGGGCTGGAGGTACTCACCCGCAGAGGCACGTGGTATCCGGTGAAAGCACATGGTGAAGATATCGTCGTGAACGTTGGCGACATGCTGCAGCGGCTCACCAACAATAAACTGAAATCCACCACCCACCGTGTGGTAAATCCGCCCCGTGAGCTGATGAAGATGTCGCGCTACTCCGTCCCGTTTTTTCTGCATCCGCGGGCTTCCATGAGCCTGGCAGCGCTGCAGTCCTGTGTAGATGACCACCATCCGAACGCATATCCCGATACCACTGCAGGGGAATACCTTAACGAACGATTACGTGAGATTGGGCTAAAGTTGAACTGAGGAGGCTAATCGCTGTTCTCAAAAAAGGGGCCCCCATACACCGGGCGGTGTATCTGTTGGGGGCCACACATCTACCAAATTCAATATTTTTTAATTCGCTATTTTAATTATGGTATCCATAAAGCGGCGGATGCAGATTTCTCCGACAAACTTACCCTGAAACTGCTCCTGCACTTTATCAATGATTCCCTCCTTTAGCTCCTTCATATTATTTGCGAACGCAACCATGCCATAATTTCCTTCGATGGCTACCTTGGTTCTGTTTTTCCCTTCCATTACCACGAAAACAAATCTGTTCATTTTCAATAATGGTGCTGTGTCATTTCCTAATTCGTCGACTGAGTACCCAGCTTTCTTCATAAAATTTTTGTTTAATCGTATCCGGCTAGGTTAATACGACCTTTCCCCATTTCAGCACTGAAGCGGTATTCAGCTGCACCGATTACGGCATGGTTAAATACAGCTTAAATGCTTGTACCTTTATGCAAAGATGGAGAGCACCATGCAGAAAAATGTATACAATTATTGGGATGTTCAAGGTTCCTAATTATTTGAAACCTTAATTTTCAATGAATTAACAAAATAGCAGTAATTAACTGCCTGATTACACTGCCGGGGTTTGCTGCTTTGCGGTAAAGCAGCAACCAAATGAACAACAGCCATTACCCTTACACCCGCCCCCGCAGATCACACGGCAGATAGCCGTTCATAACACCAAAAAATATACGGAAAACTACCGATCAGCTGTTTCACAATAAAAGTCCAATAACACCGGGCGGTGCATTAGCCAGGGCTGCCTATCAATCAAAAGTTCACAGGTGCCTGCTTGTTATTTTTTCATGCTGATCAGCTCGTCGACATATTGGCGAATGCGGATTTTCCCGTGAAATGTACCGCCAAAATGTTCCTGTACCTTGCCGACAACCATACCCTGCAAATCGTCCATTTCCTCCATAAGGAAGACGATCCCATAACGGCCTTCGACGGCCACTTTGCCCCCGTCATGTGCATCCGTAATTACAAAAACCAATTCGGGAGGTTCAGTATCGGTTTCGGCTGTATGGTCTGGTACAGCATCTTTATTTTCACTCATCTCTTACCCGCTTGTTGAATAGATTGATGCGCAAAGTTAAGAAAAAGATGGTGTTGTTGTATTTGGATTTTTCCTGATTCCCTACTTACAGGTGATTGCTCCTTCCGGATAAATCAGCGGGCTCAGGTAAGGGATATCCAGGTTAGCCCCACGCAACAAAAACCAGCTCCCCATGACCAAAAACAGCAAGGGTAACCACTTTGCTATGTTCAGACGGAACTTCCATTTCAGGCCTGCTCCTGCGATCGAGACCCCGATCATAGCGGGCAATGTGCCCAAGCCAAAGGCCATCATAAAAATAGCGCTGCTCATAATGGAATCAGCACTCAGTGAAGCGGCCAGTGCCATGTACACCATACCGCACGGAAGCAGTCCGTTCAGTATTCCGGCTATAAAACTACCCCCCGGGCGGTATAACCAATGGCCCATCAGGCGGGCTATTGGGGCAACAAGCTGTTGTTGCCTGCGGCTAAATGAGGGGGTATATTTCCCGAACAAATTAAATAACCCCATACCCACAAGCAGTACCCCGGTCCCTAATGTCATTGCCTGCTGCCACCCTTTGATGGAACCGGCGTGGCCGATCAGTCCGACTAAGAGTCCCAACAGCCCATACGTGAGTACCCGTCCCGCCTGATAGCGTAATCGGTTAAGCCATACCCCCCCTATGGATTTATTCAGGGTGGGCAGTGCCAGTACCAGCGGTCCGCACATGGCGACGCAGTGCAGGCTACCGAAAAAGCCCATAAAGAAAGCCAGCTGTTGATAACTCATTTACTTAAAAATAACTGTTTTTCAAATTGATATGGGATACCCGCAGCCTCCCATTCCAGCTGAAGTTCCCACGCACCGCGGCTGAAGGCTTGCATCGGTAGCCGAAAAAGCCGATCCGCAAAATCAAAGGGAATCACGACGTCCTGTGCCTGGTCCGAGGGCCGCCGCAGCAACAATTGCCCTTTATTTCCCGGCTGTACAAACTGGATTGTCAATGTATCCGCAGCAATGGTTATGCGTGGCAACGCCTCGTGCTGCCGTACGTTTTGCCTACGGCGATAGACCTTATCATACTGCAGTCCCTGTTCGTAGTAATCGCCTATCTCCAGGGTATCCGTATCATTGCTGACCATGTATACACCAAAAGACACGATGACTGCAATAAACAGTGCCAGTGTGATTACAATTTTTACCCCCCAGTTCATATTACTTTCCGTTATGATACCCATTTAGTTACTGTGGTGTCCAGCTTGCCCCACCCGGTGGCGCCACAAAAGTGGTTTTCAGCGTCTCCACAATTTTCCCATTTACTTCCACATTGATCCTTACATTGGTTTTGTAGGTTTGTATAGCCTGCTGGTCGCTGATCAGGAAAAAACTCACCTGCGCGGCGGCGCCCCGTTTCAAGGTATCAATGTGATTGATCGTTTTAATGGCAAAGCGTTGGCTTTCGGGCACCAGCTGAATGGGCAGATCGCCGTTAGTTTTGTTAATCAGCTCCACACTATAAAGGTTGCTGATGGTGCCATTGGGATGTTTCTGGTAACTACTTCCCTTGGCACGAAGCAATGTACCGTCTATGGCCGTACGGCTAAAGATAAGCCACCCAAATACGATCAGCAAAAACGACAGGACCAGGGTATAGGCAATGGCCCGGGTATTGCCTTTCTTTTTTGAACCGCCGAGTTCCATGGCGGAATAGAACCCAATAAGCCGCTTGGGCCTATCCAGCTTTTCCATTACGGCATCGCAGGCGTCGATACAAGCGGTACAATTAACGCACTCCATCTGGATACCGTTACGGATATCGATGCCGGTTGGACATACCTGTACACAGAGGTTACAGTCTACGCAGTCGCCCTGTTCCTCTTCCGCGCCCTTTTTCCGGTGTCCACGGGGTTCCCCACGGTTAACATCATAAGCAATGGTAATACTCTGGTCGTCCAGCAGCACACCCTGTAACCTTCCGTATGGACAGATCGTAGTACATACGATCTCCCGCACATACGCAAATACACCATAAAAGACCAGCGTAAACAACAAGATGGCGATGAGCCCGCCCAGGTGCTGGCTTACGGGGTCGGTCATGATTTTCCACAGGGCATCAACTCCAATAATATAGGCAAGAAAAATATTGGATATCAGGAACGATATACCGAAGAAAATAGTATGTTTAAGTCCCTTTTTCAGTTGTTTTTGCAGCGTATTGGGCCTTTCGTTCAATTTACGTTGCTGTTGCCAGTCACCTTCAATCCAATATTCGATCCGGCGGAATACCAACTCCATAAAAATCGTCTGTGGACATGCCCATCCACACCATATGCGGCCATACACCACGGTAAACAATACGACACATACCATGGCGATTAACATACCGAATACGAATATGTGCAGGTCCTGTGGCCAAAATACGCTGCCAAACAGCACGAATTTACGATCAATAATGTTGAACATCAGGAATGGCTCCCCGTTGATCTTGACAAACGGTGCTGCAAAAAGGAAAAAGAGCAGGGTATAACCAAACCATTGGCGGTAGTTAAACAGTTTACCACCTGGTTTTTTGGCATAGATCCACTGCCTTTTGGATTTTGTTCCCGGAATGGTAGTTGCTCCCATACGATTTGCTTAAATTGCCGTTTCTTCCCCCGCGGCCGGTGCCGTTTCCCCTTCCTCCAACTGCCCCTGTGGTGCTTTCGCATTTGGCGGGTTTGTTCCCTGTAAGGAAAGGATATAATTGCTTACTTCTGCAATCTGTCCGGGAGTAAGGTTCTGTTCCCAGGGCACCATGCCCTTGTCGAGCACCCCATATTTGACAACTTTGAATATCGATTTAATGTCTCCTCCATGGAGCCAGTATTGGTCGGTCAGGTTAGGGCCTATCCCGCCCTCCCCGGAACCACCATGGCACGCTGCACAGTTCTGGGTAAAGACCGCCTGGCCGGAAGCAAGCACTTCAGGCGTCCCATTCAGCTCCACATTATTTTCATCGACATTATTAGCCGACTGCGCGAGCCATTCCTGGCGGGCCACTTCAGCGAGCGCCATCTCCCGCTCATACTCCTGATCCTGGTTAAGACCCCAGCCGAAGACATGATACACGCATAGGTAAATAACAGCAAAAGCCATAGATCCATAGAAAAGCGCGTTAAACCAAGCAGGCACAGGGTTGTCAAGTTCCTTAATGTCGTCATACGAATGGTCGATAACCAGCTCCTCCTCTTCGGCAATCGGCCGCAGCCCCATCAGCTTATTCCACCGGGTTATACGGCGTGTCCTGCGATCGGCCTTTGCTGCTGACACGGCCGCCTTTTCGTCTTCCAGCAATTGTGGCATGGTCATCTTGATCATCGTCTGCATGGCCTTAAGCACGACTGCGGCGGCTACCAGGATAACGACCATGACCACAACCAGTGCGATCATGAGTAAATCATTGCTGCTGTTTCCACTGTTGAACGTGTGAGATGCGGTTTCCGCGACATCTGACGCGACGGCAAGTTGCATGAATATCATCGTTTTCATGGATTATTCCTGTTTGTTTAGTTTAGACATATCCTGTTCATCGTCATCAATAGGCATATCCTTCATGTAGTCAATGTAATCTTTCCGCATGCGGAACAGCATCAGGCCAACGACAATGAAAAAGAGGAGAAAAATCCAGAGTGAAGCGATCAAGTACCATTCGTTTCCGTTTAAATCCGTTATTTGCTTAAACATAATCTCGTTTTTTTGTTAATATCTGCTGACTCATCACTCCATGGAAGCCATTGGTGTTTCCTGCGCTTTGATATCGGTACCCAGTCGCTGTAAGTAGGCAATCATGGCAACAATTTCTGTGTCCGGACGAATCTGCACGTCGTTTTCTGCCAGATCGTCTGCAATTGCCTGGGCCTGCCTTTTCAGATCATCGAGCGCTGCGCTGACGTATTCATCTGAATAGGGTACTCCCAGCAGACGCATCGCATTGAGTTTAGCCACTGTGGTACTGATATCCAGTGTTTGCTCGATCAGCCAGGGGTAGGCCGGCATAATGCTTCCCGGCGAAGTAATCGTCGGATCAAGCAGGTGGTCGAAATGCCATTTATTCGGATATTTCATTCCGATGCGGTGCAGATCCGGCCCTGTACGCTTAGACCCCCAGAGGAAGGGGTGGTCATATACAAACTCACCGGCCTTACTGTATTCGCCATAACGGGCAGTTTCTGAACGGAAGGGGCGTACCGTCTGCGTATGGCAGTTGACGCACCCTTCACGGATATACAGGTCGCGCCCCTGCAGCTCCAGCGCCGTATAGGGCTGTACGCTGGTAATGGTAGGCACGTTGGACGAGATCATAAAGGTCGGCATCATCTGTACCATCCCACCGATCAGGATCACGATCAGTGCAAGGACCATAAACAACACCGGTTTGCGTTCCAGCCGGCGATGCCTGGACCGTTCATTGACCAGTACAGGCGTTAATTCGGGGGCCTCCGCAGGTTCATTGGCCAGCAACCGGCCTTGTTTCATTGTTTTTACCAGGTTATATGTCATTAAAATGGCACCGCTCAGGTATAATGCGCCGCCAATGGCCCGCAGCATATGCATCGGAATAATCTGAAGTGTTGTCGCCAGGAAATTAGGATACTTTAACACTCCCTCCGGTGTAAACTCTTTCCACATGAGGCCCTGCACCACAGCTGCCCAGTACATCGGAATCGCATAAAAGAGGATGCCCAATGTGCCAATCCAGAAATGGACCGAAGCAAGTTTCTTGGAGTACAGCTCGGTTTTGTAGATCCGGGGGATTAGCCAGTAGAGAATGGCGAATGTCATAAACCCATTCCATCCCAATGCACCCACGTGCACGTGCGCTACAATCCAGTCGGTGAAGTGCGCGATCGCATTCACCTGTTTCAACGAAAGCATCGGGCCTTCGAACGTAGCCATGCCATATGCGGTAAGCGCCACCACCATGAATTTAAGGATGGGTTCCGTACGCACCTTATCCCATGCACCGCGCAGGGTAAGCAGCCCGTTGATCATGCCTCCCCAGCTTGGCGCAATGAGCATAATGGAAAATGCTACGCCGAGCGACTGCACCCATCCGGGTAACGATGTGTACAACAGGTGGTGCGGACCGGCCCAGATGTAAATGAAGATCAATGACCAGAAATGGAGAATACTCAGCTTATAGGAGTAAATAGGCCGATTGGCCATTTTGGGCAAGAAATAATACATCATGCCTAAATAGGGGGTAGTGAGGAAAAACGCCACCGCATTGTGACCATACCACCACTGTACCAGGGCGTCCTGTACACCCGCATATAAGTAGTAACTCTTCCACATGGAAACCGGCAGCTGTACCGAGTTGACGATGTGCAGTACTGCCACCGTGACAAACGTGGCAATGTAGAACCAGATGGCCACATACATGTGCCGCTCCCGCCGTTTAATGATGGTACCGAACATATTAATACCAAACACAACCCAGATGATGGTAATACCAATATCGATCGGGAGTTCCAGCTCGGCATATTCATGGGAGGTTGTGATGCCAAGCGGCAGGGTAATGGCCGCTGCCAGAATAATGAGCTGCCATCCCCAAAAGTGTACCCTGCTCAGCAAATCACTGTACATACGAGCCTTAAGAAGGCGTTGCAGTGAATAATAAGCGCCCATAAATATCGCGTTACCCACGAAAGCGAAAATGACCGCGTTGGTATGCAATGGCCGTACCCTTCCGAAGGTCGTGTACTGAAGGTTGAAATTCATAAACGGCCAAACGAGTTGTACGGCAACCAATAGGCCCACGGTCATGCCCACTATGCCCCAAACAATAGTGGCGATGCCAAAATCCCTGACGATTTTGTTGTCGTAATTAAATTTAGTTAGCTGCATGCTGTATTTGTTTTACGGCGGTAAAATTACCGTTACGGCCGGGGTGGGCGAGTGACATTGATTGGCTTTAAAAGTAATCGTGATCACAATTTTTGGGGTTCAAAATTGCTTCAACTGGCGCACCTGTACAGGTATCGGCGCTTATCAGCCTATTCAGGAAGAAACAGTGAAATACGCACCGCGCAAACGGTAACGGACAACACCTACCGTGATAAACAGACACACCGCAATTGCCCTTCCGTCAGCTACGTGTTTGCTCCCGAGCGGCCGGTGCTGATTGCCGGTGTTCATTGCTTGGTCCGCAGTCCGTATCCTGAGCTACCTCGTCGTCAAACAATATTCTTACTGATGGCGTATACGTATCTTCATGCTGACCGGTTTTATTTGCCCAGAAGAAGGCCGCCAAAAAAATCAGTGCGATAAATACGCTACAACCGATGAGGAAGAAAATAGCACTCATAAAAACAGATCAGTTTAATTGACGCTTAACTGCATAGCAATGTGTCGCAATCGTGGTAAATCCAATGATGGTTACCGTGCTCAACGGCATCAGGACAGCCGCAAATAGCGGCGACATGGTGCCTAGCACGGCAAAGCTGAGCCCGACTACATTATAACTGAGCGAAATGCCAAAGCTGCAGTGAATGATCCTGACCGCATCTTTGGCAAACTGGAAAAACCGCGGCAATTTAATAAACGAACGACCATCAAGTATGGCATCACAACCCGGCGAGAAATTATTAATATCGTCACTCACCGCGATACCGAAATCTGCCTGTTTAAGTGCCCCCGCATCGTTCAACCCGTCGCCCAGCATACAAACCTGTTTGGTTCGCTGCTGCAGCTGCTGGATGTAATTTCGTTTTTCATCGGGCATCTGGTTAAATAGCAGTGTAGCACCCGGGGGAAAAAGCCGCTGGAGTACCGGCAGGCTCCGGTCACGGTCGCCCGAAACCAGGTGCAACGAATAATCCGGCTGGAATTCGGTCAGCATATCGGTAAGCCCCTCCCGCCAGGGCTGATCGACGCTGAAGAAACCTTTCACAACACCATTAATGGCGACAAAGACCTGACTGCCTGTTACCGTATCCGGCCGTAGCGACGCCCCAACAAAATCGGCACTGCCGATGCGGAGTGAGTCACCGCCGAGTCGTGCCATCATCCCTTTCCCGGCCTGCTCGCTGTAGGCCGAGACCGGCTTAAACTCAATAACGCGCAGCCACTTTACAATCTCACGGCTCAGCGGGTGTACGGAGTTACGGCAAACCGATGCCACCATGCCCCGCTCATCCGTGGTCAGCTCCCCGTTAAACCGCATCGCTGCAGCTGCCGGCGACGAAATCGTGCCCGTTTTGTCAAAGACGAGGGTATCGACAGCGGCCATCCGCTCAATCATGCCGGTACTTTTTACATAGTATCTATTTTTATCAAAAATACTCAGTGCAGCGGAAAGTGTAAATGGACTGCTTAACGCCAGCGCACAGGGGCATGCAATAATAAGGACAGCCGTAAAGGCTCCCCATGCCCGGCCACTATCTCCCTGGTACAGCCAAAAAGCAGCGGCTATCACCGCAATAAAGATTAAAACAGGTGTAAAATACCGACTTACCGTATTGCTAAAGGTGTGAAACTCCTTTTCCGTCACATCACCGCTATTATTCCACAACCGCGTCAAATAGCTTTGCGATACCGGTTTGGTTATTTCCAGCTCAATGGCATCCGCAGTCTGCCGGCCCCCGGCATAAATCACGTCTCCCTGTGTTTTCTGGACGGGTTCAGATTCTCCGGTAACAAAACTGAAGTCCAAAGCGGCATGTCCTTTAAGCAGGATCGCATCCGCCGGAATAATTTCGTTATTACGAATCAGAATCCGGTCGCCTACCTGTAAATCGGCAATGGGTACAGGCCGTTCGGTTTGACCGGTTATGCGGGTAACGGCCACCGGGAAATAAGAACGGTAATCGCGTTCAAACGAAATGTGGTGGTACGTACGCGCCTGCACCCAACGGCCCACAAGAATAAAAAAGACCAGTCCGCATAATGTATCTGCGAATCCGGGACCACTGCCACTCAGCACTTCCGAAGCCGTCCGGATGAACAGCACTGCAATCCCGAGGGCCAGCGGCACGTCGAGATTGAGCTGTCGCTGCTGTAGACTCTGCCAGGCCGACCGGAAATACCCCCGGGCACTGTACAGGAGTACTGGCAGGCAAAATGCCAGATTCATCCATCCAAAAAAAACCGCGTATTTAACTTCAAAGGATGCCATTCCGAAATATTCCGGGAAACTGAGCATCATCGAATTGCCGAAGCAGAAGCCAGCAACTGCAATTTTAGCAACTAAACTGTGCTGATCCAATTTTTTTCCGGCTTTTACGACATCCTGCAACGTGATTTTAGGCTCGTATCCGATTCGGGTCAACAGCGCAACCAGCTGTCGGAGGGACAGCTGCTCCTGTTGAAAAGTGATGCTGACCTGTTTCTTCATAAAATCACTTTGTGATGAAACAATACTCGGGTGAAGCTTATAAAGGTGTTCGAGTAGCCAGATGCACGAGCTGCAATGGATGGCCGGCACATAAAATGTAACGACGGTAACCGTTTCGTTTTTAAAATCGATCAGTGTATCGGCTATGGCCGGTTCATCCAGGTAGTCAGACCTGGAGGCTTGCCCCCGCTGCGAGCTGCCGGGATGTGTATTGTACCGGTAGTAGTGCTGCAGGTTGTGGCTATGCAGCACTTCATATACCGTTTTACAGCCTAAACAACAGAAGTAATGTCCATCCTGCCGATAGTCTTCGGTATAGGCATGATCACCGCAATGGTAACAGGTCAATGCCGTAGCTGTATTTACCGTCGTACTCATAGGATTCAAATGGACTGACTGAATAAGCCACTTTTATTCCCTCCCAAGGCAAGCCGCTGATCGAACGCCGTGCAAATATTCCGCAGGAAGGAGCGCCCGGTCGCTGTCACCTGGATTTCCGGGCCATGAATGGTAATCAAACCATCGTCCTGCATTGGGCGGAGCCGCCTCATGACATCGGCATCAGGTGCGACCGGATTCCCGAGTACCGTTAGCCCCCTGCACATGATATCCAATATATGGCGGCGCAGTACCAGGTCCTCCACGGTAAGTACGTGTCCCTTTATCAATGGAAATTTGCCTTCCTGTATATACGCGTAATATGTTTCCAGTTTTTTTACGTTTTGGGCGAAGGAAAACCAGGCATCACTGATGGAAGATACACCAAGTCCGATCAGCAAAGGAGTATAACGTTCAGTATATCCCATGAAATTGCGGTGCAGATTGCCTGCCGCGGCAGATTTAAAAAGTCCGTCACCTGCCAATGCAAAATGATCCATACCCACATCGTGGTATCCGGCGTCAAGAATGAGCTGCCTGCCGAGCTGATAGAGCGCAAGCTTATCGTTTCCACGGGGCAGATCGCTTTCTGTAAACAGCCGCTGCCCGGGCTTCATCCAGGGCACATGCGCGTAGCTGTAAAAAGAAATTCGGTCGGGCTTCATGACCAGCACTTTGGCTACGGTGTGTGATATCCGGTCGAGCGTCTGTAAAGGCAGGCCGTAGATCAGGTCAAAGTTGATGGAGCTGTAGCCGATGCCCCTGGCCTGTTCTATTACACGCCAGACATCCGCTTCCGTCTGCCGGCGGTTAATTACCCGTTGCACATCGGGATCAAAATCCTGTATCCCCAGACTGAGTCTGCGGAAGCCAACATCATATAACACCTGTAAATGCATTTCGGTTGTATTGGCCGGATGCGCTTCAAAGGAGAACGAAGCTTCATCAGTAACCCGGTTGCCATCCAGCAGGCCATTGATCAGCCTTTGGAGCTGGTGGGGATTAAAAAAAGTGGGGGTACCTCCTCCCAGATGCAGTTCGCTGATCGGAATGGCACTTCCGAGTACCTGCTTGTAAAGTTGCCATTCACGGAGCACCGCCGTAATGTATGGATCTTCCAGCTTATGGTTCTTTGTGATGTGCGTGTTGCACCCACAGTAGGTACACAGGTGCTCACAAAAGGGCAGGTGCACGTATAAACTGATACCCTGACCATTCAGACCGGACGACTGGAAAAAAGTCGACTGGACATGATTAATCCACTGTTCGGTATTCCAGGTTTCGGTCTCCCAGTAAGGAACCGTCGGGTAACTGGTGTAGCGCGGAGCCGCTACATTATATTTCTGTACCAGTTCGTTAAAGTCCCGCTCCATCACCGCACCGTTCGATTGGCCGTTACCTGTGTGTCCGTTTGCTCTGTTTCCTTAGTTGGTTTTAGGGCACAGACTTTCTGGCAGCAGCATGCCGCACCTACACATTTCCCGCTTTCCCATAGGTTTAGGTGACGGATGACCTGTTCTGCAATACCCTTTATGGCTAACATGTCTTCCCGGGGGATATTGGCAACTTTAAATGCCATTGCAGTAGCCGTTTTCAAATCGATATGAGTAGTAATATTTGAACGGGTGATGATCTTGTTAACCCCCATGCTTTTCAGCTGCCAGAGCATTTCCTGGTCAAGGATATCGTACGTGGAAACAATGACAACATTTTTCCCCTGGGCATAAACCACCGTACTGGCATTTAGCTCATTGGAGATCAGCGTTAAATCATGCTTTTTTGCATTGGCACGGGCTAAAGCTTCCTTTTCCTGTAATTTGATATTATATGCAATTGCTTTCATTGTACGCTCTGGTTTGGACTTTACTACATTCACACGGTAAAGCCGTTTTATGAGTATATGGTCACAAAGCTACATTGCCACCCGACGGTATCGGGTGAAAAGCATCAGTAAAAAATATGATTTTAGTTACATTCTGCCGGAACCAGGTTGCAGGAATCGGGTACTATTGCTTAATGTGCCGAAGTTTATGGATGGAATATATCCGGATGGCATTGCCTTCTTTAACGATCAGCCGTTCATCTTTAAAATCGGCCAGCATCCGGCTGATCGTTTCATTTGCGGTACCTGCCAGGGCGGCAAGGTCGTCTCTGGAGATGCGGATGGTACATTCGTCCTGTCCCGGTGCATCAATTGTCTTCTCCGCTACGGTAATCAGCGCATTGGCGACCCGTTTGCGTACGGAATGGTAAGCAAAGCCCAGTAACTGCTCTTCTTTATCACGGATATTACCTGACAGTAATTTAATAAACTTTCCTGCGATTGCGGGTTTGCGGTAAACCAGCTCCAAAAAATTCTCTTTGTCGATCAGAGCCAATTCCGATTCTTCGAGTGTTTCAGCATTGTCATTATACTGCTGTTGCAGCAGCAGCGACTCATATCCAAAAAAAGCATGCTGGATGTGAATCTCGGTAGAAAGTTCGCGGCCATCCAGGTAATACAGAAAGTTGCGTACTTTACCCCGTTTTATATAATAGATATAAAGTGGGGGATCTTCTTCCTGATAAATAAGCTGTTTCTTCCGGTAGGTTTTCACCCGTGCATTGCGGACCAGTTCATCCAATAGCAGATCCTGCTTATCATCGCTCAGGTAAAGTCCCTTTTTACTTACATCTGCTATTTCGCCGAGCTGTTTGCGTTTTTTCAGGCGGGTTTCAATCGCATTAAGTAATTCAACCTCATCAAACGGCTTGGTCAGGTAGTCATCAGCTCCCATTTCCATGGCCCGCCGCATATCCGCCCGTTCCGATTTTGCCGTCAGAAAAATAAAAGGTATTAGGGCTGTTTCTTTATGTTTTCCGAGCATGTGCAACACACCGAACCCGTCTAACTCAGGCATCATGATATCACATAGGATGATATCGGGCAGCTTGCTCAGTGCTTCGTCCACACCCGCTTTTCCATTGCAGGCTGTATATACCTTATAACCGGTAAGCTCAAGGATTTCCCGGGTGCCTTCGCGGATATCATCGTTATCCTCAATGATCAATACGGTTATTGGCAGACTGGACATGGCAGTTAATTCAGGTTTAGATTTTTAAAACTCAGCGTAATGACCGTCCCGTTGTGCAGGGCACTCTGGCAATTTACCTGCCCATCCATCAGCGCGACATACCGCTTAACGATATTGAGCCCCAATCCCGTACCTGGGATGTTACCCGTATTATTGGCCCGGAAGAATGGTTCGAACAGGCTCTTTTGATCTTCTTCCGGAATTCCGATACCATTATCCTTCACCGTAATGGTGCAGTATTCAGCAGTGATTTCCGTGTTAAACTCGATAAATGTATTCTCCCCGGAATACTTGATCGCATTGGAAACCAGGTTAATAATACAGTTTTTAATCAGGTTGGCATCCAGCGCAAATTCACCAACAGCCCCGGTATGCTGATATACGATATGTTGGTTAGACTTGCATATGAGCTGCATTTCTTCGGTAATCTCTTCGGCTAGCTGAACCAGATTAAGTTTTTCCTTATTCACCGCAACCTTTCCTGCCTCCAGCCGTTCAAGTGACAGGAAGTCATTCAATATACTGGTGAGCAATTGCACAGACCCTTTGATGCGTCCGGTATGTTTCAGCACATTTGCAACGTCTGGTTTTTCTACGTATTTCTCAATGAGCGATGCAGACAGTAATACCGAACTCAAAGGGGTACGGAATTCGTGCGACGCCATGGAAACAAACCGCGATTTGAGCTGATTAAGTTCCTTTTCCTTGGCCAGGGAAAGACTTACTTCGGATTTGGCTTTCTCCAGCTGCGAAACAAGCCGGATCAGGTCCTTGGTCCGCTCACTTACCTTATTTTCAAGTTCTTCGGTATAATGGAGCAGTTTTTCTTCAGCCTCCTTTTCTTTCGATAAATCGTGTACAAATCCGGTGAAGGCAGTCTTGTCCTCATAATGTACTTCACTGACCGCCAGCCTAAAAGGAAATGTACTTCCATCTTTCCGCCTGCCCCTGACTTCCCTTCCGATACCGATAATTTTCCTTACACCGGTTTCCAGGTAATTGCGGAGGTATTGATCATGATTGCTATGGTCCGGTTCGGGCATCAGCATGGATACGTTGTGGCCGATTACTTCATAAGCCTCATAACCGAAAAGGTGTGACGCTGCCGGATTGATCGACTCAACAATGCCATGCAGGTCAATAGTGATGATGCCATCAATGGCATTATCAATGATCGCTTTCAGTAGTCTCCCGGTATCCACTTAGGCCAGTTTTTTATACTTAATCCGCGTAGGCGCAACATCACCCAGGCGTTTTTTCCGGTTTTCTTCATACTCAGTATAGTTTCCTTCATAGAAGTAAACCTGTGAGTCGCCTTCAAATGCCAGTATATGTGTACAAATCCGGTCGAGGAACCAGCGATCGTGTGAAATTACCACCGCACAGCCGCCGAAATTCTCCAACCCTTCTTCCAAAGCACGCAACGTATTCACATCGATGTCATTGGTGGGTTCATCCAGTAAAAGCACGTTGGCCCCTTTTTTCAATGTAATAGCAAGGTGTACCCTATTTCGTTCGCCCCCTGAAAGTACCTGCACTTTCTTCTGCTGATCGGCCCCGTTAAAATTAAATTTCGAGACATAAGCGCGCGAGTTCATTGCACGGTTACCCAATTGGATGTTTTCATTGCCTCCGGTAATATTCTCCCACACCGTTTTTTGGGGGTCCAGATCATCGTGCAGCTGATCGACATAACCCAATGCCACCGTTTCGCCCACACGGAAAGTACCACCGTCGGGTTGTTCCTGTCCGGTAATTAACCGGAACAGGGTGGTTTTTCCTGCACCGTTTGGACCGATGATGCCCACAATACCGGCGGGCGGTAATGAAAAATTAAGGTTTTCAAACAACACCTTATCACCATACGCTTTGCTTACCTGCTGCGCCTCAATGACTACATTGCCTAAACGTGGCCCGGGAGGGATAAACAGCTCCAGTTTCTCTTCCCGTTCTTTGGTCTCCTCCGAAGCAAGTTTCTCATAATTATGAAGCCGCGCCTTTGATTTGGCATGGCGGGCCTTCGGCGCCATCCGCACCCACTCCAACTCGCGTTCCAACGTTTTCTGCCGCTTGCTTTCTGTTTTCTCTTCCTGAGCAAGCCGTTTTGCCTTTTGGTCGAGCCATGAAGAATAGTTTCCTTTCCAGGGAATGCCTTCGCCACGGTCGAGCTCCAGTATCCATCCGGCCACATTATCCAGAAAATACCGGTCGTGTGTGACCGCGATAACGGTGCCTTTGTATTGTTGCAGGTGCTGCTCCAGCCAGTCGATGGATTCAGCATCCAGGTGGTTCGTCGGCTCGTCCAACAGCAACACATCGGGTTCTTGCAGCAATAAACGACATAATGCCACCCTGCGGCGCTCGCCCCCTGACAAAGTGGCTACTTTTCGGTCAGACGCCGGGCAGCGCAACGCGTCCATTGCCCGTTCCAGCTTACTTTCAATTTCCCAGGCGCCTACTGCATCTATTTTATCCTGCAGTTCACCCTGCCTCGAAAGTAATTTATCCATCTCATCGGCATTTTCATACACTTCCGGCAAGCCGAAACGCTCGTTGATTTCCTCATATTCTTTAAGAATCGCCGTAATTTCGGATACCCCTTCCTCCACAATCTCCAGTACTGTTTTTTCAGGGTTCAGTTCGGGTTCCTGTGCAAGATAACCTACCGAATATCCCGGAGAAAACACAACTTCGCCCTGGTAGGACTTGTCCAAACCCGCGATAATTTTCAGTAAAGATGACTTTCCGGAGCCATTGAGCCCGATGACACCGATCTTCGCTCCGTAGAAAAAAGAGAGGTAAATATTTTTTAAAACCTGTTTCTGTGGCGGGTATATTTTATTAACCCCAGCCATGGAAAATATTATTTTTTCGTCAGCCATAGTTTAATTCCAAGAACTGCAAACTTAGCTAATTTGTTGCTATCATTGTACAAAAGATCGGTCCGAAAGCAACTTCCGTCATTCCCATCGGTTTAGCTGGCTTTAACGAAAGAATCGTCAGAATGGTGTAATAGTTTCAATGGCATCTACTGACAAAATGTTAGCCCCGTCCGTATGGCGCAATTGTTGATAAATGTTACATAAATAATTAAGGACACACGCGATAATTTTTATACATTTATCGCATCCTTATGCAATAAAAGAAAGGTACGACATTCATGGAAGCAAAATTTTCGCCTCGTGTAAAGGATGTGATTTCTTACAGCAGGGAAGAAGCCATCAGACTGAAACATGATTATATTGGCACAGAGCACCTGCTGCTTGGCCTGATTCGTGAAGGAGATGGTATGGCCATCAAGATACTGAAAAGCGCCGGCATTGACACCGTTGAATTACGTAAGTCCATAGAAGACGCCGTAAAGGGCTCCGCTATGTCCCGTGCGCCAATAGGCAATATGCCGCTGACGAAACAGGCAGAAAAGGTATTAAAAATCACCTACTTGGAGGCCAAAATATTCAAGAGCGATATTATCGGCACGGAGCATCTGCTTCTTTCGATCCTTCGCGATGAGGATAACATCGCCTCCCAGATCCTGCAGCAATTCAATATCAACTACGACGTATTCAAGGCCGATGTAGAACAGAATAAAGCTGGAATTACCGACCAGGCATCCGGCTCTACAGCAGGTGATGATGATTTTAAAGAAGAAGATCACTTTAACCAACCCAAGAAGGTTTCGGACATTAAATCAAAGACACCGGTACTGGATAATTTCGGGCGCGATTTGACCAAGGCTGCCGAAGATGGCCGTCTGGATCCTATTGTGGGCCGGGAAAAAGAAATCGAACGGGTTTCACAGATCCTTTCGCGCCGGAAGAAAAACAACCCCATCTTAATTGGTGAACCCGGCGTGGGTAAATCCGCAATCGCCGAAGGGTTAGCCCTGCGGATCGTGCAGCGGAAAGTTTCACGCGTGTTGTTCAACAAGCGGGTTGTTACCCTTGACTTAGCGTCGTTGGTAGCTGGCACGAAGTACCGCGGGCAGTTTGAAGAGCGGATGAAAGCGGTGATGAACGAATTGGAAAAATCACCGGACGTCATCCTCTTTATCGACGAAATCCACACCATCGTCGGGGCCGGGGGTGCGTCAGGCTCACTGGATGCATCCAATATGTTTAAGCCCGCCCTGGCACGTGGTGAAATCCAATGTATCGGCGCAACAACACTTGATGAGTACCGCCAATACATCGAGAAAGACGGCGCGTTGGATCGCCGGTTCCAAAAAGTAATGATTGAGCCTGCCTCACATGATGAAACGGTAGAAATTCTCAACCGCATCAAGGAAAAGTATGAGGAGCACCACAATGTGAATTATACCCCTGAGGCCATTGAAGCCTGTGTGACATTGACAACCCGGTATATTACGGATCGTTTCCTGCCCGACAAGGCCATTGATGCATTAGACGAAGCGGGCTCCCGGGTACACCTTACGAATATCCATGTTCCGCAGAGCATTATCGATATTGAGCAAAAGATCGAAGAGATCAAAGTAGAGAAAAACAAAGTGGTCCGCAGTCAAAAATATGAGGAAGCGGCCAAACTGCGTGATACCGAAAAGAAACTGCTGGAAGAGCTTGAACAGGAAAAAACAGCCTGGGAAGCCGAAACAAAAACCAAGCGGTATACGGTTTCCGAAGATAATGTAGCCGAAGTGGTATCGATGATGACCGGCATACCCGTGCAACGGGTAGGGCAGTCCGACAGTCAGAAGCTGCTTGGCATGGCTGACTCGATGAAAGGCCGTATTATCGGACAGGATGAAGCGGTTAAAAAACTCGTGAAAGCCATCCATCGGACACGTGCCGGTTTAAAAGATCCCAAAAAGCCTATCGGGTCGTTCATCTTCCTTGGACCAACGGGCGTTGGTAAAACGGAGCTGGCGAAAGAACTCGCCCGGTTTATGTTTGACAGTGAGGATTCACTCATCCAGATTGACATGAGTGAGTATATGGAAAAATTTGCCATCTCACGTTTAGTTGGTGCGCCTCCGGGATATGTAGGGTATGAGGAAGGCGGACAGCTCACGGAGAAGGTACGCCGCAAACCTTATTCGGTTGTGCTGCTGGATGAGATTGAGAAAGCACATCCGGACGTCTTTAACTTGCTGTTGCAAGTGCTGGACGAAGGTCAGTTAACGGACAGTCTGGGCCGTAAGGTAGACTTCAGGAATACGATTCTGATCATGACATCCAACATCGGCGCACGGCAGCTGAAAGATTTCGGTCAGGGAGTCGGGTTTACCACCTCTGCCAAAGCCGAACAGGCGGAAACGCATTCGCGCAGTGTGATTGAAAACGCTTTGAAACGGGCATTTGCACCGGAGTTCCTCAACCGGATCGATGATGTTATTGTGTTCAACTCCCTGGATAAGGAACACATCTTCAAAATTATCGATATCGAACTGAAGTCCCTGTTTGTCCGTATTGAAGGCTTGGGCTATCACATCAACCTGCTGGATGCCGCAAAGGAATTCATTGCTGAAAAAGGTTTCGACAGTAATTTTGGCGCCCGTCCGTTGAAACGGGCAATTCAGAAATACCTTGAAGATCCCATTGCAGAGGAAATTCTCAAAGGCGAAGTCACGGAAGGCAGTATGCTGGAAATTGACTACGACAAAGACAAAGAGGAGATTGTGGTTCATATCCAGGCTGGGGACGACAATAAACCCTCGGATCTGGCTGAAGAGAAAAAGGACGATTAAACCGAAGTGTCACGATCGGTAAAAGGCGTTCCGATTAAATCGGAACGCCTTTTTATTTTATTGTATCAAACATTGGTGCAATTATTGTGTTATATTCATCAACATAAAATGCGTCAGCTATGTATACAACAAGTGACGTAATGTAGACACATAACATATTCCGTATGAAAAGGCTTTTACTTCTATTTATCGGCGCATCAACCGCCGCCGCATTATCATCCTGTACCAAAACCGAGCTGGTTGAAAATACAGCGAATCGTTCATACGTGTACACCATTTTACAGAACCAATGGCAGTGGGATAATGGCGTTACGTACCAGGTATATTACGACAAGGCCATCCCTGCCCTGACAGATTATTATTTGCTGGAAGGCAGCGTAAACGTGGCCATCAGTTTTGATGATGAAGCAAGCTATGATATTCTGCCGACAACGTTCAATGGTGTGGCGTATTCTGTAAATTACACCGTTGGAAACGTAACCATCTATGCTGAGGATCCGCTCGCAGATTCCGAAATTGAGGTTCCCTTGCCTGAAAACGCTGTCGTAAAGGTAATCCTTTCCGAGGCGGATTTCGCAGGTGAGTTATAACAATAAAAAAGCCGGCAGGAGCCGGCTTTTTTATTGTGCTGTTATGTGTTATTTTTCCGTTCCCCCAAGCACGGCTTCACTGACGCCGGTAAAGGAGAATCCACCATCGTGAAAGAGATTCTGCATGGTAACCATTTTCGTCAAATCCGAAAACAGGGTTACCGTGTAATCCGCGCATTGGTCAGCCGAGGCATTCCCCAGCGGTGACATTTTCTCTGCATAGGATATAAAATCACCAAAACCTTTCACACCGGACCCGGCGGTTGTCTGCGTAGGCGATTGGCTGATGGTATTTATCCGGACATGCTTTTTAACGCCGTATTGATATCCAAAATTCCGCGTAATGCTTTCAAGCAATGCCTTGGCATCGGCCATGTCATTATAGTCCGGGAATACGCGCTGTGCGGCAATGTAAGTTAACGCCACGACCGATCCCCATGCATTAATGGCATCTTTTTTCATAGCTGTGGCCAGTATCCGGTGCAGGCTGATCGCAGAAATATCGAATGCCTTATGCATGAAATCATAGTTGTTTTCGGTATAATGAATGCCTTTACGTACGTTAATGCTCATGCCTACCGAATGGAGAATGAAATCGACCCCTCCGCCAAAATGTGCCAACGTCTGATCAAATAAGTTCTCAATATCTTCCGTGCTGGTTACATCGGCCGGAATAACCGGTGCATTATTGCACTCTTCCGCCAGTTGCTTAATCGTTCCCATCCGCAACGCCACCGGAGCATTGGTTAATACAATTTCGGCGCCTTCCTGCACACAGCGCTGAGCCGTCTTCCACGCTATGGATTTATCATCCAGTGCGCCAAAAATAATTCCTTTTTTTCCTTTCAATAGGTTATGGGACATATGCAATGGTTTTAAATTACTGTATCGCTATTGCTGATTGAAGCGGGTAAAAATACTGTTTTTTTTTTATTGTAGCGCTGTTTCCGCTTTTTTGAGAAATGGTATTGACGGACAGGCCGGTTTAAGCCCGATTATTCAACAAGGCTGCCGCGTGCTGCATTGCCGCTTCTCCCGGTTCAGCGCCGCTCAGNATTGACGGACAGGCCGGTTTAAGCCCGATTATTCAACAAGGCTGCCGCGTGCTGCATTGCCGCTTCTCCCGGTTCAGCGCCGCTCAGCATCTGGGCAATTTCAAGTACCCTATCGGCGGGTTGTAAGGGCATCATACCCGTGATCGTCTTGCCCGAGGATTCAGCCTTATACACTTTAAAGTGTGAATGCCCCCTGGCAGCAATCTGGGGCAAATGGGTAATCGCAATTACTTGCATGTTGCTACCCAGGCGCTCCATGATCTCTCCAACCCGGAGGGCCACTTCACCGGATATACCGGTATCAATTTCATCGAACACAATGGTAGGCAGCGCCGATGTTTGTGCTACCAACGATTTGACCGCCAGCATCAGCCTTGAAAGCTCACCACCAGAAGCCACCTTACCCACGGGCTGCGGATCTTGTCCTTTGTTTGATGTGAATAAAAACTGGATGTCATCGCCCCCGCTTTCTTTCATTGTTTCCGTTCCTAACGGCTGCAGGGCAACATGCAACACACCGTGGGGCATGCCTACGGTATGCAAGACTTCGCTTACCGTCTTCTCCACCATTGGAATCGCTGCCTTCCTAGCCTCACTGAGCTCGGCTGCGAGTGTCAGCAACCCAGCTTTAAGTTCTGCTACTTCACCCGTTAACCGATGCATCTCCGCCTCGTCGGCAGACCGCGCATGCAATTGCCCGCGCAGCGTTTCCCTTAACGTGATCAGCTCGGTCACACTGGACACGTGATGTTTCTGCTGTAACGCATATAGCTGGCTGAGCCGTTCGTTAACTTCAGTCAGACGGCCTTCATCCAACAGGACTTCCTGTTCCGTCCGACTGAGTTCCTCACCCAGGTCTTTCAAATCAATCAGGCTGCTTTGCAGCCGCGCGGCCTGTTCACCAAGGGCTGGCAGGTAGCGTTCGGCCTGCTGAAGCTGCTGCTGTGTTTCCCGGAGCAAGGCCAGTGCGTTAATTTCCTGGTCCCGAAGCGCATACAATGCATTGATCAGTCCGCGTTTGATCTCTTCGGCATGCTCCAATTGGCGCTGCTCCAACTCCAGTCGCTCCTGCTCATCGGCTTCCAACCGGGCGGCCTCCAGTTCATCATAAAGAAATTGATGGTAGTCGGCTTCTGCATTTGCCTGTTGCGTGGCTTCCTGTAATGCCTCCAACCGCGCCCACGCCTTTCGGTGCGCATGGAATTGATGTATATATTGCTGTCGCAGGGCCTGATTCTGGGCCACGCTATCCAATACCAGTAATTGAAATGCCGGTGTATTGAGCTGGAGCGTGGCATGCTGCGAATGGATATCGATTAACTTCTCGGCAAGTGCTTTAAGTACCTGCAGCGTTACTGGCGTATCGTTTACAAATGCGCGCGATTTTCCGTCGCTGTTGATTTCCCGGCGAATAATGGTTTCCGGATCGTAGTCAAGATCCTGCGCCACGAAAAAGTCCTGCAGCGCATAGCCGGACAGATCAAAAACACCCTCGATGACACACTTCCGGTCTTCATTGAAAAAGTATTGGCGTTCCGCCCGCTGCCCCAGAATCAGTGACAATGCACCCAAAATAATGGATTTGCCAGCCCCTGTCTCGCCGGTAACAATATTTAATCCGCTATCGAAACGAATATCCAGTGAATTGATCAGGGCATAATTGCTAATGGACAGGCGATGGAGCATAGTCTTCTCGGGGTTTGGTCAATGAACGGTACCGCTATCTACTGTTACGTAAATTTTCATATTTACTCGCATTGGCAGGATCAACCGCTGCCAAAATATTGTAGGCTTGCATCCGCTCCTGCGGGGCCAAGCCGCTGCATACTCCCACTAACTCGTCTGACTTCGCGGTAAAAAAGACCTGATTGAACACAGCACCCTGAGCCAGGCGGTCTACCTTTTGCAGCAGCGGCAACAGATTGAACACGGCTTTGCGGGCTTCCTGTGTGTTGTCAGCCATTTTATCCATTCCATCCAGGTAAAAGCTATATAGGAAATCACGGATAGGCTGATACCGGCGGTCCTGCAAATTGTTGACCAGCCAAAACCGGTTATTCGTTCCTTCCATGGAACGCCAGCCATTGAACCCGGTGTTCTGCGAGTAGTTCACAATGTTCTGTGCGGCCGCATAGAAAGGGGTGCCCCCGTTGTGGGCGAAGGTGTCCGCATCCAGCCCCACGATAACATACGCATAATAAGCCAGTAATGAGGTAAGATTTCCCATGAACTGCTGATCGGAATAATCCATTAGCTGTCCTTCGGTGTAGCTGAAATTAAAATTATCATCGGATATGCTCAACACCGGACTGTTGTAAGTGGTATTGTAAACCGGCCGGGTGGATATAATCTGTGCCTGTGCAGTGAAATTGGATGAGCCGTCCCAGGCTGTGATTGTGAGGACGAGGCTGCAGTCAATCCGCTCCTGGGGCCCTACCTCGTTGGTACTCCACGTCCGGTTGTTCAGGAAGTCCGAGATTGCCTTTTCCAGCACATCCAGCATTCGCTTGTTGGTGTTCTGTACCTGGGGAGAAAGAATTTGTACACGCGCATTAAGATCCTGAGCCATTGCGGCGCATGTAACTCCGATAAAAGTGACAAGCAAAACAAGCCGTTTCGCCCCTATATCCAATAGTCGGTTCATTGTTCAAAGATAGGGATAATGAAATAAAAAAGGCATAACCCCAACGACACGATAAATAATTGCCTCTTTTATCTTAAGTTTGCGTCCATGCCGGACTACAGTAGCGCACTAAGCAAATACCTGCCCCCGATGGCAGCTCCGGTAATCTCCCAATGGATTAACGACAATGCGTGTCGCTTCCGGGTCAGCCGCAACCGTGTATCCAAATTTGGCGATTACCGTCCGCCTTATGGAAAGCATGGGCATCGCATATCGGTGAATCAAAACCTCAACCCTTATGCATTTCTGATCACTACCGTACACGAATTTGCCCACCTGAAAACGTGGAATACACACAGGAACCTGGTGAAACCACATGGATCCGAGTGGAAAGCAAATTTCAGATTGCTCATGCAGCCCTTTCTGCAGGCAGCGGTATTTCCGGCGGATATCCTCACCGCACTCACCGCCTATATGGATAATCCGGCAGCCTCCAGCTGTGCAGACGAGCACCTGTTCAGGCGACTGCGGGAACATGACGACCCAGACAACCGGTTCCAGACGCTTGATCAACTTCCCGATAATGCACTTTTCTCCATACAGGGGGGGCGCGTTTTCCAAAAGAAAGAGCGGCTGAGGAAACGCTACCGGTGCATTGAGGTGAAAACCCTGCGGGCATATTTGTTTCAGCCAATGGCCGAAGTCCGCATGTTGGGCGGTAAGGAGGAATAAGAAGTAAAGATATAAAAGTACAGGGGTAAAGAATAAAAGGGAAAGAAACAGGGGTCTGAAAACTATTCCGTAATTTTAGCGGATATTTAAGCTTTATGTCGATATCAAAAACAGCCGAGCTGAAAGCGTTGAAGCGCGTAAGTGACGTCGTGGCACTGACGCTCAGGGAAATGAGGGAGTATGCCCGGCCGGGGATGACCACCAAACAGCTGGACGATTTCGGCGGTGAGCTGCTCAGCCGGTTCGGCGCTAAATCGGCGCCGGTAATCACATACGGCTTTCCGGGCTGGACCTGCATCAGCGTAAACCAGGAGGTAGCTCATGGTATCCCATCCGAAAAAACCGTTTTGCAGGAGGGGGACCTGGTCAACATCGATGTTTCAGCCATGCTCAACGGCTATTGGGCCGATAATGGCGGCTCTTTTGTACTCGGCCGGGATATCCACCAGCACCAGCAATTGGTAGACGCGTCAAAACAGATTCTGCAGCAGGCCATCCACCAGATAAGGGGTGGCGTACGTATTGGAGATATCGGCCATCTAATCGAAACCAAAGCAAAAAAGAACGGCTATACCGTAATCAAAAACCTGTGCGGGCATGGCGTTGGAAAAGGACTGCATGAAGAACCTGATCACATCTGCAATTACAGGGATCCATATGATACCAGACGGTTTCGAAAAAACACCGTTATTGCACTGGAAACCTTCATTTCCACCAAATCAACGTTCGCTGTGGAGTCACCTGATGGGTGGACGTTGGTGGGCAACCGGGGAGGGTACGTAGCCCAGCATGAACACACCATTGTGATAACCGACGGAGTACCATTAATATTAACTGAAAAAAACGAAATCTGGAATTAACGGCATTACCTAAGCAATCCACTTCATTAACTAAATAATTATGTATACCGGACTCAAACACCTCCACTCTACGCTCGCCTACGTATTGCTCGCGGGCCTGGTTATTTCTATCCTTTATGTATTGTTTGCCTACCTGCAAAACAAGGGATACAACCGGAAAATGGCTCTTTTAGGGCTAATTTGCGCACACCTGCAATTCGTTGTCGGCCTGATTATCTATTTTGTGTCACCCTACGGCGTACAAAATGCCTCGGGGGCAATGCAGAATAGCATTTCACGCCTTTATTTTTTAGAACATCCCCTGACGATGCTCATTGCGGTTGTGCTGATCACCGTTGGATATTCCAGGGCAAAACGGCAACCCACCGCAAAAAAACAGAACGCCAGTGTGCTGCTGTTTTACGCGATTGGCCTGATACTGATCTTATCCCGCATTCCCTGGCACGTCTGGCCACAGTCGTAAGCCACCGTACGGCGCAAAATTAATACAGGCCTCAAAGGCGACCCCTGGAGAAAACCCATGGTTGCTTTTGAGGCCTTTTATGTTTTCCATTATTTCTAATAATTTGTTATCTTTATCGTAACAAATTTGTGCCGCCACGTGTTTAACCAATAGCCGTTGCTTTATCGCCAATATGCTTATCCCATTAACCTGATAAATACTAACGATACAACGATTATGAAAACAGTTAAACAAATCTTAAAAGCCAAACCGGACATTGTACATTCGGTCACTCCTGAAGTTTCGGTTTATGACGCGCTGAAAATGATGATGGAGAAAAACATCAGTGCTCTCCTGGTGATCGAAAGCGGGCATTTGCTGGGTATCTTCACAGAACGCGATTACGCGCGTAAAATCATATTACAGGGAAAATCATCAAAGGAAACTGCCATCCATGAAGTCATGACGAAGGACCCGCATACCATTACGCGTGATGAAACCACCGACTACTGCATGCAGTTGATGACGCACCGCCATTTCAGGCACCTGCCGGTCGTGGAAGGCGCTACGGTCATTGGTATGCTTTCCATTGGGGACCTGGTAAAGCACATTATTGAAGACCAGCAGCAGACGATCAACCAGTTGGAAAATTACATCAACAGTTAATCGGATCGGCTAGCCAATAAAAAAACGCCTAACTCTTACGTCAGGCGTTATCTCTTATGTTATGTGAGGCTTCTATTTTATGATCCGGAAAACCACCCGGAATACAATTAACCATCCCAGCGCCAGTAGAATATTGGATATAGCTGACATCAGGAATGAATCCTGAATAAACCGAACAAATGTCCCAGCAAGGCCAATGGCCACTGCAAGTGCCAATGTAGTATAGTAATGGGTCTGGTTTGCGTTATTTTCTGTTTTCCTGGGTTGTCTTTTTTCTACTATTGTTGCCATGTCAGTAACGATTTGGCTCCAAATGTACAAATAATTTTTCGTTATGGAACACCCTCCGTATACATACATATAATTACGCCTTATCTCGCCCATCGCATAACGGCACAGGGCCATTTCTGTAATTCCCCACTGAGACATTTACACATATAAATCCAGTACCAATACCCCCAAAAGCCCCACAACAGATACAATGGTTTCCATTAACGACCACGAGCGGATCGTATCCCGGAGGTTCAGGCCAAAATATTCTTTAAACATCCAGAATCCTGGATCATTTACATGGGAGAACATTAAACTTCCCGCCCCGGTGGCCAGCACCATCAGTTCCGGACTGGTACTGGTTGAAGCAATGAGCGGCATTGCGATGCCTGCCGTGGTAAGGCCGGCCACCGTAGCGGACCCCAGCGATATGCGGATCGCGGCAGCAATTGCCCACACCAGAATCAGCGGTGAAAAGGCCAGTCTGTCGGCCCACCCGGCAATATAATCGCCCACGCCGCCGGTTACCAGTACTTCCTTGAATGCCCCTGCACCGCCGATGATAAACAGGATCATGGAAATACTACGCACGGCCTCCTCCATATTTCCCATAATCACCTTCATCGTCTTCCCGCGGGCAAGCCCCATGGTATAAACCGCTACCAAAACGGAAATCAGCAATGCGATAACCGGATGACCGATAAAAGCAATCCCTGCAGCTACAGCTGAATCCGGGGGCAGCACAAATGCCAGGGCAGAAGCCAGCGCAATGAGCAATACCGGCAGCAAACCGGTAAACATACTTACCCAAAACCCCGGAATTTCTTCATCAGCAAACGTTTCAACCTCCATAAACTGCGCCGGGGGGTTCGGGTGGATGCCCTTAAGCGTCCAGGAGAAAAATACGCCGCCCAAAATGATGGCCGGTATGGCGATAGCGGTGCCATAAATTAACGTAAGCCCGAGATCAGCCTGGTATAATGCAGCAATCGCCGTGGGTCCCGGATGCGGCGGAAGATAGCCGTGGGTCACCGATAGCGATGCCAGCATCGGCAGACCCACATACAAAAGCGGTAGGCCGGTCTGTATCGCAATGGCAAACACAAAAGGCACCAGGATTACGAATCCAACATTATAAAACATGGGAATACCTACGGCAAACCCTATAATTACCGCCGCCCACTGTACATTACGCCGCCCGAACGCATGGATCAGGCTGGAGGATATCCGGTGGACACCGCCGCCATCCGCAATCAGTTTACCGAGCATGGCACCAAAGCCCAGTATCATAGCCAGTGAGCCCAATGTATCTCCCATCCCCCGTTCAATGGCCTGCACTACGTCAGACACCGCCAGCCCCTGCGCAACACCCACGACCAGTGAAACAATAATCAACGAAAAAAAAGAATTGAGCTTACCAACTACGATGAGCAGCAACAAGAGCAGCACACCACCCGCAACAATAACAAGAGGCATAATACATATCGGTTATGGGGTAACTAATTAAATTCATCTTTAACCTTATCATACAAGCGTTCGAAACGCTCAAAATTTGCCTGGTAGACCCGATGCCTTGCCGGGCTGGGCAAAATAATCTCCGAAGGTGGCGACTGGTCAGCGACGTCGATGAGCGTTGACCGTTTGTCCAGCGCATTTAACACGGTAATATATGCACCTCTTGCAGCAGCCTCCACATTTTTGCGCACATGTACCGGTCTGTCGAACACATCGGCCAGCACCTGAAGCCAGAGTGACGAGTAAGCGAATCCACCATTGGCATGTATCGTGTGGATTGGTCCCGTGATTTCTTCCAGCACCCTACCCACACTGTAAACCCCGAAAATCACACCTTCCAGCACTGCCCGCACAAAATGCGCTTTACGGTGATGAAGCTGAATACCGAAAAACATGCCCTTGGCTTCGGCATTCCAATGCGGTGAACGCTCTCCCGTCAGGTAAGGAAGAAAAAGCAGGCCTTCTGATCCCGCCGGCACGCCGGCGGCAGCCTCCATAAGCCCCTGGAAAGCCGCGTCGCTGGATCCGGCAGCCGGCTCAAAACTATCTTTAAACCATTGAAGCACGATCCCGCCGTTATTCACCGCCCCACCGAGTACATGCAGTTCACGCGTTAGTACATAACTGAACGTGCGGGCCTTATCATCGGTGCGCGGCCGGTCCGATGTCATCCGGATAGCCCCGCTGGTACCAATGGTAACCGCTGCTGCTCCCGGCTGTGTTACATCCGCGCCTAAATTGGCCAGGCAGCCGTCGCTTCCGCCAATGACAAAGGGAACATCTTCCGCAACCCCCATCTTTGCTGCCAGCCGATCATCCATTCCTTTCAGGTAATAAGTAATGGGCACCGGTTCGGCAAGGCGGTCAGCAGAGATACCGGCCATTTCCAATGCCGCCGGATGCCAGTTGAGCTGATGGATATCAAAAAGTCCGGTAGCGGAGGCAATGGATTCGTCAATTACATACCGTCCAAACAGCCTCAGGAAAACATACTCCTTAACAGAGATAAATTTGTACGCGGCAGCATGGACTTCTGGCAGGTGCGTACGCATCCAGCCCAGTTTGCAAAGTGGCGACATGGGGTGTATCGGAGTGCCTGTAGCCCGGTAAATGGAGGTACCGTCGGGTGTATCTTTCAACTGCGAGGCAAACGAGGTGGCCCGGGTATCTGTCCAGATGATGCAATGCGTCAGGGGTATCCCTTGTTTGTCCATTGCGATAATACCGTGCATGGCACTGCTGAATCCAACGCCCAGCAAGCTGCTGCTATTACCTGTCTGCCGATTAACTCCCTGTACTGTTTGGCCAATGGCCTGGATCACCGCATCAAACAGCACTTCCGGGTCCTGTTCAAAATAATGTGGCTGCGGGTTCAGGATCGGGTAAGTAATGTGATCCGCACCAAGTACATCCCCATTTATATCAAACGCAACCGCTTTTGTACCGGAAGTACCAATGTCTACGCCAATAATATAGTCCATGTAAATGCGTTTATAATCAGCATATAGCCCGTCAGCAACGTCAACGGGCCCGAGGGTGTTACACAAACTAAGATAAAATTGCTTTTATATGCAAGTTTATGGCATTGCATAACAATTATTTTATAGGTCGCCCGGTCACCACTGATTGGCCGGGCGAACAGATGACACAGAATAATCTGCGGTAAAGATGGAGGATTTAGCGTTTTTTGCTTAACATTGCGTCAATCAGCACCGTGGTAAGCTATGTATAAATCGCTTTATTTATTGATTGCACTGTCATTCCCCTTTTTAGGCTTTGCGCAGCGAAACCAAGCCATCAACCATTTCATTATCAAGGAAAACCTGATAAAAAACGGTAAACTGGCTGTTATTGCGACCGATGCGGATGAGGTCCCGCTTGATGGAATTTCGGGTACTTACCAATTTGTGATCAACGGATTTCAGCAGGAACTGCACTTTAATGAAGGAGTTGCCATTACGCCCCAGGCAATCGAAACATCGGCCTTTGTATTCATTAAGCACCGCAATGAAAACGGGTCCCATGGCCGTTTGTATTACGTACTGAAAAATCAAGAAGGCCTCAATCCAATCGCAATTAACTGGTATTACCTTATCCTTATCCCCGCTATATTCTTAATAATCGCCTACCTTTTCAAAAGACTGATGATCTTAGCGGTGCTGGTGCTGATCGGGTTATTTATCTTCAATTACAGCAAAGGGCTGGATTTGGAAAACATTTTCGACACCATCGTTCACGGCATCAAGGAATTACGGTTTTAGGTATTGGTAAAATCCGGCTGGTCGCCGGGATGACGGCCCCGTTAAAATGGCATCCCGATACCGAAATTATACTGGATAAAATTATACCGGTCGGGCGCATTCGTAAGGCGGTACTCGGTTTTGAAGTCGCGGCTATCAAACAGCTCCGAAATCACCCATTGTTTCGAACCGCTAAACTGCGGGTCGCGTACTTTCACCCCCGCATCCAGCCGGATAACGAAATAATCAAGGTCGAAACGTAGCCCCGCACCGGCACCTATCGCAACCTGGCTCAGGAATCTGTCAAATTCAAATTCGCCTCCCGGATTAAGTTCATTTTGCCGGATCCGCCAAATGTTGCCGAAATCAGCAAAAGTGGCACCTTTCAGCTTCGCCCCGAATATATCATCCATCACCTTAAACCGGTATTCCACATTGCCTTCCAGTTTAATCTCCCCTAACTGGTCGAGATTCCTGAGGTTCAGCCGGAGACCAGGGTCAAGCACTGCGCGGTTATAGTTACCGGGGCCGAGTGTCCGTGCCTGCCAGGCCCGGATTCCGTTCATCCCCCCGCCAAAGAAACTTTTTTCAAAAATCAGCAGGCTGGAGTTATTGCCATAGGGGATAGCAATGCCCGGATTAAGCCGCAACACCAGCTGACGTTCCCCCCCGAAATGCCGATATAGCCGCAGATCGGTCTCCACCTTAGCATATTGCAGATAGGGCACTCCCATGATTTCCCGTTCACCGTCCTCATTTTGCCGGAAATTGATTACTTCCCCGGCCAGGCCAAGTAAATTGCCGCTGAGATCCAGTCCTCCCCGGAAATAAAAAAAGTCAGCCAGATGGGTCAGCCTCGCCGCGTTGACGGTGTAGGTATACTGTGAGCCCAGCCCAAAATAAGCGCGGTTATTGCTGCGTACATAAAGCAGAAACCCTTCATCAATCAGCTGCTGTGCAAAATCGCTGTTCAGTTGCCCAAACCGGTATTCCAGTACCAGTGGGGTCAGCTGGTGCTGCCGATAAGGCGTACTGAACCAGCTGTACGATACAGTGTTGCTCACATACCGGTTTGAATACGTCCGGTATTGGTCAAATGCCTGCACATTGGAAGAAAATATGGTGCGCGGTAAACCGTTTTTGCTGACATCAGGCACGCTGAACGGCAGGATCAGGCGCGGTACCGTAATGTTTACCCCCACCTGAAAATCATTATTAAATACCCGGTCAAACAGATTACCCTCCAGCCGGGAGTCAAACAGCACACCATAACGGAGCTTCACTTCCAGCTGTTCGGAACCCCCGAAAAGGTTACGATGCGTAAAGGTATTTCCGATATTGAAGCCGCTCATGCCCGAGTTAAAAGTATATTCACCTTCAATCTGATTCCCCATATAAGGTCTTGGCGTCAGCTCATAATGCACATTGAGCCTGCTGGAATCGGACTTACGGTATTCGATCTTAACACTGCGGAAGCTATTGAGTTCATAAAGACGGTCATACGTCAGGTTTTCCATATCCATGCTGTACGTATCGCCCTGCTGTTGAAAAAGGTAACGGGCAACCGGTTCCGGCCGGAACCGGGTCGTCCGGTCCTCAAAGTGAAGGCCGCCCGGCAATATGCTCCGCTCCGGTTGGTCGTGGTTAAGGCCCGGCCGACTATGGCTGATCGTGATAAAGCTGCTGTCAATCGTGAATTTGGTATGGGCCTGCTGCCCCTCAGGGTTATCAATGTAAAGCCTGACGTCCGCCTGATTGCTATGCAGGTTCGAATCCACATCAACACGCACGTATTGTCTTAAATAATCGTAATACCCATGCTGGCGCATCAATTGATAAATGCGTTCCCGCTCGGCGACCAGGGAATCCGCATCATAGCGCATCCCCGATCGGATACGTCCCTTTTCCGGTTGATTCTGTACATATAGCCGCTCCAGCACGGGGTCTTTAATAGCCGTATTTACATGACGCAGGGTAAAGGGTTCACCGGGTTCAATGTCGAACGTAATACGGGCCTTCTTTTTCTGTAATGAAATCTGATGGGAAACCGCCGCATTGAAATAACCTTTAGCAGTTAAAAACCGGCTGATCTGCTGGGTAGAAAAATCAACCAGCGCACTGTCCAGCAAATGCGGGGGTTCTCCCACATGACGGATATTCTCCGTTCGGTAGCGGCCGTTCTGGGCATTGGCAAAATTATAGATAAAAAGATCAACAGGTGAGTTTGGCCGTATTTCAGGGGGAATGTAAGCCGCTGCCTGTTCCTGAAAGGCGGGATCAATCCCCTCGATGGCCACCTTCGTCACTAACGCCTGGTCATCGCCCAGCAAGCGGGTAGAACGGCACGATGCAAATAATACCAACAAAAGCCCTATACTTGCGTAGGCAAAAAAACAATTCCGTTTAATCATTAACCATGCTTTCAAAACCACAGATCCGGACCATCACTTCGCTGCAACAAAAAAAATTCCGTAAAGAAAATGGGCTGTTCATTGTAGAAGGTACTAAATCATTAACGGAATTTATCCATTCGGATTATCTCGTCCAACATATTTTTTATACGCCGCAGGCGGCTGCAAAATTGGGTAAAATACCCCAAAATATAAAATCGGAGGAGATCAGTGAACAGGAACTTAACCGCATAAGTGCACTGAAAACCCCACAGGGGGCATTGGGACTGGTGGAAATTCCCAAAGAAATATCGCTTGACCCCGGCCAGCTCCGCAGCCAGTTCCACCTGGTATTGGACGGGGTACAGGATCCGGGTAACTTAGGCACCATTATCCGTACGGCAGAATGGTTCGGTTTTAACCAGCTGATCTGTTCATTGGATACCGTAGATGTATATAATCCCAAAGTTGTGCAGGCCAGTATGGGGTCGCTGGCCCGCATGCGCATATACTATACCGACATCGAGCGGCTGGCCGCCAACGCCACCGTACCTGTATTCGGGGCCGTGCTGGACGGAGTATCCCTATATGAGGCTGCTTTTTCCGGTGAAGGGCTGATTGTGCTGGGCAACGAAGGCAACGGGATCAGTGCCGCCGTACTGGCCCACGTCGGGCATCGGGTTACCATTCCCCGTGTCGGCGGAGCAGAATCGCTTAACGTGGCGGTATCGGCTGCACTTTTTTGTGCTGAACTGGCGAGAAGGGGTTGATGCAGATTGGCAAAACGCCGGAAAACAGTTATCTTTGTCTCTTGTTTATATCTATAATTGCCATGTAATCGTTCACTACTCCCTTGTACAGCTGCCGCTTGTGATAAGCGCCATTTTGATTATTTTTTAACGATTATGTTTATTATTCATGGCCAAGAGAAAAATTTTTGACACCGCCATACAACCCGAAACCGCCGTGCTGGTCGGCATTATTTTGCCCGATGAGCGCGAAGAGAAAGAGCAGGAATACCTGGAGGAGCTTGCTTTTTTGGTCGATACCGCCGGTGGGGTGGTAAAAAATATATTTACCCAGAAACTGACACATCCAGACCGCGCCACGTTTGTGGGCACGGGCAAACTGGATGAGATTAAATCCTATGTTGCTGCTGAGGAAATCGACATTGTCGTTTTTGACGACGAGCTTTCCCCTTCCCAGTTGCGCAACATTGAAAAAGCACTCGGCGTCAAGATACTGGACCGCAGCAACCTCATCCTGGATATTTTTGCCCGCCGGGCAAAATCGGCACAGGCCAAAACGCAGGTCGAGCTGGCCCAGTTGCAGTACCTGCTGCCCCGGCTTACCCGCATGTGGACGCACCTGGAGCGCCAGCGTGGGGGGATCGGAATGCGGGGTCCGGGGGAAAGCCAGATTGAAAGTGACCGCCGGATGATCCTGAACAAGATTTCCCTGCTTAAAGAACGCCTTAAGTCCATTGACAGGCAGAATGAGACCCAACGCAAAAACCGCGGGCAGCTCATTCGCGTGGCCCTGGTTGGCTATACAAACGTGGGGAAGTCAACCATCATGAACATGATATCCAAATCGGATGTATTCGCCGAGAATAAACTCTTTGCTACACTCGATACCACCGTGCGTAAAGTCGTCATCGACAACCTGCCCTTCCTGCTATCCGATACGGTTGGGTTTATCCGGAAACTGCCCCACCACCTGGTCGAATGCTTTAAGTCGACGCTCGATGAGGTAAGGGAAGCCGACATCCTCATCCACGTGGTGGATATCTCCCATTCAAGCTTTGAAGACCATATCCGCGCAGTAAATGAAACACTGAAAGACCTGGGTGCGCTGGACAAACCGACCATTACCGTGTTTAATAAAATAGATGCCTATCAGCCTGTGCCGGAACCGAAACCGGGGGAGGATGCAGCTGAGCAGGTAGAGCCGATGACACTGGCTGATTTCAAAAGCAGCTGGATGGCCCGCCATAACAGTCCGGCTGTGTTTATTTCGGCCACCGACCGAACGAACATTGAAGAATTCCGGCGGTTGCTATATGACACCGTGGTTGAAATACACACTACGCGGTATCCGTACGATAATTTGCTATATTAGCTAATGACAGCTTGCCGATTGCCGATAGCTGCCAAGTCAACAGATGAATAAAAAAGTCATTTTTGAAGATTGGGGTCTTGTGGATTACCAGGCAGCCTGGGACCGCCAGGAGGCGCTATTTGCCGGTGTTGTCGGGCAGAAAACCGAAAACCGGATAAACGGCACGGCACACCCCACACATAATTACCTGATTTTTACCGAACATCCGCACGTGTATACACTGGGGAAGAGCGGAAAAGCGGAGAATTTGTTGCTGGATGACAGGGAACTTGAGCAAAAACAAGCGACCTATTATAAAATTAACCGTGGAGGAGACATTACCTACCACGGCCCCGGACAAATTGTGGGCTACCCGATTTTGGACCTGGATAATTTTTTTACGGACATCCACCTGTATTTACGAACACTCGAAGAGGCCGTTATCCGTACCCTGGCCGGATATGGCATCGCCGGGGAACGCTATCCCGGGTATACCGGCGTGTGGCTTGATGCCGATAACGAGCGTGCACGGAAAATCTGTGCATTGGGTGTACGTGCCAGCCGCTGGGTAACCATGCACGGGTTTGCCTTTAATGTGAATACCGATTTGGCGTACTTCAATCACATCGTTCCCTGCGGCATTGACGACAAAGACGTTACCTCCCTTGCCCGGGAGCTGGGGCATCCTGTGGATATCAACGAGGTAAAAGATCGCCTCAGGACACAGATCGCTGATTTATTTGGCATGGAATGACGAGCACCCGTTACCACCTAACGCAATACCGGTTTCTTCCCTTTTAAGAGCTCGGTTACGTCCAGTGGCTGCGCATCGGACATGTCCTGTCCTCCGCCCGGCAGTTCCTTGAAGCGGCTGCCCGAACGGGCGCGGCGGATACTCATCTGCATATCCAGCCTTGCCCGCATACCCGGGTCAATAATGCCGAGGGCTGTTCCCAATAACGGGTCGGCCTTTGATCCGATAGGCTGGAGGGCTACACTTTCTTCCGCAACGGCGTACTGTGGGGTCAGCCCATCTGTGAATCCGCCTTCGCCGTTTTTATTCTGATATTTAAGCACAATCGGCTGTATGCCCCAGCTGTCGGCAAACCGGGGATCGGTATTTTCAATCGTGTAGGATGCCTCATCTTTACCAACCGTGGTACCGCCGATGTGGATGACATTCGCATTGCCCAGAAAGGGCCGAAGGTTATTAATCAGCAGTTCGCTTGCCGAAGCCGAACTGGACGTTGCCAGGATAAACACACGGCCAAGCCCCAGATTCAGTGACTGGACCAGGTCGTTGTTTTCGGCACCGAACAGATCCCCGTAGGTATATTCGGCGTCCTTTAGCCCGCTGTTAAAGTCCATCCGGATAAACGGACTGCTAATGTCAAAATCCCGATGAATCAATGCGGATAAAAGGCCGGCAATGGCGAGGGCACCTCCGCTGTTGTAACGCTCGTCAACGATCAGCTCCTGTACGCCGGCTTGCTTAAACTTAACAAAGGCATCTACGAGCTCCTGTGCCTGTGTTGCCAAAAACCGATTGTAAAATAAATAGCCGACCTTCGTCCCGTTTTCAGCGGTCAGTACAGTATCCAGAAGAATGGCGGATTCGCGGAACCCTTCAACGGGAGTCAGCCCCACGGTTTCACCCGTATTCACAATATTACCGTCGCCGTCCAGCACCGCTTTCGTGAGTGTAAACGGATCGCTGCCCTGCAGTGCGTCAATACCCTGTACATATCCGTCCGCATCAACCGGCATCTCCTGGCCATCCAGCTCAACAAACAGGTCGCCCCGCTTAATGCCAGCCATATCGGCAGGCGACCCTTTCAATACATAGCGGACAGCAAGGCCTGCAATAAGCCCATTACCTTTATTGATACCAAAAAAGCCATACCCCAACCCACTGGTCTTGATAATTCCCGATAATTCGCCCTTCAACTCACGGATATTCTGTATCCATGAAAAACGGTCCGTTGGCCTGTTAAGCAGGCGCTCAAAAAAAACAGCCGGGTCCTGGTCAAAGTTGAGCTGTTCGTCACCGGGGATAGCGTTGTTCCAGTAATACCAATACCGCATGCTATCGGCGACCCACTGGTTCACCTCGCTGTTGGTTACCGCGCCCACGGGGCCGGTACCCGAATCCGGTTCTTTTGTACAAGCAATAAGCAGCAAAAAAGCCGCCAGTACCCCTGATGGTAAAATACATTTCACCAGCCGTGTGAGAAAGTGTGTGCCCATAGCGATGTAATTAATAGTAGTGGTAAACGTGTATAATGTGGTCTTCCGTATACGGAAACTATTTCATATATGCGGCATCCCCGGCCACCGGCTCCGCTAACGTAGTGGCCGGGAAAGGGATCACCCCATCCGCGCCGCCTCCGATCTGATAAACCGGTGTTTCGGCATAACGGCCGGCCAGGACAACCGTCGTTTCTTCACAATGCCGGTTAAAAAGCGTAGTCACTAACTCCGGATCATTGTTGTCCCGTGAAAGATGGGAAAGAAATACATGGGTAAGCCGCGCCGAACGGTAATTGACAAATAAGTCCAGCGCCTCCGTATTGGACAAATGCCCATATCCGCCGCGGATACGCTGTTTGAGGAAATATGGGTACCGTCCCCCCATTAACAGTTCCTCATCATAATTGGTTTCGAGAAAAGCCGCATCACACTGTGCAAAACGCGCAATTACCTGTTCACATACACGGCCGATATCGGTAAAAACCCCGACTGAAGTCCCCGAATGGTCGATCACAAAGCTATATGGATCAGCTGCATCATGGTATTTACGGAAAGCCGCCACCTGCAATCCGCCAATGGTAACGGTTTGTTGGTCGGTTATTGGAAACAGGAGGCGTTCCGGAATAGCCAATCTGCATGCGCTCCGGGTACCCGCGGAAAGAAAGACCGGTAATTGGTATTTATTGGCCAGTACACTCAGGCCCCTGATGTGATCGCTGTGTTCATGCGAAACAAATATCGCTTTCACCCGTTGCATGGATAACCCCTGCCTCGCCATGCGGCGTTCGGTTTCCCGACAGGAAATTCCGGCATCCACCAAAACAGCATCCTGTTCATTGCCAATATAATAGCAATTACCATTGCTGCCAGATGCGACGGAACTGATGAAAAGCGGCATACACAAAGTAAAAGAAAAAAGATGAAAGCACCATAAATAAGGTGCAATTCAGCAGCAATTAATCATCAGCATTCCGGAAGGCTGAGCGGAAGCTGGACAGCGAGGCCGCCATCCGCGGTTTCCTTGTATTTAACGTGCATGTCCTGGGCGGTCTCCCACATGGTCTTCACCACCGTATCCAGGCTGACCTTCGCTTTATCCGGATTGGATTGGAGCGCCAGCTGCGCAGCGGTAATGGCCTTAACAGCGCCCATGGTATTACGCTCAATACAGGGTATTTGCACCAGGCCACCGATCGGATCACAGGTGAGGCCCAGGTGATGCTCCATGGCTATCTCCGCAGCCATCAGCACTTGCCGTTGCGAACCGCCAAGGCATTCCGCAAGTGCCCCCGCTGCCATGGCAGCCGAAACGCCGATTTCAGCCTGACAGCCACCCATAGCCGCGGAAATTGTAGCCCCCTTTTTAAATATACTGCCAATCTCCGAAGCAACTGCAATAAACTGCCTGATCTTCGCTTCGTCCAGCCCGTCGTGGAACGCAATAAAATAATGCAGCACGGCGGGAATAACGCCTGCTGCACCATTTGTCGGTGCCGTTACCACTCGTCCGAAAGCCGCGTTCTCTTCGTTTACCGCCAATGCAAAACAGCTTACCCAGTCCAGGATATACGGAAACCGATTACCCCCTGCGCGAATGGCGGCTATCCAGCTGTCATAATCATGGTATGTCCGTCCGGCCATCAATTTTTTATTGAGCTGATGTGCCCGGCGGGCGACACCAAGTCCACCCGGCAGGGTACCCTCGGTGTGGCAGCCCCGGTATATGCACGTACGGATCACCGTAAACAGCTGACGCACGCGTTCGTTCGTTTCCGCTTCAGGGCGCCAGGCCTGCTCATTTTCCAGCACCAGTTCGGAAATCGACAGTCCCGTCCGGATACACCAGCCCAGCAGGTCATGCGCACTTTGCACAGGGAAGGGCAGGTCTACTTCTTCCGTTACCTGTGCCTCATTCCCCTCCTGTACGACAAATCCGCCGCCAATGGAATAATACGTTTCACTGATGGCCTTGCCTCCGGCCAGTAGTGCCTGGAACGTTACCGCATTGGGATGAAACGGCAGGCTTTCTGCATACAGCAGCATGAGGTCTGCTGCATATTCAAATGGGATCTCGTGTGTGCCCCCAAGGAGCAGCAGCCGGTGCTGTTTGATCCGGTCGGCCTTGGACTGTACGTCGTCTACGGGAAAGGTAACGGGATCGTCGCCACTTAGGCCAAGTAAAACCGCGATGTCCGTGCCGTGGCCGATGCCTGTTTTGGCCAGCGAACCATAAAGCAATATCTTCACGGATTCGGTGTCCATCAGTATACCCCGCTGCGCCAGGCCCGCGGCAAACCGCTGAGCCGCGCGCCAGGGCCCCAGTGTATGCGAACTTGAGGGCCCGATGCCGATCTTGAACATATCAACTATGGAAATTTGCTCTTTCATCATATAAATAGGTACATTGGGATCAGGCAAAGTTATGCCTTTTCTGCTGCTTATGTACAGCATCAGGGATGAATTACCGGCGGTTAGGCATCGGGCTGATGGAATAATACGAGAATGTTCCTATCTTTAGCCCCTGTGCACCCATGTAATGCTATGCGTAATTTCCGTCGAATTCCAGTTTTCGTTTTTTTTGCTTTTTTCGCCCTTCATGCGTATACCAATACGCTTTCCGCCAGACCCCCTGCTATCGACGACCGGCTGCCTAAGCGAGAGTTCCGGGGTGTATGGATTGCTACCGTGGTCAATATCGACTGGCCGTCAGCAGCGGGCATAGGCGCCGAGCAGCAAAAACGGGAACTTATCGAAATCCTGGATAATCACCAGCGTGCGGGTATCAATGCCATCATCCTGCAGGTCCGGCCAACAGCCGATGCTTTTTATGCAAAAAGCAGGGAGCCCTGGAGCCGCTTTCTTTCGGGCAAGCCAGGGCAGGCACCATCCCCGTTCTATGACCCGCTCGAATTTGCAATTGAAGAAGCTCATAAGCGGGGGATGGAGCTCCACGCATGGTTTAATCCGTATCGGGCCACCTTCGATCTGGTAAGTGCAAATACCGCCGCCGATCACATTACGCGGCGGAAGCCGGAGTGGTTTTTTACCTACGGCGGAAAAAAACTGTTCAACCCCGGTATTCCGGAAGTCCGTGCTTATATAATCAGCGTTATTATGGATGTGGTCAGGAATTACGATGTCGATGGCATCCACCTTGACGATTACTTTTATCCTTATCCGACCGGTAATGCACAAATCCCGGACACGGAGACGTTCCGGCGTTATCCGAATGGCATGCATAACATTGCCGACTGGCGCCGGAATAATGTCAATCTGCTTGTCGGGCCGCTATCAGACAGCATTCATGCGGCAAAACAATACGTTAAGTTTGGCATCAGCCCTTTTGGAATATGGGACAATAAAAAAGACCATCCGCGCGGATCGCAGACCAGCGGCCTAAGCGGTTACCGCCAACTCTATGCCGATGCACTGACCTGGCTGGAAGCGGGGTGGGTCGACTACATCAACCCCCAGCTTTACTTTCCTTTCGGCCATCGCCTGGCCCCCTATGAGTTATTGGTAGACTGGTGGGCGCAGCACGCCAATGGCCGGCATTTTTACGTCGGACATGCCGCCTACCGGGCCAGTGAAAACGGAGCCGGCTGGCAGAGTCGCAGCCAGCTGCCCAACCAGGTACGTTACGCCCGGAAAAACCCGGCCATACAGGGCAGCGTTTACTACAGCTCTAAACACCTGACAAACAACATTGTCGGCCTCCGGGATTCACTGCAATATAACCTGTACCGGTATAAGGCCCTTCCTCCGCAGATGCCATGGCTCGACAGCATTGCACCGGAAGCGCCGACAGCCCTGGAAGCCCGCGCCATGGCCAACCAAGCGGCCGTTATTCTGCACTGGCAACCCCCGAAAGCGGCCGCCGACGGCGAACAGGCCTACGGGTACGTCATCTACCGGTTTAACCAGGGCGAGACACCCGACTTAAGCAATCCCCGGAATATCCTGCACATCAGCTACGACAGCACACAGCTATCCTACGCCGATAACCTGATCCGAAACGGTGCGCAATATACGTATGTGGTTACGGCAATTGATCGGTTGAAAAACGAGAGCCTTCCGTCGAATACCCAGCTGGTCGCGCTGCAATAGCGCTATTTCCCGTCGCCATAACGGAAGAACGAGTTCACGGTTACCGGAAGGCGGCCCGATGGGTTCAGCTGCCGCAGCACCACCTTGGCCGCTGCACGCTGCATAACCTTATCGTTCTGATAGCAGATCAGGATCGACTTGGCCTGTTCCACACCCGGCAATCCCGCCAGCGCATACGGGTTGGCAAACACACAGAACACGCTGTTCATATTGGCCAGTTCATTGATGAATAGGCGTACGGTACCGTTGTAGTTCAACGTATTCCGGGGTCGTACCCGTTTGTCATGGAGCGCCACGATCACCTGGCTATATCCTTTTAATTCACTGGACACGGCCGCGACATCATCGGCAGACGCATCGGCCGACAACATAAAGTATAAATGATTGTCAAAACGCCGTCCCAGCTGTTGCTGGAATTCAGACAGTTCCGGATCACCGATGCCAATAATGGCCGTACGTTTGGAATAATCCAGCGAGTTGATCGTGTAGTCGCTTTTCAGCAACGTTACGGAGGCGTCGGCCAGCCGTTGATTAAGCAACCGTAACTGCGGCCGGTTCAGGTCTTCGTAAAGATTGGCATATACCACTTCGCGCCTGTTATCCAGGCCCAGCCAGTACTTTGCGGCCAGTATTTTTTTTACCCGTGCATCAATATCCTGCTGCGAAAGGCGCTGCTGCTTAATGGCCTGCAATACCAGGTCAATTGCACGTGCGCTGTTCAGCGAAAGCTCCAGCACATCGTTGCCGGCAATAATGGCACGTACATCCGCCTCACCGTTGCGGAAGTGCTTCACCACGCCCTGCATGTCCATCGCATCGGTAAAGATCAATCCGTCGAAGCCGAGCCGCTTTTTAAGTATGTCGGTCACGATGTGTTTGGAAAGTGAAGAGGGGAGATTGGGGGTATTATCCAGGCTGGGGATGTTCATGTGCGCAATCATAACGCCCGATGTCCCGGCCTTGATTAATTCCCTGAACGGATACATCTCCAGCGAATCGAGCCGTCCCGCGGTGAAATTAAGCCGGGGAAGGTCGTGATGTGAATCCACGTCCGTATCCCCGTGGCCGGGGAAATGCTTTAACGACACCATGATCCCCTCGTCCATCATCCCCCGCATATAGGCAAGTCCCTTGCGCGTTACATTCTGTTTATCTTCACCGAACGAACGGAAATTAATGACCGGGTTCCGCGGATTGTTATTGATATCAACAACCGGGGCAAAGTTGATATTCAGTCCCAAACGCTTAAAGTCACGGGCAATTTCCCGTCCCATCTGGTAAATCAACGCCTCATTCTGTATGGCACCCAGCGCCATTTGGTAAGGGAACGAAACCGTCGAGTCCGGCAGGCGCATACCCAGGCCCCACTCGCCATCCAACGCGACAAATAAGGGTACTTTGGATAGCCGTTGGTAACGGTTAATCACCTGTGCGTGCCGGATCGGACCGCCCTGAAACAAGACAATGCCACCTAACTGCTCGCGCTGCACCACGCCCGCCACCGAATCGATATACTTCGGACCAAGGTCGCTATGCGCCCGGACCATAAACAGCTGGGCCACCTTTTCGCGGTTACTCAGGGCATTAAATACCGAGTCTACCCAGGCATGTTGGGAATTAATAAAGGGGATAAACTTTTCGCGCTGCTGGGCAAACGCAGCAATGGATACCGTTATACTGAAAACAACTGCTAATACCGCTTTTTTAAGCATAATTACATGCATATACAAAAATAATACCGGGGACGCCCAGGATGAGCTAATGAAAAGTCTACTATCTGGATCAAAGCCCGTATCTGGATTCCAAAAACTTGTTTAGTTCCGCCGTATTCCCCAATTCGTCGTTGGCTTCTTTCTTCCAAAGCGCCTCAATAATGAGCAAGAGAAGCTGGGTTTCCAGTTCAGGATATTCATATCCCAATTCTGAAAAAGCTTTCTTAATAATGGGATACACCGGCTTCATAAACAACTCATGCTGCTGCCTGGAAAACTCATGGTGCGATAAACGTTCCTGCAGCTTCCAGAACAACGGCTCCTCATTGACCAGCTCCACCGGCAGATTAATCATGCTGCGCAGGAAGCTTTTTGCACTTTTATAGGTCATCATGCCCTTATGATGAGCCAGTACGCGGCGGTATCCCGACTTGATTAAATGAAACAGCAGGTTGTCCTTATTGCCGAAATGCTTGAAAATAAGCGCTTCCGACACCTCTGCACGTTGTGCGATGGCTTTGGTGGAAGTATCTGCATAACCAATTTCGGCGAACAGCACCAATGCTTCCCTCATTATCCGTTCCTTTCTGCTCTCCGTTTTCTTTTTCATGTTGATTCCGCGCAAACGATCTGCAAACTTAGATAAATTCGCTTTTTCAAGCAAAATAATGGGACTTACACCCAAAAGTGAATTACCCCGCTAATCGACTGCAATTAAAAATTAGTTCACGGACCCGCCTGTTCCCCTGTTCAGCAAAATGGTCTTCTTTTACCATTGGTGGTGAAACAAACTTAGCTAAAATAGTTTACGTCTTCAAATCCGTCAGGTGCGCTTAATACACAAAAAAAGCGGCCCGGGGCCGCCTTCTTTATTCGTTGAAACGTTAGAGCAGCTGCTTTTTCAGCAACGCTTCCGCGATCTGAACCGCATTGGTGGCCGCCCCTTTCCGTAAATTATCTGCCACAATCCACAGGTTCACCGTATTTGCCTGGCTCTCATCCCGACGGATACGCCCCACAAACACTTCGTCTTTCCCGTGGGCATCCTTTGGCATGGGGTACTTCAGGTTCGCCGGGTCGTCTACCACCACAATACCGGGTTGATCAGCCAACAGGGTACGGACTTCATCCAGGTCGAAATCCTGTTCAAATTCAATATTAACTGCCTCGGAGTGCCCGCCAATAACCGGAATGCGTACAGTAGTCGCGGTAACCCGTATGTGGTCATCTCCCATGATCTTGTTCGTTTCCTGGATCATCTTCATTTCCTCCTTCGTGTATCCGTTGTCCTGGAACACATCAATGTGAGGAATAACGTTCAAATCAATCGGGTAAGGGTATGCTTTTTCCCCGTCTAAGCCCGCACGTTCATCATTCAGCTGTTTCACGGCCTTAACCCCGGTACCTGTGACCGACTGGTACGTCGATACAACAACCCGCTTTATGCCATAACGGTCGTGAAGCGGTTTCAGCACCACAACCATCTGTATTGTTGAACAGTTGGGGTTTGCAATAATTTTGTCGTCAGCCGACAATACATCTGCATTAACCTCCGGTACTACCAGCCGTTTGGTCGGGTCCATCCGCCAGGCAGAGGAGTTGTCGATCACGGTCACACCGGCAGCAGCGAATTTCGGCGCCTCTTCAAGCGACGTGCTTCCCCCTGCCGAAAACAATGCCACGTCGGGCTTCAGGGCAATGGCTTCGTCGGGTGTAACCACCTTATATTGCTTCCCCTTGAATTCGATTTCCTTACCCTTGCTCCGCTCTGAAGCTACCGGAATCAATTCTGTTACGGGAAAATTGCGCGCCGCTAACACTTTTAACATTTCCGAACCAACCAGTCCGGTCGCGCCGACTACTGCCACTCTCATTTTTGCTTTGTTTTTGTGAATGAATTTTTACGTATAAAATTATTATTTTTAGCCGTCAAACATACGAAGTTTAGCCTCATTTTCCAACACGGAATTGTAATATTCCCCTGAGGCACCACTTAAACCTAAACCTATGAAAAACAGCCTGTTTCTATGGTGCTGCATCTTTCCGGCATTGGTGCTCGCCCAAGTCCACGAAGACTTTTCTTCGGATCAATACCCCGGCAACCTCCAATGGCGTGGACATACCTTCGCTTTTGGCATCAACGCGGACGCACAGCTCCAGAGCCAAACTATCAATTCGACCTACATCAGTACCGAAAATAAACTCGCAACCGGTGTTCGATGGGAAATCGGCATCCGGATGGGATTTAACCCATCGCCAGCCAATCAGCTGCGCATTTATCTCATAGCCGATAACGATACACTGACCGCCCCATTAAATGGCTATTTCATACAGATTGGGGAAAATGGCCCGGCAGACCGGTATCACTTATACCTTCAGGAGGGGGAAAATACCCGGCTGCTGCTCAGCAGTCCACCCATTGAACGTTCGGACCCGGCGAATATTAACGACCGGATTAAGGTAATCCGGGACGCGGCGGGCGACTGGGAATTACAGCTCGGGGTCGACCAGGGCCAGCTGATCACCGCAGGTACCGTAAGAGATACAGCCGTCATGCACACGTCTTTTTTTGGTTTCCACTGCCGGTTTACCGATACCAACGCCGATCAATTTTACTTCGACGATTTTTCCATCGATACCACTGCCATCGACATAACCGGTCCGCTTCAGCCGGCCGAAAACAAACTGCGGCCCGACCAGACGGATAGCGCGGTCTTTTACGATGATTTTTCCGCCGGATTGCTGTCTCATTGGTACGGCGACACCGCCACATTCCGTGTCGTTAGCGAGCGGCTGAAATTAACGGAGGAGGCTGCCTCGCCGGGATTCCTCGCCGTATCCAGCGGTCGCCTGAACAACACGGTCTGGGAAACGGGGATACAGGTCGACGGTCCGCTTTCCGCGGGTAATTATGTACGGCTGTACCTGGCCATGTCGGACACTTTACCGGATCATCACGACGGTTATCACGTGCAGGTCGACGGCGCAAAGGGGAAGCATGTCTACCACATCTGGCAGCAGCGCGGTGATTCACGCTCCCGTATATTCCAAAGTGATTCCATCCCCAATCGTGGCGACCGCTTCCGTGCCCGGATCCGGATCATATACGGCCAATCAGGGCGTTGGCAGATCCTGGCCGATGAATACGATAGCGGGATCTTTGCACCTATCACGCCAAAAGGCACCAAAGTTATCTCCACGGACCTTACCTTCATCGACACGGCGTATGCCGGATATCTCGCGCACTTTTCCAAAACCCGCCGGGCAGACTATGTGCTGGATTACCTGCTGATTAAGCCCGCCGGTCCCGTTTCCGACACGATACCCGACACCACCGGCAGCGTTCCGCCTACCAAGCCCCATGCGGTGATCATCAATGAACTAATGGCTAATCCCAAGGGAGCGGCGGGACTGCCGCCGCTGGAATACGTGGAATTGTACAATACGACGGATGAAACAATTGTACTCGACGGCTGGACATTTACAAGCAAGACCCGCTCCGGCGTGATTCCAAAAGGAAAAATCACGCCACACGGTTACCTCCTACTCTGTTCTGTGTCCGATACGGCTGTTTTTGATCCTTATGGCCATACAATAGGACTCACCCCATGGCCGTCGCTGGTTAACACGGGTACCACACTCACGTTGAAAGACGCGTACGGGACGATCGTTAACCAGGTAATCTACGATCCTTCCTGGTACCACGACAGCAAGAAAGGACGCGGCGGATGGAGCCTCGAACGCATCAGCCCGCTGGAGCGTTGTCTGGCCGGTGATAACTGGACCGCCAGCGCGGATGAACGGGGCGGCACACCCGGTACCCGGAACGCCGTACACGATCCAGCGTTTAACATTGATTTCAAGTTGCTTGATGTTGAGGTTCGAAATGGCAGGCAGCTGTTGCTCGCCTACACACAAGCCCTGGATACCACAGTTGCTGTATCACCGGACCGTTATTGGTTAACCCATGGCATAGGTTCGCCCAAGCGCGTACAGGTCATCGGTTCGCGCCACGTATTGCTTCACTATGACCGCGCATTTCCGGCGGGCAGGGAATATACACTTACGGCTGCAGATGTCGCCAATTGCGCCGGGTTATCAGCGGACTTCAGCTACGTGTTTTTCCTTCCGGACACCGCGGCGACCAACGATATCCTGATCAACGAAATGCTCTTTAATCCAAAAAGCAAAGCAATGGAAGGGGTGGAAATGGACGGTGTGGATTTTGTCGAGATTTATAATCATTCCTCCAAAACGGTGGACCTGCAGCAGTTCTATCTCGCGCACGTAAATAAGGGCAAGGTCACCGGGCATCGGCAGATCAGCGAAAGTCAGTTGCTTTTTCATCCCATGGAGTATAAAGTGCTGACATCGCAACCACATACCGTACAGGCACATTATCCCGATGCTGACCGGCGCGCCTTTATCCAAATGGCCTCGTTACCGCGTTTCAATAACGATTCCGGCACGGCGCTGCTGGTCAGTCACGGCCAGACAATAGACAGTCTCGCGTACCGTGCATCCATGCATGCTCCCTTTATTGACAACCCAAAGGGAATCTCCCTGGAGCGAAAACAATTCGATGTTGCGACCAATGCTCCGGGGAATTTTCACTCAGCCGCTACTTCCGTAGGCGGCGCCACACCCGGTTACCGCAACTCACAGGGTATGCAGATGGAAGGAGCATCGGGTGTATACCTGACCTCCAAAACCTTCTCGCCTGATGGCGATGGGTTTGAGGATATCCTGGAAATTAACTACCATTTTCCGGAACCGGGCATTATGGCCAGTATCTCCATCTACGATGACAAGGGGCGACTGGTGAGACGCCTGCAGCGCAACCAAAGCTTGGCAACCCGGGGTACCGTTACCTGGGACGGCCGCTCGGATACCCATCGGCCACTGTCCATGGGGATATACATTGCCCTGATTGAGGTTTACAATAGCGAGGGAATGCGAAAGACCATCCGGCGAAGCTTCGTATTGGCAAAAAAGTAATAAAATAATACCGCCATTTTGCTAAGTTTGCATGCAATGGCAGAACGCATCATCATCCTGGGTTCTAATGGCCAAATCGGTACCGAATTGGTTGCCGCATTACGTAAAAAATATGGGCAGGCACAGGTTGTGGCTTCCGATATACGGAAACCGCAATCGGTAGCCGGTGACACACCCTTTGAGCTGATCGATGTATTAGACCGGAAAGCGCTGCACCTGCTGTTCACGCAGTACCGCCCTACGCAAGTCTACCTGCTTGCCGCGGTACTTTCTGCTACCGGAGAACAGCATCCACGCCAGGCCTGGGACCTTAACATAAACGGCCTGCTGAATGTGCTCGATCTGTCCATGGAATATGCAGTCAAAAAAGTCTTCTGGCCCAGTTCCATTGCCGTCTTCGGGCCACATTCACCAAAAACGGACACGCCCGAATATTGTACCATGGATCCGACCACGGTTTATGGGATCAGCAAATTAGCGGGCGAACGGATCTGCGAGTATTATCATAACCGTTTTGGCGTCGATGTCCGTAGCATCCGGTATCCCGGCATCATCAGCTGGAAAGCCGCACCGGGCGGCGGTACAACGGATTATGCCGTTCATATTTTTCATGAGGCATTGAAACACAACACCTATGCGTGCTTTTTATCGGCAGACACCACGCTGCCGATGCTCTATATGGATGACGCCATCCGGGGCACACTGGCCCTGATGGATGCCCCGGCCGACCAGATCTGCATCCGATCGAGTTACAACATCACCGGCACCAGTTTTTCCCCGGCCATGCTGGCCGGCGCGATCCGTAGGCACTTGCCGGACTTTACCATAACCTATGTAAAAAATGACCCGCGGCAGGCCATTGCAGATACCTGGCCCAGTAGCATCAACGACGCGGAGGCGCGCCGCGACTGGAATTGGAGCCCTCGGTATGGACTTGCCGAAATCACAGCAGATATGATTGTAAACCTTAAAAAAACAACTAATGGGAAGAGCATTTGAATTTAGAAAAGAACGGAAATTCAAACGTTGGGCAAAAATGGCCGTGCAGTTTACCCGGTTAGGGAAGGAAATTGCCATTGCCGTCAAAGAAAGCGGACCCAACCCCGAAGCTAATTCCCGCCTGCGCACGGCTATTCAGAATGCCAAGGCAGTAAACATGCCCAAGGACCGCATTGAAGCGGCGATAAAACGGGCATCCGATAAAGATGCGAAAGGCTATGAAGAACACGTGTATGAAGGCTATGGCCCGCACGGTGTCCCGGTTCTTATAGAAACGGCTACCGATAATACCAACCGTACCGTAGCCAATATCCGCAGTTATTTCAGCAAATCAGGAGGTACGTTGGGAAAGACAGGATCGCTCGATTTCATTTTTCAGCGCAAATCCGTTTTCCGTTTCGCCGTTCCCGAGGCCCTCGATGTCGAAGAGCTGGAGCTGGAACTGATCGATGGCGGATTGGAGGAACTCTATGTGGAGTCCGACGAGGAAGGGAATGACGTTGTTGTCGTACAAACATCATTCGAGGATTTTGGCAACATGCAACGCCTGCTCGAGGAAAAAGGTATTGAAGTCAAAAGTGCCAAATTAGAGCGCATCGCCCTCACCAGCACCGAAGTTTCGGAAGAAGATGCCGCGGAAGTACTTAAATTGATTGACAAGATTGAGGAGGATGACGACGTGCAGGCAGTATATCATAATATGGCGTAATGACGTTCGAGGAATTCTTTATAAAGAAAAAAATTGACCTGGCACAGCTGCGGCGTGCCCAGCCGGACCTCTATGGGGAATTCCGCGAGCATTACGTTAAAATGGGGGAGAAGAGCTTTGACCACACCAAAAAATACTGGTTTAACCGGTTGCGGAAAGATTACCTGCTTCCGGAAATAGCGGCTGCCACGGATGCGGAACCGGTGGTCGCTGCCGCTCCGGCTGTCAAAAGCGAAAAAGCCCTGCCGCCGGGAACGGTTGCTGCAAAGCCCGTTGGCTTCAAGCCTCGCTTCAAAGCAGGGGCAGTACCACCCCCCAATACCGGCACACCAACAGCGGATACTGCGACACCGTCGCCTGCTAAAGATGCGCCCGGAACAACAGATGCCCCGGCAAAACCGATGGGATTCAAACCCCGGTTCAAGCCCGGCACCACACCTGTTGCCAAGCCCGAAGAACCAAAGCCGGAAGCAACGGCGGAAACACAAACACCTACTAGCGAAGCTTCCGAAACACCCGAGGCGCCAACCAAGCCCTTGGGATTCAAGCCCCGGTTTAAAGCGGGTGTCACGCCTGCCGCCAAACCCGAGGAACCAACAGCGGAAACAGCGGCAACGCCGGTCGCCAGCAACCCCACTGAAAAAACAGCTGCACCAGCTAAACCCCTTGGATTCAAGCCCCGGTTTAAAGCGGGCGTCACGCCGACTGCCAAACCGGAGGAGCCAGAAGCTGCACCAAAACAGCAAGAAGAGGATCAACAAAAAGAAACAACGAAAGAAAAACCAGCAACGCCGGAGGATTCGGAACAACCTGCTAAGCCGCTTGGCTTCAAGCCGCGGTTCAAAGCCGGGATAACCAGGCCGGGTAAGGACCGGAAAGGTTAGACCGGCACGGCCGCTCCGGTATTGTCTTCGCCGGGGGATGATGCCCTTGCGGCATCCGCATGGACCTCAGTTTTTAAAGGACAGGATATGTTATGATCCGGGTGCCGGACACCCCCGGGTTACCGCGGGTATGCACAATGCCGGGGTCCATCACCGGATTCCGGGACTGACG
>NZ_JAMSLW010000020.1 GCF_024643285.1 Parapedobacter lycopersici
GAAAGCATAAGCAACACAAGGGATTAACTCATCACTCACTTAGCTAATTAAATCTTCGACCATGTCGGACAAGTGCGGCAACTGCGACTGTGCTGACAAGAGCCAGTGCGTGAAGAAAGGTACCAGCTATGGCGTCGTCATAGTTGAAGCCGAGAAGAGCCACTTCGAGGAGGTCGCCGCCGGCGAGGAGAACGGCGGCTGCAAGTGCGGCACCAGCTGCTCCTGCACCGACTGCAAGTGCGGCAAGTGAAGTCACGAAGCAACCGAACACTCGCCGCCGGCGAGTCACCTACCTTAATTAGTCCACAATAAAAACCACCCATATGAGTGTGGTTTGTGTGTGTGCTGATTATTGCTGAATTAAACCCGTGTGTTATCGATTAATTAAGCAGC
>NZ_JAMSLW010000021.1 GCF_024643285.1 Parapedobacter lycopersici
CAGCTACAAACGCCCACATCACACGCAGAAATCCGCATCAACAGCCAGCCATGGCGTCCACGCTGACCAACGTCGGCCTGTCTACCCCGGCGGCGGCGGCGTCGTCCCTCGTTAGGCCGGTCGCCGGAGCTGGACGCGTGGTGTTTCCCCGTGTTGGCCGCGGCGGGTTCGCGGCGGTGAGGGCGAGCGGGCCGGCGACGCCGCCGGACATCTCGGACAAGATGTCGGAGAGCATCGACAAGGCGAAGGAGGCGTGCGCGGAGGACACGGCGAGCGGCGAGTGCGCGGCGGCGTGGGACGAGGTGGAGGAGCTGAGCGCGGCGGCGAGCCACGCGCGCGACAAGCTCAAGGAGACCTCCGACCCGCTCGAGGCCTACTGCAAGGACAACCC
>NZ_JAMSLW010000022.1 GCF_024643285.1 Parapedobacter lycopersici
CTGTAGCCGTCGACGTTTGCGCCGTACTTGTCAACGAATTGGTACACACCCTTCCCCGTGCTCTTCCTGCCAGATGCATCAATATCGACTGACATGCCACCTCCAATCCCGTAGGGCTTGTCGGTCTTGATCTTCTTCCCACCGCTGCAGACGATGGCGAAGGAGGATCCCCGGCGGGAGATGGACGGAAGGCCCTTGGCCCGGGCCGGCGCCACCAGCGGCGAGGTGATCATGGATGTTGCCATCCTCAGCTTCAGCTCAAATTTTTCTGCACCTCACTCTCACTGTTCTACCTGATCTCTGA
>NZ_JAMSLW010000003.1:0-433990 GCF_024643285.1 Parapedobacter lycopersici
TACCCTTATCCGATTTTCTAACAATAAAAACCAAAGTTATGAAAAAAAGAGAACTATGCAAACAAGTTCTTCGTACTCACTTCTTTGACCAGTTTAAACAAATTTTTTATTTCTTGAACTACGCAATCCTTTTGACGCTTCTATTGACGTTGAATGTGACGGCCAAGAGCTATTCCCAGGGGGAGAAGATTGACCTGGCTGTTGAGGACGTCAAGCTGAAGCTGGTTTTTCCGATGCTGGAGGAGCGCGGGAAGATTCGGCTGATGTACAGCGAGGATGGGCATTCACTGGAACAACTGGTCACCATTCAGGTAAAGGACACCCCGGTACTGACGGTATTGGATATGCTGCTAACCAACACCAACCTCGAATACCGGGCATTGGATGATAACCTGGTTGTAGTAAGACGTAAAAACGTCCAGCAGGACATCACCGTACGCGGAGCGGTCCGGGATGCCGATGGCCGGCCGCTAAGCGGTGTAAGTGTCACCGTGAAGGGGACAAACAACGGAACGGCTACGAACGACAATGGCCAATTCGAACTCACTTCCGTACCGGTGGATGCCGTACTGGTATTTTCTTATGTCGGGTTCCAGTCCCAGGAAATCCCGGTAAATTCCCGCAGTGAGATTTCCGTGGTTTTAACGGGCGATTCGAGGGAACTGGGCGAAGTAATCGTCACTGCGTTAGGAATCGAACGGGAGAACCGGCAGCTGGGGTATTCTGCCTCGTCGGTGGATACGGACCAGTTAACGGGCAGCCGGACAACCAATGTCGGCAATAGCCTGGTGGGCAAGGTGGCCGGATTAAATGTGTCGGCAGCACCGACCGGGCCGGGCGGATCATCCAAAATCCGGTTGCGGGGACAGTCGTCATTCGGTGGCAATAATGCGCCGCTGATTGTCGTGAATGGTGTGCCGATCAATAACGCGCCCCAGGGGGGTGCCAATGCATCAGGCGGGGGAAACGCCGGTGAATTGAATACGGATTTAGGCGACGGACTGCAAAGTATCAATCCCGATGACGTAGCGTCAATGACCGTGTTGAAGGGTGCCGCTGCTGCAGCATTGTATGGATTCCGGGCGAAAGACGGTGCCATTATCATTACCACAAAAACCGGCCGTAACCAGCAGGGTATCGGTATTTCCTACAGCTTGAATTACCAGGCTGACCAGCCATTGGATTACACCGATTTCCAGTATGAATTCGGTCAGGGAGAATACGGTATCCGGAATAAAACGGTAGAAGATGTGCGCAGAACAGGGGTGTGGAGCTTCGGTCCCCGGTTCGACGGGGCACCGATCATGCAGCACGATGGTGTGGAACGCCCTTATGCACCTTATAAAGACCGGGTGAAAGATTTTTACCAGGTGGCTAATACCTTTACCAACTCGCTGGCGATCACCGGTGGCAACGAAAAAGGTAATTTCAGGCTGTCGTTTGCCAATACCAATGCAAACAGCATTGTCCCGAATTCCGAATTTGACAAGAAAATCATCAACCTGGGGTTGAATTATAACCTGACGGAGAAGCTGTCGACGCAGGTCAATGCCAACTATTCCAATGAATTCAACGACAATCCGCCGGTGGTCAATCAACAGGCGTTTAACGTGAACCAGACGGTATACACATTGGCTAACAGCGTTGACATGCAATGGCTGGAAAATGCCTACAAAGATCCGGAAACCGGCAATGAGATCAATCCTGCGCGCTTCACGGACCGGACCAACCCATATTGGTCGATTTATGAACGGTTTGAAACGCAGAAACGTGACCGGTTGTTCGGCAACCTGACACTTCGCTACGATATCGCCCCTTGGGTGTGGGTACAGGGACGCATCGGGCAGGACTTTTTTACCAGCGTCCGCCACGCCAACCGGCCTACGGGCACAGCCATGCTGCCAGTGGCTCCTACCGGATTCAACGGCAACTATTTCCAGAACACCAGTACGTTCCGGGAGCGTAACCTCGACTTTCTGGTAGGCCTGAACCATGAGATCGGCGTCTGGGGTGTGGATGCCACATTCGGCGCCAATTCCATGGACCAGCAATCGGAACGCATGGGCACCTCGGTCACGAATTTCTTTATCCGTGATTTATATACCGTGGACAACGGCCAGATCAAAAACCCGAATTATTCGTACTGGCATAAGCGGGTAAACTCCGTATTCGGAACCGTTGATTTTTCCTTCAACGACCTGTTATTCCTCAACCTGACCGGACGGAACGACTGGTTCTCTACCCTGAACCCGGCATCCAACAGTGCCTTCTATCCATCGGTGAGCACCAGCTTTGTTTTTAGCCAATTGTTTGAGACATTGCCTAACTGGCTTGATTTCGGTAAGCTACGGGCTTCTTATGCAGAGGTGGGGGGCGACACGGATCCATATACCAACGCGCTTTACTACAACATTGAAGACAATTCCTTCAACGGTGTGCCTTTGGGTGTCATCACTTCCGACGTAAGCCCGAATGCCTTCTTAAGGCCGCTCACCGTAAAAGAGGTGGAAGTCGGTCTTGACGTGCGGATGTTTGACAACAGGCTGTCCCTTGACGTAGCTGCGTATAATAAGCTGACTGAAGACGAAATTCTCAATGTGGATGTTTCCAATGCCTCGGGATACGGCCAGACGCTGGTCAATGTGGGCAAACTGCGCAATAAAGGGGTCGAAGTATTGCTGCGTGTTACGCCCATACAGAACGACCGGTTTACCTGGGAAACCGCATTCAATTATGCGTTGAACCGCAGCGAAGTGCTGCAGTTGGCGGATAACCAACAGCGGTTCGATGTGGGTACCGGCGAGTATGTGGGGATGGTATCCCATGAAGTGGGCTTACCCATGGCGTCGCTGCGGGGAGTGGACTACCTGCGTAACGAGCAGGGCGAGATCATTACATCAAACGGCCTGTTCCTTCCGGGAAGTATCGTAACCTATGGCAGTGCGATTCCACCCCATACGGGAGGCTGGTTGAATACGTTTACCTATAAAGGAATCCGGCTGTTCGCTCAGATTGATTTTAAGGCAGGCCATAAGATGATCTCGAATTCCAATTTCAACTGGACACGCCACGGGCTTCATAAGAACAGTCTTGTTGGCCGCGAGACGGGCGTTGTATTCCCAGGGGTCAATTCGGACGGATCACCAAATGCCACACCGGTGGAGGCCGAGCTGTTTTATAGTCAGTACCGGTCGGCCAACGTGGCAACCCCCTTTGTGTACGACGCCAGCTTCATCCGCTGGAGAACGCTGTCAATCGGATATGATTTCGCTAAGTTTATGCGGGATAACTTCTTTGTCAAAGGCTTGAATCTCAATCTGTTTATTAATAATCCATTGATTATCAGTAAACGCGTTGATAACCTGGACCCGGAAGTACAGTATTCGACATCCGATCTGCGGTCGGGTCTGGAAACCCACGCACTGCCAACGACCCGGACGTACGGACTGAACTTGAATGTCAATTTTTAGCAGCAAAATCTGATTAACATGAAAAGGAAACTAACATTTATCATCGTTGCGCTGCTGGTGTCCGTTAACATCAGTTGCGACAAGGATTTTGAAAAAATAAACACGAATCCATCGCTGGCTAATGAACTGAATCCCGAGTATTTATTTTCGAATGCACAGCGGTTATCTGCGGCACCGTCTTATCACTACGAAGGCGAGATTGTACAGCACATCAACACCCCATATGGGGGTGTCCTTGCCGCCGGAAATCGGAACATCATCAATGATCAGCATTCCAATGCGCTGTTCAATACGATGTACACCGACCCGATCCGGTACCTGACGGAGGTCATCAACAAAACCCGGGAGAATCCGGCGGCCAGCAATCTGCATCACATGGCACGTATCTGGAAAGCGTATTGTTTTCAGCGGCTGGTGGATACGTATGGCGATGTGCCATATTCCGAAGCGGCGTTAGGCTATACCGACGGTAATTTTTTACCTAAATACGATGCATCGGAAGTCGTTTACGATGCGATTATCCAGGAATACATTACCGCAACGGATGCATTAGATCCCGCTCAGGGAACGATCGGCGCGGCCGACCTGTTTTACGGGGGCAATATTGAGCAATGGAAGCGGCTCGGAAACTCGCTGCTGCTGCGCATTGGCATGCGCTTTACCAAAATTGATGCAGCACGCGCAGAATCGCTTGTCGCGCAGGCGGTAGACCCCGCTAGGGGTGGCGTAATGGTTTCCAATGCCGACAATGCATACATTCAGCTCAATGAGATCTTTACGAACAGCACATCCAATGCGTTGCTCGCGGGTGAGCGTGCTAATTATTATGTGGGCGAAGCATTTGTTAACTTTCTCCGGAACAACCACGATCCGCGGCTGCGGTTGATTGCGGTCAAATATGAAAACCCATCGAATCCGCTGGCGACGGCCGGAGCGGCCAATACCAATCCGGAGGATCAACAGGGTATGCCTTATGGCTACGATGAGAGTGCGATTGAAGATGCACCGGGTTTCCCGGGTAAGATCGGGTCGGCTTTCAAGTATTCCCAGTTTAACCGGGCGACCGTTATGCGAATCGATGCGCCGGAATACCTGGTCAGCTACTCGCAGACGCTGCTGCTCCTTGCGGAAGCCAATTACCGGGGGTATGTCAGTACCGGTGATCCCGCCGATTATTATGCCGATGCGATCGCAGCGCATATGGCGCAGGATGATTTATACGGCACGCCGCTGAATGTCTCACCGTCCGAACTGGAAGATTACCTGAACGAACCGAACATAGCCTTTGATCCCGCCAGGGCGCTGGAACAGATAAATGTACAGTACTGGGTGAGCTCTTTCAGGAATTGGGGGGAAGGCTGGGCGAATTTCCGCAGGAGCGGCTATCCGACTTTGACACCGATTAATTTCCCGTCACAGGACCCTTCAGTAACCAATGGCGATGGCTTTATCCACCGGTTGGTGTATCCCCTGCGGGAAGTTTCGGTGAACAGCGCCAATGTGCAGGAAGCCATCGGCCGTATGGGTGGAGACAACTTGGGTAACCGTGTCTTTTGGGATCAATAACCATGTATTTTAGGAGATATTAATATATTTAAAACTTAACTGATTTAACATTTAATTTATGAAACGCGTCCTACAACAGATTATCGAAAAGAACAAAACAGAAGAAAAACAGCGGGTACAGGAAATACAGGCAGAACTTGCCCACCCAAATACAACCAATGCCCGGCGCGATTTTTTGAAAAAAGCCGCTATGGGCGGATTGGCCATCGGCGGATTTATGAGCATGTCCATTGAGGATACATTGGCTCACACGACTTCCCGGGTGAACCGCAGCTCCGCACCATCCGACCTACGGATTACCGACCTGCGTTACTGCGTAACCGCGGTTATGGGCCGTACCGCCATTATCCGTATTGAAACCAATCAGGGGATCTATGGATTGGGCGAAGTGCGGGATGGGGCGGATGTGCGTTATGCCCTGTTTCTCAAGAGCCGCATTCTGGGTGAAAACCCCTGTAATGTAGAGCGGATCTTCAAAAAGATCAGGCAATTCGGCGGGCCGGCACGCCAGGCGGGTGGTGTGTGCGGGGTGGAGATGGCACTCTGGGACATCGTTGGTAAAGCATACGGGGTACCGGCATGGCAGCTACTCGGGGGCATGTACCGCGACAAAGTCAGGCTTTATGCGGATACACCGGAAGGTGGATCACCGGAAGAGCAGCGTAAACGTATTGAATACCGGGTAAAGGACCAAGGGTATACCTGGCTGAAGATGGATGTTTCCATCGGGGAGCTCCGGGGGATGAAAGACACGGTGGTTAACGGAAAATTCTGGGAAAATGACCGGGGGAACCTGAGTCAATGGGGGGCCAATGATTACATGTCTTACGCAAACCGCATGCACCCGTTTACGCAGGTACAGATTACCGAGCAAGGGTTGGAAGAACTGGCGCAGATTGTGGAAAACGTACGGAATCTGACCGGATATGAGATTCCCATTTCGACCGACCATTACGGCCACTTTGACCTCAATAATAACATCCGGCTGGCTAAAGCGCTTGAGAAGTACCGGCTGGCCTGGTTTGAGGACATGGTACCGTGGCAATACACCGAGCAGTGGAAGACAATTACCGAAGCCATTGAGACACCGACGATTACAGGAGAAGACATCTACCTGCTGAAGGACTTCAAACCGCTGATCCATGAGCGTGCGGTGGATCTGATCCATCCCGACCTGGCTTCTTCGGGTGGCCTGCTGGAAACCAAACGCATTGGTGATTATGCGGAAGAATTCGGTATCGCCATGGCCATGCACCAGGCAGGCACACCGGTATCGTTCATGGCCAACGTACATTGCGCGGCAGCGACCGAGAACTTCCTTTCATTGGAACACCATTCCGTGGATGTGCCCTGGTGGGAAGACCTCGTGGTTACGACGGACGGCCGGAAGCTGATCGAAAAAGGATTCGCCAATGTGCCGTTGGAGGCACCCGGACTCGGAATTGAACTCAATGATGAGGTGGTAAAACAGCACCTTCACAAGGAAGATCAAAGCTATTTCCAGCCGACACCGGAATGGGATCAGCTGCGTTCGCATGACCGTACCTGGAGTTAGGGATTGATTCCCACGTATTTTTTATACTTAGGGTGTACCGGCGCTAAATGTTTATTACATTTGGGATAACCGCCGGTACCCCTTACCGGTATAAAAAAACGATTATGATACAAAAACGCATTTACACCATCCTGCTTATTGCGGCGGCCTGTTCATTAAGCTGGGCCGTGGCACGTTCATTCATGGGGCACATCGACACTGCCGGCCCGCTGTTCATTTTATTTTTTGTTTTGCTGGCCATCGGCTTACGCGGTTATGCGTCGCTTAAGGGGTTCTCGTATACGGTCGTGATTTTTGCCGCCGTGACCGCCGCGCTGTATTATCCCGATTATTTTCTGGAGCTCCGTGGGTTCACATTGGCGGCCTTGATTACGCCGCTTATCCAGTTGATTATGTTCGGAATGGGGACTTCCATGAGCGTGCGTGACTTTGCAGGGGTAGCGAAAATGCCCAAAGGCGTGATCATTGGTGTCGTCTGCCAGTTTACCATTATGCCCTTAATGGGGTACACACTCGCCAGCCTTACGGACTTTTCCCCTGAAATTGCCGCGGGAATTATTTTGATCGGCTGTGCACCGAGCGGTATGGCTTCCAATGTCATCTGCTACCTGGCTAAGGGTAACCTGGCGCTGTCCATAACGGTTACGTCCCTGGGAACGCTTATGGCCCCTTTTATGACGCCGTTGCTTATGGGCTGGCTGGGCGGATCGTTTATTGAGGTGGATGTGCTCGCCATGATGTGGGATATTTTCAAAATGGTCATTATTCCGATCGGACTCGGATTAGTGGTAAACCGGATGTTGCGTAATCATTCCAATATTATTAACCGGATTATGCCCCTGGTTTCGATGGCGGGCATTGCTGTTATTATTGTGATTATTACGGCAGCGGGCCGTGACAGCCTCTTAACCATCGGACCGCTGTTGATCCTGGTAGTGTCTATGCATAACCTCTCCGGATATACACTGGGCTATTGGGTGGCGCGATTATTCAGGCTGAGTGAGCAGGATTGCCGGACCATTGCGATTGAGGTAGGTATGCAAAATGGCGGACTGGCATCGGGAATCGCCAAGGAAATGGGAAAAATTGCCACCGTTGGTCTCGCACCCGCTGTCTTCGGTCCGTTGATGAACATCACCGGGTCGGTACTGGCATCGTGGTGGCACCGGAAACCAATAACTTAAACTCGCGGCGTGGAGACACATGAAGCGGCCGCGAAAATTTAATTAACGAAATAACATCATGAAAGATAATCGTAGGAATTTCATTAAGAAAGGAGCCGCATTGGCTGCCCTGGCGGCTTCGGGCGGCGGGTTGGCAAACGCTGCCCAACCATTACCATCCGCAAAAGCACAGCAACGGCTTTCGGAAACCGTACAGGACGCGGGGATGGAAATGAGCGAGGCCTATTTCTGGGGGCCGGATGAACGGCGCGTCACGCTGGCCAAACAGCTGAATGTATTCGGTGCGGTAGCCGGTGTGAATCCACGGGTGGCCGGACTTGAAAATGCCGTACCCTGGCATTACGAAACCATTAAGGCGGTTAAAGACGCGTGGAAAGAAAAACACGGACTGAATTTCAACGTGGTGGAGGGGCCGCCCACACTGGGTTCCAAAACCAAGCTCGGGCTGGATGGCCGTGATGAGGAAATCGACAATTTCATTGCCTTCATGAAAAACCTCAAGCGGGCGGGCATTGATGTAATCTGTTACAATTGGATGCCGGTGATCAGCTGGGCCCGGACGGATAACGAACGGAAGGGCAGGGGTGGTGCGCTGATGACGGCATTTAATTACGACGATGTCAAGGATCAGCCCCTTACGGAATACGGGGAAGTGTCTAAGGAAACCATGTGGAAAAACCTGGAATATTTTCTCCGCGCCGTTGTGCCGGAAGCGGAAAAAATTGAAATGAAGCTGGCCATGCACCCCGACGACCCGCAGGTGCACAACATACGAGGTATTTCGCGGATTATGAATACCGCGGACAATTTCAGGCGCATGCTGGATATTGTGAAAAGTCCGTACAACGGGATTACGATGTGCCAGGGTAATTTTGCGCTGATGGGGGTGGATATTCCAGCCCTCATCCGTGAATTCGGCAAACGGGATGTGATCCACTTCGTGCATTTCCGCAACGTGCAGGACCTGAGCGGTGTGCTTCCCAGCACCCACTTTGTTGAAACGTTCCATGACGAGGGGATGATTGATATGTACGATGCGATGCAGGCCTATTACGACATCGGTTTCCGCGGCCCGATCCGCCCGGACCACGTACCTACCATGGCCGGCGACAGCAACGATCATCCGGGGTACAGTACGATCGGTGCACAGTTTGCATTTGGTTATATGCGTGGCTTGATGACCGGCGTGGCCAAAAACGGCCGAAAGGCATAGACTGCTGTGGGTAAACCGGTTTTAGCGATCCCGCTATCCGGTTTACCCCTTGGCTAACCCGCCTGGTCCGGCCCTTCGCCGGCTGCTGCCTGTTTTGCCTGCACGTCTTTATTACTGCTGCTGAGCCGGTGACTGTCTTTGTCATACATTCCCTTCAAATCATCGCGGACAGTGCCTTTCCATAAGGTGGTGCCGATCAGGTAAGCCGTACGGCCGATCATGTGTGCGGCGACGGGTGCGGTGAGCAGCAGGAAAAAACCAATGGCTACCGCCTTGGTGGTTACCGATACCTGGGGAAAGAAAATAGCCAGGCTAAATAGCAGCAAACCGCTCCCCAGTGTTGCGGCCTTTACCGTTACCGAGAGGCGCAGGTAAAAATCGGGCATGCGTAAAATGCCAATGGCCGCAATCAGGATGGCAATCACGCCGATGGTACTCAATATGGCGATAATCAGGTCAGTCATCTTGGTCTTTTTTCTCCAGGTAAAATGAAAAGGCAATGGTGCTCAAAAAGGCAATCAGCGCCAGAATCATGGCTACGTCCATAAAGGTGGACTGCTGCGTACTGATGCTGTATGCGGCAATGATACTCACCCCTATGGTAATGAGCAGGTCCAGCGCAATGACGCGGTCAACGATCGTCGGTCCCTTAAAAAGCCGGATAAATACCAACAACAGGGAGATCGCCAGAATGGGCAGGATTACGTAATCTATGTATAAACTTAAACTCATCGTATAATCTCCAATAGGCGCCTTTCAAATCCATTTTTTATCTGCCGGATGAATTGATCCTTATCTCTGAGGTACATGACGTGGATATACAGTACCGTCCGGTCTTCGCTGATATCCATAATCAGGGTGCCGGGGGTAAGGGATATCACGGTGGAAAGCATATTGATCTCAAAATCGCTCCGTGCGGCCATGGGATACCGTACGATACCCGGCTGCATGAAGAACCGCGGGGTAATCACATCATACGCTACCTGCAGATTGGCTTTAACCAGTTCATAAAGAAAATACAGGATAAAGCCGATGATTTTGGGTACCCGGTTGAAATACCGTTGGTCGTCTTCGTTCCGGTTCATCAGCCATAGTATGAAGAAGCCCAGCAAGAACCCCAGGTAAAAATTGGAGAAATACAGTGAACCGGTAAGTGCGACCCAGATAAAGGCCAGCAAAAGATTCATTAAAAACTGTTTGACCATGGCACGTTTTTTTGTGACTAACTTTTACCCAATACTGCCCGGATATACGGGGTGGTATCCATCATTTCTGATGCAATGCGTTGCACCACCGCTGTAATGTTTTCAGCGCCTAGTCCGATATACAAAGATATAAATGCCAAAAAAGCGATGGGCGTAACCAGCAATGTTTTTTTTCCGATTCCCATCCGCTTGAAGCGGTCCTCGGGTGATGTGTCGTCCAGCGGGGCACGCTTCCAGAAAACATCGGCCCACATCCGGGAGACAACATACAGGGTGACCAGGCTGCCAATGATGATGGCTGCGATCAGTATGTACTGGCCGGTCATAAACCCGGCTTCAAATAAATAGATCTTGGGCCAGAAACCCGATAATGGCGGTATCCCGATCAACGAAAAGAGTACGATCGCGATCAACAGCGACAGCCGGGGGTATTCGGCGTACAACCCGCCCAGCTTTTCCATGTTCATGGTGCCCCGCTGCTGCCGAATCAGGCCGGCAATCAGAAAGAGGTTGGTCTTTATGATCATGTCGTGAAACAGGTAGAACAACGCACCCATCAGGGCAACTTCTGAAAACAAGCCCAAACCACCGATCATAAAACCGATATGGCAGACAATCAGGTAGGAAAACATACGCCGGATATTCCGTTTGATGATGGCACCGAAACTACCGGTGAGTATGGTCAATACGGCCAGGATGATCAGTAGCGTACGGATAAAATCATCCGGGATAAAAATCAGGGTAAATACCCGGAATAAGGCATAAATACCAACTTTGGTCAGCAACCCGCCGAAGATGGCCGCGACGGCAGACGGCGGGGTATGGTACGACGATGGCAGCCAGAAATACAGTGGAAATACGGCTGATTTGATCCCAAAGCCCAGGATGAAAAAGATCGCTGTGACATCGACCAGGATGCGGTGACCGACCAGGGGTACTTTCATCGCCAGGTCGGCCATGTTCAATGTCCCGGTAATTCCGTACAGCATACCGATCCCGGTCAGGAAAAAGGTAGAGGCCAGAATATTCAATGCCATGTATTTGACTGCCCCCTCGAGCTGTGCTTTTCGGCCGCCGAGGGTCAGCAGCACAAACGAGGAGATAATAATGACCTCAAACCACACATACAGGTTGAAGATATCACCGGTGAGGAAAGCGCCGTTGAGGCCCATCAGCAAAAAGTGCAAAATGGGGAAATAGCCATATTGCATCCGTGCCCGCGCAACCCCAGCTGCGGAGAAGAGGGAAACCGCCAGCCCGGCAAAGGATGTGAGCAGCACCATGCTGCTGCTGAACACGTCGGCAACGAATGTGATGCCAAACGGGGCTTCCCAATTAGCGGCCTGCATCACTAATATGCCGTTATTCCAGACCCGGGTAAACAACCCGATGGCGGCCAGCAGGACAATAAAGCTCCCCGCAATGCTGATGATCCGTTGTGCAACGGTCCGCCGCCAGAAAAACAGCAACAGTACCGCCGTAAACAAATGCGCAATTACAGGCAATATGAGGTAATTATTGATCATATATCTTCGTCTTCCGGGGTATTCAAATCATCAAGGTCGTCTGAATTAATCAGCACGTATACGCGTTTCAACAATACAATAGCAAACGACTGGATGCCGAAACCGATGACAATGGCGGTCAGGATCAACGCCTGCGGGATGGGGTCCGCGTAAATGTCGGTAAAGACCTTGGCGGCTTCGTCGATGACGGGCGGCTGCCCTTTGGTGATCCGGCCCAGCAGGAAAATAAGAATGTTTGCTCCATTACCGAGCAGCATGATGCCAAGCAGTAATTTGACCATACTCCGCCGGAACAGCATGTAAATGCCTGCCGCATAGAGTAATCCCATCAAGATGACCAACAAGATTTCCATACAATCACTCGTTATATTGGGTAATGGTAAACAATATGGTGAGGACGACGCCAATCACCACCAGGTAAACCCCTAAATCGAAAAACAGTGCGGATCCCACCATTCCGATTACCGGTATCGGTTCATCGATCCAAAGTCCGGTCATGACAGGCAGTCCGAGCAATACAGGAGCGAACATGCTGAGCGTAGCCAGAGCCAGCCCAGCGGGAATCAGCACGGCGGGATGGTACCGCATCAGTTTCAGTGTGTTTTCAGTACCGTATGTAAACCCATGCAGGACAAAAGCGATGGAGGCGATGAGCCCGCCAACAAAACCACCGCCGGGATGGTAGTGTCCGCGTAAAAGGATGAACACGGAAAACAGCAACAATATTGGAAGCAGGTAACTGGTGGCGGTTTTTAAAATCGTACTTTTCATAGTTACTCCTTTTCAGTGGCCCGTAATCTTAATTTCAATAAGCTGTATACGCCGATGGCGGCGATGCTGAGTACGACAATTTCGAACATGGTATCAAACCCCCTGAAATCTACCAGGATTACATTTACCACGTTTTTGCCCTTTGCCAGCACATACGCATTATCGCCGTAATAGTTGCTGACCTCTGTACGGATAGGTTCACTGAGTACCAGGAGACCGATCAGGGAGATGATACAGCCGAATAGGGTGGCAATGATGCCATCCCTGATCTTGACGCTGTTGTTGGCAAAATTGAGAAACGGCGGGAGCCTGAATAACACCAGTACAAAGAGTACAACGGTGAGGGTATCAATCGTAAACTGTGTCATTGCTAAGTCCGGCGCACTGTAAAAAACAAACATCAGGCAGATGCAATAGCCGACAACACTGGTTGCCGCGACGGCAGTAAGCCGCGAGGAGGTGGTAACGGACAAGTACAGGCCACCAACCAGGATTGCGCCAACGACAAGCTCATAGATGCTGACCGGCGACACGGTACCCAGGTCGATGACAATTCCATCGGCCGTAAGCAGCCGGAAGGCGAGCAGCAGGATGGCGAAAACCACGATCCGCAATAAGTACACCCGGAGGTAACCGTTATGCATGGTATTGGTATACCATACCGACAACTTGATGATACTGCGATAAAGCCTGCGGAACAGCTGTTCAGGCGACAAAGCATTAAAACGTGTCAGTGCCGACAGGCGCTGCTCCGACGGTTTCCGTACCCAGTAAAGCAGCGCTCCCAATGCCAGCGTTACCCCGCTTAACAGTAACACGAGGTTAAATCCGTGCCAGATTTTCAGGGGGGCTACGGTAGTCAGCCGGGTCATCGATTGTGCGGCGGGATGGAGCAGCACTTCACCTATCCACGCGGGAAAACAGCCGAACAGTACACCCAGGAGGCTCAGGAGCACCGGAGGGATCCAGAGCAGTCCATGGGGCAGGTGCACCCCTTTAAACTGCTGCGGGAGTGATCCCGCAAATGGCTTAATGCCTGCCAGAAAGCCGGCATACAGCAGGAAGATGTTGGTTAATACCGCCACGGCAGTAAGTACAAAACGTAATATGCCCGGTGAATGGAGTGTAGCCTCATAAATGAGGTCTTTGCCAATAAAGCCGAAAGTGAGCGGCAGACCGGCGCTCGACAATGCCGCCAGCAGTCCGCCGATCGCCAACGGGAGCATGACGTGGCGCAATCCCGCGAGCTTTGTGACATCACGGGTGCCGGTCTCGTGGTCAATGATACCCGTGGTTAAAAACAGGGAAGCTTTGTAGAGGGCGTGGACGAGGATAAAGACCGATGCAGCCACTAATGACTCCGGCGTGCCGATACCGATAAGGAACACTAAAATACCCAACGCAGCGATGGTGGAGTAAGCCAATATCCCCTTAAGGTCGGTGCGGAAGATGGAATGAAACGCGCTGTACAGCATAGTGACCCCGCCTACGATCAGCAACGTATACTGCCAGTAATCGCTGCCTCCCAGCACAGGCGAGAACCTGGCCAGCAGGTAAACACCTGCTTTGACCATGGTGGCCGAATGCAGGTAAGCCGATATCGGGGTTGGTGCCTTCATGGCCCCCGGTAGCCAGAAATGAAATGGAAACTGGGCAGATTTGGTAAATGCGCCCGCAAAGACCAGCAGCAGGATTAACCCGTACAATGCATGGTTTTTCAGTCGTTCGGCGTTATCCGCCATTTCCTGTATGGAATAACTGCCGGACAGGTGCCCCATTAAGATCAACCCGGCCATCAGCAGCAAGCCCCCGCCCCCGGTAACTGCCAGGGCAATTAATGCGCTCTTCCGCGATACGGGATCGTCGTTGTTGAAACCGATGAGAAAAAACGAACTGATGCTGGTCAGTTCCCAGAAGATAAATAACAACAGGATATTATCGGATAACACCAATCCCAGCATGGATGCCATAAATAGACTCAGGTAGGCATAAAAGCGATCGAGGTAAGGGTGTCCTTTGAGGTAAGATGAGGCATATAGAAAAACAAGCGACCCAATACCGGTAATCAGCAGGCTGAACAGCAATGCCAGGCCGTCGAGGTGAAAATCCAGGTTAATTCCCATGGAAGGCACCCATGGATAATGAAAAGAAACAGGTAATCCGGACCGGATAACCGGAATGTAACTGAGAAAATACAAAAATAAGCTGATTGGCAGTAATGAAACTGCTATTGCTGCCTGCTGCCTGAAGAATTTACCGAAAGGAATAAACAAAATGGAAACGATCAGGCCTGCAAGTACTGCTATCAGCATTCGATACTTAATTTAATGTTGAAAGGGCACTAAAATAGGTAAATTTCGCGAAAATCCGTTAGGAAATGGAGATAAAAGGCGAAATTTTGTCCAATTAACAAATAAGTTGCTTGCAATAATTTTTTGATTATATGGCTTTGATTACTACCTTTGACCATTCCGATTATAGCCTGATGTGATTACAGGCGGTTGAACTTGTCGGTCTTTGTTCATATTTATTTGTGCTATTTCCCATTCATTGCGTTTGCATCGCCCAAGTGAAAGCAAATGCATGAACGTCACGTGCGATTTACCCCAACTACAGCGATTCCAGATGGCTGTGATACGTCCAATAAATTATTAAATGGAAGAAGATACATGTTGTCGGTAGAAAAATTATTTAAAGAGTACTATACCCGCCTTTGTCATTTTGCCTGGCAGTTATTAAACGATAAGGATGCGGCAGAGGATGTGGTACAGGATGCTTTTATGGTCTACTGGAATAATCGGGAAACGATTATTGATAACGATGTAGCGATTAAGAATTTTCTATATGCCGCGGTCCGCAACGCCTGCTATAACGTGGTCCGCAGGGAGAAAGTAACACAGCGTTTCCAGCTGCTTCATCAAATAGAAGAATTGGAGGAATCCCAGGTGTTGGCCAATATCATCCGCTCGGAAGTGATGGTGGAGATCTACGGGATTATGCAGTCGATGCCGGCTGGATGCCAGGAGGTCTTTCGGCTGGGTTACCTGGAAGGGCTGTCAAACACGGAAATTGCCGAGCAGCTGGATATTAGCGTAAACACGGTGAAGACACAAAAACAGCGTGGATTAAAGCTGGTGAAAGGCAAACTCAACCCCGAGCTGTTTACGTTGCTGCTGCTATTCCTTGTCGGAAAATAAATTTCATTTTTTTGTCACCCCGATTTTCACTTTTGGTTTCTTTACTCATACCAATAAGACCGCCATTTCGGTATAACGGTTAAAAATAGGCATAAAAGGCTAATAGGTAGCTATGAAACTCAATCAATACCAGGTTGCTGTGCTGATCAGCAAGTATCTTCGGAATGACATTTCCGAGGAGGACCATATGGTATTGGAGCAATGGCTGGACGAGAAGGAGGAAAACCGCCTGTTACTGGAATCGTTCCGCAATGGTACGCATGAGGTCCAGCATGATATGGATTTTATCCGTTCACTGGATGCCGAGACGGCATGGGAATCTTTTGAGGAACGTGTTCAGCAGCGACGCTGGAAACGGATGATGCGGTATGTGGGTTACGCCGCAGCTATTGTGGTTGTTGCCGGTCTGGCAATCTGGAAGTTTCTTCCAGGATCGTCCGATGCGGACGATGCGCAGACAGCGAATGTGTTCCATAACGACGTGGCCCCGGGAAGTAACAAAGCCCAGCTGACACTTTCCGACGGCAGTACCGTTGATCTGGAGACCTATATTAATGGCCTGCAGGAGCAGGATGGTACGGCAATTACGGGGAGCGACGGGCAGCTTACCTATTCGACACCGGGTGATGCGGCAAACGAACTGATATATAACACCCTGGTGATCCCGAAAGCAGGTACCTACCAGCTCACGTTATCGGACGGCACTAAAGTGTGGCTGAATGCGATGTCTGAACTGCGTTTTCCGGTTCAGTTTGGTGGAAAGGAACGGCGGGTGTATCTAAAGGGAGAAGCCTATTTTGAAGTGGCACACGATGCCGGACGGCCATTCCGGGTGGCGGTTAACGATACCGAAGTGGAAGTGCTGGGTACCCATTTCAATATTAATTCCTACGCCCAGGTGACCACCACGCTTGTTGAGGGTTCGGTAAAGATATACAAAGAGGAGGAAGAGCAGTTGCTGACACCGGGGCAGGAAGCCAAGGTAGGGGAACATATTTCGGTTTATAAAGCGAATATGGATAAGGTAATTGCTTGGAAGAACGGTGATTTTTATTTTAAGAGCGACAATATGGTCGAAATCATGGAACAGCTGTCGCGCTGGTATGATATTGAGGTGAATTACCGGGGGAATATCCCCCTGAACGCGGGATACAATGGGAGTATTTCGCGGAACGTGAATTTATCTGAGGTATTGGAAATGCTGACTTTTGCGAGTGGTGCCCTGTTTTCCATTGATCAGAAACAGGTGTCCGTAACATTTAACAAATAGATAGATTATAAATTTTAACCAACTATTAACACGATGATGAGACAAACCTACCATTATCCCAAATAGCCGGCAAAAAAGACGGGGGTGTTAGCCGCACCCCCGAGCAATAGCTAAGGCTAAAAGTAACTGAATGTTGTTCAAAATCAACTTATTAAATTAACCTTAAGTATGTAAAGGTATGCAATACTTTTTATTTGACAAAAAATCGAAAACACATCCAAACCTTTCGATTTTCACTAAAATACTACTGACCATGAAAATGACTTTTGTTCTGTTGTTGCTGGTCACTGCCGTGCAGGCAGAAGGTATAGCACAGAAAGTCACTGTTTCTTTCAACAATGCGAAGATCGAACAGGTTTTTAAAGAACTGCGGAAGCAAACGAACTACCGCTTTTTCTACAGCGATGAGGTAGCCGAAAAGGCCGCCCCGATCAGCTTAAATGTGAAAGACGCGGACATTCGGGGCGTGCTTGACCAGATTATGGAAGAGCAGGACCTTTCGATGCGCTACCGGATCATCGGCGGAACGGTAACCATTAACCTGGCACCGCGCAAACTTGCGGTAACAGCAAATGAACCTGCAGCGGAAGAAGTGGTTCAGCAGACCATTACGGGTACTGTTAAAGGAGCAGACGGTGAAACGCTTGGCCAGGCCAGTGTGGTAGTGAAAGCTGATCCGCAGAACCGTGGTACACGCACCGATGAGCAGGGACAATTCTCTTTAGCTGTGCCTCCTAATGCCATATTGGTGGTGTCGTACATTGGTTATGTAACCAAAGAGGTGACCGTAACCGGAACCCAGCCCTTGGAAATCGTACTCGAAAGCGACGATAATGTATTGGGTGAGGTGGTTGTTGCCGCATTGGGTATCAACCGGGAGCGCCGTACACTGAACTATTCCAGTGCTGAAGTAAGCGGTTCTGCATTTACCGAAGCACGTGAAAACAACGTTGCCAGTGCATTGAGCGGTAAAATTGCCGGTGTGGACGCTTCGCAGATTGCTTCCGGACCCGGTGGTTCCAGCCGTGTCGTTATCCGCGGTAACGGCTCCCTGAACAGTAACCAGCAGCCGTTATACGTGGTAAATGGTATTCCGATTAATTCATCCAATAAGGGCGGTGGTACAAATACAACAGGCCTTAATATTGACCGTGGGGATGCAATTTCCAGCATCAACCCGGATGATATCGAATCGATTACCGTACTGAAGAGTGGTGCTGCTGCTGCACTTTATGGCAGCCAGGCGGCAAATGGGGTTATCCTCATTACCACTAAAAAAGGTACGGCACGCCAGGGCATCGGTGTCGAATTCCGTTCGAACACCATGATCGGTACACCGACGGATTACCCGAACTACCAATACCAATACGGTTCCGGTAATGACGGGGTTAAACCGGCCACCCAAACGGCAGCATTGAGCGCCGGCCGTCTATCTTACGGTGCACCGGTGGATGGATCCATGGTGGTTCAGTTCGATGGCGTGGAACGTCCATATTCACCGGTGAATGTAAAAGACAATATTAAAAGTTTTTACCGCCCAAGCGTGGACGTAACCAACTCGTTGGCGTTCAGCGGTGGTTCTGAAGCGATCAACTTCCGTCTGTCGTTGTCCGACCTGCGCTCACAGGCGCAGACACCTAACTCTACCTTTAAAAGGAAGACAGGTAACCTGAGCCTGCAATCCAAATTGGGAAAAAATGATTTCCTGCAATTGGAATCAACCCTGCAGTACAACAAGGAAGACCGGGATAACGTAGCGGGTGTAGGTTACGCGGAACGGAACCCATCTTGGGCAGTTTACTTGCTTGGTAATACCGTGGACATCAACTCGCTGGCCCCGGGCTACGATGCGAATGGCAACGAGACACCATGGAACCCGGTTCCTGCAGCACCAAACCCTTGGTTTTTAGTAAACAAAACCGGTAACAGCGACGATCGTCAGCGGTTCATCGGCCAGTTCAGCGCGCAGGTTAACTTCATGGACAATCTGTATGCACGGGGTACCATTGCCCGCGACTGGATGTCTATTGATTACATGGATTACATGCCGATTGGTACAGGCTTTACACCACAAGGATTGCTGAATACTGAGCAGGAGCAAAGCTCTAAGACCAACTACCTCGGTATTCTAAACTATACTTCTGATTTTTCAGATGATTTCGGATTTACGGCAATGGTAGGTGGCAACATGGAGCGTAACGCGACTACGGTAAGCCAGATTGGCGGTGAGCGATTCATTGTTCCTAATTTCATCAGCTACACCAACCTGTCTATTCTGGACAATCCCTTCCGCAGTGATGTGGAGTGGGGAACGAATTCCGTATTTGGTAGCTTGGATGTGAATTACAAAAGCTTCCTGAACCTAACATTTACGGGTCGTCAGGATTGGTTCTCTACCCTGAACAAGGGAAATAACTCGATTTTCTATCCTTCGGTTGGTGCGAGCGTGATTCTTTCGGATATCATCGATATGCCGTGGAACATGAACTTCCTGAAACTTCGGGGTAACTGGGCACAGGTAGGTAGTTCCAACGTGAATCCGGGTGACGTAATCCGTACGTACGAGATCCGTACCGGTGGATTCAACGGGATTCCTGTACAGGATGCACCGAGTGACCTGATTGACCTGACGCTGCAACCGTTGACGGTAACAACCAGCGAAGGTGGTTTTGAAATGCAGTTCTATAACAACCGGTTAGGCATTGACGCAACCTACTACAGCCGGGTAACGACGAACGACATCCTGCGTCCGAATATCTCCGCTACCAGCGGCTTTACTTCCGGGTTTATTAATGCCGGTAAGATTACCAACAAAGGGGTGGAGCTGGCCTTACGCGGAACGCCGATCAGCAAAGAAAACTTCAGCTGGAACGTGAGCTATAACTTTGCTTACAACCTGAGTGAGATTGTTGACCTGGCACCCGGACTTGATTTTGTAACCGTTGGGTCCAGTATTTCCAACGCTGTCCGTATCATCAATGCTGTTGGCCTGCCTTATGGTACCGTGCGGGGCTGGAAATTACTGAAAGACGAGCAGGGTCGTCAGGTCTTTAACTCCGCCAGCGGCTATGAACAACGCGTGGAAGGTGATCTTGGTATAGCTAACCCGCCATACATGATGGGCTTACACAACCAGTTCCGCTACAAAGATTTCTCTTTGGGCGTATTACTGGATGCAAAATTCGGTGCTGTGGCATTTAACAACCTGTGGACTTATGCGATGCGTTTTGGCTTGACCAAAAACACATTACCGGGCCGTGATAACCCGAACGGGTTGACGGTGGAAGGTGTTGACGAGAACGGCAATCCGTTTACCAAGACCTGGCCGCAGGATCAGCTGGATACCTATTACAACAACTTAGGTGTAATGTATTCGGAACTGCAAACCTTCAACACGGATTTCGTCAAATTGCGGGAATTGGTATTCAATTACAATATCCCGGTAAGCAAATTAGGAATTGGAGCCATCCAGTCGGCCAGCATCGGTATTGTTGCACGGAACTTGGCTATCCTGTACCGCGATAAAGCCGTGCGCGAAGCCGGTCTGGATCCGGAAATGCAGCAAACGGTGGGCAATGCTACAGGTACTGCAGGTACCGGCGAACCCCGTACCCGTAACATTGGTTTCAATTTAAGTGTTAGATTCTAATCCCTAAACATAAATAGTGATGAAAATGAAATTAAAGATAAGCGCGATGGTTTTTGCGGTTGCAGGCATGCTATATGGCTGTAACCCAGATAGCCTCACCGATATGAATGTACCCGAGCATGAGGTGGATAAGGTAGAGCCTGAGTTTATGTTCACCGGTGCTATCCTGGATTTGCCTGAATGGAGCTACGGTATGATGGCTCAAGGTGTACAGTTTTTCTCTTCTTATAAGGAAGTACCCGCTATCGGTGATAAATACTATAGCTTTAATGGGTTAGGTGCTCCTTTTAATGAGTTTTATACAGAAAAGCTAAACCGTCTGTACCAAATCCGGAAAGCGTTGGAAGCTGAACAGGAAGAAGGAATGGATAATACCAATAAACTGGCATTGCTTCGTATTATGCGGGTTTACCTTTACCATCAGTTGACGGATGTAACCGGTGATATCCCTTACTCCGAAGCGCAAAAAGGTGAAGAAGGTATTTTGAAGCCGAAGTACGATACACAGGAATCCATTTACAGGGATATGTTTAAGGAATTGGACGAGGCTGCTGCAACGCTGGATCCGGCGAAGCCCGTTTTTGGTACTGGTGATCTGTTCTATCAGGGCGATGTCGCAAAATGGAAAAAGTTTGCTTACACGCTGATGCTGCGGTTGGGTATGCGCCTGACGAAGGTGGATCAGGCCCTGGCACAGGAATGGGTACAGAAGGCGATCACCGGTGGTGTAATGACGGAACAAAGCGATATCGCTTATATCCAATATTCAAATACACCCGGAGCCATTAACGATAAAATCAATAGCTGGATTAACGGAAACTACAATACGCCGGGTGGTGACAACGTGGAGGGTGGTAAGTATGCGGCGACGTTTATCGACTACATGAAAGCAACGAATGACCCGCGTCTTCCGGTGATGTCAATTGTGTGGGAACCCAAAGGCGATGGTACGTATACGGCAAATAACGACGTCAGCGTACAACGTGGGATGATCAGCGGGTCACTTAATACCCGTCCGGATGACTTTGATACGTATTCGGAGCCGTCTCCGCTGATCCTGAACTTAGCGGCACCAACAGTTATCCTGGGTCCGTCAGAAGCCTATCTGTTATTAGCCGAAGCCGCTATCCGTGGCTGGTATAATGGCATGTCGGCTGAGGCTGCTTATAATAAAGGAGTTGAAATGGGCATGAAACAATGGTCATTGTGGGCTGACCGTGCACCGAGCTCCGGTAACATCACCGATGCGCAGATTGCAGCATACCTCACCGCCAATCCGTTTTTAACGGGTGGGACGTTTGAGGAGCAGTTCGGACAGATTAACACACAGAAATGGGTATGCTTGTTCGGTGATGATTACGAAAACTATTCGAACTGGAGAAGAACGGGATATCCTGAGTTAACACCTGTAAATTATCCAGGCAACGTGACAGGTGGACAATTGTTCCGTCGGATGTATCCACCAATTGATGAAAACCTGACGAACCGGGAAAATTACCTCGAAGCATTGCAACGCCAGGGATTTGAGGAATTCACGGGTGATGCGCTGATTACCCGCGTTTGGTGGGACGTAGCGGAATAACGATTTGTGTTTAAGTGAATAGGCTGTTGTTGTAGGACTGCAATGCATGTCCTGCCGAATGCGGCCGGTTAACTATACCTATGGGTGAATTCACCCATAGGTATTTTTATTTAATGGGAAGACAGGCCTTCCGTTGTTTTCGTTCCTAACGATAGCTGTTATACCCCATATGGGTAGCTGTTTACTGTTTAACATATTTGTTACGGAATTGATAAGTTGTGCTCGGGAAACATTATTTTTTTTAGTTAATTTGTGCGCGATTTGATGCAGATCGGAATGAGGATATACGTGCTCTCCAAAGAAGCAGATAAATGCCTTATTTGCTACATTTAGCTTGATTTTAGACGCATTGACTAATTATTAAATTATATTCTTTTGCTATTTCTAATGAACACAACTAGACAAACTGCGAAAATGCTTTTATGGGTTGCCGCCATTACCAGCGGAACGTTACTTTTATCATTCACCAACATTGGCAATGTACAGGATCGGTGGGTTGCCCCAAAGACAGCTGACACGATCAAGAATCCTTATGAAGTGGAACCGCTTACCGTGAAACAGGGCGAGGAGATTTATTTGATGTACTGTGCACCCTGCCATGGTGATTACGGGTACGGAAATGGAGCTGCAGGTGGTGCTGCAGGGATATTACCGGCTAATTTTCATGATCCCGTCGTGCAGAAACAAACGGATGGTGCAATCTACTGGAAACTGTCTGAGGGACGGGGCAATATGCCGGGATTCAAAGACGCTTTATCGGAAGAGCAACGGTGGCAACTGGTTGTGTTTATCCGGGATTTACCAAAGAATAACTAATCGTTTACTATCATAACTAATTACTGATCATTATGAAATTATATTTTTATGGGTGTTCGCTCAGTTTAACATTACTGCTTTCGGGCGGTTTGGCAAGCAATGTAGCTGCACAGGGAAGACCGGCTCCGCCTGTTAATACACCTGTTGCGTTACGTCCGGACATTACAATTGAACGCGTGATGGATATCGGCCCATTGGGCGTCAGGCTGCTTCGTAACGAGGTAACCGGCGACTTTTGGTATACCACATTTGATGGCAACGTTTTCCGTATTACCAACTTTGATACGCCGAGCGCGAAAACGGAAAAAGTGTTCTCCGCTGAAGATCACGCGATCACGCGGTTACAGGGGGCAGCTTTTCTGGGCAATACCCTGTTTCTTTGCGGCAATATCTCGGTCAATGATGGCAAAGGAACGAAGGGCCGGATGGTACGTTATAACCTGGACGAAGCTTCTCCGAAGCTGGTTGAAGTATTTAATACAGTGGAATACGGTACGAATGCAACAACCTTTGACCATGGTTGGAATGCGCTGGAAATCAGTCCGGACCAAAAATATATTTATGTGAACACCGGCGCAAGAACGGACCACGGAGAAGTTCAGGACAATCGGGGCGCATATCCAAACGCACGTGACAATGCGTTAACGGCTAAGGTATTCCGTTTTCCTGTCGACACGGAGAATTTACTGCTGGAGGATGACGAAGCAGCTTTGAAAGCCAAGGGGTATATTTTTGCAGAGGGGATCCGTAATGCATATGATATGGCGTTTGACGGAAAAGGTCATTTATTTGGTGTAGTTAATTCCGGTGATTATGACCATTCGGAAGATATGTTCTGGATCCGGGAAGGACACCACTATGGATTCCCCTGGATCATGGGTGGTATTGAAAATCCGCAACAGCATCCGGAGTGGGTTCCGGATCCGGACCGCGATCCGCTGATCGGCAAGACTTCGCACGCCTGGATCGTGAAATATTTTCACAATGACCCTAATTTCCCTAAAAGACCGGAAGGGGTTACGTTTACAGGAGGTGTATTAAATATCGGCCCTGACGCAAATGAATACCGGGCGTATTCCGGACATGTACTTGATGGGGATACCACGGGCGTAGCGATCAGCACGTTCAATGCACACAGCTCGCCGCTGGCCTTGTTCTTTGATAAAGAAAATGCCTTAAGCGAGGACCTGAAAGGTGACGGTTTTGTTATCCGGTATGCCGGAGGAGGCAGGGCCGGCCGAATGGATCCGCTTCGCGCGCAGGGAAAAGACCTGTTGCATCTGAAATTATCCTACAACAAATTGCTTGATAATTACATTGTGCAGACGACCCGTATCGTGGACGGATTCAATTCGCCAACGGATGCGGTGCTGGTTGGTAACGTCGCATATATCATTGAATATGCTGCGAATACCGATGGCCGGATCTGGAAAATTACATTGCCAAAGGATTAATAATAACCTATTATATATCATTGCGGGGCTCCCCGGCTCCGCAATGATATAAGTGAAACCAAATAGATTAACCAGTGAAAACCCCAAGCCTCTTTTGTTTATGCCTAGCTGGCGTGTTTGCAGCACAGGCACAGGAAATCGATTCGAAATTACTTCAGTCGCCACGTATCTATACAGCAAAGAAAACAACAGGTACCATCACCATTGATGGGAAAGCCGATGAAGCACAGTGGGGCAGGGCAGATTGGACGGTAGGTTATACTGATATCATGTACGGTGAGGAGAAGCCTGCTGCCTATGCCACGCGGAGTAAGATGTTATGGGATGATACTAATGTATACCTTTATGTGGAATTTGAAGAGCCGCATATTTGGGCGACGCTTAAGGAGCATGACTCTTCCGTTTTTCAGGATAATGCCTTAGAGGTATTCTTTGATCCGGACGACGACACCCACAATTATATAGAATTCCAGATTAATGCGTTTACGACAGTCTGGGATTTAATCATGGATCTTCCGTATCGTAACGGCGGTCGCTCGTTGTCTGACTGGGATATCAAAGGACTCCAAAAAGCTGTCTACATAGATGGCACATTGAATAATCCAGCTGATGAAGATCGTGGATGGGGTATTGAACTGGCTTTTCCCATTAAATCGATATTAGGTGGTAGGAGAGGGGTTATTAAACCAGGAGATTACTGGCGGATGAATCTTTCCAGGGTGCAGCGGGAAACCGAAGTTCAGGACGGGCAATATCGGCGGAAGACTGACAGTAATGGCAGGCCGTTATCCCCTGATTATTGGGTTTGGTCGCCGGTAGGCGAGGTTAGTCTGCATGCCCCCGAGCGTATGGGATATGTATTATTTGCCGAAGATGACGGTAACCCTGTGCCACCGACCATTGACCACGAAGAAGAGGGAATGCGACTTGAGCTTTGGAAATACTATTACGTCCAGCAAGCCTATCAAGGTGAGCACGGCACTTATGCAACGGACCTTCGCGCGCTTCGGGACGCATATCCGAAAGACCAATTGGCTGTTGCTGATGCGATCCAGCTATTTGCTACGCCATACCAGTTCTTACTGCGGTATAATTACCCAAATGGCCAATACATTACGATTGACCATCTGGGAAAAGTAAGAAAGGGAAAAGAAGACTGATAAAAGTCCAAGTCGACTAAAAATAAACATGCGGCGGGATTAAGCCTTATAATCCCGCCGTTTTGCTTTCCATGATGCCGTGCCGTATTCACCCAGACTGACATCTCCGCCCATCTCCGAATTGCTGGTTACTGTTCCCGTAAATTCGAAATTGAGCCGTACACCTTCCTTGGTGTAAGAACTTCTGAATAAAATATCACCACCATGCAGTTCACCGAAGAGGTCCCGGTCGCCAAAACTGGCGAAATGGGTTCCCTGTAAGTTACTATCACCGTTCTGTTGTTCAAAAACCAGTTTCTGGTTGACAACACTGGCTGAAAAATGCATTTCAAGGTCCCACTGCCCGGTCAGGTTAAAGGTAGGGGCTGCCGTGGAAACCGGATTCGGCGGTGTGGGGTTCTTCAATATTTCGGCCACGCGCTGCGCAACGATTTTCTCATCGCCTTCATTAAACTGCGAAGAGCCGATGCTGATATTGGGTTGCATGTTGGGGGGGAAGGGAAGGAAACTTCCCGCACCGCTTACAGCAATGCGCGGTTTGCTGTTCCAAAGCAGTTGCTCCATATCATAACCTGTTAGCGGAATTTGCTGCATATCCCATTCTACCCGAAGGGACGGGCTGTGATTGGAACGGCCCCGGGGCATGCGGATATCCGCCTTTACACCGGATATGCCCTTCAAAGGCTGGGCAATATGTTCTAATTTAGCAACCCATTGCTGCATAATGGCTTTGTGATCCTGTTTTAGCCACACTTCCACGGCGGTGAGCATGCCCAGGATTTCTTCCCGGCCTACTTTAAACCCGCGTCCGAAACCATGATGCGGTGCCATGGCAATCCGGGCGGCCTGAATGAGGTCCTTACGGCCGAGTAGCAGGCCGGCACATTGTGGGCCACGCAGGTATTTACCGCCGCTGTATGCAACTAAATCAGCTCCCTGGGTAATGTGTGGATTAGGTACTTCAAGTCCCTCTGCAGCAGCGTCTACAAAAATGGGGATGTTCAATGGTTTGGTATGTTTTGCAATTTCCCGTATAGACAGTGGCCCTTCTTCCGACCGGGCGCCGGCTAATACAAGCACCATGGCCGTGCGTGGGCCCAATGCAAGTGCTAATTCTTCCGGAGAAGATACTTCGACCATTTTTACGCCAACGGCTTTGGCGCCTGCATCGTATGCTGTGCGTGAATAATTGGTAATAACCACCTCATCTTTCATCCCTGCAAGATTGGGTACCTGCCACAGCTTATCCGGGTCGCCACCGGTAACACAGGCGGCGGTAGCCGCGGTTACGGCTGCAGAAGCGCCCGCACTGACAAATCCCCATTCGGCACCGGTGAGTTCCCCGAGACGGTCGCCCACCTTATCCATCAGTTCATCAAGCTGTACATAATGTTGTGATGCGGCGTCCATGGCCTCCAACACTTCGGGCCATACCCGGCTGGCCCCGATAATCGTAACGGTTCCACGGGCATTGATCAGCGGTGTCGCACCGATGGATTCATAAATGTTATTGGCTTTATTCCAGGGTGCCAGCGTGGCGTTTCGGTCCGACCGGGTTTTTCCGATTGCGTGCAGTACCGATCCTCCCAGAGGTAAAACGGTTAAACTTTTAAGAATTTCTCTACGTTTCATGTTAGTTAGTTGTTTTTAAAAAGTAGGCAAACGCCTTAAATTGGTGGTCTTCAGTTTACACACGTGTGCTAAAAACGTGGTGGTTTCGCTCGTTAAAGGTATAAATATTTTGATAATTGACTGCCGATAATTGCCTTTGTTTTCAGCGCCATCGGCCGATGGGCCATCAAAATATAGGGGTTGTCTAAAAAGTATGCAATCGTTGTTTTTGCAAAGCATCTTGACGGTTTACTTTTCCGGACAACCCCATAATACCCTAAATATATAATGTAAACAACCAAGTTGGCCAAATGGGTGACAAACCTATCGTTATTTGCTGCCGCTGGTTTAATTGGAAGTAGCTATATTTGCGGCTTCAAAAAACTACACGTTAACTATGTATGCTAATCTATTAAAAACCTGCTCTAGGGTAGGAAGGTATTTTTTTCCCGCGATGCTATTGTTTTCCGTAGTCGGTTGTACGCAAACAGGGAGTGGCGGGCTCCAGGGCGATCCGGATAATGGCGGGTTGGCGCTTCCGGGCGGCTTTGAGGCAATTGTGGTGGTCGACAGCCTGGAAGGCAGAGCACGTCACCTTGCCATCAATGACAATGGAGACATTTATGTAAAACTGCGCTTCCCGGATTCCATCGGCGGAAATGTAGCGTTACGGGATACCACGGGCGATGGAAAGGCCGATATTGTAATTCCTTTCGGCGATTATGAAGACAAAGGCAGTTACGGAACAGCCATGCGGATTTATAATGGATACCTGTATTTTAGTTCCATGTTAAATGTATTCCGGTACAAGCTGACTCCGGGAGAATTACTTCCGCAGGAGGATATGGAACTGATTTTACATGATGACCACCCGCATGGTACGCACGAACATATTGCTAAACCGGTTACGTTTGACAACGAAGGTTATATGTATGTTCCTTTCGGGGCACCTTCCAATGGTTGCCAGGTCGAGAACCGTACTCCGAACAGTCCTGGTCAGTACCCCTGTGAGATGCTCGCCGATCACGGTGGCATCTGGCGTTTTGATGCGAACAAGCTTAATCAGACACAGCGGGATGGTGAGTTGTATGCTACCGGACTTCGAAGCGTTGTAGCACAGGACTGGAACCATCAGGAGAATAGCCTGTATGCATTGCAGCATGGCCGCGACGACTTGCTGCGCCTATGGGCCAACTATTATAGCCCGTGGCAAAGTGCCATGCTGCCATCGGAGGAATTTTTTAAGATTGAAAAGGGTGATGATGCCGGATGGCCTTATTTTTATTACGATCAGGTGAAAGGGGAGAAAGTAATTAACCCCGAATATCTGGCGCAACAGAATGAATTGGGCGATGGAAGCCAGTACAAACAGCCGCTTATTGGCTTTCCAGGGCATTGGGCACCAAACGATCTGTTCTTTTATACTGGTGACCAGTTTCCTGAGCGATATAAGCAAGGTGCTTTCATTGCCTTCCACGGTTCAACCAATCGCGCGCCGTACCCGCAATCGGGTTATTTCGTGGCATTTGTTCCGTTTAAAGACGGCGTCCCATCAGGTGAGTGGGAAGTTTTCGCCGATGGCTTTGCAGGTGTGGACCCCATTGTCAATGTCAGTGATGCGAAGCACCGGCCAATGGGACTTGCCATGGGGCCGGACGGATCGCTGTACGTGAGCGACGACGTGAAGGGAAAAGTATGGCGTATTATCTATACCGGTAACAAGGGCGGCTTTGGCGAACAGCAGCTCGCAGAGATGGAAACGCATAAGCAACTTACCCATATCCGTACGCCGGATCAGGAACAGGATAACCTGGATAAAGGCAAAGAAGTCGCCGGCGCCAAGGTTTATTCGACCTACTGTGGCACCTGCCACCAACGTGATGGTAAGGGTGATGGTAGCCGATTCCCGCCATTGGATGGCTCAGAATGGGTAATTGGTGATAAAAAACGACTAATTGATGTTGTTTTAAACGGGCTGGAAGGCGAGATTAAGGTGAAAGGTGTTTCCTACAATAACCTGATGCCACAGCATAGTTTCCTGAGCGACGAGGATATTGCTAAAGTTACCACCTACATCAGGCAGAGTTTTGGTAATAACGCTAGTGAAATTACCAATGAAGAAGTAAAACAGGTCCGGGCTGAGACTGCAAGGTAATAATAGCCGTAATAGAAAAGGGTTGGCTGAGCATATTGCTCAGCCAACCCTTTTCTATTATACATAAATCCATTATCTAGGTAGCCAGCGGAGGGCCTACCGGGATTTTGATCGAACGACGGTTTTCTGTCGTATATTCCACTTTTTTCGCTGCAAAAGTACATTCAAGATACTCGCCCATGTGTAACCTGCCGGTCATTTGATCACCATCGTTTCCGGATAAGGTGCCTGAAAATGAAAACACGAGATTGTCTCCGGGTACGCGGTACGCACTTTGGAATTTCACTTCATTTCCTTCTACTGAGCCTACTAAGTCGCGGGTATAGAAGTCTCCCTGGTGTACACCGGTTACCCAGTTGTCTTGTTGCTCGATGTAAAAATTATGTACGCTTTCGCTGTTCGCAAATTTGATGTTTACTTCCCAGCGGCCAGTAATGTCATGAGCTGCCGCCACGGGTGTTGTTGACTTGGGCGTTCTTTTCTGCGAAAGCACTTCATACAACCGATCTGCAACAATCTTATCATTTCCATCCTGCATTTGGAATGCCGTGATCGAAACACCTGTCATCCCGTTTTCACCTCTTGATCCACCTAGGGCAATTCTTGGCCTTGCATGAACCATCTCGTCAACAATTTCATCGCCTGTTACATGCAATGCATTCGGATCCCAGGTAATGGATAATGAGGGGCTGTGATTTGACAGTCGGTTGGGTTCGCGTACCTCTGTTTTAATGCCCGGAATGGTAGATATCCGTTTGTTAATGGTGTCCAGCCAGGAAAGCCATTTTTGCCATACCGCTTTGTGATCCCGTTCAAGCCACGCCTCTACAGCCGTTACCATACCCATCGTCTCTTCCCGTCCAACTTTATCGTTGCGTCCGATACCGTGGTGTGGTGCACTGGCCTGCCAAGCTGCCTGTAAAATACTCTTCTTGCCCAGTAAGAGTCCTGCGCCCTGTGGGCCACACATTACCTTACCGCCGCTATATGCCACTACATCTGCTCCATCGGCCAAATGCACGTTGGGGACGGTGAGGTCCTCGGCGGCAGCGTCCACTAAAATCGGAACATTATGCGGCTTGGCTATAGCAGCGATTGCGCGCGTGGAAAGCGGACCTTCCTCGCTTTGACCTCCGGACATGAGGTAGATCATCGCTGTACGGTTGCTGATTGCATTTTTTAATTCTTCAGCTGTTTCCACCGTAATAATCGTAGCGCCAGTATTGCGGATGGCATGGTCATAAACGTTACGGGCGTAACGCGGAATAATAACCTCGGTTTTTTCAAATCCGGCAACATTGGGCAAACGGATTAACTTTTCGGGGTTTCCGCCGGTTAAGCAGGCGACCGTTACGTGTTTCATTCCGGCCGCGCAGCCTGAGGATACCATGCCCCACTCGGCACCGGTAATTTTTGCCAGGTGCTGTCCTACACCGGCCGCCAATTCATCGTATTGTACAAAATTGTCAGCGGCAGCATGCACTGCGGCTTTTACTTCCGGCAACTCCACAGATCCGCCAATAATGGTAAATGTTCCACGGCAGTTAATAATAGGTTCAACACCTATTGCACGGAACACTTCCGCACTTGCCTCAGCACCAGTCTGATTTGCACTGGCCAAAGCACCAAGTACGCCTGTTTTACTAGTGCTCGCAGTCGTTGCGCCCTGCGCCAGAGCGGAGCCGTAGACTCCGGCAAGGGGTAAGAGGCTTAGCCCCTTAATCACATCTCTTCGTTTCATCCGATTATTTAATTAGTATAGTAGTTAAAAGATTAGTGTTATTGTTTCGTGGTAAAAAAATCGTAATTAATGGTCCAGTGGAGTGTCTCGTCCGGATTAACGCGGATGGAAATGTAAGGTTCCGGACAAATGGTGTTTGGGCTCGCCCAGAAGTTAAGTTTAGCTATCGGCTGGTCGCTGGTTACCGTCACACCTGCGCCGGTAACGCTATTCTTGATGTCGAAACGGTAATCCGTTGGTTCCGCCGTAAAACCGGTAACGCCGCCAAAAAAGGAAGATCCTCCTTTGGTAATTTCACGGTTAAAGACAAACCGATTATCTTCGATGGTCGCAAAATCACCGGCATTTGGTTCTCCGGTAAGCGGATAGGGGAATTCAACGGTATATTCGGGTCCGATCTTCCGGTTATCCATCACAAAGAAATTGTGATTGTATGTTTCAGTTTCCATCGTCTTCTGGCCGAGATTCTTAAGCTCATGGGTGAGCAGGAGCCGCGGTGCATTGTTTGCCAGTTGGACCGTTTTTTTATACACATAGGGATAATCCTTGTCCGTTAACCGATGAATAAATTCGACCCGGTCTTTCTGCGCATGGACTTCCCATGTTCCATGGTCAACAATTTCATACTGACGACTAAAGGAATAAGGCTTATCATCGGGCTTACGTACCCGGCCAACTCCGATTTTTACGAAAGTTTCACCTGGTTTTGCTTCGTTATAACCCAGTGGTTCGAAATACTCTGCCGGACCGGTAATGGCATCATGCGCCATTGGATCGTGATCACGCCAGGGTCCGAAATAATCATGCCCTTTATAATTTAATGTGTTAATGACACCGGCCCAATCAAACCGCGACCCACGGTAATAGCCATTTTGTTGATCGGGCAAATACAGGCGTGCCTCGATGATACCATTGGAAATTGTTGTTTCAGGAGGTGATACCTGCATCATTGCAGCAGTAACTATGGCGAATGCTGCTAACAGCCCGATGCTTAACTTTTTTAACATGGCATTTATATTCCGTTGTCCGAATAGCCGGTTACCAAGTCCTCTTTTCCATTAACTTATCAAGTTCTTCCCGTGTCATTTTGCCTTCCGAAGGGTTTTCTTTCAACCATTGGAGAAAGGCTTCCTTGATTTCGTCGGTCCACTGGCTATCGATCTGTCCGGTTGTGAAGCGGCCATTACGGATCACCTCAAAACCAAAGTTGTCGCGAAGGACGATAAACTCAGCCGTCAGTACAACCTCTTCCGCTAAGTGTGCGGGAATGAACAGTACCCCTTCGCGCTCAGCCAAAACCAGGTCGCCTGGCATCACAATGGCTTTCCCGATGCGGGTTGGCGTATTAAGCCCCATCAATACAGATTCTTCCAGGAACGAAGGGTGGAAGTCACGGACAAAGGCATTAAACCCATCTATTTGCAATAACCCCTGTAAATCACGTGCACCTCCATTAAAAATAACGCCATTGCCGGATTTATTAAATATGGAATTACCGAGCGTCTGACCAATCAATGTGCCACCGGCAACTTTTCCAAAGCCGTCGGCAACATACACGTCACCCTTTTGCAGCATGTCAATCGGCCAAGCATTGGAGGCTCCGATGTAACCCTGTTTATGGCCACGCTCGAGGATGCTTTTCTCGATATCCGGTCGCTTAGGCATAAAGGTTGCCGTCAATGCCCGGCCTACAACGGTTACATCGTCATGTACCAATTTCCAGCCATCTTCGAATTGATTGTTATATCCCATGTTACGCAAAATAGTCCATGCATCGTCAAGACCAATCGCTTTGGCGCGTTCCACGATGTTGTCCGGAATTTTAGGACGGCCATCCTCAAAACGCTCGCCTTTCCATTCTGACGTCAGGAAAACCAATTCCTCTTTGGAAATGGTTTGGGCTGATAAGCCGATAGGTAGGATTAAACAAAATAGGTACGCACAGAGTAAATACGAAAAACGCTTCATTGCTTCTTATTCTTATAAATTAATTTAACGATAACAGTTCAAAGTTCAACAGGCTTTTGCCAGGTGTATTTTTTATTGGGACGATGCAGTTAACGGGTTGCCCGGAAACTTCTATTACTTCCCCGTAATAATGGAAGTAACCAATTTTACATCAATAATAGGTAAGCAAATTAGTATATAGTTAATTGTAATGCAATTATTACGATATAAAATATACGAATATGATTGCTTAATCCTTTAATTCGACAATCATTTCGATTTCAACGGGAATGCCCGAAGGCAACGATGAGAGTCCCACTGACGAGCGCGCATGCTTGCCGGATTCCCCAAAGACTTCCACCATCAAATCAGAAAAGCCATTGATAACCTGTGAGTGTCGTTCGAAATCGGGAGTCGCATTGACCATCCCTAGCACTTTAACGATACGTTTAACTCTGTTCAGGTCGCCAATTTCGCGTTTTAAGGACGAGAGGAGGGAGATGCCAACTAAACGGGCAGCCGCAGTTCCTTCTTCTACCGTCAGATCAGCACCAAGTTTTCCGATAACCTGCCCTCCTTCGGGTTTGTCAGGGCCATGTCCGGATAAGTAAACATAATTTCCCGACTGAACAGCTTTTAAGTAGTTTGCCGTGGGTGGATTGCCTTGGATGAGCTTGATGCCCAATTCCGCTAAACGCGCCTCTGCATCGGTCGCTCCCTGCCCCCTTACTGTGGCAGCAAATAATAGACAAATCATGGTAAAAGAGATGGAATGAAACAGTTTGGTCATGTTAAGTAACTTTAATTTGAGTTAACGGATAAACGCAATTGTCCGCCATACGATCCCCCGATGACTTTATTGGCATCCGTTGGGCGGCATGGCGGACAGCGCAGTTCAATTATCTTCTTACGTAAATGGGATCGGCAATACCGTTCAGGTCATAAACGATCCGGCCGCCCCGTATAGTCATTTCGCATTCGAATTTACGATCTCCTTCCATTTTGTATCCGGTCTTGTCGTAAAATCCGAAATTGCCTTCTCGCATAGTTAAAATGGCGATGTCAGCTTCGGAGCCCTCAGAAAGGTTGCCCAGTTCCTGGCGTTTGATAATGGTGGCAGGTTTCCAGGTGCTGGCCTCGATCACGTCGGCAAGCGGCATGCCCATATTCAGGAATTTAGACATAACACTGAGCTGGTCTTTCATCGAGCTGTTCATGCTTCCGGTATGGAGGTCTGTACTGATGGCGTCTGGATAAAAACCCTCCTTAATGGCCGGAATAGCCTGTGAATAATTAAAGCTTGCTCCTCCATAGCCGACTTCAAAATTAATTCCCCGTTTGCGGGCTTCCCAAACAAACGGTTTTACTTTGCCTGTTGCTTCGTCCACGATCGTTTCGCGGACATTGCCTGGCAACAGCGTGTAGGTATGGGCAAAAATATCACCCGGACGCAGACGTTTCATGAACAATTCTTCAATGGACAATGGCGGTGTTGATCCCCCGAAGTCAATGAGTACGGGTAGGTCTGCTTGGCGGCCGGCTTCTGTTACACGTTCGATTCCGGTCCAGTCGTGGCCGTCGTAATGCGCTAATTTAAATCCGACAATGTAATTGCGGTTTGCACTCGCCGTCTGCGCAGCCAGTTTGGGATCCATATCATTGGTACTCTGTTCGTAAGCTCCGCCCCGCATGCCTTCACCGACAATATTCAGGAAAGAAAGGACACGTGTTTGTGCCTGGTCGATGATGTTTTCTTTAAACATCCGGAAAGATTTCCAGCCTGCGCCGCCGGCATCAACAATCGTGGTTACGCCTACACGGAACGTAAAGCCATCTGGCACGACTGCCACACTGCCGTTGCTGAGATAGTTTGATCGGTCGGTACCGTAAAATACGTGACCGTGAATATCGATAAGCCCGGGAGTAATGTACATGCCATCAGCATGGACAACCTGTTTGGCGCCGGTAGCGGAAATGTCTTTTGCAACCCGTGCAATCTTTCCATCGAGTACCGCTACATCCATCGGACCATCAATACCGTTTTTCGGATCGATCACATGGCCTCCCTTGATCACCAGGTCATACGACTGTTGCGCGAAACCGGTAGTGGCTGCAAATAGTAAGAGGCAAAAAGTTAAAATACGCATTATAAATTTCATGTAAAGTTATACGATAAAACGAGGGCCTTCGAAATGATGTGATCTTTTCGGATACCCTCGTTTACTAAGAAAAGTTGTGTTCAATAATTTGAAAATTAGGCTCACCTATAAATTATTGTCGTTTTAAGACTTAAACGGCTGCCGAAAACTCCTCATGCAGTCGGTTAGCCACAATTTCAGCTTCCCCTGGTTCCAACATAAAAACCGTGAGGTTTACACCGTCACCATTCCGCATTACTTCAATTGACGGGTTGCCATTACGGAGTTTTTCCGATAAATCTCTGTTGGTTATTTTTACCCGATTATCCCATGTAATAGTCAGTGTGGGGGTGTGGTTGGCTATTGGTGGAACGGTAACCTGCGTGCTTACTCCCGCCACCTGTTTCACCGCACTTTCGATGGTAGCTACTCGCTTTTCCCATTCCTTCCATTCCGCCTCATGATCGGTATTGACATATTTTTCCAGGGCTACATACATACCCAGGATTTCTTCTTTGTTGACTTTCATACCCCGGCCGATGTTTCCGCCACGGGGAGGCGCATTCAGCCTTGCAGCAGCAATAAGATCTTTTCTGCCAAGGAGTAGCCCCGCGCTTTGTGGTCCTTTTAACGCTTTTCCGCCGGAGATGCAGACAAGGTCAAAGCCCATGTCATTGTATTTCCAAAGGTTTTCTACGGGTGGAATGTCCGCCGCAATATCGATAATGGTCGGTATACCATGTTTTTTGGCTACAGCCAACCACTCCTCGTGGAGGATTTTGCCATGCATTGTGCTTTCATTCAGGAAATACATTAATGCGGTTTTACTGTTGACAGCCCGCTCCAGTTCCGCGCTTGTTTCAACCACCACCGGTTTAATGCCTGTATTGGTTAATGCGTGGATGTAACCGTGGTTGTGGCCTTTTTGTAGGATTACTTCATTTTTCTCCAAATTGCTTACGTCCGGAAGCTGTGCAATCTTTTCTTGGTCAGTCCCGGTCAATACGCCGGCAGTTCCCAGCACCAGAGCAGACCAGCATCCCGCGGTCACCATCGCAGCTTCCGAATGGCATATGGCGGCAATCTTTTCACCCACCTTGTCCTGGACTTCATCTAACATGACAAATTTCCGTGAACTAGTCTGGATGGCCTGAATTACTTCGGGTTGCATTAAAGATGCGGTCATTGCCGTATACGTACCCGCAGCATTAATGAATGAACGTATACCGAGTTCTTCCACTAGGCCACGTGCCCGAGCCGCTGCAATTGCTTCGGGTGCTGCAGCTTTCGCCGTTGTAGCTACTATGCCGCCAGCCAACGGAGTCACTGATAAATACTTGAGTGCTTCTCTCCTTTTCATATTTTGAAAGTTAGAATTAATTAGATAGTTAGAACTTTTTGAATAACCAAAGTTACTATTTTTTGAAAACTTTCCTAATATAAAGGTGGGGTATAACGGGGTTTTTAACGTTACCGGTCTTGGATGTAGAACGGGGTGTCAAAGGGGGACTGGAGCAGCTGATGCCGAAAGCAACCGCCCCGGATCCTAGTGCGACGGTCCCGATCAGTCCTTCTCTATTTTGAAATTTTTCAAACAATAAATTACGTGGATTGTCAACATCATAAACGTGTGGCGGATGCCCCGTTGATCACTTGAAAATTTTAATTATCAAAAAGAAGATAATCATGGAAGACTTAAAGAAAACTGCTGAGGTGTTGAACGATCTTATTAAAATCAACAACGATCGCGTAGAGGGATATCAGCGGGCAATAACTGAATTGCCGGAAATCAATGCCGACCTGAAAGGCCTGTTCACCCGTTTTGTTGAACAAAGCGAAGGATTAAAAGCGGAACTACAGCAACATATCAGTGCGTGGGATGGTAAGGTCGATGCGCAGACTACTATGTCAGGCAAGATTTACCGCGCCTGGATGGATATCAAAGCGGCATTGGCGTCCGACGACCGTAAGGCTATCTTAGAAAGTTGCGAATATGGAGAGGACGCTGCCCAAAAAGCATATCGGCAGGCTGAACAGGAAGAAGGGATTTCTCCGGCTGCACGTGCCTTAATTACGAACCAGAAAATACAGCTACTTGCTTCACACGATCAGGTAAAGGAATTGCGTGATCGGGAACGGGAAGAAGCATAATGTGGATACGCCCCGGTCACTTAATAGTTATACCGGTGATGCAGGCAGCAGTCTTAGCAAGGGTAACAGTAGCCGAGAATCTAATCACACTACCATACAATATCATATCTACCATATCATGGAAAACCTAAAAAAAGTTGCCGAATGTCTATATGACTTGATAGACTTTCATAAAGAACGGATCAACGGCTACAGGAAAGCATTGAATATGCTTGGGAACGGGGAGCAATGCCTCGAAACCCTGTTCAATGCATTTATCAAACAAAGTGAAAATATGAAAGTGGAATTGGATAATATGGCCACTCATTGCGGTATAGTCCTGCATCTGCATTCCGAACAATTTGGACTGGCTTGGTCCGTGGTGAAAGCAGTGTTCGACAGCCGTATGCCCACTTATTCGTTGGATCGTTGTAAATCTGGTGAAAATGCCCTACTAATTGCCTATCACGGTGTAGAAGGAAGTGAAGGCTTAGATGTAGAACTTAGGGAACTGGTTAAAAGGCAAAAGCGGGAAATTATTGCAGCGCGTGATTGGATTGCCCATTTTGAAAACTTTCTCCTGGAGTCGCCCAAACAGGATCAACCATTGGCCGCTGTTTCTTAGAGAAAGATTTATAATCGATTGTAAACTTAGCGCACGACAACTATGGAACATTCGCCAAAAACTCCGTCACTGCTTAACGATCTCATTGAGGTGAATGGATGGCGTATTTTGAGTTATCAAGCGGTATTGGCAGAAGCCCGTGTACACTCGCCTGCTGAACAGGACGTTTTTGAGGAAATTGTTTTCCAGGGGCAGCATCTTCAGCATGAATTGGAGGCTGAGCTGGTTTCGCTGACGCGGGATCTGCCCCACCGGGGAAATCCGGATGGTCGGGTGCTGAAAGTTTGGAGTGCGGTAACCTCGTTCCTTAGGGGCAGGAAGGCTATGACCATCGGAGAACTGTTCGATCGGGGAGAGCGTGCGTTGTTGAAAATATATCAATACGTGGAGAAACAGCTGGACGGCCCTAAAAGCACAAAAAAGCTAATTGCACAGCAAAAAGAGGAATTGAAAGCTTTTTATAAACGATACAGGTCCTTATACCTGCATCAGCCGGTGTAGTCTGTAACCGGTCAAGTAATGGCGCCATCAAAACTCAATCATTATCATTCAATGAATAATTATTCGGTTTCCATTTGGATATGGGGGCACCAGCTGCGTTAACTCATGGCATATAAAGCCACTTCCATTCCTGTTTCGCCTGCCAATTTCAGGCGGATCAAAACGGAAACAGGATAGCACGCAACGAAAGGATAATGCAAATACGGGTCGGCTACATGGTATCCGTTTCCATGTCAGTCGTATCCATTGGATACACGCTATCGCGGGGCATGGTTTGCTGATCATAGTCCGCCGTATCCATTTGATTACCGTCGTTGTTTTTCCCGGTTCCGCAGGATGCAGCAAGGATGCTGAAACCCACTATGAATAAACTTATTTTTCCTAAATTCATAACGATATGTGTTTGTATATCATCATTCCTGAGAAAAACGAGCCAAAAACGTTGCAGATGATGGATTAATATTCTTTTAGGCAATTAATATGCTTAATGGACGTTTGTCATTTTACGAACGCGGCATGTCGGGTTTACCAATGTGCAGCATACCATACGAAAAATATAAGATCGTATACAATAAATTCAGTTAACTGTACAGCGGGCGGAAGCACATTTTATTAGGAGATTGTTGAGGATATTATTATAAATTTGTATTTATCGTAACATCCCGAATTTCGAAAGGGCTGTGCCAATTAGGAGCGACCGATTATATGAAAGATTTGTTTCCACGGGTCACTGACCGGGTATTCAAAGAAATGTTTTTGGCTTCGCCTCTGGCTGGCTATATCTGTGATAAAGCAGGTGTCTTATTGGTTTATAACGATGCCGCGGTAGCGTTGTGGGGGCGCAAACCTGAAATTGGTTTGGAAAAATGGAGTGGTGCGTTGGCCAGCTATTATGCCGACGGCAGGCCAATGTCATTGGAAGCTTTCCCTGTGGCCCGGCAGTCCGAAGCCGACGTCACGAGTGATAACGAAGTAATTATTGAGCAACCAAACGGCGTACGGCGGAACGTGTTAGTTTATTCTCGGGTCCTGCTGGATGAAAAAAGCGAAGTAATCGGTTCGCATAATACGCTCATTGATATCACGGCATATAAACAGCAGGATAGCAGACAAGCATTGCTGTCCGCTATTGTCGAGTCCTCTGACGATGCCATTGTAAGTAAGGATCTTAACGGTAACATTATGAGCTGGAATGCAGGGGCGCAGCGCATATTTGGTTATCATGAGACTGAAATTATTGGCAAGTCCATTAACACACTTATACCATCCCGTCTGTACTGGGAAGAGGAACACATCATCCAACAAGTGAAGGCTGGAAAAAATGTCGACCATTATCAAACCGTCCGTCTCACAAAGTCAGGACATGAAATTCCAATATCATTGACAATATCGCCTATGCGTAATGGCGCAGGGCAGATCATCGGGGCTTCCAAGATTGCAAGAGAAATTTCAGAACAGATTCGAAACGAACAGCTGATGAAATTGAATGCACGGAAATTGGAAACGTTATACTCCATCGGTAAGGTGATTTCGGAAAAATTGGATGTGAAATTTATCATTCAGACCGTTATTGAAACAACTATCCGTGCATCGGTCGCCGATATCGGCATTTGCAGTTATTGGATGAAAGAAGGAGACGGTCGTATAACGCATTCCGTGGCTATAGGAGGGACGGCATGCAATGGAAATATGCTTGAAAACCCTCGCAGGCTCCAGGAATTGCTGCAACATGTTTTTGCGGATCGGAAAATCGTTCGGTTTGATCCGCTTTCAACGAACAAGGATATGTGTACGTTGTTTAATGACCTGACCAAAAGCGATATACTGACAATCAATCATTGCCTGTCCGCGCCGATTTACTCAGCTGATGGCGAGCTCACCGGGGTGATTTTATTGGGATATGTACAACGTGAAGTATACCAGGGTGCCGATGATGAACTGATTTACAATATTGCTTCCCAGGTGGCGGTGGCACTTGAAAATGCCAAATTGTTTGAAGAAGTCAATGCGTTGAACCTCAAAAAAAATGAATTTATTGCCTTAGCCAGTCATGAGCTTAAGACGCCTTTAACAACCGTAAAGGGATATCTTCAGATATTGGAACGGTATGAAATTAATCAAATCGGCCAGCGATTTCTTGGTAAAGCGTTGAAGCAGGTTGATCGTATCGAGGCATTGATTGCAGAGTTACTCGATATTTCTAGAATAGAAGCGGGCAGACTCGATCTTTATTATGAAACGTTTGATATTGGTGAGTTGATACTCGATGTTGTCGAGACTTTTCGCTTCAGCAGCACAACCCATCAAATTATCATGAATGATAATCCTAATATCATGGTTCATGCAGACAAGCAACGCATTGAGCAGGTATTGATCAATCTGCTAAGCAATGCCATTAAATATTCACCTGAATCAGACAAAGTATATGTTGCTGTTGAAACATCGGATGCCGCTGTGACCGTAAAAGTGACCGACGAAGGTATGGGTATGAGTTTAGCGCAACGTGGGAAAATATTCACCCGTTTTTTCCGGATCGAGGGTACGTCCAAAATGCCTGGATTGGGACTTGGGTTATACCTGAGTAAAGAAATCATCAATCGGCATAATGGCCATATTGATGTCGAAAGCGAGCTTGGCAAAGGCGCTACGTTTTATTTCTCAATACCTTATACACAGCAAGATACTGATGCCGTGAAGACGCTTTTCGATTAAAACCGGTGCCTGTGAACCTGTAATGGGTTACAACACTATATAACTTTTATTTAAACTTCGCGTGTTTTATTCCGTCAAAACTACAGCTGAGTAAAAGCTGTACGGTGAAAAAGATAATCCATTTCATTGAGGATGATAAGGCAATTGCTGAACTTATCGCTTTTCTATTGAAGGAAGAGGAATATAATGTCAGTATCTATACGAACACAAAAGTCTATAAAGAACAGCTGTTCAGTGCACTGCCTCATTTACTCATCGTTGATGTGAAGCTTTCCTGCGACGATAGCCTGGAAATGTGCCGGACCTGGAAGCTCGATGAGGTGACCCGTGATATTCCTCTCTTGGTTACCTCTGCTTATGAAGGCAACCGAACCGATGAGCGGATTGTATCGGCTGATTATTTTATGGGCAAACCATTTAGTATAACTGAATTTCTTAACCGGGTGGCTTTACTTCTTAGTTAATTACGGATTAGAGTCAACTTCGCGGAATCCCTTTTGCATCTTTAAAATGATTGAAAGATGCAAAAGAGGGTAAATATGTTGCCAGTGAATTACACTATTGTACAACATTTGCTTGTTCCATGGGGATATCGGTTAGTTTACTGTCTGTTTCCTTTTCTTCGTTGAGTGTTGCACTCAGTATCTCATCGGCTTCTTGATGTTCCATTAATTTGGCATAAGTAACCAAGCACCCATAACTGGCTATTTCATAATGCTCAATTTTTTGGGCGGCGGCAATAAGCGCAGCATCAAGTGCATCCGTGTTTTCAAAATTTTCCATGATTTCTTCAGCTTCTTTTAACAGGCTTTTCATTGCTTCGCACGTTTTTGCTCGTGGCGACATATCGATGGATCGAAATTCCTGCCTCCATAGCGATCTTATCGATCATTGCCGTCCGCGGGTTGATGCGCTGGGATATGGGGGCAGTTTAATTTTTTAAATCAAATTTTACCGGGATGTGTTGTTTTAAATACGACGGTTTATACGCGCACAATAGACAAGTGCACGAAAGACCAGGTTGAACGGTTATTAATAGATAATAGAGAAAGGGGTGAATAGATGAATCTGATGCACTGTCAATCACCCGTGATAATATAAGTTTATTTAATACCTATGGGAATAGGAATAGTAACCAAAGAAGATTTTACAGCACTGGCAACGGAGAAATTACCGGCACCCTGTATATCGATTTATTTGCCTACGCATTCTTCAGGCGTAGAAGTAAATGAAAGACATGACCTTATTGTATTTAAAAATTTGCTGCAGGAAGCAAACCGTGAATTAATCAGCAAGGGAATGCCTTCACACAAAGTGGAAGCGCTGCTGAAGCCGGCAACTGCACTGCTTGGCGACGAGTCTTTTTGGTCAAATTTGTCTGAAGGTCTTGTCGTATTCGTAGCGGACGGATTTTTTAAAACGTTCACGTTGCCCCAACCGGTCAAACAGGAAGTTCATGTCAATGCAGCGTTTCATCTAAGTCCGCTGGTGTCATTCGTTGGAAGCACGGAGTATTTTTATTTGCTTGTTTTCAGTAAAAATGCCGCCGCCTTTTATAAAGGAGATGCGTTTGGATTATGGCCGATGCATATTAGTGGCTTGCCGCAGGGCATGAATGACGTGATTCATTTTGAGGAGAAAAGCGCCCGGAAACTTTTCCGGGGAGGCGGTACGGCAACACCGGGCTCAGGGGCCAGCTTTCATGGACATGGTAGTGGCTTGGCAGATGACCGAGAATATATCATACAATATTTGACCGAGATTGATCAAACGTTGCATACGGAGGTACTTGCTAATGAACGGGCGCCTTTGGTATTGGCTGCAGTCGAATACATGGTCGGTGCCTACCGCCAGGTATCCAGTTATGATTACATTGCCGAGCAGGCGATAATCGGAAACTATGATCATGAAAACGCCGGGTCATTGTTTCAGCGCGTACGGAAAATTATCGCTCCCTATTTTAAAGAGCGAAGTAAACGGGCACTGGATAATTATTATAATCAGCTGGCTACACCACGAACATCCTCGATGCCGGACAGAATTATCCCAGCCAGTTTTTATAAGCAGATTTCAGATCTGTTTGTTGAAAAAGATGCGCACATCTGGGGTTCATTTGATGCACATTCCAATAAGTTGGTCGTTCATCCCGAACGGCAACAGCACGACGAGTGTTTAATAAACTTTGCGGTCGTAAACACGTTGTCGAATGGAGGCGATGTCTATGTCCTTGACACCGAGCAGATGCCCAAAAAGGCAGTTATTGCAGCTGTTATGCGATATTAGGTTGACGTAGGAGCACAGATGAATATATTATGTGACGAAATTATGCACAGGTTATGATTACGCTTTAATTAGAGTCATGGTATCTCATTTTGGAATCACACGAGGATTTAATAGCAGTTTATACCAACAATTGGCGTTTCATGATAGGGAAACACAGTGCGTCCAATGCCGCCTTTACGCCGGATCAAAAGATTAAACTACTTTCAAGTGGCCGGGCCTATTTTGAATTACTCATTCGGTTGATCGAACATGCCCGGGAAAATATTCAATTGCAGGTATACATATACGAACCGGACGAAACCGGTCAGCAGGTAGCCGATGCATTGATACGGGCAGCGAAAAGAAAAGTAAAAGTCTATATGCTGGTAGACGGTTATGGAAGTCAGGGACTAAAACGGAGTTTTTTTAGACAATTCAGAGAGAACGGGGTTCATTTTCGATTTTTTAAACCCCTTTTCAAAAGCAGGGACTTTTATGTGGGTAGACGCATGCACCAAAAAATGTTGGTGGTAGATGCGCAGTATGCGTTGGTTACTGGCATTAATATCGGCGACCGATATAATGACAAGCCAGGACAACCAGCCTGGCTGGATTTTGGCGTTTGTATAGAAGGTGAAATTGCTGCCCTGTTGTGTAACTGGGGTTGGACGACTTGGAGAAATTTTAAGCGAATCAAAAACGCACCCTGTGAACCCTCATTAACTGCTGTCGATTTCGGTTATAATCATATCGGTCACATACGTGTAAGAAGAAATGACTGGGTCCGGCGGAAATACGAAATTTCAGATACTTATAAGGCAATCTTGGGCAAAGCACAAGCAAGGGTAATCATACTCTCAAGCTATTTTCTTCCTGGGCACGCGGTAAGAGAGGATATCAGAGGTGCCCGGCGTCGTGGTGTGCAAGTGGAAGTAATTGTCTGTAGCCGGATGGATGTGCCTTTAGTAAAGGACGCCGAACGGTTCATGTACAGCTGGTTGCTCCGGCAGGGTGTAAAAATTTACGAATATTCAGGTAATATTCTTCATGGCAAGCTAGCTATTTGCGACGATGAGTGGATGACTATTGGATCATTCAACGTAAATGATTTGAGTGCCCGTGCCAGTATTGAATTGAATGTGGATATAAAAAGCAAACCCTTCGTAAGGGAGGTTATCGATCACATGGAATACATTATGGCCAAGAAAGCGATGCGGATAAACGCCGAAGACTTTACCCAGCATAATAGGTTGTGGCATCGCCTGATTCAATGGTTTGCTTTTAAATTTTTGCGCCTTATCTTTTTCCTTGGTACGTTTTACATTAAACAGGAGGATCCGAGGGGAAACTAATTGGTTTAGTCATATTGCCATTTTCATAAAAAATAGCCTCCCATTCACCCATTTTTATTGTTAAGCTGTCTCTGATTAAGAATAAATGCTTTGCTGTTTTTTCAGCATAAGTATATAATATGGATTTGCATGCAACGCCATTCAAGGTGTTGGTGTTACCAATTAATAATAACGTTGCCTAAGTTGTGGAATACCAATATGCACAGGATACGGTGATTCCTGCTAACTATTGGATCAGCAAATTTTATGATGTTATGGTACGAAATGGATCATGTGAGGTCTATGTCAAAAGCATTGGTCTGATATGCTGCATGCTCAAACAGTAACGGTTTTGACCTGTAGTGTATAAGTATAGCTGATAAGTCGATCAAAACGTAATATGTATGAAAAACGACGCCGATAACCTTTTACTGCAACAACTTAAAAGCGGAGATATCACGGCCTACGAAAGCCTGTTTAAGAAATATTATAAACTGCTGAATATTGAGGCCCTGCTTTTACTGGCAGATCAGATGGAAGCGGAAGATCAGGTGCAGTTGCTGTTTATTGAATTATGGAATAAAAAGCTGTACCTCAATATCAGATCATCCGTAAAAGGTTATTTGCGAACGTCCATTCGGAACCGATGCCTGAATGTCATTGAAAAATGGAAAACGGAAGAGCGAAAGCTTGGAAATGCCTTTGCCGCAAATCACGATTGGATCGAAGCAGACCTAGAGGAAGAGCATGAGACGGAACAGGAATTCGATGCGTTTTTGGAGACATTACCACCTCAACGGCTACAGGCCTTTTATCTGGTGTACATCGATAAAAAGCGTTACAAAGATGCTGCAGATGTAATGGGTATCACAATCAATTCCATTAAAACACATTTAAAACTAGCCGTAAAGGATTTGAGACGAAAGTTTATCAACTATCGGTAGGTTCACCCATTTTACAAAATTAAAATGTCTCAACATTAAACTGTATGAAATACCACATTGATCATATACAGGAACTGTTAATTGAAAAATTGGCAGGCACCATAAGCGACCAGGATAATTTACACTTGGATAGCGCATTGGAAAGGGACTATCCGGCGCAATTGTTATGGAAAGCAATGTCTGATCAATTCGAGGCGGTTGAAGGGGAACATTTTTTAAATAACGTAAATGAACACGATGCCTGGCTTCGCATCATACAAAAAATAGGTGAAGACACGCAGGTATCGAGAGCAAATAAAAGAAAGACGTTAATTGGCGGGTTCAACCTGAAACACAAAATAGCTGCCGCCGCCTTGCTGCTCGTCATAAGCATCAGTGGATACCTTTGGTTAAATCCGAATGAACAGCTATTGCCTGCTATCTCCGGAGATCATCGATCTTATCAAGCAGAAAATCCCCATCGGAGCGATCAGGCAGTATTAACCTTGTCAAATGGCGAATCAATTATACTGGATAGTGTGGAAACAGGTGTACTGGTAAAAACAGGAAATATTGAGGTCAGCAAAACGGCTGATGGACAACTGATTTATGAGGTAAGTCCAGGGGAGGTAACCGAAGATCCAGCCGGATTAAATACCATTACGACGCCAACTGGGGGCCAATATCAGATTATGCTGCCAGATGGAAGTACAGTATGGCTTAATACCGCTTCTTCGCTAAAATTCCCCAATGTGTTCCGAGGAGAACGACGCGAAGTAGAGTTGGTTGGAGAAGCATACTTCCAAGTGAAGAAAAATGCTGAAATGCCTTTTATCGTGAAGTCAAAATGGGGTGAAATAGAAGTGCTCGGAACGGGTTTCAATGTGATGGCGTATGATGATGAACCCCAGATGAAAACAACACTGATTGAAGGTTCTGTAAAAGTAAAAGGAAGGGAAACCAGGGTGTTGAAACCGGGCGAGCAGGCGATATCGAATGGACAAAAAACACGCGTTGTGCGAGTGGATGTAAACGAGGCAACGGCTTGGAAAAGCAATATGTTCCAGTTCAATGATACACCGGTTGAATCCGTTATGCGCGAGGCATCACGTTGGTACAATGTGGATGTGATATACAGTGGAAAAATACCTGAGCGGTCTTTTACGGGTAAGATATCACGGGAGGTAAGGATTGACGAGTTCCTGGAAATGATCGGTTACCTGGGGGTTCGCTTTAAAGTAGAAGGGAAGCGGGTTACCGTATTATAACATAAAATAAAAAGCATATGCATATGACTTGACGCAAGCAGAAAAATCTTAAACCTGAAAACCGGGAGTGTTGGTCCACCCCCGGTTATAATTCGGGTTGCAACATTCCAAAAAACCATTGAAATAAGTACTAACCCTTAATGCATCAAATTTATGAATTTTAATGCTAAAGTCAACCCTTTGACCAGGCTCGGACTAATCCATTTTTTATTGACCATGAAACTCACCGCAATTGTTATTATGGTCGCACTTAGCAACGTAAGTGCCAAGAGTTACAGCCAGAGCATCATGCTGAAGATGAAACAGGCATCTGTTAAAGAAGTGCTCCGGGTAATTGAGAACCAGACCGACTTCCATTTTCTGTACGATCAAAAAGATCTTGCAGCAGTTGGACCAATTAGTGTAGACCTCGCCAATGTATCGCTTGAAGCGGCGTTGGATGCCTGTTTCCGTGAACAACCGCTCACGTATCGGATATTTAAAAATACGATCGTCCTGAAGCGTAAAGCCATAGAGGAGCATCAAACTTCTGTTATTCAATCCGTAATTCGCGGAAGGGTTACCGACACCAGGGGTGTTCCGCTCACGGGAGTAAGTGTCCAATTGCAGGGGACAACAACCGGGACGGTTACAGACGACGAGGGTAGGTATACTATTAACGTAAGCAGCCAGGCAGGCACACTTGTGTTTACATACGTAGGCTTTGTTGCGCAGGAAATTGCCATTGGAGGCCGGAGCTCCATAGACGTGCAGTTGGAATCAAGCTCAGAATCACTCAGCGAAATTGTGGTTATTGGCTATGGCACACAGCGGAAGAGTGATTTGACGGGAGCCATTACTTCTGTGTCTTCAGAAGAAATTGAAGGGCAGGCATTTTCAAATGTGAACCAGGCGTTACAGGGCAAAGTAGCAGGAGCCGATATCACATCGACATCCGGCGAACCAGGCGGACCGATACAGGTGCGGATCCGCGGACAGGGTACATTCAATAATTCCGGCCCCCTGTATGTTATTGATGGCGTGCCCATGCCCGGTGATAATATTAATGCAATTAACCCAAATGATATTGCATCTGTCAATATACTTAAAGATGCATCGGCATCTGCAATATACGGTTCCCGTGCGGCCAATGGGGTTATTCTGATTACGACAAAGAAAGGGCAGGCAGGCGAAACCCAACTGAATTATAACGGCTATTATGGTGTCCAGTCGTTTACGGATTATATACCGATGGCCAATTCCCAACAACTTGCCGACGTTGTCAACGAAGCACATATTAATGGGGGCTATCCGTTACAGGCTGCTTTTAATGATCCGGAAGTTTTAAAAACAAATACCGACTGGCAACGGGCCGCTTTTCAGACGGCACCTATGCAGGACCATTCGTTGACGGTGTCTGGCGGTGGTGAAAATGCCCGGTTTTATGTCTCAGGTGGATATTTTAATCAGGACGGCGTTATGGTATTCAGTTCATTGGAGCGATTTTCTGGTCGGGTAAACAGTGAATTTACGATAGGTAAAAAGGAAAAGTTGAAAATTGGAGAGTCGCTAACGTTAAGCCGTTCGAATGGGTTAAACCTGGGACAGGCCAATAACCTGGATTTTGCCTACCTGCTCGGATCTTCTCCAACGATGAAATTATATAAACCGGAGAATATCGGCGGGTATGGTGGACCGAATCCGGCGGAAACCGGTGTAAACAACCGGGAAAATATTGTGGGGAGACGCGACCTTCGACGCAATTACACCTACCGGAATAACCTGCTCGGAAATATTTTCGTTGAGTACAACATCATCCCTTCCTTAAAATACCGACTAAATGCGGGATTAAATACCGGGCTCAACACAAACAAGCTATATGTCGGCATATTTGAAATGGATAACCGTTCCAACAATACGCAAACATTAAACCAGTATAAAAATGAATCAAACGAGTACCTCCTGGAACATACCCTGAATTTTGATAAAGTATTTGCCGAGCATTATTCCGTCTCCTTACTTGCCGGATATACCCAGCAAAATGCGGTGTATAGTAACATGAGTGGTAGTCGCCGCGATGCACCAAGCAACGACCTTCAGGTATTTGATGCCATGACGGGCACATTTACACTGGGGGGCAATGAGGCGGAATGGGCGTTGCGTTCTTTCCTGGGGCGTGCCAATATTACCATATTTGATAAATACCTGTTTACCGCAACGATAAGGCGGGATGGTTCATCCCGATTCGGCAAGGAAAACCAGTATGGTAATTTTCCATCATTTGCGGTTGGCTGGAACGTCGACAAAGAACCTTTCATGGAAGCAGTTCCGGCAATTACCGGTTTAAAATTAAGGGCAAGCTGGGGGCGGCTAGGTAATCAGGAGATCGGTAATTACAGCAATATTACCACCGTAACCACGGCACCGAGGTACTTCTTCGGCGCGGATCAAATTGCGCCGGCCGCAGCGGTCACCGAACTCGGTAATCCGGCGTTACGCTGGGAATCGACAGAGCAAACCAACGTCGGCATTGATTTATCGTTTTTTAATCAGTCATTTACCTTCTCTACGGATTATTGGGTTAAGAATACAGATGGTATTCTGTTGAGGACACCGGTTTCTGTGGTGTCGGGCGTATATCGTGACAACGGAGCCTATGAGAACGCCGCGGGCCTGCGAAACTCAGGTTTCGAATTTTTAGCCGGCTATCATGGGCAGGCCGGAAATGTCAACTTCTGTGTGTCGGCAAACCTTTCAACGGTTAAAAACGAAGTGACCTCTTTAGGAAAGGGATCGGAGATCATTAACCTGGTAGAGAATGTATATCAATTTGGTACGTTTACGCGGACGGCTATCGGGGAACCCATGTCGAGCTTCTATGGCTATGTTATGGAAGGAATTTTCCAGACCCCTGAAGAAATAGCTGCCCACGCAACACAAACCGGAGCAGCGCCGGGAGATGTCATTTTTAAGGACATTGATGGAAATGGTATTATTGACGCCAATGACCGCACGGTAATTGGCGATCCGTTTCCCAATTTTAATTATGGCCTATCTTCCAATATATCCTATAAAAGTTTTGATTTGAACTTCAGTTTCCAGGGAGTGCAGGGAAAACAGCTGTATAATGCACAACGCGCTTATCTGGAAAGTATGCAGGGCGAACACGGGCAAATGGCGACCGTAGTGGAGCGTTGGGCAGGCCCAGGCACTTCGAATACGATGCCAAGGGCAATACGTGGGGGAGCTAACTTAAACTCACGCCCCTCTACGCGTTATGTGGAAGATGCCAGTTATTTAAGACTTCAGAATCTGCAGATCGGATATGTATTGCCTGAAAAAACCCTGAGCTCTGTGGGGGTCAAGCGCTTGCGTACGTATCTCAATACACAAAATTTATTTACGATTACGAAGTATTCGAACTACAGCCCCGATGGCCTCGGCGGATCGGGCTATGGCAATAACGACTTGAACCCGCTTTCAATCGGTGTTGACACCGGGAATTATCCGATACCACGGGTTTTCCAATTCGGGGTGCAAGCAAGTTTTTAACCAGATATCCACTTCAAAACTCATTCACATGAAATATATTAAAATAGCCACTGTTGCATTATCCTTGTTGTTTCTAGCAGGTTGTGACAAAAACTTTCTCGAAAAATCACCACCAGACCGCCTACCGGAGGAAGGGTTTATTAATTCCGCTGATCGGTTGGAATTAGCTGTCAATGGGATCTATCAGCAGCTTCAGGTATCCGATTTATATGGCGACTATTTGCCTAAATTTCTTGGTGTACCCTCGGGAGAAGTATTGCTCTCAAACACGCAGCCGCTGGCGATCAACAATTTTTCATTTGATGCGTCCGACACCTATATGTTGAATATTTATGCAGCATTTTATCAGGGCATAAAAAGGGCCAATACCGTAATTACCGAAGCGCCGGCAGTGGAAATGGATGAAACATTAAAGGCAAGGTATATTGCTGAGGCCAAATTCCTGCGGGGATTTTATTATTGGAATCTCACCAACATGTGGGGCGATGTTATTTTGATCACGGCGCCGGTAGCACATCCTGACGATGTTTTGATTGCTAAATCGCCGCAGGATGAAATCTACGCATTTATTGTAGCGGATCTGAAAGCAGCAATCGAAGACCTTCCACGAGTGACCGAGTACGGCACCAATGACATTGGGCGAGCAAGTAAAGGAGCCGCCCAGTCGTTGCTGGGCAAAGTATACCTCTATATGGAAGATTATGAAAGCGCATTAACCCAGTTTGATGAGGTGATCAAATCAAAAGATTATGACCTAATGGACGAATTTGATCAGGTATGGAACCGGAATTTCGAAAACAATAAAGAATCCATTTTTGAAGTCCAATTTGCCGATATTGGCGGATCCGGAACCAGTACCCGGAACCAATCGCATTTACCGGGCGTCAACGGCGGTACGGGCAGCCATGTCGCCACCCAGTTGATCGTAGATGCATTTGAGCCTAATGATCCCCGTCTGGGTTATTCCATATTCAGGGAAGGTGATGTCTTTGCTCCGGAATTGACCAATTCGAATATTAACCTGGATACCTATAAAGCGGCTTGGTCGGCCACGGGATATAACATCCGGAAGGGGATGGTACCGATCCTTTACCTTCAGGGTGGAGGCGCCAATTACCCGGTTATCCGTTTTGCTGATGTGCTGTTAATGTATGCGGAAGTTGCAAACACACTCAATATGCGGGATGAAGCACGCGAAGCTGTCAACCGTGTCCGTCAGCGCCCCTCTGTAAATATGCCTCCGCTTACGGTAGCACAAACAGGAGATCAGACTGCCATGTTTAATGCGATCGTGCATGAAAGACAGGTGGAACTGGCTTTTGAGAACCACCGGTTCAGTGACCTGAGGAGGTGGGGTCTTGCAGCGCAGGAACTGGGATCGTTGGGTTATTTGTCCAAACACCGGTTTTTCCCACTGCCGCAACTTGAGGTTGATATCAACCGACAGTTAAAGCAAAACCCCGATTGGCTATCCGAATAATCAATTAACCCGTATAATGATGAAATGTACACGAAAAACAGCAACGATTATAAAAACGATCAGCCTGCTCAGTGCGCTGTTTGTTTTATGTATATCGGTAAGCATGGCCCAGGAGTTTGATGTCCTGTTAAAAGGTGGGCATGTTATCGATCCGAAGAATCAGATTGACGGGCCGATGGACATTGCCATTACCGGAGATAAGATTGCCCGCGTAGCACCGGATATTCCGGCTGCTCAGGCGAAGAAGGTGGTGAACGTGAAGGGGCTCTACGTGACCCCGGGTATTATCGATATGCATACCCACGTGTTTCATGGAACAAGTGAAGCCCGGTTTACGGGGTTTCAGATCACAAACGGCTTTGGCAGTGTTATCCCCGATGATTTTACTTTTCGGTCCGGTGTTACCACGGTTGTTGATGCAGGCTCATCGGGTTGGCGTGATTTCCACTTATTCAAAAAGCAAACGGTTGACAATTCCAGAACCCGTGTATTGGCATTTATAAGCATTGCAGGGCACGGCATGCTGGGTACCGTACACGCACAGGACGTAACCGATATGAATCCGGTGGCCACAGCTTTCGTGATGAATGAATACCCTGATATCATCGTTGGTATTAAAGCACATCATTACCAAGGGCATGACTTTATACCGGTAGACCGGGCCGTGGAGGCGGGGAAACTTACCAGTAAACCTGTTATGGTCGATTTTGGTGGAACAAAGCCTGCGTTGTCGATTAAATCGCTTTTCATGGAGCACTTACGTCCCGGTGATATTTTTACCCATACTTATGCGTATTCGTTACCGGGTAGAGAATCTGTGGTCGATGAAAACGATCAGGTAAAACCTTTTGTGTTTGAAGCGCAAAAAAGTGGGCGGATCTTTGACGTGGGACATGGTGCCGGTGCTTTTCGATGGCATGTAGCGATCAATTCAGTACAACAGGGATTTTTACCCAATACAATTAGTACGGATCTATATGCAGCAAGTCGGAATGCAGGAATGAAGGATATGGCAAACGTCATGTCTAAATTCCTGGCCATGGGCCTGACTGTCCAGGAGGTTATTCTGCGTTCGACCTGGAATCCAGCCAATGTGATCCAGCATCCGGAGTTAGGCCACTTAAGTGAAGGAGCTGGTGCGGATATCGCTGTTTTCAATGTCAGGAAAGGGAATTTCGGTTTTATGGATGCACGGGGCGCTGTGCTGAATGGTACTGAAAAATTCGAAGCCGAATTGACCGTCCGTGCCGGCAATATTGTATGGGATCTCAATGGAATTAGCGGCGAACACTGGAATAAAGCTGATTGATAAATAAGGGTTGGGAGTGTGTGTAAGCTGCTCTCAACCCTTATGTTTTACTATAATATTGGCACTGAAAAAGATTCCAAACGATGTCTTTGGTAACACGTTTCCAGTGTTTGTAATGCCACCCGGAAGTGCCAATGTAGATGTTACCTGCCATGACATGTGGATAGCATAGCGGATGCTCATTGTAGATGATGTTCAAGTGCTTCGCCGATTGCCAGCACAGAATGCTTATCCAATGTACCCCAAACCTGAATCCAGTCGCCATCACTGGACTGACGGAGCTGGGTTATCGGTTTTCCATCCAACAGGCAATTGTAGATGGAGACGCCATCAGTGGTCTGAACAGGTTCAATCAATAACTGCTCTCCTGATAGTGTGCCTTTTTGAAGGGTTACTGTAAAATAATCAGCGGACTTTTCCATGATAATGCAATGGGTTTATAACCATTATCCGGTCAATTAAGTACGCCTTGCTGCAAGGCAATACGGATGACAGCGGATATATCCGAAGCACCTGTTTTTTCGAGTAGGTTTTCACGGTATTTTACAATGGTTCGCTTATTCGTAAAAAGCTGATAAGCAATTTCCTGATTGGAATACCCTTCTATGATCAGTTTAAGAATCTGTTCTTCACGAGGGGAAAACTCCACAGCCTGATCCTGCTTCCCAAAATCAGTTTCCGCAATACGTTCCAGTACTTTTAAATATAATCGAGTGCAGATATATGTATTTCCTGCCAGAACATGTTTGATCGCAAAAACCAATTCATCCTTGTTGACCTCGTTGAGGATATATCCATCGGCTCCGGATTTCATTAGCAATAAAATATCCTTATCCTCACCGATTTCAGATAATACCAATACTTTCAGTTGCGGATACGCCGTCTTCCACTTGCGGATATCCGTGCTATTCCGGTCGAGAAAAAGATTATCAATGATCAGTAAGTCAATGCCAGCCAAATCACTCAGTGTGGGCTCAATTTCCTCCTTGCTGGATAAGGTCATCTCAAAGGTAAAACCCTGTTCCTGGCTCAACAGTGTGATGATGCCATCCCGTGCAATCGTTTGTGGTGCTGCCCAAATAATTTTTCCTGAGTTTTCCATAATATTCGGTTAAATCTTTACTTCACTTCTTGCGTATGTATACATTTCAGCGTAAGTAAAAGTTTTGTTTTTTTGAAAATATTCCCGTTTGACTACAGGAAGTATGCCTTTTAGGACACTTATACCAGGTTAGGAGTATACAGGATGTTAATCACATGATCCGTGTAATGATACTTTTCTGTCAGAAAGAAGCATATGAAGCTAGGTTGACGCCCGATTGCGGATGAGGAAAATAGTCAATAGCAGCATAAAAATGCCTTGAATGACCGCGTCAATTAAGTAAATATTCCGGATCGTTCCGTTGGCTACGCATACAACATCCATAACAAAGAAACTCAATGACACTGCATAGGCTAAAAACACAGGCAGGTTTTTACGCCGTAATGCCGCTTGCAAGAAAGTAAGTCCTATCGCAATAGACAGTAAGCCGACCATTTGAACAAGCCAGATGTCCTGCTTTGGCCCAGTAGCCGATATAAAGCTGGCCATATTAACCACAGGCCAGACACCAGCGACGACGAAATAGCATCCCTGGACGATAAAGACACTATATATGAAGTTCTTGCCCAACTTTTTTTCTGAAATTAGCTATGCAACTGATCGTGCCCTGTCGTTTTAACAATCTTATTGTATGTTCCAAGAATCAAAAATGGAGCCGCCCATTGGCCGACAAACAGCGCCTTGTGGTAATGGCCGGTGCATTTCAATAAAAGCGAGACGGCCATCGCGCTCAGGGCTGCGCATAAAAATAATTTGGAAGGGAGTTTCGAAGTCTGTTCTTCGATTGCTTTTGTTGCTTCACCTTCTGTATGTGGTGCATTTTCATTGAGTACCATGATTATTCTCCTTATTTTAATAATACAATTAACACACGAAAAAGTACACACACAATGCCACGTTCTGAATTGATCTGAAAACGGGATTCAAGCTGAAATGGGTTCCACCTCTGCTCCCGGTAATAAACAATGTTTTTTGAAATGACGACAGCGAATGCAGTATTTAGTACAGTATTGCAAACCAAGCTTGCCCAGATCGCTCACTAGGGGCATTTATAAAAAAGGCGCAATATATGAGGTGCCTTTATCAAACAATGAAGTTATGAAGATTCGTAAAAGAGATCCGATTGTTCCGCCCGGACAGCGGAATACCGATGAAACACGCGAGCCTACCGGCGAAGACTTAAAGTACAATGAGGCAAGTGATAGCTTTGAGCTGGACGTCGAACCTCAGGAAGGCGACGATTACCAACACGATGATCCTTATCAAACAGCGGCTCCACATGGTGAAGACGATAACTCCTCCTGGGATGAAGCTAATCCCGAAGCCAATGAGGAGTACCGGGACAAACCATCGGATGTGGATGGCCAGTTAGATGGGCTGGACATTGTCGACGACCGGGCACTTCGGTTGGACGAGACAGATGAGCTACTGGCTCGGACACCCGAGGACCGGCGAGGTGACCTGGATGAAGAGGGGTACCCATTGCGTGACGACGCGGGCGGTCCCGGGAACCCGATTACTGGTCCAATAGACCAGCCGGGGAAACAAGACCCTGATCCGGAAGTTCCTCCCTTTGAAGATCCAAGGAGAGACGATAACGAAGCCGAAGATATTCCACCACCAGATGAGCTGGATGAAGATCCGTTTGATGCGCCTGAAAGAGAGGAAGACCTGTTTACCAAAGACAATACAAAACGGAAGTGAAATAAATTTATCCCTTCACCGCAATATGGAAACACGCGGAACAAAGTAAAAGCTTGGCAAGGTCCGACGAAAAACAAAATAATCGGTTGATTGTCTACTTGTTGAGTTTCGACATAGCTAGTCTTATTATCAAATATCAGTTCGATGAAAACATTAACACAACTTTCCCTGGGGATTTTTTTGACATGCAGCATGCTGGCTTGCAATAACAATAACGGACGGACAGCGGATGACAGCGTAGAACAGGCCCAGGATGTGAATGATACCACTGCGACCGTAAAAATGGAAGATTCGGAGTTTGCGGTGAAGGCGGCCGATGCCAGTCTGGCAGAGGTCCAGCTGGGCAAATTAGCACTGGAACGTACAACGGATCAACGGATAAAGGATTATGCGCAGTTGATGATTGATGACCACAATAAGGCAAATGATGAATTAATGACCATTGCGGCGAACAAAAATATCACATTGCCCCCCGTTCCCAGCGAAGACCATGCGGCAAATATGCGTGATTTACAACAAAAATCAGGAACTGATTTTGACCAGGCTTATCTCGACCGGATGGTCCGGGACCATAACAATGCCGTATCCCTGTTTGAAGATGCCTCAAAAGGAACAGCGGATCCAGACCTCAAAAATTTTGCTGCAAAAGCCCTTCCCACGCTTCAAATGCACCACGAGAAGGCAAAAGAATTGCGGGATTCCCTGGATACCGGGGAAAATGTACCCGCCTTAACGCCCGATACAAAGATTGTACCCTAAAGCTGGTTTACGGGTTAACAAAAAGTACTAGACTGCTTTTGTTAACCCGTAAACCGGACTCCCTTTCGCACTCTGTTGAACGTAAATGTGAACTAAACTCCCTGTTGTCTAATTTAACCACGGCATCGGCGAATACCGACCCTTCTGCTTCCTGAACCTGAAGGACATTTGCCACGGTCGCGTGAGCCATGAGGTAAGCGAGCGTGCTCTCGGCACCCTGGTTGAGGTTAGGTCCTGCTGTTGACAACCCATCATAACAACCTCCCGTTTCGGGATCATATAAGGGCGCGCCGACTGAATTGGTTCCCAAAAACCAGTTAAATGCTGTAATCATGTCATTGCGATAGGTGATTTGCCGCGTTGTCTGATACGCTTTCGCAAATAGTAGTACGGTCGCAGCCGCATCTATTGCCTGTTGGTCATATGCCGGCAAATGGCCGCCTTTGTTATACCATCCCTGATTGCCAACAGGAGTTAGGTAGCCGTTAGCCATCGTTGTGTCACGGAGGAAACCCATTGCATCGAGTGCAATGGATTCGAATTCATCGTCGGGGACGATTTCATACGCATACAACAGGGCTAAGGGAATGATCCCGTTATCATACGTGAGTTTTTCCTCAAACCAGCGCCAGTCTTCACTTGATGTGCTATGATATGCGGATTTTAACAGATCACCCAGCCTGCGGACTTCATCAACCATGCGCAGATCATCCGGATGAACAAATGTATAATAGGAAATGCCAATCAATGTGTTGGCTATGCCCCGTAAATGTGTGAGCTTGTGGAAATGTGGCACAGCGTTGGAAAATAATTCATAGGCCAACGCCTTGAAGGCTGGATTTGCCCCCGTGCAGGATAATAACTGACCTAATGCCCATATTGTTCTGCCAAATGCGTCCTCGGATCCGGCAGCATCCAGGTATTGCCGGCTGTAACTAAGAAAATTATGGAAATTGCCGTCCGGAAGTTGCATGTATTGGATGTAAGCAAGATAGATAGCCATCAGATGGTCAGCTTCCCGTTTTTCGATCCCTTTTATGGCATTGAGCACAGTCATCAGGGCACGGGCATTATCATCCAGGCAATACCCTTCCTTCCGATTGGGAATTCCATAGCGGCAATGCTGAAAAATGCCGGTATCGTCCGTCAAGCGGACCAAGTGCGCCGTGTTAAACTTCGGAAAACCCAGGGCGTGGGCAATGATGTCCTGTTTTTGGGGCTGGGGTGCTGATTTTACGCGGCAGGCCCGAAACAGTTCGGCATACGCGCCGCCGACTACCGGCCAGCGCAACGATAGGCCATAGTGATGGGCATTGGCCTGGAGTGCGTGCCTGGCTTGGGGCCGGGTAAGCAATTCGTCAATAATTTGATGAAGCTGTTTGTCATTGTTGAATTCGAAAAACCGGCCGCGTCCACCATCCAGCAGCTCCTGTGCATGCCAATAGGGTGTGGAGATTACGGCCGCCCCCGCGCCAACGGCATAGGATAATGTGCCGCTGGTAATCTGTTCTTTATGAAGATATGGAGTGATATACAGATCGCATGCAGTAAGGTAGTCGTGCAGCTCCTTTTCCGATACAAAATCGGAAATAAACCGGACGTGCTGATCTACCCCCAGTTGCTGGGCCAGCTGCCTTAAACCCGTTAAGTATGTTAACCCATGCTGCCGTTCAATATGCGGGTGTGTCTTACCAAGAATCAAGTAAATCAGGTTGGGGTGAAGTCGGCATAAGTCCGGTAGTGCGCGGATTACCGTTTCCAATCCCTTGTTTGGACTGATCAAACCAAACGTTAGCAGCATACATTTTCCCTGTAACCGGAATTTTTTTCTTAGCTGTGTCCGGTTAGGCTGGGGAAAGTCAGGCACCCCGTGGGGAATTACCTGCAGCTTGGATGGCGCAATCGCATATACCTCCTTGAGCAACTGCACCGCTTTTTTACTCATCACGATGACGCGTGTGGCCTGTTGTGCAAGCATCTTGACAATCAGGTGCTTGGTGGCGTCCGGAGATTCCAGCACCGTATGAAAAATAACCACGAAAGGTATTTTTAATGATCGGGTAAACGCAAGCAAATACATGCCGCTTTCCCCGCCATAAATACCAAATTCATGCTGTATACAACATAAATCAGCCCCGCTTTGGTTGATGAATTCCGCGGCGTCCTCATAATCAGTACTGTTTTCCTGCCGGATTACATAACGAACATCATCGGAATAATGATACTGAGCGCGATCGTCGGAATCGTTTAGCGCTACCACAAAACTTCCGTAATGTTCAAACGGTATGTGAAAGTTAACCGCTTTGATTAGGTTGTCATTAAATGTTGCCAGGCCACACTTGCGGGGTTGATAAGAAGATAAATACGCTATTTTCATGAATGTAATTTGACTTGCGGCGGCACATCACCGCTCCGATATTTCCCTAACAGCCAGGAATTGATTATTGTTTTACCATGCCGGAAAGAGATGGTTGGATGCAAGCCAATAAAAAAAGCCCGTGCATATGCACGGGCTTTTTCATACTTTTTAATCCGGTCGGATTAGTTCAATGAGTCAGCAGACAATGAGTCAAGTGAATCAATGGCAGCTCCACCGATAGAATCGATAGAATCTGTAGCAGCGCCAACTTGTGACTCGATTTCGTTAGTCAATGAATCAGCAGTTTCTGCATTCTCAGAAGCTGTGTTGTTACAAGCTGCAACAGCTAAAGCTAAAGCCAAACCTAAAAAACCGAATTTGAATGTGTTTTTCATCGTTAATTTCCTTTTTGTTTAAAACAAATTTGTTTAATTAACCTTTAATACGCTGATAAAAGAAAGGTAACCCAAAAAAATGAAAAGACAGTTAAAAATACCATGCAGCCCGATGTCCACCTTTGCTGGATAGAAAAGAATCCCGTATCTTGTGATCATGATGAGCCTTGAATTCAATCAGAATGAGGATCGGAATAAGCTGGCCGTTTCCCGACTGAAAAACCGGTTGAGAAAGGTGTACGCCGGAGGTGGGGAAAAGGCGGCGGAAAAACAGCAGGCTAAAGGGAAAATGCTGGCCCGCGAACGCATTCAGTACCTGCTGGACGATGATCGCCCCTGGCTGGAGATCGGTGCCCTGGCGGCGCTGGATATGTATGAGGAGGCAGGTGGCTGTCCCTCCGCGGGGGTGATAACCGGAATCGGTTATGTTTCCGGACGCCAATGCGTCGTGGTGGCCAACGATGCCACTGTCAAAGCCGGTGCGTGGTTTCCCATGACTGCCAAAAAAAACCTGCGGGCCCAGGAAATCGCCATGGAAAACAGGCTGCCGATTATTTACCTGGTGGATTCGGCCGGGGTATACCTGCCCATGCAGGATGAAATTTTTCCCGACAAGGAACATTTTGGCCGCATATTCCGCAATAATGCCCGGATGAGCAGCGAAGGAATTGTGCAGATTGCGGCGATTATGGGAGCCTGTGTAGCTGGAGGGGCTTATTTGCCCATCATGAGCGATGAAGCAATGATCGTGGAAGGGACCGGCTCGGTATTTCTTGCCGGCTCATATCTGGTCAAATCAGCGATTGGTGAATCCGTGGATAATGAAACACTTGGCGGTGCCACCATGCACTGCGAAATTTCGGGTGTTACGGACTATAAACACCCGGATGATCGGGCTTGCCTGAACGCGATCCGTAACCTCATGAGCATGGTCGGAAAGCCCGAAGATGCCGGGTTTGACCGGATAAAGCCTGCGCTTCCGGAACGGAATATGGAAGAGATTTACGGAATATTACCCGATTCGCGCGAAAGACCGTATGATATGAGCGAGCTTATCCTGCGGTTAACCGATGGCTCGCAATTTGAGGAGTACAAAGCCCGGTACGGACAAAGCATCATCTGTGGCCTCGGCCGCATAGATGGCTGGGCGGTAGGCATTGTGGCCAATCAGCGCAAAGCCGTCAAAAACGGAAAAGGGGAACTGCAGCTGGGCGGCGTCATTTATTCAGACGCGGCGGATAAAGCCACCCGGTTTATCCTTAACTGTAATCAAAAAAAGATCCCATTGGTTTTTTTGCAGGATGTCACCGGATTTATGGTGGGCAGCCGGGCAGAGCAGGGCGGGATCATCAAAGACGGTGCAAAAATGGTGAATGCCGTGGCTAATTCCGTCGTACCCAAAATCACCATTATTATCGGCAACTCCTACGGTGCGGGTAATTATGCCATGTGTGGAAAGGCGTATGATCCCCGACTGATTTATGCCTGGCCGTCGGCCAGGATAGCGGTGATGGGGGGTGCTCAGGCTGCCCAGACATTACTGCAGATTCAGACGGCGTCATTACGCGCAACAGGCCGTGAAATCGAACAAAAGGAAGAAGAAACCCTGCTTAAGGAGATCACCGCGCAGTACGAAAAGCAGACGACACCTTATTACGCGGCAGCGCGACTTTGGATAGACGGTATCATCGATCCCCTTGATACACGGCAGGTGATTTCAATGGGTATCGCAGCGGCAAATCAGTCGCCCATCCAACGGCCGTTCAACGTAGGTGTAATACAGACATAACATAAACTAATATATCATGTTCTCGAAAATCAAAAACGCCTATCAACTGTTCAAAAACATTGATCTGGGGCAGTTGGATAAACTGGCACGTAAGGTAGACCTGCCGAAGGTAATGGATGCTTTTTCCAAACTGGACGACAAACAGCTGAGCGGACTGATGAAGATGCTTGACGGTGGTAAAAAGAAGAAGGAACTGCCACCGATCAATGGCGATTTTTATGAACTGGACCTGCGACTGAATGAAGAAGACCGTGCGCTGCAGCTTAAGGTGCGTGATTTTATGGAGCAGGAGATCCGCCCGCTGGTTAATCATTATTGGCTGCGCGACGAATTCCCGTTCGAGATCATTCCCAAACTGGCCGAGCTCAACGTCTGCGGGCTCACCTTCGAAGGATATGGGTGTGCCGGAAGATCCTCCCTGATGGAGGGTATTATTGCCATGGAAATGGCGCGGGTAGATGCTTCCATAGCTACCTTTTTTGGTGTCCAAAGCGGCCTTGCCATGGGATCGATCTATATGTGCGGATCGGAAGCCCAAAAGCAGGAATGGCTGCCAGCCATGCAACGCATGGAGCTGATTGGTGCATTCGGGCTTACCGAACCGGAGGTTGGCTCTGGTGCGGCGGGGGGATTGACGGTTACCGCCCGGAGGACTGAAAGCGGCTGGGTACTTAACGGACAGAAAAAATGGATCGGTAATGCCACATTTGCCGACGTGGTTGTCATTTGGGCGAAAGATCTGGGTGATGGGGAAGTAAAGGGCTTTTTGGTGCGTAAAGGATCCCCGGGGTTCGAGGTGGAAAAAATCAAGGGCAAGATGGCGCTGCGCATCGTGCAAAACGGATTAATTACGTTAACGGACTGCGTGGTCGCTGAGGATGACCGGCTGCCACATGCCAATTCGTTTAAAGATACGGCCAAAGTGCTGCAGTTAACCCGGGCAGGCGTGGCCTGGATGGCGGTCGGCTGTGCCCGGGGAGCCTATGAAAGCGCATTGGATTATACCCGCAAACGTCAGCAATTCGGACGGCCAATCGCTTCTTTCCAATTAATTCAAAACCATTTGGTGGAAATGTTGTCGAACCTGACGGCCATGCAGACACTCGTATACCGGCTTTCTGAACTGCAGGACGGCGGCATGCTGCGGGATGAACATGCTTCGCTGGCTAAGGTGTTCTGCACCCTTCGTACGCGCGATATTGTAAGCCAGGCCCGTGAGGTTATGGGTGGCAACGGCATCCTGCTGGAATATGATGTCGCCCGTTTTCTGGCAGATGCCGAAGCAATTTATTCGTACGAAGGAACAAAGGAAATAAACTCCCTGATCGTAGGTCGTTCCATCACCGGCTTCAGCGCATTTGTCTGAAGCTGGTGGTTTATTTTTTGCCTTTTCCTTTAGCCTGACCCTGCTGCTGGCGCATATAATCTTCCATCCGCTGTTGGAACTTGGATTTTTTCTGCGCCTGGGGTTTTTGCTTGTTTGCCTGGATAATGCCGTGTATTTTATCGTCATTGATCATCTGGCGGATGACAACCTGCTGGCCGAAAGTAAATACCGTCGACAGGAAGTAATAGTAATTTAACCCCGCCGGATAACTGTTCAATACAAAGAGGAAAATCAGGGGCATAAAGTAACCGATGTACTTCATCTGACCGGTAGCACCGGATACGGAATTATTATACCAGGTGGAAATCAGCGTGGTTATGGTCATCAGGATACACATCAAACTGATGTGGTCAACCCCGAAAATCGCGGGAAAGGTGATGGGCGCATCGTATGTCGAAAGGTCCTTCACCCAAAGAAAACTTTCACCCCGGAGCTCAAAGAGGTTAGGGAAAAAGAAGAAAAACGCGATGGTAAAGGGCATCTGCAGGAGCAGCGGAATACAGCCCCCGAGGGGATTTACCCCTGCCTGTTTATACAATTTAAGGTATTCCTGTTGCAGCAGGGCCGGGTTGTCCTGTCCTACCTTTTCCTTGATCTCATCCATTTCCGGCTTCAGCACCCGCATTTTGGCCATGGATACGTACGAGCGGTAGGTGAGTGGAGAGAGCACCAGTTTGAGCATAATGGTCAGGATCAGGATCACAATACCATAACTCAGGTGAAACCCATCGAGGAAAGAAAAGACCGGAATGGTAATAAACCGATTGATCCATTTCATTGGCCCCCAACCCATGTCAACCTGATCTTCCAGGCTATATCCATGGCGTTTCAGCACACTGTACTGGTTGGGCCCGAAATAAAAATGCAGGGGATACGTATTCACGTCTGACCGGGCGAAATCCAGGTAAAGATTGCCGGAAATCAGTTTCACCATCCGGTCCTCCGGTGTGGTATACACATTGATTTTTCCGCCGTTGAAGCCATTCTCAGAAACCAGTACACTGGAAAAGAAATGTTGCTTAAATGATACCCACTCGAGCTTTTCGGTAATCTCTTCCTCATCGTCATTTGTTAAGCTGAGGTGATCTACATCCCCGCTGGCCAGCCGGTAGTAGGATGTGGACCGTTGGCGCTCATTCTTAATGTCTTTTTCCTGTTGCAACAGCGGGCTTTCCATGTTCAATACGAGGCGGCTCTCTGTCGGTGCAACTACATCCTGCAATCCACGTGTGACGATCGTCAGTCCCAGGTTATGGTCGTCGCCCCTAATGGAGTAAATATAGTCGATATATTGATTTTCGGCATAGGTCAGGCGAAACGTAACGGACGCAGAGTCCTGGCCAGCTACCTGGATGTTGCCACCGCTGGGTGTAAAATAGAGGTCGTTCGTGGTGATGTTCTTGCCGGCGGACGAAAAAGACAGTCCAAATTTGGTGTGCTCGCCCCCAAGCAGGGTCAATGGCTGGCCATCGTAAGCCTGCTCGCCCTTCACTTCCACGGCTTTCACGCGCCCGCCTTTCGTACTGATGTGGGCCTTGATGAATTCATTTTCTACGGTAACGATACGCTCTTCACCGACGGTGGCACCGCCGAATGGTCCGGCTAAAGCGGCCGAGTCGACTACCGTGGTTAACTTAACGGTTGCGGTATCTGTAGTGCTTGCGGGTTGCTGCCCTTTCCGTACCAGGGCAAGCGAATCCTGTAATTGCTGTTCCCGTTTTATTTCTTCGTCTGAAGGCTTCATCAAAAACACGGATGCTCCGATGATCACAAATATCAAAACAAGGCCTGTCAGTGTATTTCTGTCCATTTTTATGTCAGTGGGTTAACGCACTTTTTAGTTATTTCTGTTTCTTTTCCTTATGATAAGCCAAAGAAGCGGCTACAAAGCTAACAAAAAGTGGGTGAGGATTCGCAACTGTTGATTTTAATTCCGGGTGAAATTGTCCGGCCACGAAAAAAGGATGATCCTTGAGCTCGACAATCTCAACCAGGTTGTTTTCTGGGTTGATGCCTGATGCGATCATTCCGGCTTTTTCATACTGGTCCAGGTATTTGTTATTGAATTCGTACCGGTGCCGGTGCCGTTCCGAAATTTTGGCCTTTCCGTAAATGGCGGCAGCCTTGGTGCCTTTTTTGACTTCACAGTCATAGGCCCCCAGACGCATGGTGCCGCCCATGTCCGTTACCTTTTTCTGCGCTTCCATCAGCGCAATTACCGGATGCTTGGTTTGCTGGTCCATCTCATAACTGTTGGCATTTTTGAGACCCATCACGTTCCGTCCAAATTCGATAACGGCGCATTGCATGCCGAGGCAGATTCCGAAGAAGGGGATGTGATTTTCCCGGATGTAACGGATGGCTACCAGTTTCCCGTCCAGGCCCCGCTCACCGAAACCGGGTGCTACCAAAACGCCCGATAGTTTTTTTAGCTTCTCCGCGACATTGTCCGGATTAATGCTTTCCGCGGCAATCGATTTGACCCGGACCTTACATTCATTAACCGCACCTGCATGAATAAAGGCCTCGTTAATGGATTTATAGGCATCCGGCAGTTCAACATATTTCCCAACCAGACCGATGGTGATCTCCTCCGTCGGATTTTTTAGCTTACCCAGGAAAGCCTTCCAGCTTGCCAGATCCGGATCGTTCTTTGTCGATAGTTTCAGTTTCGTAAGCACGGTTTTATCCAGCTGTTCTTTCAGCATCAGCAGGGGCACATCATAAATTGACGGCGCATCAATGGATTCCACCACCGCATTAATGTTCACGTTGCAGAAAAGCGCCAGTTTCTTTCGTATTTCGGAAGAGAGGTGATGCTCCGTGCGGCATACCAGTACGTCGGGCTGAACGCCATACTCCAGCAGCGTTTTAACCGAGTGCTGAGTGGGTTTTGTTTTAAGCTCACCTGCGGCGGCCAGGAAGGGCACCAGGGTCAGGTGGATAACCAGCGAATTATTGGTTCCCAGTTCCCAGCGCAGCTGACGTACGGCCTCAACAAAAGGCAACGATTCAATGTCGCCCACCGTACCGCCGAGTTCCGTAATAATAATATCGTATTGCCCATCGTTGGCCAGCAAACACATCCGGCGTTTTATTTCGTCGGTAATGTGGGGAACCACCTGTACGGTTTTACCCAGAAATGCACCCTGGCGTTCCTTTTCGATTACGTGCTGGTAAATACGTCCAGTGGTTACGTTATTGGCCTGCGAGGTCGGTGTGTTGAGGAACCGTTCGTAATGGCCCAGGTCCAGGTCGGTCTCCGCACCGTCTTCAGTTACATAACATTCGCCATGCTCGTATGGATTGAGCGTACCCGGGTCAATGTTAATATAAGGGTCGAATTTTTGTATGGTTACCCGGTAACCCCGTGCCTGTAGCAATTTTGCTAAGGAAGCAGAAATAATACCTTTTCCCAACGACGAGGTAACGCCGCCCGTAACAAAAATATATTTAGTCATAAATCTGGGTTGTTATACGCTTTTTAAGCTTAAAAAGCCTAAAAACATGACGTTAATGTACGGGATACAAAGGTAGCGTTTTTTCTGGAAGTTCGGCTAAAGATTTTGCTTGTCGTTATTTGTCCGGCGTTGACGGCTGAATATCACCCTGCTGATTAATCGAAAAACATAAATTATCCTCCGTTGCGTGTACCTTGGCTACAAACCAGTCGCCACCGGCCGTAAGCTGGAGGGTATGCGCCCCGAACACTTCACTCCACTGGGGATATAACCGGCTTAGCGCCTCCGGGTCAGCGGTATAACTGCCATGCTGTTGCCGGTATGCCCGCTGCAGATAAAAAACCAGCCAGGCCTTTTGCTTTACCGTTTCATGGTTGGGGATTTCAAATGTAGTCGGCAGGGACAAATCCGGTGTGCGGTCGTCAAACCGAATGTATCCCCAGCGCTCGGGATAATGCATGTCAATGACTCCCTGGGGCGACCATACCCAGTTATTTTCGGGTAACGGGCGGCCATTCGGTCCCTGTTTGCGTTGGTATTCGCCATTCACCAGTTCATGCTGCCATTGCACGCGTGAGAAATTGATGCGCCATACATCTTCACCCGATGGAACCTGCTGTTGGCCAAAATGGGAAATATCGGTGAAAGGGATAGCCATTTCCACCGCCCAGAATTGATCGGTGTCCCCCGGATCATTCCGCGTACCCGAAACGTATACCGCCTTCTGCAATCCCTTCAGATCCCATGTCGTGAGCGCACTGCCGCCTACCCGGTAGGTAGTTGGCATAAACAGATCGAATACCGTTCCCAGGGCATTTATTTCTATTTCATAATACGGGTTTTTGTAAGCCGCATTTTTAATGAACACCTCGAAATCATTATCGTGAAAAATAATGGCATCATGCTGGTCCAGTGTAGCCCATACGTGGGGCTCTTCCAGTTGGGCATAAATGTATAAAAACTGCTCATCCCAAAGCATTTTTACCCGGGTGTTGTGTAATGGCCGGGGTTTTATATCCCCTTCAATATCGACAAAATGGGCTGTCCAGGCCACGTTCTCCCATACCGGTTCATCCGGTTTCCCATCGATGACCATGGACGCTGCCGTTTGATAGATCACATAGGTGTTAGGCGGCTGGAGTAGCCGGCCAATACGGTCGTCGGCTGGTTGCGCCTGCAGCAGCCCTATTCCATACAGAAAACAAATCGAGGTAAGTTGTACTGTGTGCTTAAGGTTGGGTATCGATATCATGGCGGCAAAATAACTAAAATCTCCCTGGCTTTCCGGTCTGAGCCTCATTTTCACAAAACGCTTGTTTGGACTGAATATAAATAAAAGGTTTCTGTTATATTTGCCACATGAAAAACACCATGAGCATATTTACCGTTACTACGGGTCTTTTCCTGTTTTTTGCCCCCGCGACCCAGGCACAGGAAGTTAAAACAATCAGCGGCGTTGACGCGGCGACCAAGACCGCTTATTTTGATTTTGAAACGGGTAAAGAAACCCCGTCGACTTCGGAGGATTGGGATATTGCATTTGAACGCACGACCATCCTGGTAAACGGCGGCAGCAGCGGACCGGGCAAAACAACCGCCCAGTTACTGAAAGATGTCACCTTTGAGTCGGTGGACGCTTACCCGTCTTCCGGTTTCCGGACCGATACCCAGCAGGAAAAGGCAATTCCTACCGGCAGTGGAAACGGATGGTACGAATATAATATGGCCAATCACGGCATTAACCCGATTCCCGGGCGGGTAATCCTTATTAAGACATCCGGTGGCAAGTATGTGAAACTGGAAATACTGGGTTATTACAATAAATCAACCCGCGATTCGGCTAATTACTCCTTTAGGTATACCTTTTTATAGGAAAATTTTTTTCTAAGTTTGAAGGACCAAAAGGAAAAATATGGAATATCGTAGAATGGGCCGTTCAGGCCTGCAATTAAGTGTATTATCTTATGGCTCATGGGTTACCTTTTCCACCCAGTTGGACGACAGCCTCAGCGACCGGCTGATGGGAATCGCCTACGATGCCGGGATAAATTTTTTTGATAATGCCGAAACGTATGCCGGCGGGGAATCAGAGTACATGATGGGCCGGGTATTGCAAGGCAAAAACTGGGACCGGTCGACATACATTGTGTCAAGCAAGGTCTTTTTCGGCCTGCACGGAAAAGCAAATAAGCCCAACCAGCGTGGCCTCGGACGGAAGCACGTGGTCGAAGCCTGCCACGGTGCGCTTAAGCGGCTGCAGGTAGAATACCTGGATCTCTACTATTGCCATCGCCCCGATAAACAGACCACCATTGAGGAAGTTGTCCGCACCATGAACACGCTGATTCAGCAGGGAAAGATCCTATACTGGGGCACTAGCGAGTGGAGTGCCCCCGAAATCGTTGAAGCGCATGCGGCGGCACAGCGGCTGGGACTGGAAGGACCGGTAGTGGAGCAGCCCGAGTACAACCTGTTTAACAGACAGAAGATGGAAGCCGATTACCTGACCATTTTCAATCATATCGGTATGGGCACCACCATATGGAGTCCACTGGCTTCCGGCCTGCTCACCGGTAAATATAACGATGGTATTCCCGACGGTTCACGGCTGGCCCTGGAAGGCTATGAGTGGCTGAAAGACCGGTCTTATACTGAGCAAAAGCTCGAGGCCGTACGTCAGCTTCAGATTATTGCAGGCAACCTGGGTGTATCGCTGGCTACATTCGCCATCGCATGGTGCATCCGGAACCCTAACGTGACCAGTGCCATTCTGGGGGCGACGAAAACGACCCAGTTGGAAGAAAATCTAAAAGCTTTGGAGGTTTTGCCGCTGCTCTCCGATGACGTAATGGAGCAGGTTGATCAGCTGATGCAGACCAAACCGGCAGTCCCGGAACATTGATTGGGATTGATGGCGCAGTTTCCGCCAGTTTTCAGAACATAAAAAAACCGGAATGTTGAATTCCGGTTTTTTTATGTCTTTCAAACGAGGTATTAAAACCGCTTGGATTTGATACGGGCAGCTTTACCGGTAAGTCCACGCAGATAAAAGAGTTTTGCACGACGTACCTTGCCATAACTGTTTACCTCAATCTTCTCAATGTTAGGGGAGTTGATCGGAAAAATACGCTCAACACCTACGCCATTGGAAATCTTACGTACGGTAAATGTCTGGTTGGTGCTCACGCTATTTATTTGGATCACAACACCTTGATAAACCTGAACGCGCTCTTTATTTCCTTCGCGAATTTTATAGTGTACGCTAACAGTATCCCCAGCCTTGAATGCGGGAACCTCATTTTTTGTTACCGCCTGTTCTTCTACAAATTTTACTAAATCCATGATTTTGAGTAATTAATGACGATTATTATCCCGTAAAAATCGAGTTGCAATATTAGTGAATATTTTTTGAATACCGAAAGCGTTTTTCAAAAAAGAATAGTGAACTTGTTTTTGCAATTTGAATTTAATTTTTACCTTTGCAAACCTTTACGGGAAAGGCGGCCAGGATGCAAAGAGGGGAAAGGGCGTCGCCGAAACATAAAGGAGCCTGTTCGGGGTGTAGCGTAGCCCGGTATCGCGCCTGCTTTGGGAGCAGGAGGTCGTAGGTTCGAATCCTGCCACCCCGACGGAGAAAAGCTCGACTTAGGTCGGGCTTTTCTTGTTTTGGTCCAGCATGAACCGAGGTCGCTTACGATCTGACTTATTGCATACCATCCAGCGGTTTGATTGATTAAATTTAGGGAATCATGAAAATATACCACAATCCACAATGTAGCAAAAGCAGCTGTGCATTGGCGTTGCTAACCGATCATGGAATTGAACCTCAGGTAATACATTACCTGCAAGATACCCCGAAAAAGGAAGAATTAATTAATATACTCGATATGCTAAAGATGTCTCCCTTTGAAATTGTACGGAAAAACGAATTAATATTCAAAGAAAAATATGAAGGACGGCATTTTACTGATGAGCAATGGATCGCTATATTATTAGCGCACCCCATACTTATTGAAAGACCGATTGTTGTCCATAATGGCAACGCCATCATTGCGCGGCCCGCGGAAAAAGTACTTGACTTGCTAAAATAATTTAACTGCGAGCGGGCAATTCTTTCCTTATTAATCCGAAAATCCAAGTTAGCCAAAACTTTTCCTATTCATTGAAGCGTTTACTTTGAAAGTCCATTGCCCTTACAGAAGCAAAGTCCATGTTCTTGAATACCTACGCTGTCAACCGTGCCTGCCTTGGGTATGTTAATTGAAGAGGTATATAGAATAGACTGAAGAAAGGTGGTGTCAGCCATAGAAAAGCATCCCTATACGGTCATTCAATCCAGAATGTAGCGCCATCAACCGCTGGAAGGATCTCTTCCCCGTCGGGTTGTATGACGATAACCGCTTCGTCATTATCCATATTATACACCTGTCCATCGTTGGGGATGATGGCGAGGTTCCAGTAAAAGAACGTAGGTCCGATTTTTTTTGCTACCAGCAGGTGTTTCCCATCGGGGGAGAAGTCAGCGTGGATTTCCCCGTCATTGCTTTCCGTGACCTGCCGTAAATCATTTCCGTCCACATCCATCACGTATATATGGTTGCTCACCATCATGGCAAGCTGTGTGCCCTGCTTGTTTACCCGCAGGTTGCCCCATAGCGTGTAGGGCATCTCTTTTACCAACGTGAGGCTTGTATAGGGCGGGTCGGATCGGAATATATACCGGTCGCCTAACGTAAATACAACACGGTTGCCGGGAAGCCAGAGCACCTCGTCGTTAATTCCAAACGTCACAGGTCCCGCTTCGGTATCCACCGCTTCCAAGTGAATCAGTACATTCCCGTCTAAATCGGTTATGACGATACCATTGTCCAACGTCGGGCTGTACAGTACTTTTTTATTATCGGGCGAGAGCAGTGCCTTTACGTCTGTATCCGTACCCTTCGGTGAAACGTAGTCGAATTCATCGGCGACCGTTCCATCCGAATTGTGTATTAACGTGATTTTGGCGGCGTCAAATACACCGGCTTCTCGTTCGCTGGTCAGCCTGAACTGTTCGTCCCGGCTCATGTCCCAATAATTGAAGCCATATGTATTGAATGTGAAGTAAGTGCTCTGCCGGTTTGTCTGCAGATCCAGTTGATATACGTTTCCGGTAAAGGTGTATATGAGTTTACCAGTCAGATTCCCATTTCTGCCATTTTCATTGCCGGGATCAGCACCATCGTTTTTACTGCACGACGAAACGCCGAGCAATGCTACCAGAATGAGTGTAATAGTTTGTATTTTCCGTTTCATACCCCAACCGATGTATGAACAAAGTTATCACGTACTTTTGTTCCAGGCAATCCACGAAAACAAGGAAAAATGAAAATCAATCACATCAGCATCCCGTTATAAGGGCACAAAAATGCGGCTGGATACATACCGTTACCCATCGTTCCGAAAAAACCGTTTCGTTATGTGGCGTTACCTTAAAAAGTGTTGTCCGTTGCCGTTTAGCCGATCAGCTTTTGCTCGATGGCGATCCTGACGAGTACGGCTGTATTTTTTGCATCCAGTTTCAGCAGCAGGTTTTTCCGGTAGCTTTTAATGGTCTCCGGACTTAAAAAGATCCGGTCGGCAATTTCACCGTTGGTTAGTCCCTCGGCAATCAACTTCAGCAGTTCGCGTTCACGCTCCGTAAGCCAGATGTGCTTTTCCCGTGGCCGTTTCAATAGCAAATCCACTTCATGGCAAAGGAATGTGCCGCCAGCGGCAACAGCCTGTATCCCCGCCAGTACTTCTTCGGTCATTGCGTTCTTGATGAGGTAGCCCGAAGCGCCATTGTCCAGCATCTGTCGTACAATGCTGTATTCATCGTGTGTAGTCAGCGCTAACACGTTGATCGCCGGAAATTGTGTTTTCACTTCTTTACAGAAATCCAGGCCACTGATATCCGGCAACCCCACATCAAGCAGCAGCACATCCGGTTTCCAAAAGCCTAAGGAAAGCCGGCATTCGGCAGCACTATGCGCCACACCGACCACGATAGCCGATCCGGATCCGTCGATCAGTCCCTTTAACCCTTCGGTCAGGATCTTATGGTCGTCTACAATGACTACCCTAATCATGCTGTCCATTTTTTGTCAGTTCCAGTTCTACGTGTATTTCTGTTCCCTGTGCGGAGGAATAGCAGTCCATTTTACCCTGGAAAGCGGCCACCCGCTGGCGGATATTCTGTAATCCCATTCCTTCGGTTACCGTCTTTTGGTCAAACCCGCTACCATTATCCTGTACCGTGAAGGAAAGCCGGTCGTTTTCCTGTACCAATTGCACGTTAATCTGCGTTGCCCCGGCATGTTTCAATGCATTATTGACCAGCTCATGAACACAGCGATAGACCATGATCTCCAGTTTTCCAGGCAGCCGGGCCTCATCCCCGAAATAATGGAAACTAGCTGTCGGGATGGCGGCGCAGAAATCCGACAGGGAAACCTTCAGCCCATAGCGCAGCAATGATTCGGGCATCATGTGGTGCGCGACGCGGCGAAGTTCCTGTATCGAGTCGTCGAGCATGCCCAATGCCTTCTGGAAGCGGGAAACGTCCACCGCTTCCAGTACCGCGTCGCCATTCACCTGTGGCAGGTTGAATTTCACCAACGACAACATGCTGCCCAGCCCATCGTGCAGGTCTTTTGCCAGGCGCGTACGCTCGGCCGCTTCGCCGTCAAGTGTGGCATGTACTGCCACCAGCTGTTTTTCCTGCTCCAGCCGCTGTGCCGCTTCTTCGGCTAACTTTCTCCTACTGACGGCCAGCCGATAACGCATGACAGCGAACGCCAGCGCGATCAGGAGAACGATGCCCCCGGCGACACCAAGCCACAAATACAATCGCCGTTGCTTTTCGAGTGCACCGATCTGCAAGGATTTCTTTTCGGTCTCATATTTGACTTCCATTTCGGAAAATGCACGGTGAAATGTCTCGTTATGCTGCGTTTCAAGCGCCGTAACAAATTCGTTTACATAATGTTCCATGGAATCGATACGCCCCAATCGTCCATATGCAAGTGAAAGGTGGATATATGCATGTTTGGTCATGTTTACATCTGTCGAATCCATTTGCAGTACCTTTAATCCGGTCGCGATGCATTCGCTGTAGTTGCCTGAATAATAATAGATGGCAGTTAATATCGTGGCGCTGCTGGTCGCCAGACCCCAGAGCCCGGCGGCTTCGGCCCGCTGCAGTGCCTGTTGTGCAATGGGCAAGGCCGCATCATAATCTCCATAATAGTTATAGGCACTCGCCAAAACGGCCAATGTTCTACTTTCACCGGACTTATTGCCAAGTTCCCGATAGATGTTGAGCGCCTGTTCAATCGGTCGAATCGATTCTTCTTTGGGCTTTTCCTGCCCGCGATATAGGGCACCCAGGTCGGTGTATATGGAAGCCAGTTCCTCCTTATTTCCACTTTCCATAGCCAGCTGCGCTGCCTGCTTGTAATAGGTCAGCGCTTGGTCGTTATTCTTCAACAGCCGATAAATACCACCTATGCGAGCATATATTTCGCAGAGCTCATAACCGTTATCCGTCTTTTCAAGTATAACGGCTGATTTTTTAAAGTAATCCATCGCCGCGTCATACCTGTTTTGGGAAACGTAAAGGCTGCCGTAGAGTCGATACACGCCTGCTTCTTGTGTTGCTCCGTGCCTCAGCGCAATGGGCAACGCTTTTTCTAAATAAAATTCGGCTGAATCATCGGCGGACTTCATCATATAAGCCGCACCCAGATTTTGATAAAATGCGCCTTCCATTTGCTCATCGCCGGTTTGAAGTGCTAAGTCCAATCCTGTTTTAGCAAAGTGCAGTGACTTGGATATATCTTCCCTGACATACCCTTTTGATAAATCCTGGTATAATCGGATCTTTTCACTATCCGTAAGCCTTTTCGTGGCCAGTGCCCGTTCCAGGGAATCCAGTGACTGACCGAGACCGATGAACGGTGATCCTGCCAAAACCAGGTTTAGTGCGAAACGGAACACCTGCCGTATGCTTTGCTGTAGAAGTCCTTTTGTCATGCGATCTATATAACTGGTTTGGTTTATCGTATAGCAAAGGTAGCGATATCCATGCGGGATAAAAACCCCCTTTAGGGGGTATCGTAGGGAACACGGTCGCGGTAACTTTGCTTCACAGAACGGATAACAGCGGGCAGCCATGCCGGTTGCCTTCAAATAGAAATAAATACATCCACTAAATGACAGATTATGAACACAATCACAAAGACATTCAAAACAATGGGACTTTGCCTCGTGGCGATCGTGCTGGTCTCGTGCTCCAAAGACGAAAATAACTGCGATCCCGAGGATAAGGAAAGCCCTTGCTATGCCGGTGTTACGACCAGCCAGTACTTCAAGATGGAAATAGCCGGAGCTGAATGGAAAGCAACAAATACCCCCGGTCATCTGTTCTTTATTGAGTCGCCAGTTATGGAAATTGACGAGCATACGGGCGTACCGTTTTACTACGTTGAGTTGGTAGGGCTTACGGGATCGGACCCTAACGGCATTACCATCCAGCTACACCTGCCGGCAGATAAGTTTTCGAATCCTAAAGGAACCTATCCGATCATCGCAGATGTAAGGAAACTCAATACAGCGGGAGTATCTTCCGCTTGGGTATACGCAGTTAATGGCACACCGGACCAATATGTTTCCGTTTTTCCGGAATCCATGGATGATGATACGCCTTTATTGCCCGACGCCGGTATGGTCACCATCACGGATTTCGAAGTAGGAAACGACAACGATGACGGCAATCAGAAACGGTTATATCGTATCAAAGGCACGTTTTCTGCACCTACAATCTATGGGTTGGACGTGCCCAACGGATTCAACGGCAACACCGAATCGATATCCAGTGGGGAATTTAATCTCATCAACGCGTTATATCAACAGTAAATCTGTACTCATTCACACGGAATCGTTGGTCAACCCCGGCTGCTGCTCAGTTTTTAAAAACCGGGCATGCAGCGTCCAGGGTTTTGAGCACACCCGAACGGCCCTCGCAGGCACGTTTCCCATCCAGCAGTTCTTTCCGCACCGCCTCCAGTTCCGCAATTTTCCGTCAGCGTAACGGGTTCCGTCCGGATTGAACTTTTAATCGTAAATTTGCTTAACGAAGTTAAGTACTGAATTTTGCCGCAACGAAAACATGGATACGCTATTCATAAAAAACATGGTCTGTGACCGGTGCATTTTAGTGGTGCAGAACGAGCTGGACAAACTGGACATTGCCGTTAAAAATATAAAACTGGGCGAAGTGACGCTTGCCAGGGAGCTGACCACGGACGAAAGGGATGGCCTTGAAAAGACACTGGTGCCACTGGGGTTTCAGGTGATTGACGATCGAAAGGGCCGGACCATTGAAAAGATAAAAAATGTCATTATTGACTTGGTGCATCATCAGGAAAGTGGGTTGAAATCCAACCTTTCCGATGTGCTGGCCGACAAGCTCAATCACGATTACAATTACCTGTCCAACCTGTTCTCGGAAGTGGAGGGCACCACCATCGAGAAATACTTCATTGCCCAGAAGATAGAAAAGGTGAAAGAACTTTTGGTATACGATGAACTGTCCCTGAGCGAAATTGCCTTTCGCCTGAACTATTCCAGCGTCGCCTATTTAAGCAACCAATTCAAGAAAGTCACGGGGCTGACCCCAAGCCATTTCAAACAGATCAGGGAAGAAAAGCGGAAGCCGCTTGACAAGGTGTAAATCTTACAAATCCATCCCATAATTACATAACGGCCGGGAGTAGTTTTGTTGCGACCTTTGTATTGTAAAATCAAAGCAAACGAAAATGGCAACAAACAATAGCGAACCGATTTATCTTCCGCTGGAAAACGTCGAGAGCGAACACTGTGCATTGATCGTCGAAAAGGGACTGGCACAGGTAAAAGGCATCGAAAGCCACAAGGTAGAGCTTAACAACCGCAGGGCAGCCATTACGGTCGATGACAATGAAGTGGTGTCTGAAGCGGTCAGGGCGGTAAAAGACCTGGGTTACGGTGTCACCACCGTTAAAGGCTCCTTCCCCGTTTTGGGAATGACGTGCGCTTCCTGTGCGGGCAGCGCGGAAAGCATTGTAAAGCACCAGCCAGGTGTAGTGAATGCCTCGGTAAACTTTGCTACAGGAAACCTGACCGTGGAATACCTGCCGAATATGACGGATGCGCCAACGCTGCAGAAAGCCGTTCAGTCCGTAGGCTACGACCTGCTGGTGGAAGATGAATCCACACAACAGGAGACGTTGGAGACCATTCATGCAGAAAAATTCAAACAGCTAAAGCGCAAAACTACATGGGCGATCCTGCTGTCGATTCCCGTGGTGATTATCGGCATGTTCTTTATGGAAATGCCTTATGCAGACCCGATCATGTGGCTTTTCTCGACTCCGGTGGTCCTGTGGCTGGGCAAAGACTTCTTTATCAACGCGTGGAAACAGGCAAAGCACCGGTCGGCCAACATGGATACGCTCGTAGCCCTGAGTACCGGTATCGCCTACCTATTCAGCGTGTTCAACATGCTTTTTGCCGACTTTTGGCACCAAAGGGGATTACACGCCCACGTATATTTCGAGGCGGCGGCTGTCATTATCGCGTTCATCCTGCTGGGTAAACTGCTGGAAGAACGGGCTAAGGGCAATACTTCGTCTGCCATTAAGAAATTGATGGGACTTCAACCTAAAACGGTAGTTGTTGTCCAGGCGGATGGTACTGAAAAGCAAGTTGCTATTGACGAGGTGAACGCGGGGGACGTCATCCTGGTGAAACCGGGCGAAAAGATCGCGGTGGATGGCATGGTGGTTTCGGGTAATTCCTACGTCGACGAAAGCATGCTGAGCGGCGAACCTGTTCCTGTTCTCAAAAAAGCGAATGAAAAAGTATTTGCCGGCACCATCAACCAGAAGGGAAGCTTCCAGTTTGAAGCCGTAAAAGTCGGCCGGGAAACCATGCTCGCCCAGATCATCAGAATGGTGCAGGATGCGCAGGGAAGTAAGGCCCCGGTACAGAAGCTGGTCGACAGAATCGCGGGAATTTTCGTTCCCGTGGTTATTGCTATCGCGATCCTTACGTTTGTGCTATGGCTGATACTGGGCGGCGACAGCGGTTTGGTGCAGGGGCTATTGGCAGCCGTTACGGTATTGGTCATTGCCTGCCCCTGTGCGTTGGGACTGGCTACGCCTACGGCAATCATGGTCGGTGTGGGTAAGGGTGCCGAACGGGGTATCTTAATCAAGGATGCCGAAAGTCTGGAACTGGCAAAAAAAGTAAATGCCATTGTGTTGGACAAAACAGGTACCATTACCGAGGGAAGACCGCAGGTTACGGGTATCCGGTGGCTGAACGGTGACGATGCGGCCAAGTCCATCTTACTGAGCCTGGAAAAGCAGTCCGAACACCCATTGGCGGAAGCCGTGGTAAAACACCTGGAGGGCGCGCCGGCTATTACATTGTCCATGTTTGACAGCATCACCGGTAAAGGGGCCAAAGCCAGCCACGACAATGAAACCTACGTTGTCGGCAATCGGAAATTGCTGTCGGAACACGATATTTCCATTGACAATGCATTGCAACAGCAGGCAAATGAATGGGGCGGGCAATCAAAAACAGTCATCTGGTTTGCCAACAGTAGCCAGGCACTTGCGGTGATCGCGATTTCGGACCAGATAAAGGAAACATCGGTTCAGGCGATCAAGGAAATGCAGGATATGGGCATTGAACTGTACATGCTGACCGGTGACAATGAAGCAACGGCCAAAGCCATTGCGCAGCAGACCGGCATCGGGCATTACAAAGCCGAGGTACTGCCACAGCACAAAGCCGATTTCGTAAAGGAACTGCAGCGGCAGGGAAAAGTGGTGGCAATGGTGGGCGATGGCATCAATGACAGTACGGCGCTGGCTACAGCCGATGTCAGTATTGCAATGGGCAAGGGGAGCGACATTGCCATGGATGTGGCCAAAATGACCATCATCTCATCGGACCTGACCAAAATACCGCAGGCGATCCGGCTGTCAAAGCAAACCGTGGCTACCATCAAGCAGAACCTGTTCTGGGCGTTTATCTATAATTTGATCGGTATTCCGATCGCGGCAGGTATCCTTTATCCGATCAACGGATTCCTATTGAACCCGATGATTGCCGGGGCCGCCATGGCATTGAGCAGCGTGAGCGTGGTCAGCAATAGCCTGCGCCTGAAATGGAAAAAGTAACCCGGAGGGCCGTGACCCGGTTAGCCCCTTGGCAGGCAATCAGTAAATGTTATAAAAGAAACCCAAAATAGCATAAGAGAAGAAGCTGCCAATTAACGGAAATTTGCAGTATCAAATAACAACTAAAAAACGTAATAAAATGGAAAATAAGAATCTTCAATTCAAGACGAACCTGAACTGTGGCGGATGCGTATCGAAAGTACAAGCTGACCTGGATAATGCATCGGGTGTTTGCGAGTGGAATGTGGATATTAACAACAGCGATAAAGTCCTTACCGTAAAATCCGAAGGCATCTCAGCGGATGAGGTAATTGCCATCATCAAAAGCAAAGGGTTTACGGCTGAATCATTGAATGCATAACCCGGTCGTCACGTAAAAGGAAAGGTTGCAGCATTGTGCTGCGACCTTTTTTTATTTAATGAACTACCTGCATTATTTAACATAGGCTAAATTTAGTCTTCGCTATTCTCCCTAATTTTGTGCTGTTTTAACTATTCACGATGTCAAATGAGCATAAGATGAGCAAACAGCTGACTATCAAAGAAATCGTACCTGCCAAGACACTGACCCGCCTGATTGCGGTATGGTTAGTCGTAATCGCGTTTATGGTATGGGGAGGCTCTTTTTTGGGCAACGGAATGCCGGCCATGATCGCGGCTGGTGTGTTTCTGATCTTATTGTTAACGATTATCGGTGCCGCTTTTGGTGTGGTTAAGGAAGCGGATGAACTGGCCCATCAGTTAGGGGAACCCTATGGTACACTTATTCTGACGTTGTCCATTGTTTCGATTGAGGTGATCCTGATCTCCGCCGTGATGCTGGGTCCGGGCGAGAACCCAACGATCGGCAAAGATTCCATTTTTTCTGTCATGATGATCATCATGAACCTCATTATCGGCCTGTGTATCGTGCTGGGCGGACTAAAATTCGGCGAGCAGGAATACAATGCGCAGGGTACGATGTCTTACCTTGGGATGATTATCATGCTGGGCGGAATCGGTTTGCTATTGCCTAATTACATTACAGGTGCCGGCAGTGGCTCGTTTACAGACACACAGGCCCTTGTACTTTCCTCATTAATCATCGTGCTATACGCATTTTTCCTGGTTTTGCAAATGAAAGGATACCGGCACCTGTATGTACAGCCCAAAGCCGGTTTTCTGGAAATCCCGTATCGGGAAAGACGGGCGCAGGACCACGCGAAACGCATGGAAGATACAACCGCCCAAAGCAGTAGGCGCGAACTGTGGATCCGGTCTGCCGTGTTAATTGCCACAATTTTGCCGATTGTGTTGCTTTCTCACCATATGGCGGTTGTCGTGGATTACGGCATCCGGGCCGCCAATCTGCCACCGTTGCTAGGCGGTGTGTTAATTGCGGTTATCGTATTTACGCCCGAGTCAATGACCGCGGTTAAGGCGGCATTAAACAATGAATTTCAACGCGCGGTGAATCTCTGCCACGGGGCCTTCGTTTCTACCGTGGGGCTGACGGTTCCGTCGGTACTGATCATTGGGTTAATTACGGGCAAAACGGTATTGTTTGGGCTGACGGCTACTGAGACCATCCTTTTTGTCATTACACTGCTGTTAAGCGTAATGACATTCCTGGGAAAACGCACAACGCCGATTGTAGGCATCATGCACCTGGTGCTGTTTGCCGTATTTATCCTGTTAATTTTTAACCCGTAAACCAAGCGAAAGGGTACAGGGGAAAAAAGAAGCAGTTCAATGGCTGACCGGATCCCATAGCGCCGTATATTTGTGTCATCCAGGTAGCAAACCAGAACGCAATCATATGCTGACATCCGTACATCCGAAACTGCCCATGCGCAACAAGGTCGCGACGCGGGAATATTATGTAGACAAACTGGGATTCCGCCCCGTGGGCGATGCCGAGTATGATGATTACTTATTGGTCGAAAAAGACCACGTCGAACTTCATTTCTTTCTCTTTAGGGAACTGGACCCGAAGGAGAATTACGGACAGGTATATATCCGGACGGATGATATCGATGCGCTTTACCAATGGATGCTGGATCAGGGTGTCCCGATCCATCCCAATGGTTCCCTGCAAACAAGGCCATGGGGGCAGCGGGAGTTCCACTTACTCGATCCGGACCATAACCTGCTCACTTTCGGGCAGGCTGTTTAGGGTGGCTGTCGGCTCCTTTTCGCAGATTAATCCTTGTTACCGCCGTCCATCTCATTGCCGATACGGTTGGCCGCCACAAAGGAAGCCACCATGTTATTCAGCATTTCTCCCGCAGCCTGCGGTGAGTTGGGCATGAGAATCAGATTCGATTTACCGAGCGTACCCATTGCCTGCAACGTGTCGTAATGCTGCGTGACCACAATCAACGCCGAAGCTTCCTGCGAATTGATCCCGACTTTATTCAACACATTGACCGACTCTTCCAGGCCCTGTGCGATTTCCCGCCGTTGGTGGGCAATCCCCTGGCCCTGTAATCGCTTGCTCTCGGCTTCGGCCTTTGCTTTTTCCACAATAAGTATCCGCTGGGCATCCCCTTCGTACTGGGCAGCCACTTTAGCCCGTTCGGCCGCGTTGATCCGGTTCATGGCCTGTTTGACCTGTTCGTCGGGGTCAATGTCGGTAACCAGGGTTTTCACGATATCATAGCCGTAATCATTCATTGCTTCCTGCAATTCTTCCTTCACGGCAATGGCGATGTCGTCCTTTTTTTCAAACACATCGTCTAATTTCAGCTTTGGGACTTCCGCCCGTACCACGTCGAATACGTAGGAGGTGATTTGATAATAGGGGTTGTCCAGCTTATAAAAGGCGTCATACACTTTGTCTTTGATGACCACATACTGCACCGAAATTTTCAGTTTGACAAATACATCGTCCTGTGTTTTGGTCTCCACCACCACATCAAGCTGCTGGATTTTAAGTGAAAGCCTGGCAGCAATCCGGTCGGCAATCGGAATCTTCAGCTGGAACCCTGCATCACGTATGCCCTGGAACTTTCCAAAGCGCTCTACGATCACGGCGGTCTGTTGCTTCACGGTAAAAATCAGACCAATATAGCGGAGGATAAGTACCCCGGCGATCACATAAAATATAACGGAAAAAGTGTCTAATAATTTGAGAATATCCATAGGCTTTTTCCGCAAAATACCGAAAAAATCAGTTTTATCCAAGGAAAAAGCGTGTAAATGTCCTCCGGATACCTGCCGGACTACCCAAATATAACCGATTGCCGACCGTTTGTCCAGTGCTCATTTACCGCGTATCGTTGATCGTGTTTCGACTCCGCTTCGGACGTTGTCCGGCATTTCTTCGGCACTGCTTCGGGACTTGTTCGACTATGTTTCGAGGCCCTTCGAAGTGCAATGCATTGCACGTCGAGCAGCCCCGAAGCGGAGTCGAAGCCGACTCGAAGCGCACTCGAACAAGCCTCGAAGCCGACCCGAACAAGTCCCGAAGCGGAGTCGAAGCGACCCCGAAGCGCATTCGAACAGACCCCGAATGTTTCCCGGACGATAGCCAGGCCAACCGCCCTGGCCGTCCGGAACGCTATTGAAATCCGAAAAGCAGCGGGAATAGGAAAGTCACGACTGCCGCCCACAGGGCATAAACAGGCAGATAAACGGCAACGATGTTTTCTACTCCGCTGATCGAGGACGTCCCTTTGAGTACCCGGAATAACTGAATAGTTACCAATAGCAGGTTAATCAGGATCAATACATTCCCGCCCAATACGGCGACGCGGTTTGGTGTAATTCCCCAGGTCGAAATCCGGAACAGGACCGCGGACAGTGCAATGCCGTTGACCGCGATGGTCAACGCGGACAGCAGCAGGAGCAGCCACAGCTCGGCGCGGCTTTTTGCAGCGGTGGACGTTCCGGCGATGGCAAAAAATATCAGGGCCATGACACCGATCAGCAGGATATTGAATACCAATAAAAATTCACGGTCACGGTAGGGATCTTTTCCTGCATATAGGGTTGCTGCGAGGTAAGTCACGAGCATGACCAGCACCAGCGGGCAGAAGATCCGGGCGATCACCGGGGCTATTTTGCCTACCAGCTGCGGATTCGACCGGACCAGGTAGGTGCCCACAATGGGAGCGGCAGCAAGTCCGACCATACCGATATTCCGGAAATATAGGGTTTCGATAGCCAGGCCGATCAGCGAGAAGAGGCCGAGGGTAATGCCGGAGAGGGCAATGCCGGCGATGAGGAGCAGTCCGGTCATCACCAGCAGGTCGCCATTGTAGGTCAGGAAGCCGATCCGTTTGCCGTTGCTGCGATTATCGTTGCCTGTAAACGCGGCACCCAGGATAGCCCACAGCCATAACGGCAGGTGAATACAGGACAATACCAGGGTGTCGCTCTTTTCGTTATTGGGAAGAAAGTTAATGAAAACCAAACCCAGTAACGTTGCGCCGGCAAGGACGGCAATTCTGCCGGACGGCAGTTTATGCTGCCAGGCAAAGTAGGCGGTCAGCAGTGGAAAAACCACAAAGCCGACATTGCGGGAATAAAAAAACGTTTCGTCTATCCCAAACAGCGCAGGTAGTTTGGCGATGAGCCCGGCCAGCAGCGAAGCAATACCGATAAAGATCAACTCGTTGCGGTTACCCGCCGGACGTTCTCCGGTGGTGAAATTCAGCCGCTCATTCCAGTAGGTGGCGAGGGTGCTGTCCTTGATTTCGGAATACAGTGTATTAAACGTGCGCGTAAATGCCGGTTTGTCTGCCCGGTACAGCTGTTCAAGCTGCCGGGGATTGTCCAGGTGGGACAGGATCTGTTGTCTCATGGGATTGTTCATTGGGTGTGTAATTCGTGTGAGGGGTTAGCCATGCATGGCGGAATTATTGCTGTATGAAAAGAACTTTGTATTTCAAAGTATTGAAATAAAAAAATAAAACTTGCTATCCGTTTTTTTGTGATTTAATCAGCTGTTCCAACGTATTCAGGTGATCCTCAAATGCTTTTTTACCGGCTTTTGTTATGGAATACCGGGTGTTGGGTTTTTTACCAACGAAGGACTTTTGCACTTCAATGAACGCTTCTTTTTCCAGCGCTTTGATGTGGCTTGCCAGGTTACCGTCGGTGACGTCCAGCATTTCCTTCAGCGAGTTGAAGTCCAGCGTATCGCTGACGGCCAAAGCAGACATCATACCAAGCCGGATCCTGCTTTCGAAGGCTTTATGTAAATTACCGATGGATATCTTCACTGCTCGTACCTGTAATGGATATAAATGCCATAAATGATGTGGAACAACCCGAAACCGACCGCCCAACAGTATAGCCCAAAGCCAACAAAATAAGCACTGATCAGTCCGAGTCCTATTTCGATCAGTCCCAGTACGCGCACGGCACCGTAGGTGAACTGGCCGGCACTATACAAAGCCAGCCCGTAAAATATCAGGGTAAAAGGAACGATGAGTCCGGTTAATCCCTTTGCGATCAGGATGAGGATCAGCACGCCGCCGGTTACGAGTGGAACGGCCATGTTCAGCACGAGCCGCCTGGACGTGCCGTTCCATAATTTTTCGCTCCGCCTGCCTGCCTTTTTATAAGAGAGGTAAACCGCCGTACCGATGGCCAGCACCAGTACAGCCAGCGCCAGCGCGATGAGCCGGGTTCCGGTAACGGACCAGGTTTCCGGTACCGTTGCCACATAAGTCAGCTGACCCGGGTGGACACCGAGGTACTGATAAGCGATATAGACCCCCACCAATGCGTAAATTCCGGCCATAACGCCTGCCCATCCCGATAATGACAGGAACTTGGACGTGCGTTCCATCATGGAACGGATCTCCGTGAGGTCCCTGGTATAGTCCTTTTCTTGTGTCATTAAAAGTACTTTTTTTTTCAAAGTTAAATAGAAATTTTAATTTTGCAAGCGGGGAGGCGATTTATTTTAAAATTCCCGGTAGGGGGTAACGCGGTTTATGGAAGGGTAGCTATGGAAGATTTTGTGCACAGCGGTTCGATAGTCCGGCGCATCTGGGGAAAGAGCGACACGGTGCTGCTGATTTTTGCCGGGGCTTCTGCGGAGTTCGCATTGAACAAAGCGGTCGACTGGCTTTATTTCACCGGGCGCCTTCCGGCTGATCCATTGAAACGGCTATTCGCTACCGTTGCCTATGCCCGTCAGATCGTGTTTGCCCCGCATGATGGCGCGCTGCGTGCCATCGACAAGATTTCCGCCATCCACAGCGGGGTCGAACACCAACGTGGCCGGCGGATCCCCGACTGGGCGTACCGCGATGTCCTGTCTATGCTGATCGATTACTCCATACGCGCTTATGAATTGCTGGAAAAGAAACTGGACGCCACCGAGCGGGAGGAGGTATTTCAGGTTTTCCGCCGGGTGGGGCTGCGTATGCAGATTAATGGCCTGCCCGCAACGTATGGGCAGTGGGTGATGATGCGGAAGGCAGGCCTGCATGAGCACCTGTTGAATGGCTCATTTACCAAAGACCTGTACAGGCAGTACCGGCGCCACCTCGGCCGGTTCAGGTTCCTGATTTTAAAACAGGTGCAGACGGCCCTGGTTCCCGAACGGATAAACCGGTTGCTGGGCCTCGGCCGCAGTCCCATTGCAGCCCTGCTGCTCGGCGCATATAAACTATGCCGGATCCTGCGGCTGGATCCGCTGCTGAAAAATGCGCTATTGCCATCGGAGTATAAGGCCCAGGTCAGGGCCCTGGACCGCGATCCGGATAACTGACCCGGTTTACACCGGCAGTGTAAAATAGAAAACCGATCCGTTTCCCGGGATGCTGTTTACGCCGATTTCACCGTCATGTTTCTTAATGATCTCCGCTGCGATGTATAGTCCCAGGCCGAACCCCTGCGCCGGCGCGGCGGCGCCAACGCGGAAAAAACGGTCAAAGACCTTTTCCTGCATGTCTGCGGAGAGGCCGATGCCGTCGTCCCTGACGCTGACTTTTATCCGGTGTTCCCCATCTTCACAGTGAATGGAGACTTCGGAGCCTTCTGCCGAATATTTGACAGCGTTACCGATCAGGTTGGTCAGCACCTGGCCGATGCGCTCCCGGTCGGCGCTGATGGCCGGACGGCTGCAGGGCTGATGGGAAAAATGATGTGTCGGACCGGTAATCCGGGCCTCCTTCAGCTGCTCTTCCACCAGCATATTCAGGTCGAATGTTTCTTTCTGCAGTCCGAGTTCCCCACCGGAGATCATCGTCGTGTCCAGCAGTGCATACACAAGCTTTACCATGCGGTCGATCTGCCCGTTCAGTTTCATGATGAGGGCCGCGCTTTGCCGTTCATCAATGTGGCGGAATTCGCGGTTGAGCAGCTGTCCGTAGGCCTTGATCCCCGTTAAGGGGGTTTTGAGCTCGTGGCTGGCCATGCCGATGAATTCATCCTTTTGCTTTTCCACCGCTTTCTGCCGGGTAATATCGACTGAAATGATGACTGCGGAATGCGGCTTTCCCTGCGGGTCAAAAATCGGTGCTATCTGATTGTTGACCCAGATGACCGACCCGTCGCTGCACAGTAGTCGCTTTTCAATTTCGTACGCTTCTCCCTCGTTTACCAGGCGCTCGAATAACACCGCGTTGCGGTCGATATCGGCTTCGTAAATGATATCCGTGACGGTCAGTTCCAGCAGCTGGGGAACACGGTAGCCGAGCATTTTGCCGAACCGTTCGTTTGAAAAAATAATGCTGCCGGAAAAGTCGACTTTCAGAATCCCGGCGATACTCTGGTTAACAATGACCCGGTAATTTTCTTCTGACTGCTGGAGGGCTTCTTCCGCCATTTTCCGCTCAGTGATGTCCATCACCAGTCCAGAAAGTCCGATGGCAAGGCCGTCGGCATCACGCCTGATGGTGCAGCGTGCGGAAATCCACCGGATATCACCGTTGGGGAGGCGGATACGGAATTCTTCCCGGTAGCCAACGGCATTTTTGATTGCCGCGGTCAACGACCGCAGGACCCGCGTCCGGTCGCCTTCAAAAATGGCCGGCAGCACCTCCTTAATGGGTGTGCCTTCCGTGATGGCGGCTTCGGGCAGCGAAAAGTAATGCGTAATGTTTTCATCGGCAATAATCAGGTCCCGGGGAATATCCCAGTAAAAGGTACCCGCGAGCCCGGTTTCAAGCGAAGCCTTCAATCGTGCCTTTGTACGGCGGAGGATTTTCCTCATCCGCGTTTTCCCTGCCATATTACCCGGTGTTCCTGCTTACCGTAGCCGCTAAAGGTGATGAAAAGAACATGTTCCTTTTTTGGGTAGTCAGCTAAATCTTCAATAAATGACTTAACATTCCGCCGCACGAATTGTTCGGGGAACGGGAACATTTTAAGCGGATAGCGCCTTTTATTACAATTGGGATAAAGGGAGATGTAAAGACGCTGTGCAACTGTTTAATGCCCGTTAAACGCACCGAAGAGAATCGAAATGCCGATGCACAGCAACCCGAGGTAAACGTAGCGGAAAAAGGATTCGTTGTTCAGGCGGTGATTCAGGTACCGCCCCAGGAATATCGCCGGGATGGCGGCTGGGAGTGCAACCATAAAATAACGGAAAATATCGGTATTGAGGAGGTCCTTCATCCAGTAGCCAATAACGCCTGCAAAGCTGACCGGTAAGAAATAAGCCTGCAGCGTAGCCCGGAATTGTTTGGCATCCCATTGCCGCATATTACCGTATACAATGAGCGGTGGACCGTTTAACCCGTATGCGCCCCCTAAGACGCCGGAGAGAAAACCGCAGGCAAACAGCCAGCCTTTGTGGTCCGTTTTTAGTTGGAGACCGTCTTTTTTCCATAGTGCGTATAGTGCATAACCGGTGATGGCAGCACCCAGTCCGAATTTCACTTGGTTTTCACTGCCGTAAACCAGTAACAGTAATCCCAGCGGAATACCCAGCAGCGCAAAGATGATCAGCCACTTCGCGCTGTAAAGATGGATTTTCCGATGGTCCTGGATCACCACCACGAGTGCGATCACGATGGATAGCAGTACGGATAGGGGTACGGCCACGGTTACGGGCAAAATAACGATCAGGAGCGGTACGGCAATCAGCGATTCGCCGAAACCTAATGTCGACCGGACCAACGTGGCAATAAAGCTGACGGCGGCTACATAAAAGAAAGTAAAATCCATGTATTTCGACGCTTGTTTTGGTGATAATGGTGCGCTGACGAATATCGGATTTCATATGCAATATCTAAAATTTAAGTGACCGCTATCTTGGAGTGCAGGTGCTTGATACGGCGGGAATATTCGAGGAAAAGTTGTTGGATTAGTGTTTCGTTATTATATTTGCTGTTGAAGGCCAAGTAAACTTAATACAAATTAAGGCAGGAATTGTAAGTTCTTTACGGAAAATCTGTGAAGAATAAATAAATATTCCCTAACCAAGGATTGCGATTATGGCATTACGGAGAAAACCGAATGAAGCGGAATTGCTTGAACGGATCGCTGGTGGTGATGAGCTGGCCTTTTCGGAATTGTTTTATGCCTACTATAATCAGATTGGCGAATTTGTTCAATTGCTAACTCACTCTGCAGCGGTCACCGAAGAAATTGTACAGGATGTATTTACGAAAATATGGGTGGATCGCGCATCACTTTCCGGCATCCGGCGTTTCGAGGCCTATCTTTTTGTGCTTAGCCGGAACCATACGTTAAATCACATCCGAAGATTGGCCACGGAACGCAGGCGAAAGGATGAATATGCACGCCAGGTAGAAGCCGATCTGCATACCCAGGAGCCGGAACGGGAAGAATACTTCCAATTGGTTGATCGCGCGGTTCAATTGTTACCCCCCCAACAACAGAAAGTATTTGCATTGCGCCGGAACGGTGTTAAAAATCCCGAGATTGCGCAACAGATGCATCTCTCTATCGAATCGGTGAAAAAATACCAGCATTTAGCGATGAAGTTCATTGTTGAATTCGTGAAAGGTCACGTGTTGCTTATGATCATCCAGTCACATTCCCATTCCAACTGGTTTAGTTGATTTTCGCTAAAAATAACACTTTCCTCAGCCCTTCTATCCACCTTTTTTTACTTCTTGTGTCTTTAAGGAACAGGTGCCCGAATTGTTGTTGGGCACTGAAACCAATTAGGTAACCGATTTACCTTTAACAGAAAGGAGATTAAGGATGCGTTCATAAACCCTACATCCGCTAACGTACGTATACGAAGGCGTTGCTCCGCCTTACGTGTTTTACCTGCCAGGCAGGTCGTACATCATCCGATAGAAATCAAGTTTATTAATTTTACTCAATTCCTCATGATGATTAAGAGAAGACTCTATTCGTCTCGCCCATTTAATCAAAAGCCATTATTCCGTTTTACGGACTTCAATGTAAAGCTGATTTTCCTGGTTTTATTCTTATTTACCCATGTGCTGAGCACAGCAAATCCTGCACAGGAAATTAGTATCCAGGTAAAAAACATGCCAATCACACAGGTGCTGTATCGGCTCTCCCAACAGAGTGGCTATGATTTTGTTTATGATGCTGCACTGCTTAGCGATGTTCCGGCCATTACGTTGGATGCAACCAATGAACCCCTTAATTCGGTATTGGTGCGATGCCTTGGGAAGCACATGCTTGATTTTACATTTACCGTAGATAAAACGGTAGTGATAAAAAGAAGATTAAAACATGCCAGCATAGCGGAGAACCTAATGCAACAGGTTGTGCGGGGTAAGGTGACAGATTCACTGGGGAACAGCCTACCCGGTGTGTCTGTATTTGTCAAGGGAACACAACGGGGTGCTTCCACCAATAGGGACGGTGAATTTCAAATACAGGTCAACCCGGGTGAGGTACTGCTGTTTACTAACGTAGGTTATCAGTCACAGGAAGTGGCCATCGCCGGGCAGCAAACCATTAATTTAGTACTGTTGCCAGCCGCTTCAAATTTAGAGGAAGTAGTTGTTACGGCGTTGGGTATCAAGAGAGAGGCCCGGAGTCTGGGTTACAGTGCGACAAACGTGGACCTCGAAAACCTGGAAGAGAACCGGACGGTAAATTTTGCAAATGGCCTGCAGGGAAAGATCGCAGGGGTAAATATATCGCCCCCGGCAAGTGGGCCGGGCGGTTCATCAAAAATACGGATCCGCGGCCAATCGTCCTTTGGCGGAGACAATTCCCCACTCATTGTGGTAAACGGGATCCCTATTAACAACAGCACCAATACCGGGCAGGCCCGGTCGGACGACGGTGGCGGGCTCCAAAGTATCAACCCCGATGATATTGCATCCATGACCGTGCTAAAGGGGGCAGCTGCAGCCGCGCTCTATGGTTTCCGGGCAAAGGATGGTGTGATAATCATCACCACGAAGTCCGGGGAGGGATCGGCCGGGTTCGGGGTAGAGTTTAATTCGTCCGTACAGGCTGCTACCGTATTGGACTATACTGATTTTCAGTATGAATATGGGCAGGGAGAAAACGGGAAGCGGCCAGGTACAGCCGATGAAGCCAAAGGCTCGGGTACCTGGAATTTCGGGGAAAAATTTGATGGCCAGCCAAGCCCGCAGTTTGATGGGTCCCTCAGACCCTACCTGCCGCACCCCAACAAGGTAAGCAAGTTCTACGAAATGGGAACCACGGTTGCCAATACGATCGCCTTTTCGGGAGGGGGAGATAATGGAAATTTCAGGGTCTCATATGCCAATACACGAGCCGATGCGGTGATGCCCAATTCCAGTTTCAACAAGGATATTCTAAATGCCGGAATCACACACAACATCACTCCGAAACTCACTTTTCAACTGAACGCAAACTACGCGAAAGAAAAGAACATGAACCCGCCGCAATTCAGTGTGGAGTCGTTCAGCCCCAACACGACACTTTATCTGCTCAGCAATAGCATTGATGTCGATTGGGTAAGAAACTATTACCAGGACGAAAACGGGATCGAAGCACAGGTATCCCGTTTCCCGGAATGGAGCAATCCGTACTGGGTGGTAAACAAGCGATTCGAAAACATCAAAAGAGACCGGATTATCGGCAATATGTCGCTGCGCTACCAGATTACCGATTGGTTATACCTGCAGGGCCGGTATGGGCAGGACTTTTTTAGCCGGTATTACGATTATAACCGGCCGACTTTCTCGGGTACGCTTTCTAAACCGGTAACGGGGTATAATGGCAGCTTTTACCAGGACAATACCCGGTTCCGTGAACAGAATACGGATCTGATCCTTGGACTAGCCAAGTCTTTTGGACAATTCGGTATCGACATTACGGCCGGCGCAAACCGGATGGACCAGGTTAATGAAGTACTCGGGACGGGGGTGACTAATTTTTATACTATGCCGCTGTATACCATCGCTAACGGGCAAATCAAGAACCCGACCTATGCATACATGCGGAAACGGGTGAATTCCGTCTTTGGTTCTGCTTCCTTTTCCTATCGCAATTTCCTGTACTTGAATGTCACCGCACGGAACGACTGGTTCTCGACACTGAATCCGGCGTCGAACAGTTACCTCTACCCGTCGGTAAGCACCAGTTTCGTATTTACCGATCTGATTTCGCAACTCCCCGCATGGCTCGATTATGGCAAACTCAGGGCTTCCTACGCAGAAGTGGGCAGCGATACACAACCGTATTCCCAGAGTCTGTATTACACCATATCGCCCAATACGCTTAATGGAATAGGACTCGGCACTTCGGGAGCACTGAATCCAAACCCCAATTTGCGGCCGTTGAAGATTAAGGAAACCGAATTCGGCTTAACCCTTCAGCTTTTCGATGCGGCGTTAAATTTGGATGTGGCGCTTTACCGGAAAAACACATTCGATGAGATTCTGAATGTTGATATTTCCCAGTCGTCGGGTTACGGCCAAACGGTGGTCAACGTAGGAAAACTACGGAATCAGGGTGTCGAAACGCTGCTGTCATTCCGCAAAAAAGGCAATGTCAGCTGGGAAACCAGCTTAAATGGATCATACAACATGAGTAAAGTGCTCCAACTGGCTAACAATCAAACGGTGTTTAATGTGGGGAGCGGTCCCTGGTACGGCTGGTTGTCACATGAAGTGGGGACGCCGTTGGCGTCCCTGCGCGGCTACGATTACAAGCGCGATGAACAGGGAAGGATACTCACTACCAATGGCAAGTTTATGCAGGGCGAGATCACCAACTGGGGGAGCGCGATCTATAAATGGGTTGGTGGATGGACCAACACCTTCAGCTATAAGCGGTTCCGGTTTACCACGCAGATTGATTTTAAAGCGGGTGCAAAACTGTTGTCAAATTCGAACATGAACTTCATGCGGACCGGCCAACATAAGCAATCGCTCGTGGGCCGTGAGGGCGGCGTTGTATTTCCGGGCTTTAACGAAGACGGAACGCCCAATACCACCGCAGTTCCCGCGCAGGAATTTTATACAACTTATCGAAGCACATTAATAGCTACTCCTTTTATTTACGATGCCAGTTTTGTCCGTTGGCGGTCGGTATTTCTGGGGTATGACCTTTCAAACTTGTTCAGCAAGTCTGTTATTAAATCGGCATCGATTTCATTTAATGTACATAACCTGCTTATGATTAAAAAGTTTGTGGATAACCTTGATCCGGAAGCGCAGGGTTCTGTTTCGGATAATTTAACCGGGATTGAAGTACACACGTTGCCCACTACACGGACTTATGGGTTAAACCTCAATGTTAAATTCTAACCACGCTTTGCTATTATGAAAAAACTAACATTTCTAACAGTATGCACGGCAATGCTGGTTTGTATTGCCTGCGATAAAGACTTTGAGCGGATAAATACGGATCCGGTGCGCCAGACAAACATTGACCCGGTATTCCTTTTTGCACAGGCCCAGTACGGTACCGCAAGGAATAATGAGTTTTACCAACTTCCCATCGTTCAGCAGGTCATCCATCCGTACACGGGCACCCCTTCGGGAGGTAATCACAACGTGGAAAATGATGCTGCTGAAGGAGCCGCCTTTGCCGCGCTTTATAGTGGCCCGGTAAAATACCTAATGGACGTGATCGAGCTGACGCGCGATGATCCAAACCAGGTTAATCTGTACCAAATGGCCCGTATATGGAAGGCTTATGTGTTTCAGGTACTGGTAGATACCTATGGAGATGTGCCTTATTCAGAGGCAGGACTGGCCCATTATGCTGGCGTAAACCTGCCCACATACGACCCGGATGAAGCCATATATGAAAACCTGTTGATGGAATTGGAAGAAGCTACCGCTGCACTGGATGCAACGAAGCCGATTGTGACCAATGACCTGTTTTATCAGGGAGATGTCTTAAAATGGAAAAAGCTCGGGTATGCACTGTTACTGCGCGTGGCGATGCGCTACTCCAAAGTAAATCCGGAAAAGGCTAAATCCGGTGTGCAAAAGGCATACAACGGTGGTTTGATGACATCTAACGACGACAATGCCGGTATTGCATTCAGTAGTGCATATACGAATCCGGTGGTGAGTTTTGTTTACAGTGAAATTGCAAATATTTATTTGGCGGCCCCTTTTGTTGATCACCTGAAAGTTACTCAGGATCCACGCCTCGAGGTCATCGCCGTAAAGTACGAGTTTCCCTCGAACCGACAGGATCCGGGTGCTGCGGATACAGATCCCGACCACCAGCAGGGCTTCCCTTTCGGATACGACGACGCAACTGTTAGCACCGCGCCCGGGTATCCGGGTAAAATAGGGACGGCGTGGAAATACTCGCAGATTAACCGATCGACCATGGGACGGATTGATGCGCCGTATTTCTTTGTCACGTATGCGCAGACCGCGTTGCTGCTTGCCGAAGCCGCATACCGGGGGTGGATACCCGGAGATGCAGCCAACTATTATACCCAGGGCGTTAAGGCGAATATGGACCAAATGGAACTGTATAGTGCGGATGCGCACATCCCTGTAGCGCGTCAGGAAGCGTATTTGGCTGCAAACCCATTTGATCTGGCAAACGCACTGGAACACATCAATACGCAATACTGGATAGCGACCTACTTGGATGGCCCGGAGTGTTGGGCCAATTTCAGGCGAAGCGGCTATCCGGATTTAACGCCCAATCCCTACCCGGCCGCAGACCCCGCAGTAAAGGGAGGGTTTATCAGGCGATTAACTTACCCTTCCAGGGAAGCAGCGGTGAACCCCGAAAACCTGAACGCCGCCGTTACGCGTATGGGCGGGGATAATCTCGCTGTCCGCATTTTCTGGGATAAAGAGTAAGGAATCCGTGTCTGCTGTTATCATAAAAATGGCGGGATATTTTATCCCGCCGTTTTCATCAAAAATAAAATAAAATTTATTATCCACCTTTTACTGCTCGCTGTGTCTTTATAAAAGTTGATAGATAATAACTAACCGGTATACGTGCGCATGCAACACCAAAGGCTGATTTTCTTGTTCAGGCGGGCAATGGATAAAACAATGCTGCCAGATGAACATCGGGAATTACATAACTTAATGGCTGAAGAAGAGAACAGGGAACTCGTGGAGCAGCTTTTTGAGGAATATTGGCAGCAATTCGAAACAAACAACCACATGTTTGACCGCTCCCGCGGTTCCGCCATACTGGATCGCATTTTGTCAGTGCCGGGGCTGCCTTCCGGGAAAAAACAGGTGTATCGTTATTTACAGCATCCGTGGGTACGCGTCGCTGCTGTGCTGATGCTCGTTGCGGCCAGCGCACTGTATTTTTTGCCGTCAATGGACCAACAGCCCCACGACCGGCTGTCGCTGACCGAGGCGGCACAGGCTTACGGGATAGAACCGGGCAGTGATAAAGCCATACTGACGCTTGGAGACGGGCGCGTGGTTGTATTGGATGACATTAATAATGGGTTGGTAGCTAATGATTTGGGAACAAGTATCCTGAAATCTGAAGGTGGTCAACTGCGCTACGACCAGACCGATACACCTCCCGAGGCCGTTGCATATAACTCCATTAGGATACCAAAAGGTGGCCAGTACCGGCTGGTTCTTCCCGATGGGTCTAGGGTGCATTTGAATTCGGAATCATTTATCAAGTTTCCTACTCGGTTTTCCGGCGATCGCAGGGAAGTGGAATTAACCGGCGAAGCCTATTTCGAGATTGCGCATGATAAGGAACACCCCTTTTACGTAAAAACTCCAAAACAAACAACCAAGGTACTGGGAACGGTATTCAACGTAAGTGCATATGCCGACGACGCAACCACAAAAACGACGTTGGTGGAGGGAAGCGTAGAAGTTTTCGGATATACAGGGAAACCGATTATCCTGAAGCCGGGACAGGCTGCGGTAAACGGGGATAAACTACCCGAACTGTCGGTCGTCCGAGCGAATTTAGACACGGAGTTAGCCTGGCAGAATGGCTACTTTGTGTTTAACAATGAGGATATTAAAAGTATCATGAAACGGATTTCACGCTGGTATGATGTCGATGTTGAATATCAGGGGGACTTGGAGCATAAACGTTTCGGAGGGATATTTCAGCGCTCGAAAAGTATTGCACAATTGCTGGACAATTTCAAAGAAACAGGGATTATAGATTTCAAAATTGTGGAAAGGAGGATTATCGTTATCGGAAAATAGTACTTGATTATGTGATTATAGTTTAGTTAAAAGCCGGGGACGTTGCCGCGTCACCCGGCAGTGGTCCACAGGGTGGGCCATGATGGGTAACTAACCAACTGAAAAGAAACCAAGTTATTAATTAAACCCAATCTTCAAATGTATAAAAACTTTACTGCAAAATATTGCAGGAAACCAATTTTCTATTCATTCAAATTTTTGTTGATGATGAAGGCAATGGTATTGCTCACCTTCGTGTTTGTACAAGTAGCGATGGCCAGCCGGGGACAAGAAGTGAGTATTCGGGTGACGCGAGAGCCGATAACCAAGGTACTGTATGAACTTTCTCAACAGAGTGGTTATGATTTTATTTATGACGCTAAGTTGATGGAGAAAATGACGTTAATCACACTGAATGTGAATAACGAGTCCTTAGAGTCGGTGCTCCAGCGTTGCTTTGCCTCACAGCCTTTTGAATTTGTGTTTAACGAAGATAAGACAATCGTCATTAGAAAACGCCGAACGCCGCCTTTTATAGCACCCATTTTGCAGCAACCGGTTACGGGATCGGTTGTTGATTCCACAGGACGTCCACTCACAGGGGTGTCGATTTTGGTGAAAGGTAGCCAGCGTGGCACGGCGACGAATGCGGAAGGTCAATTCCAGATCGACGCAAAGCCGGGCGAGGTGCTCGTATTCAGTAATATTGGATATGAAAATCAAGAGGTAACCGTCGGCAATCAACAGCGCCTTGCTATTACATTAGCGCCAACGTATTCGGATCTGGAAGAAGTGGTAGTTACTGCATTGGGTATAACCCGGGAAAAGAAATCGCTTTCCTACTCGGCCCAGAACATAGGCGGCGACCAGCTCAGCCAAGCGAAGGAATCCAACATGATCAACTCGCTGCAGGGTAAGGTGGCCGGTGTTAACATTACCAAAAACCCGGAAGGACCCGGTGGAGAATCACGCGTGGTGTTGCGCGGAAACCGGTCGATTACAGGGAACAACCAGCCGTTATACGTCATTGATGGGGTACCGCTCGATGGCGGCATCAGTATGATCAACTCCGATGATATTGCGAGCATGACTGTGCTGAAAGGCGCTTCGGCGGCGGCGCTGTATGGCAGTGCCGGACAGAACGGTGCCATTATCATTACCACGAAACGTCCGGAGGCTGGGCCGCTGGCGGTGGATTTTTCGACGGGATTTACCTGGGATCGCCCCACAGCGCTCCCCGAATTCCAATATGAATATGGCCAGGGATCGGCTGGCGTGTTTTCGCCCAACTCAGAACACAGCTGGGGCCCTAAAGCCGACGGCCAGGAGGTAACACTCTGGAACGGCAGCACCGTCCCCCTGGTGGGACAACCCGACCGTTTTGATGAATTTTTCCGGACGGGAAAGACATTCAGCAATTCGCTGATGCTGACCGGCGGTACGGAAACCATCAAAACCTATTTTTCGTATGCCAACATGCTGGCGGGCGGCATTATGCAGAATAATGACCTGACCCGGCATAACTTCGATTTCAAGATCAGCAACCAGCTGTCGTCGAAACTTTCGTTCGACTCCAAAATCAGTTACATCTACGACGATGTATTTAACCGGCCCTCGCTTGGGGAAACCGGGTTTTCATTAACCTCGATTTACCGTGCGCCAACTTCCATCCCCATTAGCGAAATGGAAAAGTTTGAATACGTGAATGACGAAGGGGATGTCATGCAAAGCTATTGGAAACCCAATTCCTCGGTATTGGGCAATCCCTTTTTCTACATGAACCGCAATATTTATCACCAGCGGAAAGACCGTGTTTTGGGATTGCTGTCGGCTACGTATAAACTGGCCAGCTGGGTAGATATCCTCGTGCGTGGCAGTATTGACAAAACCATTACGAAATGGGACCGGCGGGTCTATGCCGATTCGTATTATAGCCTGGTTGGTGCGAACTATTTCCTTCGGAATACCAACCGTTATGCAACGAACATGGATGCATTGGCCTCTTTCCGACATGATTTTACCCCCGATCTGAAATTTACGGGAAATATAGGGGGATCGATCCAGGAAAGCCGGTACGAGGAGGTCTATACAGATGCGAATGGCCTGAATAAAGCGAATTTCTTCGAAATGTCGAATGCCAAGGCACCGATTGTCACCACCGATCACGGCAGGAGCCCGCAGATCCAGGCCCTGTATGCGACCGCTACGCTGGCCTACCGCGATTACCTGTTTCTGGACGTGACCGCACGGAATGACTGGTCATCGGCATTGCCCGAGGGAAACCAGTCTTATTTTTATCCTTCTGTCGGTCTGATCGGTATCCTATCGGATATGTTTACCATGCCTTCATGGATTTCATACGGAAAAGCACGGGTGTCTTATGCCAATGCCGGTTCAGGCGGAAACCAGTACCTGAACCAGAATTATTATACCGTGGGTGCAGGCGGCCTGATTCTTACGCCAACTATCCAGTCGTTCAATACATATAAGCCTGAAATCACCAGCTCAACAGAAGTGGGACTCGAATGGCGGTTCTTCAACAGCCGGTTTGGCTTTGATGTGACTTACTATGATAGCCGCACCAAAAACCAACTGCTGTTGATCGGTGCCCCATCGGCATCGTTGTACGATCAGCGTTACATCAACGCAGGGTTAATCCAGAATTATGGCGTGGAAGCGCTAATTACGGCTACCCCGGTTAGGTCGACCAATTTCTCCTGGGACGTTTCCGTTAACTACGCAAAAAATAACAATAAGATCATCCGCCTGACCGACGATATCAGCTCGGTAATTATACGCGACGATCGCCTGGCAACCATCCGGGTGACCGAAGGCGACCGTTATGGCGATATGTATTCGAAAGCATGGCGCCGGGATGAGCAGGGACGGCGGTTGGTGGATAATAACGGATCGCCGTTACTCACAGCCGGAAAGGACCTGTTGGTGGGTAACTTTAACCCTAATTACATGCTTGGGTTTTCCAATAATTTCCGGTACCGCGACTTTTCCCTCAGTTTCCTGCTGGATTACCGGAACGGCGGTGTAGTGCTTTCCGGTACACAGGCCTTGATCGATGCAGATGGCCACTCCCGGAACTCACTTGAAGGTCGGGAAAACGGGTTGATACTAGATGCGTATACGGTAGATGGCGAACGTAATGACAAGACGATTTCCGCACAGACGTATTGGAGCGCCATTGGCGACCGTTATCCAACAGGCGAACTTTATACCTACTCGGCCACCAATCTTCGCCTGCGCGAAGTGGTACTGGGTTATAGCCTTCCGAGCGAATTGCTGAGCGGCAGTAAGTTTATCAGAGCCGCCCGTTTATCCCTGGTGGGAAGAAACCTGTTCTTCCTGCAGCGTGACGCACCGTTTGATCCCGAATTGACGTTGGGCACGGGTAACGGCGGCGGTTTGGAATACGGTTCCCTCCCGTCTACCCGAAGCTTCGGATTTAACCTGCGATTGTCGTTTTAGTTTTTGAATCAAGAGAACCCTTATAGTTTTTTATAATGAGAAAGAAATTAGTACCGTCAAAAGGAAAAAGCATATTTATACTTTGCCTATTGGCTATGGTGGTCGGTTGTACCAAGAACTTTGAAGACATCAATACCGATCCGACCCGGTTGGTCTCCCTTGAGCCGGAAGACATCCGGAGACTGTTTTCGAATGCACTTTATAATGGTGTTGCCGCTCCGGACGGGGCACCTCGTTTTCAGACCGGACAGAACTTATTTGCCGATCAATATGCGCAATATTACGCCGGTACGCAGACAGCCTTTGCCTCCCACCGTTATTCGATTGTGCAGAACTGGGTACAGGATCATTGGATTAACACGTATATCGCAACCATGCCTTCCCTGTATTTTATCGTCAATGAAACGGCTGGCGGTGATTTCCCCACGTTAAATGCCATTGCCCGGATCTGGAAAGTGTTTGTACTCCACCGCACAACGGATTATTTTGGCCCGATTCCCTATTCGCAAATCGGCTCGACGGAAAAAACCATCGCCTATGACGACCAGCGGGACATTTACTTCGATTTTTTTAAGGAGCTGGATGAAGCAACAGCGACATTGAGCAGCAACCTCGACCGGCCTTCCTATGGCGAGCAGGATTTGATCTATGGCGGGGATAATGCGCTATGGCTGAAATTTGCCAATACACTGCGGCTGCGGCTGGCGCTGCGTATTTCACAGGCGGAACCGGAAAAAGCGAAACAGGAAGCCGAAACGGCTGTGGCAAATGGTGTATTGACGGATTTTTCGGAAGATGCTTACCTGGCTGTTTCGACCAATAACGTGAATCAATTGGCGTATATCTCCGGATGGAACGAATTCCGGATGAGCGCAGCCATGGAAAGCCTGTTGACGGGATACAACGATCCGCGGCTTAGCCGGTATTTCCAGCCGGCGGTGTTGACCGGAGAATACAAAGGGGTGCGCAATGGAATGGTGCCGGCAGAGCAGATGCTGCCCCAAAACGACTATGACCACAGTTCAAATGTGGCCAGGCGGTTGATGCCTGAATCTATGGCAATTACGCCAATGTCGGTGATGTACTCCGCAGAAGCTTATTTCCTACGGGCGGAAGGTGCATTGAACGGCTGGAACATGGGTGGAACGGCTAAGGAATTGTATGAGCAGGGGATTATGATGTCTATGCGTACCAACGAAATTAACAACGCGGATGTGATTAACGATTACATCAATGGAACAAGCCTGCCCGGGGCACCCGGCGGCTATTTCAATACGCCGGCGCTAACGGATATTCCGGTACAGTTTGCAACGAACCCTGAAAAACAGCGCGAACAGGTGCTGACGCAGAAATGGCTCGCGCTGTTTCCGGATGGGTATGAAGCCTGGGCCGAAGTACGGCGGTCGGGATACCCGAAATTGTATGCGCTGGTCCACTCGGACAATCCGGATGTGCCGGCAAATACGATGATCCGCCGGATCCCGTTTGTTAATTATGACCGCGACCGTAACGGGCCGGCCGTAACGGCGGCTGAGTCGTTGCTAAGCGGCCCGGACAATGCGGCTACCCCGCTGTGGTGGGATACAAATGGAACAATCACATTAGTGGGCGAAGTTAACTAACCAACGCGATGCCTGGTGTAAGCCTGTATTTAAACCGATTTGTTCAGCTGGTATTCGTTATATTGTCCATCGGGCCGGTGAACGCCATCCCCGCCACGGGTGTGTCTGATGACGTACCACTGTCCGTACCGAAAGTCGAGGATTTCGAACTAACCGGAACGGGCAGCCACCCGGTATGGGAAGCGGTTTCCTGGCAGTCCATGACAAAACTGGATGACGGTGGGACAGCCTATGCGAGTAAATTTAAAATCTGCTATTCCAACACGGGAATTTACGTGCTGTTTGAAGGGGAGGACCGCCGCATCACAACGGTTTACGACGAAGACTTCGGTGAACTGTGGAACGGTGATGTTTTTGAAGTTTTCTTTCACCCGGATACCGATATAAACCTGTCTGGTAGTAAGAACGGTATGGCAGTTTCGTATGTTGAATATGAAATTAATCCGTTGAACAGGGAGCTGGTACTTTTTATCAGCCGGAAGGATGGGCAAACCCGTTCGGGTTTTCCCGAACGATATGAAGGGGCCCGCCGGGTAAGGAAAGCCGTAAACGTGGCTTTACCATCAAGCGGAGCGGAAGGTGAAATTGTAGGCTGGTCGGCGGAAATGTATTTTCCGTTTACCTTATTGGCAGATGGCGGCCATACGGTACCCGTGAGCGGTACCGTATGGCATGCCAATTTCTGCCGGATAGACTACGATTCAGGTACACAGGTGAAATGGTCATGGACACCGGGGATTAAACATTCCTTTCACGAGCTGGCTGCATTTTTAACGATAACTTTTGAATGACACGTACTCCATACACGACGGATAACGACAATAACTGGAGCTATCCACTTTTTTCCTAGTCATGTGTCTTTAGAAGTGTAATCCGGATAGACCTAAATGCCTTATAGGCAAGTATCGGATTGGCAATTAAAACTTCAATTTGGAAAGGAGACTAAATTATAGGGAAAGAATACAAAACCAATTTTTGCTTGGGTTGCCAAAAAAACCGGGTGGCGTTGCTCCGCCTCCCGGTCCGTGTTCATCAGATGAACATATGGGGTAACTAACGAACCAATAGAAATCAAGTTATTAATTAAACCCAATTCAAATGTATAAACTTTTTACTGCAAAACATTGCAGAAAGACAATTTTCTATTCATCTAAATTTCTGCTGACCATGAAGGCCACCGTGTTATTTACTCTTGTCTTTATGCAAGTGGCGATAGCAAGCCGGGGTCAGCATATTAGTATTGAAGTGACGCGTGCACCTATTGAAAAAGTGTTGTACCGTCTTTCTCAGCAGTGCGGGTATGATTTTATCTATGATGCAAAGCTAATGGAAGCAGTAGGTCCGGTAACCTTATCGGTGGAGAACGAACCGCTTGAATCGGTGTTGCAACAGTGTTTCGCGGGGCAAGGCTTTACGTTCGTTTTTAATGACGATAAGACGGTTGTGATCAAGAAGCCGGAAGTGCGTGTGCCTGGCATGATGCAGCAAACGGTGATTACGGGCCGTGTTACTGATTCGCTTGGACAGCCTTTACAAGGCGTTACTATTTCGATAAAGGGAACGTCAAGGGGAACGGCAACCAATGCCAGTGGAGCCTTTGAAATCAATGCAGCATCGGGCCAGACACTCGTTTTTAGTAATATTGGCTATGAACAAAAAGAAGTATCGTTGGGCAGTCAACAAACGATAACAGTTGTATTGATACCGACGTATTCAGATCTTGAGGAGGTGGTTGTAACTGCGCTTGGTATTACACGAGAGAAAAAATCGCTATCCTATTCCGCACAGAATATCTCGTCCGATGATGTCAGCCAAGCGAAGGAAACCAATGTGATCAACTCCTTACAGGGGAAGGTTGCCGGTCTTACGGTAACCCGGAATGCAACGGGCCCGGGCGGCGAATCCAAGGTTCTGTTACGGGGTAACCGATCGATTACCAATAGCAATCAGCCATTATACATTGTGGATGGTGTGCCGTTGAATGGTGGTGTGGAGATGCTTAATGCTGACAATGTCGAAAGTATGACGGTGTTGAAGGGGGCATCTGCCGCTGCGTTGTACGGTAGTCAGGGGCAGAACGGTGCGATTATTATTACCACAAAGAAAGGGGTAGCCGGACAGACATTTGTAAACTATGTGGGTGGTGTTAACTTGGATCAGGCTGCCGTAATGCCCGAACTGCAATATGAATATGGACAGGGTGACGAAGGGATTTATAACGCCAGTTCCGAGAATAGCTGGGGACCGAAAACAGATGGTCAGCCGGTGACATTATGGAATGGTCATTCGGTGCCCTTTACCGGACAACCCGACCGCCTGCAGGATTTCTTCCGAACGGCCACAACGGTCAATAACTCCATCAGCATAAACGGGGGAGGAGAAGATATGCAGGCATTTTTTGCCTATGGCAATATGGCGGCACAGGGAATTATCCGCAACAATGACCTAATAAGGCATAATGTAGATCTTAAGATAGATAAGACGGTATTCTCCAAATTGACCTTTTCAACGAAATTGACTTACATATACGAAGACGTAGACAACCGGGTATCACCAGGAGATGCCGGTACTTATGTGCTGCCGTCGATATACAGTGCCCCTGTGTCTATACCGCTGTCGGAGATGCAGGAATTCAACTACCTGGAAAACGGTATAGAAAAACAGAGTTACTGGAAACCGGGTTCTTCGGTGCTGCTAAACCCATACTGGGCGCTGAACCGGGTACTGAATTTCCAGAAGCGGGACCGGGTACTGGGCTTATTTTCGGTAAAGTATGATGTGAAGGATTGGTTAAACATCCAGCTTCGGGGAAGCATGGACAAGATCATTCAAAAATCCGATCGAAAAACATACGCTGACAGTTATTTTAGCCAGGTTGGTTCGAATTATCAATACGGTGAGAACAGAAGCCAAGCCATCAATATCGATGCGTTGCTCTCATTTAACCGGCCAATCGGGCCCCTATTCAATCTTTCGGGTAACGTAGGAGCTTCGCTGCAGGAAAGAAAGTATGAATCGATTTCAGGTGACGCTACGGGATTAAATAAGCCGAATTATTTCTTTATGGGCAATGCAAAAGCACCGATTGTTACTAATGCTTTTGGCAGGAGTCCCCGTGTGCAATCGTTATATGGGGTGGTTACATTAGCGTATCGTGATTTTCTTTTCTTGGATGTCACTGCCCGGAATGACTGGTCGTCGGCACTTCCGGCCGACCAGCAGTCTTATTTCTACCCGTCGCTGGGTTTGTCTGCCGTGGTTTCGGACATGATGACGATGCCGGCATGGATTTCCTACGGAAAGATACGGTTAACCTATGCTAATTCCGGATACGGCGGAACGGAATATTTGGATCGGAATTACTATTCGGTTGGACCGGGAGGTGCCATCATTACGCCAACGGTACAGTCATTAGGTACGTATAAACCTGAATTGACAACGTCTTATGAAATCGGGCTCGATTGGCGTTTCTTTAATAACCGGCTTAATATTGACGCGACGTATTATAATACGGATACAAAAAATCAGCTGCTGCTAATCGGATTGCCCCCGGCAACATTATTTGATGAAAAATACATCAACGCCGGGCTGATCAGGAATAGTGGGGTGGAAGTTGCGGCCAATGTGGATATCGTGAGAAACAATGCGTTCCGCTGGAATGCCGCCGTGAATTATGCGAAGAATGTAAATAGGGTAGAGGAGTTGACTGAAAAAATGAAATCAGTGGTGCTTGCCGATGGCGATAACGTGTATTTAGTGATGGTTGAAGAGGGCAGGAGCTATGGAGATATGTACGTGCGCGGCTGGCAGACGGATGATCAGGGCCGCAAACTGGTAGAAGACGACGGTACACCGATTTTAACAGATGGACTGGACGTTTATATTGGGAATTACAATCCGGATTATACACTGGGTTTAAGCAATTCATTTAACTATGGCGACTTTTCGCTGAGCTTCTTGATCGACCATCGCCAGGGCGGTGCCCTCATATCCGGTACACAGGCGTTAATCGATGCGTACGGTCATTCGAAGGAATCGTTAAACGGACGGGAAAATGGAATGGTGTTGGACGCCTACACGCGTGACGGCCAGCCGAACCAACAGGCCATATCTGCACAAAAGTACTATAGCCTGATTGGTGGCCGCTATCCATCTGCTGGATTTTACAGCTATTCCGGTACCAACACGAGGCTCCGTGAGGTGGTGCTTGGTTACCAATTGCCGCAACGGTTGTTCAGCAACACGGTGGTAAAAAATATACGGTTGTCACTGGTCGGAAGGAACCTGTTCTTTTTCAGTCGGGAAGCCCCTGTCGATCCGGAAATCACCAGGGGGCTCAACGGCGAAGGAAGGGAATATGCATCGCTTCCGTCGACCAGGACCTTCGGGTTTAACCTCAATGTGACATTCTAAATTACTCATCAATAATCTGACGAATTGTAATGAAAACGATATCAATAAAAATTTTTAACACTTGTTTGATTGCGCTTGTGTTGGCGTTGTCAGCAGGTTGTACTAAAAATTATGAAGAATTAAATACTGATCCAAACCGGCTCGAATCACTCAATGCAGAGGATGTTAAAGGGTTGTTTACCAATGCACTGTATTCGGGCATGTATTGCGGCAGGGGAGTTGACTATCAATATGCACAGGGTTTCTTTGCGGACCTGTTTGCACAGTATTCTGCCATTACGGCTACTTTTGACCCAACTGACCGGTATAATATTGCCCAGGAGTGGGTACAATACCAATGGGTAGCTACCTACACCCGGGCACTCCCCCCTTTGATGGCAATCATCAGGGAAACCGATGCACCGGAACCTGAAAGCCAGATTTTGAATGCTATAGCAAGGGTTTGGAAAGTATTTGTGATTCATCGGGCTACCGATTACTATGGCCCGATCCCCTATTCCAAAATTGGGCAGGACACGTTGGTGGTGCATTATGACTCCCAAAAAGACATCTATTACGACCTGTTTAAGGAGTTAAAGGAAGCAACGGCGATTATTAAGGAGAACATCAGCATCCCTTCGTACGGGGATAAGGATATGATTTTTGGGGGCGATAACTCGAAATGGCTGAAGTTTGCTAATACGCTCCGCCTGCGCTTGGCGCTCCGGGTTGCTGATGTAGAGCCCGCGATGGCGCAGCAGGAAGCTGAAACGGCTGTGGCGGAAGGCGTGATGGCCGATCTTAGTGACGATGCTTACCTAACTGTATCGCCAGTGAATTATAACGGGTTCAACCGTCAGTCCGGCTGGAATGAATTCCGGATGAGCGCTACCATGGAGAGCCTGTTGGTGGGCTATAATGATCCACGGCTGAGCAAGTACTGGCAACCGGCTATAAATACCGGCAAATATGCCAGTGTACGCAACGGAATGAATGTCGCGGAGATCGTAGCTGATGAAAACTCCCCGGATAATACTTCGGGCCCGAGCGACTATTTACTCCCGCAAAATCGTGGAACCACTCCGGCTACCGTCATGTATACCGCAGAGGCCTATTTCCTGAGAGCCGAAGGGACATTGCTGGGCTGGAATATGGCGGGTGACGCGAAGAGTCTGTATGAAAAAGGTATTGAACTATCCCTGCGTACCTGGAAAATCGAAGATGGCAACGTTATCCAGGCGTATATTAATGGGACGTCGTTACCGGCTGCTCCGGGGGGCTATTTCGATACGCCTGCGCTCACCGATATCCCAGTACGTTTTTCCTCAGATCCGGAAGAACAAATGGAGCAAGTACAGACTCAAAAATGGCTGGCACTTTTTCCTGAAGGACATGAAGCCTGGGCCTCAATAAGGCGGTCGGGCTATCCGAAGACCTATCCACTGATCCATTCCGATAATCCGAATGTTCCTGCTGATGAAGTCATCAGGCGCATTCCATTTTTGAATTACGACCGGGACCGGAACGCGGAGGCTGTGGAAGCTGCGGTGGCGCTGCTGGACGGTCCGGATCATGCGGGAACGCGGTTATGGTGGGACATAAAATAATAAAGGAAATTAGGGTATGGCTACCGGTAGCAATAGCGCTATCTCCACCAATGTTCGTTGCAAGAATTAACCAGATTTTTAATATATAATTTGAACAACTAAATGTGTAATTACAATTTAACCAACAAGCTTAGGTGGAAAAACGGAAACGTTAACAGATTGATGTATAAATGGATATTATTCCCGTTGATCTGTTTATTTTCGATGTCCCTGGTAAAGGCCCAGGATATTGATCTGCTGTTGAAGGGCGGGCATGTCATCGATCCGAAGAACGGCATCAATGAGGTGATGGATGTTGCCGTAGCCGATGGGAAAATTTTCCAGGTTGCCAAAAACATCCCTGAATCATCGGCCAGGAAGACCATCGACGTAACGGGACTGTATGTAACCCCGGGACTGATCGATATGCATGCCCACGTGTTCAATGGAACCAACCCCATGTCCTACATCGCCGATGGGCACACGAGCGTGGCCCCGGATGGATTTTCCTTTCGGACGGGCGTAACAACCCTGGTCGATGCCGGATCATCCGGCTGGCGGAATTTCCGGGACTTTAAAGAACAGACCATCGACCGTTCGAGCACCCGGGTGCTGGCGTTCCTGAATATCGTAGGGATCGGGATGCTGGGCCGGTTTGAAGAGCAGGATGTCTCGGATATGAATCCGGTGATGACGGCCCATATGATCAAGGAACTTTTTCCGGATATTATCGTGGGTATTAAAGCCGCGCATTACTGGGGTGATTATACCCAGGTGGAGCGCGCTGTGGAAGCTGGAAACCTCGCCGGTGTGCCGGTAATGGTGGATTTTGGCGAGCACCAGCCCCCGCTTTCCATTGAAAAGCTCTTTATGGACATTCTCCGTCCGGGTGATGCGTTTACGCATACGTATTCTTATGGACCGAAAAACAGGGAAACGATCGTGGACGAAAAGGGTCATGTGAAGCCCTTCGTGTTTGAGGCCCAGAAGCGGGGAATTATTTTTGACGTTGGCCACGGCGGTGGGGCGTTTTCCTGGCGCCAGGCTATCCCTGCCACGCGCGATGGTTTTTGGGCTGATGTCATCAGCACCGACCTGCATACCCAAAGTATGAACGCGGCAATGAAAGGACTGGATAACGTCATGTCCAAATTCCTGACGCTTGGTATGCCGCTTGAACAGGTTATCCTGAAAACGACGTGGCGCCCGGCGCAGGTAATCAGCCGGCCGGACCTCGGCCATTTAAGTGTGGGAAGCGAGGCTGACATCACGGTACTTAATCTGCGGGAAGGTAAGTTCGGGTTTTTGGACGTACGCGGTGTCACCCTGGAAGGGGATAAGAAGCTGGAAGCTGAAATTACCATCCGTGCGGGCAGGGTTATGTGGGACCTGAATGGCCGTGCCGGCAGGAAATGGGACGATGCGATGATTCTCGAACAATAAGTAAGCAGAATAACCATGAATAATACCGATTTTAAACCCCGTGTGCTGCGATTCCTGATTGCGCTCAATTGCTGGTTGGTGACGTTAAGCTGCCCGATGCTGTTATTTGGCCAGTCTTACGATTTGTTAATCAAAGGCGGGCACGTCATTGATCCCAAAAACGGACGCGATGGCGTCATGGATGTGGCTGTGGCGGGCGATACCATCGCGCTGGTGGCCGCGGACATTCCGGCCGGCGATGCGAAAAAGGTGATTGATGCCAATGGCTTGCTGGTTACTCCCGGACTGATTAACATTCACACCCATGTGTTTGTGGGCAGTGAGGCGGGTCAGTTTGCAAATGGCATCTCCAGTGTTTCACCGGATGATTTCACTTTCCGGTCGGGCATTACCACGGTGGTGGACGCCGGTACGTCCGGCTGGCGGAGTTTCCCGTTGTTTAAGAAGCAGGTCATTGACCAGGTGCAGACCCGTGTACTGGCATTTTTGAATATCGCCGGGGCCGGGATGGTGGGCTCCCCGGGTGAACAGGACCTGCAGGATATGAATGCCTGGCTCACATCGACGCGAATCAAAGATTATTCCGATGTCATCGTAGGTGTAAAAATCGGGCATTACCTGGGTACGGACTGGACACCCTTTGACCGGGCGCTGGAAGCGGCGTCACTGGCCGGGGTACCGCTGTTTGTGGAGTGTCACCTGCCGGAATACACGCTGGAGGATCAGTTGAAAAAAATGCGCCCGGGCGATATCATCACCCATACCTATGAACAGGTAAGCGAACGCATGCCCATTACCGATGAACAGGGTAAGGTGCGTCCGTTTGTGCTGGAAGCGCGCAAACGGGGGGTATTATTCGACGTGGGTCATGGCGGCGCCGGTTTCTGGTTCAACCAGGCAATCCCTGCCGTCCGGCAGGGTTTTTATCCCGATGCTTTTGGCATGGATCTCCACCGCTTTAGTATGAACTCCGGTATGAAAGACATGCTGAATATCATGTCTAAGTTTCTGGCCATGGGTATGCCGTTGGACGAAATTATCCCCGCAGCTACATGGGGTGCTGCCACGGCCATCAAACGTGACGATCTGGGCAATCTTGATGTGGGGGCACCGGCGGATATCGCGGTGCTGCGGATCCGGGAAGGAGATTTCGGCTTTATGGATTCGGCAAGGGAAACCCTGAGGGGAACCCGGAAATTTGAGGCGGAAATAACCGTCCGGGCGGGACGGATCGTGTGGGATCTTAACGGGATCTCCGGTAAATGGATTGACGCCCCGGCCAATTAAACTTGATTGAAATAACGACTTTTTAATTTAACAAATGAACGAAATAACAAAAATGACTGACCGCATGCGAGCTGCCTCCTGGTTTTTTGGTGGCTGTCTGATGGCCTGCATGGCGGTTGCCTGTAACGGCAATAACACAAATGGCACAGCGCTGCCTGCAAGCGATTCCGATAACGGCGGACTGATCCTGCCGGGGGGCTTTGAGGCGCTGACGGTAATTGACAGTGTAGGCCCCACGCGGCATATTGCCGTGAACGAAAATGGGGATATTTATGCCAAATTCCGCATGTCCAAAAAGGACGAAGGCGGCTCGGTGGCGATGCGTGACCTGGATGGTGACGGCAAGATCGATTCCATCGTGCGCTTCGGCGATTATGAAGACCTCGGTGGACTGGCGGTGGGCATGACCATTCACGATGGATATCTTTATACCAGTTCGGTAAAACAGGTACTCCGCAATAAACTTCAGCCGGGGGAACTGGTTCCGACAAGCCGGACCGAAGTCATTTTGACGGATAACGACCCTAATGTGGGCAGGAACTGGCACACGACCAAACCACCTGCATTCGACCGGCATGGCAATATGTACATTCCGTTCGGCGCGCCTTCCGACGCAGGTCAGGACAAGGCGCTGTATGGTCCGACAGGCACTCCCGGGGGAAAAGGACTGGATCCTTCCCCGGAACGGGAAAAACACGCGGGCATCTGGCGTTTTGATGCCGCTAAGGAGGGGCAGACCCAGGAAGATGGCGTGCAGGTGGCTACCGGCCTGCGCAGTGTGGTTGGGATGACGTGGAGCCCGCTGGACGATCACCTGTACGCGGTTGTAAATGGTATCGACAATTTTCATACGATCTACCCGGATAAATTTACGGCATGGCAAGGGGCGGTGCTGCCCTCTGAAGTAATGGTGAGGGTGACGGAGGGTGCCGATTATGGCTGGCCGTACGGCTATTATGATCAGCTACAGGGGAAGAACGTGCTGGCACCCGCATACGGCGGTGACGGAAAAACGCAGGGGCGTGCCGCGGATTTTGACCTCCCCGTAGTGGGTTTTCCGGGGCACTGGGCGCCAATGGATATCCTGTTCTATCAGGGTAACCAATTCCCCGAACGGTATAAACAGGGGGTATTTGTTGCGTTCCACGGCTCAACCGACCGCTCTCCTTACCCGCAAGCCGGATACATCGTGTGTTTTGTGCCGCTCGTAGACGGAAAAGCGGGAGAATGGGAAGTGTTTGCAGATGGATTTACGGGTGTGGATACCGTAGAGAATACAAGTGATGCGGTGTACCGCCCGATGGGATTGGCCGAGGGCCCTGACGGGTCGCTCTATATATCGGAGTCAAATGACGGCAGAATCTGGCGCATCATGTTTAAGGGCGACAGGCAGGCCTTCGGAGCCAACGAACTGGCGGTGACGGAGAAACAGCGTTCCCGGTCGTATATTAAGACGCCGGAGGAAGGTGTTGACGAACTGGATAAGGGAAGTATGCTGGAAGGCGGTATCCTCTATGATACCTATTGCGCTTCGTGCCACCAGCGTAACGGGATGGGCGATAATAACCTGTATCCGCCGCTCGCCGGATCAGACCGGGTAACCGGTCCGGTTGAGCCACTGGTGGATATCATACTGAACGGGTTACAGGGCGAAATAACCGTCAAAGGGAAAACATATAACGGAATTATGCCCCCGCACGCCAACATTCTGGATGACCATGCAGCGGCATCCATTATTACCTACATCCGGAGCCGGTGGGATAACGATGCCAGTCCGATAACGCCGAGTGAGGTCAGGAAAATCCGGGAAAAGGTGGTGAAAAAATAAGAAATCAATAAGAACTAAATGATGATGTAATCCAGTGTTTCCGGATTGCATACACTTAAAAACCAAAAAAATAATGAAAAGAAGAGATGTAATAAAAACACTGGGCGTACTTCCCATCGCCGGCCTTTCGGGGGTGTCTTTAGCGAAAAATGCGACTGTACAGGATTCAAGGACCCGTTTGCTGAATGTGCTGGCCAATCAGACTGCCGGCAACGCTGCCGGCCCGGAAATTTATACGGCTATCGGTGTGGAACCGGTGATCAACTGCCGGGGTACGTTTACCATCATCGGGGGGTCGGCGGAATTACCGGAGGTGAAGGACGCCATTCACGCCGCAGCCAATTATTTTGTGCAATATGATGAACTTGCCGCAGGTGTCGGGCAGCACCTTGCTGACCTGACCGGCGCCGAATGGGGCATGGTTTCATCTGGATGTGCGGCAGGAATGAAACACGTTACGGTAGCCTGTGTTACCGGCGGAAACCCCGAAAAGCTGATTCAGTTGCCTGATATTAGGGGATTCGATAAAACGGAGGTCATCATTCCCCGGCACTCCCGTAATAATTACGACCATTCGATACGCAACGTCGGCGTGCGTGTCGTTACCGTGGAAACGCTTGACGAGCTTAAGGCAGCAATCGGCCCGCAAACGGCGATGATCTACCTGCTGGCACATAATGCAAGTGATTCCGGACCGCTATCTACCGAGTCGATCGTCGCTGTTGCGAAACCCTGGAATGTGCCGGTATTGGTTGACGCCGCGGCCGAGGACCTCACCATTCCCAATGTTCACCTGGCACGCGGTGCCGATGTAGTGACTTACAGTGGCGGAAAGGTGATGTGCGGTCCGCAGGGTGCAGGCTTGGTACTGGGTAAGAAAAGCATTCTTCAGGCTGCGTGGCAGGCGAGTGCGCCGCACCATGGCATCGGCCGTAACGATAAGGTGGGTCGCGAAGAAACGCTGGGGATGGTTGCTGCCGTTGAAGCATGGATTAAGCGCGATCACCAGAAGGAATGGCAAAAATGGCTTTCCTGGCTGGATACGATTGAAAAACGGGTTTCTGCTGTGCCCGGCATAACCACCGAGGTTCAGGAGCCCACGGCTTTGTCCAATCACAGTCCTACGCTTACCATCAGCTGGGATGCTAATGCGCTGCATGTAACCGGTGAGGAGTTTGCGGATGAATTGGCCCATACGAAACCACGTATTGCGCTGCAGGCAGGTGAACTGAAAGAAAACGGTGCCACCAGTATTACCATTACCGCTTTTCAGATGCAGGATGGAAACGACCGGATTGTCGCCGACCGGATTCACGAGCTGCTTTCCAAGAAACGTACACCGAAACCGAAGACGATGGCTGCTGCCGCACATCAGCTGGACGGCCGCTGGGATGTGACCATCCACTTTTTCCATGGGGAAAGTACGCATGTTTTTCTGCTGGAACAGAAAGGGAACTGGATAAATGGTATTCACCAGGGTGATTTTCACAGCCGGGGACTGGTTGGCTCCATTGAAGGCGACTCGATAAAATTCCGCAGCGTATTCCGCAGGCCGGGAGACTCGCTGGTGTATTCGTTTTCGGGTACGGTAACCGGCGATTCCGGCAATACCATCTCCGGAAACCTGCACATGGGGGAATACCTGGAGTGTACGTTCACCGCGCGGAAACATGAATATACGGAGGAGATAAAGCCGATTAAAATACCGGTAGGACCTCCGCTTGCCACTTAGTCCATTTTTTCATCATGTTTATATAGTTGGTGTCAGCGACGCTGCAAGTCTGCAGGTCGCTGACTTTTTTTTGTGTTTGCGGTAAATGGGGTATCTTCATTTTTGGGCCAGTTGCCGGCAAAACTGGGCTGACTTTTGTATCTTTAGCGCTAAATAAACCCTAAAAATATGAAAAGGACCATATCGGCTTGCCTTTTGGGCGTTCTTTTTGCGACTGCATTGCATGCCCAGGAGCCGGCATACCGGGCACGTGTGGATGAACTGGCCAGTGGCATGGAAGACCGGGTGATCGCCTGGCGGCGGGATTTTCATGAACATCCCGAACTTGGCAACCGCGAGACCCGTACAGCCACCATCATTGCGGAACACTTGCGCTCGCTGGGCATGGAGGTGCAGACCGACGTTGCCAAAACGGGCGTTGTCGGTATTTTAAAAGGCGGAGCACCCGGGCCGGTGGTTGCACTACGCGCAGACATGGATGGCCTCCCGGTTACGGAAACCACGGACCTGCCATTTGCATCCCGGGTCAGAACGGAGTATAACGGTGAAGAGGTGGGTGTTATGCACGCCTGCGGACACGATGCCCATATGGCCATGCTTATGGGTGCCGCCGAGGTTTTATCGACCATGAAAGCCGATATCCGGGGGACGGTGAAGTTTATTTTTCAACCAGCAGAAGAGGGGGCGCCAGTTGGCGAAGAGGGAGGAGCCAAGCTGATGGTGGCGGAAGGTGTGCTGAAGCATCCTGATGCTGATGTCATTTTCGGACTTCACATCAACTCACAGATTGAAGTGGGGAAAATCGGCTACCGGCCGGGCGGTACAATGGCCAGCGTCAACGATATGAAAATCACAATTAACGGCAAATCTGCCCATGGTGCGGATCCCTGGTCATCTGTTGATCCGATCGTCGTAGCTGCCCAGGTAATCAATAACCTCCAGCCCATCATCAGCCGCAACCTGAATGTGACCCGAAATCCCGGTGTGGTTACCATCGGTGCTATTCATGGGGGCAACCGCTCCAATATTATTCCGTCAACTGTTGAAATGCTGGGAACCATCCGGGCGTTGAGTGCGGCAGACGAACAGTTGATTGTCAACCGGGTGAAACAGGTGGTTACTAAAACAGCCGAAAGTGCAGGAGCGGAGGCCGAAGTGCTTATTCCGTTCAGTATGCGCTATCCGGTGACGTACAATGATCCGGAACTGACTGAAAAAATGCTCCCTTCATTGAAGCAAACCGCCGGAGAAGCGAATGTGTTTCTTCGTGAAGCGGTAACGGGTGCTGAGGATTTTTCCTTTTTTCAGGAGGAGATACCGGGATTGTATTTCTTTTTGGGCGGAATGCCGAAGGGACAGGACCCTGAAGCAGCACCCTCGCACCATACACCCGGGTTTTATCTTGATGAAAGTGGTTTTTTATTGGGTGTCAGGGCATTATCAAACATAACGCTGGACTATCTTGCTCAGGAATAACTGCGGCAGTAAGCCATCGTGTTGTGCGGAAACCGGACCCTCGAGTTACCTTGATAACAGCAACAAATATGTTAAAGTTTGCCGTTAATACAATAAAATTGTTTTCTTTGTGTTTCTAAAAATAAAGTGGGGCAGTGACATGTGTGTGAATGAACTTGCCAATTACTTACAGTAAATACCGAATCAGCTTTTGGAGATGCTGACTACCTACAAGAAAAAATGACTTTAAAAAAGAATGTACTGGCACTTTTAGTGCTCGTTGTCCTTGTATTGGGCGCCGGTTTCATTGTTTTTTCCTCGTTTGATACTACTCCCGAAACCTTGTCGGAGACCGCTGGGCAGCAGGATGCCGCTGCAGAGCAGCAATTGGTTTTCGGACTGTCCGCCGACACTTATCAGCTGGAACAGCATCAGGTGAGGCGGAATGAGTTTCTTTCCGATATTTTACAGCGATATCATGTCGATCTGCCGACGATCTCGGCCATCGCCGCAAAATCTAAACCGGTCTACGATGTCCGGAGGATCGGGGCGGGGAATCAATACACGGTTTTTAAAGACAATGCCGGAAAAGCGGCTTATTTCGTATACCAGCCGAATGCGGTTGATTATATCGTATATGATCTGCGGGATACCATTGCGGTTCATGCCGGCCAGAAAGAGGTAGTTACCCAGATAGAAACGGTGGCGGGCATAATCAACAGCTCGCTTTATGAAACGTTGCAGAAAGAAAACGTGAACCCGGACTTAGCTGTTCAGCTGGCCGAGATTTATGGATGGGCGGTTAATTTTTACCAGATTAATAAAGGCGACTGGTTTAAACTCGTGTATGAGCGCAAATATGTGGAAGGCAATCCCATAGGCGCCGGGAAAATCATATCGTCGGTATTTGCACACGATGGGGAGGAATTCCAGGCTTATTATTTCCAGCCGGATGACGGTACCGACGGCTCCTATTATGATCAAAACGGCAAAAGTCTCCGCCGGACATTTCTGAAAGCACCGCTGAAATATACCCGCATTTCATCGCGCTATACCATGCGGCGGTTCCACCCGGTGCAACGCCGCTGGAAAGCACACCTGGGAACGGATTTTGCCGCCCCGCACGGTACGCCAATTGTAGCGACGGCTAATGGCGTGGTTGTCGAGGCTACTTACAGCGGCGGCAACGGCAACTATGTGAAGGTACAGCACGATAACGTGTATACCACCCAGTACCTGCACATGAGCCGGAGGGCGGTGAAGCGTGGTCAACGGGTGAGTCAGGGACAGGTTATTGGCTATGTGGGCAGTACCGGACTGGCTACCGGCCCGCATGTGTGCTACCGGTTCTGGAAACACGGCCGACAGGTGGATGCGCTGGCACAGAAATTTCCGCCGTCTGTCCCCATCGCGGATAAATACCGTACGGCTTTCACACGGTTGCTCAACACACAGCAGTATGAACTGGCCCGCCTGAATTTTGAAGCGGAACCCAGTAACCTGGAGTTGTATGGCAGCTTCAGTTTCAAGATGGAGGATCTCTTCGCTCAATCGGAATCAGCAGAACCGGCTGCCGATGAACACCTTGATATCACAATGCTGTAATAGCCATGTAACCCCAGCTGATTCCGCTGCGGTCACCGAAACGTGACCTGCCAATTGATGCGTTCGTTGTTGCATAAACATTCCGATTTTTTTTATAAATTTCACAATCGTAAACGCTGGGCGTTTAGGGTCGCTGTTTCTCAATAGGGAAAGCGATCCGGCTGGCTGTATTGCTAATGGCAAATGGTTGATATGGAGCATATACATGAAACAGGTGGTACTGCCCCTAATATCGGTATAGCGGGCTTCCGGAAAGACCAGGCCGCCGGGCGCGAAGAGATCCTGTTTAATGAGCTCCACGGCGAACGGCACATCGAAAAAGCACATAAGCATGATTTTTTTATCATCATACTCTTTGACCGGGCCTCGGGTGTACATACCATAGATTCCGTAGCGTATCCATTGGGTAACCATGAGGTGCATGTGTTGTTTCCGGGGCAGATCCACAAATGGGATATTGAGCCTGGAACAATCGGATATCAGCTAATGGTAGAACGTCCGTTTTTTGAACAGTTTGCTCCGTATTTCCGATTTTCTTTTACCAATTACCAGAACCATCCGGTAATCCGGCTGACCGACAGCGCGTTTGAGCTTTTGCTTTATGAATTCAATGCCATTAGGAATGAATTGAAGGCGGCTAATTCATTGGTGCATTTGATCAACGCGCGTGCGGCCGTCATCGCGGCCATTGTAAGCCGCGAGGCGGAGGATACTTTCGCGGAATTTAAAGTTTATCAGTCGAATCCCAGACTGGCGAAGTTTAATATGTTGATCGATGACTGCTTCAAGGAACAGAAATTTGTCGCCTTTTATGCAGATAAGCTGCATATTTCGGCCAATTACCTGAATATACTTTGTAAAAAACAATTGAAAATATCGGCTACACAGCTCATTCACCAGCGGGTCTGCATAGAAGCTAAACGATTGCTTCAGGGTACGGATTTTTCGATCAAGGAGATTGCTTTTGAATTAGGTTTTGCAGACCATGCCTATTTTTCAAATTTCTTTAAAAGCCAGACGGGGATGACACCGACCGCATTCCGGACAAAGTGATAAATTTTACAAGGAATGGCAGAAATTACCCATCGGTTTAAGGTACGGAACCATGTACCTTTGTCAATATCCCGTCCGCTGTTTTGGTAATTTACCTAACGATGAAGCATAGGTACCATTGCTGATGGAGTTAACCGTGTTTTTTCCGGTTAATACCGGAGCTCCGGCGGTTAATCGTTGTAAGTAAGTATTAACAAAAACAGGAATAAAAATGGAAAAGCCAGCAATATCACGCAAAGATTTTCTCAAAAGCTCAACACTGGCTCTGGCCGGACTGGCTGTTGTACCCGGAACATTAAAGGTAAGCCAGGGAAAGACGGTTGAAAACACAAAGGGGGGAATCGTGCAACCTGCCGGCCGCTATATGTTAAAAAACGTTCGCTTGGAAACCGGTTTTGTATATGACGGTGATGCGGTTATTGCTACGGAAACGGCACTTTTTTCGGTGACGATAGCAGACGGCAAGATTGAAGCGATAAGCCCCAATCAGCCTGATGTTGATGCAGTGGATGCGAAGGGCCTGCTGATGCTTCCGTCGTTCAGCGATATGCACATCCACCTGGACAAGACGTTTTATGGCGACCGCTGGCAGGCCGTGAGAAGCGGAGCTGGGGGCGTCAAGGGGATGATCGCGCTGGAGCAGCGGATATTGCCGGAACTGCTTGGAAATTCGACTTATAAGGCCGAAAAACTCATTGAATTACTGCAATCGAAAGGTACGTCATTTGCCCGCAGCCATGTTAACATTGAACCGACCTCGAAATTGGATTCGCTCAAGAACCTTCATGTAGCCTTAGAAAATAAGCGTAAGGTGTTCGGGGCCGAATTGGTGGCTTTTCCACAGCACGGTGTATTTTATACGGATACGGCACCTTACCTGAAAGAAGCGGCCAAAATGGATATTGATTTTATCGGCGGGGTCGATCCGTATTCAATTGACGGCGCTATTGAGAAAGCCATGGACTTTACCGTACAATTGGCTTTAGATCATAACAAGGGCATTGATATTCACCTGCATGAATCGGGCGAATCGGGATTGAAGACGGTGGAATACCTGATTGATAAGGTAAATGAAAACCCGGTACTGAAAGGAAAAACCTACGTGAGCCATTGCTTCGTATTAGGAAAACTGGATGAGGTAAAGCAGGAGGAAATGGCCGAAAAACTGAGTGCTGCGCAAATTGGCATTGTATCCACCATTCCTTTCGGATGGTTGACGATGCCGATTCCCACGTTATTGAAGCACCATGTGAAGGTAATGACCGGAAATGACAGCATTGTTGACCACTGGAATACGTTTGGAACGGGGAGTGTACTGCAAAAGGCTAATCTTGCTGCACAGCTGTATGGCCATTCAACAGAATTTGGCCTATCCAGGATGTTAAGGCTGGCAACAACCGGTCCGTTGCCGCTGGATGATAACGGGGTACAGCAATGGCCAAAAGCGGGGGATGACGCCAATGTGGTGCTGGTGGATGCGAGCTGTTCCGCAGAAGCCGTTTCACGGATTTCACCCGTCAGGTCACTGATCTATCAAGGTAATCTTGTTTTCACTGATATTGCCTAATGATGAAAGCGCTCTCTTTTTTACTGGCCCTCCTGATAACGGGGGGCTCGTGTCACTCAACAACTGGAAATTTGAACGCAGAAGGAATGCAGAATATGTTAAGCTTAGTGAGGAAAAACGATGTTCCGGGGGTGAAGGCGGCACTGGAGCAAGGTGCTGCCGTCAACACCGTAGATGAAAACAAACGTTCCCTGTTATTGATTGCAACCAATAACCGGCACACTGAAATGGCGGAGCTTTTGGTTAAGTATGGAGCGGATGTGAATCAGCAGGCCGATAATTTGGATAGTCCGTTCCTGTATGCGGGTGCAAGCGGTCAAACGGAGCTTGTTCGCTTGTTCTTGGGCCACGGCGCCCGTTTCGACGTTTTTAATCGGTATTACGGCACTGCGTTAATACCGGCCTGTGAACGCGGTCACGTAGAAACCGTCCGGTTGCTGGTGGAGACGACCGGCTATCCCATTGATCATGTTAACCGGTTGGGCTGGACAGCATTAATGGAAGCTATTGTACTGGGCGATGGAAGTGAAAGTTACCAGCAGATCGTACGGCTTCTGAAAACGGCGGGAGCAGACCTTAATATTCCTGATCACGATGGGGTAACGCCACTGCAGCATGCCCGGTCAAGAGGTTTTAGCGCAATTGTGGATATCCTGAAACCGTAGACTCCGGATACCCCACTTATTGGAAGTGAGTGGGTAATAATTGACAACGAAATCGTAATCGTATGGAAACAACATATGCCGCGCTCGCGGCGAATAAGTATACAATAAAGAATGTCCGCTTGGAAACGGCGTTTATCACGGATGAAAATGGAGTCACGGGTACGCAAACCGATTTGTTCTGCATGGAGATCAATGACGGAAAAATAACCGGGATAGCCCCAAATAATGAACACTCCGCGGATGCGGTTGACGCGAAAGGATTGCTGATGCTGCCGGCATTCAGGGATATGCACGTACACCTTGATAAAACCTTGTACGGTTTGCCCTGGCAGGCACGCTCACCAAAGCGACGTACCGTTCAGGATATGATTGCATATGAACAGGAAATCATCCCGGAGTTGCTTAAAACGTCTACCCGCCGGGCAGAATTGCTGATTGACCTCCTGCAACATTACGGTACCACGTTTGCCCGGACGCACTTCAATGTGGATACCACATCCGGGCTCCGTTCACTTGAACACCTGTTAGAAGCGCTGGATCACAAAAAGGAACGTTTTAAAGCTGAACTGGTTGCTTTTCCGCAACATGGACTTTACTACACAGATTCGGCCCCCTTGTTGAAGGAAGCTGCGCAGCTGGAACACGTAGGTTTCATTGGTGGACTGGATCCTTTCAGCATCGACGCTGCCATTGAAAAGGCAATTGATTTTACGGTTCAGCTGGCAATGGATCACCATAAGGGAATTGATATTCACCTGCACGATGCCGGAAAAGAGGGTATACGGACGATGGAATACCTAGCAGAACAGGTGCTGCAGAACCCGCAGCTACAAGGGAAGACGTTCGTGAGCCATGCGTTTGCACTGGCTTACCTCCAGCCGGATGAAATTGCACGAATTGCAGAAAAATTGGTCGAGGCCAATGTTGGAATCGTTTCTTCCATTCCATTCCACGGTGCGGTGATGCCAATCCCTGCGCTGATGAAATATGGTGTCGAGGTGCTTGTCGGCAATGATAATGTTCAGGATTACTGGAGTACATTTGGCACGGGAAATATGCTGCAGAAAGCTAACCTGATGGCTGAGTTGTATGGCTGGGTGACCGAATTTGACCTTTCCAGAACATTGGGTTTTGCTACGCGAAACGTACTTCCTTTAACCGATGACGGAACGATGCAATGGCCAAAAGTGGGTGATGATGCCGAGCTGGTATTGGTAGATGCAAGCTGTTCCGCAGAGGCGGTTTCCCGGATTTCCCAAACGGTTGCCCTGATGCATGAGGGCCGTCTTTATTGGAAGGATACCGGATACATGCGGCACGTTTGACAATGGAAGCGTTTGTGTCGGGGTAAAAAATAAACCCCGGTGATTCACATCAGCGGGGTTTCACTAACTAAACTAAACAACTATATAAAACAAACTATATATAGATTTTTATTCACGTTCATTATCAGGTAGTTCACCGCTGCCTGATGCCTGCGTCCTGGCAGACTGGTTCAAAGATATAAATTATTTAGACAGATTATAAATAAAATAAAAAAAACTTATCCTCGGCGAAAAATGGGATTTATTCAGTTATGATGCATAAAAAAAGGTGACCGTATGGACACCTTTTTCTTTTGTTAAATAGCCACGGCATAGTCGGCCACAACCTGCCGCCAGTCTTCGCGCTCCGGAATACGCGGTTTACGCTTTCCAAAAAACTGTACAATGATGTTACCGTCTTTGTCGAAGACTTCCAGGCTGGTCACGATGCCGTCTTCCGTCGGTTTTTTGACGAGCCATACGCTGGTAATGGCATCTTCACGAAGGTGCATGTTGAACTCGGGATCAAGTACGTTAAACCAGGGCCCTGTCTGCAGTAATTTTTTGGTTTTCCCGGTATGGATCTGGATACACCCGCGACTGCCAATAAACACCATGATATCCAGATCGCGTTCGGATGCGCCCTCAAGAATCCGTTTTAAGGAAGGTACGGAAATTTCCATGGCATGGCCCTCTGGAGCCAGCCGCATGGCCTGGTGACGTGCAACGCCAAACTTGCGTAACATACCGAAGAATTCGTGGGTGTCTTTCAGGTCGAGCCAGGCTTGTTGAAAACTGGCTACGTCAATTTCGCTATCAGGGGCTTCTTCCACGGTTTTATCAACCGCATTGGTTGCCAAGGGAGCACCTTGTACATCGGCTGTGTATTTTGTTACCAATGCTTCGTACGCCGGAACATCGCTTTGCTCGGTCAGGTAAATCTTGTGTACGGCTTCGCCATCCTGATCGAAAAACTGAAGACTCTGACGCTCCCCTTCGTGTACAGCAAAACCGAAATGCCATGCATTCATAAACAGCCGCAGATCGATATCAGGGTTTACAACGAGACCAACGTGTCCGTTGAATGTTGCTTTGGTATATATTCCCTTGCGCTCGTGCACAGCATGGTCGTTGCGCGTAAGTGCCATCACATAACCCAATGTGCTGATCTCTTTCAGGATATTTTCAAATTCAGGCTTCAGTGCCACGTTCCGTTCGCCGGCGGCAACCAGGTCCGCTTCAGAAACACCCAGCTGCTTGGCTGCATCACGGATGCGCACCTTGGGGTTTTCGGTTTTGAAAGCTTCGTATTGTTCCCGGAGTGATAATGTTGTATGTTCCATAATGATTTGTATGCTAATTAGTGTTTATGATTGTTCGGTCAATACCATGGAGGGAATAACCAGTGGGCACTTAAACTCTTCGTCGTCAAGTAAACGCACGCGTATATTGAATGCGTCATGGATGTTTTCGCAGCTGATCACCTGCTTTGGACTGCCAAAGCCAACACGTCTGCCTTTTTTAAGGATCAATACCTTATCGGCAAAGCGCGAAGCAAAATTGATGTCATGCAGGATGCTGACTACGCAGTAACCCCGGTCGGCCAGGCTGCGTGCCAGACTGAGAATCTGCTGTTGATAGAGCAGATCCAGGCCATTGGTCGGCTCATCCAGAAAAAGTATGCCTTCCGGTTGATCGTAGATCTGGGCGATGACACGTGCCAGCTGTACCCGCTGCTGCTCTCCGCCCGAAAGGGTATTGTAATCGCGGTTGGCAAACTCGGTAATACCGGTCTCCGTCATAACGGCCTTTACGATCTCCTTATCGTTTTCGGTAGGGGTATTGTCGAAATGCGGATACCGTCCCATCATCACCAACTCCTGTACTTTAAACGAAATAGAGATGGTGTTCTGCTGTGCCAATACTGAGCGGAACCGCGCCAGTTGATCCAGTTTGTATGTGCCGATCGGTTGCCGGCGGATGTGGATTTCGCCGCTGCTTGTTTGCAACTCCTTGCAGAGGAGTTTAAGCAGCGTGCTTTTGCCGGCACCATTGGCACCGATAACCGCCAGGAGTTCACCGGGCTGCACATCGAAACTAATGTCATCGACCAGTTTTTTTGTGCCGACCGAGTAGTGGATATGGCTAACTTCGATCATGGTTTTGTAATTCCGTTGTTTTTATTTAAAATCAGTTAAAATTATGCAATATTATTGGGATACCTTCCACACGTTGCCAAAAAAATGAAATTCCTTACTGTGATAATGTCCCATTGGCAGCTGATTAGTTGACCACACGCCGTTTCCGCTCAGCCATAATGATATAAATGAATACCGGGGTGCCAATGAGTGCTGTCAGGATGCCAATGGGCAGTTCTGCCGGCGCAACGATCGTCCGGGCAATCAGATCCGCCAAAACCAATACCGAGGCACCTAACAGGGCCGACCCGGGTATGACCAGACGGTGATCGGCAGAAAACGCCATGCGCAGAATGTGCGGGGTTACTAACCCCACGAAACTAATCATGCCCGACACCGCTACCGAGGCGCCTACACCCAGGGTAGCCAACACAATAACCAGCTTTTTCAACAGGTTCACCTGGATACCCATGTGTCCCGCCTGTGATTCACCCAGTGCCAGTGCATTCAGGGCTTTGCTGAAAAACGGCAGGGTGCATAATGAAATCAACGTGAAAGGCAGGATGCCGGTGACCGTTTTCCAGCTTGCTCCGCCGAGGCTGCCCAAATTCCAGAACGTAATATCACGCAATTCCTGATCGGTAGAAATAAAGGTCAGCATGCCCGTGAAGGAGCCGGCCAGCGCATTAATGGCAATACCGGCCAGCAGCAGGGTCGTAATGTCTGCCTTACCCTTGCCCACGGCGAGACGGTACACGATGAACGTTGTGATACAGGCCCCTACGAAAGCTGCAACAGACAGGGCGTAGTAGCCGAATAAAGCAGTCAGAACATGGTTGAAAATCCGGTTCTCCAATACGATCATCATCACCGCAAACAAGGAGGCACCGGATGAGATCCCGATTAATCCGGGTTCCGCCAGCGGGTTTCTGAACAGCCCTTGCATTACAGCCCCTGCAATGGCGAGGGTACCGCCAACCAATGCGCCCAATAATACACGTGGCAACCGTATGTTGATTAATACGGCTTCCTGTTGCGGACTAAACTGAATGTCACCGCTGAGGCCTGTGCGATACAGCATGATTGACCAAAGTTCCGACGCACTGATCTCTACCGCACCTACGCAAACTGATAAGGCGCTTGCCGCGATTAGAATCAGTGTTAGTACAACTAATATAAATCCGTAGTTTTTCACCTGATCTTCTCCGCCAGTTCCACTACGGCTTTCCCGAGGCGAGGGCCAAAGCCGGTGAGGAATTGGCCGTCCATTTCAACCACTTTTCTATTTTTCCCGGCATTGGTTTGGCTGATACCCTGCACTTCCAGCAGGCCATCAATTCCGCCCAGGCTGGATAGGCCGGAATCAAACAACAGAATGACATCAGGATTAGCCGCTACCAGGGCTTCAGCCGTAAGGGGCTTGAAATCCGTAAACCCCTGGACTGCATTTACCCCGCCGGCCAGATTAATCATCTCATCGAGCTGGGTGCGCTGTCCGGCTACCATCATGGTACCCGTACCGCGTGCATAGATAAACAACACCCGGGGTTTGCTTTGCGATTGGGCAACGATGGAATCGGCCCTGGCCAGATCTGCCGCTAATTCCCGCAGAAGAGAATCTCCTTTTGCAGGCTGACCCAGCGAATCAGCGACAGCCCGGATGAGTTGCTTTGCACCATCGGCTGAATACTCGTGGTTAAACAGGGACAGTTTTACGCCTGAAGCCCGGATTTGATCGGCTACCTCCGGACGGATCACTTCATTGATGCCGAGTACCAGATTTGGCCCCAACGCGAGGACGCCTTCTGCGGATATATCCCGGTTATGACCTATTTTCGGTTTTTCCTGCAAACTAGCAGGATAGGTGCTGGCTACGTCTACGCCGACAATATGGCTTTCCATTCCCAGTGCGACCAGTATTTCCGAAAGGGTTCCATTGGTAGAAACAATCTTTGCTGAATCAAGCCCTTGGCTTTCTCCCGTCGTTGGTGCATTGCAGGAACTGAATGCCATGCTGATGACCAGGGCAAAGCATCCGAATAGTACGTTGGTGTTCATGGATGGTAAGGTATGTGTTGTCAAGTTTGTAGTGAGGAGGCAGGGTAACCCGATTACCGGGCTACCCGACTGCGCTCCTGTGTGTTATCCGTTGCGGAAACGCTATGGTTTAGCCGCGTTTTACCAGGGTATATTCCAGTTCCGGGTAACCCCGTGTACCACCGTCTTCGGTAGTAAAGCTCGTAAAGCGAAGCTTGTACACGTTTCCTGCCGGATCCTTAATCAGGTAAAAGCGATCTTTTTTCGTGCCCACAACAATGTTCGGAGAGGGTGAGGGGGTTACCCGCCAATTCGATGCAATTACATTCCGCGAGTTGCTGAATGTGACACCACTTAAATCAGCCTCGGCGAAATCGGCATAAGTCGGTTTACCCGTACTTTCTCCATTTTCATCTTCGAAAATGACTTCGGCTGCTGACACACCACCTAAATGATTAATGAAGATCAGGTCTGAAAATGCGTAGGGGATGTATACAGATGGTCCCATAGCGGTATAATAGATGTTGTATCCCCAGATGAAATCCCAGTCGGCTTTCTTTGGCTCACCGTCTACCTGGCCCCCAGTAAATGAAACATGTTTAAAATGATAATCGCCGTCTTTTGCAATGCGCAGTGTTTCATAGTCAGTCGCATTCAGTTGTGCGTATTGCAGGGTATAGCCATTATCACCATCGCGCAGCACCCGTATTTTCCATACGTTATTTGCGTCTACTTCGCTCCCAAAAACCGTGTTTACCACATATACATTATTGTCCGCTTCGTTGGCAGCTATTTCTGCAATCACGGTATGCTCAACACGGCCAGCGGTATCATCATAAAGTGCCATCTTGGAAGGCTCATAACCTGATGCCAGTTGTGAAATATCGAAAGTTGTTGCGTTTACTTCAGCAAGATCAGTAGTTCCTGCGTCCATGGCCGATGTACCGGTCGTCCCGTTCAGGATGACCCGAAATCCGGCTCCGGAGTAGAACCCCAGATTCCAGCCAGCACGTTCCACGGAAGTTTGCTGTTCCGCACTGAGATCCACATATACAGAATTGACCGCCGAGCCGCCGCCTTCTCCGCCTTGTAGCGTAAGGGTGGTGCCGTCCGACGGTGGTGTTTCAGGGATCGGATCATTTCCGCGGGAGCACGCCGCTACCGCTATCGCAGCCATTGCACACAGGCCGACTGATTTAAGTGTGTTCATTGTTGTTTTCATGCTTTTGTCTCGTTTTTAATCATGTATGAATGGATAGCTGTTAATTCGTGTTTTTTGACCACTGGAAATTGAGGCCGAGGAAAAACGACCGGCCGTAACCCACGGGCAATGAACTGGTAGCGCCGCTGTGGGCACTGCCGTCACCCAGGGAAGAACTTTCTATCCGGGTAACATTAAAAAGGTTACGCACACCGCCAACCAGCGTCAGATAGTGGGTGATATTTTTGTTAATACTCACATCGGCATTGTGATAAGCAGCAACGGACGTACGATTAACGGTAACTTCGCCGTTGGACTGTGTCAAGGCTTCATAGCCGGGGCGATCGCCATTGTACTTGTAAAACAGGTTGATACCGGTTCCCCATTTGCGGATATAATACATGATGTTGCTATTCACTTCGGGCGACCACACCATCCCCGGAATGTTGGTTTCCGTGTCCGAAAGGCGGTTGTGGCGACCAATATAGGAAAAACCAATGCTGGCTTCCAGATTTTTCCAGTAAACGGAATTCTCAAACGTGGTGCCGACCGTGCGGAACCTGTCAATATTCACATACGTGTTCACCGCCGGATTGTCAGGAGCGACCCCAATATCGATGAGGTTGTTAAACCGATTATAGAAACCGCCCAGTGTGCTGGTGATGCGCCAATTGCCGAGCTCCGTGCCGTACCAGCTAACGTAGGCATTGAAGCTGTTTGAATACTCGGCTTTCAGGTTCTCGTTACCCCGGATGGAATGGTTTGCATCAAAAAACGTGAAATACAATTCTCGTAGTGCAGGGGAACGGAATCCCCGTGCATATGCTGCACGGATATCAACAGATTCGCTGATCCGGAATCGGGTGTTGATGGACGGGATAACCGGTGGTGCGTCATATACAGAGTTCCGGATAAAACGTAGTCCGGGCCGGATATGGAGCCATGGGGTGGGTTTCAGTTCAGAGGAGATAAAAAGGGCGTAGTCCGCGATTATCGGCGTACCAGCGATACGTTGGCCGCTGCCGGCATTACGGTTAATCTCAATGCCCGGCTGGAGGAACACCTTATCGGATATTTTATATTGCAGCGTGCCACGGAATACAAGGGAGGTGAACTGGGCTGTATCCTGTTCGCCTGCCCCCGTGGTCAGTGCCGATTCACCCGTACGGAAATTATACCGCATGGTCTTTGTACGGCGTTCATAGTCCTGATAGGAAACGGCACCTGAAAAACTGAGGCGGTCATTAATACCCCATTCGGTTTGCAGCATGTGGGTAAAGCGGGAGGTGAGGTAATTTTTGTCCACTGCCATCAGGTTCAGGTTATTTAACGCGCCCGGCATATAGATGTCCTCGTCCAGGAAGTTCAGCCGGTACCAGGTATTCACCTTCCGGTTGCGATAGCCAAGGGTACCGGATGCCAGCCACTGGTCTTTCGGATTCCAGTCGAGCAGACGCCCCTCACTGTTTCCCTGCCATCCACCAAAATTGTTCCGGCTGCCCGATACCTGCGCGAGCCATCCGCGATGCTGCCAGTCTACCGACAGGTTGCCATTATGGGTGCCCTCTTTCCGGAAAGCAGCGTATTCGTTGCCCGCACTTTCTTCCTGAATCCGTGCACCGATGACCAGATTGTTGTCTTTTGCCGCTTTTTTGGTTATGATGTTAATTACACCGGCCAGGGCATCCGTGCCATAAGTAACTGACATCGGACCTTCAACCACCTCGATGCGTTCGATATTGTTTACGTCAATCTGGCTAAGGCTCTGCTTTGTTGCGCCCCTGTCAATAAGGGGTATGCCGTCTATCAATACCTTCACATTCTGTCCGGACATGCCCATCAGCTGAATATCTGACTCGCCCAGGGTGAGGTCGTTGGAAAACCGCATACCCAGCTGGGTGTTCAGGATGTTCTCGACCGTAGTGGAAGCACGCAGGCGGATCTGTTCATTCGTGATGGTGCGCACGCGGTATACGGAATTTTTAACAGACTGTGGTTCGTATTGTCCCGTCACCACCACCTCGTCAAGGGGATTATTCTGCAAGGTGTCACCGGCGTATATCGTACGCATCTGCTGCGCGCTGATCGGCACTGCAAACAGGAGGCCAACCGAAAAGGAAAGGAGTATCTGACGGGTCATTTATTTAGACTCTGTTTAAATAACTTGGCAAACATAATCGTTATTAAGATTAATTACAAATTATATTGCAATAATTCTGTAACCATATCGTGATGATTTTCTTATTTTTGAACGTTCCGTACACTGTGTTATATGACACTTTATCAATTGGAAATATGTGCTAATAGCGTAACCTCCGCGCTGGCTGCCCAGGCAGGTGGCGCTACGCGGGTGGAGTTATGCCAGCACCTTGAGGTCGGTGGAATAACACCGTCGCACGGGCAGATCCAATTAGCCAAGCAGTTGCTCCGCATCGGTGTCCATGTGCTAATCCGGCCGCGGGCGGGCGACTTCCTGTATACGGATGTCGAGTTTGAAGAAATGAAAGCCGATATCGGGTATTGCCGGGCCACGGGATGCGCCGGTGTGGTCATCGGACTGCTCCGGTCCGACGGTTCGGTTGATGAAGAGCGCCTGCGGATATTGGTGAACTGCGCTTCACCGATGCAGGTGACATTCCATCGTGCTTTTGATCGTTGCCGTGATCCATTGGAGGCCCTGGAGGCCATTATCCGTTGTGGCTGTAACCGATTGCTCACTTCGGGCATGAAAAACACGGCATTGGAGGGTACGGCGCTAATCGGGGAATTGGTGAAACAAGCGGACGGGAGAGTGGAAATTATGCCGGGGTCGGGGATCGATGAAAATAATGTGCTGACGATTGCCAAGGCCACCGGAGCCCATTCATTCCATACTTCTGCAAGGGAGTCTGTACCTGGTACTGATTATGCGCCTACCGGTATAATAAACATGGGGAGCGGGATCAGCGTGTCATCAAAACAAAAAATCCGCCTAATAGCGGATCTCCTGAATATAAATAATATTGAAAGCCCGAATGCACCGGACCCACGAAATTAATCAGCGCTTATTTTTTTGACGCGGCCAATTTATCCAATACCGCATTGTTTTTCACAATCTGGCTGCCTGCGGGCATTTTTGAGCGGCTGCCCGCTTCGATGTTGCTGCCAAGTTTCAAAAACTGCACTTCGTTTTTTGCCACTACTTTATTTCTGCGGTCTTTTCTTTTTAAGCGTGTAACTCCCATTTTCTTATTTTTAAATTGTAAAAACAAACGAGGTCGGAAGCGGATTCGAACCGCTGTAAAAGGTTTTGCAGACCTCTGCCTAGCCACTCGGCCACCCGACCCTTTTCTAAAGGACTGCAAAGCTAAAATAAATTATTGATAATTAAAAGCCGCAACAACACCAATTCGTGTTTTAGGAGAAGAATATGGAAATCCGCATGGCATATCGGTTTAGGCTGCCGTCCGAAAAACGATAGTGTATGGAAATTTATACACCAATAACACTTCGACATTTGTTTTTTAACGTGTTTATAATCAATGGTTTTTGTATTTAGGGACGCTTATGGCGCATATCTTGCATCGATAACGGAAAAGGAGTATTGAGTAAAAAAAGAAAAGTATGAAAAAGTTAATCTTATCAATAGCAATACTGGCGTTTTCAGTAAGCGTCTTTGCACAGGGCCAGCCAATGGGTTTTGGTATCAAAGCCGGCGTAAATTTTCCGAAGTACAATTTTTCCGGAAATGATAATTCGATTGAAACAGACGCCTCCACCAATTTTCATGTAACGGCATTTCTGGATGCACCGATTTTCACTGATTATCTCTATGTGCAACCAGGTATTTCGTTACAGGGTAAAGGGGCTAAGTTTGCGGAAGGCTCTTTCATGGGAGAGGACTATCGTGTAACGCAAAATACGATGTGGCTGGAAATCCCCGTAAACCTGGTTGCCAAAGCACCTACCGGGCAGATGGGACACCTCTTTGTGGGCGCCGGACCTTACGTAGGATTCGGGCTTTCGGGAAAGAATAAGGTGACAGGAGGTAATGGAGATGCCAGCGAAGTCGGCGATTTTAAATTTGGAAGCGAAAACGATCAGAAAGGGACGGATTTTGGTCTGAATTTCATCGGTGGTTACCAGTTCAACAACGGGCTGATTATTCACGGCGGTTATGGTCTTGGACTTACCGATATTGCCCCGGACGGCGTGGGTGACGTGAAACAGACCAACCGGGTATGGTCAGTTGGACTGGGATTTGCATTGTAACGAAGAGAAGAGTGATAAACAGTGACCCCTGCCCATATGTGGCAGGGGTTTTTGTTTGGATCCGTAAATAGGCCGGATAATCGGAAATAAAAAAGGCAACTCTTTTAGAGCTGCCCTTTTTGGTTTTTTCAAGTATTGAAACCGTAAGATAGATCACACTTTGATTTCCACTTCAACGCCACTGGGCAGTTCAAGTTTCATCAGTGCATCCACAGTTTTTGAATTGGAGCTGTAAATGTCCAATAACCTTTTGTAGGCACAGAGCTGAAATTGTTCACGCGCTTTTTTGTTCACGTGCGGTGAACGCAGAACGGTGTACACTTTTTTCTCGGTAGGCAAGGGGATAGGTCCGCTTACCACAGCGCCCGTAGGTTTTACTGTTTTTACAATTTTCTCGGCAGACTTGTCTACCAGATTGTAATCGTACGATTTCAATTTGATTCTGATGCGTTGGCTCATGTTATTTATTTAAAAAAAGTGAAGGTTGCCTGTTAGAGCTATTTACAACAGGCAACCGGATGATTATACGTTTACGCGTTTACTTTACCTTTTGCTTTTGCGATGACTTCATCCTGTACATTTCGCGGTGCCTCTGCATAGTGGTCAAATTCCATAGTAGAGGTAGCGCGCCCGGATGTAATCGTACGCAGTTGGGTTACATATCCAAACATTTCTGAAAGCGGTACCAGGGCCTTAATCACCTGCGCACCGGCACGGGTATCCATGCCCTGCAGTTGACCGCGGCGACGGTTAAGGTCACCCATTACATCACCCATGTTTTCCTCGGGAGTAAGTACTTCAATTTTCATGATAGGCTCCAACAGGATGGGCTTACACTTTGGTAAAGCTTCACGATAAGCACTGCGTGCAGCAATTTCAAACGACAGTGAGTCGGAGTCGACCGCGTGGAAGGATCCGTCAATAAGACGTACTTTCAATGCGGTAAGCGGGAAGCCAGCCAGCACACCATTTGTCATGGAGCTTTCAAAGCCTTTTTGTACCGAAGGAATGTATTCTTTTGGTATAGCACCACCCACAATCTCATTGACAAACTGCAGTGGTGATTTGCTGACGTCATAGTCCTCGTCCACAGGGGATACAACGAATTGGATATCCGCAAATTTTCCACGTCCACCGGTTTGTTTCTTGTAAATCTCACGGTGTTGGACAGTTCCGGTAATGGCTTCTTTGTACGCCACCTGAGGTGCACCTTGATTCACTTCCACCTTGAACTCACGTTTCAAACGGTCGATCAGAATATCCAGGTGAAGCTCGCCCATTCCGGAAATAACGGTCTGGCCGGTCTCTTCATCCGTTTTTACGCGGAACGTAGGATCTTCCTCGGCCAATTTGCTTAAGCCCACACCCAATTTATCGACATCTGCCTGCGTTTTAGGCTCGATTGCCAATCCAATAACCGGCTCAGGGAAGTTCATGGATTCCAGCACAATCGGATGCTTTTCATCACAAAGTGTATCTCCGGTTTTAATGTCTTTAAAGCCTACAACTGCACCGATATCACCCGCACTGATGTTAGGGATCGGGTTCTGTTTATTGGCGTGCATTTGGAAAATCCGTGAAATACGTTCTTTGCTATCCGAACGGGTATTGTATACATACGATCCGGCGTCCAGGTTACCTGAATATACCCGGATAAAGCACAGACGGCCTACGAACGGATCGGTTGCAATTTTGAATGCCAGGGCAGCGAACGGCTCCTTTACATCCGGCTTACGCAACACTTCGGCGTCTGTACGCGGGTTGGTGCCCCGGATACCTTCCTGATCCAAAGGAGATGGAAGCAATTCCATAACGAAGTCAAGCATGGTCTGTACACCCTTGTTTTTGAAGGAAGACCCGCATACCATTGGAACAATGGAGTTGTCTAACACTGCTTTACGCAGCGCATCCAGCACTTCACGTTCCGTGATGGAGTTGGGATCATCAAAGAATTTCTCCATCAATGATTCGTCATATCCTGCTACTGATTCCAGTAATTTTTCACGCCATTCGGCTACTTCATCGAGCATGTCTTCGGGGATAGGTACCTCGGTAAAGGTCATTCCCTTATCTTCTTCGTTCCACACGATACCACGGTTGTTGATCAAATCAACAACGCCTTTGAAGTTATCTTCAGCGCCAATGGGGAGTTGGAGCGGCACGGCTTCAGACCCCAGCATTTCCTTAACTTGCTTAACCACTTTAAGGAAATCCGCGCCGGAGCGGTCCATTTTATTTACGAAGCCTATCCGGGCAACATTGTAGTTGTTGGCCAGACGCCAGTTTGTTTCGGATTGTGGCTCTACGCCGTCAACTGCCGAGAACAGAAATACCAGTCCATCCAGTACCCGTAACGAACGGTTCACTTCAACGGTGAAGTCAACGTGTCCGGGGGTATCAATGATGTTCATATGGTATTTTTGACCCCGGTAATTCCAGTCTACCGTCACGGCGGCCGATGTAATCGTAATCCCGCGCTCCTGTTCCTGGGCCATCCAGTCGGTTGTTGCCGACCCTTCATGCGTTTCACCGAGCTTATGGTTTACGCCTGAGTAAAACAAGATACGTTCCGTTGTCGTGGTCTTACCGGCATCGATGTGCGCGGCAATCCCGATGTTTCTTGTGTATTTTAAATCTCTTGACATGGTATTAAATGATTACCTGAGTGCATTGCCTGCATCGCAGGCGCTGTTTCAATTACTTGGCAAAAAAATACACCGATTTACCTGGGGTGTTGAGGTTCCATTTAAATCGGTGTAATTCATGCTGCGTTTTTTGTTGTATTAGAATCTGAAATGCGAAAACGCCTTGTTGGCTTCCGCCATCCGGTGTGTATCTTCCTTCTTTTTCACTGCGGCACCCTCACCTTTGGAAGCGGAAATGATCTCCGCAGCCAGTTTCTCATACATGGTTTTTTCGCCACGTTTACGGGCAAAGCTGATTAACCATTTCATGCCCAGTGCGATTTTGCGTTCCGGACGTACTTCCGTCGGCACCTGGAAGTTCGCTCCGCCCACGCGGCGTGATTTTACTTCTACGGCCGGCATTACATTATTCAATGCTTTTTTCCAGGTTTCCAAACCATTCTCATTGGTTTTCTGTTCAACCAAGTCCATGGATTTGTAAAAAATGGTATATGCAATAGATTTTTTGCCATCTACCATCATGTTGTTTACAAAACGGGTTACCTGTGTATCATTAAACTTCGGATCCGGTAAAATGATTCTTTTCTTCGGTTTTGACTTTCTCATCTTCTTATCCTCCGCTTAGTTATTTCGCTTGTCCCGGTTTGGGACGTTTGGTTCCATATTTCGAACGGCGTTGGTTACGTCCCGCAACACCGGAAGTGTCCAGGGCACCACGGATAATGTGGTAACGTACGCCGGGCAGGTCTTTTACACGTCCCCCGCGGATTAACACAATCGAGTGTTCCTGCAGGTTGTGCCCTTCACCCGGAATGTATGCGTTTACCTCTTTACCATTGGTAAGGCGTACACGGGCTACTTTGCGCATGGCTGAGTTTGGTTTTTTAGGGGTAGTGGTGTACACGCGGGTGCACACGCCTCTTCGCTGTGGACAGCTGTCCAACGCTGGAGACTTACTCTTGTCTTCCAGAGCTACTCTACCTTTTCTAACTAATTGTTGAATAGTAGGCATTTACAGTTTTTTAAATTTTGCTTTTATCCTAAACTTATTTTAAGGAGGGCAAAGGTAGTAAGTTTATTTTTGATTATCAAGGTGTTTGATAAAAAAGAATGGCTATTGCTGTTTGGCTGCGTTTTAGGCCTGTAATGATTTTAATTTCCGGACTAACCTGTATAACTTCCCTTCCGTGTTTTTAAGGATAAAAAAAACTCCTATCAGGCGACAGGAGTTATTTTCCCAAGGGACGGGAATTTTTATCTACCGCTGCAAAGGTATTCCGAAAGGGCAGCAATTGAAATACCCACTTTAGGGTATTTTTTTGGTAGGGTGACTTTTTGATTGCTTTGCAGTACGGCCGTTAATCTAACAGCTGCGGATGTGATGGGAAAGAGCCATTGCGTCTGCAAACCGGGAAGAACTGTCTGCTTTTGGATTTTACGGGAGTGGAACTAAAACCACGCAGAATTGCGAAGGCATGGCGGCACACTGGCAGTCCGCCGGGGGCGAAATCGCAGAATTCATGAACAGACCCCCTAAGCTGGTCTGTTTGTGCAGTTTGGATTCCGTATCCTGGAATAACTCCACGCTGATAAACAAAAATGTAGCAGCGGAGCTAAATAAACGGAAAGCCGCCGAAACGGCGATAAGTATATTTTTGGCAGCGCCGATTTATCAGAAACATTGATCAGGGATGGTCTTTTTGATGAATACCGCATCTGCATTGCCCCTGTAATAGCCGGTCAGGGGAGGTGCCTGTTTCCGAAAGGACTGCCGGTTAAGGAATTTATCCCTGATTTCCTCCCAACAACTGATCACCGGTGGCCGGGTCCTGCGTTATCGTTAATTGTCAGTATATGGATTATTTCTTTTTATTTCCATAAACAATTCCGGGTTTTCCGACAGGTGAAACCCAAACTGCTCATAGAGCGAGTGCGCATCCAGCGTAGCCAAAAGCACCCTTCTTAACCCTTTTATCCATTCCAGGTCCATGATGTACTGCATGAGTGCCTTGGACAGCCCTTTTTTCCGGTACTCCTGCCGGATGTAGACATCGGCTAAGTAAGCGAAGGTAACATAGTCTGTGATCAGCCGGGCAAACCCTACCTGCACATCACCGTCGAATACGCCCACGCAAAAAGAATTTTTTAATGAGGTTTCCACCGTTTCCACTGGAATGCCTTTTGCCCAGTAACTCTCCCGACTTAAAAAGTCGTGGATGGCCGCAATATCCATATTTGCTAATCCTGTTTTGAGTTGATACGTGCTCATAAAATTCATTTTAGTACATCGCCCTTTTTTGTCGGTAGCGCTTCACAACGGTAGGTTGCCTCCGTCCGCTTCAGCACATAGCGCAAAGTAACGCAGAAACAAAATAGGGTTACCGATACAGTTTCTATGCTTTTACGGGTATACAGCCGAAAAACAAAGCCCGGCGGTGGCCGGGCTTCGTTGGTGCTGTGGAGTCGGAGGGATTCGAACCCGTCCATTTATTTTTAATATGCCGCATGGTCAGTTTTTCGGCGTTTTTCATGCTTAAACCTAACTAATTTTTATCGAAACAGTCAGCTGGTCGGTCAGTGTTTAAATACATAATGAAATGTAGTGGTGCTTTATTATAAAAGCTAATCCTCCGCCTTTTGGTCTTTTTTCTTTTGAAATATAAAGGCACTGGCCAATGTCGCGGCAGGAACTATAATTGCTGCAAATCCCAATAAATCATTTCCGTTTATCGCTAAATAAATTCCCCCGGTAATAAGCAATACACAGAGAATGAAGCCTAATATTTGTCCTGTTGATGATTGGTTTAATCCCCGCCTAACTATTTCTCGATGGTGGTCGTGACGAAAGGTTTGCTCTTTTTCCGCCATTCTCATGATCCTCTCTGCGCCATCTGGTATGATTTCTGAGTATTCTCGCAGGGTTTCTGCGTCCGGTAATGGTCCAGAGTGGGATTTGTAGCTTACAATAGTGGCTGTTGCTCTGATTATTGCCTGCTTCTTATTAGGGCTAAGGTCGGTAAATATGCTAGGATCTTGCTTCTTCAGAATCTTCTCTGCTTTGGATAATTCTCCTGAAGCGAATTTTGACGGGACATTTTTATTTCCGTCTTCATTAGGCTGAAGTTTTTCAGACATATCTTATAAGGCCTCTTCTTCTATTGCTTTATCTAAAGCATTATTGAAATCACTTCCAATTGAGCTCCAGTCCTTGGCCACTGAATCTTCATCATCTGTGTACAATGTTTCCCTAACAGAGTCATGCAAAACTGGGTTTACTACACCAAATAGTGAGGCTATACCAAATAAAATATTCTCCTTTGATTTTAACTTGATGGTGCAATAGTTGCCATTATCGCGCTTCATGGCTCATTCTCCTTTCTATAATCAATGTAGAAAAAATTATTCCTATATATGAAAATAAATTTATACAAATATATAAAATTTTGTTGTATCAAATTTGATATAGCAAAATTGTTATCAATTATGATAAATATGTAACAAACCCTATGCCGGAAGGTTTAATCCCATAAATATCGGCTGCTATGTCCCTGAGTACCCGGATTGGTTATGCCCTTGTTGCAGGATAATCATGTTCAACGGCCGCAAACTTTTTGTTGTCTTTTGCTGTAAGTCCTGTGTTTCTCGTTGAGACTGTAAAGTTTGGTAAAGGTAATAGGCCGTGGCGGCCGTAACCCCGATCATAACCCAGTCTGATACCGTGCCCCAAACCTGAGCATTGAAATAAAAGTCTTTGGATAGAAAGCACATGGTTTAGGCTAACTTTATTCTATTTATTCTTGTTGAACGGACGATTAGCTGAATTCATTTCCCTTTCAAACGCTTGCTCTTCTGGGAACTTAAATTTATCAATCGGTACACCGGGATAATGTTTACTCATCCACTCAAGGTACTCATCATACATTTTATCGTTGTGAACCCTCATGCGGTGCTGGACAATATAGGGGTTGTCTGTCTTTTGGAGCCTGGCTTTCTTCGCCTCCAGTTTTTTAATTACTGGGTTGAATAAAAAGTTAACAAGCTTAACCCACCCCCATATGAGGACGTATAGGATAGACCCGATTATTGGTATAAGTATTAACCACATGTTGATTGTATTATTCGTTTGCCTTTGTCGGAGGTATGGAGCTATTAATCATTTCAGAATCGACTGATTTTTTCATGAGCCAGTGATATACGCTTTGTTGTCCTGTGCTGACAACATACGCCTGAACGAATTCCCATCCCAGTGATCCCATGAAATTCATTGCATCAACCATTGAATTGAAAACTTTTGGTTTTCCTGTCGATTCGTCTATGAGACGTTTACTGTCGTTAAAATCGAATAGCTTGGACTCTTGACCATAATCAACTTCAACTGTTACTTTGGCACTAAGAAGTTTTTGCATGCCTACCAACTCAGCGTAAATATACTGATTATCTTCTTTTTGTCCAAAACAAATAAGCGGCAATATAAAGGCGAGGATTGATAAAATAGATTTCATTTTAATCAGTTTTAGATTGTAAAATATATCAAAATTTAATAGTTGCATTATTTCTATCGCCTATTGAGTATTGTTTTGTTCCTTTAGGCGTAGTAATCTGCACCCAGCCCTCTGGAGCAAACCCTCCAGCGCCAATACTGGATGATTTTACTGTCATTGAGCTTCCTTCGGGTACTTCAAACGTACCAAGCTCAAAGCCTTTTAATGTCCCGGCATTATTCCCATTAATTTCAATAGCTACTTGGACACTTGCCTCCACCTTAACAATAATAATGTCATCACCCGATTTCTCTTTGCAGGATATAATTGTTGTTATTAGGCCAGTAAATAATAAAAGTAAGATTTTTTTCATAATTTACATTTGTTTAAAAATTTTGTTTCGGATAGCCGAAATTATTCAAAACTTTTGATTTATAGATGGTCAATCCTAGTCTTCCCCTTAATAATAAACATTGAAATTATTGATTCTTTACGGATAATAGTATCACCTCTGAAATTGGGATTCGACGCCCTCAAGACAATACAGCCTTCGTCAGACTCACAGGGATGAACAGTTTTAACGGTCCTTAAGTTGTTCTCTGAGGCATCAGTAACGATAAGGTACGCCTCGCCCCATAAGATGGTATTTCTATTTTGAACCTCCTTTACTGCTACTATTTCTCCGCCCGCGTATTTAGGGTACATGCTGTCTCCATAGATTCTAAAATAAGCCGTACAATCGTTGAACGGCTTAAAATCTATATAAAACGTTGGCGACTCTTGAATGTCGCTAAAACTCTCAACAATACTTCCTGTTACATCCATGTCGAAAAAAGGCACATGATCGCCGCTGAGTTGGATTTCATCGGATTTAAGCTCAAAGATTTCGCCTATTCCTTCTTCGAGCCAATCTATGTTGACCTTATATGCTTTTCTTAATTTTAAAATTATCTCAGGTGTTATATTTCTAGAGCCGCTTTCTACTTGTGAAATCTGACTTTGCTTCAAATCAGCGTTAACAGCAAAATCTTGCTGCTTCATTTTTAGCAATTCTCGAAGTTTTTTTACCCGCCAACTAACATTATCGTCCTGATATACAGACATATATAATTATAATATCACAAATGTTATAATAATTCTTGTAAATATAACCTACGTTATATATCTTTGTTCGTACAAATACAAAGGTAATACAAATCAATCAATTATGTCTGAAATGCAAAATTTAGTCAATGTAAGCGCCTCTGAGATTGGATTCATAAAAGATCATTTCAAAAGGCACCGTGGCCTTGGTTCGCTCCTTCAGGCCACGGTGAACGAGCAATCAGATAAACCCTATAACAGGAGATCAATATGGGATCAGCTTAACTATCGCCCTGAAGGAAATGATGCAGTGGTTATCAACGAAGCCAGAAGATTATTGAAGGTTACGATAGGGGTGGAGTTTGACCAGCTGGAAGAAGCGTAATGAAAATAGCCTACATATCCCCTGAATTGCCCGAACGTGTGCGCATAAATGCATTAAAGGAAGTGGTGAGGGAATATTTTAAGGACAAAAACAAAAAAGCCTCCTGCGGGAACAGGAGACCTTCAAATAAATCTTAGAAACTCTAAAGCACAAAGTTATGAAAAAATTCCAAGTAACAGATCCCCAGGGAAAAAATTGGAAATACGTCGATTACGAACGTGACACATACGGGATGACGGCAATATTTGAGTCGGACGATGAATTCAATTATGTATACGTTCCTTTCATTGATCAGGAAGGAGAGACCATATCCGGATGGGAATACCCAGATCATGAACCTTATTCAATACAGCCAGGCGAAACAGGTTTCGACTATAATGTTGCTGTAACTGAAGCGCTGGAAGAGGCAAAATTAATTTTGTCAGAAGGGAGGGTCGAACATGCTGCCTAACCAAAAAACTATGCTTGACATCGTGAAACTGGCATTCGAAATTAACAATGAATCAGATTACCGTGTGGCGTTTGAGACATTCAGAAATGTAGAGGGAATAGACGTATGGGTTTATCCCGAAGTCCGACCATCCTCTGAAGCTGTCCTGTTGAAATCATCAGATGTTTCGTTACTGGCAATACACTCTTTCCTGACAGGCCTAAAGAGTAAGGAGGTGGCGGCATGAAAAATCAAAACCCAAAACAAACCGTAAAGTATTGGCAGGATATACTACTGCCTAAATATCTCCTGACCCCAGCAAGGAAAAATCCACTTACAAGGTTAGCCGGAAATTCATTTGCAAGCGACATAAACAAAGGAGGCTCCAAATGATCAGCGTGACATCAAGATCTTATGTAACCGAAAACGGAACGGTAATTTTTAAAGGCAGGCAACTACCGGTGGCTAAGAAACAGCAGAATTTAAAGTGTCAACAAATAAACGATGATACCACTCGATTATCCGTTAGGGAATGCCTTTATAGCCTTGTTATTCTTGTGGTTTCGAGCGCAATAATGGCATGGATAATATCAATAGTTAATTAAACAAATCTTAGAACAATGAGTACAGAAGTAGCAAAAATTGAAAAAAGCAATGGTTTCTTGGTGGTTGACATAACCAAGCCATTGCCAAAGTTGTCGGAACTTGAATTACTCCCATTTGACTTAATGGCTGATTACTGGACGCCAGAAGAACCAGGTGAATCAAAGAGGTTGATCTTTATCGGTATTGAAGATAGGACTGTTCTTGATCAGGAATCCGGCAAGACCATTGATTTGGAATGCGCAAACTTTCTTGAAGAAGATGAGAATGGCAATATCAGAACCATCTCAAATGGTTCGAAAAGGCTTGTTGGTCTTCTTGAGAAAATGAAGCCGTATACCGCAATATACGTAAAGTTCCTTGGCAAGAAGAAAAATCGAACCAATTCATTTAAATCCGATAACTGGTCTGTAATCCCTTTCAGAAAAACGGAAGACTATTAACATGGGACTTTTCGACAACATGGAGCTTGGGGATGAAATTAATCCCCTTGCTTACAACCCGGACGATTACCCTACAATTGACCAAGTTGTAGATGGTATACTATGCAACAATAATCCGATCGAAGTCGATTTAAGATCGTTGTCAGTAAACGGGAAGGTGGTCAGGGATAAAATGGATAAGTATCTATCAAAAAAGGATCACATTCCAAGCTCGGCACTTAAAGAAGCATTAAGAAACCCCGCTTCATTTTATTTCTATATGCACGATCAGTCCAACTTTGAAGAGAAATCAAAGGATCATTTCGAGCTTGGAACATTTGCCCACATGGCTTTCCTGGAGCCCGATTTATTTGATAGGACAATCACGGAACCGAAATGTAATTTAACTACCATTATAGGGGCCAACCAGCTGGTCGACTTTTGGGAAAAGACAATTATCGCCAAGTACACGTACGAAGGAGTGCAGGATCGTTATCTGAACACCGCGCTTGATATGACGGAAAAAGCTGGGCTGGATGTAAAGAAGCTGGATGGAATGAAATACTATGCCTCATGCTTGCGGGACTTATCGGGTTACACCGTGATAAAAGAGCAGCACAAAGCCATTATAGATGTAATCAAACGGCATTACTACAACTACGGCGGCGGCATTATTCCGAAATTACTCCATGGCGCCTGTTTTGAAACTTCGTTCTACGGGAAAGACCCTGTAACCGGCCTCGGCACAAGGGTAAGGCCTGATGCCTTCCAGGTTAGCGAAAACATCGGATTTGACGCCGTAATATCTTTTAAAACAACACACGCCGAAGACCTTAATAAATTCATTTACGATTCCGCAAAATACAAGTACGAGGTGTCGGAGGGATATTATCAGGATGTAATGAGTCACATTACGAGTAGACCCTTTAATACCACGATAATGATCGTTCTTCAGACTGTGCCGCCTTTTCTTCCAGCCGTATTGATGTGGTCGCCCGATGACCTTGTTAACGGAAAATACAAAGCCCGGCATGCGCTTGACACAATTAGAGAATGTATGGACAAAGGCCTATTTCCGGGGTTTGAGGCATTGGCGGAAAAAGACCATTACGGCATCATTCAGATGCAACAGCCCGACTGGGCGCAGAAATTACTTCATCCAGTAGATATAGAGATATGAGCACCATTCAAAAAATACGCGAACATTTCTTAAAGGGAGGAAAAATTAGCGCTTGTGAAGCGGCAAGAAGGTTCCTAACTCCTGACCTACGAAAATACGTCAGCGACCTTCGGAATGCGAAAGAACCTAAAGACAGGATGGAAATACGGGACGAATGGAGGAAATCAAAGGACGGTAAACGATACAAAGTATACTTTTTATGATGGAAAACGAACAATACATAACCAACCCGGGGACCGGAAGCCTGTTCCCGACAAAGCAAAAGAAACAGCCGAACTCACCCGACTTCTATGGAGATATAGTTACTCCGGACGGAATGAAGCTCAAAGTTTCCGGATGGGTAAGAAAGGCTAAATCAGGACTTGAATACATAAGCCTTTCGGTTCGTGAAGATGAACCATATGTGGGAAATCCAACCGATATAATGTCAAAGGCACAAAGCGCCACTATTGTGTCAGATGAAGTAGAGGTAGCAGAGGTTGTGGACGAAAAGGATGACGACCTGCCATTTTAATGATTCTACTTAATGACGTTTTCAGTCTGTCCTACAAAGATGGTAAAAAGCCACTGAAGTACGCTTCAAAAGGCCAAAAAGCGAAGCTTATATCCGATCACGGAAACGTACTGATAGTCGAGGCAAACGGTTTAAAATTTCCAATAAACAGAAAAGATGTCAAAGCCAATTGAGAAATATAAAGATAATGCCAGGCGGAGCAAATACCTGTGTGAACTGATGGAGCAGTACATGGACCTTCTTTTCGTATACGAGCGTAATGGGAAGCTTGAGGCGTGCGATGTAGAAGCGAAGATCTGCGCGATTAAAATCGAACTGGATGGAATTTGGGATGAGCAGATGGATCTGCTGGACAAGATCAAACCATTTGAGAATAGAATACTGGCAAAACTGATAGCATGAACGGGTACGATTTACATAGGCAATGGTTTGATTTCGCTTTTGCAAATCAGGGATTAGTCACTCCTACACACACTGCTATGTACGCATGGTTTGTGGAGCTTAACAACCGTATGGGATGGGTTGATCAATTCAATTGTCCGGCTTCTCAGACAATGGCGGCAATAGGGGTTAAACATCACTCAACATACAAAAAAACATTCGATGATCTTGTTGAATTCGGTTTTGTAAAAGTTATTGAGGAGGCAAAAAATCAGTGGACTGCATGCGTGATTGCTTTGTCAAAAAATGACGAAGCACGTAGCGAGGCACTTGACAAAGCAATAGCGAGGCACATGTCAGAGCAACCGCAGGGCACGTATCAAGGCACACCGCAGGGCACGTGCGATATAAATAAACCTTTAAACTTAGAAACCTTAAAACCTTTAAACCTTAAAACAGAAGCGCGTAAAGAAGAAAATTTTGATGTGGTAGAAGATTCAAAAAAAAAAGAAAAAAATGTCGCGCCGAAAAAAGAAAAGCCGGGGGTCGAGGAATTCGTGGAATATGGTCTCGGGGTCGTGCCGGGACTTTCTCAGGGGAACACGGAGGGCTGGATGTTTACACTCAGATCAAAATTCAACGCTTGGTCAGAAAACGGATGGAAGGATGGATTCAACAAACCCATACGAAATTGGAAAACTAAGATTCAAAGCACAATACCCTATTTAAAACCCGCAAGCAATGCAGTCATTAACCAAACACGAGAGCAAAGAATTGCAACAGGTGATCCCATGGACAACCTTGCACAACAGATACTCAACAACGCCGGTAAGGTCTATTCATGATGTTATTAGATCCGGAATGCCTTCGGTGGCCGAGGTCTCGAAAGTATATGGGATTGAGGTTGCTCAATCGGTAGTTACGCTGGCGGTGTCAGATCTGATAAAATCCATAAACGTAGGTAAAACAATGGATGTGTCCCAAAAGGCACAGGCTGTTTCAATGCTTATTGAGTGCCATCCGTACATGACACTCGCTGACGTGAAATTCTTCTCTTTTCGATTCAAAAGAGGTGATTTCGGAAAGCAATATGACCGGCTGGATACGCAGGTAATAATGCAGGCTGCTGAACAGTATTTTTCTGAAAAGAGCGAAGTAGTTGGTGAAATGTCCGCTAACACCCACTATCGTGCCAAGAAGACCGAGTACAATCAACCTTATCACCCCAGCGTCGTAGACGCGATAAAGAGAGCTGTTGGAGAAAAGAAAGTAGGGGAGGTTAAGCCGGTTGAAGAAAAGAAATTGGATATCGGCCAGGTTTGGATACGTCAATTCAATAATCTTCATCGAAAATACGGAATAGAAACCGGAATACGGATGATTCAAATAGGCAGTGAAAAATTTGATATAACAGGATTCTTGAACCGAAAAGCCAGTAATTATGAAAAGATGGACAGATGATGAAAAGCGATACATATCAATGCATCGAAACAAATCAACAAAAAAGCTAGCTGAAATATTTGGAGTATCAGAGAACTCCATTAAGACTTTGAGATCTAGGCTAGGGATAAAAAGAGTTAAGAGATTTCCAATTGATTCAAATATAAAAGAGATACTAAAGGAGGAAAAAGTTTGTGTGCCAGCAAAAGTCCCAGTTTGCGCACCAACAAAAGTAATAATGGTAAATGGCAGGCGAACTGAGATATGGGGTAAGCCGTCATTTATTCAAAAACTGGAGGAAAGGAGATGAGAAGATTAAGCAAAAAACGGGCAAAGCAATACCGGGATTATTCGAAGGTTCGGAAAGAATTTCTACTGGAGAACCCGTATTGCCAAGCCCGTATACCAGGCTGCATGCTTGAGGCAACCGACATCCATCACAAGAAAGGGAAAATCGAAGGGTTGCTTAATGATACTAGATACTTTCTTTCTGTATGCCGGTCATGCCATAATTATATAGAGGGGCATCCAATCGAGGCAAAGGAAAAGGGATTCAGTTTAAGCAGATTGGCTGTATGACTTACTTAACCTTTTGCTTTTTCGCTTCATCCCTAACAAGGATCTCAATGATTGCTGCCTGGCTAACACCTTGTTTTTCAGACAGCTTCTTTAGCAAATCGTTGCATTCATCGGTAAGCCTAAAAGTATTTGATTTTTTTGCCATAAAATATTTGGATTGTATTAACATTGTTAATACATTTGTATTAACAATTGACATACATTGTTAGGCAAATATAATAATAATCTTGATTAGTAATTGAATAAATAAATAAACTCATACGCCATGCCACCATTAGTCACCCTATTCACAGCCTTTGCAATTCTGGTTTGCCTGTTGGCGATCGCTGTCGCAATAAATGGATTCCGACCGATTGTATTCAGCACTAAAAAGAAAACGGTTTTAAAGAACCGGCTGCTTGCCGATCTGGAATCTAATATATCCGCTTTTATTGGATCTAATGTCTGCATCGAAACCGATTCCATGAGGGTATACGATTTAGGCAGACGCAGGTGCATCGGAGAGGTGAACGTACTGCCGGACGGATTTGAATTTGAGATTAAATAAAACCTTAAATAATACAATGAAAAAACTACAAATCGACGAAGCCAAAGCAAAGACGCTTTATGCTTCAGCAAGTCCTGAAATCAAGGTAATCTTTGAGGAAACATTTGGCCGGAAGACCTTCTTCGGTAAGGTAACAGACCGTATTAAATCCTATGAGGATGCTTGTGAGGAACTGGGTGAAACACCTATTTATCTGTCGGCGTTTAATTTCCTTCCGGAGATTGATCGGAAATCACAGTTTGCTTTTCATCAGTTGACTATCATTGCGCGCGCCCTGAACGAGGGATGGGAGCCTGATTGGTCAGACTCAAATCAGTACAAATGGAATGTCTACCAACGTTACAAAACGGGCTCCGGCCTGTCGAACCACGGCTACGATAACTGGAATACTTAAAGATAATATGATGAAAAGAAAAAGAGAATATCACGGAGAATCAAAAACGGACTTGTATAGCCGTTGGTCGTCAATGAGGTGCCGTGTATCTCCTAAATGGAAGTACAGGGATCATTATTACGACAGGGGCATAATAGTATGTGAAGAATGGGACAGCTTCTTGGCTTTCAAAGAATGGGCTTTGGAAAACGGTTACCGTAAGGATTTGGAGCTTGACAGAATAGATAACGACAAAGGGTATTCGCCTGACAACTGTCGTTTTGTGGATAGGTTGACCAACAATTCAAATCGATCAAATACCATCATGGTTCCGTATGAGGGTGAAATGGTTTCACTTACCATCATGTCGGAGAAATTAGGCCTGTCAAGGCGTGAATACAACACCATTCGTAGGCGTATAATGAACGGATGGGATGGAGAAAAAGCACTTAATACGCCTGTCACAAAGGGGAGATATGGTCATTCAGGCACTATAAAAGTTGTCGACATGAATACAAATCGTGTTTACGATAGCTTGAAAGATGCGGCAATGGAGTTTGGTATAAGTCCGTCAAAGTTATCAGAAATGCTTATCGGATCGAGAAACAATAGCACGTCACTTCAATACGCATAAGACAATAGTAAAGGAAAACGGATGGCTTGAGTTTACTTAATTATAACACCAGGCATAATTGATAATCATGAAAAACTTAGTTACAACAGTCATAACCAAAATAGTCAACTGCCTGATGGCCGCGGGTCTTTTGATACTGCTGCTGGGCAATCTGTTCTTTCTGATTGAGATCGCTTCAGAAGCGATAAGGATACCCGATATAGTACAATGGTTTTCGGTGGTGGCAACCATTGCTCTTGTAGGTGTGATTTACAATAAAATCGAGATATGAAAACAATCTTAATACTTATGGCAGCTCTGATAGTCTTTGCTGCCTGTTCGAAGGAGGAGCTTCCAAAACCTCAGATTATCACCTATGAAGCATGGTGCGACAATTGTTTCATCTTCCTGGAAGATGCTGCCGTCAACCGCACCAATGTGGAGGAATTGAAGGACTACAAGAAATTCAACGTATCCGGTTACTTCCGCTACGAGTTTGAGAATACAAAGAACCTTGAAAAGGTCTTTGCGACCATCATTGTATCTGTTTTCTACCCATACGATCAGGATATAACCGTAAGGATCACGGACAGCAGGTCCGGCAATGTACGGGAGGAGTCCCATCGCGTAACCACGTCTGATAGGGATAGGATCTCAATCGAAATGGAGTTATAGCGATGATTGTGAAAATGAAAAGCGGCAGGGAGGCGGTGATATGCCTTACTACACCATCCGGAATATACGGTTACTACGAGGATAGGAATGGGAATAACATTCCCACCAGCTGGCAGCCGGACGGACAGTGGCTCAAATCGAACCCATCGTCAAGGGATCTTGACTTAACACAGGAATCAAACCCCGAACTAATAAAACAACAATGAAACTGATATTAATTTACCTGGTATTTCTGGCTGTTTGCATAACCTTCTTCACAACAGTGAGTGAGGATGATGAGCCGGTAGAAACGGAAACCTGGCAGGTAGCGGACACTGTCTTTGTCAGCAATGGAATAGACACATTAAGGTTGGACGTGAGTAAACTTAGGCAAGATGAAAACTAACGGAAATGAACCGATAAACTTAGCAATGTGGCGACAAACATCTGACACTGAAAGCCGTATCGCCACCGAAAAAGACAAACAATTCGGCATGCATCTGCACGCAAGTTGCGGCTTAACAAAGCGCGAATACTTCGCTTCTATGGCAATGGGTGGAATATTGGCTGACGTGAGATCATTGAGCGACGCTTCTTTAAAGGCAGTCGTTGAATCATCGGTGTCAATCGCTGATTTGTTGATTGAAGAACTGAATAAGGAGGAACAGCAATGAAAACACTGCAACAAATACGCGACGAAGTTGCGAGGGAATATGAATTTGAAACCTGGGTAGATATGAGCAAGTATGCCCCACTGAGGTTCTCAGATGAAGTATCCCGCCGATACGCCACGGAAGTCGCCAAAGCTACTCTGGAAAGGGCGGCTGAGAATGCAAAGATAAATGCCAGTAAAGTGAGCGGTGCTGTCCGGATCAAATCATGGGCACTTGGTCACGGAATCAAACTCACTCCGTCTCGAGAATCCATCCTTGAAACCCCAATAGAACTACTGTAATGGAAAATAAACTAACAATAGTTGAAAACCGAGATTGCATCGAAGCAATGAAGGAGTTTCCAGATGGGTACTTCGAACTGGCAATAGTTGACCCGCCGTATGGTATTGGGCTTGACATGGTCACTAAGGTCAACTCAAATGCAAGAAATAAAAAGAATAACGGCACAGTCGTTAAACACAAGGAAAAAGACTGGAATAACGCCATTCCAGATACTGAATATTTCACTGAGCTGTACAGGGTCTCAAAGCACCAAATTATTTGGGGGTGTAATTACTATGGTTCGCAAATAAAGTCTTGCGGACGAATTGTACACAACAAGTTGATGACCATCAAAGGCACTGCATTTAAATGGTCAGAAGCCGATATAGCAAGTTGCTCGATATTCAATCGAATCGTCATGTTTGATTATCAATGGCAGGGCAACAAACAGGGCGGTACTATCAATTGGACAAACACTGGTCCTGACGCCAGAATACATCCTACACAAAAGCCGATAGCGCTTTATAAATACTGCTTAGGGTTCGCTAAACCAGGAGATAAAATACTTGATACACATCTCGGTAGCGGCAGCAGCCGTATAGCCGCCTACGAAATGGGGTTTGACTTTTGGGGGTACGAGCTTGATACTGAATATTTCGCAGCTCAGGAAGAACGCTTCCAACGGCACATCAAGCAGGGACAGCTATTCATGCCACAACAACAATACGGACAACAAATATCACTACTGGATAATCAGGCGCAATAAGGGGTTCGATTCCCCTTTTATCCACTAACCTTTAACAAAAAAAGAATGAACAAAACAATACAACTACGCACCAACCCAAAAGACTGGGGACGGATTAAAGACCGGATCAAACGGCCGCACGAGGCGCGCCAGCTTACACTGGATCTTCCGGTTTGCCCACTTACCCTACATAACCTTGACGACACTACTCGATTCATGGTACACCGTTATTCGCTTGACCCGGATTTTATGTCGGTTAGGACGAGTGAAGTTATTGCGGTTCACAACCTGGTAATCGTTGGCGGGAAAGTGTTGAAGGTGGTCAGGGTTGATCCGGTGAGCCCCGGTTGTGTAGAAATAAAAACATTGAAGTTTGGGAGGTATCAGAAATGACGCACGGTAGCTTATTCAGCGGGATAGGCGGGTTTGATTATGCATCCCAGCTTATGGGATGGGAGAACTCCTTTCATTGCGAGATAAATCCATTCGGACGTCACGTATTAAATTATTATTGGCCACAAGCAACAAGTTATGATGACATCACAAAGACAGATTTCTCTATTTGGAGAGGACGAATTGATGTCCTCACGGGAGGATTTCCTTGCCAGCCATTCAGCCTCGCTGGAAAGCGGAAAGGCAAGGAAGATGACCGTTATCTCTGGCCGGAGATGCTCCGAGCTATTGACGAAATCAGACCCCGTTGGGTGTGTGGTGAAAACGTTGCTGGAATCGGCAGCATGGTACAACCCGAGGCTAACCGCGCTACGGTGGAAAGTACAGCCGATTTCTTCGGAGAGGAAGACAGTCAGATTATCACTGAATACCAGGAATACGTTGTCGAGACAGTCTGTAACGATCTTGAACGTATCGGATATTCCGTCCAACCGGTTATTATTCCGGCTTGTGCCATCGGTGCTCCGCACAGAAGGGATAGGATCTGGTTTATTGCTAACGCCGAGCGTAACAATGATATCCGAACGATCACCGGAAGCCATGGAGCGACGCAAAGCGTGGAGGGCATCAACCGGACTAAAAACCGTCCCGCCGGGAAATCTTGCAGAACAGATAGCGGGGATGATTACAGGCACAGATCGATCGAACATGTTACCTACACCAGCGACACGGGACTACAAGGGGGCGCGCACATCGGAAGCATTGAAAGCTTCCGGAAGGAGCGGGGCGAACTCATTGCCGGACACTTTTGCCCAGACTGGCAAAACTTCCCAACTCAACCCCCGGTTTGTGATGGAAATGATGGGCTTCCCTCCGAACTGGACGGAATCACCTTTTCTAAGTGGAGAAATGAATCAATAAAGGCACTCGGCAACGCAATAGTTCCGCAAGTGGCATTGGAGATTTTCAAAGCAATACAAGAATACGAATCATGACCAAAGCATTAGACGAAACAGCAGGGAGCCGGAGGATGAAGTTAGGCAAAACGAGTTTGGACCCCGCCTCGCCTAACTGTCCAATTCAATGTTCAAGTGTGATAGTTTGCCGCCTTTGTCTAAACGGCTGCTTTAGTTTTGATATTCTAAAACAACAAGGTGAGGTTTCCAACCCTATATAGTATCAGATCGAACAAAACAAACATAATAAATTAATATGAAACTCCACGACTTAACAGTAGGCCAGCGCTTCACAGCCAAGATTTTCGGACGCACAACCATGTGCGAGGTGGTCAGAACCGGAATTGAGGATGATGGTCGCGGAGAAACCGAATTGATGCGTATATGGGATAAGGATGGCGACCAACCTACCCGTCATTACAAACCCATGGAAAGTACGTTCGTCGTTGAGCTTGCTTGGTTCACACACGTAAATCATAAAGTAGAAAGGGTATTGATATGAAGTTCAAAGAAGACGATTTGGTGATGCTTCGACTGCCAAACGATGCAGATTTTGAAGGTAGGCAGCCGCATTACAATACTTGGTTTCGAGTGATGTTTATTGACAATGACGGCAGCTTCATTGGGGTGGTTGAGAAAACGGATAAAGAATTTCGGATGTATGAAATTGGTCAGCATATTATGCTTGACGCTGCGAAAGTACAGCGAATTTACAATAGAGGCGACCAATTCTGCTATTCTGACGGCGTTACCGTATGTAATTGCAGTTCACTTTGCAGGAATAAATAATTTGATATGAAGTTGTATGAACTTTCTATTGGCCAGCGCTTCACCTTCGTCGGGAAATATAGGGGGAGGATATTCGAGGTGATCGTAAGGCAGCAACACCTGATCATCTATCAGGATACTGCTACCGGCGAGAAAAAGCATACCTGGAGCAACCGGGTGATGTTCCGTTCGGATGTGTGGATTGAAAGCAACGAAAAGGCTTTTGCCTTGAACGATGACGAGATCCGGATGATAATCTCCGCGCTGTACACGGCTTACCTGGAATCATCGGACGAGAACGAGCGGAGCAGGATTAATCAACTGAATTTGAAACTAACAGGCCATCCGGGTAGAATCGTGGATGTGCCGGAGGATGTTAACCCTTCCCCTAATGTAGGGGAGTAAATTGAAAAAGTATGACCAACAAAACCAAAGCAGCCATAGAGGAAGCTGCAAGAAACATTACACTCGACGTTTACGGGCATACGGATGATACTGCCCATTTCTATATGCGTGGAATTGTGCGCGGATGCACAGAAGTTGCCAATGACCCGGATAAATACGGATTGGGCCATAAGCCATTTAGAATCCAAGAAGTTCGTGAACTGGTAAATCAAATGCTATCCGAAGAAATCAGCTTTAGCAGGTTCGTGGAGTTAATCAATGAAGGAGGTACGAAATGAGCAATAAACTACCAACAACGAAAGAACTAATCGATGAAAACCTCGGGGGATTAGAGCTCATCATGGATGGTGAGATGTGGAACTTTTACTCTGACGTGATCCGTCAATGCATCGAATCCCACACAGCAGCCCACACCGCTGCGTTGCAAGAAAGGGTGAAGGAATTGGAGAACGAAATGAGCCGGGAAATAGATCTTCTTCACACGGGAGTCCACGAATTAATCACCAATGCCCGCATAGGTCTCACCAAAATATTAATCGGTTTCGATAAACATGAGGCTGCGGATAGGTTGCTATATGACTTGGATGTCAAACAGGGTAAATTAATGGACGCGATTATCAATAAAACCAAAAACACATCGAAATGAATCAGGAAATCAAATTGAATCTGGATAAAGCAGCAGAAAAGCTTACCAGTAACGTACACTTGAAAGCCGGTTTTGTACATGGTGCCCAAACCATCCTCGAAAATCCGGGGGAGTGGGGGTTGGTAAATGCTAAATGGAAAGAAGATGCTATCTATAACGCAGACACTGGCGTTGAAATAGCTGCTGAACGAGATAAATACCGAGAGGCTTTGGAGAAGCTGTTAAAGGAAGATATGTGCAGCTACGCAGGAGATAGATTAATCAAAGAAGCACTTAAACAGGAGGTAAACAATGACTGATAAACAATCAATACTTAATCTGAAAGTGATATGAAAACTTTACAACAAATCAAAGATGACCTTGCAAAAGATCAGGGCTATAACGACTGGAACAATATGATAGGTAGAGTAATCGACTATTTACAGATTGAAGCTGTAGCCGAATGGCTGGCTAAATCAGTTGCCAAAGAAACGCTTAAAAACGCATTTGATAGAGTTGAAAAGCACCAAAAAGATATTCAAAATCCAGACCCTATACTTCTTGGTGCGCTCATTGATAAAAATAACATTCCGTCATGAAACACTTCCCAATACTATCCGGCTCCGCCTATGTGGTGGAGTTGCCGGAAACACAATGGCCATACAGAGACCTTAATTATAAAATAAGAGCAGAACTCGGTAAGCCATTGGCTGGAAAAATGTTGGTTAGGGGTTCAAATTCGTTATGGCAAGAGGTCGATCTCCCCACCGGATACTGGCGCATCGTAGGCATGTTGAGTGAGGTGGCGGAGGAGCAGGCGGCGGGATTGGTGGACAGCAAGGAAACAGAAGGAGCATGGCCTTTCGCTGATGTGTTTACGATGGATTACATATCGGGCAGCTATACATTATCAACCGCCCTCGAATCCCTCGAAAGCGCGATACAGGTTGCTGGTTGGTATTTTGAGAACCCCGTAAAAATACACACATGGGCGAGTGAAAACGCGGATGATTACAGAAAACAATGGGAAGAAGGCAAGAAACGCGTCCTGTCCCGTGAGCGATGTGTTATTTTGCAGAAGGTAAATTAACTTAATATGGAACTATTTATAAAATTCACCGATTCGTCCGAATCATTTACTAATGGGGTAGAGTTCGGAAGGCTGCTTAATAAGATGGAGCGGGGTGATGAAAACGTGTCTAATAATGGGTTCCCGTGTCACATAGAAAACATGGAAGTATTAGAATCAGCATGCCTCGCTTATGGATATATACCGGTATGGGGAAAGGATCACTACGGCGAATGGGTTGATTTTATGGGAATAAAGAAGGTTGCAGGAGATAACTAGTATCACTATATTCGTATACGCTTTAGGTTTAGCCACTCCTAAAAGTGGCGGTAGCCCCTTACTACGGTGAGGGGCTATTTTTTATGTATTCATCCGGGTCAACTTCCGGATAGTGCCGGGCAAGAAAATCAACAACGTCTCTTCTCGCATAGGCGCCGAAACCTATTTTTGTTTCCTCGTGCATCCTCTTGACGAGGTAGGCAAGCACCGGATCTGTTTCAATTGTACACGGCTCTTTTTTGAATTTAGTGCGCTTTGGTCGTATTTTTCTATTTAACCAGTGATCAACCATACTAACAAAGTTAGCGATCAAATCCATACAACTCCAAATAATTCGTGTTCGGGGAGAAAGAAGCGAAGCTGATATGGTCAGAGGTTAACAGATATTGGGAACGGAAGTCGGATCCGAATCGCCCGTTGGATTAAAACCGTGCGGTATGATTACGGTGCCAATCATGTCTCTTTCTGGCAGTTTTAGCGCCTCCGAAATAATCATCTCCTTCACCACGCCGGCGGCGACACCGTATTTATAATTTTCCCAATCACCTATTTTCTTCGGAGTCAATATTGCTTTTTCATTCGGCAACCCGAGGTCAGATTCTAAAACCCAATATCCAGCTTTGCTGAGGCGACGGAGCAGGTCATGTGTTAATTTTGCTTTCATATAATGAAGACACCTAAATGTATATATTTGTTTGTGCAATTTTGGAAAATCACTAAAGAGGACGCACTCTGTTAAAAATGCGGCCTCAGAATGTTTTTGGGATATCAATTTCAGGTGAAATCAAATATAAATGTTTTGACCCCTCAAGAATTAAAAGACGAACTGGCTGGGATGAATTTACCCGCCACATTTAAACTGTCCGCGTGGGAGAATATCGTGGATGTTAAGGGCTTCCTTGACACGTCGTTCGATATTGTTAAGGCTTGGCCGAGGGGCCTGGACAGTTGTCCGGCATGGGAGAGGTTATTGAGGTTTCACCAGGCGATCAAATCGTAGCTTCCCCGAAACGCCGGATACCACCGATGGCCGTCCCAAAGATATGCTCCCTGCAAACCTATCCGTCCGGCCTGTATCCGGGCACCTCCGCCGAGGCCAGCGCCGATTCGTGGGTGATAATCGCCTATGGCCTGTATCGATATTTTCAATTTATCCTGTGGCGACTCAACACGAAAGTGCTTTAATCCCATTATTGTGGCATTTGGATCATTTGGCCAAAACCTACCATATGTTCTCCGCCTAGAAAACAAGTTTTTACGCTCGTTATACCACATCCAGTTAAGCTCCATGTTATAGGTGCTATTCAATGTAGCCGGTTTGCCTCCTAATGGCTTAATTACGTCCACTGTCAACCAATCATCCTTATAGTAGAATGATGTGTCAGTTTCAGCCATAACTTTGTTTAGCCGCTTAATTTCGGCTGTTGCTTGCGTGTAGATTTCCAGCACGCGATTCTTGGCACCGCGTTCTTCATTCAGCAGCCTTAGAACGCTATCTATCATTCCGGCGCTATCGGTAGACAATGCAAGGCCAGCCTGTGTTAATGCCCGCTTGGTTTCCTCAAATATCGTATGTTCAAGCCCCTTTTTGTCCACTTGGGACGAAACCCGCTCCGCTTCCAGTTTAACATTCTCTTTTGCCTGCCTTTCTATGGGAGATTCTTCTTCCGGTGGATGCTGTAGAATCCACCAAGCAAGCGCCGCAATAATAGCAAGCAGTATAAATATCAATACGTTTTTCATTGAAACCCTCCTTTCGTGGCCAAACTATCAGATAGTAATTTTATCTGTCCATCTTTGGTCATTATTGTGGTTGTGTACTTGTCAATCTGAGCCTCCAATTGGGTAACCCGAGCCCAAAGTCTATCCACCTGTTCCATACAGTCGCTGTTGCGATCATCCGTGGTATCGAATAGTTTATTTATGAACGTAGTGAGCAGTGCCGTCACAATCATCACCAATACAGCCAGTGGCCACTTGGTTATTGTTCTTGCTGTCTTTTCGCTGTATATCGGATTATCCATTTGGTAGATGTTTAGATTGTCACTTGCTCCATTTCTCGTAAGCTTTACGCAACGACACGTCGTATGGTTCCCGTCCCCATTTTTTAGCCATTTTCTTATATGATGCGCCGTTGTAAATGGTAGCCACCGTATGCCAGTCCTTTGTCACCAATGCGCGGTAAAGCCGATCGTCAGTTTTGATGAATCTGACTAACGCCAGTACTTGTTGGTATTCTCCACGCTTGAAGTCGTCCCACATTTCGCCCACAGACTTATATCCGAGGCGATAGAAGTGGAATCCCATAATCTGCGGCATTCCGATTGACGTTGACATCATTGCGCTTTCAGGGCTGATTTTCCACGCGTCATTGAATGCTATCCATTCCTCGGCCTGCCGCTCCACGCCATTTGCCGACCATTTCCCGGACGGGGCATATGGTTCGTGCCGTTTGAACCATGACGGCTCGAACTGGATGATAATCTTTCCCGTTGCGGGATCGAACCCGCTTCCTGATGACTCCACATCAATGAACGCCTTTAATTGTGCGAAGGTAAGTCCGTTATTCCGGGCGATTTCCTTTATCTGCTGATCTGATATTTTCATGACGAACATTTTATTACGAGCGCCCAAAACCCGATGCAGAGCAACACTATCGCGTACAATGCCACCGAATTCCAATTGATTTTACTTTTCCGACAAGTCATGATCAGTAGTTGTGGCTTTTGCAAGCAGTGTCATAACAAACCCAGCGGTGGCCAGATATCCGGCTACTGTATTCATCCATGCCGGGATAGCGATGGTTTCCGGCGCGGACAATAACCCTACGCTGATAGCTGTCAACGCCCCGCCAAACCAAGCGGCTTTTTTCCAAAATTTCGGTGTTTCCGAAAGGAAACGTTTCAGTAGTGTTTTCATAATTATTCTTCTTTATTTTCCAATGCTTCTATCCGTGCGGTTAAGGCCTGCAACAGTGCTTCCAGTTCGGCGTTTTTTTGTTCCAGCAACGAAACTTTGGCGATTAACACCTGTGATTCGTCAACTGACAATTTACCGGTGTCCTCGTTTTTACGGACGGCATTTGGTAGGTATTCTTCCACCTCTTGCGCATAATACCTTACATGGATAAGGCTATCCCTGCCGTCTTTCCAAGTGAATGCCCGGGCAGGGATATTACCTACACCACTGTAATCATATTCTGCATCATTTTTAAGGGTGCTGTCGGAAGTGTTGGTATATGCACCATTCGCATCCACACCGCCTTCCCATAAACGCATCTGAACCCCGGTATCACTAAAAGTTCTTATTATGACAGCAGCATCCCCATTCACATTCCTACCCTCTATTGCCGGACCCGGCCAACTATTGGTGGAACTTCTGTATATTAAAAAGCTATATTCGTTGTTGGCCGATGATGGTCGTGGGATAGCTGTTTGATTTCCGAACTTTACGTAATTGCCCGTAAAAACAGGGGTTCCAGCAGTTATAGCATACCGACCATCCAATTGGCTATTTGTTCTTACCTGTGTTGCGGCCATACCTGAAACTGCGAACCCCGCCCCATCCACATAACCTTTAGTAGCGACATGATTAGAGGATGTAGGCGTCCAACTCGAATTAACCGAGGCCCCCCCATCGGCTAAGGTAAGCTGTATATTTGCTCCGCCGCCGCCATACCCCCGAATTGTAAAAGATGGTGTGCCCGATGGATTTGTACTTTGGATATACTGACCACTTCCATTACCGGCAATCATAAGAGTGTTTGGCACTGCGGTTGGTGCAGTAGTTAACCCCACCCACCTGTGTGCCCCAACCCAACCTTTTACCCCTGAAATATCAGATTGATTAGAATAATTATCTACAAAATTGTTTTTAACGTAATTTTCCGTAGCTATTCGCTGCCAATTGGTAGCTCCTCCGGAAGCTGAAAAAAACCTAAAAACGGGCACAAAGGAGTCATCAAGCGAACCATAGGGGTATGCCCATTGCATGCCTCCCGACCCACTGAAAAATTTCTTTGAATTAATATGGTGTAGGTTTGAAGGACTGATTGCTAATAATTGTGGCCAATCCTCGGATGTATTAGCAAAAGCAAAAGCTTCCGTTCTGGTGCTAACCAAGGATAAATTATCTGCTTCGGTCAAAGCTGTGTAAGTCGGCGTTTCGCCATATGGTAAGCCTTCAAACCCCCAACTTGGATCTGAAAAAACTTGGTAATCGGAAACCCTGATTTGGTTAAATCCTTTTACTCCTTTTATCATTTGATTCACGCTATCCAATCTTACTCTATTAGCTAGTTCGCTAACAATTTGCTCGTGACCCATGTGATAGTATTTTCGTAAGGCCTGTGATGGGGTTAGAATATCGGCCTGCGAATTATCGACGTATGATTTCAGATGGTTTGTGATGGCGGTTAACTTAGCCTGCGGAATAGTTGTGGATGGATATGTGTGGGCGTAGAACACCATAAATCCACCCGCTTCTATGCAGGCATCAATTGCAGAAATAACGTCTGATTCTGAAGACGATTCAATACTAACCCTCCATAGCCCCCTCAACTCCTGATCAAAGGTATGGTAGCTGTTATCTTCGTTTGGTGGGTTCACCACACCAAAGAAAGTAGTAAATCCGTACTGATAATAATCTTTCAGGATTTCAACAAAATCCGGTTTCATCTGGCTGAAAGGCGTAACCCAACCGGTTGTATTAAACCCCCATTTTCGTAGCGAATCCAAGGACCCCCTCATGTCATTCCGAGCCTGAGTAGGCGATAGTGTTGTAGAATTATCAAACCTAACGTGTGATTTGGAATGGCTTAGTATCTCATACCCCTTTCTCTGATAACCTAAATATCTTGTTTTATCACTTTCCGTTACATTATTAGTTATCAATGCAAAACCGACTCTCCATCCAATAGAGTCAAATTTACTGACCACATTAGCATCAGAAGCCAGCCCGTCATCGAATATAAATGCAAATGTTGCTTTCCTTTTTTCACCCTGAACGATTGGATAATCGAAAGATATTATACTATCCACCTGATGCTTGGTATAACCCAAAGCAAGCAGACTGTCTGTGTATTTTAATGGAGTTATATAGGTGTAGCTTCCGGTCCGCCCAACCATTATTTTTCCATCCGGAACGGCGATAGGCGTTCCGTAGGGCTTGCTTCCGCTTGGGGGGTTAGTTACAGTCTGTCCTACAGCCATTATGCTGCATAATGAAAGTAGAAAGGTTATTAAGTGTTTCATACTATATCTAAAGAAGTACGCGTCCATTTACCGGTATCAAGTTTTGTCCACATCATCATGTTTGTTTCGGAGTAGACTATGTCGCCTACCTTGGCAGATGGATAAGCCGTGTCGATTTGTGCCGATGTGGTATTGAATCCGAAGGAATTCCTTAACGTAGCAGTCACGCCTCCGCCGATCGAACACGCCAAATCGCCAATTCGTTTAAGTGCTACGGCCAAATTCTGACCAATCAATCCAGGAAGACAGCTGACTGACTGACCGTCATAATTGATGTCTGAAGCATTTCCGCCGCCATCGGATGTGTTGCACAAACAGGGGTTTAGAGTGTTTCTCATTTCATTTTAATTAAAAACGGTCGGTACCCTGCTTGGATGCCGACCGCTGATAATCGGCCAAATATTTTACGCCCCAGCTTCCCACGAAATCACGCCATCAGTAGCCGTCAATACGAACGTCCCCGAGTCTGGCGGGGCTGGAATAGCCAACGCGTTAACATTGGCGGCGACCCACGACTTAAGGGCAGCGAAGTTGGCGAACGGATTTCCTGCGCCATCTACAGTGTTGCGGATGTTCAGGTACGGGGTGATTGGATACAGCGGGTCTTTCGAATAGAACCGAAACCCTTCGTTTATTTCCTGTGCGTACACGTCACTTTTTAGGTACGCTTTGCCGCCGATTATTACGCGGACTCCATCTGTTGTTAAACTTGTCATTTTGATATGTTTTTGAAATTTACACCTCTGTTTTGCCTTGTCTTTCCCTGACAATTCTTGCATGTACACGAGCACCCACAGTCGCATATACACGACGCGAATGGATCGATATCCTTCAACGTACACAGATAGTCTTTGGTCATCTCCCAATAATATTCCGCGCTGTTTCGGTTCTTTTTGTCGATATTCCTAAGCTCATTGAGTGGAGCCGGGAGACTGTCCTGATTTGCTTTCTGAACCACTCCGGCCGGCGTATCTTGATACCCATGCCCGTAGATATAAGCGCCATAAGCGTAATGGACAAGCATCCTTTTGACGCCAAAGTGGCGTTTGGTTGTTCCGTCGCAAGCCTGATACGTGCCACCGCAGAATATGTTTTCAATGATTGCAAGTTGATCCGCCGTATATCCGCAATCGTCGCAATCCTCACCGCCTGCGCTCAAGCAATCACCGTAATCCTTCCAGCAACTTATCATGTTGTACAAGCACTGACCCAGCTTAGGTAGAAGCGATAAGTTTTGCTGCTCCCTGATATAAACACATAGCTGATCCCAGTCGCAATGTTTTGCAACCTGTCCAACGCAATCAAAGTCGAACCTATCAATCAGTAATGGTTCTAGTTCGCAACTCATTTTCCCCTAGTTCTTTAATCGTGAAATCCCCTTCATAGAAATTGTCCATCATATAGGCGACACTTTCTCTGATAAACAGCGTCTCTTTATTATAATATCTTATTGCCTCCTTGAAGGCTTCCCCTGACGATCCGAAAAAACTATCTTCGGGATCAATCAAAATTTTCGGAATAGACAGATAAGACTTTCGGATATTATTTGCTATACTTTCTTCATCCTTTTCAAATCTCTTGGAATCATATGTTCCTTTCAGTTCGATGGTTTTAATAAGGTTATCAAGCTCCGCTACATCTTCTTTAGGCTTGAAAACAAATACCGACGAACTGTTTTCAGCTCCTAGCCACCCCCTTATCGCTTCGTCGAACTCTTCCTGGGTTTCTTCATCCAATCCATTTGGGATAATCATGGTCTTGTTCAGAAACCCGCTCCGAAGATTTGTGTTCCGGTACAGACTTATCCGGTACTCGTTATCCGCGTCGTTGTATGCTGGGTGCACCCATGCATATGGATAAACCTCGGTAGGGTCTAGGCTCAGAAAGAACACCTGCCCACGGTAAGACCTTATTAGCCCCTCTACACTCTCATCTTTTCGATCTTTTGCATCTTTTGTCCGTTGGTCGTTAATAATATCAATATCCTTGTTGAACGGATAGAACCATCGACACTTAGTGTCCCCTCTGTCGAATTTCTTCTCACCAGGCCAATCGTGATAGTATATTTTGCCGGGATGGTCGGTTGAATCCTCTTTTGATATACGGCATTTTTTGTAATCCAGCACATCGAGGTAATTTACCTCTCCATCCATGTCATAGTTGACGTGAACAAACGCACCCCGATGGGTTTTCAATGAATGAGCAAGCAGTTGAAGAAAGTCGTATCCTCTCAATCGTTTTTGCCTATTGAATATCTGTTCATTAAGTGAGGTGTCGACGAAGCCCTGGCCAACAATGAACGACTTTAGTTTGTTGGAGGCGGCAAAAGCGGTAACGGAATTACGTTCAACCAACTCAACCCTGTTTGGATAGAGGTTGTCTGAGTCGTTCTTGTAAATATCCTTTTGGCCGCTGGCCTTAACCTCCCTGTTGAACAGTTCGACAATGGAGGCTACGAATTTTCCTACCTTGTCCTTCATTATTCATTGGTTTCAGGTATTTGCTCTGGATCTTCTAATTTTTTATCATCTTGCTTATTATGTTGGTCGATGACTTTTTCTTCAGAAGATGCTTTCAAAATATCAGCCCTTTTTGCTTTAGACTTTTTTGGTTTGTCCTCAACCTCGACAGAAGGCAATTTCTTAAACTGACCGGCCCGTTTTTTTCGCTTATCAGCATCAGATGGATATTTTACCCATTCCTCCCAATCTTCGTTGGAACTATTTTTATCCAAAACACGCCCCTTAAAGTACACTCGGTAATTAGGGTCGTTAAGATCGTATGTTTTTTTGCTTGGCATTCTGTTCTCCTCCTGTTGTGGTAAATAGTGCTTTCGCCATGTAGCGAAGTGTTTTGAAAAGCTGCAACCGAAGCATCCCGAGGGCAATTTCCCGCCAGGGAACACTTGCGCGGCATCTTCGGTTGCGTACTTCTTGAATAAGGCAAATAATGATTTGTCCTTCCTTACCTTGCTTGGCTCCAGTGCTGCTAATTTCTCACGGATCATAAGCTGTCAAAGAACGCTTTCGTAGTGTCGTAATCAGTCATCAATAGTACCAAGGGAGGATATGGCTCTAAATCAGGGTCAATGCTAGATAATGGGATTACTAAATTTCCATTGTTCTCGTTGTGATCGAACGTGCCATCTGCCAGCTTTAAACCCTGGTCCCAGCCATAAACTAAAAATGCATCTACCCCAGCGGCCCCTTTGAACTTCTGTTCGATAATAGCAATCACTTCGGCACCCTCACTAAGGGCCTTGAGATTACAAATCGATAGTTGAGTAAGTGCTCCGGTAAAAAGATTAACGGTGTGTGTATAGTTTATGCCAAAGTCACCATTAGACCACGGGAACGCCGCGTTTAACAGGCGCTTGCCTGGAATACCCTCAATAGTAACAGCATTAAGATCAGCCGGATCTTCCCCTGAGTATGCAGTAATAACGTGACTGCAAGCGGAAGGGGTAAGAGATCTATTGACAGTCCAATCAGACAAAGTTATATCACAACGGTTGATTAATTTTACCCGTTGTTCTATCCCGCTTATCCCTTTTGAGTCACAACTGTGCAGACTGTCATTAACAACCTTTGCACATATATTTTCACATGCCATTTTAACCTCCTTTAATAAGCGATTGCAAAATCTTCGTCAACTACTACTTTTGCGTCCAGACTGGTACCAACATCGATAAGGATTTCTTTGTCCTTTCGCTCATACCACATATCGAACGACCGGAACGCATCCATATCGCAGGTACCTATAGGCTTGTTGCCTCGATACGTCAACAGTGCGCGGTGCGGATTGTCGTAGTTGGTTGCACCGGTGGTTTGTTGCTGCCACTTAATTACCGATTGCCATTCGTTTCGGATGTTAATAGGAATACCCAAATAATTGAGATTAGCAATTGCGTAACGGGACTCTGTAACACCATCAGTTTGCGAGAAGCAGCAGTTTACCTCTTTGTTGGTCTGCAACCACTGTAAGTAGTTGTATGCCAGCTCAGGGGTTAGGTCGAAGTGAATACCGGGAGCCGACAGCAATTGAGTGTTGTTGATTGCCGCCCAATCGTACATTGCTTTTAGGGCTTGGTAAGCACGATCATCTGCCAAATCCATTTGGTCTACGATGGTTGCCTCAGCGTTTTCAGGGATAGTATACCGGAATGCGCCACCGGCGGTGATGATTGCTTCGTACTGTTTAAACAGACCGTCTACACCTGCGTAATCCGGGTTCGTGTCTTCCGAGTCATCGAAATAGCCGATACGCCACATGGACGCGTTTTGGTTGCGGCTGACAAGCTCTACAAGGAACTGGATGAACGCATCCTCCATGTTGTCGAAGTCTTTGCATTTCATATTCCAAAACTTGCGGAAGTCGCAGGAAAGATTTTCTTTACAGATTACGATACGGCAATCGTAATCAATGGGTGACCACTTCTTCACGGATGATGTGGTTGACACGTCACACACGTTGGTCTGACAATTGCCTTGTGATACTTTCAGGAAGCCGTAATCCGGAGCCGCGTCTATGATTGGTATTAACTGGCCATTTCGGATTTCGGTCATTACTTCGTGGTGGTTCGCAAAATTTTCATCCTCAACATACCGCTTGAAAATCGCGTTGTTAATGTTTGCTTTGTCGGCCGAGCAGAGGTCGTTCACCTCATCAAGAATGCCGTCTATAACTATTGCCATTTCTTTATGATTTTAATTGTTAAACCTTCAGTTTTGAAGCCGCTCCGGACAATCCGACTTTTTTGTCCTTGTTTTTGGGCGACTTGTCCTTATCGTCTTTGTCGTCCACAACTACCTCGGATACCAATCCATTCAGTTTGTTCCATTTGGAATCGTATTCCTTCTGTTTGGCTTGGATAACTTTGATTTCTTCGGATTGCGCATTGAGTGTCGCTTCGTTCGCTTCCAGCTTAGACTTCAATTCAGCATTCTCTTGTCGCAATGCCTCGATTTCGTCGTCGCTGTCATCTTCTTTCTCGATGATTTCGGTCAACTCTCCGGATACAAATACATACACGGTTGCGTCAGCTAGTGTATAACGGCCTTCGGCAGGCTTCCCGTCAATTGTGGCCTTATCACCAACCTTAGGTGACTGGCCATCCTCCAAATCAGGAAAAAAAAGAACCTCATTGGTAGAGGTGAATACCTCAACGTTCTTTGCTTCGCTTGCGAAAATCTCTTTGAGTTTCGCAAGGATGCTTTTCTCGTCTTTTTTCATGCTATTTTTAGTTTTGAATTTTTCAAGAGCCACAGGACGCAGCACTTCTTCTATTTCAGTTGCAAATCGGATATTTAAGGCTTCTTCGGGGGTAATGAATGTTTCTTCCTCCATTAACGCCCGCGCTTCTTCGTATGTCAGGTTAGTGTGTTCAGAGTAGAATTTTGCTATGCGCTCGTTGACTTTCTCCAGTTCGACCGAAATCCGCTTAAAATCATTTGCATCTCCCTCTTGGTAGGTCCATGCGTTGTGTACGAACGGCTCAATATACTTTGAAACGATTCGAGTATCTCCAGCAAGGAATACAACTGTAGCGATAGATGAGCATCGGCCGTCAGCACGGGTCACTATCGCAGCTTTATTATCCCTTGCGTATCGTCTAAGAGCGGCATAAATGGCAAAACCCTCTTCGACATCACCCCCCATGGAGTTAATGCCGACTTCCACATCTTTACCTTTAGCCTCGGCAAGTTGGGTCTCGACGTAGGTAAGGTTGCAGAATCCATTCTCTACAACCCATCCGTCTTGGTACGGTACAATTTCGCCATATATGCGTACTTTATGCATACGGTAAAGTTATCCCGTAAGCATTTTTTATTATGCCAGTACTTTTGACAATAGAAAATAACTAATATTTAGGTTGTTACGCTTGTTTTGCGGTTATTATTGAACATTAAACTTTAGACTCCATCACCCTAACGGCCTCTCTTACGGTATTTACGCTTACTCTCATTGCGTCTGAGGTAAAGTAGTATCTATCCATTCTGCATTTCATATTGGTCGTTGTTGAGTATACGCAGTAGATACGATAATAGTTGAGATAGGAGGCCGGAACGGCCCCGATTTTCACCATTGACTTGAACACGTCTATGTTCTTCTCGATATAGTTTGCTGCTACCATTTTCCCAACTTGCATTTTTTCCGATTTTGTCTCAACAGATACGGAAGTGCGCACCCGCATGCTTCGCAATACCTTTTACTTATAACTTCGATATCATCATTTACCGCCAATTCATCTATTGGCTCCGGCTGGTTCATATCGCATCCGGCACATATTTTAGCTCGATCATGGGCTACGCCGTCCATGCTTCCGGTTGCCTTACAAATGACTCCCTCTACAATACCAGCCGCGTTGATGTTAGCTAGTTTCTTTTTTATGCTATCCAACTTACTCATTATACCGATGCTAATGTTTGTATGTATCTTTCCGAGCTAAGATCTACTATTCCTTGTTGTGTTCCTGACGCAGATCCGGATTGTGCGCCTTCCCGTACTGCTTCGCTAATGGTCTCGACAAATATTGCGTCCATCCGATTGTTGATGATATTCTGCACGCTTGTAATATTGGAAGACCCAATCACTCCGCCGGTTGCAAACCCCGGTACTCCAGCTATCTTTAAAGCACCAATTCCGATAGCCCGTTGCTGGTTCTCATTGAGAACAACCTCGCCTTTCCTGGCGGTTATCAACACGTTGTCTCCGTTGGATCTGTTGATCGGCACACCCCCTTTAACTATACCGCCAGTAGCAAATGGCGGAACGGCATTTATAGCAACTACCGTTTGTTCGGGGGTTGCTGTGTTTGCTGAATTTGGTATAGACGGTTTCTGTACATTAGCACCTATGCCGACTATCTTTGCCACAGATGAAAGTCCGCTTACAATAGTTGCCCCAGCAGCAATGAAGCTTGCTGGCGGGGGGAGTGTTGCTAGCGCTCTTGTTGCACCCTGGTATGTGTTCATTGTTGCTTGGGCAATAGCAACAGCCTTACCAAGTAAGGTCTCCTGACCTAAAATTTGTGATACTGCTGATAATAATTGAATCTTGCTGTCCAAAATTGCCGAATCACGATCTTGCGCAAGTAACGTTTGAGCGTTTGCCGCCTGTTGATTGATGTTTAATATAGCCTGCTCCAGCATAGCTTCATCAGTATATTTCTGTCGGGCTGCTACTATGTCCCGTTCGCGCTGCTGTTCTATTTGCTTAGATTGGATATCAAAAACAGACGCCCCCATTTCCTCCATAGCGAGGAGTTGCGCCTCAAAATCTAGCTCTCTTTGTTCCGCCTGTGTCGCTTTCAGATCCTGTGTTAAAGCCTGTATGTTCTTCTCGGAGTCCAGACGTATTTTTCTAACAGCGTCCTGGTATTCCTCCTCGGTTATCAACCCTTCGGATAGCCTAATGTATTCATACGATGCCCGGGCTTCACGAATCTCTTCCTCTTGCTGTTTGAGAGAATTGAAGCGTTCTTCGGTAACCGCCCTGTTTATGCTTCGTTCTATTTCGACCCTATTTTCAGTATTCGCCAATTCCCGTCGAGCTGCCTCCACAGCCACATTGGCCTGACTGATGGCTAATTCATTTTGTATTTTCAGTATTTCGGCCTCGTATTTCTTTTGTGATATTAATTTTGAATCGAGCTCCTGTTGAAGTATATCTTTTTTTCGTTCGCTGATGTCTGTTTCAAGCCTAAGCTCTTCTTCTAATGACTTTGCTCTAACGCTCTGTTGGGCAACAAAAAGATCCAATTCTTCATTCATAGAATCAATTCTTTTTTGTGCAGCATCTATTGCTTGCTGCGCTGCGTCCTTTTGTAGTTGGACTCTGTTCGTAAGTTGTTCAGATTGTTGGCCGGTGATTCTCTCTTCTATATCTAAAATTCGCTCCATCGCCTCAGCCTGGGCGTTTAAATTTTTCTCATTTTCGCCATCATAAGCCAACCTTAAATTAGCAACAGCTAACGCCTGAAGCGCTATTTGTTTCTCGGCGGCCAACTGTTCCTTTAGTACTTCTCCTAATCTTTCATTAGCGGTTATTCTTTCATTAACAGACAGGTTTTCGTCATCCCTTGTTTGCCTTAACCTCTCTGCTTGTCTTTGGTACTCCAGTTGGGTAGCGTTCGCCTTTCTTTGTTCAACTGCCAATTTTGCCTCAGCCTCAGAAAGTGCCTGAGCCTCCTTTGACGCTCTTATCATTTCCTGAGAAAACCTTTTAACATTATTTGCAGCGTTGTCGAATCCCAGAGCGGCTAATCCGTTTGAAATTGCGCTAAGAGTGCTTAACGCAACATCTCCCAACTTATTAAACGCAGTGATTAGAGTGTCCAATATAAACTCGCCAAGAGGGTATAAATATTTTAAAACTCGGTTTATAACCCCACCGATAGAACTAAATGCCCTGCTTAACTTATTTGTTGCCGCCTCACTACTTTGCAGATAAGCAACTAAAGAACCAATGGCAACTACTATAGCAAGAATTCCAGTGGATATAATGGCTAGCCTAAGCAGTTTAAACGAATTGGTTGTTATATTTGCAGCCGCTGCTAACAATTTTTGGGAAGCGGTCATTTCCTCAGTCGCCTTTGTAGCATTTCTGAAACCGTTGTAAATATTAGTTATCTCCGTATTGAATTGATTAAATATGGGGGTAAACGACTGGAACACAACTTGAACATTTGAAGCTATCCCAGATGATTGTCCCATTACTTGGTTCATCAAGCCTGTTTCTTTAATAGCTTCTTTTATGGCGTTAGTATATCCACCGATGCTCATCTGCTCCTTTTCACGTTCACTGACATTTTCTTTTATTAAAGTGGTGTTTGCGTCTAGTTGATCATTTATTAGCTTTAATTGCCGCTGACCTTCTTCGGTTGCAATATTTACATTATTTCTAGTTTTTAACAGGTCGCTGTTTTGTTTACGCAAATCATTTATTGTCTTTACCTCCCGTTGCATAATTGAATCGAGCTGCTGCTGCAAGGGAATTGTTTTCCCGGTCGCCGAATTAATCTCACCGAGAACCTTAATCTGAGAGTTGTATTCTTTGTTAAGTTCCTTAAGAGATACTGCGTTATTAATGAAAGCTTCGGAAGACGTTTTGCCGGCTTTCGTCATTTCCTTCATTTCCTCTTTTATCTCGTCAATGCGCTGCTTGACGGATATAGTATCCTTTATCAGTGAATCGACATCAATGTCGAATGAAGCTAAATTTATTTTCTCTGCCATGGCGTTATGCTGGTATTTTCCCCTGTAAATCGCACCCTTTTGAAACTAAACTATTATAAGCGGGCAAGGAGGCCGGTGTAGGCTGTATACCCATAGGAGGGTTGGCATCGTAATGAAGCACCCCCCCTGAAGTGATGTTGCTATCCATCTGTTGGATAACGGCATCAATTATTGACGGATCGCCGGTATCGGCAGTAAATGCGCATTCTCCGCACCTTAGATCAGTGAGTTGACTATTGTTGGAAACGTTAAATCCGGGTAGGTTTGGATTCTTGGTACAGTCAAGCGCCTCCAGTTGGGTTAAATTAAAGATGTTAAGCGACAGTAAGTTATTCTCCGCAATCTGTATAGCCTTCAAGCCCGTATTGTTGTCCAGCGACACCCCGGTTAAATTGTTTGCTGAAGCATACATAGTATTCAATTGTGTTAAGCCTGATGTATCAAGCGATGATAAATTGTTGGACGATACGTCAACTACCTCAAGCAGCGTGTTGCTTAATAAACTTATGCTATTCAAATAATTGCTGTTTATATCAAGCCTGGTTAGTGCCGGGCAATCACCAAGATCAATAGACCCGATTGAATTATTGTTGAGTCTGATCCAAACCAATTGTGATTTACCTGTGAAGTTAACATACGATAAATCATTATCTGCTGCCAAACACCACTTAATGTTATCATTCTCGGAAATAGAAAGGCTGGATATATCATTGTTGTCAATCTCCAAAAATTCCAGCAAAGGGTTTTGGCTTAAATTGATAGAAGATAAATTGTTGCTGGAAGCATTAAGATTTATAAGGTCGGGGAGTGAATCAACTACCAACTCATTAAGCGAATTCTGAGACACGTTCAATATCTCAATCAACGGATTCGATGATACATCTACTTCAGAAATTAAGTTGTCCGAAAGATCCACATTTTTAAGTTCCGATAGCTTGCTTAGACCAACCTCTGTTATTTGCTTGCCTGGCGCAGAAAGAATGTGAGCAGAGCCGTAAGATCCAACTACGAAGATTTCCACGCTACCGATCGATGACGAAAGATCGAGCTGCTTTGTTGAATTAGTAGAAAGATCCGTGCTGCTTATTGTCTCACTGCCAATCCTTGCCTCAACTATAACGGGAGCTGTTGTTGCCAATTCAAATTCAAAATTTGCATCGGTTGACTGTGTCGTGAATATTTTTACCCCCCTGACATACTGCACTGACTCGTTTATCTTGATAAACTCTCCTCTTGCAATTTCACCTTTTTTAAATTGAAGCTTATTTAACATGTAGAACGCACCTTCCTGTTCAAAATAGTATAGCTTCTTTAATGAGAGTTGATTAATGTCGACAGGCGATAAACGAAGATTAATCCTATGTACCCTAGTAAAGTCTAACATTTTGTATAAGTCCTTGTAGTATGGGTTTTCTGAAAAAGGTAAGTTTTCATAATCTACTACGTGAGTAGTTTCCGAGTTGGCTTCGATTGCCCCACCCATACTGCCACTTCCTATTCGGTACGATAGGTTTATAGCCTTGACCCTGGCAAAGAAATTTCTGTTTTGAACCTTATATTCGTTGGGCGTCTCCGAATTAGACCTTTCAAATGTTGGAAATTCGGTTGCCAAGATGAACGATTCATCCCTTGTTCTAAATCTGGCCGTCGATTCAACAGGAGCAAAGAAATTACTTTGTATAATTGTTCTTTCAACGGGTAAATTTGGATTTGATACAGCTATGTTTTTGTCATAGTAATCAGCATCATCTTCGGTATATTTATGGCGCATCCAGTTGTTCTGGTTGTATCCCAAACTATACTCTTCATCCGTCCTGCCAGCGAACCTACTAGACCAATCAACAATTTCTATTGAATTTATAATGTTTCCAATCCTTACAAAATCTATATGGCCATTGTCAACGAAAGACAAAAGCCCATACCTCCACATAATTTCTTTTATAAAGGCCTTAAGCTGCAATCCGAATACTTTCTTCTTTGTTTCGTCATCCGAAGATACTTTTTGGATGCTAATCGATAGGTCAAATAATTGTACCACAACAAATGCCGATGGCTTATCCTCCACGCGCAACAAGATAAAATCTATGAAATCACCGGCAACTAAGCTAATATATCGCTTATCAGAGTATCCATCTTGTGCGTTTTGTAGGCTCGTTATTAAGGCAATCTCGTTTCCATTTCTTGTAATCGAAAGCAGTATTGAATCTCTTTGGGCTGTTACGAAATAATCCCCCCACGCATGGAATTGTGTGATATCAATTTCATAAACCCCATCATGTTCACACCTAAGTTGCCAATTATCATTAAGGGGAAGAAAGTTAATTTCTCCGTAACTAATATTGGTCCAGGGCTGATACCCAGATATTGGGGTGTCAGCCGGCACAAATTGCCCCCATGACGTTTTTTGTAAAGAAATGGAGTGGATTTTGGACCCAGACCTAATGAAGCTGTCGTATGGGAACGTTACCCAAAGTTGTTGGAAGTCAGATGAATTATAGAAGTCACCTGAAAATGTGAACATTGGAAACGATTCAAATATCTTATCCCATAAATATTTGGCCGTTACCAATGGGGCCATAGAATCGATATTTACTATTACGTTCCCGCCGCCTACTGTGTAATGTGGTGTACCCCCAAAATTTGCAAATCCGTATGTATAAAAACCGCCGTATGGATACAGTATTAGACCTGAAATTTTATTAGATACCACATCCAGTGATTTATCATGCATTATTTCACTTATGTCGATATCTGAAAACCTGGTCTCACCAATCTGTGTAAAGAAATCGAACGATCCGGAAATTACTGTAACATTGTAATAAAGGTTATCCGTTCTCATGAATACTAAAACCCCATTAGGCATAATTGGGACGTATTCATCCATCAGTGTCACATTGTTTATTCTATATGGTGCCCCGCTTCTGTCACCAGGCACACCAAGGCCCTCGAAAAACTCAACAATATCAGAAGTTCTCGGTATCTTGAATGTACTCGTGTAGGTTGACTTACTGAGACTGATCTCAGCGATATCCCCCACCTGAAAGTTGTAATTGATCGGCTCATCCAAATCGATTATCCTGTCCTGTATGACCAACTGTGCACTCATATACTTTTCTGTGTAAAAACAATGGGCATATTGAATTCCATTGTGAATTCAGCACAGTTGTTTTTGGTGTTTCGCTCAAATTTGGGATTGTCCTGAATAATTTTTATCCAGTCTTCAGGTTTAGCTTCGTCAGACCCAACCTCCCATAATGGGCTAAGCATGTAAACTTCTGGGCTTCCGACAAGCGTTTTAAGTTGATCCCAATACGGTGCCGGGATCTTATCCCTAACTTCTATCGTTTCTTTGGTGTCGAATCCCACCGTGTCCTCATTGGATGTGCGGTTTGGATCAAATACGTTTCTAGGTGTCCGGAATATTTCTTCCCCTTCACGAGCTATCGTTGCAAAATTGGGAAACAGCCAATAGGAGTAATATCCCTTTGCATTTAGCCATTTCAGATAAACGCCCTTACAGCACGATTCGTCGAAATCAACGCACCCGCAGATATCGAGATCCGGATCTTCATCGGGTATAACTAAGACCCTGTCATCCCATCCACCAATAGGCGCGCTGAACGGGTAGCATTTCCAAATTTTAATACAGCAGTCATCATCATAAGTCGACAGTGAATAACTATTCAATGCACAATGGACGAATTTTCTTGTAGCAGCCTCCTCTTCTCCAGAACCATCTACAAATGCTACCTCCATTGTCTTTACATATTCTTGAGCATAAATGGTTGCTACATCGGTATATGTGTGCTGTTCCCCAAATGGAGTCAAGAACTGACGAACCCACGCCGATAGATCAATTTTGTATATGCCTCCAATCGGGTAAAACACCGGAGGAGATTCTATCAAATCAATACCGCCAACTCTGATCTGAAGAAACAGAAAAGGGGAGGGGTTGGTAACCTCAACCGGTATGGGATTGTGCGCACAGTAGTAGTCGCCTTCGAGTCCAGCAATCATAAGTCCTCAGATATTTTATCAATAAATTCTACAACCAATTTACCTGTGTACAGCATAGCAACTAACAATAAGTCCGAAATGAGTAATGCGGACACATCAATCATGCTGCTAATTCTTTTAATGATCTTGTTAGTTCATCAGCCACGGTCATTGTTAAATATGCTCCGATCTGATAAAAAAAGGTTTCAACCACCTTTGGGTCTTCAAATACTTCGAGCAAATCACTTCCGCCCTTTTGATGCCATGTCGTACCCTCCGATGCTATTTTGTTGGCGACTGCAAACGCCATGCTCGTTGCCTCTTTACCGGATACTCCAAATTTGGCTTTTGCCCATCGCTCCAACGGAGCTATCGGAGGCCGGTTTCCAGGTCCACGGCCAAACACCAATTGTTCGGTATAGTGCGCCCCCCATATCTCCCCGGAATTATGGCCGGCTCTCGCCTCTAAGCTGCTGATCCATTCTCCAGTCGCCTCCATGCCAAGCTCACGATGCCTTTCAATCAAAACATCTATCGCTTTATTTAGCGCATCCATTACAATCGATTCGGGGATGTCATACATTACTTAGTGTATTTTAAACTTTTTAAAAACATCGTTTATTGAGCCGTTTAACCAGGTTAGTAATCGCCCTTAGTGTATTTGTTTGGTGGTTTCAACGGATTTCGCATCATAGGCATACCATAGTCATCATTAAACGACGATTCCCAAAATCCGTTTACGAATACCCCTACAATCAACTTGCATAAAACCATAAATGACCACGATCCCAAGCATTCAGGTGTCATTTCCGCACCAAATTCCTTATAGCACCAAACAGCCCATGCCAAGTAACCCAATGTGACCACTAATGCGAATCCTGTTTTAAATATTGTTTTCATGACAACCATTCTCTAAACGTTCCTGTTATCAACGCCCCGTCTAAATTCAAATCCTGATAATTCAACTTCTGCCTAAGTTGCCAGCTGATCACCTCCACTGTTGTTTCACCTTTACAGTTTTCAATATCACATAAGTCAAGCTCAAAACAGCTGCACCCAAAGCAATCGAATATATGTTTGATGTACTTCTCGTACTTTCCTTCGCTGGCCGGATGATCGAGGTTCTCGTTGTAGTATTGAATATCAATCCGGGACGGAATACCGGCGAACAACTGAACCGTCCAATCGCAGTACCTCTTGGTCACGAATTCGTTTCTGATCTCATAGCCTGCCCTGAGCTGTAAATCAAGCATTGCCACGTACACGCAACACTCCTGTCCATCTCGCAATTTCACGGAATTGAAGTAGTCTGACCTGCCCGAAGGCACAAACACCCAGCAGAGTCCGCATTTAGCCTCATCATTTAACTTGCCAATCTCTTTGTTTATCGCGTATACTATATTCATTACTTATTCTTAGTTTTCCATTGCATAATCCTGTCGTACTCTTTCTGCACCTCTTTATTTATTTTATCTATCATTAACCTAGTCCATAATTTATTGTAAGGCAACTCGCTTATTTCATCCCAGTCACGGGGATCACTACTAATTGAATAGTACACCGTCATCACTCCAAATGGGTTCAACTTTTCAATTCCGGCCGACATCAAATCCGGATCGGGATCACTTTTCAACTGATCTTCCAGCTTTCCGATCTTATCAGCTTCATTTTTCAGATGCTTCAATAAGGAAAGGAAGCCTTTCCCTGGCATTTCCATTAACTCTTCTTCTGTACACTTAAGCACTTTAGCTGCTATCCCAGAAACCGTACCGTCGCTCACAAAGTCTATTACATCACAGTATCTCCACGTAGTTATCTCTGGCACTTTTATCCCCCCGTAACTATCGCTCGGTCGCACATGCTTTAACAGTACGTTGAATTCCGAAACTTCGACCCCCTTAATTAGATCTTTTACGCGCATACTTAATTGTTGCGATCACTAATACCGTTAATGAAAACAATGCTACCGCCTCAATCGGAAGAAACACTATTAACCAATTATGGTAAACTAAACCAAAAATCTTTACCGCTATTAACGCGGCCTGAATAATCAATATGACGTATAATAATTTCATTAGTAACTGAATGATGCTTTGACTTTTCTTTGAACCGTAACCCCCGTAACGAAATACCCTAACGACTCGTTTATGTGGTCGTATCCGGTTGTTTTGTCTGGTTCTCCGTTGGCGTTGTAGGCTTGGTTTTCCAAAGCCTCGGTAAGCGTAGGGCATCGGCTAGTGTTTATGAATAATGTTCCGTTCATGAACGCTGAATTAACCGCATTAACCCGGTCGCGCACAAATGGGTTCTTTGCTCCAACGCGCAATTTAAACCCGTGCTGCTTCAATATGTCGTGGTCAGACTTCCCAGATGTCTTGCGTGAGCCCCCGGCCGCGTCGGGATAAACCACTATCTGATTGTTAGGGTACCGTTCCCGGATGATGCCACACATCTCAAAAGTATCGTATGCTTTCACAACCTCGTCTACTACATGATTGGTGCCCGCCTGCGATACGATGATAGTGGCGTGCATATTCGTTACGTTGAAGTCCATACCGATATGAAGCACATCCCGGTCGTCGGCTTCTCGATCCGTGTGATTTTCAAACCGGTTGAATGAGCGGTAAACAGTACCGGAAGTTAGGTTAACGAATTTACCATCAAGATACGCATCCAGCTGCTCGGGTGAATACACATCTTGCAACGTCTTCATGTACTCGCTTGGAAGTGTAGTGTTATCTTTTGTTTTCCCGTTTATGATTACCCGATCCGGTGATTTATCCTTTACGAAAAACCGGTATGCCCATTTAAATCCTTCCGGCGTGCCAACAACATCTGTTTTATTAATATCGCCATTCGGTAGCTTCAACCGGTTACGGGCGATAATCTTTGCAAATACGTCCGTCATCTTATCCGTTGGCAGGATGTCTGTCTCGTCAATAAGCGAATACCCAACCTCATACCCCACGATTGATTCAGGGTTATCCATGCTTCGAAGATAAATCATTCCGAACGGCGTGGTAATGTCCTTGTCGGTCCGGTTGATGGTGTACTGAATGCCGAACCTTGTTAATTGCTCAGCAAATTTCGGGAAAGCAATATCTTTGATCAGTCCGTAAGTGGGTAAATAGTAAGCGACTGGTATTTGATTGTATTCTATTTTTTTTAAGCAGGTTTTAAGCACACCAGCGAATGACTTTCCAGATCCGTACCCACCGATCAGGCCGGTGTGTTTGGCTTCAGAAAACAGAAAATCTTCCTGGTGTTTGAATACCTCAACCTGCGTTGTCATTTCTTTCTTATTATTTCAACCTTAATTCCGTCCCCGACATTGGTTTGCTCTAACTTGTCTGTTAGTCCATTCAGCCGCTGTGTGATCGATGGATTGTAAATACCGGCCATCCCACCCTCAATCTGATCTGATCTGATTTCGGTGCGTATGCGTGAACAGATAGTCAAAAATTCTTCGTATGCGCCGCCTGTGTTTGCAAAATAATTTTGCAAGCCAATTGGCATATCAGGATTATACGCAACGAAGCTCTCAAACCCTTCCATAGTCAGGGCGCGCGGTTTCTGTCTCATAACACGGTCAGCATCCTTTCCTACGTAGTCTTCGATAAGTATAGGATTGTTCTTGGCCCATTCTTTGTATTCTTCGAATAGGGACCAAAGTATTTCCGGGGATTTGATAAGAAGCGGTCTGCCAGCCATATTGAAATCTGAAACTTTTTATACTTTCAATATAAGTTTTGACAACCAAAGAAGAAACTATTACATTTGAATAAAGCCTAATCTGTATGAAAAGAGACATGGATCTTATTAGAAGCATCTTATTGGATGCTGAAGAGAATGCCGTCGATGAAACCGACTTCTACATGCCAGAAATACCTGAATACTCAGAAGACCAAATAAGTTATCATAATGGATTATTATATGATTCCGGCCTGATTAATGCGTATCGAACAGCGAATAAGACAAACGGAGTAAGGTATTATGTTAGGCGCCTTACCTGGCAGGGCCATGAGTTTCTGGATTCCGCAAGAAATGAAAACGTTTGGAATAAGGCTAAAGAGACGGCTAAGAGTAAGGGTCTCGATCTTGGGCTCGATGTCATGAAAGAGTTACTTGTCTCAATTACAAGATCAATGCTGTTTGGAAGTTAAAACTTCCTGCCCTTATTAAACTCGTGGCCTTGTGTATTAATGCCTAAATCCCGCAAGTAAATCATTGTGGTCGCTAAATCTCTATGACGCATTAGCTTCATAATTTTGTACAGGTCTTCGCCGTCTTCGCCCAGGTGAACGGCACGGGTATGCTTATAGCAATAAATACCGTCCCGGATGGATAGACTAAGTTCGCTTTTGTATTTACGAAACTTTCGAGCAAAGAAGTCTTCACCAACGGTGTAGGGGGCACCAATTACGAACTTCTTGATGGACAGGGATCGCTTGTCTTCGAGTTTCCCGAATACATAGTGATCAGCAGGCATCTTATCAATTCCCAGTTCATATAATAATTCCAAGAATTCGGGATAAATGGGTATAAATTCCGTTCTCCTGTTCTTAGCAGTTCCTGAATCGATCTTTAACGTTTTCGTTTTGAAGTTAAAATCACCAGCTTTTATAAATCTTGCCTCAGCTTCATTTCGTAATGTCGCATAGTAGACAAACGAACAGAAATAATAAAGTAGGTGATCCCCATTTTCGAGCATAAGCTCCTTGAGCCGTTTAAACTCGTAGTCATTGAACGCTTTGTTCCCTGGACGGTCAACTCGCTTTCTTTTTAACGATTTGGTTGGAACCCTGGGAACGATGTCATCAAAGTTCTCGTGGTAGTAATTGAAAAAGGTTGTAATGTCGTTTAGGTAGTGGTTGTAGGTCTTGCCGCTCCAGTTTCGCTCTGATTTATGTGACTCAAGAAAATTCGTAACGATTGTCTTGGTTATCTGCGACAACGGTAGCGATCCGTAGTGGTTTTTGATAAGCCATGTCTTAAACAGGTTAAGTTCGGTCTCATACTTCTTCTTCGTCCGGGGCCGGACATCAAGTTTATTCAGGTATTCGTGGATTAAAAATGATACCGGTCTACCGGCGTCAACGATCTCTGTTTCCTGCTCATCGAATGGCGACCAACCTTCTTTGAGAAGTTCCTTTATTGCGACAACCAGGTCACGTCCATACGATCGCTTAGCTGTCTTAGTATCATAATCAGAAAAACCCTTGAAAAACTTGAACCGGACGAATGCGCCTGTTTGCGGATGACGATACTTGAACCAAACAAACCAATCCCCGGTAGGGGATGGTGGTTCGTAAAGTTTTGGCCATTTCCATTTTGTTCTCACCTGACTGTTTTCGTCTGCGTTTTGGTCAGTTTGGTTTTGTAACTTATTAAAAATAAGCTGCTTAAAAGTGGAGTCGGAGGGATTCGAACCCTCGTCCAAACATGGTACAGTGTACGCTTTCTACATGCTTAGCTTCCGTTTGATTGTCGGGAAAGGGAAGGCCGGATGCTTGCCTGTACCGTTTTCCTTAGTTGCTGTTTCTCATCGGCCCGTCGCAACGCCAGACCAACCAGCTCCGTGGTTCGATGCCCCGGTTGCCTACGCTACGGAACCAAGCGCGGGCGGGACAAAAGCTAAACTAATTCTGAATTAGGCAGCTAAGGCGTAGTTATTTTCGCCATTTAAAAGTGTGAAAGTTAGGATTAAAGCGCCATACTCACAACGCGCTGCATGCTTACATAACTGGCTCCATCCTGTCAATTCCGGTCGACCCCATGTTATGGAAACTGATTACAAAAATACACAAATTTATTAGCAAATCAAATACATGCGGCCCCTGGAGTGTGCTTCAGCGTATTTGATATGACTGTGCAGCCGGCAGTCGATTTACCCAGCATTAATGAGGGACCGATGCGGTATTGACAGGGGGTTAACAGAGATTTACCTATGTCAACCCCCTGTTTACTTCTGTTAATTTCCGAAGTATCTTATACCAAAACCGGACGCCTTATCTGCATGGATCAGGGGTTGCGCAGCCGCACCGATACCGCATTTTTATGCGCCTGCAATCCCTCCAGTTCGGCAAGTACTTCAACGGTAGGGCCAATGTTTTCCAGGCCTGCCGCATCGATGCGCTGAAAAGTGATTTTTTTGACAAAAGAATCAACCGATACGCCAGAATAGGAACGGGCATACCCGCTTGTAGGCAGCGTATGATTGGTACCCGAGGCATAATCCCCGGCGCTTTCGGGTGTCAGGTGTCCGAGGAAAACAGAGCCCGCATTGGTGATTTTCCGGATCAGCGGCTGCCAATCGTCCACTTCAATAATCAGGTGTTCAGGCGCGTAGTGGTTGCTGAATGTCATTGCTTCTTCCATGTCATCGCAGATCAGCGCGTAGGAATTGGCCAGCGCCTTTTTAGCAATATCAGCCCGCGGTAACTGCTGCAGCTGATCCTGCAATGCATCCTGCACCTGTTCCACCAGTGTTTGGTCGGTGCTGACTAGTATGGCCTGGCTGTCCGGGCCGTGTTCGGCCTGGGCCAGCAGGTCGGCCGCCACGTAGCCGGGGTTGCTGCTGCTGTCGGCCACAACCAATACTTCTGAGGGGCCTGCGGGCATATCGATGCTTACATGGCTCATGCCCTGTACCAGGTTTTTAGCCATGGTAACGTATTGGTTGCCCGGCCCGAAAATCTTATCTACCTTCGGTATGCTGGCAGTGCCGTACGCCATGGCCGCGACAGCCTGGGCGCCTCCGGCAAGGTACACCCGATCTATTTTGAGCAGCTGCAGGCAATAGGCCAGATAGCCGTTGATTTTTCCGTCGGCCTGCGGGGGCGAACAGACGACAATTTCTTTACAACCGGCAATCCGGGCCGGAATACCCAGCATAAGTAAGGTGCTGGGTAATACCGCCGAGCCTCCGGGGATATACAACCCCACTTTCTCGATTGGCCGTGGTTCCCGCCAGCAGGTTACACCGGGCATCGTTTCGACCGTCCGTTCCTTTTTGAGCTGGACCGAGTGGAACCGGTGGATATTGGCGAAGGCGATTTCCAGTGCCCGTTGCTGTGTACGTCCGATGGAGGCAGCGCTGGTAGCAATCGCTTCCGCGTCGAGCACCAGGGACGTCAGCGTAACACCGTCGAAACGTGCAGCGTATGCCCGCAGGGCATCATCACCGCGACCGCGCACTTCAGCAATGATCTGGCGGACCGATTCTTCAATGTCCCGATTGGGGTCCGCATTGCGGGTAACCAGCTGTTCGAGTAACTCCCCGTGCAGTTGGCGGTAACGATAGGTAGTCAGCATGGTACTTCGTTAAATAATAATCTTTTCCACCGGCATGACGATGATGCCTTGTGCACCGGCCGCTTTAAGCTTATTGATCTTATCCCAGAAATCCTGTTCTGCAATAGCCGTATGTACAGCAACCCAGTTTTCTTCGGCAAGCGGCACCACCGTTGGGCTTTTTACGCCGGGTAACAGCCGGATAATCGCATCCAGGTTATCGCGTTCCACATTAAGCACCACATATTTGGTTTCCTGCGCCCGTAATACCGATTGGATACGCTGCATAAGCTCCAGTACGATCGGGTCATTTGCAATGCCTGCCCGTCCGATGAGAATGGCCTCTGACGACAGCACGTCGGCAAACGGCTTGAGCCCGTTGCTGCGCAGCGTACCTCCGGTGGACACGATGTCGCAGATGGCATCGCTAAGGCCCAGGCCGGGTGATATTTCCACGGATCCGGAAATGGTCCGGATATCGGCATGGATTCCATTGCTGTCGAGGAATTTTTTCAGGATAACCGGGTAGGAAGTAGCAATTGCCTTGCCTTCCAGGTCGCGCAGCTCCTGTGCATTGCTTTGGTTAGGGATTGCGATCTTGAGCGTGCAGCGGCCAAAGCCCAGCCGTTGCAGGTAAGTGACATCCGCTTCCGTTTCATTAATCACGTTTTCGCCGACAATGCCCAGGTCCGCGATACCATCCTGTACATATTCGGGTATGTCGTCGTCGCGGAGAAACAGAATTTCAAGCGCAAAGTTGGCGACCGTGGTCATCAACGAACTTTTATAATTTTCAAAGCTAAGGCCGCAGTTTTTTAGCAGTTGTACTGATTTTTCATTAAGCCTTCCCGATTTCTGGATGGCAATTTTCAGGTTTTTCATTCGTATAATTTTGTCTTTTATGGCAATGAGCCCGGTATGGATTGTTTTTCACTTGTTAGTCATTTCCAACGGTATTCAGGCAAGTTCCTGCCGCAGCTTGAAAGGGTGACGGAATGGATCACCCGCTGCGTCGTTCATGGCCTTTGGTGAATGGAACAATTCATGCAGATTTCATGTAAGCGTAAATGTGTTAGGGACGATGAACCGATTGCCTTTCGGCAGCGGTTCAATGAATTCAATTTATTAATCAACATCAGGGTTAAGTGCTTCACGTAGAAACATACATATCACATATCGCCACAAGGGCGGTGATGAAAATGGATGTGGTGAACCAAAGCAACCTGCATGTTCTCTATTAATAAATGAATAGTAATGAAGTTGGGGACAAATATATAAGGTAAATGGAGACAATCCAAATTACGCGGGTTGTAATTCGGCAAAAAACTGTATTTTGGCCTTAACTAAGAGGAGTATTTATGGCAAAGGATTTTACGAAACAGCAAGGCGAAGACCCAACAGATCAAAATGATGCAGGGCAATCTGCGGCAGTGCTGGATGAAGGGGTGCACCACGTCAATAACCCGGTGCTGGACCTGCCGGAGATTACAAAGGATTACCTGGGGCCGGTAACTGGTCATTATCAGGAAAACAACAACTACTATTTTACGGATGGCGCTGCCTATGTGGAAGTAAAGGTGGTGAGCGATGAGATTATCCGGGTGCGGCTGGCACCACGGGGGCAGTTCCTGGAGGATTTTTCATACGCCGTTCCTGCGGCCGACCAGCACGTGTCGGTTTATCATGTTGAGGAAGACCAGGAGGCATACCGGGTAAAGACCAACACGGTGACCTGTGTGGTCCGGAAGTCCGATTTTCTGATTGCATTTGAAGACCGGCAGGGTGAGGTGTTTAATCAGGACCACGCACCGATGCACTGGGAGGAAAATCCCGATTTCGGAGGATATTATGTATATTGTACCAAAACCGCTACGGCGGAGGAAGCGTTTTACGGCCTGGGGGATAAACCTACCCACCTGAACCTGCGCGGCGGAAGGTTTGTAAACTGGAATTCCGACACTTATTCCTTCCAGTTCAAACAGGACCCGCTTTACCGGAGCATTCCTTTTTATATCGGCCTCAACCAGGGCAATGCCTATGGTATTTTCTTTGATAATACGTTTAAAACCTATTTTGATTTCGCTGCGGAAGCGCAGGATCGGACCAGCTTTTGGTCGGAGGGCGGTGAATTGCAGTACTATTACATCCACGGTCCGCAGATGATGGATGTGGTAAAACGCTATCACAGCATTACCGGCACCCATTACCTGCCACCCCTCTGGGCATTGGGCTATCACCAGTGCCGCTGGAGCTATTATCCGGAGAGCCGGGTCCGCGACCTGGCAAAAAACTTCCGGGAGCGGAAAATTCCCTGTGATGCCATTTACCTGGATATCGATTACATGGATGGCTACCGCTGTTTTACCTGGAATAAGCATTATTTCCCCGACCCTAAAAAAATGATTAAAGCGCTGGCCGACGACGGCTTCCGGACAGTGGTGATGATTGATCCCGGGATTAAGGTGGATGAAAATTACTGGGTGTTCCGGGAGGGAAAGAAAAACCGCTATTTCTGTCGCCGTGGCGATGATTATTTTATGGAAGGTTACGTGTGGCCCGGACGCTGCCAGTTTCCGGATTTTACCAACCCTAAGGTACGCGAGTGGTGGGGCGGACTCTACCGCGAGCTGGTGGAAGCCGGTGTGGCGGGCGTATGGAACGATATGAATGAACCGGCGATATTCGGTCGGGGAACGTTCCCTAACGACGTGCGCCACCAGTACGATGGCTACCGGGGTTCGCACCGGAAGGCGCATAACATCTATGGCATGCAGATGGTGCGCGCCACGTATGAGGGCCTAAAGAAACTGTCCCAGAACAAACGGCCATTTACCATCACCCGGGCGGCTTATGCCGGCGCGCAGCGCTATGCTTCGGTGTGGACCGGTGATAACGTGGCTACCTGGGAACACCTGCGGCTCGGTGTGCTGCAGCTGCAGCGCTTATCCGTATCGGGTATGCCTTTCTGCGGTACCGATATCGGAGGTTTCAGCGGTGAACCTGATGCCGAGCTGTTTACCCGGTGGATTCAATTTGGTGTGTTTTCGCCGTTTATGCGTGCCCATTCGGCCGGCGACACTGCTGAACGGGAACCGTGGAGTTTCGGGCCGGAGCACGAAGCGCTTAACCGGAAATTCATCGAGCTCCGCTATCAGCTGCTGCCTTATATTTATTCCGTTTTTTGGGAACATACGCAATATGGCTTCCCTATCCTGCGTCCGGTAACGATGCTGGAGCAGCGGGTCAGCAGTAACATTTACCGCGAGGAGGAATTTTGTTTTGGCGATAAAATCCTGGTTTCACCGGTGTTGAATCCGGCACAGGCGAGTAAAACAGTATACCTGCCCGAAGGCAATTGGTACTACTACTGGAACAATGCCGTTTTTGAGGGCGGCCGGGAGCATGAAGTGGCTACGCCGTTGGATGAAATGCCCATGTTCGTTAAAGCGGGTACGGTCATGCCGCAATACCCGGTGATGCAATATGTACATGAAAAACCCATCACCTCACTTTCCCTGCTGGTATATCATGTATCCGGTGAAATTAATTCGTATCTTTATGAAGACCATGGCGACACGTTTGCTTATGAGCAGCGGGTTTATCTTGAAAAGCAATTTACGGTAAAAGGAACAGACAGCACACTTCGGATCAGCCAGTCGACGGATGGATTATACGTCGAGAAATATGAAGACTATACATTGCAACTGATTGGATTGCCATTTCCCGTGAAGCAGGTACTTGTGGACGATCGTCCCGTGTCGTTTGAGCAAAGTGCAGACGGCACCTGCCTGGTAAACGCGGCAAAAGACTTTAAGAAGATGATGGTCAGTTAACCTATTTAAATTGTTCACCGGATTTTGAATCCGTTTAACTGTTGTTTATGTCGGTAGCAGTTTATTCGTTATTCACGGATTTTGATGTCAGTCTTTTCCGTGCTGGAAAACATTATCGGCTTTACGAAAAGTTCGGTTCCCATGTGCTTTCACTTAACGGACGCCAGGGTACCTACTTCGCGGTGTGGGCCCCTAATGGGGAGACGGTTTCGGTAGTGGGCAGCTTTAACGGCTGGAATCCCAATGCCCATCCGCTCAACGTCAGGTGGGACGGCTCGGGTATATGGGAAGGTTTTATCCCCGACGTCGGTCTCGGCGACCTGTACAAATACCACATCCGGGCATATCATGGAGCTGTTTCGGAAAAGGCCGATCCCTATGCGTTGCAGAGTGAAATCCCGCCGCGTACCGCTTCCGTCGTTTCCACCACCTGGTATACATGGACGGATGAAGCATGGATGCAGGAACGCCATCAATATAACGGGCTTAATCGACCGATATCGGTGTATGAAATGCACCTTGGCTCCTGGATGCGCGATCCGGAAAACCCGGCGGGACTGCTGGGTTACCGGGATGTGGCCGAAAAGCTGATCCCCTATATTAAGGAAACCGGCTTTACCCATGTCGAACTGCTTCCGGTGATGGAACATCCCTATTATCCGTCATGGGGCTACCAGACTACAGGTTATTTTGCGGCATCGTCCCGATACGGTACCCCGCAGGATCTGATGTACCTGATTGAGCAGCTGCATCTGAATGGTATCGGCGTGCTGCTCGACTGGGTACCCTCACATTTTCCGGGCGATGCGCACGGACTGTATCAGTTCGACGGTACGCACCTGTATGAACATGCCGACCCGAAGGAGGGGTATCACCCCGACTGGGGTTCCTATATCTTTAACTACGGACGAAACGAGGTGCGGTCGTTCCTGATCAGCAATGCAATATTCTGGCTGGAAAGGTACCACGCCGATGGCCTGCGTGTGGATGCTGTGGCTTCCATGCTCTACCGTGATTATTCGCGCAAGGAAGGCGAATGGATTCCCAATATCCATGGGGGACGGGAAAACCTGGAAGCCATCGGCTTCCTGAAAGAACTGAATGAAACGATATACGGCCATTTTCCAGATGTGCAGACGATCGCTGAGGAATCGACTTCATGGCCTGGAGTAAGCCGCCCCGTCTACAGTGGCGGGCTGGGCTTCGGCATGAAATGGATGATGGGGTGGATGCACGATAGCCTCACGTATTTCGGCCACGATCCGCTGTACCGTCAGCACCATCACGCACAGCTTACGTTCAGCATGCTGTATGCTTTTCATGAGAATTTTATGCTGCCGATATCCCACGATGAAGTGGTGCACGGGAAGCGGTCAATGATCTATAAGATGCCGGGTGATGAATGGCAGAAATTTGCCAACCTGCGGGCATTTTACCTGTACATGTTTACCCATCCGGGTACGAAGCTGCTGTTTATGGGATGCGAATTCGGACAGACGGCCGAATGGAACCATAACCAGTCGCTCGATTGGCATCTGCTACAGTATGAGCCCCACCGCGGTGTTTTTGAGTTTATCAAATCGCTGAACCATCTTTACCGCACGGAGCAGGCACTTTATGAACACAGTTTCAGTCCGGACGGATTTGAGTGGATAGAGGGAGGCGATTCATCCAATTCCGTGCTGGCGTATACCCGGAAAGGATATCAACCCGAGGCAGAACTGTTGATTATATTGAACCTGACCCCGGTAGTGCGTTATTTTTACCGATGCGGCCTGCCCGCCCCCGGTGAATGGGAGGTGCTGCTGAATACCGATGATCCCCGCTACTTTGGTAGCGGCATCGAACTGGAAGCGGTCGTTGCGGAAGCGGTCGGCTGGATGGGCAAACCGTGGTCCGCTAACCTGACGCTGCCGCCACTGGGCGGACTCATTCTTAAAAGGAAAAATACGTGAAACAAACGCAACATATCGCCATACGTCGGAAAAGACCGCATGTGATTCACCTGAGTGCCGAATGCTATCCCGTAGCTAAGGTTGGCGGGCTGGGTGATGTTGTTGGCGCGTTACCCAAATACCTGCAGCAACAGGGGTTCGAAGCCTGGGTTGTCATGCCCTGGTACAATAAACCGTTTGTTGATACCCATGATTTTGATCTGGTATATCGGGGAAACATCCGCCAGGGCTCCCGGCCGTTGCCGGTTGAAGTGTATCGTGAGCAGCATGATACGCTCGGATTCGGGCTGTTTCTGGTGAAAATTCCAGGCCTGCTCGACCGCGATGACGTCTATGGTTATGCAGATGAGAGCGAGCAGTTTATGGCATTCCAGCACGGATTTCTGCAATGGATTGCAGACGAGGGTATCCAACCCGACGTCATCCATTGCCATGATCATCATGCCGGGCTTGTTCCGTTTCTCATGTATCATTGCGAACAATTTTCCGCACTGAAGGAGATTCCCACGGTGGGTACGGTCCATAACGGGGAGTATCAGGGATGGATGGGCTGGAATAAGGCCATTCTGCTGCCGTCGTTTGACACCTGGAAATGGGGTCTCCTTGATTGGGATGGTATGATTAACCCCCTGGCTGCGTTGATTAAATGCTGCTGGGTGTATACCGCGGTATCCGAAGGCTACCTCCGCCAATTGGCCGAGCAATCGAACGGATTGGAACAGTTATTTAAACTGGAGCAGCAGAAAGGCATAGGCATTGTTAATGGCATTGATGCCACATTATGGGACCCGTCCGCTGATTTGATGCTATACCGTAACTACGGCACTGCCGACGCGCAATCGGGGAAAAAGGCAAATAAAGTATCCTTATGCCGGACATTTGGCCTGGATGCTTCGATGCCGCTGCTCGCTTATATCGGTCGTTTTGCAGGAGAGAAGGGCGCGGATTTGCTACCGCCGTTAATTGATCAGGTACTCGCGGACATGGATGATGGCTTGTCGGTCGTTGTGCTGGGATCGGGTGATCCAGCTGTGGAGACGGCGATGCGGCACCTGGGCGAAAAACACAGTGGCCGGCTTGGTGTCTACATTGGATACCAGGAACAGCTGGCCCACCAGATTTATGCCGCATCCGATTTCCTGATCATGCCGTCGCGCATTGAACCCTGCGGGCTGAATCAGTTGTATGCCATGCGTTACGGCACCGTCCCGGTCGTACGGAGCACGGGTGGATTGCGCGATACTGTTCCTGATATCGATACCGAGGCGGGATACGGGATCACATTTCAACAGGCCGGTATTGAAGATGCGGCGACGGCCATCGGCCGGGCATTACGCTTATACCAGAATAAGAAGCAGCTGCAGCAGCTGCGCAAACGGATCATGGGACTTGATTTTTCATGGGCCCGGTCAACGGCTAAATATATCCAGATTTATGAACAGTTAATGCACTAACGATGACACACAGCGTAATCTCCGTAGTATTAGGGGGGGGCAAAGGTACACGGCTGTACCCGCTTACCCACCAACGTTCCAAACCGGCTGTTCCTATTGCAGGTAAATACCGTTTGGTGGATATCCCGATTTCCAACTGCCTGAATTCAGGCTACAACCGGATCTTTGTGCTCACGCAGTACAATTCGGCGTCGTTGAATGCCCATATTAAAAACACGTATAATTTCAGTGTATTCAGCAAAGGATTTGTGGATATCCTTGCTGCAGAACAGACACATGAAGGTGAAAAATGGTATCAGGGAACGGCGGACGCAGTGCGCCATATGCAGCGATACCTCGCGCACCACGATTATGAACACCTGCTTATCCTCTCGGGTGACCAGCTGTACCAGATCGATTTTCAGGCGATGATCAATCAGCATATTGAAGCCGGTGCGGAGATCTCTATTGCCACGATTCCGGTAAATGCAAAGGATGCGACTTCCTTCGGTATCCTCAAGTCCGATGACGAGGGAAACATCACGGCCTTCACGGAAAAGCCAACGGCGGACCGACTGCCCGGATGGGAGTCTGAAGTGAGTGATGACATGAAGGACATCGACCGGGTATACCTCGCATCCATGGGGATTTACGTGTTTAACAAGGGGGTGTTGTCGGAGATGCTCGCCGAACATCAGGGAATGGATTTTGGCAAGGAATTGATCCCGGATTCGATCGGCAGGTATAAAGTTCATAGTTATGAATACAGGGGTTACTGGACCGATATCGGGACGATCGAGTCATTTTTTGAAGCCAACATCGGCCTCACGGATGATATTCCGAAATTCAACCTTTTTGATAAGCATACCATTTTCACGCGCGGTCGTATGCTGCCCCCGTCGAAAGTTTCGGGCACACTGCTGGACCGTGTCCTGATTGCGGATGGCTGTATCGTAGCGGCCGAACGGATTGAGCGGTCGGTTATCGGCATCCGGTCGCGGATCGGCAAAGGCACGGTAATCAAAACCGCCTACATGATGGGGTGCGATTTTTACCAGACACTGGAAGAAATTGCGCATGATCAGGAACGGGGGATTCCCCTGGCGGGGGTAGGCGAAAACTGCTATATCGAAAATGCGATATTGGATAAGAACTGCGCGATCGGCGACAACGTACGGATCAACGGTGGAAATCACCTGGAAGACGGCGACTTCGATACCTATGCGGTGTATGATGGCGTGGTGATCGTAAAAAAACGCGCGGTATTGCCAACAGGCACGGTAATCGGGTAGGCCGAAGGGCGTTTCGTATCCCGCGCACAGACTTGTATCTTTGTGCCATGTCAGTAACAGCCAGCACCGCTCAGGAAGATACCATTGTGGCATTGGCAACCGCTTTAGGTAGCGGCGCCATTGGTGTAATCCGCCTTTCGGGACCCGCTGCAATAGCCATTGCAGGGAGCGTATTCAAGGGTAAAGACTTAACGAAACAAGCCTCGCATACGATTCACTTCGGTACCATCCGGGAGGGAGATGAAGTGCTGGATGAGGTGCTGGTATCGCTGTTCGTGGCGCCGCATTCCTATACGAAAGAACATGTGGTCGAAATCTCGGTCCACAATTCTGCATACATTATCGGCCGGATTATCCAGCTGCTGACCCGCAAAGGGGCCCGTGCGGCCAAGCCCGGGGAATTTACACTACGCGCTTTTCTCAACGGAGGAATGGACCTTTCGCAGGCGGAGGCGGTAGCCGACCTGATTGCCTCAAATTCGGCAGCCTCCCATCAGATCGCTATGCAGCAGATGCGTGGCGGGTTTTCCAACCAACTGAAGCAACTGCGGGAGCAGCTCATCCATTTCGCGTCGCTGATCGAACTTGAACTAGATTTCTCGGAAGAAGACGTGGAGTTTGCCAACCGCGAACAACTTCGGACGCTGCTGCTGGACATTAGTGCAGTAATCCGTCGGCTGATTGCATCTTTTGCACAGGGTAACGTGCTGAAAAATGGCGTTCCCGTGGTTATTGCCGGCAAACCCAATGTAGGCAAATCTACGCTACTCAATGCACTGCTTAACGAAGAGCGGGCGATCGTTTCGGATATCGCGGGGACTACCCGGGATACCATTGAGGATGAAATTAACATCGAAGGCATCCGATTCCGGTTTATTGACACGGCGGGAATCCGGGATACCAAGGACGCCATTGAAGCACAGGGCGTGGAGCGCACCCGCGAAAAGATGCGGCAGGCACGGCTCATTGTGTATATGGCAGATCCGCAACAGGACGATATTGATGAGATCCGAAGCCAGCAACAGGAGGTAGCACAGCTGGATGTACCTTTTGTAACGGTGGTTAATAAAACTGACCTGTTGCGTCCGGCGCATGTTTCGGAACTGCAGGCACTCGGCGCTGTCTTTATTTCTGCTAAGCATAAAACCGGAGTGGAGGAGTTAAAGGAGGAACTCCTGCGCAAGGTGAACCTGCATCAACTCAATACCGACGATGTGCTGGTCACCAATATCCGGCACGTAGAGGCATTGCAAAAGACCCTGGAGTCATTGGAAAAAGTAATCGACGGTATAGATCATCCCATTACATCGGATTTTCTGGCCATGGATATCCGGCAGGCGCTGCATCACCTGGGTGAGATTACGGGCAGTGTTTCCACGGATGATTTATTGGAGAATATTTTCAGTAAGTTTTGTATCGGGAAGTAAACATTGTTCCGTCCGAAAGAAATGGACATGTTTACGATGTACTCTTGTATGCTCCACCATCGTCGTCAGACGACGATACGCTGGAAGTCATATGGCATAATAACCTGGTTAAGGGAGCCACGCCATAGCGCTTGTTTGAAATTCCGGATGTGGTACATTATATTTGCCATGTTGCGCGTAACCAAGCGATAAGAATCCTAAAATGCATCAAATAACAGCCGTTTTCTGTTTACTTGTGTTGTCTATAATGCAAAGTTGTGCCCAAGAGGGTGGAAAGCAGGATAATCTTCCTTTGAAGAGCATATATGAGGTGACCATAGCGGATATTCAGCAGGGGTTGGATACCTATGGTTTAAAAGGGCCTGTAAAAACGGTGCGCCAAAGGCAACATGCAGTTCCCCGAGATTCGGTCATTGATCTGAACGAATACGAAGCTGCCGATTTAAGGAATGATGCACACCATGCCCTGTTCGCGGGCGCTGGAATGAATAACAAATGTATGCTTACGTTTGATGAAACAGGGAGGTTGTTGTATCGCAGGGCACATGGAAGACGGTTTTCAAGTAAAGTGGTCGAAACGGATACGCTCCATTACGACACAGCCGGTTTTCTTACCGGGATAGAAAATGAGTTAGTGGGTGATGACTTCTCCTTTTATACACATACTGTTTTTGAATATAATGGTGATGGACACCTTGTCCGGCAGTCGAGCAATGACCAATCGGTATTTGAGTATACCTACGACGAGGCCAGTAACCAGGTTAAGGTCGTACGTTACGATGATGGCAGCTTCGCGTACGATCATGTTTATACCTATGACCCGTTCGGACTGAATATAGAAACACACAATTACAAGGAAGACGGCAGTCTGGAAGTGCGCTGGGAGCGTGTATACGATGGCTTCGGATATGTTAAAAAGGAGATCCAGCATTATCCCAACGACGAATCGCACGAATCCAAAATGCCGGATACCGACCAACGGGTGAAGGTTTATGCCCAGTACGACGCCTATGGGAATTGTACCAAAAGGCTAATCATGGAACCAAATGGCCGGTCCACAATCAGGGACAGGGAATTTACCTATTACCGGTAGCGGGCATTTTGTCAGGGGTGAACATCCGCTTCAGGTATTCCCTCCGATTTGCTTTGTCGTATCTCCTGCTGAAATAGCTCCTGAAAAGCCCTGTCGGTAGCGTTACCAATGAAATGAACAGGACTTGGGTAATGGGCTACGTTATGGATCTTTTCACTAAAGTCCGCCGTAAACTGTTGAACCCGCGCTTCCCATTTTTTTACCGTTTCGTTATCGTGGCGAAGGTAGTGGAGTGTTAAATACCCAACTGCAGTTTCAAAATTCGCGTCAAGCGACCAAGCGGTACGAAAGGCTGTGGCTGCCGCTTCCCAGTCTTGCTGCTCCAGGTATGCATAGCCAAGGAGCATAAGGGTTTCCGCATTTGCAGAATCCAGCGCCACTGCACGTTGCAGGTGCGTTGTCGCCGTAGCATAGTCGCCTGTAATGTCCATTTCTGCCCGGGCCAATCCAATCCATTCCTTCACGGTCAGCTGGGGGTGAAGCAGGTTGTTTTTCCGTTCGTTATCCAACCGGTCAAAAATAAGGGCGATGTACTTCAACAGGCGGTGTATGGGGCGGTAGGCATTCGGTTTCCGGTATTTTGATGTAAATAGTTGATTCAGCTCCCCGGTATAGGGCGTAAAATCGGCTTCGTTATCACGGCCATATCGGATCCAGTTTCTGCCATCTTCTTCGCTGAATAATATCATGACGTGGTTTCTTGCCGCACGGGGATCTTCTCCCAGATAATAGGCAGGTAATCCACCCAGGTTCCCGTTTTTCCAATCGTTTGCTTCTTTGGGTACGAGCGAAGCGAACACAATGACGGTACCGTAATCTTTTTGGATCTGCCTGATACGGCGACCAAGCTTTTCGGCTTGCTTCGAGGTGAGTAGCTGTTGGTTTACTTCACCGAAGCCCAGCTTTGTATAAACGACATCCGCATACTTCGCGCGGTCGTACCTTTTCAGCTCTTGCTGAGCCAATAGCAACGTGGGCAAAAATGCTCCCACGGCAACTAAACAACTATAACAAAAGCGTTTCAAGGTGTTCATCAATATGAATCGGGGTGTTGCTGTCAGGATACCTTCATTTTCTACTGTTCCACTTCGGCAATTTTCTCATACATCACATTAAAGGTATTCCATGGTGTATTCTTCCCACCATCTTCATCCGGTGTGTTTTCATAAAAACCCTTGAAGAAAGGCGTGGGGCCGGACCATACGGTATGCGCAATTCCATAATAACGGCCCTGTAGCTGTTCACCTGAGATCGCCCTTGATTTATAGAGGTTTTCCACCTGGCTGACGGCAACTTCCGGGTGGTCCCACGCGCAGGTGACTACCCGCAACCCTTTTAACGCAAAATAGACCGCCGTTTGGTTATCCTGCGTGTATTGCCAGTCGCAGATAACGACGTCTCTTGGAATCATATCAATTGCGCGGTAAGTGTCGTTATAGCTGGCTGCCCACATGCCGATACCTGTTGCCCTGCCGTCGATCAGCCGGTCGCCCCAGATCCACAGCTCCTGTCCGCGTTCCGCCAGGTGATCGCGGATAGTCTGCACCTCATTGGCAAACAGGATTGATTTATCCCGCCCGGAACAGCGCGGGCATTTGTCTTCACCCAGGTAAAATACTTCGTCCATTCCGGCGTGGAATGCCTTCGCTTCGAATACATCCATGATTTCGTCGACCAGTGCAAATACGACCCGGTGTACGCCCGGATGTAGCGGGCAGTAACTTTTGCAATATAGGCCGTCCTCGTTTGGCCATTTGTATGTTCCTTCGGGCGGCATCTTTATCCAAGGGGTTTCATCAAACTCCGGATACACGCGCAACAGGTTGCCGATGTCACCGGCCCACGATTGATGGCCCAGCAGGTTAACCTGCGGAACGATCTGTATTCCATGTTCCCGGCAGGCCTTTACGAGCTTTTTTACATCGTTTTTCGATAATGTAACCGAGTCCCGCAATTCCGGATGACTTTTGAAAGCATAGTTGAAATCTACCCGAAGGATCAGGGTATTGACCCCCCGTGGAGCAAGTTCCTCATGAATGAACTTAATAAAATCGGACAGGCCGTCCGGTTTCGGTGCTGCGATGCTGAAACCTTTGATGATCGACAGGCTGTCTGCTGTCTGCTGTGCATACCCCATCCGGCCCAGCAGCACCACCATCAGCAAAATAAAACAAGACGTTTTCATGGCTTAAATTTGGTTTATGTAAACTGGCTTGTCTAAGGTACGGTTTTTGGGTCGAAATCAAAATTGTAATTGATACAGAATCCTTTACAATGGCTCGTTGAGGTTCCGGAACATACCGGTTCGCTAGAATACCTCTTCGTTTTCCTCTTCTTCCCGGCTCCGGAGGGTGAGCAGCCGTCGTAAAAATTCGCCGAATGTATAGAATTCCTGGCGGTAAACCAGCCCGACGGCACTTACATAGTTGTTGTCGTTGAGATTGAGCAGGAAATTGCGGCTGTTCAGCCGGTTGGAGGCCCGGAGTACCAGGCGGCCGTCTTTCCGGATCAGGTATTGTACTTCGGCATCGGTGGCAACGCGATCGCTGAATACATTCAGATCGGTCACGTTTCGTCTGTCGGTTACACCACCGGTCAGGATCAGCCGGTCGTTGAAAAGATGCACCGAAGCGCTTGCATCGTTGAGCGAACGGATGTTGAGATCCACGAAATTGAGATTAAGGGATTGTGCGATGATATTGTTGAGCTGGTTGAAAGCAAGCTCGGTACCGGCACTCAGTAACGTGTTGTTGAGCTCGCGGCTGAAATCCGTTGCTGATCCGGGCGTAAAGCTACGGCGTACGATCAGGCTCAATGTCTGTTGGTTTACGTTGTTGGCGTCACTGAGGTAGCCCTGCAGTTCGTCTTTTACATAAGGATCATTCGGGAAATTCAGGCCGAACGTAATATCCGGCCGCATAAGATTGCCGCTAAGGTTCATCTGAGCCTGCGCAAGTGCGCGTTGTTCGTTGGTCTCACGCCCCGCGGCATTGTAAAGCGGGGAAAGGCTTGTGCGTTGCTCATAAACCGCGGTGAGCGCAATTGTTGCTTCCGTCGGTTGCCCTGTCCAGCGGATGGTGCCGCCCTGATTAATATCGAAGATCTTGTTGATAAAATCCTGGGCGGTCAGGGTAAATTTCCCTGAATTGATGGCGTAATCGCCAAACATCTCAAAATCGCCCAGACTGGATATGCGAAGCGATAAAGCACCGGTTCCCCGTCCGGATAATTCTCCCAGATCGGTATACAGGCTGATTTCTGCGTCAGGTGTTACCTGAAAATCCATGTTCAGACTCAGCCCCTTCAATAACTGGGAGGTTGGGGTCCGTGTGTTGACGGTGTCCTGACTGACAAAGCGGATAAAATCGTTGTCGCTCACGGTGCCTACCGCATTGAGCGGTATAGCCAGCCGGGTATTTTCATTGGTCCGTGCTTTGACCGTAATGTTGATGGCATTCGTGAGGCCATGAAACGCAAACCTACCTGTGCCGTAAGCAGTTCCATAATACAGCGGATTATCCCGAAGGGTAGTGTGAAGCACCAGGAAATTGGTTGCGTCAATTGTAAGGTCGATATCGGGAACGCGGATATTGCTCAGGTCTACCTTCCCATTGGCAAGGGCCTGATTCCCCAGGGGGTCTGTTACCGTCAGGTTGGTGAGCAGCAGCGTACTGTTCGATAGGTATACTTCGTCATCTATGCGATAGGGGGTTTTGAGGTAATTTACGGTGAATCCTGCGTCGTGTAGACTGAAGCGGCCATCCACCTGCGGGTTCAATGCGGTGCCCGTGATGCGGAGGTCGGCGGAAACGGTGCCGGTAATGTTTGATACCAGGTTCTTAAGCAGGGGCTGGAAAATGATCAGCTCACTTTTATTCAGCGCAACACGCATATCCAGCTTATTCACTGCAGCGGCATTATAGGTGCCGGTCGCCAGGATGGTTCTGATGCCGTGGTTGACCACTTCCATATTAACATTCACCAGTTTAGTATGCTGGTCAAAGTCGGCCTGCAGCAGCAGGTCACCCACCTCCGTGTCGTTATAGTGGATGCCGCTGGCTTCGATATCGGCAATGAAATAAGGTTGTTTCAATAAGGACGAAATGTTCATCTGCCCGTTCACGATCCCGTCGAGTCTGATACCCGAAGGCCGCATTGCCGCGTTGAATGTACTGAGGTCGAACTGGCTGAATGTAAGCACAGCCTCATCGCCTGTCTGCGGGGATATGACGCCATCCAAACGGACGGTCTGATTGCCATTTGTAAGCTCCATGTCGCTTATGCGCAATCGGTCCCTATCGAGGTGGATAAGCGCCTGGTTCCCCAGTTGCCAGGGTTCCTGATTGAGAATAACGGCCGAAGGGAGAAAGCGGAGTTCGGCCGGCTGTTCTTCCCTGAAATGCATCAGGCCATTCAGGTCGATCCGGTTGCTCGCCGTGGTATGTGCCAGTTTGAGGTTAAAGTACAGGCTATCGTTGGTGAGCGTGTTGGTCATGTTTACGTTGTCGATATACAGGCTGTCGGTCAGGCTAACCCGATCGGCGGTAACCAATAGGCGGAGGGCCTCGTTATTGGTGGTCTCGTCGGCAATCAGCTGCTCGATCCGGAGATTTCCGTAATGCAGGGTAGGCACGAGCAAATTGAAGTTGGCCGCGCCGGCGGCCGAAGAAAAATACCCGGTTAAGGAGGCACCTTTACCAATAGCCAGCGCTGGTTCGACAAATGGGGCAATAGGGGTAAAGTCCTTCAACGTCAGGTCGACATGGAAATCCTGCTTTCCCGATGGTTTTAAAGCGAGGCCCATGGCGGGCGCGTAGCGCATCGCGACCGACTGAAAGTATGCGGATAACGTGGGTAAATCCGTCTCGCCGCTTAATGTCGCTTCCATGACATCGGATGTTAACCACAATACCCGGTGTTCCTCATCGCCTTTGGCCAGCAATGCCACGGAATCAATGGTGTAGCTGCCGGTGTCGACCTGGAACTGTATGTCGTTTGCTGCGATGCTTCCCTGGATGTTATTGAGGGTGTTTCCGGTGAAATTACTGGTAATCGTTCCGCCGTGAAGGACCACTGGTTTTTTATCGTATAGGCGAAGCCGGGACAGGTCGGCATGTGCTACGGAGGCATAAAAGTGATAAGCGGGCTGGCGCGGATTGAAATTCGCTTCCCCATCAAAGGTTAATTGCAGGTTGGGATCGGCTACCGTGAGCGCACCGGCAAATAACAGGTTGTCGAACCGTCCCTGTATGTCAATGTCGCGATACTGGTATCCACTGAACTCAAGATAGCCCACATGTCCTGAAATCTCACTGCTTACGTCGTGTGCGGCAAATCCCTGCCCATCTACCATCATGTCGAAACTTCCGCGCCCCATCTTTTCGTAGTTCAGCAATGTCCCTACATCAAAAGTGTCGGCAGAAAGCTTGCCGGAATAACGTTGTTGATCGGTAATGTCGAGGTGGATATCGGTATTGATGGTGCCAAGATCCGTTTCCAGCATCCCGTACGCAACGAAATCCAGGTAGTGGCCGGTTAAGGAACCCTGGTAGCGGATGTCACCCATCCGGTCAAAAATTTCGGGAAGGTCCAGCAGCGGGGTATTTCCTAACTGTGGGACAAGTGATTCGATTTCCCGGCTATTCGTCTGGAGCTCGTCCAGCCGCAGGTCAAATAGGGCACGGTTGATGTCGGGCAGGCCCTCAACGGTGGCATCACCGGCTAAGCGGGTGTGCTGGCCGGTTTGCAACACCATATTGCGGGCCGACAGCTCCGGGATATGGCCGGAGAAATTTCCGGAGAGCAGGATGTCGAAATTGGTGACGTTAACGTTTGGTGCGAAGAAGGCGATGTCTTTCGAATTGATCCGGGACCGCTTCAGGTCCAGTGTGATGTCTACCTGTCGCACAAAGTCGTCGAATGCTCCGAAGTCTGCATATTCGAGCAGCAGGTAATCCCGGATATGACTGCGATTGGTTTCCAGGTCGAGTGCATGGAGTTCCAATCGGTTGCTATCTACCACCGCCAGGGTGTTCAGCTTCCGGATTTTAAACCCGCTTTTCTCCTGAAGTTGCAGTTCATGGATTTCCGCTTTCAATAGGTGCTCACTGAAATCGATTGCCGAAACATTGCCGCTGATTCCGGTAAGCTCAATGTCACGGAAATTGACAGTCCCGGCCTTGGGTGGAACGCCGGTGTAATGATAGCGTAATGATACATTATCCAGTTCCAGGTTGTTGATGTTCCAGGTGATTTTTCGGCCGGCAGGTTGCCCGCCGCTTTCCCCGCCCTGGAAATAGTTAAGAATAAACGATAAGTTCGTCCCGCCACTGTCACGCTTCAGCGAAAATTGGCTGTCGGAAAGACGGATCCGGCGGATTGCGACCGCTGCATTGGCGAGCTCCCGTAAATTGAGGTTTGCCGACAGCTGACGGCTATACAACAGCGTATCGCCCTCCAGGTCTTCAATATACAGCCCGCGGAGGACCAGTGAAGAGAAAGGCTTGAAATAAATCCCCTGCAGGGATACGGTGGTATGGAGTTCATCGGAGAGGTATGCAGCTGCTTGCTTTGCAAAATACGTTTGGACCGTGGGGTACCGCAGCGAATAAATTAGTCCGGTTGCCAGTAATAGGAATCCGGCCAACGTCCACAGCGTTATTTTAAGTATTTTTTTGATATTTTTGTACGCTAATAAAGAATAATAAAGCGGTTTAATTATCCACCCATGTCCATTATACTCGGCATTGAATCTTCCTGCGACGAAACATCCGCTGCCATTTGTATAGACGGAAAAATCCGTTCAAATATTATTGCCAACCAGACCATTCATGAAAAATTTGGTGGTGTAGTGCCTGAATTGGCTTCAAGGGCACACCAGCAAAATATCATCCCCGCGGTACAACAGGCAATCGGGGAGGCAAAAATACACAAAAATGAGATAGATGCCGTGGCTTTTACCCGCGGCCCCGGACTTTTGGGGGCGTTATTGGTAGGTGCCTCATTTGCGAAAGCATTTGCACTTGCACAGGACATTCCATTAATTGAGGTGAACCACATGCAGGCACACATCCTGGCGCATTTTATTGAGGAGCCGGTACCCCGTTTCCCTTTCCTTTGCCTGACGGTGTCCGGCGGACATACACAGCTGGTACTGGTGCGGGATTATTTTAATATGGAGCTGCTCGGTCAGACACTTGACGATGCAGCGGGTGAGGCATTTGACAAAACAGCAAAGATACTCGGGCTGCCCTATCCGGGCGGGCCACTGATTGATCGTTATGCAAAAGAAGGAAATGCTACGGCTTTTGAATTCCCGAAGCCGCAGATTCCGGGCCTGAACTTCAGCTTTAGCGGACTGAAAACCTCCATCCTTTATTTTGTACAGCAACGGGAACGGGCCGATCCGCAGTTTCTGCTGAAACACCGCGATGATATCTGCGCATCGGTGCAATCCCGGATCGTGTCGATCCTGTTAGACAAGCTCACCCAGGCGGCCCGGGAAACAGGCGTCCATGACGTAGCCATTGCAGGCGGTGTATCGGCTAATTCGGGTCTCCGCAATGCGTTGCTGCAGTTGGGCGAAAAAGAAGGGTGGCGCGTTTCTATACCCCGCTTTGAATATTGTACGGACAATGCCGCAATGATTGCCATTGCCGGTCACTATAAATACCTGGCGGGTGAGTTTGCCGGGCAGGATGTTGCCCCACTGGCCCGCTGGAGTGTGTAACCTTCAGTTTACTTTTTCCATCGCTGTAGCCTGCGTCAATTCTTCGATGAACTCGTTTCCCCATCGGTCAATATCGTAAAGGTTGACGATTTCATGCAGCCGTTTCATCCGTAATACCCGGTCGGCTTCCGGCATTTCTATTGCCTGGAGCAGGCTTTCTTTCAGGTTTTGTGAATCGTACGGGTTGGTCAGTACAGCGTAGGGTAATTCCACTGAAGCGCCGGCAAATTCAGACAATACCAGCACGCCGTCCGGATTGGCTTTCAATCCCTGGACCGCGACGTATTCCTTGGCTACCAGGTTCAATCCATCACGCAGGGGGGTGATCCAGGCGACGTCCGCTATCGCGTAGTAGGTAACGATTTCTTCGAACGGGAGGGAACGGAAAAAGTAGCGGATAGGCGTCCACTCCAGATTGGAATACCTGCCGTTGATTTCGCCCACGGCCCGGTCGAGTTCCTGCCGTATCTTATCGTAAATTTTCATGCCCTGGGACGGCGGCGTACAGATGTTGACCAACTCTACTTTTCCGTGTAATTCGGGGTGCTCCTTTAACAATTCACCGAATGCCTGGATTTTTTCAAGCGGACCCTTCACGTAATCAAGCCGTTCGACGGACAACACAATCTGTTTTCCTGATTTTCGCTTTTCCAATGCCGTGATCCGTTGCTGTGTTTTTTTTAGTCCGTATATGCGTTTGATATTTTCATTATTAACCCCCACGGGCTGTGCGCCCAATCGGATACGGCGGTCGCCGACCTCAATTTCCTTGGTCATCTGGTCGATGCCCAGCGCGCAGCTGTAGGTTAGAAACTGCTGTGCGGCATTTACGCGTTTCAGGACCTGTACTGGAGCATGGCTGCGCAGCACGTCGACAAAATTTTCGACATACCGTGGGATATGGAAGCTGATAAAATCACATTGCAGTAAGCTGCCGATAATCTCGCGCCGCCAGGGAATAATATTGAAAATATCGGCAGGGGGGAAAGCGGTATGATGGAAAAAGCCTATTTTAAGATCGGGACGCATTTGGCGGACAAAGCCGGGGACCATCCAAAGGTTATACTCATGAATCCAGACCAGTGCTTCATGATCCGCTTCTTCTGCTATCCGTTCGGCAAATATCCGGTTTATTTTTACGTAATGTGCCCAGTGCGCGTGATTGAATTTGGCCTTATCAATGAAAGAAAAGATGGTTGGCCAGAATGCCTCTTTGGAAAACACACGGTAAAACAGGTCGATGTCTTTTTTGGACAGCGGAATAATCGATGCAATGAGATTCGGGTACTTTTTTTCGTCGATGTATGCATTGTGTGACGGGAGAGGCTCATTTTTTTCAACCACGTCTTCGCCGATCCATACACCTGAACGGCCTTTGGCAAAGAATCCAAGCAGGGAGGGAATAATTCCGTTCGGACTTTTTGGCGATACGCGCCGGGACTGGCCATCGATCACTTCCTTGTCAAATGGCAGCCGGTGGTAAACCATCAATAGCTGGGGTTCCCCTGACTGTTTTTCCCGCTTCTTTTTCCCCACGGCTTCCTGATAATAGGTGTTGAATACCGGAAAGTGGTGAATGGCCGCTATAATACCTCCCGCACCGGCTGTGTCGGCCTGGTAAACCAATGGGTTCCCTGCTGTGGCCTGGCTGAGTGCCGCTTCCGCATGGCCGACGACCACACCCCGGTACCCGGTTTCATAAAGCGAAAGGTCATTCAGGGTGTCTCCTGCAACCAGCACGCGATCTTCGGGAAATCCAATAAGATCAACCAGTTGGGTGAGGGTATTTCCTTTGCTGGTATGTCCCGGTAGGATGTCTAGGTACTTGCCTGCCGACAGCAGTACATGGCAATCGTATGCTGCAGCAATACGCTGCACCGCCTCGATATCCGTGGTTTCATCGTAGTAAAATGAACAACGGCGTTGCTGGGGCACTTCCTGGAATTCAAGGCCGGTTACACCGCTGAGCGCCTGCCGGAACGTGAAGATACCCGGCCATTTGTTTTCTATATGGGACTGAATTGGCTCTACGGGTTCGAGGGTATGACCATTGACCACAGTAGCGCCTACATCCGATATAATGTATTCCGGCCGGGGAATAATGGGGTCGTTCAGGAGCGGCAACACCGTCTCGATTCCCCGTCCGGTAACGAAAGCCAGCTGAATGTCCTTATTCTGACGGATCAGGCGGTAGAGTTTAAGCCGGTCGACCCGCTTGCCCCCTAAAAATGTGCCGTCAAGATCTGTAGCTAATAACATCATAATTGAAATAAATTGCGGCCATTGCATGGCTTGATGCAACGGCGGTAAAACCATAAATTGCTGTCAAGAGATGTTTATCCGGAATACCCTAAAGCGGGTTGCGTAAATTTGTGTAAACAGCGGGGATAAACATGAAGTAATTGAAGCACTGGAAAACAGCTGTTTCCAGATTGAGGTGGGCAAACATAGCTAAAGTTGCTTTGATATGCAATTTAATCGCGTTGAATATCAAATGAATCTATAAGATCGTCTGCTGTAATAGCGAATTACTATAGGGTGGGAATATGCGGTTTGTTTTATTTAGGATCGCGCGCTTTCCATTGCTCGCTGAAAGATTTTGGTGCTACCTGCGGCAATTCGCGGTGTTTGCCCCAGGCTTTTTTGAAGAAATGCCGCAGGAATAGATTTTTGACCTTTCCGCTAAACAGATCAACAATTTTCCGCCTGGTCATTGCGAATGTAAAGCCTTTCCAGGCAAGTTTTTCTGTCTGGGGTGCCAATTTGCTGGCTACTGCATCACGCCGGTTAAGCAGCAGCATATTGTGAATATCGATCTTTACCGGACACACTTCCGTACATTTGCCACAGAGTGAGGATGCATAGCTTAGGTGCTTGAATTGTTCCATGCCCTGTAGGTGCGGCGTAATGATGGAGCCGATCGGCCCGCTGTAGGTCGTGTTATAAGTGTGGCCGCCGATATTCCGGTAGATGGGGCATCCGTTCAGACAGGCGCCGCAGCGTATGCAGTATAACCCCTGCCGCTGTTCTTTCTGGGCCAGCAGGTTGGTGCGTCCGTTATCAAGCAGTACCACGTACATTTCTTCCGGGCCATCCGTTTCCCCTTCCTGGCGCGGACCGCCAAATATACTGTTGTAGACCGTGAGCCGCTGTCCGGTGCCGTGTGTGGCCAGTAACGGCCAGAACAGGTCCAGGTCGGCCAGTGAGGGAATCAGTTTTTCGATGCCCACAATGGCAATATGAATTTTGGGGAATGTGGTGGTCAACCTTGCATTACCTTCATTTTCCGTAACGGCAATGCTGCCCGTGTCGGCAATCAGGAAATTGGCACCGGTAATGCCGATATCAGCTGTTGTATATTTTTCCCGCAGCAGTTCACGGGCCTTTAAGGTCAGCGCTTCAGCTGAGGCATCCAGCGGGGTACCGAAATGCTCGTGAAAAAGCGCGGCAATATCCTGCAGGCTCAGGTGCATGGCTGGTGTCACAATGTGATAAGGCTTTTGGCCAAGCAGCTGGACAATGTACTCACCAAGGTCCGACTCGACTGTCCTGACCCCTTTTTCTTCCAGAAATTCGTTTAAATCGATTTCTTCGGTGGTCATGGACTTCGACTTAATCACACTTTTTGCGCCGGCCTGCGCTACGATTTTCCATATTTCGTTGCGGGCTTCAGCTGCGTCGTTCGCCCAGATAACTTTGCCGCCCTTCCTCTGGAAATTAGCCTCAAATTCAGGTAATAGCTTGTCGAGGTTCTCCATTACCCGCCATTTGGTAATGTGTGCCTTTCGCTTGGCGTTTTCCAGGTGCTGGAAACTGGACAGGCCTACGTGGACCGCAGCGTCATATTTGTCAATGTTGTAATTGATAATTTGCCTATGCCGGGGCTCGAATGCTTTGGTTGCACTGTCCTTCAGAAAGATTTTCTCTTGGGTAGCCGGCATAATAAATGACAATTAAATTAATAACGCGAAAATATGGCAACTGTTGTATCCATTCACTATTTTAAGGCGATGGCCAGTTCATTTAGTTGTTCCTGACTGATTGAGGCCGGAGATTCGATCATGACATCCCGGCCCGCATTATTTTTCGGGAAGGCGATCACATCCCGGATGCTGTCCAGCCCGGCAAATATGGATACCAGCCGGTCGAAACCGAACGCAATGCCACCGTGCGGCGGCGCCCCGTATGTGAATGCGTCCATCAGGAACCCAAACTGTTTTTGTGCCTCTGCCGGTGAAAAACCCAGCAGATCGAACATGCGCGACTGCAGTTCACGTTGGTGAATCCGAATGGAACCCCCGCCGACTTCTACGCCATTAATAACCAGGTCATAGGCATTGGCCCGTACCTGGCCGGGATCACTTTCCAACAACGGGATGTCGGTAGCCTTTGGTGAGGTGAAGGGATGGTGCATTGCATGGTAACGCCCACTTTCCTCATCCCACTCCAATAGCGGGAAATCGACAACCCACAGCGGGGCAAACGTAGTTTTGCTGCGCAGGCCGAGTTGACTGGCGATTTCCAGCCGGAGTTCGCACAGCTGTTTACGTACCTTATCTGTAGCGCCGGCCATAACCAGCAGCAGGTCTCCGGGTGCAGCATCGAAGGCTGCTGCCCACTGTTGAAGCTGCTCGGGCCCGAAGAATTTGTCGACTGAGGACTTGAGGGTGCCATCAGCGTTATACCGCAGGTAAACCAAGCCGGAGGCACCTATCTGCGGGCGCCGTACAAAGTCTGTCAATTCGTCCAGCTGTTTACGGGTGTAGGAAGCACATCCCGTAGCACGGATACCCACTACCAGCTCAGCCTGGTCAAATACCGGGAACCCTGCTCCCTGGAGTACACTGTTCAGTTCAACGAACGGCATGTCAAAGCGGATGTCCGGTTTGTCGGACCCATACAGGCGCATTGCATCGGCATAAGGCATGCGGGGAATGGCGCCCAGGTCGATCCCCTTGACGGTTTTAAATAGATGAGTGACCAACCCCTCGAAAGTATGGAGGATATCTTCTTGGTCCACAAAGGCCATTTCGCAGTCAATCTGCGTGAATTCAGGCTGGCGGTCGGCCCGCAGGTCCTCGTCGCGGAAACATTTTACGACCTGGAAATAACGGTCGAAGCCTGACACCATCAATAATTGCTTAAAGGTCTGCGGCGACTGGGGAAGGGCGTAGAACTCGCCTGGATTCATCCGGCTGGGCACAACGAAATCGCGGGCGCCTTCGGGTGTCGATTTAATAAGCACCGGTGTTTCCACTTCCAGGAAGCTTTCGCCGTCGAGGTACCGTCGTACCTCCTGGGCCAGCCGATGGCGCAGGATCAGGTTGTTCCGTACCGGATTGCGACGGAGGTCCAGGTAACGGTATTTCATACGGAGATCATCCCCGCCGTCGGTATCGTCCTCAATGGTAAAGGGAGGAAGCTTCGATGGATTCAGTACCTCCAGTACGGATACCTTGATTTCAATTTCCCCGGTGGGTATTTTCAGGTTTTTATTCTCCCGTTCAATGACCGTTCCGGTCACCTTAATGACATACTCACGGCCCAGGTCGCGCGCATTATTGCGCAGGGTCTCGTCGGCATCTGCATCAAACACAAGTTGGGTAATCCCGTACCGGTCGCGAACATCGATAAATGTCATTCCGCCGAGGTCCCGGGACTTATGTACCCACCCACTTAATACCACCGTTTGACCCAGTTGTGCCGTAGTCAGTTCACCACAAGTATGTGTTCGTTGCATAATGCTATTATTTGAGGTTGCTAAAATAGCTGTTTTTTGGAAGAAACCCCGAATTGGATATGGATGCGGCAAGAAAAAAGTACAATCCCATTAAAATAGGTGTGGAAAACTTTTTTGTGGGGAAAAGTGGGAGAAAGTGGAGTAAATTCCTACTTTTACCTCATCATTATCAGGTTAAGTGGATTTATGAATCACCTCATCGGCGAATTTGATTGCAAATTAGACACCAAGGGAAGGATGGTGTTGCCGGCTGCGCTCAAAAGGCAAATGCCTGATGTAGAGCGTGCAGGGTTGGTTATTAACCGTGGTTTTGAACGGCACCTGGTGATTTATACGAAAGGGGAGTGGGATAAGATTACGGCCAAGCTGGCTAAACTGAACCCTTACAAAGCACAGAACCGGAAATTTATCCGCGACTTTACCCGTGGTGCCACAGAGTTGACGCTGGATTCGGCGGGACGGGTGCTTTTGCCGAAATCGTTGCTGGAATATGGCGGGATTCAGGCGGAGATTGTGCTTTCCTGCCAGTTTTCCAAAATAGAGGTTTGGTCGAAAGAGGCATATAACCAATTGTGGGAAGATGATGGGGATGATGATTTTGCGGCGTTGGCCGAAGAAGTGATGGGAACGGACCACCTAACGGATGATAGTCATGAATAGCGCCTACCATATGCCGGTAATGCTGGATGAATGCCTGGAGGCGTTGGCCATAAAGCCGGCGGGGATATATGTGGATGTGACGTTCGGTGGTGGCGGGCATTCCAGTGCGCTGATAAAGCAATTGAGCGGATCGGGCAGGCTTTATGCTTTTGATCAGGATCCGGATGCGGCAGGAAATGTTCCGGAGGACAATCGGCTGGTGTTTATTCCGCATAACTTCAGGTTTATGAAAAATCACCTGAGGCTGCATGGGGTAACCGCTGTCGACGGAATTCTGGCAGATCTGGGGGTGTCATCCCACCAGTTTGATGATGCGAAAAGGGGGTTTTCAACCCGCTTTGATGCGCTGCTGGATATGCGGATGGATCAGGCGGGCGACCTGAATGCGCGGGATGTGCTTAATACGTATTCCGAAGCCGAACTACATCGGATTTTTGGCATGTATGGCGAGATCCAGAATGCCCGGTCGTTGGCTAAGACGATCGTGACTGCCCGGATTGAGCAGCCCATCCAGACCGTGGAAACGCTGAAGTCAATGATCAGGAAACTCGTGCCGCGGGGCAAGGAACATAAATATCATGCACAGGTGTTTCAGGCATTGCGCATCGAAGTAAATAAGGAACTGGAAGCGCTGCAGGATTTTTTAGTGCAGAGCGCAGCGGTGCTTAAGCCGGGAGGCAGACTGGTGGTCATGTCGTATCATTCGCTGGAAGATCGGATGGTGAAGAACTTCATGGCGAAAGGCAAATTCAAAGGGGAAGTGGAGCGGGATTTCTATGGTAATGAACTGAAGCCTTTTGCGGTAATCAGCCGTAAGGCAGTAACGGCTTCCCCTGAAGAAATTGCCCGGAATAGCCGGGCCCGGAGCGCGAAACTTAGGATAGCAGAAAAATTATAATATAACGGGTTGCTGCCGGCAACGCGGCGGTTTCAAAAACGTTGGTTTTATGGTAAAGAATGCTTACAAAAAGGTGCCATTGAGCGACGAACAGCAGGAAGCCCTGCAGGATACCGTGGAAGAAAAGGCGGATGCCACGCGGAATTTCTTCCAGTCGTTCCTGGGTTCCGATCGCTTTTCATCGGAGTCGTTTGTGCGGTACATTCCTTTTATTGCCTTCGCCGGCTTGCTTGCTATCCTATACATCGCCAACCGGCACTATGCCGAACGCACAGCGCGCGAAATCGACCGGCTGGGAAAAGAGGTCAAGGAAATGAACTGGGATTATAAATCGCTTTCCGCTGATTTAATGAAACTGACGACCCAGACGGAAATTGCAAAACGTGTCGACAGCATGGGATTAAAAGAACGTACCCAGCCACCGAAAAAGATCATTGTAGTCAAAACATTAGCGCAATAACAAGGATAAAAAATTACATGTAGCATGAACATCAGGGCAGACATACTTTTCCGAGCATATTTGTCATTTGGGCTGATTGTGCTCATTGCTATTGCCGTACTGGCCAAGTTATTCCACCTGCAGTACGTGGAAGGGGAGGAATGGCGTGACATGGCTGACAGCCTTTCCACCCGGTATGTAGACGTGGAGGCTGTAAGGGGGAATATCTATTCGGCAGATGGCAGCTTGCTGGCCACGTCGGTACCGGAATATGACCTGCGCATGGACCTACTTGCCCCGGGGATCCAGGAGGATGATGTTTTTTATGCTAAAGTTGATTCGCTGGCGGCTAAATTATCGGCCTTTTTCGGCGATAAGTCCACTGCCCAGTATTCCCGCCTGCTTAAGCATGCGCGTGCCAACGGCAACCGGTACTACCTGATTAAGCGCGATGTGGGGCATCAGGAGCTGAAAACTGTTCGTGAGTTCCCGGTTTTTAATCTTGGTAAATACAAAGGCGGATTAATTGCGGAGCGGAAAAATAAACGGATCCTTCCTTTCACCAACCTGGCTGCCCGCACAATCGGCTATAAAGTTCCCGCCGAAAACATACACGTGGGCCTGGAGGGTGCATATGGTGAATTTATTGACGGCCAGAGCGGAAAGCGCTTGGTCCAGCGGATCGCGGGGGGTGTGTGGATGCCTGTCAACCGCGAAATTGAAGTGGCGCCGGTTGACGGGTCGGATATTATTTCCACCATTGATGTGAATATGCAGGATATGGCGCAGCGTGCATTGGAAAAACAGCTCATTGCCAGTAACGCCGACAATGGATGTGTGATCCTGATGGAAGTGGCAACGGGTGAGATACGTGCCGTAGCTAACTTTACCCGGGATTCAGAGGGGGTATACCGCGAAAAGTTCAATTATGCCATTGCCCAGAGCGCAGAACCGGGCTCGACATTTAAACTGGCGTCTTACCTGGTGGCACTTGAGGATGGTAAGATTGATACGAATACCGTTGTTGAAACGGGCAACGGAACTTATCAGGTGCCGGGGCATACGATACGTGATACCCACGCCTATGGCACCCTAACGGTCAAGCAGGCATTCGAACTGTCATCCAATGTGGCCATTACGAAAATAATCAATACCGCATACCGGAATAGCCCGGCCGCATTTACCAAAGCGCTTCGCGGACTGCACCTGAACGAGGAACTGCAGCTCCAGATACCGGGTGAAGGCAAGCCGCTGATCAAGACACCTGAAAGCAAAAGCTGGAGCAAGCTGTCGCTGCCCCAGATGGCCTATGGTTACGAGCTGCTAATGACCCCGCTGCAGATGCTGACTTTCTACAATGCCGTAGCTAATGACGGTAAAATGATTGCTCCGCTGTTTGTAAAGGAAATCCGTCATCTGGGTAATACGGTGGAGCATTTTGACGCCCGGGTCATCGATGAACAAATTGCCTCGGAAAATACGATAAACAAATTACAGGAGATGCTCGCTGGGGTGATGATTGAAGGTACGGGAAAACGGTTGCGTAGCCCCAACTATTCGATGGCCGGAAAAACCGGTACCGCCCAGATGGCCGATGGCGCCTCAGGATACGGTGCGCGCAGGTACCAATCGTCCTTCGCTGGCTACTTCCCTGCTGATAATCCGAAATACTCCATGATTGTGGTGATCCGGAATCCCCGTAATGGTTATTACGGTGCCTCTATCGCCGGACCGGTATTCCGCGAACTGGCGGATATGGTTTACGCGAATGACCTGGATATGCACGATAACTTTGACCAGCTTCGGCTCGTCGGCAATACCGGACTGCCTCCCACGCTGAAAGGGTCCACATCCGCCACACGCAAGGTATTCGACGCTTTCGGAATGAAAACCATGTATGCGTCCGCGGGAGGCACACAGCATATTGACACGGTAAAGGGTATCCCGTTTGCCGATGAAGCCATTACAGAGGGGACGGTGCCGGATGTGAAAGGCATGGGACTGATTGATGCCCTTTATGCAATCGAAAATTCGGGCTACCAGGCAAAGGTAACGGGCAAGGGCCGGGTCGTAGCCCAGTCACTTCTTCCCGGACAGCGGTTAAAAACAGGAACATCCATCTCGATTGAATTGAAATGATGCCATTAAAAGACATACTTCATGGGATTCCAGTACAACAAGTAGTGGGTAACCTGAATGTATCCATTGATCAGCTTGGGTTCGACTCGCGGAAGGCGGGAGCGAATAGTCTTTTTGTGGCCATTCGTGGTGTGCATACCGATGGACATCGTTATATCAGTGATGTGATCGCCCAGGGGGCTATTGCGGTGCTTTGCGAAACATTACCGGAAAGTACCAGCGATGAAGTGACTTATATCCAGGTGGCCGATACGGCATTTGCGTTGGGTGTATCCGCGGCTAACTATTATGGAAATCCCTCCCGGAAGTTAAAACTGGTGGGCGTTACGGGTACAAATGGAAAAACAACGGTGGCTACGCTGCTTTATAAACTATTCCGGGAATTAGGCTATGAGGCTGGCCTGTTATCGACGGTGGAAAACCGGGTAGGCGACCGCGTGCTGGCTGCTACCCATACCACACCCGATCCTGTTGCGCTAAATGCACTGATGCACGAAATGGTTGATGGCGGCTGCGATTACTGCTTCATGGAAGTCAGCTCCCATGCCGTTGCCCAGCAACGGATAGCCGGATTGAATTTTGCAGGCGGTATTTTTACCAATATTACGCACGACCACCTCGATTTCCACGGGACGTTCGATGCGTATATTAAAGCCAAGAAGACATTCTTCGACGGCCTGGACCGCTATGCCTTTGCGTTGACAAATGCCGATGATAAAAACGGGCAGGTGATGCTGCAGAATACATTTGCCCATAAGCGTGCGTACGGACTTACTCATATGGCTGATTTTAAGGCTAAGGTAATTGAAAGCCATTTCGACGGCATGTTGCTGCAGCTTGACGGGCATGAAGTATGGGTGAAACTGGTGGGCGGATTTAATGCCTATAATATACTCGCTGTTTATGGCGCTGCCATTTTGCTGGAACAGGAAACGGTTAAGGTGCTGACGGCACTCAGCAACCTGTCCGGAGCGGAAGGCCGTTTTGATATCACCATCTCTAAAACCGGTGTGATCGGGATTGTGGACTATGCCCACACGCCGGATGCGGTAAAAAATGTATTGGAAACGATTCGTGGACTGAGAAAGAACGGGGAACAGATCATTACAGTGCTGGGCTGTGGCGGCGACCGCGATAAGACAAAGCGCCCCGAAATGGCTGCTGTTGCGGTAGGACAGAGCGATAAACTGATTATTACCTCAGATAATCCGCGGACGGAAGACCCGCTGCAAATTATCAGGGAAATGGAAGCCGGTATTTCCGAGAAGGACCGGCGGAGTGTGTTTTCTATTGCCGACCGGAAAGAAGCCATCCGTGCGGCATGCCACCTGGCGCAGCCGGGAGATATTGTATTGGTGGCAGGGAAAGGCCATGAAAAATATCAGGAAATCAATGGAATACGACACGAATTTGATGACAAGGCCGTATTAGCTAACGCATTTAACGAACAATAACAGATCTATGCTATATTATTTATTTACCTGGATAGAAGAGTATACGCACATACCCGGTTTGGGTCTGTTCCAATACATCTCGTTCCGAACGGCCATAGCGGTGATTTTGTCATTGGTCATCACGACTGTTTACGGCAGCCGGCTGATCCGGATGCTGCAGGCGCGGCAGGTTGGCGAAACCATCCGGGACCTTGGTTTGGAGGGCGAGAAGCAAAAGCAGGGAACACCCACGATGGGTGGACTGATTATCCTTGCGGGTATTTTGGTGCCGACGCTGTTATTTGCTAAACTGGATAATATTTATGTAATCCTGATGCTGATCACCACTGTATGGATGGGGACAATCGGGTTTGTAGACGATTACATCAAGGTATTCCGTAAAAATAAGGAGGGACTGGCTGGCCGGTTTAAGATTGTCGGCCAGGTGGGGCTGGGGGCTATCATCGCCTGTACCATGTACTTTCACCCCGAAATCGTTGTCCGGCAGCAGGTGACGGATCCCGCCGCCTATGAACAAGCACAGCTGCGGGTGCAAGAGTCGACTGGCAGGAAATATTATACGGAAGATGTCAAATCAACCAAGACCAATATACCGTTCTATAAAAACAATGAGTTTGACTATGCCAAGGTGCTGAGCGTGTTCGGCCTGAGCGGACCGATCTTTACGTTTCTGGTTTTTTTAGTGGTGGTGGTCTTTATTGTTACCGCCGTGTCCAATGGTGCGAATATAACGGACGGTATCGACGGACTGGCAACGGGTACTTCCGCTACCATTGGCGGAACGCTGGCTATCCTGTCGTATGTATCGGGTAACGTTGTTTTTTCAAATTACCTGAACATCATGTATGTGCCGAATTCGGAGGAGCTGGTCATTTTTGCCGGCGCATTTGTCGGCGCCTGCACAGGCTTCCTTTGGTATAATTCCTATCCGGCACAGGTATTTATGGGCGATACGGGCAGCCTGGCAATCGGAGGCATTATCGCCGCGTTTGCCGTGCTGATTCGCAAGGAGCTGCTGATTCCGATCTTATGCGGTGTATTCCTGATTGAAAACCTGTCGGTCATCATGCAGGTCTCCTATTTTAAATATACCAAGCGGAAATACGGGGAGGGGCGAAGGATATTCCTGATGTCGCCCTTGCACCATCATTACCAGAAAAAGGGGTATCACGAGGCGAAGATCGTTACCCGGTTCTGGATCCTGGGGATTATGCTCGCGATTTTAACCATTGTTACCTTAAAGATCAGATAGCGGATGGGCAATATACCGACATATCATTACCCCCAGCACGGCAAGCTTGTTGTGCTTGGCGCCGGTGAGAGTGGTGTGGGTGCCGCTATACTGGCCCGACAGAAAGGCTTTGATGTTTGGGTTACCGATAGCGGGCAACTGGCCGGGCGGTATAAAACCCAGCTGGAGGATGCCGGTATTGCCTATGAAGCAGGCGGACATACCGAAGCACGGATATTGGATGCAGTACTGGTCATCAAAAGTCCAGGCATACCGGACCATGTACCCATTGTGAAGCAGCTGAAAGACCGCGGAATACCCGTTATTTCGGAGATTGAATTCGCCGCACAGTATACAGACGCCAAACTGATCTGCATTACCGGATCAAACGGTAAGTCGACGACAACCATGCTGACGTGGTTTATATTGAGCCAGGCCGGATTGAATGTCGGATTGGCCGGCAACATCGGCAGCAGCTTTGCACTGCAGGTGGCTACCGCAGATTACGATTATTATGTGCTGGAAATCAGCAGCTTTATGCTGGATGATATGGTGCATTTCCGGGCAGACGTCGCCGTGTTGCTTAACATTACCCCAGACCACCTCGACCGCTATGCGTACAAGCTGCAGAACTATGTGGATTCGAAATTCCGGATTATCCGTAACCAACGGCCGGAAGACCTGTTTATTTACTGTGCGGACGACCCACTGACCGTGGAAGGCCTCCAGACGCACCAATCGCCGGCACGCATGCTGCCGTTTAGCCTGACACAGCAATTTGAGGCAGGCGCATACCTGAATGAACACAATCAACTGGTAATTAACATACCCAATCAAGCGATATTTATCATGGATATTAATGAAATTTCCCTCCAGGGCCAGCACAATATATATAACAATATGGCTTCTGGCTTAGTAGCCAAAGCACAGGAACTGCGCAATGCTTCCATGAAGGAAAGCATGAGCTCATTTAAGAATATTCCGCACCGGCTCGAGTTTGTGGCCTGTATTGCCGGCGTTAACTACATCAATGACTCCAAGGCAACCAATGTAAATGCAGTATGGTATGCCCTGGAAAGTTTTGCCCCCAGGATCGTGCTGATCATGGGTGGTGTAGACAAGGGAAATGATTACGAGATGCTGCGTGACCTGATACGTACCAAGGTACATGCCATTGTATGCATTGGCAAGGATAATTCCCGGATTTATGATGCATTGGAAGAAGATGCGGAGATCATCGTAAACAGCGCAAGCATGCAGGATGCGGTACAGATTGCGTCGCACCTCGCGCAGAAAGGGGATACCGTTCTCCTCTCGCCCGCCTGTGCAAGTTTTGACTGGTTTAAAAACTATGAAGACCGGGGCGACCAGTTTAAGGAGGCAGTAATGAATTTGTAAGGACGATCGCGGATGGAGAAGCAGCAAACAAGGATTATGGATTTAACCGTCGGTCAATAGCCGGCAGCAGACAGCTAAAGGACAATGGAACAGGTATTTTCAAAACTGAAGGGAGACCGCTGGTTGTGGATCATTATCATCGTGCTCTCCGTATGGTCGTTATTGGCGGTATACAGTTCCGTTGGCACACTCGCCTATAAGGAAGGGAAGGGTACGGAAGTGTATCTCATTAAGCATACACTGCTCATCGTCGGCGGGTTTGCACTGATGTATTTCTCCCATTTGCTCGACTATCGGTGGTACGCCGGTATTTCCAAAATATTGATGGCCATTACCATTCCGCTGCTGCTATATACGTTGATTTTTGGCGAGACTATCAACGATGCCAACCGCTGGGTTACTATCCCGGTGATTAACCAGACGTTTCAGACGTCCGACCTGGCCAAGCTGGCACTCATTACGTTTCTTGCACGTACCCTAACCCGGAAGCAGGAGAGTATTAAAGATGTAAAAAGGGCCTTTCTGCCCATTATGGGTGCGGTATGCCTCATTTTTGCATTGATTGCGCCTGCCAACTTATCCACAGCGCTGATGCTATTCGGCGTCAGTGTACTGCTGCTCATCATTGGCCGGATCAGCATTAAGCAGATTGCCTATGTATGTCTGGGTGTTTTCGTGCTGCTGATATTGGTAATTGCGTTGGGACCGCGGCGGCAAACGTATGTATCGCGCGTGCAGACTTACATGAATGGCGAGGAAGCCAATCCGGATAAATCGTTCCAGTCGGACCATGCTAAAATTGCCATCGCATCCGGGGGCCTGTTTGGCAAGGGACCGGGCAACAGCGACCAGCGGAATGTATTGCCACACCCTTACTCGGATTTCATCTTTGCGATTATCGTGGAAGAATACGGTGCCATTGGCGGTGTAGTACTGGTAGCGCTATATGTGATACTGATGTTCCGGTGCATACGGATCGTCACGCTGAGTCCCAAAGCTTTCGGTGCGCTGCTGGCTGCCGGATTGGGCTTCAGCCTGACCCTGCAGGCGCTGGCCAATATGGCCGTAGCTGTGGGCCTGGGTCCTGTAACGGGTGTCCCGCTGCCGTTTGTCAGCATGGGAGGAACATCCATACTGTTTACCAGCATTGCGTTCGGCATTATCCTGAGCGTAAGCCGGAATATCGATGAAGTGAAGGAGAAAACAATAGCCACGCAGCAAAAAAACAAGAAAGTCGTTGTCGGTGAAATTCCGGCCATAGGATAGTTGGGAGAATACAAATAACATGGCAAAGCGAGTCATCATCAGTGGAGGCGGAACGGGAGGACATATCTTCCCGGCCATTGCGATAGCCCATGCGTTAACGCGCATCGAACCGGGTATCGACTTGCTGTTTGTGGGTGCCAACGGCAAAATGGAGATGGAAAAGGTGCCTGCCGCAGGATACCGGATTGTAGGACTGGACATTCAGGGAATTCACCGGAAATCGCTGTTAAAAAACTTGGCCCTGCCGTTTAAACTATACAAAAGCATGCAACGGGCCCGGCAGTTAGTCCGCGATTTTAATCCGGATGTGGCGGTTGGCGTCGGTGGTTATGCCTCCGGGCCGCTGCTTTATACCGCGGCAAAAATGGGAATTCCCTGCCTGATCCAGGAACAGAATTCCTATGCAGGTATTACCAATAAAAGGCTTGCGGCGAAAGCAGCGCGGATCTGTGTGGCTTTTGAGGGTATGGAACGGTTTTTCCCCGCAGAGAAAATACGGTTTACGGGCAATCCAATACGCCGCGGGTCGGTAGCTATACAGGATAAAAAGGCGGAAGCCATGACTGCTTTCGGCCTGAACCCGGATAAGAAAACCATATTGGTCACCGGCGGAAGCCTCGGTGCCCGTACACTGAATGAATGCCTGCGTGATGGATTGGATAAACTGGCAGCCGCACAGGTGCAGGTGATCTGGCAATGCGGCAGCTATTATTATGAAGCACTGGAACCGGTGGTTGCTGCAAAGCAGGCGGAAGGCGTTGTGCTGACCGCATTTTTGAACCGGATGGATCTGGCATATGCCGCAGCAGATGTGATTGTCGCCCGTGCCGGAGCCGGTACGATCGCCGAGTTGTGCGCTGTGGGAAAGCCGGCCATACTGGTGCCTTCACCCAATGTGGCAGAAGACCATCAGACAAAAAATGCACAGGCACTGGTCGGGCAGGATGCGGCATGGATGGTGAGCGATGCCGATGCACCGCAGCAGTTGGTCGATGCGGCACTGACATTGCTGGGAGATGAACAACGGTATGCAGCGCTGGCTGAAAATATTGCAAAATTAGCCATCCTGGATGCCGATGAGGTTATTGCGCACGAAGTGCTGGCACTGGCGGGAGAACGGAAATAACGAGTAAAGAAAATGAATATAGAAAACATCAGACAAGTATACCTCATTGGTATTGGCGGCATAGGCATGAGTGCGCTGGCCCGTTATTTCCGCCATTTTGGATGTCTGGTGGGGGGATATGACCGGACGGAAACGGAACTGACGAGGCAGCTGGTTGCAGAAGGGATTCCTGTGAGCTATACCGATGATTTTAGCCTGGTTAATGATGCATTCCGGGAAGCCGGCGACCATACCCTGATTATATATACACCCGCAGTACCCAGCGAACTCGGGCTGATCGACCAGTTCCAGCAGCGGGGTCATCTCCTGTTTAAACGGTCGCAGGTCCTTGGTCTGATCAGCCAGAACCGGTTTGCAATCGCCGTGGCAGGTACGCATGGTAAAACAACGACATCGTCGCTCATCGCACACGTACTTACCGACAGTGGTTATGGATGTTCTGCATTTTTGGGGGGTATCAGCACCAATTACCACACGAATGTGCTGTTTTCCGATAATAATGTCATTGTGCTGGAAGCTGACGAGTACGACCGGTCTTTCCTGACACTGTTTCCCGATATTGCAGTAGTTACATCGGCAGATGCCGATCACTTGGATATTTATGGCGATAAAGACCAATTGCAGGAATCATTCCAGCTGTTTCTGGACCAGCTCCATGCGGATGGAAAACGCATCGTCAAAGCCGGTCTGCCATTTGCCGCCGATATTTTTTATAGCGCCGGGGGCGTTGCAGATGCCTATGCTGACCGTATTCATATCGTAGCTGGCGAATTTTATTTCGACTACGTTTGGGACGGTGGTAGGATGGATGATGTCCACCTCGGGGTACCGGGTAATCACAATGTGGAGAATGCAACTGCAGCCATTACAGTAGCCCGGTTACTGGGTATCACCGAAGCTAAAATCCGTCGGGCCCTCGCTTCATTCAGCGGCGTGAAACGCCGGTTCGAATATGTGGTCAAATCAGAGAAAGCCATCTACATCGACGACTATGCGCACCACCCGGCGGAGTTGAAGGCATGCTTTGCGGCCGTGCGGGCGCTCTACCCGGATAAACACCTGACGGTGGTGTTCCAGCCCCATTTGTATAGCAGGACCCGCGACTTTGCCGACGAGTTTGCAGCGGTGCTGAGCACGGTGGATACGCTGCTGTTGATGGAAATTTATCCGGCGAGAGAACTGCCCATCAAAGGAGTGGATTCCAGTATGCTGCTTGGTAAAATTAATATCGCGGATAAACACCTCTGCAGTGCCGATGAGGTAAAGGCGTTTGTAAAGGCCCATCGGCCCGAACTGGTAGTTACGGTAGGTGCAGGTAATGTTGATTTATTGGTTGAACCCCTTAAAACGATATTAAGTCATGCTTAAACGGATATCAACGGCTATAAACTGGCGCCACATCCTGTATGGCATGGCCGGCTTGGTGGTGCTTGCCGGGCTGGTGACGCTAATGGGATTCATTCAGGTAAAGAGCAGTGAACAGGCGTGCACGCAGATGCGCATCATCGTGCTGGGCAATGAGTCCTTTGTCGAGCACCGGGATATTGCAGAACTGATTACCGCAAAGTACGGAGAGCTGGAGGGACGGACCCTCGCAAGCGTTCCGATCCACCAGCTGGAAAGCGACCTCTTGCAGATCCCGTTCGTATTCGCTGCAACAGTTACGATAGATATGGACGGTATGCTTACCATACGCATCCGGCAACGGGAAGCCGTCGTGCGCGTGATCAATAAAGCAGGACTGGACTTTTATATTGACAGGCAGGGGTATAAGATGCCGGTTTCGCCGAAATACATGCCCCGTGTACCTGTTGTCAACGGAAATATCGCTGAGCCGTATAACGGCGAACTGGATAGCATGAGCAGCCAGCTGATCAAGGACGTTTTCAAAACCGCCCAATTCATCAGTGCAGACAGTGTATGGAGCAACCAGGTGGTACAGCTATATGTCAACACCGCCAGGGATATCGAACTGGTACCGCGGGTAGGTAACCAGCAGATTATCCTCGGAAATGCGGATTCGCTCGAAAGGAAGTTTGAAAAGCTGATGCTTTTCTATAAACGGATCGTTCCCCGCACGGGAATCGACGCTTATAAATCGGTCAATTTGAAATTTGCGGGCCAGCTGGTTTGTGAACGAAACGAGCACTTCAAGCCTGCGGATAACGGTAACCAGGCATTATAATTCATTAACAATAATAGCATCTATATACAATACAGTCACGTTATGAAAACAAGAATATCATCAGAAAAGGACTCGCCGATTGTGGTGGGGCTTGACATTGGTACAACCAAGATCTGTGTAACCGTGGGGCGTCGCAGCGGAGCGAAGAAAATTGAAATCCTGGGTGTGGGTAAGGCTGAATCATCGGGCGTAAGCCGTGGAGTGGTGGCCAATATCCAAAAGACGGTAAACAGTATCCTGCAGGCCGTGGAAGAAGCCAGCTCGCAGTCCAACGTAGACATTAAAGTAGTTAATGTGGGCATCGCGGGCCAGCACATTAAAAGTATACAGCACCGGGGTATTCTGACCCGAAGGGATGAAAATGAGATCAACCGCCTGGATATTGAACGGCTGATTGAAGACATGTACAAATTGGTACTTCCTCCGGGTGAGGAAATCATCCATGTGCTTCCACAGGAGTTTACCATCGATAATGAACCGGGCATCAAGGATCCCATTGGCATGGCCGGCCGCCGTATGGAAGCTAATTTCCATATTATATCCGGTCACGTCAGCGCGATAAAGAACATCAAGAAATGCATCGACAATGCATCCCTGGAAGTTCAGGACCTTATTCTGGAACCCCTGGCCTCTTCTGAAGCGGTGCTCGACGAAGCCGACAAAGATGCCGGCGTTGTATTGGTGGATATCGGTGGAGGCACCACCGACGTGGCCATCTTCCATGAAGGCATCATCCGCCATACGGCCGTGATCCCGTTGGGAGGGAACATCGTAACTGAGGATATCAAACAAGGTTGTTCCGTACTCCGTAACCAGGCTGAGTTGTTAAAAATCCGGTTCGGTTCTGCCCTGGCCGACGAGAATAAGGAAAACGAGGTCATCTGCGTTCCGGGACTGCGGGGCAGGGAGCCCAAGGAAATTTCGGTTAAAAACCTGGCATATATTATTCAGGCCCGGATGGAGGAGATTGTCGAGCACGTGTATTATGAGATTAAGTCGTCCGGTTACGAAAACAAACTGATTGGCGGTATTGTGGTCACCGGTGGCGGGGCCCAGCTGAAACACCTCGTGCAACTGGTGGAATACATTACCGGGATCGACTGCCGCGTAGGATTCCCGAATGAGCACCTGGCTAAAAATGAAGTGCTGCCAAAAACCATCTATGATGAACTGAAAAGCCCGTTGTATGCCACGGGTATCGGGTTATTGATCAAAGGTATACTGGCCGAGGAAGTACAGGAAGAAATGCCTGAAAAGAAAAGTGTCCTGTCCGTGAGGGAAATTACGGAAAAGGGAAATAAAGAAAAAGGCTTTTTCAAATGGTTCCGCGATATCATTAAAGACGGAAACGAGATTGATGACGAATCTTACCTCGGAAAAAAATAGTTTTCAACAACGACTGATTTTTCCACATTACTAACAATTGTGGAAAACCATTGTGTAAAATGTGCTATTATTACACTACGAATATTGAGTCAAAACGAATGTTGCATCATACTCTTTATGAGTAAAATACGATAGAGCTATGTCATTTAAGTTTGAAATGTTAAAGGAGCAATCGGCAATTATTAAGGTAATTGGCGTAGGCGGCGGCGGCGGAAATGCGGTCAATCACATGTATAAGCAGGGAATCAGCGGTGTTGATTTCATCGTTTGCAATACGGATGCTCAGGCATTGGAATTGAGCCCCATCCCCAATAAGGTGCAGCTGGGCGCCAGCCTTACCGAAGGAATGGGAGCGGGGGCCGATCCGGATGTAGGGGAGAACTCAGCAATTGAGAGTATTGAAGACATCAAGCGTATGCTGGGTTCCAATACCAAGATGCTGTTTATCACGGCCGGGATGGGTGGTGGTACCGGTACCGGGGCGAGCCCCGTGCTGGCCAAAGCAGCCCGGGAACTGGGTATCCTTACGGTGGCGATCATAACCACTCCTTTTACTTTTGAAGGCAAACGGCGGCGGATGCAGGCCGAAGAGGGCCTGGGCGAATTGAGGAAGTACGTGGATTCGTACCTGGTTATTTCCAACGACCGGCTCCGTGACATTTTTGGAAACCTGACCATGACGGCGGCATTTGCGAAAGCAGATGATATCCTGACCACGGCGGCGAAGGGCATTGCGGAAATCATTACTATTCCCGGTTATGTCAACGTCGACTTTAAAGATGTGCGTACGGTAATGAATGACAGCGGGGTAGCCATCATGGGCAACGCCCTGGCAGAGGGCGAGGACCGGGCACTGCGGGCCGTACAGGGCGCATTGGCATCGCCGCTCCTTAAGGATAATGAGATTGAAGGCGCCCGTTATATCCTGCTCAACATCACGTCAGGCAAGCAGGAGGTGACCATGGATGAAGTTACTGTAATTACCGATTATATTCAGGATAAGGCTGGTCTTTCGGCCGATCTGATCTGGGGTAACTGTATCGATGAGACGCTGGAGAATGAGTTGTCCGTGACGATCATTGCCACCGGATTCCAGACCTCAGAAGAGCGGATAAAGGAAAAAGAAAACGAACGGGTGGAAATCCCGCTTACTCCCGAGGAGCCGCGTACTCCTTATGTTAAGCCGATTAATCAGTTTGTACAGAAGAGTACTGCTGCAGCAGAAGCGGAACCCGTTCCGCAGGCCCCGGTGGCTAAGCATACGAATGTGACCGCTCAGCAGGATTTATTCAGCACGACTTCCTCCAAACCGCAGCTGCGCAACAGCACGCCCGAAAACGATGGTATCATCCGTCATGAGCTGGCTCCGCAACGGGAAGAAGCCGAGGAAAAACCACAGGAGAATGACGGCTATGAGGTAAAGACATCGCCTTCAACGCTTCATTTTGAACTGCCGACAACGTTTGACCAGCTACCGGAAACCAAGCCAGCACCTGCAGCCGGTCCGGAAGAACAGCCCGCTGCGCGGCCAGTAGAAGCAGTCCGTCAACCGGATGAGCAAAAAACACCGGAATTCGTGGAAGAGCAGCTGTTGAAAACCAAGGAACGTATCCTCCGGCTTAAGGAACTGAGCATGAAGCTGAAATCGGCGAACGGACTCCAGGAACTGGAAACGGAACCGGCCTACCGACGCAAGCAGATGGCACTTGACGATGTGCCGCATTCGTCTGAATCGCAGGTTTCCCGGTTTACACTGTCTACCGACGAAGGAATTACCGAAATTAAACCAAATAACTCATTTCTACATGACAATGTAGATTGATATCCCTTCCGCGAGATCAAATTATTGACCCGGTTGAAGGTATTGCATAAGCGTGATAAACAGTTGATTGGAGTCAGATTGTGTAAACAATGCTCCAGTTAAGTGAGTGGAATAGTAGTGGGCGGTTGTTACCTTTTGAATTAAAGTTTATCTTTGCTTCAATTTTTTTAACAATTTAATATTGAAAAAAGAGATTGGACTTATTTGACAAAATAACTAAAAACCTTGGGCCAATCGGCCAGCATTATGAATGGTCGCATGGCTATTTTTCGTTCCCTAAACTAGAGGGCGATATTGCACCCCGTATGTTATTTAACGGGAAAGAACATTTAACCTGGAGCCTGAACAATTACCTGGGACTGGCCAATCATCCTGAAATACGGGAAGTGGACGGTCGGGCGGCATTGGAATATGGCCTGGCCTATCCGATGGGGGCGAGGATGATGTCTGGAAACAGCGCGCATCATGAAACCCTGGAACAGGACCTGGCCGCGTTTGTCGGCAAGGAAGACGGTTACCTGCTTAATTATGGTTACCAGGGCATGGTCTCCATCATTGATGCACTGGTCGATCGAAACGACGTGATTGTTTATGATGCGGAATCCCATGCCTGTATTGTGGATGGCGTTCGTTTGCATATGGGCAAGCGGTTTGTTTACCGGCACAATGACATCGATAGCTGTGAAAAACAACTGATACATGCATCCAAGCTGACGCGCCAGACCGGCGGGGCCATCTTATTGATCACGGAAGGTGTTTTTGGTATGTCGGGTGTGCAGGGGCAGCTGAAGGAGATTGCTGCACTGAAGAAAAAATATGGATTCAGGATGCTGGTGGACGACGCCCACGGCTTCGGCACAATGGGACCTACCGGAGCCGGTACGCATGAAGAGCAGGGGTGTATCGACGAGGTGGATATCTATTTCGGAACGTTTGCGAAATCAATGGCCGGTATCGGTGCTTTCGTAGCCTCCAATAGGGATATTATCACGTACCTGCGATACAACATGCGCTCGCAGACTTTCGCCAAATCGTTGCCGATGCCCATGGTACTCGGACTTAAGAAACGCTTTGAGTTGCTGAAAAGCAACCCGCAGCTCCGGGAGAACCTCTGGACAATCGCCCGCACGCTGCAGAATGGACTACGCGAAAGGGGATTTGATATCGGCACTACGAATACCATGGTTACACCGGTGTTTCTGAAGGGCGACCTGAATGAGGCGACAGCCCTTACCAGGGACCTACGGGAAACGCATAGTATATTCTGCTCCATCGTGGTTTATCCGGTAATCCCGAAAGGACTGATCGAACTGCGGCTTATCCCCACGGCGGTGCATACACTGCAGGATGTGGCGTATACGTTGGAAGCATTTACGGCTATCAGCACCAAATTAAGCGCAGGCTACTATAAACAGGATGTTTCCCTGTCATCGGAATAGGGGGCTTCTGCTTGCCTATCTCATTGTAAAACAGGACGATATTTTGCGTTAATCGCGATAGTGTGGTGAAATGTGGAAAAAAAAGTGCGTTTATAGCGTGTTTTGGATGTTTTAAAGTTTTTTTTTCCGAAAAAAGATTCTACTTTTAACGCACTGTAGATTATTAACTTAATTAAATTAAACTTAAAAGGAGTATTTATTATGGCAAGTATTCAGAAATTTAATGAACTTAAAAGCTTGATCGAAGGGTTAGATGGGGACGCTGACAAATTCTTCAATAAAGGCAACAACGCTGCTGGCACACGGGTAAGAAAAGGTCTTCAAGACGTTAAGAACCTGGCCCAGGCCATTCGCTTGGAAATACAGGATGCAAAAAATGCAAAATAGGCATTATTAGCAATGCGTATTAGTTTATAAGGAGGCTGTCTTACCCGACAGCCTTTTTTTATTTCAGGCCGTCCGATCATAAGGAAGCATCCGGTAGTATCGGTCTTTAACGGACCAAGCATAACAACCCTAATGGATAAGAAACCAGATAATCCGATATGGGCAATGAGCTCGGCTTTTGATCAATTGCCCCTGCACGCACTGATTGCCACCGCAGAGAAAATAGGGGTACAGGGAATAGACCTGTGTGTATTTCGACGTGATGGCACCCGCAGCGACCATACCGCTACCCACCTGGAATATGAAGGGTTCTCACCCGACGATGCCGCGCGGGTGTTGGACCAGTTTAATGCCTCCGGCCTCCGGCTCTCGCTGGGCGCTTTTGAAAACCTGATCGGTGGCGATCCTGCCGAACGGATCCGTAACCAGAATCATTTATTGAAACTGATCCGGATGGCATACCTGCTGGGGGGTGATGCCAACGACGTGAAAGTAGGTACGTTTGTTGGGTATAATCATGAGCTTGGAAACCAGGAAAATGGGTTCCAGAAAAATCTGGATGAATACCGGCGGGTGTTTACTCCGATTATCCGGTATGCCGAGGACCTGGGGGTAACGGTACTATACGAGAACTGTCCAATGGAAGGATGGCGCTCTGCCGCTTATACTTCCACCTATAATAACCTCCCCGGTGTGCTGGCCGCCCGAAAATTGATGTATGCCCTTATCCCAAGCCGTGCACACGGCGAAATTTACGATCCGTCCCATGACGTCTGGCAGCATACGGATCCGGTAGAAGTGATTGCACAGAGCGATATGTCCCGCATCCACCGGATTCACGTCAAGGCAACCCGTAACCTAAAAACAACTGCACGCACGGATTGGGGTGGGATGTATCCAATGCAGTCGGTTGATGCAGGTTTGGCTGCAGCAGCAGGCGTATCCATCCCGGCAAACGCCTGGAACCGGCATCATTACGAGGCAATGCTGCCCGGTTTCGGTGGATCTGATGACCTGGATTGGCGGGCGTTTGTTTCGCAGTTAACCGAAAAAGGATTTACCGGTCCCTATGAAATCGAAAACGAAGCGCGGAATTCGAAAGATACCGGTAATCAGGGAGCTATTATACAGGGTTTCCGGGCCGCAGTGGGTTTTCTGAGTCCGATGCTATGGGAGCTGGATGCCACAGGCGGCTACACCCACGGAGGTGTGAAACCCCTGCTCCGGCCCAATGCGCGCGACATCCCTGTACGGACGGTTGACCAACTGTGAGTAACTACAGGGGCACAGGAGAAAAAAAATTGGTTTGCATTGTAAAATTGCGCAATTTAGATCTACGAATTAATAATTAACGAATTTTAAACTGATCATTTATGGGATTTTTAAAGGAATTCAAAGAGTTTGCCATGCGGGGAAGCGTGGTAGATCTTGCCGTGGGTGTAGTCATCGGCGCTGCTTTTGGTAAAATCGTTACCTCGCTGGTTGATGACATCATTATGCCACCCATTGGTTACGTCACCGGCGGTATTGATTTTTCGCAGTTGAAATATGTACTTAAAGCCGCGGACGAAGCCGGCGGGGTTGCTGAAGTAGCTATTACCTATGGTAACTTCATCAATGTAGTTATCCAGTTTTTAATCGTTTCATTCTGTATTTTCTTAGTGATCAAAGGCATTAATTCCCTCAAACGTAAGGAAGAGGCTGCTCCCGCCGCTCCGCCGGCGCCGAGCAAGGAAGAGGTACTGCTTACTGAAATAAGAGACGCGCTTCGCGCAAAACAGTAACCGGCAGCTTACGGGAAAACCGGACCGTGTTTTGTGGACGGGTAAGGTTAATAAATCGAGAAGGGTGGGGCAAACTAGGAATCAGTTTGCCGCACCCTTCTCGTGCTATAGCTGCGCAGCGCTGGCCGCTGAACGGGCGATTATCCGGTTAAAATGTCCGTTTCACGTCCGGATTGGTAATAATCACATAATCCCCTAGGTGGCGGAAAGTTTCCCATTGGGGCTTATCAAAGCCTTCGTGCGGAAAGCAGGAAATATTCTTTACCCGCAGCGTAGCAGCATATTTGGCCAGCTGGGCAATCGTACCGAGTTTTTCATCGCTATGAAAGCGGCCGTTCAGGTGTAAAATCTTGACCGCGGGTGTCCGTTTGGCCAGCTGGCTGATGCGGTAAGCCATGGTAGCATCCCAGAGGCTCTGGCTTTGGTAGATCTTCATGTTGGCCATTCCGCTGCCATGTTCGCCCATCAATCCGTTGAATTTTTCGTAATAGGCGCCGGTTAGGGTGTCAATAGGCAACGGCGCCAGCAGCATTTTGGCGGCTTCGTCCAGCGTGTCAAGGCTCCCCAGTCCCTCACGCGTCACCCGGTTGGTGTAACGGCTTGGTGCATTGGCGGCCAGTACTTTCAGGTGATGCGCTTTGGCGTATTCCACCGCAGGACGGTAGTCCGCGTAATTATTCCATAATACGGCATCTTTACTGAAATTGCGTTCCGTAATCAGTCCCCCAAGGTATTCATTGAGCACCAGCTGATCGTCACTCACCAGCATCTCCATGGATAGGGCAACGGTTTCGTAGCGCTCGTCCATTGCCTTAAGCACGTCATACTGCAGCGCATGGGCCACTGAATCGTTATGTTCTTCTCCAAAAAATAACACATCGGTGTGTTGCAGCGAACCCACCAGTTCGGACAGGCTGATTTCTTTTTCTGCCTGCGTGTCAAAGACACGGTACAGCACACTGTCAGTCTGTGCGTGCGCAACGGCGGTAAACGTCGTCGCGAAAGCGATGGTAAGGAGTTGTTGACGTATGTTCATGCTGCGAAGATACGGGTTTGTGCAGCAAACCGTATTAGTTTTCAGGACAAACTGCGGCTGTGATTGGTTTAATTGTTTTGCAATGCGGCTGCTATGTTAATGCCGGATAAACAACTGCATGTCGTTTTAGCTAAGCATGGCCGGACTTCGTTGGAGGTGTTCCATTTTTTTGCCTGCCAGTGTTTTTCGACCCACGGGTACAAAACCCAATTGCAGGTACAGCCGTTTGGCATTGGGATTATTTTCATCCACCAGTAAACCGAGGGTCTGTTTCCTTTTTTCCACATATTCCCCGATCAGAAAACGGAGCATATTCGAACCGACGCCCTTGCCTTGCTGCGTGGGGTTCACTCCGATGCTATCGATATAAAACTCGCCGGCCTGGGTTTCATCTTCATAAAAAAAGTCGTTATTGAACCGTTTTTTTATTTCCCGGATAACCGGGTCCCTCAGTTCCTTCAGCCTGGCACCCTCATAAACAATAGCTGCCGCTATCGGCCCGTCGGCATTTTCGGCCACCCAGCAGTTTTCATACGAGTATTGATTGGCTTTCTTACTTATCAGGCTCTTGAGGAACAGACGGGCTTTCTTATTCGATTTTTCTCCTATAAATGCAGAAACGATCTCTTCCATGGCCAATAGCAGCAAATCGGAAATAACGCCGGCATCATCGGGTGCTGCTTTTCTTATGTGCATACAATTTGATGGTTCATGTTTATAAATCAACGAACGGAAATAGGTCAAAGGCAGTTAAGCTTCTTCTTCCAGCAACTGTTGCTTTTCTTTTACATAATCGGAGTGCTCGTTTCCCCAGTGATCAATCTGGGCAAGGATGTGAAGCATACTTTCCCCCAGTTCGGTAAGCTGGTAAGCTGTTTTTTTGGGATATACGTCTTCTGCACATTTATCCACAAGTCCAAAATGCAGCAGTTCCGCCAGCTGCATTTCAATCACCCGGAGGGTGGAGTTGGAGATGCTTTTATGAATTTCTACGGGCCGTACGATACCTTTGTTTATGGCGTCAATGATGCAAAGCTTCCATTTTCCGCCGAAAAGTTTCAACGCAACCCGGATACCGCAGTCCAGGTCTTCTTCCATTTTTCTTTTGTACATGCAATTGGACTTTACACAAAAATAAGCCAATCTTGGGACTCTTCTATGCCGAATCTTTTTTCGGTTATTGTTCCGCCTGGTCCGATAGGCGAAATTTGCCCTATCTTATCACATAAAATTACAGCAATGGAACAAAAATCGAACAGGATATCCGTTTTGGGACTGGGACAAATGGGAATGAAAATAGCGCAACTGTATATAGCGGCTGGCTATGAGGTCAGTGTCTGGAACCGTAGCGATAGCAAAGCAAAGGGACTGACACAGGCAGCAGTTACCAAAACTGCCTCTGATGCCATTAAAGCCAGCACGATCAGTGTTGTTTGTGTTTCCGACAACGATGCGGTAAGCGGGCTGCTTGAAAAATTAACCGACAAAAATGTGCTCAACGGAAAGGTGCTTATTAACCTGACCACCGGAAGCCCGTTGGAAGCGGATAAATTAGAGAAATTGCTTTCCGGTTACGGAGGCAAGTACATCAATGGCGCCTTACAGGTGGCACCTGATCAAATGGGCCTTGAAACAACGACCGTATTGCTGTCCGGGGATGAAAATGCCTACCGGCAGAGTAAAGCTGCGCTGCAGATTCTCGGCGGTAACCTGAAATACCTCGGCGCAAAGGCGGCTGCTTCTTCGGCGATGGACCTGGCAAGCCTCACCTGGCTGTATGGTTCCTACGTGGGATTGATTTATGGGGTAAAACTATCACAGGCATACGGTTTGGACTTAACAGATTACAGCAACCTGATTGGGGAAGTTACACCTGGTTTTACGGATTTTTTTAAGCATGAGATCGGTGTGATTTCAAAAGGCGACTTCCGTGTTTCGCAAAGTCCGTTGGCGATAAGTGTTGCAGCAACCCAGCGAATAGCTGCCGCTTTCCAAAATTTAAATGTAATGAACGGGTTTCCCGGGGCATTGGCGGGCATTTTGGAGAAAGCCCGGCAGGATGGCCTGGAAAATAAAGAACTGGCAGCGATTATCAACGTCATAGGGCAACAGGAAAGCTGATTGGACAGCTGCGGTTTTTGACGCTGATGTCAAGTCGCGGACCATGAAAAACAGGGAAGCGCTGATCGCACTGTTAATTTTTAGATAAATTTGATATTTGTCCGATTAAACCGTACATTTGCACTCCTGTTTAAGAATACAATAAAAATAGAATAGCGTCATGAAGAGAACATTTCAGCCATCGCAACGGAAAAGAAGAAATAAGCACGGGTTTCGCGAACGCATGAGCACAGCCAACGGCCGTCGCGTATTGGCAGCCCGCAGGGCAAAAGGCCGGAAACGTCTTTCCGTATCGGACGAGGGGCGCCACAAATCCTAATGTTGCATTACCGGTGATCGCTTGCATCCGGAGCCTTACCGGTTTCGGGGTACGTCATCGATAATGAGAAAGCATACATTTACCAAAGGAGAACGATTGTGTAGCAAAAGGTTGATTGACAGCCTTTTCCACGATGGTTCTTCTTTTTTTATATACCCCTATCGGGTAACGTTCCGTCCGGCGGATAAACAGGAATACCCGGTTCAGGTACTGTTTACTGTACCGAAGCGGCGTTTCCGGCATGCCGTCCAGCGCAATGTGCTAAAACGGCGTATGCGCGAGGCCTACCGGATACAGAAACCGGAGTTGTTGTACCCGCACATCGAATCGCTGCCGTTTACGTTGACGCTGGCCATTCAATATGCGGCAAATGAATTGCTGGATTATCCGCTGTTGTTTGCACGGATGACGGATGTATTGCGAAGATTACAGCATGAAAGCGCTCAGATTCATATGGGAGAAACTCATTAAGGCCGCTTTGGGCAGCATTTTTCTGGTGCTCATCCGCGCCTATCAGCTGCTATTGTCGCCAATGTTCGCTGCATCGTGCCGCTTCACACCCACCTGTTCGCAATACGGGCTGGAAGCCATCCGCAAATACGGCCCTTTCCGCGGTGGCTGGCTTACACTGAAGCGGATCTCCCGCTGTCATCCCTGGGGCGGGCATGGCCATGATCCTGTACCCTGACCACCAATCCCCGGTTATGGGTCACAAAAAATCCCTACCTTCGCACCATGTCCGCAAATCATATTCTTCAGCTTGAAACGGCCACGCAGGTATGCTCCGCCGCACTTTCCGTCAATGGCCAGACCATTGCCTTCCGCGACATCGATGAGCCTAATGTGCATGCCAGCCGGCTGACCCTGCTCGTCAGCGAGCTACTGGCTGAAGCGGGTCTTTCTTTCGCCGATCTGCAGGCGGTGGCGGTAAGCAAGGGCCCGGGCTCGTATACCGGACTGCGTATCGGTGTATCCGCGGCCAAGGGATTCTGTTATGCGGCTGATCTGCCGCTGATCGGCATCAGTACGTTGACCGCCATGGCGTCCGGTTTTGCCGAACAGAACCCCAGCCTTGTCCGGCCGGAAACGAAGCTGTGCCCCATGATTGATGCGCGCCGGATGGAAGTATATTCGGCCATGTACAGCCCACAGCTCGACATCACCCAGCCAACCGGTGCCCGCATCATTGATGCATCGTCGTTTGACGAGTTCGAAGATACGGGGGAAATTCTGCTGTTTGGCAGCGGGGCAGAAAAATTCGAAGAGCTGTTTGCCGGTCATCGTCATATTACCGTTATTCCCGGGTTTAAGAATTCGGCGAGCCACATGAGTGCGCTGGCTTATGCCGCTTGGCAGGCCGGCGATTTCGTTGACGTCGCTTATTTTGAGCCCGATTACCTGAAAGATTTTGTTGCCACGGCGCCGCGGCAGAAATGAATTATAACCACCCTTTCCGCTTAAACCAAAAGTAAATAGCAATCGAGAGTCCCAGCATCAGCGCCATGACCGCCGGATAACCATACGGCCACGCCAGTTCAGGCATAAACTTGAAGTTCATTCCGTATACGCCTACAATAAAGGTAAGTGGCATGAAAAAAACGGAAAAAACCGTCAGCACGCGCATGGTCTCGTTGGTGCGTTGCGAGGAAATCGAGAAATAGAGCGATAGCAATTGTGCGGTATTCTCCGAAAGGTTGTCGAAAAATGTCTGTGTGCGGATATACAGGTCGCGGAGGTCGCGCGTATATGCGGTGCTCTGTTCGGGGGTATCGATATTATCGATGATTTCATAAGACAGCAGCAGGATCTTCCGGATAACATCGATTTTACGTTTTACAAAATAAAGTCCGCGTAATATAGGCGATTTCTGCTGCCGCAGAAACACCCGCTCCTCGTAATAATCCAGTGTTTCCGACAGCTTAACGCTGGATAAGTCAAACGTCAGTATCGACTCCCGGATCAAGGTGTTCAGCAGGTGCAGCACATTATCGCACGTGCCGGAATCAATGCGTTTGCTTTTCACCGTTTCAATAAGTGGATGTTCCTTTTTGTGTACCGTAATCAGGTACGACTCATTGAAGAAGATGGCAATTTTATTGGTGAGTTCCTGTATCGTGTCTGCCTCGTGGACCGGTCGACTGTCCAATAACCGGAAAATCACGAACGTATAATGGTCAAACAGCTCATACTTGGGCAGGTGATCGGGCTGCATCCAGTCCTTGATGGAAGCCTCGTGCAACTGGAACCGGGTCGCTATCTGGTTAATTTCCTCATCGCTCGGTGACGATAGATCAACCCAGTCGAACCCGTTTTGGTCTTTTGAAGCAAAGGATTGGATCATAGCCGGTCGCGTTAAATCGTGAAATGAACCGAATGTCTAAAAAAAACTCGACTTTTGCGATGCTTTTTCTGATAAAAGTCTTTTTTTTGTTGTAAATGACGGTACTGCCACCGGGAACAAGACAAGATACATGCCAGTAACGATAGTCAGAAAGAAGCAGATTTTCCAACCGGACTCCAGCCGGGTCATCGCACGCTACCTATTTGCCGGAGATGAACGTGCGAAGCGCCTGATCAAGGCCGTTATGGCACTCACCGACCAGCGGCAGCGCGAAGTACTCAGCCAGGTGCAGCGCAAATACTCCACCAGGCATCGCAGTATCCAGCGGATATTTGTAAATCATTTCAAGCGGTTGACTCCACTCATGGAGCAGATGGAAATTGATCCGTCAAAATTACCCGAGCACCTGAAACTGCTGATCGGTGCTTATTTTACCATGGAGTATTCCATTGAGGCAGCGGCATTTTTTAACCCGTCGATTGTCCTGCACCCCGATCAGGACCAGCTGGCTCCCGGACAAAAGCGGATCATTATCAGTTTCCGGGCTACCGGCGAGGGACATATTTCGTCCATTGTATTCCGGCAGGGCATACTCGATGAGCGGCTGAATATCGAGATCGACAACCCCGGTAAAATGCTGGAAGTTCCCGAGCATGTCAAGAACCACACCTATCACAAGCGTTCGTTTCTCCGCAAGCTGCGGGAAATGTGGAGCGACAGCGGTTACCGCAACGATGAGGCCTACGAGATCATCAGTGACCAGCTTCAGGATGCCTTTACCTATGAGGAGCTGAAGCAGGCGCTCAGGGAGGTGCAGGTCAAGCTGGAACCACGGCAGGAAAACCTGGCATTTTTGCAGGAGGTCAGGTGGCTGGCTTCATCGCATTATGAAATGACATTCTCGGCAGATACCGCCGTTTGCGAGCGGGTTATTTTCCCCATTGCCGAAACGGAAAAAAACGGGATCGAAGACGCCCGGTTCGTCCGGTTTACCGACGACCGGGGAAAGGCTACCTATTACGCTACCTATACAGCGTACGATGGCATATCCATTCTGCCGAAGTTGCTGGAGACCGAGGATTTCCGGCATTTCAAAGTGATGCCCGTGCATGGTTACATTGCGCAGAACAAGGGGATGGCGCTCTTTCCACGCAAGGTCAACGGAAAATACGCCATGTTATGCCGGATTGATGGCGTGAACAACTACATCGCTTACTCCGACAGCGTCAACGTATGGCGTGAAGCTAAACTCATCCAGACGCCGGACCAACCCTGGGAACTGGTGCAGATGGGCAATTGCGGATCACCGCTGGAAACGCCCGCCGGGTGGCTCGTGATCACCCATGGCGTGGGTCCCATGCGCGAATATGTATTGGGGGCTTCCCTGCTTGACCTGGAGAATCCAGAGCGGGAAATCGGACGCCTCAAGCAACCGCTGCTTACGCCCAATAAAGTAGAACGGGAAGGGTATGTTCCCAATGTAGTATACTCCTGCGGAGCTTATATACACGAAGGCAAGCTGATTATTCCCTATGCGATGTCCGATTATGCCTCAACGTATGCCGTTGTCGACGTGAACGAACTGCTGGAACACCTGTTGGCCCGGGGCTGAGGTGCCGCCGGGCCCGGCGTTATTTTATTTCTTTTCGTTTTTGTAAACCGTATTCAGCGCTTGGAGCACTTCGTTGGTGATTTCCAGGCTCTCATCTGCATACAGTACCGCTGGATTGGCCGTAGAGTAGGAGAGCACCATTTTATACCCGTTTTCCTTGGCGTGTTTTTTCAGGTAATCCGTAATCCGTGAATACAGCTTTTCGTTTTCTGCCGCTTCTTCCTGGGCAAACGATGTGCTGGCATTCTGGTTGTGACGGGCAAGTTCATCCTGCTTACGGGCGAGCCGCTCTTCAGTGCTTTGCCGGTCGGCAGCACTCATGGTTGCTGCCTTTTGCTGGTAGTCAGCCACCTCACGCTGGAAGGCTGTACTACGCGATTGCAGGTCGGCCTGTGCTTTCTTGGCCTTGTCTTCCAGCCGGGTGCGTACATCTTTGAAGTATTCGTATTTTTCAAGCAGGGTGTCGGCATTTACATAGACGATCTTTTCCGTATTTGCCTGCGTGGAATCACGGCTGGCTGATGCGGCGGACGGTGCCGTTCCCTGGTTGTTGCAGGATATGACCGCGGCGGCGAGCACGGCGAATACGCCAGTTCTGGTAATCAATGCGGATGCGTTGTTCATGTTTTCTGTCTTTTTCTGATTTAAAGCACAAACCTAAGAAAAAATCCAGCATTTTCTGTTTTTTGTCCTCCTTTTTAACGGGGATTATCCAGGGTTATTATGCCGGGGTAAAGGTTTGGATTTACCGTTGTTTTTGTGTATTTTTGGGCATCGAATTTCAGAATGATAATGAGCGAAGAAAACAAAACCAAATCTACTTATTCAGCAGATAACATACAGGTATTGGAAGGACTGGAGGCCGTACGTAAGCGGCCTTCGATGTATATTGGCGATACCGGTGTCAAAGGACTCCACCATTTGGTATACGAAGTGGTTGATAACTCCATTGACGAAGCTGTAGCAGGTTACTGTGATGATATTCAGGTTGTTATCCATAAGGATAACGCCATTTCAGTTGAAGATAACGGCCGGGGTATCCCCACTGGTATCAACAAAAAAGAAAATAAATCCGCCCTTGAGCTCGTCATGACGGTGCTGCATGCGGGCGGCAAATTCGATAAAGATACCTACAAGGTATCCGGCGGCCTTCACGGTGTAGGGGTGTCCTGCGTGAACGCCTTATCCACTTTGCTGATTGCCGAGGTGTACCGGGAGGGGAAAATATTCAAGCAGGAGTATGAGCGGGGTAAGCCGATGTATGATGTAAAAACGATCGGCGAGAGCGAACGCACGGGGACGAAGGTGACCTTCCACCCGGATCCGGAGATTTTCAGTTTAACCACGGTGTATAACTACGATACGCTGGCAACCCGCCTGCGTGAGTTGGCTTTCCTGAACAAGGGTATCCGGCTTACATTGATGGATGAACGCGAAGATCAGCCTGACGGATCGTTTAAGAAGGACGTTTTCTTTTCCGAGGGCGGACTTAAAGAGTTTGTGAAATACCTGGATGGTACCCGCCAGCCGCTCATTCCGGAGCCGATTTATGTGGAGGGGGTAAAACAGGGAATCCCGGTGGAGCTTGCGCTGCAATACAACGATACCTATTCGGAAAACGTACACTCCTACGTCAATAATATCAACACAATCGAAGGTGGATCCCATGTCGCCGGCTTCCGCAGGGGACTGACCCGCACGCTGAAGTCGTATGCCGACAAATCCGGTTTACTTAAAAACCTGAAGGTGGAAATCACCGGCGATGACTTCCGGGAAGGACTTACCGCCGTGATTTCCGTGAAGGTTGCCGAACCGCAGTTCGAGGGGCAGACGAAGACCAAACTGGGCAACAACGAGGTGATGGGAGCCGTGGATATCGCCGTAGGGGAGATCCTGGGGATCTACCTTGAGGAGAATCCCCGTGAAGCCAAGGCCATCGTCCAGAAGGTAGCGCTTGCCGCACAGGCTCGTGCAGCTGCACGCAAGGCCCGTGATATGGTACAGCGTAAGAACGTGATGGGTGGCAGTGGTTTGCCCGGTAAACTGGCCGACTGCTCCAACAACGATCCGGCAAAATGCGAAATTTACCTCGTGGAAGGGGACTCCGCGGGTGGTACGGCCAAACAGGGCCGCGACCGCGAATTCCAGGCAATCCTTCCCCTGCGGGGTAAGATCCTCAACGTGGAGAAGGCCATGGAGCACAAAATCTACGAAAACGAGGAAATCAAGAACATGTTTACCGCCCTGGGCGTCAGCGTAGGCACCGAGGAGGACGGCAAAGCGCTGAACCTGGAGAAACTCCGCTACCACCGGATCATCATCATGACGGATGCTGACGTGGACGGGTCGCATATTACCACGCTGATCCTGACGTTCTACTTCCGCTACATGAAGGAGCTGATCGAAAATGGCTACGTATATATCGCCACACCGCCGCTTTACCTGGTGAAAAAGGGTAAGGAGCAGCAATATGCGTGGAACGATGATCAGCGGGATGCCGCTATCCAGCGCCTCAAGGGAACAGGTAAGGAAGACAGCGTGCATGTACAGCGCTACAAAGGCTTGGGTGAGATGAACGCCGAACAGCTTTGGGAAACCACCATGAATCCCGAAACACGGACGCTGCGCCAGGTAACCATCGAAAATGCCGCGGAATGCGATCACATCTTCTCGATGCTGATGGGCGATGAAGTGGCTCCCAGACGGGAGTTCATCGAGCGCAATGCGAAGTACGCCAAGATCGATACGTAGATCCTGTTATAATTTCTCGACCGCCTGCCCGTGCAGGTACCTCTTTTGGATACCCAATCGTGTTTCGGCTATTTGCGGACGGGACTCACTTTTGTCCTGAGCTGTGCGATGTCCTTTAAAATCTGCGTTGTATTGCTGTGGATTTCGATCTCCTCGCCAACAGGCCCGTCAAATGCCGGATTGTTTTCCTGTGTTATTGCCATTTCCGCCGTGATGTGGAAGGCATCCAGGATAATGGTTGGATAGAAGCATTTATTCGTGGTGGGTATCCGCTGGTTCAGCCAGTTCATGGAAGCGTAACGTAACGAGAACACCACGAAAGCGATGGCGCCGGCCGGCAGTTGCCTACGGCTGATCCAGTTAATTTCCGCCTGCTTATCCTGGTTAGCGAACGGAAAGCTGGCATGATCAATTAACCACATGTATCCTACCTTTTCCCGAAAGTGAAATGCGACGATGGCGATGGTAAACTCCAGGTCCATCCGCGGGCTGTCCGTTGGATAAGCAATGTCTTTCAGGATGTTGAACGTCGGGAGCGAAAACCGGAACTCCCCATCCGGCATACGCTCAACGAAGGGCTTTACGGAAACCAGCCGTTCAAATGGCGCGTCCGTATTGAACGGAAACCCGACGAGGGGCTGGAGGTCCGCATCGTGCAGATCGCGCTCCCCGATCTCCTTCCCGGATGCCCGTATACAGGCCGCTACTGCGGCATTTAACCGCAATGACATTTTGCTGTCGCATTCGTCGTAGAAGGGGCGCATAACCTCCCGGAGTGCCCGTGCCTGGGTACTTGCCAGCCCAAATTCCAGTGCATTTAATTTCGTAGCCAGGGTTTGCTTTACCCGGCCCGGCATTACCTGCATGATCTGTTTATCTCCGGCTGTCCGGTATACGGTGTTATTCAGCTTGCCATGGATCTTGCCTTTTCTGTCTTGTATAGCCATAATGAAATACTATTGTGTAATATGATTAGGTTTTGCTATTTTGGTTTATCCTCTACGCATGCCAACATCCCACCGTACGGCCCTGCCGGGCTTGTATCCCCCACCACAGTGTCTTGTCACCTGCTTCGGGGTCAATCAGTCGTCCGGCTATCGTGCATCCGGCATGAGTCCAGGTATTTATCGATGAAAACTGGACTCACCCTGGACTCACTATGGACTCACCCTGGACTCACTCCGAAGAAGGTGCGGGCAGCATATCCACCCGGTCCCGTACCGGTATGCTTTTGCCAGGTCAAATCAATCAGCAGAAATAGGTTACGTTTAGTTGCTGAACCAAAGGTAATGGTTTACATCCTTAATCCCAAATCGGCTGCGTTTCAATGAGATGCAAATCGTGCTGGCATATGACTCATGGAGGGGCTGACCGGTTATGTTGTTTAAAATAGTATATTGCAGTTTGATAAACCTTTTTTGCACTAAACATGTCAAAAATGAATAGGAAGGATAAAAACGATCTCTTTATCATGGGGCTGTTTATGGCGGCCGTTTTCTCATCGTGTTCAGGTACCCCATCGGACAAGACAGATCCGCCAAACGATATCACCGGACGGTACCATCTTCCCGCGCTGGTGGATTCAACTAATAGCGCTTACCTGCGGGGTGAGCTGATTTATTCGCTGGACAATAGGCCTGCTCCACAAAGTCATGCTTCGACCATCGTGGAAACACCGGACGGTATGGTCGCCGCTTTTTTTGCCGGTACCCATGAAGGCAATAATGATGTGGGCATCTGGATTTCGAGATTGGTGGACGGAAAATGGACAAGGGCTCAGGAAGCCGCTAACGGCATCCAAAGCGACACACTCCGGTATCCCTGCTGGAATCCGGTGTTGTTTCAACCCGAAGGCGGAGACCTGATGTTATTTTATAAGATTGGTCCCGGACCGCAAACCTGGTGGGGCATGGTAATGACTTCGTCGGATAACGGACGATCGTGGTCCGAACCGCGGAAACTGGGGGAAGACCCGAAGATCGGATCATTGCTGGGGCCGATAAAAAATAAACCGATACAGCTGGATGATGGGACGATTATCAGTCCAACAAGTATCGAATATCCGAAAGGAGACGGGGCGGACCAGGACTGGCGGGTTTATTTTGAGATCAGCAAAGACCTGGGACGTACCTGGGAAGTGGTAGGGCCGATTAATGATGGTGTTGAATTTGATGCCATTCAGCCCAGTATACTCACGTATCCCGGCGGCAGGCTTCAGGTGATCTGCCGTACACGGCAGGGGGTGCTGGCAGAAAGCTGGTCGGACGATCAGGGTCGCACGTGGAGTGCGATGACCGCCATGGACCTGCCTAATCCGAATTCAGGGACGGATGCGGTGACATTGCGTGACGGTCGGCAGCTGCTGGTATACAACCACTCCACGAAAGAGGGAGAAGAACCTAAAGACCGGAACATCCTCAACGTGGCCGTGTCGGCGGATGGAAAGGACTGGACACCGGTAATGACCCTTGAAAATGAACCCGTCGAAGATGGCTATGCTTATCCGGCAGTTATACAGGCATCCGATGGGTACGTACACATTACCTATACATACAACAGAAGGTCAATCAAGCATGTTGTACTTGATCCTTCGGGCATTTAACCATTGTACGTATGCATTCATCGTGGTAATGTGTAGGTACTAAGTAACATGGCGGCATCGCCAAACACAAACAACATGCCGCATTTGACAATGGTTTTTTTATATTCGCATGGAGATCGTAATCGTCTTTAACCACCAATTTTATAACCATGAACAGAATTGTATTCATCCGTATGTTTACCGCTACCTGCGGGCTGCTTTTCCTTTCTTTATGGGGTGTTGCGCAAACCCAGTCGCGTTCCGCCCAGTTGATCCAGGTACTGGTAACCCCTAATAAGGCAGACTGGACCTACGCGCTGGGGGAGGAAGCTTCCTTTGAAGTGACTGTATTGAAGCATCAGGTGCCGGTTGAAAATGCGACCGTTAGCTACCGGATCGGACTGGAAAAAATGCCACCCACCCAATCGGGTGAAGCCACCTTGTCTTCCGGTACCGTCGTGGTAGGCAAAAAAGCCACGCTGGACACCCCGGGTTTTCTGCGGTGTGAAGTGCGTGTCACGGTTGACGGTGCGGATTACCGGGGATTTGCCACGGCCGCCTTTGCACCGGAATCCATACAGCCTACCCAGCAGCTTCCCAACGATTTCTGGACCTTTTGGAATGCCGCCAAAGCCGAGGCTGCTAAGGTTCCGATGGATGCAAAACTGACCCTGCTTCCCGGGCGTGGCACGGAAACAGTGGATGTATACGAAGTTAATATCCAGAACTACGAGCTGGGCACGCGGTTATACGGTATTCTCGCGCGCCCGAAAAAGCCCGGAAAATATCCGGCTGTGCTCCAGGTGCCAGGTGCTGGCATCCGTCCTTATGCCGGCCTCATTGAGCTGGCAGCGGAAGGCATGATTACGTTGCAGATCGGTATCCACGGTATGCCGGTAACCTATGAGACTGGCCTTTATAACGACCTGGGTGCCGGCGCGCTCCGGGGCTATCAGTTCTTTAATATGGACGACCGCGACCGGTATTACTATAAGCGGGTATACCTGGGCTGTGTGCGTGCCATTGACTACCTTTATTCGCTTCCTGAGTTCGACGGCAACAACCTGGCCGTCTGGGGAGGCAGCCAGGGCGGCGCGCTGGCGATTATTACGACAGCATTGGACAATCGGGTGAAGTACCTGGCTTCGTTTTACCCGGCACTGAGCGACCTCACCGGATACCTTCATGGCCGTGCCGGCGGATGGCCGCATATGTTCAACGAAACGAATGCACCGTTTATGGCCAAAGACGATAAAATTGCCGTGTCGGCCTATTATGATGTGGTCAATTTTGCACGCTCGGTAAAGGTACCCGGCTTTTACAGCTGGGGCTATAATGACGAAACCTGTCCGCCCACCTCATTTTATGCCGCCTACAATCAGATAAAGGCCCCCAAGGAACTCTACCTCGTACAGGAAACGGGACATTGGACGTTTCCGGAGCAGCAGATCAAAGTGCAGGAGTGGCTGGTTGCGCAGCTGCGGCGGTAATGTCCGGACAAATGTCCCAAAGATTTCAGGCAGCGGGACAGCGCTGCGGGTATCGCCTTTGATTACTGGCTAAAATTTCCCAAATTTGGGAAATGCGCAGTAAATTTCTTTTTGGGGCCGTCATTATCCTGGCGGTAATCGGCCTCGTCAGCATGTGGTGGTTACCCGTGCTGTGGAGCTTGGTTATCGTTTTGCCGCTGGTGACGCTGGGGATAGTTGATATGATCCAGACCCGGAAAGCCATCCGTCGGAATTTTCCGCTGTTCGGCCGGTTGCGTTACCTCTTTGAAAGCATCCGACCGGAAATACAGCAGTATTTTGTCGAAAGCGATACGGCCGGCCGGCCCTTCAACCGGCTGCACCGCAGCCTGATTTACCAGCGGGCTAAGCGCGAGCTGGATACCACGCCGTTCGGCACACAGCTTAACGTATACGACAACAATTACGAGTGGCTCAATCACAGCATCAACGCACTCGATTTCTTTAAGATCAACGAACACCCGCGCGTGGTGGTGGGTGGCCCGGAATGCACGCAGCCTTACTCGTCAAGTGTGTACAACATCTCCGCCATGAGCTACGGTTCCCTGAGTAAGAATGCGATCCTGGCGTTAAGCGAGGGCGCTAAAATCGGCAACTTTTACCACAACACCGGAGAAGGCGGCCTGAGCGATTATCACCTGGCAGGGGGCGGCGACCTGGTCTGGCAGATCGGGACGGGGTATTTCGGCTGCCGTCATCCCGATGGGAACTTCAATCCCGAGGCGTTTGAGATAAAGGCACAGCATCCGCACGTGAAGATGGTGGAGATCAAACTCTCCCAGGGAGCAAAACCGGGTCATGGCGGCATACTGCCAGCCGCCAAGGTAACGGAAGAGATTGCCCGTATCCGGTTGGTGGAAAAGGGAAAAGAGGTGGATTCGCCACCTTATCACCGTGCATTTACTACACCGATTGGCCTGCTGGAGTTCGTCAAACAGCTACGCGAACGCTCCGGTGGCAAGCCGGTGGGATTCAAGCTTTGTATTGGGCACCGAAGCGAGTTTGTCGCCATTTGCAAGGCCATGATACAGACGGGTATTTATCCCGATTTCGTAACTGTTGACGGGGGCGAGGGCGGTACCGGCGCGGCGCCCCTGGAATTCTCCAACTCCGTGGGCATGCCGTTGCGCGACGCGCTGGCCTTTGTATATGACTGCCTCACCGGGTTTGGCCTCAAGCAGCATATTAAAATCATCGCATCGGGTAAGATTGTCACGGGATTTGACCTGGTCAAGTATTTTGCGCTGGGAGCCGACATCTGCAACAGCGCCCGGGGCATGATGATGGCACTGGGGTGCATCCAGGCACTGGAATGCAATACCAATACCTGCCCTACGGGGGTAGCGACGCAGGACCCGGAACTCGTGAAAGGGCTGGTTGTGGCCGATAAGAAGGTGCGCGTTGCCAACTTCCATCACGATACGGTAAAGAGTGCGGGCGAATTGATGGGAGCTGCCGGCATCAAGCATCCGGATGATATCCACCGGATTTATATCCATCGACGTGTTTCCGCCAGCCGCATTGAAACGTACCTGGACAGTTATCCCTATATCCCCAGCCGCTGCCTGTTGCAGCCGCCCTATCCCAAATCCTTTGAACTGCTGATGAAGGTCAGCCGCGCGGAATCCTTTGAACCCAGCTTTGAAGATGTCGATTTCGAAAAATATGCCTGGGCGAAGAAACCCATGACGGGTTAGTTACAGTCCGAGATGTTGCTTCAGCTCGCTGGCCGCCGAACGACCGGCACGGTTTGCACCGATGGTGGAGGCGGAGGGACCATAGCCCACCAGGTGAATGCGCGGATCTTTGGCTACCTGCGTGGCCAGCCTGCCAGCCATGACGATGCCGCCGTTGGGTTCGCGCAGCATCAGCGGAAGCAGGTGATCAAGCGAGCTCCGGAAGCCGGTACACCACAGAATCACATCTGCATTGACCGTATGGCCATCGGCCCACCGTACACCCTGTTCGGTGATTTCGCTGAACATGGGCTGCCGGTTGAGCACGCCGCGGGCCTGCATGGCCGTGATGGCAGGCGTCAGGGGGAGCCCGGTGACGGACACGACGGAAGCGGGGGGCAACCCGCGCCGTACCCGGTCTTCGACCATTGCCACGGCTGCGCGGCCGTCTTCTTCGGTAAAGGAGCCCTCCCGGAATGCCGGAGGCCGCCGCGTGACCCATGTGGTAGTCGTTACCCGGGAGATTTCGTCAAGCAACTGTATGGCGGAAATACCCGCGCCGACAATTACTACGTGCTTACCGAGGAAGGCATCCGCTGAGCGATAATCCTTCGTGTGCAGTTGGGTGCCCTGGAATCGCTGGGCACCGGGGTATTCGGGGATATATGGTGTTTCCCACGTCCCGGTAGCATTGATGATGCCCTGTGCCGAAAAGAGTCCCCGGTCGGTTTCCACCCGAAAGCGGTCGACCCGGTCACAGATCACCACCACCTTTACCGGCCGGTAAACCTGCAGGTCAAATGCCCGTTCATACGCCTCGAAATAGTGGGGTACCGCCACACTGGCCTGTACGGTCGTGTCCCCATCCGCTATCGTATCGGCAAAGCGCATGCCCGGCAGGTCGTGGATGCGGTTGACGGTACTCAGCGTAAGCGACGGCCAGCGGTGCTGCCAGGCTCCGCCCGGGCGGGGCGACTGATCGAGTACGACAAAACCCTTGCCGGCCGGGACACCCAGTTTGCTGAGGTGATAAGCCGAAGACAGTCCTGCCTGGCCGGCGCCGATAACCACAATATTGGTTTTGTATATTGCCTGCGTCGATTGTCCGGGGGATGAATGGGAATGCGAAGCCATATCTTTTGTGACTAAAATAGCAACAAAATACCGAAGTACAAAGATTGCATTACGGCAGGTCGCACCAATCGGCCATCCCGTTCGTGCAGAAATCCGGCTTCCGTGATAATTTCCGGCTTAACCGCCGCTAATCCGGCAGGTTTTTGGCCACCCAGGCAGCAAAGGCATCGATAAACCCGTTGAGAAATTTCCGGGTTGATTCCTTAACCAGCTGATCGTTGCGGTCGAACAGTTCGCCGGCATTTCCGATATAAGCTTCTGGCTGCTGCATGGCCGGCATGTTCAGGAATACCAATGCCTGCCGCAGGTGATGGTTGGCACCAAAGCCGCCGATGCTGCTCGGCGAAACGCTCACGATTGCCGCCGGTTTTCCGTCCCACGTGCTTTGGCCATAAGGCCGCGAACCCACGTCAATGGCATTTTTAAGTACCGATGGAATCGAACGGTTATATTCAGGTGTTACAAAGAGGATACCGTCGCTCTCCCGGATTTCCTTTCGGAACGCTGCCCATTCGGGGGGAGGGGATTGGTCCAGGTCCTCGTTGTAAAGTGCCAGCTGGCTGATATCTACCACATGGAGTTCGAGCGATTGGGGCGCCATTGCGATCAGTGCATGGGCTACCTTTTTATTCAGGGACGCCTGCCGCAGACTACCCACGCAAACAGCTATGTTGTATGTTTTCATATCTATATAAGCACAAAGAGGTGCAAAAGGTTTTCGTTGGATTCGGCTAACCTGATGGATAATCCGGGCGGACCAGTATGCGGATCTGTCGGACGCGTTGCGATTAGCGGGAGCGGGACAGGCCCGTTGTCTGTACCAAAAACACAGCCGGGCTGCCTTTTTAGGCAGCCCGGCTGTGGCTGGTAAGCTTGTGATGTGGCTATTTTGCCGTTTCTTTCCGTACCGCGGCAACCTCATCGGCAGTTACCGGGCTTGAAGTGTTGCCGAAGTTCGACCGCACATACGTTAACACTTCGGCCACCTGGGCGTCATTCAAAAAGCTTCCATGCGCCGGCATCGGCTCTTCGTAAGGCAATCCCCGCACGGTAATTGGACCGGAGAGACCATTTAGAACCACATTGATGAGCCTGGTTTTGTCGCCATTTACCCACTCGGATTTTTCAAGCGGCGGAAAACGGCCGCCATCGCCCTTGCCATCACGCTGGTGGCAGGCCCGGCAATACATCATATAAACCGCAGCGGCATCCACGGGCCGTCCACGGTCCAGGTTATCTGCTACCGGATCCGGATCCTTGATATTTGCTGCAGTAGCTTTGCGTTCGGCCATTTTGGCGAGCTGGGCTTCACCGAAACCATCCTTATCGCCTTTGTACATGATGCGCCAAACCCGACCCTGTTCCGTATCGCTCACGTAGATGGAACCATCCGGACCTTCCGCGAGACCCATGGGCCGGTAATGTGCGTCGCTATTGCTGACGATAGTATCAAGCCCCGCAAAGCCATCGGCAAACACTTCCCAGGGGCCGGAAGCTGCGCCGTCCTTCATCGGTACGAATGCGATGATGTAGCCGGCCTGCGGGTACGGTGCCCGGTTGGTGGAGCCGTGGAGGGCTACGAATACCCCTTCCTTATAACGCGCAGGAAATTGATTTCCCTTGTAAAACAACAGGTCGTTCGGTGCAAAGTGGCCCGGAAAGCCCACAATGGGCTTCGTCAGCTTTCCACCATTCGCTTCATTTTTGTTGCCGCCATATTCCGGGTTGAGCAGTTTTTTGCCCTGTATTTGATCGTAGTAGTAATAAGGCCATCCACCGTCGAGCCCTTCGTGTACGCGGAAGAGTTCTTCGGCAGGCAGTACGGCACTTTCCCAGGGAGAATACATACCCGGCCAAAGCATTTTGAAATTGTCGCGGCCGTGCGATACGGCATACAGGGAGTTGGAATTGCTGTCCCATTCCATGCCGACGATGCTACGCAGGCCTGTGGCGTAGCGTGTGCCGTCTTCCTGACGCTGGTTCAACGTGTTTTCATTGAATTTCCAGATGCCGCCATGGTCCAGCAGCTGCGGGCACCCTTCACCGGGTGTGGCAGGATCCGCCACTCCCTGGCCTTTTGATCCGGGCTGGCCGTCGGAGCAGTCGTCCGAGCCAGCTCCCCAACCCACATACATATTGCCCTTGCCATCGAATGCCACCGGCTTGGTCTGGTGCGCATGGCTTGGCGGGTTATCAATAACGATGGTGTCCAGCTTGCTGTCCGGTACCAGTTGTCCCGGTTTCAGCTTGTAACGATAAACGATCAGGTTGGAGCTGAAATACAGGTAGCCATTATGGATGCGCATGGCCGTTCCATACTGTCCGCTTTCGTATTTGCTGAAATACACGATGCTGTCCGCTTTTCCATCGTTGTCAAGGTCGCGCATGGCGATGTTGCCGTAGCCGTCCGTGCGTGCATGCAGCCGTACTTTTACATAGATGTCGCCGTTGTCGTTGACGGCGAGGTGCCTGGCGTAGCCATTGAGGCTGTCGACTACCACCAACGCATCGAAACCGTCGGGGAGGTAGAGCCCGCCGTTATCCGGGTCGCCCGGAGGCAGCTTGGAGCCTGTCTGACATTGCACGAAAAAAAATACGGTAAAAAGTACCCCTAAGGCCATCAGTAAACGGGTGGCTTTCCACGGGTGAAGTGATTTAAAATAGGCAGTCATTTTTAGTTAGTTGTTATCATGAAGTTAGTAAAACGCAGCAGGTGCTGTTCCATGCAATAGCGAACGGGAATTGTTCCACGGGCATTAACTATCGTTCATCACAGGGTGGTGTGCGTGCATGGTTAGTATCTGCAGGCTAAACTACATATTCCCTTCGTTTATTCCAAATGATATTGGCCGAAATATGTGTTCATTTTCCGGACGTTGCCGGTTACAAAACAGCAAATTCAATTGGATGTAACGGCGGGAAAGTCCCGCTGTTCTGTATCTTTACACCGGAAATCCAGTATGGTATGCGTATGGAAAAACAAAAGATCATCGTTGTGGGCGCCAGTTCGGGAATCGGGCGCGCGCTGGCCGGTGTCCTGGTGTCGGCGGGCCACACTGTGGGCATTACCGGTCGACGCGCTGAACTGCTCGAGGAGGTGGCGGCCACCTGCCCGGAACGCGTTTACGTGCGGGCATTTGACGCGACAGACACAGCGGCATGCGGGGCGGAACTGGATGCCCTGGCAGCGGCCATGGGGGGTGTGGATGCCGTGGTAATCAGTGCGGGCGGGGGGGATGTCAACGAACAGCTGGACTTTGCCCTGGAACAGCAGATGATCCGGCTCAATGTACTGGCTTTCACCTGTATTGCAGACTGGGCTTTTACCCGTTTTCTGGCACAGGGTTATGGACAGCTGGCGTCCATTACATCCATTGCGGGTATCCGGGGCAGCCGCCAGTCGCCGGGCTACAGTGCGGTTAAAGCTTACCAGATTAATTACCTGCAAGGATTGCGACAGAAAGCGCGGCGTATGCAACCCGCCATTGCAGTGACCGACATCTGTCCGGGGTTTGTGGCCACGCCAGGAGCGAAGTCTCCCAAAAGATTCTGGGTCGCCCCGGTTGATAAGGCCGCGCGCCAGATTTACCAAGGCCTGCAGCGGCGCAGCAGGGTGGTATACATTACGCGGCGCTGGCGCATGATTGCGGCGCTGTACCGGTGGTTACCGGGCTGGCTGCACGAAAGGCTATAAAAAAGCGGGCACCCCTTATGAAAAGGGGCACCCGCCGCAACCAATTATCACAATCTTTATTCCCTTATTCCTTATCCCACCAGATCCGGGTCATGAACAGGTCCGGTCCCTGATGCTGGATAGCTGCATTGTAATTTTCCGTATTCAGGCTGATTTCCGTATCTGGATACATGAGCCGTCGCTGGATCTTTCCACCGGTTTCGTTACCCGGATAGTCCGTCGGTATCAGGTTGGGATATCCCGTCCGCCGCCAGTTGGCATACACCTCGATGTTGTTCATGAACAGCGACGCCCAGAACTGGGTATGGATCTGTTTCATTTCACTGTCGAAACTGCCGGGAGTATACGGATTGTCTGCCAGGTAGCCGTTAGCGGCAACCAATGCCTGGTTGGCATCCATCGCATTGGGATACAGTTCCTGGGCCTGGAATGCAGCGCGCACGCCCGCCTCGTAATGTTCCTGTGCCGTGCCCGGTCCCCAGCCGCGTAGGGCGGCCTCGGCGAGCAGGTATTCCACTTCGGCGTAGCTTTGGAAAATGGTCGGAGCTTCCAAGTGCGCAATGGTATGGATATTGATTTCCGAGTATTCCTGTTGCATGTTGTCGGTCCAGCCCGGTATCAGGTCCTGGATAGAGGTGTAGTCATAACCACCCGGTAGGCCCTTCTGCTTTTCAGGCAACGACTCGGCAGGTAGTTTGGTAATGTCAATATTGCCCTGCCATAGGGTAGCATAAAAAGGTAACCGCGGGTCGTTGGTCGACTTCAAATAATCAATAAACGTTTTATTAAGCTTCGAGAAGCCCTTGCCCTGAGCGGAGGGTGGCACGCCTTCGGCCGTTTGCAGCTGGCGCGAGTTCCAGTTCCAGTTGGTTCCCGAACCGGAAGTATGCTCCAGTCTGGCAATGTCGGCATTGCTTTGCATGACGCCGGCCGCGATGGCCTTCTTCACCCAGCTTTCCGCAGCTGCAGGATCTACCTTGGTCATGCGCATGCCCAACCGCAGTATCAGTGAATTGGCAAAAACACGCCATTGCTCCACGTCCCCGCCATACAGAAAGTCGGCAGCACCATACGACGGTTTTGCCGGATCGAGCGCGGCAGCCGATTCTTCCAGTTCCTTCAGCATATCGGCATATACCGCTTCCTGGTTATCATATTTCGGCTTATAAGTGCCATTGATATAACCCAGGCCAGCCTCAAAGTAGGGGATATCCCCGTACATATCCGTTACCCGGTGCAGGATGAATACCCGCCATATCCGGGCGATGTTGTGCAGGTTGGACTGCTCCGGATCATCGGCGGTAAGTTCCAGGATCTGTACAGGTTCTTTCAGTTCAGTGCGGTACGCGGTATTCCAGAGCCCGTTATTGTAGTCTGGTTTATACAGGTACTTGTCGCCTGTCCACTGCCACGGATTGAGTGAGGCGAAATACTGGACAAAGCAACCTGCCTGTTTGGAATTGGGATAGAGTGTATTGCCGTCCCCCACGCCCGCGGTGCGAATGATCGCAGCCGAAAACAGGTTGCCGATTACGGGTTCCGTAAACGCATTGGGGTTCCGGTTCATCTCTTCGAAGCCCTTGTCGCACGAAGACAACAGCAGCACAGCCGCCGTGCCCAGGCCGAAGGCCATCTTTGAAATTCCTTGCTTGATGTGATCTATCTTCATGTCTTGAATGTTAAATGTTATGATACTTCAGCTGATTGACCGTTAGAACCTGACCATCAGGTTCAGTCCAAAGCTGCGTGTAGGCGGTACCCCGAAATTTTCCAGGCCCTGTGAATTTCCGGCCACGCTGTAGCTTGATTCGGGATCCACGTTGTCCACTTCGCTGTATAAAAGCAGCAGGTTACGGGCAACGAGCGACAGGCTTGCCGATTGCAGCGGTGTGCCCGCGAGCAAGCGCTGCGGCAGGCTGTAACCGAATGTCAATTGGCGGAGTTTCACAAAGTCGGCTCCCGAAACAAAGTCCTCGGTTAACGTGAATGCCGTGCCCTGGAAATATTCCTGTGCGGGAATGACCCGTTCAAACGGATTGCCATCCTGGTCTACTCCGGATACCGCTACACCCGATTCCCGTACGCCGTTTTCCACGGTGCGTTTGTGCAGGCCATAGTTGGTTGCATAAGCATTGGTTGACGTATACAGTACGCCGCCGAATTTTCCGTCGAGCAGGATGCCAAGCGAAAATCCTTTGTACCGGAAATCGTTGGATAAGCCCAGGGTAAGCGGCGGTACACCGCGTCCCAATGCTTCCAGCGGTCCGCGTAGCGGCAGCCCGTTGCCACTGTTGTACACTACATTGCCATTTTCATCACGCAATCTCCGGTAACCGGCAATCATGCCATACGGCATACCTTCGTAGTGGTATACATAGGCATTCTGCGTGCGCGGCTGTCCGCCGGCCAGGCTGTTCAGGTCGTCCGAAACTTTAATTACCTTGTTGTCGTTGTAGGCCATGTTGAGGCTCACATCCCAGTTCAGGCCTTCCGGTACCCGTATAGGCGTTCCGGTCAGCAACACTTCGATACCGCGGTTGCGCATTTCACCCACATTGAGGCTTACGTTGTTGTAGCTTGCGCTCGGTGGCACGGAAGCGCTGACGATGTCATTGGTCGTCGTCCGGTCATACACCGTAATGTCTGCACCTAAACGGCTATCCAGCATCCGCAGTTCCACACCGGCTTCGGTAGTGGTTGAGGTATACGGTTTCAATGCGTTGGGAATGGTATTCCCGTTGATGGTCATAATGGGCTGTCCCAGGTGCGGAATAGAACCAGCAGTATATACGAGGTTCAGGCCGTACGGGCTTGGCGCGCCGCCGCCCACCTGTGCCCAGGAGGCACGCAGCTTGGCGAAGCTTAACCATGCCGGGCGGGTGCCCATCGCTTCCGACAGCACGAAGCCGACACCCACCGAGGGGTAGAACAGGCTGTTGCTTTGGGGCGAAAGCGTGGAGAACCAGTCCTGGCGGCCGGTCAGGTTCAAGAACAGGTAATTGTTGAAACCGACGTCAGCCGACCCGAACACGGAATTGATTGCCCATTCCGAGAAATCTTCCGTAAAAGTCTGGCTGCTGCCGTTGCTGATGAAATACTGGAAAGGTACATTGAAGTTTCCACTGTTCAGCGATACACCGCGGGCCTGGTTATACATCTGGTTACCACCAACCATGGCGTTTACGGAAAACCGGCCGAATGTTTTATCGAATCCGATCATCAACTCGGCGTTGGTTTCGTAAAATACGTCCTGGTCCTTGGTCATGGCACCGAACTGATTGTATAGGATACCACTTGGCGTGATGTTTTCGGCATTCCGGCTGATGTGGTCCATGCCCAACCGGCCACGGGCATACAAGTAATCGGTAAAGTTATACCGGGCGCTGAAGGAACCGATGAACCGCTTGCGGTCGTCGCCGTTCCGCACTTTATTGACGGCAAAATAAGGATTGGTTACGAAGTTATAATCGTTCCATGGCGTTTCAAAGCCATTCGCATCATATCCCGGAGCCAATGTCCGCACGTCAAGGCTTGTGGCCATTACACCGATGGATGCGTTGGGATTTGCCGTAAAGTCGGCGATAGCCGTACGGTTTTTCGCTTCTTCAATGCTGTATTGTGCACGACCTTCGAAGAGGATCTTATCTGACAGGTTCGCATTGGCGCTCAGGTTAAATGTTTTGCGGTTCAGCTTGGAGTTAGGCACGATGCCCGCGTTGTCCATATTAGACACCGAAAAGCGGAAATTCAATGCCTCGCTGCCGCCATTGAGGGCCAGTGTATTGGAGAAGGTACTTCCCAGGTCGTAGAAATTTTTGACATTGTCTTTCTGGGCCACGTAAGGGCGCATTACGCCGTCGTGCTGGATTACCGGCTCACCATCGAGCGGGGCACCCCAGGACATCCGGCCGTTGGCTACGGCTTCACCCTGTGTGGTGGGCTTCAATCCACGGGATCCGGAGCCATAATCAAACTGGTAATCGGGAATAGCCAGCGGCGATTCCATGGTGTAGGTGGAATTGAATTCCACGCCGATACCCTGTTGCGCGCGGCCGGATTTTGTCGTAATCAGGATGACACCGTTTGCTGCGCGTGAGCCATAAAGTGCTGCCGCGGTTCCACCTTTAAGCACGGAGATGCTCTGGATGTCATCGGGGTTAATGCTGATGAGGCCATCGCCCATATCACGCCCGCCAAATGTGCCGGGTGTGCCCTGGTTGGCATTATTGATGGGAATGCCGTTGACCACATACAGGGGCTGGTTATCGCCGCTCAGTGAGCCGTTACCGCGGATGATTACGCGGCTTGAACCGGCAGGTCCGGTTGCCGAGCTCGAGGCATTGACACCCGCAATCCTGCCCGAAAGGGCATTACCAAGGTTGTTTTCACGGGCCTGGGTAAATTCCTCGCCGCCTACTTCGGTGACGGAATAAGACAGCGATTTCTTTTCGCGGGTGATGCCGAGTGCGGTTACCACCACTTCGCCCAGCGCTTCATTGGCCGTCACCAGCTGCACGTTTATGGTGCTGCGCCCGTTTACGTTGATCCGCTGGCTGTCAAAGCCAATGATCGAGAACACCAATACCGCATTTCCACTGGCCGCATTGAGCTGGTAAGCACCCTGTGCATTGGTTGTTGTTGCCGTAGTGGTGCCCTGTACACTGACCGTTACCCCTTCCAGCGGTTCGCCCGCGTCACTGGTAACCGTTCCCGAGACCGCCTGTTGCAGCATGGCGCTTGGCACATTCGCCCCGGCTCCGTTGAGCTTCATCGTCGGTTTCCGATGGATTAATACCGTCGTATTCTTAATTTCGTAGGTTAGCGGCTGGTTGGCGAGCACATTTTTCAGTACCTGATCCAACGGTTGCTGTTTTACGTCCAGGGTCACCGGGTTTGCCTGCCTCAGGTCTTCCGACACATACAGGAAATCATAGCCGGTCTGCTTGGTGAGGGTCCGGAATACTTCACGCAACGAAACGTTCTTTACCTGGATGCTCACCTCCTGGGCGAGTACATTGGCATTTACCTGCACCACGCTGATTAATAGGCATAACACGGCTAATTTCATGGCAAGAAGTGATTTGAATAACGCACGGTGTTTATTCCGTACGAATACCATATTTTTCTTATACATTTGCAATTAGGTTAAATAAATAGCGATTGTTAGTAGCAATTCGTTGTTGCCTAAACAGGTCCTGAACTTTTCAGGCATTGGCCGGCGATGCGCCCACATTGCCGGCTTTTTTGTGGCAACAATTTTTTTGGGTATGGGTAATTACATGCTTACGATAACCCTCCTTTCCGATAACTGGAAATGCGCGCCACTGAGTGCTTCCAGGTGATTCAATAGTTCCTGCAGGCCTTTCGACCGGAGGTAGGTACCTCCGATTTTCTTATAGTTGCCCTTGCCTTTATATTCAATATCCACGTTGTACCAGCGTGCAATATCGTTCATGATGGTCTTGATGTCCTGGTCTTCAAATACGAAATACCCCTTGGTCCACGCCAGCGCGTAAAACGGATCCACATTGAGTTTTTCGATCTCGTCGTTTTCGAAGTTACTGATCGCCTGCTGGCCCGGGGCCAGCACCAGCCGGGTTTTATTCTTGGATACGATGACACCGCCTTCGACCAGTGTGGTCTTTACCTGTTGCTGGTCGTTATAAGCCGAAATGTTAAAATGCGTTCCCGTTACCTCGATTTCATTATCCAATGCCTGTACGATAAACGGCTGCTCGCGGTTGTGGGCCACTTCGAAATAAGCCTCCCCGGTGAGGGTAACGGTCCTTGTTTTGCCTACAAATACCGCAGGATACACCAGCGTGGAGCCCGAATTGAGCCAGACCTTGGAACCGTCGGGAAGCGTGAGCTGGTATTTGCCGCCACGGGGGATGCTGATGGTATTTTTGGCCACGTTGCCGTCTTTATCCAGCGGGATGGATTTGTCGACTTCGTAGACCAGTTCGCCGTTATCCATTTTTTTGATCATTACCCCGTTTTTATTGGACAGCAGGCCATTATCCGCTTCATCCAGCCGGATGGTTGAGCCGTCGGCGAGCGTGAGCAATGCCGCGCTGGATCCGGGATCCACCGCCTCGCTGGTATAGAATTGTTCGTATTGGTCTGTTGATTGCCGCCCGGCATACAGCCACGCCAAGGCACTGAATAGGCAAAGTAAGCACGCTGCGGCGACGGGGCGTAACACCGTCTTCCGACGGTACCATGCCGGCGTAAAGAGCGTGCGGTCCAGGCGATGGTACAGCATCTCCCGTACGGCCATGCGCTCTTCCTCGCTTTGCCATACCGGTTCGTCGCGTTCCGCTTGCCCGGCCAGCCATTGCAGGAGTAGTTTTTTCTCCGCCTTGGTGCAGGTATTCTCCTCGTACCGCTTTAATAACGCCAATACGTCTTCTTGCTTCATTACCTTGGTTAGTTTTGTCAGCTATAGGTAAGTGTCATAAAACACCGTTTGGTAGTAGGAAAAATTAAAATATTTTTAACCTATTGGTTATTCAGGATTAAAATGGCTTTTTAAGGGGCAGCCGGAGCGTGTAGGCGGTTTATTTGAACCACGCATTTACCATCAGGAAAACGAGCAGTGGCAGGTAGTGGTTGGTGATCTTCAACCGCAGGAGTTTCAGCGAGTTGCTGATCTGTTTCTTTACTGTCTTATCCGAGAGCTGTAATTTTTCGGCTATTTCCTTGTAGGAAAGGTTCTCGTGGCGGCTCAGGGTAAAAATGACGCGCATTTTTTTTGGGAATCGTCCTATTTCATCATCAATAAGCTGCTGCAACTCGTCGGCCATCAGCAATTCTTCCGGACTTTGTTCGTGGTGGGTCAGGAAAGCAGCGAGGGAGTCTGCGTAATCTTCGCGGTGAATATGTTTCCGGATATATTGCAGGGATTTATAACGGGCAATCGCAAACAGGTACGCTTTCAGGGATTGTACGGTGGGTACTTGCTGGCGTTGTTCCCACAATGCGATAAATGTTTCCTGCACGATGTCAATAGCATCTTCTTTATTCTGGATTGCCCGGGCGGCATAAACGAACAGCGGTTCCCAATACCCTTCATAGAGCAGTGCGAACGCCGACCGGTCGTCGCCATCCGCAAGGAATCCGATAAACTGTCTTTCAAAATGCTCCATGAATGGACAATTGGTAAAAGGGCTTGCTTATTGCCAGCCCGGTTATTACCCCTCAGTAAACCACCATTTAATTCGTTAGGCCCGTATATATTGGCATTCAATATTACGAATTGATTTTTAAAACGGAAAAAATAAGCTGCAATATCTTTTTGCAGGCCGTCCGTCCGGCTGTCCGGTGCGTTGCGGAAAAGGGGTTTGTGCCGTGTCATTTATCCCTGGGTTACGGCCCGCTCCATTGGCGTAGCGGTGTTCTTACGCACTGCATCTTTGGGTTTCCGTGTTTTCATTTTAAAGAAAGTGACCAGGCCAACCGCCGAGACGGTGATCCAGAGCAGGTCGACAGCGAGGATATCCACTGCGCCCTCACGCCAGGTATTCCAGAGCCAGTTATCACTGAAAATTCCATTGGCCAACGGCACGAGGAAGCCCAGCAAGCTCCCCAGCAATAAGGTTTCCGCATGAGTACGTTGGATATTCCGGCGGGCAATGTAGTAGACCGACAGCGCCAGCCAGCTGTAAAAATAGAGCGGATAAAGAAAACCCTGACCGGAGAGGTGTGTTGCCTTAACCGCAATGAAGGTGAGCGCCGTTACGGGGAACATCGTTAAACAAACCGCCAGGAATACGTTGGCTGCCCAGAAGTTGAACTTCCTTTTGTGATTGGCTACGTTATTTTTATCCCGGGCAACCAGCCAGATCATAATGCCGGATGCGATAATGATGCATCCCATGATACCCAATACAAAATAAATGATCTTTAAAGGGTATCCGCCGTAGTCACCAAAATGGAGACGGTATACCAGGGCACGGATCCAGTCGATGTAGCTGGCGTCGGTATTGGCTGGTTTATCGTATACAATGGAATCGCCGGCCACGTTATAAATCAGTTTTCCGGTAGCGGCAAAATCAGTGTGGGCGTGGGCCGCACCGCGGAAAATCAGGTGCATGCCGCTATCGCCGTAGTTTTTGATCTGTATGTTCGTGAGCCGTGTCGCCGGCCACCGATCGTCAATCTTTTGCATCACCGCGTTGAGATCCACCGGTTTTTGCAGGGGTTTATCCTGGTAGGCAAACTGTTCGTTACTGTAATTGTACACAGTATCGTACAGCTGATCCGGATTGTCGCGGTATAGCAGTTCGCTGAATGGCAAAAGCAGGGCGGTATTGAAAATCAGTACGATGCCCGTCACCGCGTAAATAAACTGATAGGGATAGCCGATTACCCCCAGCACCGTATGCACGTCGGTCCACACGGTTTTCCATTTGGACCAGGGCCTGAATACATAGAAATTGGAAACGATTTTATTCCAGTGCAGCAGCAGGCCGGTGATCAGCGCAAATAAAAACAGAAAGGACACCAGTCCGGCCAGAAAGTAACCGAATGGACCGGCCACACGGAGCGGGACGACGTTGAGTTGCGCCAGAAAGTGCAGCCGGTATAGAAACTCCCCGAGATCATACGACTCGGTATAGGTTGATTTCCGGTGATCGGCAAAGTTATAGGTGAGGGATGCCGGCTTGGCACCTGCGGCATTGGCAACGGTATCCTGCGACGGGGTAAGACTAACGTACGTCTGGTAGTTGTTTGCTTGCAGGTAGAGCTCCATATCCCGTCCGTGAAGGTGGTATTGGGTATCAATGGAATCGATGAGCGTGTTGTAATCGAAAGCCAGCGTACTGGCATGGGTGTAGGACTGGTCTTTTTCCCAAGCCTGTATCTCCTTTTTGAAAAAAGAAAATGAACCCGCGAAGAAAATTACATACAAAATCGCACAGATCAGAATACCGCTGATGGTATGCGTATGAAAATAGATGTTATAGTTCCGGTTATTCATGTTGATCAGCGATTAAGGAGATAGGGTAGGGAGCATATTGCAGTAATTGCCAGGTAAATCAGCCAGATTTTCCACCAGCTCCGGGCCAGGAAGGCGCAGAGCAACAGGATGGCCCAAAGAATATAGCCCGAGAAAAAGGCGGTGGCCACTACCGCATCTTTGCTGAAAACCGATGCCAGCGCGAGGTGTGCCGAAATCATGACGGCATAGCCGCCGACAAAACCGGCCGTAATCTTCATGAACCGCTGGAAGGGGGATTTTGTAAGGTATTTTTTGTTGGCAGGCATGGGCTATACAATAAAATATTCACAGGCCAGTGCGGCCAGGTAAATCAATGCAAGTGAAAACATATTCAGGTATCGATAGGGAAAGAGAACCACGACAAGGCACCCGATTCCCATCACGATGACGACCAGTGAAAAAATACCGGCACCGATCCCATCACGTTCAACCAGCGCCCACACGGCCAGTGCCATCAGCAGGCCGGCCAGTGATCTGGATAGCACCGGGCGTTGCTCCAGCCATTTCATCCATTGGCTTTTCCCGGGCCATCGCATGCGGTGCGAGGTGTTGTAAAAGAGAAAAAAGGCAAAGAATAAGATCAGAAAAACCGTACTGTGCATTGTTTTTGGATTATGGCTACCCCGGCCGGAGCCAAGGTAGCCAACTGTTTCTTGTTTTTTAGTTTCAACCTATAATTTGCTTACGGCAGTGATGACACCGCCCTCCACCTGCAACCCTGGAGTAGCTGTAGCCGTGGCCGCGTTGACGTTATAGACCACGCTTTTACTGTCGGCTGTGGTAATGCCGATGTATGCTGTTTTTCCATCCAGCGGCGTGTAATTATTGGTGGTCACACTCGTGATTTCGGCTGGCTGGGGCGCTCCGGTTACCCATTCGAATGTTTTGTTTACCAGGTTGATGCTCGCCAGCCGGTTACCACCGCCCCATTGGCTTTTATCGGCAGCAGCCTGCATCAGCGCAATTGCATTGCCATTGCCTACGTATACCCATCCCGTGATGCTGTATCCGCCCGAAGCCTGCTCGATGTTGAAATAGTAGTTTTGGTCAAAAGCTGTAGTACCGGCATTTATCCGCACGATAGCTGATGGTTTGCTGGAGTTAAATTGCTGCTTTTTAATCGTATTTGAGGCCGAAAAGGCGTATAAATCACCCTGTTCATCCAACGCCATCCCCCCTTCGAAATAATAGCCGATATTGCTAGTGCGGTTGTCGCGGATCACTTTGTTGAGTGTCATTTCGGGATAGTCGAATACCGCAATCCAGGCGCTGTCGGGGTAGTCGGTGTCCCAGCCTCCCTCATCGGTTGCTTTGATGCAAAAGTAGGGTGCAAACACCTTGTTGCCCACTTGTTTGATCCAGCTGATGTGTGCCAGTTCGCCATTGCCGGCCAGCTTTTCCGAATCAAACTGCCCTTCACCGGTAATGAGCAGCTGATCGGTATTGACCTGGTACCAGTGGCTTACCGGAGACGCGAGGTTACGTGAGTTCTTAATGAGCAGGACGTCCTGGTCGGCGGGGGCAAAAGCCTGTACCGTTTCGGTCTGGAAATTAGTCAGCTTGTTCAAAGAACCGTCGCGCAGATCGTAGGCCGTCACCGCACCGGGATTTCCCTGGCCATACAGCATGCTGAAAAATTTATTGTTATGCGTTACGTAATACCGGTAGGTACCATCCTGTTCCAGTCCATTCCCGGCGGTGGAAATGGTGCCGTTATCCAGTGATGGCGCATTAATCAGGTAGTCGGCAACCCCGGTGGTGGCCACCGGGGTAACGGCGACGATGTAGCTGCCTTTCGTTTTTCCGGTATTGTTGTCAATACTGTCATTTTTGGAGCAGGCACCCAGCGAAATAGCCAGGCTTAAGGCTGTCCATGCGTAGTAATGTGTTGAAATTTTCATCTTTATTTGAGTTATTTATGAGTAATGGCGTATATAATGTATTAATGGAGGGCGGTAATGAAATACCGGAATTTGAGGTAAAAACCACGGCTGGGTTTCTGCAGGCTGTAATTGTCGTAAAGCAGTGCATCCGTCAGGTTCTTGCATTCCAGTGCAATATTGTAACGGCCGTCTTGCAGGGTGTATACGATGTTGGCATCGTGCGCGAGCTGGCGGGGTACGTCGAACTTCCCTGACCCGCGGCTTGGCCAATACAGGTAAAATGCATGTACGTACAACAGATTATAACCAATGCTGAGTGTATTGCCGGCTTTAACGAAGTTGTTGAAGAAGACCGAAGCATCTGCATTGCCAAACAGGAAGGGAATATTGGGCATTCTGTCTTTATACACCGGACTTACACCGGTATAATTCGGCTCGTATTTTTGGCGGTTCAGGATGTTCTGGTATGTTAGGTTTGCACCTAGTGTCAAGCGGTTTTTATACGAATAACGTACTTCTGCATCGCCACCCAGGTTGGATACACCCTCCAGGTTCTGGGCAACCAGTTTCGACTGGTTATTATTGAGTACATAAAAAATATAATCCGTGGCATAGCGGTAAATGGCATTTCCCGAGAGTGAAAACCGGTGATGGCGGTTTACGGAAAAGTCGTACATAATTCCCAGGTTAGCGTTATCGCTGCTCTCGGGTTTCAGGTCGAAGTTGCTTTCCAGGTTTTCGTAATCGCCGAAAAAATCTTCATTTTCCGGAAGGCGGTTGCTCCGTTCATAGGACGCTTTTAATTGCAGGTTGGGACTGAAAAAATAGCTGACGGCCGCCCCATATCCCGGCTTACTGGTCCGCTTAACCTCTTCCCGGTAATATTCATCGTTCCAGTCGCCTGTCGGACTGAACAGTCGGCCTGTCTTTGCATATTGCGAAATGAACTTTCCGAAGAGGGAGACGCTCCAGTGGGGGTTGGGATCGTATTTGTATCCGACGCCGAGTACATTCTTGTTTGTAAGCTGTGGCTGGGCATATTCTTCGCTTTGCGGGCGTGTCCGGTCGAATCCTTTTCGGTCAAACGTGGAAAAAACATTGTTTAATGTAAAGGCATGGCGCTCGGTAGGGGCGTAGTTAAAGGTAGCGGTGACTAGCCCGTTGTTATTCCCGTATTTATACAGGCTGCGGGAACGTTCGCCACCGTTGCCGTTAAATTCTTTATAATTACCGAACCAGTCGTATCGGCGGAAGAGTGTGTCAATGTTCTGTTCTTTCCCGAAGTTGTAATTGGCATTAACCGTTACGTCCAGGCCCGTTACCAGGAGGTCTTTCTTTTGGTATTTTAATGTTGGCATCAACAAAGTGCCGCGGCGGTGCCATGCGCCAAAGGTGGATACCATCCTTGCTCCGGTCTGGATTTCCTTGTAATTGCGTCCGAGTGCTATACCCAGCATCAGCCGGTCGGCAAACGGGCGGTTCACTACCCCGACGTTGGCGATTATCGTTTCGTTGTGATACTGGTCGTGAAAGCGGCGGACGGTTTGGCCGGGGTAATATTGGCCGGTATTGATATCGGCGACATCCAACTGCACCCTGTAATCGTTGTCCGAATAGTTCTGGAAGGCATTGACCTGAATGGTAAACCCATTCCGTGCCGTGTAACCGGCATTGATTACGCTGCGGTGTGTGTTGAACGAGCCATAGGAGTAGGAGACATCCAGGTAGCTTTTCGTATTGCTGGCCGTTACGATATTGACCGCTCCCCCGAGCGCATCGGAGCCCAGCCAGATGGGAACAACCCCTTTATATACCTCGATCCGCTCGGCGAGGTTGATGGGAATGTTATTGATCTGAAAGGAAGAGCCGAAATTATCCATGGGAATTCCATCGATGAAAAACTTCACCCGGTTACCCGAAAAGCCGTTCAATGAAAAGTTGAAATTGGATCCTACACCACCGGTTTCCCGCACGCGTATCCCCGACACCCGGTCGAGCGCATGCGAAAGGTCCAATGTCGAGTTGTGCAGTGCCGTCGCTTTGATGGCCGTTACATTGTAGGACTGCCGGTTTACCTCCTCTACTTTGGTGCGGCCGAAGACCTCGACTTCATCGATATAAGCGATGTCTTCCTCCAGATTGAAATTTTCGGTTAACTGGCGATTGACGGTTACCTGCCGCTCCAGCAGTATACTGCCGATGTGGGCAATGGTTAGCAGGTAGCTGCCGCCCGGCACGTCCTGGAATTCATAGACCCCGTTTTCATCGGTTGTGGTGATGCGGTTATCCAGCTTTACCGTTGCGCCGATGGCGGCGTTGCCCGTGTTGTCTGTTACTGTGCCGGATATGCGGAAACCCGTCTGTGCAATCGCGATATGAACGCCGATCAACAGTAAGCCCCACGTGGCATAGTATTTTCGGGTGACCTGTTTCCGTATGTGTTGAAGATGATTGAAGCAATACATTATTTAGACTAATTATAATTAAGGTCCAAAGATAGCGCTTGATCGGAATATGTCAAGAGGAAATTTAAATTAATTCTAAATAAGCAATTGTATGCGGCTGGATGCCGGTAAATGCTGGCGGAATTGATTATTTTTTTGTGTTTGTCCAATTCCAGCGGTTCGATTGTCATTGGGGTATAATTCATTTTTAAATTTTATACTCATGGAACAACGGATCAATATCCAAGAACAAGGACAGGAAGCATTAAGGGCCCTCTTCGGCATTGGTGCCTATCTGAAGAAATCCCCGGTCGGACAACCCCTCCTGAACCTGATTTATTTTCGGGTGTCGCAGCTGAACCAATGCGCTTATTGCCTGGACATGCACCATAAGGATGCCCGTGCCGAAGGCGAAACTGAACAGCGGTTATATGGGTTAAGCGCCTGGCGCGAGTCGCCGTACTACACCGACCGTGAACGGGCAGCCCTAGCCTGGGCGGAGGCAGTTACCGCATGTGCTGCACCGGATGCACTATACAACGAAGTAACCGCTGTGTTCAGCGACCGGGAGGTAATTGACCTGACGCTGGCCATTACCACGATTAACACCTGGAACCGGATTAACCATGCCTTTTACAATGAACCGGGGATGTACCGTGCGGGACAGTTTGGATAAGTTTATATTTGCGTATACCGTATGCGCTTGAATACATTAATTACCTATAAAAAACGAATGTCATGAACGAGTTTTTAATCGCGATCCATCGGGATCTCAAAAGCAAAGACGCTAAACCCTCTCCTGAACAGATGCAGGAGGCCATCAAACCATTCCAGGATTGGATCGGCAGTATTGCTGCACAGAACAAACTGGTGGCACCGCCCAAGCGATGGGACCTGGGTGGCCGTGTGGTCACTTCAGATACCGTGACAGACGGGCCCTATGCCGAAATCAAGGAATCCATCGGTGGCCTGGTCCTGATCCGGGCCGAGAGTTATGACGACGCCGTGGAAATTGCAAAAGGCTGCCCGGTACTGAAATGGGGTGCAACCGTGGAGGTACGCATGGCGCTGACGGCTGGATAGTGTTGTATTTACCTGATTGCCAGGGATCTGAAGCACTGCGCAGCTCCCTGGCATGATTAAGGGATGATGGACAACCACGTATTGATACCCCACTTATTCCGTACGGAATACCGGAAGATGGTTTCCGTGCTGTGCCGTTTGTTCGGTATCTCCCACATTGAGGTGGCAGAAGATATTGTTTCGGATACGTTTTTGACGGCAACGGAAACGTGGAGCCTGGACGGTGTTCCGGCAAACCCCACGGCTTGGCTTTATACCGTGGCCAAAAATAAGACAAGGAACCAGCTGAAACGGCACCTGTTATTTGAGCAGAAACTGGCACCTGCCATCACCTATGAAACGGATGCCGCCGATACATTGGAAGTTGACTTTTCCGAAAAACACATCGCCGATAGCCAGCTGGCCATGCTGTTCACGGTCTGCGATCCCGCGGTTTCGACAGCATCGCAGATTGCGCTGGCGCTGAATCTGCTGTGCGGCTTTGGGATCCAGGAAATTGCTGACGCATTCCTTACCAATAAGGAGGTGATCTATAAACGGATCAACCGGGCAAAGGATAAACTGAAAGCCGCGGCAATCAAAATTGAACAGCCTTCGCTGTCCGCAATTGATGCGCGGCTTGAAGTGGTACTCACCACCATCTACCTGCTGTTTTCCGAAGGGTATTATTCTACCTCGCACCATACCGTCCTGCGCCAGGAGTTCTGCGCCGAGGCTATGCGGTTGTGTGATCAGCTGATTGCTAACAGGCGTACCGCCACGCCGGCAGTCCATGCCCTTATGGCCCTTATGTGCTTCCATGCTTCCCGTTTTGACGCTCGGACAGGCGCCCACGGGGAGATTATCCTCTATCGCGACCAAGATGACACGCGGTGGGACAAGGCATTGATCGAGCAGGGTCAACATTACCTGAACACGGCATCCACCGGCATCCAGGTTTCCAGGTACCACCTGGAAGCGGGGATCGCCTATTGGCATACGCAGCGTGCCGATACCGAGGAAAAATGGGAAAATATACTGACGTTATATAACCACCTGCTTACCATTGCCTATTCACCGATTGCTGCACTGAACCGTACGTTCGCGCTGGCGAAAGCCCGGGGGAAGGCCACGGCTATTGCCGAAGCCGAAAAGCTGCAGCTTACGGGCAACCTATTCTACTACTCACTGCTGGGCAACCTCTACACCGGTATCGATAACCGGCAGGCGCTGGCCCATTACCGGGCGGCGTTGAAGACTGTCGGCACGGACGCGGACCGCGAAATCATCCAGCGGCACATAACTGAGCTTTCTTCCGATATTCAGGATAGCTGAGCGGGAAGCGATTGGCTACCGCAGCGCCAATTTTTCCAATGCCGCTTCGGTTGAGGCAACGAAATTAACGATCCGTCCCTTATTGCTTTCGTAAATAAAGTCGCGCAGGCTTTTGGATGGGAACCGGTCGAAATCACCTACAATGGCCAGACGCACACGATAATTGGAAAACTTTTGCAGTAGTTCCCCCGCAATACCGTTTTGCAGATCGAAAAAGGCAGGTGTGATATTTTTTTGATGGATAACAATGCTGTCGAATCCCTGATAATACAGGTTTCCCATTAGATCCAGGCCGTCAGCGGCATGGTGCAGCAGGATTTCGTCGGTGACAACCTCGGCGACTTTATTGTTACCCAGGAGATGTGTTACTATATTCATATCCGGTGATTCTTTTTCCAGTTGCGGTACGCCGTTTTCATGCAGTTCCCGCATGGCCGGTATCCCTGTTGCCGGGCTTCCTCCTCGGAACAAAAGAATACCCGGTTTTCCCTTTTCATATTTTTCCCTGATCCGCACCGCAGTGTACCATAAATCTTCAATGCACCATTACCGCCCCAGGAAATCTGTTTTTTCCGGATTAAACTTCGTAAGTTGCCCTCACTTATGTCGGTATGCCGTATCATTGATTGCTGCCATTTACCACCTTTCCCTCGTACTGGCTGCGGTGGGATTTCGGTGGCTAAACAGCGAATGTATCAAAAATAATCGGGGATTATCGGTAAATGGGCGGGCATCGGAGCGAAAAAAAAAATGAAGATGCGACGTGTACCAATGGGCGGCTTTTGGTACTTATCTATATTAAGCGGAAGTACACATGGATGCGAAACGGGCAAAAGTGCTTTTTGATAAATATATTCGGGGAACCTGTTCTCCCCGGGAACGAGAGCTATTGGAGCGGTTTTTAGACTCGTTTCAGGAGCGCGACACGTGGCCGGATGCTGAATTCGATGAGCCAACCCAGCGAAAGATCCTGGCAGGTATCCATGCCAAAATGGAAGACCGGCAACGGCGTAACAGGTCCCGTGGCATCTTTAGCCATCGGTGGGCCGGTATATTGAAATATGCCGCGGTGTTAGCCGGCTTGGCAATCGGGCTTTGGTGGTGGAAAGGCGTAAACAGTCATCATAATCAGCCGGCCACCCAGCTGGATAAAATTGTGCTGAAAACGAGTGCGGATACCTATAACGAGCTCGATATGGGGGTGAATGGTGAAATCCGTAATGCGGCCGGTGAACCCATCGCTTCCCAACAGGGCGATGTGGTAGTTTATCAATCGGGTAATACTACCGGTGAACCGGTGTATCACGAGCTGATTGTACCGATGGGCAAAACCTTTAAACTGATTCTTTCAGATGGAACTTCCGTCCACCTGAATTCAGGTACGGTTTTTCGGTTTCCGGTAAATTTTATTGCGGATTCCGACCGGCAGGTCTTTTTAAAGGGAGAGGCCTATTTTGAAGTTGCCAAGGATAAAAACCGCCCGTTTATCGTCAATGCCAATGACTTGGATATCCGGGTGCTGGGTACTCATTTTGTGGTGAGTTCGTATACCGGTTCGGTAAGCCACACCGTATTATTGGAAGGCAGTGTATCAGTAACTGAACATGGTAACGAGGATCAGCAGAATTCCAGGGTACTTGTCCCGGGGCAGAAGGCGACGCTGGTTTCGGGAAATATCGCGGTGGAGGAAGTTGATGTGACAGACTATACGGGCTGGCGGCAGGGCCTGTTAATATTCAATAATGAGGCCTTCGCTGAAATTATAAAGAAGATTGAGCGGAAATATAATGTGGTTATTCAGAATAACGATCCGGCACTGGGCGCAACCCGGTTTAATGGGAAGTTTAAGGATGAAACGCTGGCTGACTTATTGGAAACATTCAGGGCTAGTGCGGGATTTGATTTCCGTATCGCGGAAGATCGGGTAATTATAAATTAAGAACCAATATAACCTACACAAACAGGTATTGTGTATGGTCGTTTAGATTGAACGGCAATATTAATGGTGGACAAGTATCGTCTCGATGTACTGCACTGTGCATTGCGGGCGATATAGGCTATTAGACCCACTTTAGTGGAAATTAGTAAATGGCATGCTGACCAGTTTTAAGCTATAATCCGGCGCTTGAAACAGCGGAAGTAATCCGTCTGGACCCTTCATGCTTGGAGTAATAGGTAAGGAACATGACAGAATTGATTCTGAAAGATCAAATTTTGAGCGAAAATGGATGATAGGTATACCGATCAGGCGTTGTGGGAGTTGATGCGCAACGACGAAACCGCCGCGTTTGAAGAAATTTATAATCGTTATTCCAAGCGTATGTTTACGTATGCTGCCAATGTACTCCATAAACAGGACGTATGTGAAGATATTATTCAGGATGTTTTCGTTGATTTTTGGTCTAAGCGGAAAACAGCGCAGATTACCAATATTAAACCCTACCTTTTTCAGTCGGTCAAGTTTCAACTGCTTAAACATATGCGCAGCCAGCGGATTTCCGACGAGGACCTGACGCGACTGAATATCATTGATGTTTCCCTTGATGTTTCCCAACACCTTGAATTAGCCGAGCTGGAAGCGCTCATCCGTGACCGGGTTAATAAGCTTTCCCCGAAATGCCAACAAGTATTTGTAATGAGCCGCTACGATTTTAAATCGAATAAAGAAATTGCACTGGAACTGGGCGTTACGGAGCAAGCGGTAAAAAACCAAATCAGTAAAGCGCTTAAGTTCATCAGGCAGGAGCTTTATCCCCAGGAGATTATATTGCTTCTCTTTTTCCTGCTGATTTTCTGACCCCTGTATTTCACGTCTGACAAGCCTTATCTTTTAATTAATAAAAAAAATGCGGAATGACATGTACCGGTGCTTGTCTTTTGGTACTTACTATTGACAGCGCGCCAATGCGCTGCTGAAGGAACCAATTTTTATCTATCAATAAATGCCATGGAAAATAAATGATACCCTAGCTATTACACCTCTGTACAAATGAAACCAATTTTTGACCCTTATTTAAATTGACCATTATGCAAAAAAACAAGTCGGCTTTCCGGCACAGCGGCGAGCGTCTTATTAAGCTGTTTATGAAAAGGAGGTACCTGGTGCTGCCAGTACTTTTGTTTATGGGATTTTACGCTGAATCACATCCGCAGGATGATAAGATTACATTAAATGTAAATAACGCAACCATGGCGTATGTGCTTAACCAGATTGAATCCCAGAGCGACTTCTCCTTTTTTTACAAAACGGAAGAAATTGACCTTAACCGAAAAGTATCATTACACGTGAATCAAATGCCCATTGAGAAAATTCTGAAAATGATTTTCAACGATGGTTCAGTGTCATTCACCACGGTAAAAAATCAGATTGTTTTAAAAAAGAATGTATCCAATGTTTCCCGGGGAAGTGCCCGAATTGAAGAGGCACCGAATCAGGCCGTCCAGGTCGCGGTAAGTGGTACCGTCAAGGACGAAGGTGGAAACCCCATACCGAACGTTTCAGTCATGGAAGCCGGTACGGGTAATGGTGTCGGTACCAATAACGAAGGCAGCTATACGATTACGGTTTCAGGGAATGAGGCGGTACTGGTGTTTACCTCCGTAGGTTATACCAAACAGGAAATTATAGTGGGAAACCAGCGGTCCCTCCATGTGACCCTGTTGGACGATGTCCAAGCATTAAGTGAGATTATTGTGTTAGGCTATGCCTCACAGCAGAAGTCTGATTTAACGGGCGCAGTATCCACAGTGAATGCGGAAGATATTAATAATCTTCCCGCTACCAGTGTGGCTGAAACACTCCAGGGGCGTGTATCCGGCGTGCAGGTCGTTACCGGGTCCGGTGAACCGGGCGCAACCTCCGATATTGTGATCCGCGGTGGAGGATCTGTGAACGGGATGCCGCCTTTATTTATCGTGGACGGTATTCGCATGGGTACTAACTATAGTTTTAATAACCAGGATATTGAATCAATCGAAATCCTGAAGGATGCCAGCGCGGCAGCTATTTACGGTGCCCAGGCTGCGGGCGGCGTGGTATTGATACAGACCAAGCGCGGCGCGCGGGCCCAGGAAAAGATTAATGTGAATTTCGACGGTTATTACGGCATACGGAATGCCATTAATGTGATCCCGTTGTTGAATACCGAGCAGTATTTCAGGGCCCGCCGGGCTTTTGGTGCGGACGTATCGGCCTGGGGTAACCCGGCGGAATTACCCGATGTAAACTGGACAGATGTGCTGTTTAATCCGGGCGCTGACCAGAATTATTCCCTGTCACTTAATGGGGCCTCGGATAAGGCGAACTATTATGTGTCCGGTAATTATTTCCGGCAAAAAGGAGTCCGACTGGACAATTCCTTCGAACGTTATACGCTGCGGTTGAATTCGGACTACATCCTCGGTCCGAAATTAAGGGTAGGGGAGACCGTGTATCTTTACCGGAGTTATTCCAATCCGCCCGAGGCGGGCGGCACTTATTTCCGGTCGGTCCCGTCCATGGCTGTCCGGGATGCGGATGGCGCGTGGGGTGATTCCCCTGCAGGTGGTTATTTTAACGGCAGGAACCCTGCACAGCGCACATTGGGCGCACACGGAGGCACCGGTGAGCATGCTATAGAAGGCAACGTTTACCTTGATTATAAAATACTGGACGGGCTCAGTTTCCGTGCAACACTCGGTGCGTCCATTGGCAGCAGCCAGTATTCCCTCTTCAATGAGGCTTACAATACAGGTGCCCAAACCGGTCCGGCAAACCTAACTAAAACCTTCACTGCATGGGAAAATTATACGGCAAACTTTGTATTAAACTATACTAAAACCTTCGGCCTGCACGATATTAAGGCATTGGCGGGCTACGAGGTTTACCGTGAAGACCGTCATTATATGGAAGGTTATGCGGTTGATTTCGCAGTAAATGAGACACAATCGTTCTTTTTGAATACTGCGCTTGAGACACAGCGTGTTACCGGTGGTTTGTTTCCGGACTCACGGTTGCTTTCGCAATTTGGCCGGGTTAATTATTCCTTTAACAATAAATACCTCTTTTCTGCTACCATCCGCAGGGACGGTTCCGACCGGTTTGGCGCAGAAAATAAATGGGGGATATTTCCCGCATTTTCTGCCGGGTGGCGGATCAGCGAGGAACCATTTTTTAACGTGGATGCCATTTCTTCCCTGCAGCTCCGTGCCAGTTATGGATTGTTGGGGAATATCGGCGCAATTCCGCAATATTTATATCAGGGGTCATTCGGACCGCAGAACATTACCGGTTTAGCGGACGGATCCAAGGTCCAATCCTATGGCCGTAACCTGTCTATGCCCAATCCGCGGATCAAATGGGAAGAAGTAAAGACCACCGATGTGGGCGTGGATATTTCCTTCCTGACTAATCGACTGACGGTGACGGCGGACTGGTATCGGCGTATTACCCAGGATATGATCTATGCCGTTCCCGTGCCGCTATCAGCTGGATATGATGGAAATCCAGTGTTTACCAACATCGGCGAATTGAGTAACCAGGGTGTTGAGCTTGGTGTAAACTATCAGGCATCGATAGGTGATCTGACGATGAATTTAGGGGCTAACGGATCATATAATGAGAACAAGGTAATCAGTCTCGACGGTACGTCGAGCCAGGCGATCAATGCCGGCGAGGGAGGGCAATATTTGTCTAACCTGATTTCCCGGACTGTTCCCGGCCAACCACTTAGCCAATTTTATGGCTATGTTGTCGACGGTATTTTTGCGACGGATCAGGAAGTAGCTGACCGTGGCATCACGCAGACCGGTGCCGGAGCAGGTGACCTGATCTACCGTGATGTCAACGGTGACGGGATTATCACCGAGGAAGACCGTGATTTTATCGGGAATCCATGGCCAAAATTCAATTATGGACTCAATTTCAGCTTTAACTATAAGCGGTTTGATCTTTCCATGGCCTTTCAGGGTGTATTTGATATGGATATCTATAATGCGAACCGACATTACTCTGATTTTCTGGCGGGCGACTACAATACTTCCCCAGCGGTATTTGATGCATCTTTCTTTGATGGCAATGGGTTGACAGACCGGCCAAGGCTTGGGTTTACCAATGGGGCAGGCGACTATGTTCGGGATCCCAATGCCAATTATACCAAGATATCCAGTTACTTCGTAGAGAATGCCTCTTACCTCAAACTCCGCAACATACAGCTTGGGTATAATTTTTCCGGGGATTTCCTGGAGAAGCTGAACATGACGTCGGCAAGCATTTACGTTATGGCGCAGAATGTTTTCACCCTGACCAACTATACCGGAACTGATCCTGAAGTACTCGGAGAAGGGATTACGGCGAGGGGCATTGATAACAATAGCCGCTATCCTCAGACACGATTTGTCTCTTTGGGTGTCAAATTAGGCTTTTAGGCGCAACAGGTAAATCATCGTAACAACTTAAAGAAACACCATGAAAAAATACATAGTACTGCTGATGACCGGATTATTACTCGGCTGTAGCACAGACTTCTTAGAGCTTGAAGACCCGAATAACCTGGTGGAGTCAAATTACCCGACTTCAGCCGCTGATATCGAACAGCTGCTCCAGGGAGCATACGGCACGCAGCACGCTTTTGGCTTATATGGCCATACCATGCTTGCTAAGAACCTTTTTTGCTGGGACCATACACAGGACATGGCCTGGCTGGGTACACAGACCTGGATCAACCTTGCTCAGAACGATACACGGGCATCCGATCCATTTCTTCAGGATACCTGGAATGATTCCTACAAAGGGGTGCAACGCGCCAATACCATTTTGGAAATTGTTGAACGGTTCCGGACGGAGGATGCCCATGGGGTGACCCCGGAGCAGCTGAATACATTTGAAGGCCAGGCACATTACCTCCGGGCATGGTTTTATTTTAACCTGATATCGATTTGGGGCGAAACCTTTATTATTGATGGGCAGGGCAGGGATGGAGCAGGTGTGCCGCTGATTACCACGGTTGCCGGTTCTAATGACGAAACAGCGATTGGACGCTCATCCGTAGGGGAGGTCTGGGATTTTATTATTGGCGAACTGAAGCAAGCCGAATCATTGCTTGAAAACACTTCCTGGAGCGGTGCAGATATTTATAAAGTCAATGTCTGGTCAATCCGTGCATTTTTGGGTAAAGTGTATGCCTTTACGGATGATTGGCAATCAGCCCGAACCTATTTACAGGATGTTGTTGAAAACAGCGGCAAGTCCTTGGTGCCCTTTCAGGTATATAAGGATATGTTCAATGGTGAAAATGAATTTAACTCCGAGTCCCTGATTGAAATCCCGCTGACAGATGATGTTGGCGGCAATGCGAACACCGATCTGACAACGGGTTCCTGGATCGGAATGATCATTGCACCTTCGTGGGCAAACGACGCCGGGTCGCCTGTTGGATCGGGATGGTCAAACGCATTTCCCCATCGGAAGAACCTCAGACGCTTTGGCTATGGCCTGGCCCACTATTTCGATGCCGGTGTCACTGAGGCAAATGCCAATAACGTGCGTGCAGGCTATGTTGATGAGGCGAACGCGGTCCGGGAAAATAAATCCGTGGACCCCCGATTATGGGTAGCCATGCTGCAGCCCTATGTCGATTTTATGACAGTAGGAGGCATACAGCGTGCAATTTCCCATTACCATGACGGCGTCGAGGTTCAAATGGATGCCTGGAGTTTCCGCAAGTACGTATACTTAAAGAACAACCAGACTTCCGTGCGGAATTTCGGGGCGAATATTTATTTCCTGAGGCTTGCCGATGTGTACTTATTGTACGCGGAGGCGCTTATTGAGACCGGAGACCCTGTGCTCGGCCTGGAGTTTGTCAACAAGGTGAAAAGGCGGGCTTACGATTATCCGGTGGATGCCCCTTCTCCGGTGGATTATGCCAGTTTGACCAGTCAGACCATGGCCAATGATCCGGTATTGCAAAATGATCCGCTCAAATATGAACGATTTGCTGAACTTTTCGGCGAAGGTCATAAATGGTTTGATACCCGACGCTGGCAGACAGGTGCAGCAGAAGCCGCCTATTATGAAAGTGTCCGCGGTGGCAGCATAAACTGGGAAGATACGGATTATGCACAACCCATTCCGACGCTGGAAATCGAAACCAATCCGGCTATTGAGTTTGCTGATCAGAATCCTGGTTATTAAGTTACATGATCCACACACGTGCATACTCGTTAAAGCAGCCATCCGGTGATAGCTACATGACTCTATAGGCTGCTTTAGCTTTTCAAAAATATGAATGCGTTAATGAAAATACTGCTGACCTCGATCGGACTGATTGGGTTGTGCAATGCGTGCCGGGCGCAGGTGCCGCCACCGGAAGCACGGCTTTCAAACGGCATCCTTGAAGCAGTGGTCTACCTGCCCGATCCGACGAACGGGTATTATCGTGGCGGGCGGTTCGACTGGTCGGGAGTAATGCCCGAGTTAAAATACAAAGGGCACACTTTTTTTGGGCAATGGTTTGAAACCTACGATCCGTATGTCCATGATGCCATCGTCGGACCAGTTGAGGCATTTGACCCTATCGGTTACGCGGAGGCCAACGTGGGCGGGCCGTTTATAAAGGTTGGTGTTGGCGCACTAAACAAATTGGATACACTGCCTTATCATTTTGCTAAGCCTTATCCCATTGTTGATCATGGGACGTGGGATGTCGACACCGGTGAAGATTGCATTTCATTTACCCACGTATTGCGCAGGGGTCCATTTCCTTATGAATATAAGAAGGTAATCCGGCTGGTCGAAAATAGGATGGTTATTACGCATATGCTGATAAATGAAGGGACGGAAACCATGGAAAGCCAGGTGTTTGACCATAACTTCTTTGTCATAGACCAGGACAGCATCGGCCCGGGATATGTGGTCCGCTTTCCTTTTGCGATTAGCGCGCAGACTAACAGACTTGCGCCATTCGCAACAATTGAGGGTAGAGAGATCAGGTTTATCAAGGCATTAGGTCCGACAGACCACCCCAACCTACGATACATTACGGGCTACCGGCCAATAGCCGCAGACAACGATATCACCATCGAAAACAGGAACACAGGCGTGGGTGTCCGGATTACCTGTGATCGGCCGATCACTAAGCTGGATTTCTGGTCGGCCGCCAAAACGCTTTGCCCCGAACCTTATATCGAGGTGAACGTCGGGCCGGGCGAATCTTTCTCATGGACCATCACTTATGCATATTACACGTTGTAATCCACTCATCACAATGAACAAAGTATTCTTATATGCGTCCTTCGCTGTACTTAGTGTTTCTGCCTGCGATAACCCGGGTTCATCGCTGTATCAGACGGGCGATAACTGGCCCGCCTACGGAGGTAACAAAGCGGGAAACCGGTATTCGCCCCTCGACCAGATTAACCTGGGAAATGTCCGCGATCTGGAAGTCGCATGGATGTATCAGGCGCGAGACCCATTGGATTCCGCGGCTTCCGGGCAGCGCATCCGGGAGATACAATGCCAACCGGTTGTCATGGACGGTGTGCTGTATGGTACCACCCCTGAGCTGGCACTTTTTGCCGTTAATGCGGCAACGGGTGAGGCACTTTGGGAATTTTCACCGCCAATCGAAGGGAATCGAAACCGCGGTGTGATGTACTGGGAAAACGGCACCGACAAACGTATTTTTTATACGGTTGAAGCTGAACTTTATGGCATCGATGCCAAAACCGGTAAATTGATACCGACCTTTGGAACGAAAGGCGTTGTCGATCTGCGTGAAGGGCTGTCGACAGACCTGAAAAAGGACATCAGCAACGCACGTGTCCGGGCAACTTCGCCGGGTGTTATCTATAAGAACACGCTGATTATCGGATCGGCTGTTTCCGAATCCGGTGATGCTGCACCAGGGCATATCCGTGCATTCAATGTCGTTACTGGAAAACTGGAGTGGGTTTTCCGGACTATACCACATCCCGGTGAACCTGGTTTTGAAACATGGCCCGCTGCAGCACATCAGGAAATCGGCGGGGCCAACAGCTGGTCGGGTATGGTACTCGATGAAGCGAAAGGTGTGGTTTTTCTCGGTACCGGCTCGCCAGCGGCTGATTTTTACGGAGGTAACCGGCCTGGCCAAAATCTATTTGCAAATTGTATCCTTGCCCTGGATGCCAATGACGGCCGCTTAAAATGGTTTTTCCAGACCGTAAGCCATGATCTTTGGGATCGTGATATTCCGCTTCCGCCCAATTTTGCGTCGATTGAGCATAATGGAAAGCAGCAGAATGTAGTGGTACAGGCTACAAAAGAGGGATTTGTATATGTGCTGGATAGTGAAACAGGTGAATCACTTTTCCCAATAGAAGAATTGCCGGTGTCTACTGAGGGGTTGCCAGGGGAAACACCGTGGCCGACACAGAAATTCCCAACAAAGCCGAAGCCTTTTTCGCGGCAGGTTTATACCGAAGATGATATATCGGATATCTCGGAAACTGCCCGTGAGTATACCCGGAAAATCTATGAGCAATACCGTACCGATCATATGTATACCCCTCCAAGAGAGGGTGGTACGCTATTGTTTGGGTATAGTGGTGGTGCTGAGTGGGGAGGGAACGCGGTTGATCCTGATGGCATATTATACCAAAATTCGAATGATAATCCGTGGATCCTCGAAATGGTTGAGAATCCTCAATACAATAAGCGCAATACCGGGGAGCTACTTTCAGGTAGTGCACTTTATGCTGCTAATTGCGCAGCATGCCATGGTGTCGACCGTAAAGGAAACGGAACTGATTTTCCCAATATCAGTAATGTGAAGAACCAGTTTAGCCGCCTGCAGCTGCTTAATACGGTTACTAATGGTGTGGGCCGAATGCCATCTTTCCAGCACCTGTCGGCATATGATCGGCAAGCGATTGTAGATTTTCTGTGGGACGGGACCTCGCCTGAGCCACCGGCTTCTATTCTAAATGAACGGAATGAAGTAGTTAGCATTACTACCGATGTCGCTGATAGTGCTTTCGGATTCCAGCCAAGGTATGTGATCAAAGCCTGGACCAAGTTGTTCGACCCTGACGGGTACCCGGGAATAAAACCTCCGTGGGGCACACTGAATGCAATTGATCTGCGTACTGGCGAATACCTATGGCGCGTCCCACTGGGTGAATTTCCCGAGCTTACTGAAAAAGGGATACCGATTACCGGGACGGAAAGTTATGGCGGGCCAATTGTTACAGCTGGCGGACTTGTTTTTATTGCAGGTACAAAAGATGAACGGATCCGTGCATTCAATAAGAAAACGGGGGAGGTTGTATGGGAATATCAACTTCCCGCCGGCGGGTTTGCCACGCCGGTCACCTATGCGGTAAACGACCGGCAATACATTGCCATCGCGGCCGGTGGTGCGCGGGGCCAGCAGGCAGGTCATTATTATATCGCATTTGCATTGCCTGAATAGCAATATGGAAATCAATAACAAATTATAACAACGCATAATTATGAAGACAACAAGCAACATGGATCGCAGGGATTTATTAAAAGCGCTCGGTATTTGCTCCGCAACCGGAGCTATGGGACTATTTGGGCAGTCACGTGCACAGGGTGCCGTGGGGGAAACCCCAAACTACGGCAGAGGAATGGCTAAGGTAACAATCAGGGATGTCAAAGCAATAGCCACCGCGCCAAACAGAGCCAATTTGGTTGTTGTAAAAATTGAGACGTCCGAGCCGGGGTTGTATGGTTTAGGATGTGCTACATTCACACAGCGTGCAGGCGCTGTAGTAACCGCAATCGAAAAATACCTGAAACCATTTTGTATTGGGAAGGATGTTGACAACATTGAGGATATGTGGAATTCGTTCTATATCGATTCCTATTGGCGTAATGGCCCGGTATTGAATAACGCCATTAGTGGAATGGACCAGGCGTTATGGGACATCAAAGGTAAACGGGCTAATATGCCCGTTTACCAACTACTTGGTGGAAGATCGAGATTTGCGGTTCCAGCATACGCAGGAGCAGGAGGATCAACCCCCGAGGAAGTCGCCGAACAGGTACAGCAGCGTATGGAGCAGGGATTCCGTTACGTTCGGATGGGGACATCGGGTGGAGGCAATGCTCAGGGCGATTTTCAGGCTGCAGGTTATGGCTATGCAGGAGATCGTTACATGGATATCCCAGCTTACTTGCGAACAATGCCTAAGGTATTTGAGACCGTTAGAAAAGTGTGCGGTGATGAAATCGAATTGATGCACGACATACACGAGAAGATCCAGCCGATGGAAGCCATTACCCTGATGAATAACATAGCGCCTTATCGTCCGTTCTTCCTTGAAGATCCAGTATCGCCTGAGAACATGGGTTGGTTTAAGGAGATTAGGCAGAGCACGAATGTGCCAATCGCCATGGGTGAGCTTTTCAATAACATCAATGAATTCCTCGAGCCGATGGCTAATCGTTATTTTGACTTCATTCGGTGTCATATTTCACAGATTGGTGGATTGACACCAGCTATGAAAGTTGCCCGGTTAGGTGAGTGGTTCGGCATACGTACGGCTTGGCATGGTCCGGCTGATGTTAGTCCGGTTGGGCACGCTGTGCATGCGCATATCGATACAGCCATCTGGAATTTCGGTGTTCAGGAAATCCGTGATTTCACGGATGCGGAGCGAGAGGTGTTCCCAGGCGCACCAACTCACGAAAAGGGCTATATCCACATTAACGAGAATCCTGGTATCGGCGTCGACATAGATGAAAAAGAAGCAGCTAAATATCCGATCAGTTATCGGGGCTATTCACAGATCAGGAAGGCAGATGGTACGATTATCCGTCCATAGCTCAATTTAGTGCAGGCCGACGAATATATTAGTTAGTAGTAGTTAGTTAAAGTTGCCAGAGCGGAGTACACCAGATTTCTGGTACGCTCCGCTCTACTTTTTGTATTGCCTTTTCCAGCAAACAGGCGGCATTCGTTTGATGGAAACAAGCCGGCTATTGCCGGTGCTAATCCATCGTCTGCGGCTTACGTATTAAAACGTAAACCGCAGGCCAATGCCGAACCGCGCTGCCAGAAACTCACTGTCACCGTCATACAACAGAAATTTTGGCCGCCAGTCAAAAGACAGGGCAATCGGTGCCTTCGCAATTTTGTAATCAAGTCCTGCAGCAGGTACAATGCCAAAAGTGGCGTCGACATCTTCTTCAAAAAAGATATTTCCACCAATACCGAGGTACCATTGCAGTCCGTTCAGCTCACCAATGGGCTGATTGTACTGGTACATGGCCTGCAAGCTGGTTACCCCACCACCAAAGAGTAGCGCGGCCTCCCCGGCATGATTCGGTGCAAAAAAGTGCTTTACATGCGGGCCTACGAGGGTGACTCCCTCACCGACGTCAATGAGTAGGCCGGCTCCCGTGCGATACGGTTGTGCGGCGGATTGCGCAGTAGCGAAAAAGACAGTACAGATCAGGCAGCATGCCAGGGCAGCGCTAATAAACATCTTGGATTTCATGGTTGTTAATTAAAAATTAGTAAGGATTATTTTCGGAAAATCAGTGCAAAGGGCTCACCATCAAAGGTGATACTCAGTTGTAACGTTTGGTTATCATCATTTAGGGAGATGCCCAGGGGTTCCCGTTCACCGTCGGTAATTACGTAATAGGTGCCACCGTCGTTTTCCCAGGCGGCCGACTGGGACTCCGTTTGACAAGAGGCATCCGGCTGACCTGATGGTACTGAAATAAAGAGCGTGAGGTTGTTTTCGTTTACATCGAAACGAGTATCCTGGAAACAGGGTTCGTTCGTGACCTCAATAACCTCTTCGCCATTGTAAATGGCGCGTAACTGCCATGCCCCAATTAATGGGTCTTGCTGACCATTCGGCCCTTCGTCATCTTTTGAACAGGAGAGCACTGTAAATGCGGCGAGCGCCATCATAAAAAGGAAACGTTTCATAATCGTATGTTTCTGGGTTATGCGTTATTTATCTGTCAGATGCAAAGATAGTTTCCGGGAGTACACGGGTAAATCCCAGAAAACCAGTATTTCTTGTCCACGCAACGTAGTGGTTCAATGAAATGTCGGGACTGATATGCTGTAAAGCCTTCATTGCAAGCATGTTGGTTGATGTCGTCAGCACAGTGTTCCCGGTCGCACTGGGGAGTATTTGCCGCTGATGGCGTCCGTTATTGCACCGTTTGAATGCGATAAATGCCTGAGTTTGCCGGCAATGAGGAAAAGGCAGTTCGGTAGATGCCGAAAATAAACGGTAACTTTAGGTATGGTGTAAATGATTAAAGGAACTGTGCAATGAATAAAACGCATGTTGTATTGCTGTTAATGGCAACGTTATTTGCGGCCTGTAAGATCACGGAACGTATTGGGGACAACCGGTATATTTATGTGCAGCGGGAGGGGAGGGAAGCAAAAAACTGGAAACTTGTCTGGCATGACGAATTCGACGAAGCTGCACTCGATACATCCAAATGGTCGCGCATTACCCCGGGCACTTCCGACTGGAACCGGCACATGAGCATCGATGATCAGCTTTTCCGGTTGGATAGCGGGCAATTATACCTGTTGGGTATCAACAACCCGGATACGTCGGTTGACCATCGTCCGTATCTTACAGGGGGTATCCGGAGTAAAGGTAAATTTGCATTCCAGTACGGGAGGGTGGAAATCCGTGCAAAACTGGAAAATGCACAGGGAGCATGGCCGGCCCTGTGGATGCTTGCCGAACAGAACCGGTATGGCGCGTATCCGCGAAATGGTGAGATTGATATCATGGAACACCTGAACCACGATACGATTATTTACCAGACTACCCATTCCCACTATACACTCAATCTGAAGCAGACGGACCATCCACCCCATTCCGGCATAGCACCGTTTCAAGGTGACGGGTACCATGTCTTTGGTATTAACTGGTACCCGGACCGGATTGTATTCCAGCTGGATGGCCAAGATACCTTTACCTATCCCCGTCTCGCAGGCGTAGATCCCTCACAATGGCCCTATGACCAGCCGTTTTACCTGCTGATTGACCAGCAACTGGGCGGCAGCTGGGTAGGTGAGGTGGATCCTGCACAGCTGCCGGTACAACTGATCGTGGATTGGGTTAGGATATACCAATAGCCATACATTGGGAATGCGCGCTAGCCGCTAATGGGCGGCGGATACGTCAATTTTGTCAGTTGACATGTTATTTTTTAACATCAGGATAAAGGGTACGCAAATCAGGAACATGATCCCGATGTACAGGAATACGTCCATATACGAGAGGACAGCTGCCTGGCCCATAATGGATCCGTCCAGCGCGTGTAGTGCAGCTGCCCGTGCTTCGTTCGCGGCCATCCCGTGCTGCATAAAATTGGCGACCATTCCCTGGTATTTTTGCTGGAAAACTTCGTTTTCCGGATTGATATAACCAATCATATCGTTTCGGTGCAATGCGTTCTGGCGGGTCATGAACGTCGTGATCAGGGCGATGCCGAAAGAGCCACCGAGCTGGCGCATCATTCCGGTAAACGCCGCACCCTGACCGATTTGTTTCCCCCGCAAGGTAGACAGCGATAACGTAGTAACCGGAATAAACAACATACTCATTGCCAGGCCCCGCAGCATCAACATCCAGAAAAATGCGTCGTCACCGGTATCGGGTGTCAAAATGTGGTATCCCCACATACAAAAGATGAAAAACAGAAACATACCGGAAGCCGCCAGGTACTTTTGCCGGACACCCCGTTGGATGGCCTGACCGATGATGGGCATCATAAAGGCGGTCATCAATGAAGAAGGTACCATCAGCAGGCCTGCCTGGTAGGCCGTCCAGCCCAATGAATTCTGGGTGTATAACGGAATGATAAATGTAGATCCGTATAAGCCGAACCCGAGAATGAAGGAGAGTATCGTCCCGACACGCAGGTTACTGTTTTTTAACACCCGTAACTCCACAATGGGATTTTTATAGGTTAGTTCCCGCCAGATAAAGAGGTAGGCACATATACCGCATAAGATGGCGAATCCCAGAATCATGCCACTGGAGAACCAGTCTTCTTCCTGCCCGCGCTCCAGCACAAACTGGAGTGAGCCCACGGCACCGGCAAGAAACACGATCCCCCACCAATCGATCTGGCTTGCTGCCTGTTTTTCGCCGTATTTTGGACTTTTTATATACGTTAGCGTGAGCATGGTGGCGATGACACCAATAGGTAAATTGATGTAAAAGATATACGGCCAGCTGTAATGTTCCACGATATACCCGCCCAATGGCGGGCCAAGTGTGGGGCCTACAATAACCCCCAGGCCGTAAATTGCCTGGGCCATACCGCGTTTTTCTAACGGGTATGCCTCGGTAATAATGGTTTGCGAGGTCACCAGCAACGCCCCCCCACCTACACCCTGGAGAAAGCGGAAAAGCACGAGTTCCCACATCGTCGTGGCGTTCCCGCATAAAAAGGAACAGATCGTAAAAAGGACGATGGAGGCTGCGAAGTAATTACTCCGACCGAATTGCTGCGACAGAAAACTGGTTAACGGCACGACAATGACATTCCCAATCGCGTATGCCGTTATCACCCAACCAATCTCACTTAACGTGGCGCCCATGCTGCCGCGCATCTCGTTGAGTGCCACATTGATAATTGTAGTATCCACAATTTCCAGCAGGGCGCAGCAAACCGCAGTAATGGTCACTATTACCCTGCGGAAACCGTATTCGACTGTTAAGTCCTGTTGCATGGTATCAGTTAAGGTATACGTCTACCAGCACATTCATCCCGGTCCGGATTTTCTCAATAAAATTTGCATTGCCCGGTTCCCGGTCAAAATCAATGCGGACCGGCAGCCGCTGCACCACTTTCACAAAATTACCTGAAGCGTTATCCGGCGGCAAAAGCGACTGGACAGCGCCAGTAGCAGGGGAGAAGGAGGCGATCGTTCCCTGCAGTGTGGTGTCGGGATATGCATCTACCTGGATAGCTACTTTCTGTCCGACATGCATGTGGGTCAGCTGGGTTTCCTTAAAATTCGCAACAACCCACTTGTCTGTGGCCGGTACAATATGAAACAAGGATTGGCCGGTGGCCAGAAACTGGCCGGGCTGCAGGTTAACCTTGCCTACCTGACCGTCTACAGCGGCCGTAATTACGGTATACGAAAGGGTCAGGCGTGCGGCATCCACCTCGGCCTCGCGCTGTCTGATCAACGCATTGGCTACCTGGGTCTGGCTGCTGCTTACTGACTTCTGCCGGCTCACCGCATCCACCTGCCGTGCGGCGGACTGTCGTTGTGACTCCAGAATATCGAGTCGTTTTTCAGCCAGCTGCCTGGTGGCCAGGGCCTGCTCATATTGCTGCTGGGTAATGCTGTGATCGGCGATGAGGTTGGCATACCGTTCAAAATCTTTTTCAGCGCGCCAAAGATCAATTTTCGCTGATTCAATCTGGGCCTCCACCGTCCCGATATTGACTTCGGATGTGCTGATGTTCGCCTGTGCCACGGCTACGCCTGCGCCCGCTGCAATGACATTGCTTTTTGCCGATTCAAGCATTGCCTCTGCCTGCGCAAGTTTTATCTGGAAATCCCGGTTATCGAGAACTACCAGGGTGTCACCTGCATGTACTTGTTCATTATCCTTGACCCTGACTTCCCGGATGTAGCCCGATATCCGCGGAATTACCGGACTGATTACCGAGACTACCTGCGCGTCATCGGTTTCCTCGTGGTGCTGTGCATGGAGGTATTTGATAATACCATAAGTGCCGCCGGTTAAAATAAGTACGATAAAAACGAGGGCGAACCGCCTGTTTCCTGATTTTTTCCCGGCCGCTTCGGTCGGATGCTGTTGAGTTGTTTCCATTACTTATTGTGATACCTGTTGATGGGATTGTTCGTTTTGCTGCGATGTTAACGGTGAATACTGGGCGACTGTGATGCCCGCGCGTTCATGAAGCTGATAGTACGAAACCAGGGCATCGGCCTTCGCATATTCATAATCGATGTGGGTCTGTAACCTGGCTACGTCCGCATCCAGCAGATCAGTTGTGGTCGCCAGGCTATTGTCATATTTATTTTTGGTTATCCGGAAATTTTCATCGGCCTGCACCATCGCTTTCTGGCAGACGGTTATTTTTTTCAGGCTTTGATCCAGGTCCTGGTAGGCTTGATGAATTTCGATTTTGATGTCGTCCTGCAGTTGTTCCCGGTTCCAATTCAAGACTTCCTCCCGCGCACGTGCCCGCCGCACGGTTGCACCCGCTTTATATAGCGAAGCCAGGTTATAGCTTAATCCTGCACCTGCATTCATGGCATTGGTCACGGTTAGCGCATGGGGGACATTAACTGCTACGTAGCCCGCACGCAACGCCAGGGTGGGGTAGTAACTGCTTTTTGCCCCCGTTACTGCGGCGTGTGCTGCAAGGATTCTGTTTTCCAGTGCTTTTTCATCGGCGCGATGGTCCAGCGCCGTTTGTTCCCAGTCCATGAGCGTACCGGTAGTTGCACGCCCCTCCACTGCGGTGCTGTCAAGTAGCAGCGGGGTATTTTCAGCGATCCCCAGCATAAGGTCAAAATTGTAGTTGGATATCTGCTCCTCATTTTTTGCAGTCAACAACGCCAATTCCAGGTTGCTTTCCTGCAACTGTACCTTTAACAGGTCGTTACGTGCTACCAGGCCGTTTGCCTCCATATTAATAAAGTCGGCCACCCTCCGGTTTGAAGACCGCAGGTTCTCTTCCACTAATTTGACAGCGGCCTGGGCCTTATACAGGTTAACGTATGCCGCAACGGTATTTTGTATTACCTGCTGCCTGTTGTCTTCGGCATCCAGTTCAGCCGCTTTTTCGAGGTATTTAGCTGATGCGATTCCACTGCTGATCCGCCCGCCAGAGAATAGGGGCAAGGTAGCAGTAGCCATTCCAAACATGGCCTGACTGACGTTTGGCGCAGCAGTACCCTGCTCTGCTTCACCGTCGGTCTCCTGGGTGCCGCCGATTTTCAGCTGCATGTTCGGCTTATTTACCCGGAGGTATTGCCCCGATACATCGATGTCGGGCAGCCGGTGGTTTTTTGCCTCTTTCACCGTTGCAATGGCCTCATCAATTTGGCTGTCTGCTATTTTCAACGCATGACTGTGGTCCAGGCTTAACGCAATGGCCTCTTCCAGGCCCAATGCCCGCGACTGGCCATAGGCCGTTGCCGCTCCAGGACCGATCAGGCTAACCGCAACCAGTAAGCCGGTACTGATTCGTCTACAGTATAATTGGATTATCTTCATTTGAACAGCTTAATTTGTTTACGTTATTGTCCTTCATCAATGGTCAGGTACGCGATGAACATGCGTTTCAGGTGTTTTCGTAATGCATTTATACGGTTCTTTTTAGCGATTTCCTTTTCTTCAGCAGTCCATTGTGTATGTTCCATTTCATACCGGTGGTTGGCCAGATTCTGATTGACACTGCCGATTAACACGGACGACATAAAAAAGACATCTACGTCTTTCCGGAATACGCCGAGACGCTGTCCGTTTTTCACGGCTTTTTCCACCAGCCTCCGGTTGGTTGTCTTCAACTCGTAGATCATGTCGAATAATGGCCCTTCTTTGATAACGCTCGATTCGCGCATCATCAGCCGGTGGAACAACTGATGTTGTACCAGCATGTCAATGAAAATATCAATGAATTTTTCGACCTTTTCGATGGGTGAATGCGTTTTCTCGTAAATGATGTCACGCAGTATCTCCCGCATCGTGCTGAAACGATGAATAAAAATAGCTTCCAGCAACTTATCTTTTGAACCGAAGTAATAGGATACCATGGCAACGTTTACCTCGGCTGCCCGAGCAATATCGCGTATCGAGGTCTTATGATAACCATGATCCGCAAAAAGCGCCAGTGCGACGTCCATGATCTGCCGTTGTTTTTCACTATATTCCATCTTGCTGACTTTGATGGTACAAAACTAAACAAACGTTTAATTTAAACAACTGTTTGATTTTTTTACTCAGACAAGTGTGTGTGGTAACGTGTTGTTTTATAGTATTTTAATATGTATTTTTATTTGTCAGATTAGCGTAAAATCGTACGGTAACTATTGGATACAGGATGATTACGCTGGAAGTTGCCTTTTAGTTTATGGTTGCGTGTAACGTTCAGCAGCACTGAAACCGGAAGGAATGGGTGCTGATTTTTTCCTGAGCGATATGCTGGATTAACAATTTAATAACGAATTGTTGATTATCCGTTCACCACGCACTTGATAGTTTTGCGTCATGCGTAACATGCATGAATTGCCTAGTGAATCAGCCGAGCTGATCGCCCTTGCTTCGGGAGATGCCGCTGCATTTAATGCCGTTTACCGGCGTCATTATAAAGCGGTTTACGCCAATATTTTCAAACTGGTAAAAAAAACGGAACATGCCGAGGATATTTTGCAGGACGTGTTTGTGTCGCTTTGGCAAAATCGTTTTAAAATCCGGTCCGACCGGCCGGTAGCGGGGTGGCTATTCGTCGTAAGCTACCATAAGGCACTCACTTTTTTAAAACAGGCGGTACGGCGACCGGAGGAATACGTGGACAGTTATGTCCGGTTTGAGTCGTTACTGGACGACGAAACGCACGACGAGGCTGTCTTTGAACAGCGGTTGAATGCCATCGAAGAAGCAGTTGAATCACTTTCTGCCCGGCGTAAAGCAGTGTTCCGGCTGTGCCGGCTCGAGGGGAAGACAAACGAAGAAGCCGCGGACATGCTCGACCTCTCCACCGAGACGGTAAAAGATTATTTGAAACACGCTACCAAGGCCATAAAGGTATATATCGGTGCTAAATATCCGCAACACCTCGCGGAAATAGCGGTATTGTTCATGCTACTGTCCAATTGATCTTTTTGTTAAGATAACTTAACGATTGTTTAACCTGATTACCCACCCCCTTTTTCCAGCCTTATCGTATTTATTATTGAAATGACAAACAGGAATCTACAGCAGTTGATTGAAAAGTTTTGGTCGGGAAAGGCTTCTGAAGAGGAAAGGCACATCTTGCTGGATTACCTTCACCGTCATCGGGAGCTGCGAACCCTGATGGAGCGTACATATATGCGGAACGACCATTCGGAAAAGCAACCCATCATCGACGTGCCGCAATCCGATACGTGGTTACAGCGTATACACGTTCGGGCGGGAATAACCGGTCAGACAGCCCAACGCACACGGATTAGACCAGTCCTGTGGATTTCTGCTGCTGCGATGCTTGTGTTAAGTCTGGCGGTTGGGCTAACGCTGCACATCGTGTCTCGCCCGGAACAAATCCCGCAGGAACAGGCGATGGTTGTTCCCGCACCGATCACTCATCAGAATACGGGACAGGAAGCGAAGCTGATTTCACTGCCGGACAGTTCTGTTGTCCGCCTTTCGCCGAACAGTGAACTCACGTATTCTTCCGAATACGGAAGCAACGCCCGGGGAGTCCGGTTAAGCGGTAGGGCCATTTTCAAGGTGATGCCGAATCGGGAGAAGCCATTTACCGTATATGCTAATGGGTTCGCCACTACGGCATTGGGTACCGAATTCATTGTCAGCACCCGGGAAGCAGGTAAAACGATGATCCAACTGTTATCCGGAAAAGTTGTGGTCACTTCTACCCGGTCCGCCCCATTTGTGATGACAGCTACTTATCTCAAACCCGGTGATGAACTCCGCATCGATGCGCTGGAAGAGACACTTTCCATGACACATACCCCGTCACAGGGTTCCGGCAACGTCAGGGGCCCGCTAAAAAGCAGGGTAGTTGCCGAAACCCTGCAGTTCAGCCGGACTCCCCTGGTAGATGTATTCCAGCGGCTGGCCGAAGCACGGGGGATACGCATCACGGTGCAGGGAACCCGTTTGAAGGGGCTGTCGTTTTCCGGTGCTTTTTTGCCAACGGATTCGCTTGAAACCATGCTGTCCATTGTATGCACCATGAATGATTTGAATTATCGATATGAAAAAGATGACCACATTGTAATTACCAACAAGTAAATACCGAGATTTTCCAGGTTGCAAAAGACAGCTTTTTAAGCTGAATGGGATGCCTTTGCACTACGAAAACCGGTTTGAAAACAAGTTTAAAAATTAACGGATTCAACTGATGAAACAAAAAACACAACTAATTGACAGCTTCCGGTGGGTCGTATGCCTGCTTTACCTACTGGCGGTATTCCCGGCACATGGCCAGGAGGATGGGCGGATACAGGGCACGGTGGTAGACAGCAGGGGGAAGTTACTGCAGGGGGTAACGGTGACGGCAAACAACAGCAAAGGCGCGCGGATTGCTGTAACAACCTCCAATACCGAAGGGCTGTTCAGTCTGCACGGATTAACCGCTGGTGAACGTTATACCATCCGATTTTCCCTTATCGGCTATGCAGGCTATGAGGTTTCCGACTTTCTGGTGCAGGCAGGTGACACAAACTCCATTTTGGCCAGGTTAACGGAACAGGCAACGGATCTGGATGAGGTGATCGTCACTGCACTTGGAATCAAACGTGAAGAGAAAGCATTGGGTTATGCACAGCAGACCGTTAATGCAGAAGCATTGGCTACGGCAGTTTCGACGAACTGGTCGGAAGGACTGAAAGGCAAAATTGCCGGCTTGAATATTATTTCCGGCAGTACCGGACCGATTAACTCGCAGAGCATCCAGCTGCGTGGCACCACGTCGCTGGATCCGGGTGGAAACGCCGCATTGATTGTCATCGATGGCGTACCAATGAACCAGGAAACCACGGCTTATGGCAATAACGTGGGGGCAGCCTACGGTACGGAGGCACCGGTTGACTATGGTAACGCGGTCTCCGAACTCCGGCAAGAAGATATCGAAAGCGTAACGGTATTGAAAGGACCGTCGGCAGCGGCCCTGTACGGCTCCCGGGCGGCTAACGGCGCGTTGATTATCACAACGAAATCTGGACAGAAAAATCAGAAAATAGGCATTAGTTTTAATTCTACCCTGCTAACGGACCACATTATCAACTGGCCGGACTATCAGTACGAATACGGCGAAGGAGGCATTGCCCGCGTTAATGAAGCCGGTGAGCAGTACTATTCGTGGAACGATTCAGAAGATGGCCCCAGCACCAGAACACCGGTAGCTTTTGGTCCGAAATTCAACGGCCAGTACTACTACCAGTATGACCCTGTAACACAGGACCAGGGAGCGGAAAGGACGCTATGGAGGCCATACAAAAATAACATGAAAGATTTCTACCGCACGGGCATGACGTTTGAAAACTCATTGTCGTTTCAGGGCGGTGATTCGCGCGGTTCCATGCGGCTCAACCTGGGACGTACGGACAACCGGTATATCGCCCCTAACACAGGCTACGAACGAAATACCGTGTCTTTCAATGGGAACTACCAAATTACCAATGCGATCCGGTTATCTTCGGTAATGAACTATAATAACCGAAGCAGCGACAACCTCCCCGGGTTTGGTATGAGCAACGGCTCGCTGGGCTACTTTATGATGTTCCTGCTGCCTAATGTGGATACGGATTGGTACAAACCAATCTGGGTAAAAGGCCGGGAAAACCTGGAGCAGTTAAATCCATTTTCTGCCTGGTCGACTAACCCCTATTACCTGATGTATGTAGATACGAACCCGTTAACGAGCAATCAGCTTGTCGGCAACGTCAAGGCAGATATCAAGCTATCGGATCACCTGGACCTGATGGGACGGGTTTCGCTGAACTCCCTGTCGCAATTGCGTGAAACGCACCGGGGTTATTCCAGCAAAAAGCACCCCCGGGGATATTACGGCCGGCAGGACGTGACGAGCGAAGAAATCAACGCCGACTTTCTGCTAACCTATAAGAACACCTTTGCAGAGCGGCTTAATTATACATTGATGGCAGGCGGAAGCCGGATGTCTTATGATCATCGCAACGTGATGTCGGAAGTGGATGCATTGATTGTCCCCAACGTATACAGTCTGGCCAACGGGGTCAACAATCCCCTCGTACGCACCAACGACAGGCGTAAGCAGATCAACAGTTTCTACGGTATGCTTTCGCTATCGTGGGATGACAAGGTCTTCCTCGATGCTACCGGGCGTAACGACTGGTCGAGCACATTACCGGCGGGTAATAATTCCTACTTCTATCCGTCGGTGACAACCAGTGTCATCCTGTCGGAGTTGTTCGCCCTGCCGGAGCCGGTGAGCTTCTTTAAATACAGGCTTTCCTATGCCAAGGTGGGTAACGACGCCAACCCCTACCAAATTTCGAAGTATTACAGCCAGAGCGGATTTGCCAGCTCAGCAGTAGTGCCGGCAGCGATGTTCAATGCAAACCTTAAACCGGAAATTACATCGAGCTGGGAAACCGGTATCGATTACCGGATGTTTGATAGCCGTTTGGGGTTAGATCTTACCTATTACGTTTCGACCACCGAAAACCAAATTCTCTCACTGCCGAGCGATATCGTATCCGGTTACAGCAGCCGGGTAATCAATGCCGGTGAGGTGCGTAATAACGGTGTAGAAGTTGTCGTCACCGCCACTCCTATCCGGAACACCAATTTTGAATGGGACATCACGGCTAACTGGTCGACCAACCACAATGAAATTATCTCCCTGAACGACAACCTTGAGCGCCAGACATTGGCAACAGTATACCAAGGTTCCCTGATCGGCACAGTCGGCGGCAGCACGACCGACCTGTATGGAACGAAGTACGTCAGGGACGACCAGGGTAATCAGGTATTCGAAAACGGGGTTCCGGTGCGGACGGCAACGACCGAATACCTCGGCAACGTTGCACCCGACTGGCGTGCCGGGATAACCAACACGCTGCGGTATAAAAACTTCCGGTTTAATGCCACGATCGACGGTTCATATGGGGGATTGATCCTGTCCAATACGTATAACCGTTCCTCCTGGGATGGCTTTATGGCCAACACCATACCGGGCCGGGATGAAGGGGTAATCATTGGGAAAGGGGTGATGCCTGCCGAGGGTGGCGGGTACGTTGAAAATACCATCCCCGTAAATACACAGACGTATTATAGCCAGCTGCACCAGATCGCCGAAACCGGGGTATTCGAATCGTCATTTATCAAACTTAGGGAGGTTTCCCTGACCTATACGTTCCCGAAATCCCTTGTTCAGGGAGCTCATATAGACAACCTTTCCCTCAGTGTCTTCGGAAGAAATATTGCCGTGTTTGATAAGTTCCCGATGTGGGATCCGGAAGGTGGTACCATGAACGGAACATCCTTCGTACCCGGGCTTGAAATGGCACCGATGCCATACACGGCCACCTATGGGGCTACATTGAAAGTTGGGTTTTAATTAACAAAAGAAAGTCAGATGAAAACGATTACAATATTAGCAGCATGCAGCTTATTATTAGGTGCTTCGAGCTGCGATAATAACTTTGAGGAAATCAATACCAATCCGAACCTGATTGACCAGATCAGTCCGGGTACATTGCTGAATGAGGTCATCTACAACATGGCCTCCAATAATGTCACCAATCACTATAACATCAACTGTCAGCTGATGCAGGTACAGCTGCCGTACCCTGCATATTACGGTGGGATACAGCGGTATGAGATTCTGCCTACTACCGGGAATTCGCAGTGGAATGCTGCTTACAAATGGGCCAAAAACATCCGTGAGATGCGGATTACTGCGGAAGCGGACCAGTCAACTAATTACCTTGCCATTGCGCTCACGTTAAATGCCTGGGTGTATTCCAATTTAAGTGATACCTTCGGGGATATCCCGTTTTCCGAAGCTTCGCAGGCGGAAGATGGCATTCTCCAAGCCAAGTATGATGATCAGGAGACGGTTTACACGCAATTGCTGGCCGATCTCGAAACCGCAAATACACTGTATGATCATAACATTGCAATGGCCTACGGTACCGATATCCTTTTCGCCAACGATACCCGCCTTTGGCAAAAATTCACCAACTCCCTGCGCCTGCGCCTATTGCTGCGGGTATCGGACGTCCGTCCATCCGCTTATCAGGAAATGGTAGCCATCATTAACGATCCCGCTGCTACACCGATCATCGATGCGTCCTCGGAAGCCGCGGTATTTCACGTAACCGGGGTTACCCCGAATATCTCGCCATGGTCACGGGCACTTGATTTCAGTAATCAGCACGCTGTGGGTCAGTTTTTTATTGAAACGCTAAATGCGCTGGAAGACCCCAGGAGGCCGATTTACGTGGGACAGGCCACGGAACAAGGAGACCCAATCGGTTATAAGGGGATCCCAAGTGGATATGACAACGAGCAATTTACTTATTCGCCCTCCTATATGAATAACCAGCAGGTAGTAGCACCCATGATCATTCCGATACTTACCTATGCCGAAATCTGTTTCATCAAGGCAGAATTGGCACAAAAGGGACATCTGGATGATGTAGAAACCCATTATCAAAACGGCGTCCGGGCAGCGATTGAGCTGTGGACCGGCGAATCCGTGCCGGCAAGCTATTTTGAAACCAGCCAGGCTAAATACGACGGTACGCTTGAACGTATTATGCTGCATAAGTATCTGGCACTTTATTTTACCGATAACCAACAGTGGGCAGAATACCGCCGCACCGGGTACCCCGAGCTGCCTACTACCCATTCGATGTTAAATGATGGAGTAATGCCCTCCCGGCTGCTTTATCCGGATGTGCAGCCAATATACAACCGGACAAACTATGAAGCCGCTGCACAGGCCATGGGTGGCGACAATATCAATTCCAAAGTTTGGTGGGATGTCAATTAATAGGAGAAAATAACCATGAAAACGCACTATTTCTTTATTTTTCTTTTCCTGGCTGCAATCAATTGCAGTCAGGCACAACAGCAGGCCCAACCGGGATTCCGGGTAGCTTCCTACAACATCCGCTATGCCGCTGAGGCTGATGAACAATCGGGTAACGGCTGGGACATACGCAAGCAGCCCCTGTCCGAACTGATTAGCAGCCACGGTTTCGATATTGTTGGCACACAGGAAGGCAACACCTCGCAGCTGGCCGATTTGAGCGAACTGCTGCCGGGATATGCTTACCTGGCGCATCCTTATGGCGGACAGGACGGGCTATTATCTAACTGCGCCATTTTTTATAAAGCAGCACGGTTTGATGCGCTGGACTCGGGTGTCTTCTGGCTTAGTGAAACACCGGATATGCCAAGCATTGGGTGGGATGCCAGCGACCGCCGGATCTGCTACTGGACACAGTTCCGGGAAAAGGAAACGGGAAAGACATTTTTCTTCTTCAATGTGCATTTCTACTGGCGGAAACACATCGCCAAGGAACAGTCAGGACCGCTGCTCGCTCGCAAGATCCGGGAAATCGCCGGTAGTCAGCCGGTCATTTGCACTGGCGACTTCAATTCCCTTTCCGAAACCACTCAAATACAAGCGGTAAAGGGACTATTGTCAGATGCTTATGAAGTAACCCAAACCCCACGGGTCGGCGTGGAGGGCACCGGGTTTCCGGGAGGTGTGTTTCAGGGCCAGCCCGGAGGGCGGATCGACTACATCTTCGTAAGCCCGCACTTTCAGGTAGTAGATTACCGGGTGTTATCGGATACCTACAATGGCGATCATTATCCTTCCGATCATCTGCCCGTGACGAGCTGGCTTAGCTGGTCAACAGAAACAGCGCACTGAAATTATCCGGGGCGGGTAATTCCTTTCTTTTGGTTTGTATGTATTTTTTCGACTTTATGTAGAAAGTGACATCTTTTTTGGATATTGGCCGTGTGGATAATTCGATTAAACAACACCTGCTGGAGGCGTGCAGACAGCATGTGACTGCGCGTATTGCGCATGCACAGCAGGCCATTGCCGCAGCCAGTGAAGCGGCCGCCAGCGACGGCAAGAGCAGTGCGGGAGACAAATATGAGACGACGCGCGAAATGATGCAGCAGGAAATTGACCGGTACCAACAGTCGCTGGCCAATGCCAAACAGATGGAACAGCACCTGGCAGCCGTGGATATCCGTCCGCAATCGGGGCCGGCTACGCTGGGTAGCCTGGTTGAAACAAACCGCGGAACGTTTTTCATTGCCATTGGCATAGGCCGTCTGGAGGTAGATGGCCGGGCCTATGGCATCGTTTCCCCGGTTTCGCCCATAGGTGCCCAGTTGCTGGGTAAAACAATTGGCCAGCGCTTTGTGTTCAATTCACAGGAATATACCGTTAGTCAAATTGCTTAATCGAAATTGCGCAATTGCGGCATCACGCCATTTTCACGGTAAGCAAAGTCTTCCTATATTCGTACAATCCATAAGAGCCGCATTATGTTATTGCCCATCGGAGACGAAAACCACGACCGGGAATCATTTCCTTTTGTCAATTACCTGCTGATCATCGCCAATATACTGGTATTTATATTTTTGCAGGGCTTCGGATACAACATTCACTTTACATATGCCTACGCGATCATCCCCGCAGAAATTCTTACGGGTAAGGATATCGTTACCGATAGCCAGTTGATCATCGACCCGGTTTTGGGCGGCTCATTTGAGATGCCGGGCCTGCAACCAACGGGAATTCCCGTATTCCTTACACTGATTACTGCGATGTTTATGCATGGCGGAATCGGCCATCTGGCAGGTAACATGCTCTACCTTTGGATATGCGGTGACAATGTAGAGGACCGCATGGGGCACTTCCGTTATTTACTTTTCTATCTCCTTTGCGGTGTATTGAGTGGCCTGAGCCATGTATTCAGCACGCTGTTCTTCGGCCAGGACTTATTGATGCCTTGCTTAGGGGCGTCAGGTGCGATCTCTGCTGTGCTGGCTGGGTATGTCGTGCTGTTCCCCCATAAGCGGATTACGATCTGGATACTGTTTTTTATTATTTCGGTGCCTGCTATACTGGCTATCGGGCTCTGGTTTATCTTTCAGGTTAGCAACGGCCTTGGGGCACTCGGCGGCCAGCAGGCGGGCGGTGTTGCCTATGCAGCACATATCGGCGGGTTTATTGCGGGGCTCTTACTCGTTGGCCGTTTTAAGGGGAAACGGCGTTACCGGAAATCCCGCGTGAGGAGCGGAAGGTGATTCAGTTAAACTAATCTCCCTTAAGTTAAGTGGTCAACATGGATTAAGGTCGGTATTTACGATCGTTTCTTAACTTGGATTAATAAATATGACCGTTGGATATAGTAACTTGCATTCGTAACCGACAGGGATAAACATCAGTCCGTTGGCTGATTAAAATAAATCACATATAACAGGTAAAAACAGCATTATGGAAAGAACAGAAGTCGTTATAAATCACAATAACCGGGGAGAGATCCAGTTATTCACTGATGACCAGAAGGCAGGGAAAATGGATATTGCCATCGCTGGTGGTAAGCTGATCGTTTACCATACCGAAGTAAATCCTGCGCATGAGGGAAAAGGTTTTGCAAGGTTGCTGCTGGACAAGCTGGTTTCCCATGCTCGGGAACATGCGCTGAAGATCGTACCCTTATGCCCCTACGTTTACGCACAGTTTAAGCGGCATCCGGAAACATACATGGATATCTGGTTCAACGAGCATGATCAGGATTGATCCTTAACAAATTCATCGCTGAAATGGGTGATGATGGCCGCCTTTAGTGCGGCTGTATCCGGGGTGCCGATCCGTAGCGTTTGCGTGCCATTTTTTCCATAGCGTATTTCCACTGCTTTATTCCCTTGGATATTGTACAGCATACCTGAAGGGGTAATCCGGATACCAAACCCGGCATAGAACGGGATCTTCACTTCCCTTACGGCTGTAATGTTCTTTGGTGTTAAATTGAAGTGTATTAATCCAATGCCATAACTGATGTGAATGATGCCTTGTTCAACGATCGTTCTCATGCGGTAGAAACATAATAACAGCAAAAGCAATACAGCACTTATCAGGCATAATCCACCCAGGTCAATTGGCTTTTCACCCAGCTGGAAAATGTAGGCGACAACCAGGAAAACAATTGCGGGCACAAATACCGCAATCATAATCCAGCCGGGTTGAATGTGTTGATATTTCACGGGGATCTAATGATTTAGTCGCAAATAAATCAAATATAGCAATACCTGACCGGATTGCCAAGGTTATCCATGCCGCGCTCGTTTATTGTGACTGGCCGGTTTACAGTGATTCCGGCGCCGGCAAGATTACCACCATTGTGCCGCAGGGATTTCATAATACGTGGTGTCGGGCGCTTCCTGCCAGGGTGCCCGCCAGAATTTCCAGCTTTTCTTTTCTTGGTCGAACCATTTAGCTAAATCCAGCTTTCCCCAGGAATATTCCACCCGATAATCTTTGCCATTAATAGCTATCCATCCAAAGATACAGGGTGTTGAATGCCCGGACACCCCATTCGTGTAAACGATGGCCTTTTCAAACGTGATCGGGGTACCCGCGGGAATCGTATCCAATATCACCGTTTCCGGCGGGTCAATTACAGTCCGGTCGATATACCACTGAAAATTTTCATGCTCGGGGTCCATTAGCACAAACGGGTAATCATCGTTGCGCGCCGGTATTTCCTGCATCAGGTAGGCCTCCCGGTTTAACCGGACAGTCTGCCCGATTAGCTTATCAAACGGAGCGACCTTATTCAGGCTTGATGTTTTTGTTTTTATCGTGGCATACAATATAACGCCGAACATCAGTAACCCAAGTACACCGACAAGCAGGATTATGCTGCCTATCTTCGATTTTCTTTTTTGCATTTGCCAATCGGATTACGGTTTCTTTTCGTCCAGGTAGTATTCCGTTTTCCCGTCCGTGGACATCAGCCGGATGGTGTAACCGCTTTTCTCGGTTAAGGTAGCCGGAATCGTTTCCATTTCAAAGTCTGTACTGTTCAGTTTTTCACTGGACTGGTGATTTTTGCTCATAACTGTACTTTTCGCCACGTAGAACGTGTCCTGTTTCATGCTGACGATTTTGAACCAGCCAAAACCGATGCCGGAAGCTATTCGGTCTCCTTTTTCCTTATACGCTTCAAAGTGCCCGAAGAAGACATCGCCGGGAACCAGGGGCGCTTCCATGGCTCTCGTCTGTGCCGATTTCGGTACCGGTGGTTTGAACGAATCGTAAACCAGGCTGGCGAGAATACCGATACATAAGGTAAGGAATATCCAGCCGAAGATAGTGACTTTAATTAAATAGGGCGGTTTGGGGACTTCTTTTACACGATCTGCATAGTACATCCGCATCTCCTGTGTCCAGGCCCGTTTCGGAATTTTTTTATTTTCAGCGGTATCCCAGTATTCACCGAAAGTCTTCTTCGTATAAACCTTATAAATAACCGTTCTTACGTGATTCCTGTAGATGCCCAGTACCATGTCATTCCCGGCTTTTTGGGGATTTATTAAACCATCCGTGTGATGTACGGACTGTTCCATTTTGTCGATCGCTAACCACATATTCCTTTGCGCTTAAATGATATATTTAATGTGTTGATACCGTGTCCTTTGCTGCCAGACTTCCAAAATCCGTTACCGTACCGAAAAGGATATATTATGCTTTTTGGCGTAGGCAATTGCCAATTGATCCAGCTTGTCAAATTTTTGAAAGAGGGTCTCTTCTGTATCCTCATACATTTTTGCGATTGCAGCATGAATCTCTTCCTCCGGTTTTCCGGTGTCGATCAGTTGGGCAATGGCGAGGTAATCGGTTTCAAAAATCTGCTGGCCGTATTCCATTACCTCCTTTGCCGTCGCAATTAACTCCTTCGCGTCGTCCGTTTTGCGGAGGCCGTCGACCTTCCCGATCGCTTTTTGTACCGGTTTTACCGCCCGTTCCATTACATATTCCTTTGCCGAACCCGTTAGCCGGCCATCGCCTTTAAGCGCTATCAATTCCGTGAAAAACATTGGCCGGTAAGCCGTTGATACTAAGTTGCTGTTCAAAGCCGTTACGGCGATGTACTTTTCGGGCGAAACTTGGTTGCAGGCCTGGTGTGCTGCCATTAACAATATACAGACGGCCGTGTAGTAAATTCCTTTCATCGGGATGTGATCAGTTATCCAAAAACGGAAATTGATTTTCAAAGCCCTTTCCGATTACGGGCAATGGTTTCTTTACCTCGTTTATTGCGTGAATAATTCCAAATATCATCAGCAACAGCAATAAAATACCAGCGTAGCTTACCGCCGAAGCGACGACGGGTGACACCAGACTGATAATAAACACCGCGACGTTAAAAAAAATACCGATGACAAGGAGCCCCAGGCCCTGTTTGAGGTGGTAAGTACTCAACGAATCACGCTGGCCCTTTCCGGCAAAATAGGCAATCAGCCAAAAAATGCCGAGATAACTTAAAATGGATTGGGTTCTGGTAGTCATGTTTCCTCCTTATTGATGATCAGGCAAAGTTGGACAGAAAAAAAAGAAACATTGTTTTTTTGGGCGCGACAAATCATATATGGGATCGCGTTTAATTGTATACAAAGTATCTACATAGGCCGAAAACGGTGGAATAACCGGGTTTTCAGATGCCCGGAGTTCCTGTTTCTCGCACCATGAACGTGCCACGTTACCGGAAAATATTTTATTATTGCATCGGAACCCATCCGGATAGCTACATGGATACTACCAAAATCATCAGATACCTTGTGTTATTGCTGTTGGCAGGTCCCCTGACTGCAATGGCCCAGGCCATCGACGCAGAGACAGCCGCCACACTTGAAAAAGTTGAACGACTGCAATTGGAAAACCAGACCGGTGCGGCCCTGAAAACACTGGAAGCTGCCATCCGGGCACACGCCGATAAGCCGGATGACCTGGCTTATCTATATGCACACCAAAGCGGAATCTACGTTGCCATGGATAGCCTGTTGTTGGGTAAACGACTGCTGGACAGCAGTATGAGGTACGCCACGGATCAGGCAGCGAAAGCAGTGGCCTATCGGGCAAAGGCCTTTCTGGCCAATTACCTCAATGAGCCCGATGAGGTGGTAAAAGATGCACTAACTGGCCTTACATACCTCAATGGTAACGACGGCGAACTGATTACACGGTATCACCTGAATTACCTCCTATACCGTGCATACAGTAAATGGGGTGACCGTGAAAAAATGGAGAAATACATCCTGGAGTGTGCCGTGTATGCACAGCGCATCGGAAGGCCCAACCTATTAGCCAACGTTAACAACGGCCTTTCCAGTATGTACCTGGCTGATTACAGAAAGTCGAGGGACCGCGCCAGCCTCGACAGCATGTATCATTACCTGAAACAGTCTTTTATCATCCAGCAGGAACATGTGGGGGAAGTAAGCGGCAATACCTTTGCCATCACCTGTATCAACCTGGGCAATTTTTACCTGACTTATTCAGATGCTCCTGCAGCCGAACGGGAAAGGCAGGCCTATTTTTACCTCGGACTCGCTGAAGAAGAATTGGAACAGCACCGCGCCAGTGCGGAAAAGTGGGTAAATGTATACGGTATTAAAAGTGGATTTGCCCTCAGTAATGGAAACATTTTACAGGCGGAAAAATACCTGCTGCAGGGTTTGAGCCGCATCCAGCAAAGCGATCAGGCTCACGATAAGGAAGCATATGCGATTTTTAAACACTTGTCGGATATTGCTGTCAAGAAACAGGATTATCCCGCAGCCCTGAATTACCAGCAGCAGGCCGAAACCCGGCTCAGGCAGATCCTGGACCACGAGCAGATTTTCAATGCCCAGAAACTGGAAATCCAATATGAAACCGAAAAGAAGAACGAACAGCTGAAACTGCTTACTGAAACGGCTTCGCTCCGGAAACGGCAGAATTACCTTTACGGTGGCCTGGCACTGGCACTGCTTATCGGACTGGTATTTATGTTCAGTTCGTATCACTTTAGGCTTCGCTATTCCATTGAGCGGGAGAAAAAACTGGCCAATGAAAAAGAAGAGGGCGAACGATATGCGGCCATGCAGTTGAAAATGGAAAAGGAGGAGCAGGCCCGCCTCCGTGCTGAACAGGAGCTGCTCGAACTGCAGCGGGGGCGGTTGCAAAAAGAAGCGCTGGCCAATTCGCTGATTATCGAACATAAAAACGATATGCTGAACCAGATCCGCAGCCAGCTCAAAACAGGTGACACCCATCACGTGCGTAAACTGCTCAAAGAAGAGGCACTGCTTAATGCCGATTTTGAAGAGGTTAAATTACAGGTGCAGGAATTACATCCTGGTTTTTTTAATCAGCTCACCGGAAAATCGGTACAGAAGCTTACACCGCTGGATCTGAAATACTGCACCTATATTTACCTAAAAATGAATGCCAAGCAGATGGCACAGGCATTGCATGTGGAGGTACAGAGTGTGCGTATGTTCAAATACCGGCTCAAACAGAAACTCGGGCTTCCCAGGGAAAGTGACCTGGAACAGTTCATTCAGCAACTGGGCAACTGATGCTATAGGGAAGATCTGCACGGGACAACACCTACCTATAATTCCTGCTCATAGTAGATCTTATAGTATTTTCGGCCCTTTTCATCGACGCCCTGTTCAATCAGTTCGCGGTTGCCGTGGATATAGATGTGGAAGTTTTTATCCAGTTTCAGCACGCTTTTGAAAATCCGGGCCTGTTTCTTCACCACCTGCGATGCGATGTCAAAGCTATCCGATAAATCAAGTTCATGGTCCTGCTGATAATGCTTATCAAACCTGCGGAATGATTCAATTACACTAGGATCGCCAAAAACCGTTTCTTCAAATTCCTTTTTATCGAAGGTTTCACGTTTCTTGAAATAATCCACCGATCGATTCAGCAAATCAATCTGATCGGTTCTGGTTACTTCAAAGTCTTCCTGAATCTGTGTCGTAATGAAGTTTTTTGTCAGTGTCAAGAAGCTGTTTGTGTTATTGATGTCGTCGTTTTTCGGCCGGTGGTTAATAAAATCGCGCTGCCAGTAGTCGGTTTCATTGGGGTTGCTGTCTACGACAAGCAGTGTATACGGTTCGTCGGAAAACAAGATCAGGCAAGCCTTATCGGGTTTTTTGTTCCCGATTCCCCTGCGGACATTCATCCCCACGCCACCGGCGTCCGTCGCTGTTTCAATAAAATGCTCCTTATCCTCAAATTTGTAAATCCCCAGCGCCGCATAAGCCTTGTTATTCATTAAAACGCCATCAAACTTCGCGATAAAAACATCGCCGTCTTTGATGTTGGGGTGCCTGGATGACGAGATCAGGTGCTGCGCAATATTTTCGGAACATTCCGTGAAATCATCGTTGGTGTAAATCCGCCTGGCAAGGCTAAACAGGATGTTATAGTCAATATTTACGTCGTGTTTAAATTCAAATGTCTGCGTTGTGGTGAGGAAGGGTTTAAGGAATATTTTTTTCAGTACCGTTGCTTCGTCGTCTGTATAATCAATGGGTGATTTGCCTATCACGGAATTACCCTCTGCTGCTATCCGGTGCAGGATCAGCTTGCCGATCACGGCTTCTTCAAACTGGATCATGTGTTCTCTTCTTAAATTTTGATGCCGTTTCGCTTCTTTGGAATGTCATTCGCCGATAAAGGTATCAATCATTTTTTATTCGACCCTGTTTCACTTGTTATTCGCGATAACCCACGAGCGATCGGCTACCTATTTTTTAAATTAATTTATTGATAAACAATGTCTTATAATCTTTTTGCTCTTTTTTCAATATACCGGGGGTAACAACCACACCCGTGGACTGATATACCTACAAAGAACAACAAGTTTCACCTTTTAAATTACATGGTTATGAAAAAGAGAAATTACGTAAGCGTGCTGTTGCTCAGTTTCACTGTCGGTCTTGTCTCCTGCGATAAGGGAGATCCGCTTGAGCCGGTCGCGGCACCAGAAAGCAGCATCAGCATCGAACAGATGGCCAATGCGCGAAACCCCGAAGATGGCACAGGCCGGATCCACAATGCGTACCTCGATTATTTTGCAGGTCAGGTCAAAGCCGGAGACGGAGTAGACCGGGAGAAATTAATGGCTGTCACGCGCGATTTTTACCGGGAGCAGGATGAAGCGTTCAACGAGCCGGAACAATACCGCCTGCAGTCGTTGCTCGGCCGATATGCCGAATTAACCAACGGACATCCCCGCGCGCTTGCTGCCCTGAATATCTGCGACATCATCCCATCGCTGTGCAATACGCCCCCCGGGTCCCCCGGCCCGTATAATCCATTTCCCATCGTATCGCTGTTAACCGGCAACGGTGATGGTACCGCCACTTCCGGTGTGCTCGAATTTATCCGGAAAATCAAATCCATGGAAGCGGACCTGATCAATAGCCGTGAAGTTAAGGAAGGAGACCGCCGCGTGCTGCTTCAGGCTTATGCAGTAGCCCGTTACTCGGCAGCATACTGGCACAATGCCACGCACGGTGTGGCCAAACACCCACTGCGCGAACCGTTGGCCGACCTGACGCCAGCTGAGCTGTCGGACGTGGTTGCCGCGGATATCGCGGGTGCAATAGTAGGCGGTTCAGCCGGTTCAGCAGGCGGTCCGATAGGCACCGTGGTTGGTGCCGGGGTCGGTGCCGGTGTAGCCAGCGCCTATGCGGTATTCAACAAATGGAAGTGGTCGTGGTAATACGGCCACCGGATTCAAAAGACACTAATTTTTAACCATTAATACACATCATCATGAAAAAGTTCAGCAAATTATCTTTAGCACTATTGGCAGGCATCCTGTTTATGTTCACTGCCTGCGACAAAAACCCGGCAACACCCATTGACGTTGCTGTAGAACGGGAAATTCCGGTCGATCAGATGGCCAATCGCCAAAACCCGTATGACGACGAAGGAAAACGGCATAACGATTTCCTGCAATATTTCCAGGCAAATGTCGATGATCCGGCCGCATTGAACCAGGAGCGGATTATGGCACTGGTACGTGACTACCACGAGGCCAGCAAACTTGAATACAACGAGTTTACCGCCCGGGCGTATGAACAGACCTTTGCCGAGTTTCAGGTAGCCGGTATCGGCGGACCGTATTACGACTTCAACTGGTGCAAGCGTTTCCCTATCCTATGCTCGTTCCTGCCCGGCCCGTTCTTGCCCTTTAACCTGTTACAGGCTTCCAATGGAGGTACAGCCACTGACCGGGTTAGCAAGTTCCTGGAAGCAGTTAAGAAGAAGGAAAGCGAATTGCTGGCCAGCAAGGAAATCGATGAAGATGCCAAAACGGCACTCCTGATTTACACAACCGTAGCGCGGCATTCCGCGGCCTACTGGCACAACGAGCTGGAGGTGAAAAAATCAGGAAGCAAATGGACCGGCTGGACGACCGGCGCCACCGCAGCTAAGGCCAAGCCCTGCCATACCTGCGATGTGATCGGTGCCGATGCATCGGGTGCCACGATCGGTTTCTTTTTCGGCGGTCCCTGGGGGGCCGGCATCGGCGGGGGTGTGGCCAGTGCCGCATCTATCATCGAAAAACTCTGGTTTTAGGTTGTCATAATTACGGTACTGAAGCACAGTGCCGGAGGGCGCCAACCGTGGAAAGCAACGCTTTCCACGGTTGGCGCCCCTGGTATTTGATCTGATGGATGGCAGGTTAAGCCGGATGTGTGAAGTTATTCCCGGTTTTGCCGCTGCACCGGCAGAAACGGATATCAATTTGGGATCAGGTGGTACAGGGAGATTATTTGCATTCGGATGTAAAAAATCGGGTGTAAGTAGTAACTTTATCAACGTGATTACCCGGGAACGATAAAAACACATAACCACATGGAAATACGGCCAAGGGACAGCGCCCAACCGCCCATTGAAGAAATGTACCGGATCGCCAGGCAATATTCCCGCCGGGAAGAGGAGGTGGATGACCTGGTGCAGGACCTGTTGCTCGAAGCCGTCAGTACCGGACGGGATTTTGCAGACATCCGTTTCATGGCTTGGGGCAGGGGATTCCTCCGTAACCGTGCCGCTTTTGTCGCCCGCACCGAAGGCCGCCGTAGAAAAAGGGAAGCACAGTTTGACCCGCATGCCGAGGATTCCGGCATACGCGTCCGGCAGCTGCCCGAAAGGTTTATTACCACCCTCCGTCCGTCGCTGCAGCTTGTTGCACGGCTGGTTAATTGCGGTCTCGACCGGAAGGAAATCCGATACGTGCTGAACATTGCTGATACGGCGTTGCGCCAACGGATGACCGCCCTGCGCCAGGCGTGGCGCGCTTACCTTGTCGCTTCCGGGCAGCAGCCCGAATATGCGGAAGAATCTTCACGGATGTTACCCAGCGGACTGATCCGCCGTTCACTCACCGGCATGTTCAAGCAGACCGCTGCCCGTCACACGAATACACCCATCATCGGTAGCCACGATCCGGATGGGCATTTATTCACCATCCGCTCCATACCTGCTCACAAAACCGATCCTCACGGCAACAATACCCCCGATAAGCCGGGAAAGGCCCGGCATGTTTAACTAAAAGAAAAACCACTATGGGAGTACAACTAAAAAATGGAATTGGCATCGTCTTTAATGTTAGCGATCTTGGTCGGACCGAACGTTTTTACCGCGACGTCTTAGGCGTGGAGGCCGAACGTCAACCCGGCGGGGATGGCGAACCGGAGTGGCTACTGGCCAAACTGAGTGAAAACATCGAACTGATTTTTTTCGAAGGTAAGGAAACTGTTGGCCGTTCACCGGTGGTCGTATTTGAGTTGTCGGATGGGTATATGGAAACCGTATTGGAAAAGCTGGCCAAAGAAGGAGTGGAGATCGTTACCCCGGTAACGGAAGCCCCCGGCGGCTGGAGTGCGGATATCCTGGATCCCGATGGCCATCTGCTGGCATTTTACCAGTCGGGTGAACTGCCGCTGAAATAAGCGGTATTTAATTAGTTGTCTATGCTTCCGATGTCGCTTCAAGCAGGTTTATGGGGGCTTTTGGCCGGCTCGGCACTTTTAATAGGTGCCGCAGCAGGCTATTTTATGCGCCTGGCCCCGCAATTTATCGCGGCTGTTATGGCCTTCGGCAGCGGCGTTCTGATCTCCGTGCTTTCCTTTGACCTGATGGATGAAGCCTATGCCAAAGGCGGCTTTGATGCTACAGCAATCGGATTCCTTTCCGGGGCGGCCATATACACGATGGCCAATTGGTGGCTTGGACATAAAGGAGCCAGGCACCGTAAACGATCCGGAGATCAGCAGCCCACTGAGCATGAGGATAAAGGAAGTGGGCTGGCCATTGCGATCGGCGCCCTGCTCGATGGTATTCCCGAATCCATTGTTATCGGATTGAGCATGATTGCCGGCGGATCGGTAAGTACCGTGGCCGTGATCGGCATATTCCTGTCCAATATTCCCGAGGGAATGTCGAGTTCTTCCGGCATGAAACGGTCGGGAAGGAGCGCTGGTTATGTATTTGGGATATGGCTGGTCATTGCCCTGCTGTCGGGACTGGCTTCTCTTTGCGGGTATGCCATATTCAGCGGCTTTTCACCCGACGTTGTTGCGGCCACTACTGCAGTGGCCGCGGGTGGTATCCTGGCTATGCTGGCAGACACGATGATGCCCGAAGCCTTTGAAGAAGTACATGATTTCACCGGGCTTATCACGGTGATGGGATTTCTGGCTGCATTTATCCTGACCAAACTGGCGGGATAAACCGGCATACGTGCTGTGTTAAATTTTAACCAGCTCTACTCGCCTGTTCTTTGCCTTTCCCTCTTCCGAATCATTGGCTACCAGTGGCTTTTCGGCGCCGTAGCCCACCGCTTTCAGCCGGGACCGGTTGATACCCGTTGCCGTCAGCGCTTCCAGTACCGCATTCGCCCGGTTTTCCGATAAGGTCTTGTTGTGGTCCGCATTTCCGGTATTATCCGTATGCCCCTCAATGCTCAGCGCCAGGGTTCCGTCATTATTCAGCACCTTGGCAATTTCCTGTACCGCTTCCTTGCCCTCGGGTTTCAACGTCGCCTTGTCCACATCGAAATTGATGTAAAGTACGGCTTTCCCTTTTTCTGTCAGTTCCTGCTGTATCTGATCTGCTTTAAGCATTGTGATCGTCTGCTTAAAGGGTTCGCTTTGCAGCACGTTGAGGTAACCGCCGGCATTGTTTCCAACCAGCTGGATGAAAACATTACCGCCGTCGGCCCGGTGTATGGCGTAGACTTTGATGTTTTGTCCGGCGTATCCTATTGAACCATCCTCCCCCAGATACGAGGCCTGACCATGATAACGGTCGTATTCTTCCTTGGTAATTTCACCATCGAAAATCTTTACGCCGCCCACGGCTTTGATCGCTTCGTCATAACTTTTTTCGAAATACGGCTGCGACCACTCCTCGGCAGCGTTCCGATTCATGGTAACGTTGGTTTTCCAAACCCGCCCTTCCAGCGGGGTCATTACCCCGTCGATGGGGAAAAAGAGGCGGTCAAACTTCCGTTCAACGGGTTTATTCTGGTTTGTCATTCCTTCCGGAAAACTAAAAAACGGGAACATACCCAGGTCGTGGTCCGATACGGGGATGTTATTAATGTCAAATGTAGTTGCAGCGCTGCTGTTTTCCGACTCACTTGGTGTGCCGGAGGTTTCCTGCTGGGTGCCTGTGGTATCTGTGTGGCCATTATTTTCCTGATTGCCACCACCACAGGAGATCGATAGCATGATCATGGGCAGCGCAGCAATGAGGACGCCTGTTTTCAGCGATTTGATCTTATTCATTACCATTTTTATTTGTAATTTAATTAGCCGGCTCTTAATTCCAGGGGCAAATGTACCCATTTTTTAATCCTCTTCCCCGTCAATCCCCTGAAATGTGCCCATGCCGCCCATCATAATGCCCAGGAGCTGCATGCCATAATTTGTATCTGTCAGGCGGTACAGCGGCTCGGTTTTTTTTGCCTGCAGCAGACTGTCGTCGACCGCTGTCGGCTCAACCGACGTAATTTCGTATACCATGGTAGGCTGGTCGCTGTCATCCATGAATACGTCAATCCGCATCACACCATGGTCTTCGGGCAGGTAATACGGGTGAGAGAAATTAATGGTTTTGGGCAGGTCTTCGCTGGTATACACCACCAGTTTCCGGAGCTGAACCATGGGAATGCCCGGTATTGCCTGCTCCGTGGGCTGGGTTGTCTTTGGCGTATACACCGCCTTTACGCACGGATGGCCCGCTATGGTAGCCGTTTCATTCGGTCGTTCAATGTGGAAACCTTCCGCCGTAATGCGTTTATCATCGGTAAACAGTTCATCATAACCTTCCGATGGTTTATATGCGGCTGTAACCGCTTCGCCCGGACGGATCAATGAGGCCGTATATAAGAACGCCTCATCCGACTTCAGGTTGTGGTAGTGCTGTATTTCATAACCAAAACCTTTCGTTTTGACCAGCGCAATACCCTCTTTAAGGTACATGGTCGCCCTGGGTGGCGTCATCATCAGTGCCATGCCCATCATCGGGTTCGCCTCCAGCATGGATTTTAATCGTTCCATGTCCTGGGGCGGGATATTTTTGAACAACGCCCGGGTTTGCTCACCCACATCCCCCTTGCTGTAATCAATCGACTCCGTTAACGTGCCCAGGTCGACACCGCCCATGGAAATGCGCGTGGTCAGTATACCTTCAAAAGCGGCCCCGGACGATTGTGCGCTTACGATAACCGGGATAATAAGTAAGAAAAAGAATAACAGGGGATAAATTTTCTTTTGCATATCAGATAAAATTAGGGTAATGGATATTCCTTTTACAGGCGATGATCCAAATCGGGCAAATATACTGGTAGGTTTGCTTTCTGTCAATTCATTCCGACTATTTAACGGTAATTTCATGTTATTGCGCATTGCCTGTAGCCAGCTTTTATGACAGCTGCTAAGTAATATAAAATGAAGGGGCTTATCAATCCATGAAAATAGGGATTTTTAACCAAAAAGATGGTATTTTTACTGCTGCGTACCTATTTCAGGCACATAACATCATGATTTACATTACGCAGCTTGTTTATATCCGGGATTCGAAAGCAGCAATATTCCATCAATTCGAGGAGTATGCGCTTCCCATTATTCCAAAATACAACGGGGTGTTGCTGTTGCGTATCCGGCCGGACCAGCCGGCATTTATAGAAGCCAACATGGAAACACCCTATGAAATTCATTTGGTTAGTTTTCCATCTGATTCCGATTTTCAGCGCTTTATGCAGGACGAAGAAAGAAAACAGTTTCTACACCTCAAGGAAGACTCGATAAAATCCGTTGTGCTCATCAAAGGAGAGCAGCTTTAATGCGTTTTGTGGGCAGCCCTGTCGCCGGACAATGGATGGCGTTTTTCCTATCAGGCCCGTACGATCGCTAAAATGGGATATAGCAGCTATTCCACGTCGGCTGTCAATATTCGCTTCATTACATTTTCCACGATGGCATCACAATAAATTAAGTTAAACGCGAACAGCTCCCCAACAGCGTATTTTTTTTCTATTTCACGCCGCAACATTGCCCGTGATCGGTTGAGCCGGACTTTTACGTTTGATTCGCTGATATGCAACAGGCCGGCTGTCTCCGACACATTCAGGCCATTTATTTCCCGGAGAGAAAATACCATCCGGTAATCAAAGGGAATCCGGCGAAGTGCGTCTTCGATGATATGCGTCAATTCCCGGTTTTGCATCAATCGTTCCACATCATTATTCGGGTCGGTAAACATCGGTTTTGAATCGTCATGTACATCCTGTATGATTTCATTTTTAAAACTGGGTTTTTCACGTTTTCTGTAGCAGTTATTCATCATAATACGGATTATCCATGTCTTAAAGCTGGAACGGCCCTCAAAGCGTATCAAATCTTTGTATGCGTCAATGAAGGTTTCCTGCATTAAATCCTGGGTGTCTTCATGATTATAATTGTATGCCCTGCCGACCTTGTAGAGATACGGGTTGAACCGCCTTACGATAATTTCATAAAGTGATTTTTCTCCCGCTAGAATCTGTTGGATAATTTCTGTCTCCGTAATTTTTTCAAACGAAATCATTGCTATACCCATTACGCCATGACCCGGGATATCCTTGCCATTGCAAAAGCCGAAATTGCCATCACTAAATCACGCACGGCCACATCTGCATAGTTAAAATCAAGTAGCAGGGTCAGCGCAATCAACGTGAGCCATGCTGCAACAATATATCCGCCAATTTCGGGTTTTTTCAGGACAATGAGGCCCGCAACAATTTCAATCACACCTACGATCGTCATGAAGGTGGTAGCCGAAAAAGGCAATAGTCCCGTTATTGATGGGTTAAGGTATTGCTCCCAGTGGGTAAGCAGATTGATGAACTTGTCCGCGCCGGCGACGACCGGTACAATTACAAATGTAAACTTTAATAGGTTGAAGGGCTGTGCAAGCAGCTGCTGTACGTTTTTGATTTCCATTTTTTGTTTTTTTAAGACGATTTATACTTCTTAGGGTATATGAAAAATGGAAAGGTTACAAAATCTGTAAAAATCCGTGTGGTGGCCCCTTACACCGGTATTGCTTTGCGCCGGAAATAGCACACGTGAAAAACGATATACGAGAGGGTAAACTGCATGGCGATGAGTAACTCACTGTGAGCATACAGGAGCAGTATCATCGTCACAATATACCATGCAAATGTATACCGGATGTACACCCAGGCGGCCGGTCCACTAAGGTAGTTCGCCATTTGTGTTACCAATGCACCACTTAACAAAATCAGCCCACCCTGTACTGCTATGGGACTATCGAACAAAACAAACAATCCGATCAGTTCGGGCAGCACCAATAGCAGTGTACTGATCACGGTAGCGCCGTAAACAGTCGCCCGCGGTATCGGAAGCTGCTGAAGGAAATACAGGTGCCGCTCCAAAAACAGTTGAACCGGATAGGCCAGTATGCTGTGCGCCAGCGCCATGCTGGCCACCATCGTATAGGCCACCAGCCATTGCCTGTCAGCATCGGCCAGAAAAGAGGCGCTTACCGCAAATAGCATCGCCGATAGGCCTTTCACCAATAAAAATGAAGCTTTGCGATGCAGTAATACTTCCAGCAGTGGAATAGCCGGCAACGGTTTCTTCCAGCGGCGGCTGAGCCGAAACAACCAGCCGGGACGCCCCCGCCCATACACATAAGTGTTAAACCGATAAACATAAACTGCCGCGCTGGCCAGTGCCAATAGCAGGATGACCAGTGCCGTGAGAACAAAAGCGCCATATTCCGCTATGGTCACCGCATAAATCCCTACCAGCAGCCAGTAGATCAGTAAAGGGATAAAGATAAACAGCTGATACAGGAACCACGCCGCAAACTGGGTGCGCCGCGGCAATGCGCTCGCACTGTATCGCCAGAACAAGTGTTCCGGTTCCAGGCTTTCTTTCCAGATAAATCGCCAGCTTTTTACGGTATAAAAAACCCATAAGGTATATACGACAATGCCAAAAACCGGCGTCTGGATAAACGCCAGCAGCATGGAAAAAACCAGGTAGCGGTGCTGTTCCGCATCGTGGATGTGCCCTGCCGTTTTAATGAACACACCGTAACCAAAGAGCAATATGGTTGCGTACAGCAGGAAAGTGCTGTTTACCCGGTAGAACTTTCCGCCGAATACTTTTACCAGTGCTTTAGCCAGTATAATCATAAGGCGGCAGCAGGGTGTAAGCCACCGTCGAGCAACAGCCACTGTTCCTGTATGGAGATACCCGGTGGAAATGCCTGGTGGGAGGTAAGTACAAAGCTGGTTCCCTGTAACCGCCGTTCTTCCACCCACAGCGAAAGACTGTTTATCGCCTGTTCGTCCAGTGTGATGCACGGCTCATCCAGCAGGATATAGTGCGAATCGTCAAGGAATGCCAATAATAACGATAGTTTTTTAACCATACCGGCCGAGTATTCCTGGACGGGGAATGACAGGTAGTCCGCCATGCCGAACTCGGCAATGAATTTCTGCTTCCGGGCAGTGTTTCCCCGCTTGGCCCGCATGAATAAACCAACCAGATCCAGCCCGGTCATAAACGCGGGGAATCTTGGTTCACTCTCCGCGAACGCGATCCTACGGCGATAGGCCATCGGCTGTTTGCGGAGATTCAGTCCGCCGAGGATGACATCCCCCTCATAGGCCAGCAAGCCCGCCATTATTTTCAATAATGTGCTTTTGCCCGAACCATTCCTTCCCTGAATCCAGGTTACACCTTCACAGAATTGATGTGCTGGAATGTCCAGTACCGTTTTATAGCCGTATCGTTTGGAGAGCCTGCTTATGGTTAATGCGTGCATGAATAGTAAAACTTGTCGGTAGGTAAGACGGCCGGACCATCATGTTGTTACACGATAATCGGCTGAGGGAGGTAGTACTTAGCTGTCACTGCACCTGACTGAGTCGCCTCAAAAAACCCCCTTTGGGGGGTGTCGCCGCACTGTGGGCACCGCTAACTTTGCCTGCACTATCCCGAAGGAGTATCATTACATCAACGGGTATTAAAAACTGAACATGATACCAGCTGTCAGAAAGCAATCACAATGATACTGTTGAAGAATAGGAAAATTAACCCTCAATAAACAATTATTTTTATGAAAAAAGCAATCTTAATCTTAATGGCTGTCACCATGGTCACACTGGCCAACGCGCAGCCTTTCCAAAAAGGAACAACCATGGTAAATGCCGGTGTTGGCCTGGGTACCGCTTTGGGCGGACTCGGGAAGGCGCGCCCTGCCATCAGCGTTTCGCTTGATCACGGTTTCTGGGAAATCGGCGGCCCGGGAGTCATCAGCCTCGGCGGCTATATCGGAAACACGGGGTATAAATATACCGACCCCGGGTACACCGCCAAATGGAATTACATTATCGTTGGGGCACGGGGTGCTTACCACTATAATGGCTTTGAGCTTCCTGAACTGGATGTTTATGGCGGCGCCATGCTGGGTTATAATATTGTCAGCTATTCCGCAGACGGTGGGGGCACGGAGCTAAGTAACAGTTACGGCAGCGGTCTCGGGTTTTCCGGCTTTTTGGGTGGGCGCTGGCTTTTCAATAGTAATTTGGGTGCGTATGCAGAACTGGGTTACGGCGTTTCCGTCCTGTCGGCGGGGCTAACGTTTAAATTCTGACCATACTTATCAGCTTATTATCCAGATAATAGCACATTGGTTATGCAATGACCGTGTACTTGCGTGTTCGCACGGTTAAAAAGGGGGCTGTCTAAAAAGACAGCCTCTTTTCATTTTGGTAGACCTGCTATTTTTAGCACCGGATGATAGGTCCGCTTGCCTTAGCAGCCCGACACGCGATGCATCAGTCGGTATACTTGACGGCCTTTGCTTTTTGATACTTTTCTGTTTCATCTGACCCCGCATAATCAAAACCCAGAATGATTACTGCATCCGCTCCCACTTCCTGGCCTTTCGCGATGATTTGTTTCTTGGCCCATTCGTCACCATTTAATCCCGGTGATTTTTCTGAAATGTGGCCGATCACCTTATATTCCCGCTTCACGTCTTTAGCCGAGTAGAATACCTCAATGGCCGTTGTCGGTGCATACCGGTCGCCCACATATGCCGTAGTCGCACACGCGCCCAGCAGCAGTAAAATTCCCGCAATGAAAAGGGGTCGGCATCTTTTTGTAAATGTCATCCAAGCAAACATAACCAAATCTGCCTTTATCTGCAAGACATGGGTATATCTGAACGGCGCTAAATAACGAGACGATCGCTGAGGGGCAGAAAGCTTAGGGCAGACCAGAAGCCAGGCAATTCCGGCAATGCTGAAAATAGCCTGCGCGGTAGGACAGGTCCCGCTGTCTTTGCACGGCTTTGAAATTTATGGAAAATAAGATATATTAGTCGCGGCCGGCGCGCAAAACACCGCGCCATTAGCCCAATGGGTACCCACACGGTATTTATCCTGCTGGGATACCAGATTACCAAATATAAACGGAAAATGTCTTCAGATAAGCATACATACGATGCCATCGTCATCGGATCGGGGATCAGTGGCGGATGGGCAGCAAAGGAATTGTGCGAAAAAGGATTGAAAACCCTTCTGCTGGAACGCGGGCGGAATGTGGAACACGTGAAAGATTACCCTAACGCATCAAAACCGATCTGGGAATACCCTTACCGGCTCAACCGTTCGCAGGAGATGATCCGCGAGCGGCCACTCCAATCGAGGCACTGGCCGATGAACGAACGCAATGTCCAGTTCATGGCTAATGATATCGAAAACCCGTACGAGGAAGTTAAGCGGTTCGACTGGATCAGGGGATACCAGGTGGGCGGCAAGTCGTTAACCTGGGGCCGGCAATGCTACCGCTGGAGCGACCTGGACTTTGAAGCAAACCTGAAGGATGGAATCGCGGTGGATTGGCCCATCCGCTATCAGGATATTGCACCCTGGTACAGCTACGTTGAACGTTTTGTAGGTATTAGTGGCAGCCGGGAGGGACTTTCCATACTGCCGGACGGCGAATTTATGCCGCCGATGGAGATGAACGTGGTGGAGAAAGCCGTCGCCGCCCGCATACGTCAGCACTACCGCGATAGCCGGCGAATGTTTATCGGCCGGGTAGCCAACCTCACGAAGCCGCTTCCGGGCCGTGTCAACTGCCAATACCAGAACCAGTGCGACGCCGGCTGCAATTTCGGTGGCTACTTCAGTACCCAGTCGTCTACGCTGCCGGCGGCGGTTAAAACAGGTAACCTGACGCTGCGTCCGTGGTCTATTGTGATGAATATCCTTTACGATAAGGACAGCGGAAAAGCGAAAGGCGTAACGGTGCTCGATGCGCAAAACAACCAGACCTATGAATACTATGCCAAGGTGATTTTCCTGAATGCCTCCACATTGAACAGTGCCTGGGTGCTGATGAATTCCGCAACCGATGTGTGGGAAAGCGGTCTCGGCAGCAGTAGCGGCGAGCTGGGGCATAACATCATGGACCATACGCTGAACAATGGTGCATCAGGTACATTCGAAGGCTTTGATGACCGTTACATTTTTGGGCGTCGGGCCAATGGCATTTACATCCCCCGGTTTCAGAATGTAGGCGGGGATAAACGGCCCTATTTGCGGGGCTTTGGCTATCAGGGCAGTGCTTCGCGGACAGGTTGGAAGCGCGATGTCCGCGAACTGAGCATCGGAGCCAGCCTGAAAGAAGAGCTCTGTGAGCCGGGCATGTGGCAGATGGGGCTTACGGGTTTTGGCGAAATTCTGCCCTATCATGAAAACAAGGTTTACCTGAGCAAAAATGTCCGGGATAAGTGGGGACTGCCGGTGTTGGTGATGGATGCGGAAATCAAGGAAAATGAAAAAGCCATCATCGAAGATATCGTTAAAGAGGCCAGTGAAATGCTTACCGTCGCCGGCGCCACCGATGTGCAGGAACGCAAAACCCCGTTCTACCTGGGGCAGGGTATTCACGAAATGGGCGCTGCCAGAATGGGGAGAGATCCAAAAACATCGGTTTTGAATGCTTATAACCAGGTCTGGGATGCTAAAAATGTATTTGTTACCGACGGGGCTGCGATGACATCAGCCGCATGTGTCAATCCCTCGCTTACCTACATGGCACTGACTGCGCGGGCCGTGGACTATGCTGTCACTGCCTTAAAAAAGGGTGATCTTTGAAAATGCCAAGCTAAATATGGCGCGGGTCCCATGCACACCTTGAAAATAGACATGGGCGAATGAACCGGTAGGTTCTTCTTCGAATGCTGGATGGTCTTCGAGTGGTCTTCGGGCGTTGTTCGAGTGCGCTTCGACTGTTCTTCGAGACTTGTTCGACCCTTGTTCGAGTCGGCTTCGACTCCGCTTCGAGGTTGCTCGGCGTGCAACGCGTTGCGGTCCGAAGACTTCCGGGAAGATCCCCGAAGCTGCCCCGGAGGAATACCGAACCTGGGCCGAAGCCGACTCGAACATTACCCAAACATCTTCCGAACACGACTTAACGGTTTTTGGGCGCTTGTTTACATAGGCATTGCTACGGGAGATTGGCTCCCTTACTTCCTTAAAATTTTCTCCATTACCTTTCCTTTCGCCAATTCATCCACCAGTTTATCCAAATAGCGGACCTGCTGTACGAGCTTGTCTTCAATTTCCTCCACCCGATACCCGCAGATTACCCCGGTAATTTTTGAAGCATCCGGATTCATCCGGGGTGCTTCGGCGAAAAAGGTTTCAAAGGTTGTCTTCCTGTCAATCTGCTGCTGCAATGTGTGTTCGTCGTAGCCTGTTAGCCAAAAGATAACCGTGTCCACCTCGGCTTTCGTGCGTCCCTTTTTTTCCGCTTTCTGTATATACATTGGATAGACGCCCGCAAAAGACATGTTATATATTCTTGCTTTATCCATTTTCATTATTCATTTTGGTATTTTTTAATTCATTGCGTTTTAGCCTCTGATTACTGCCGTTATTTATAAACATCAAGTACGCATGTTGCTTTCCTTATGCTAATTTACGAAAAGTATGCGCTTTTATTTTTATATACTTGTGAACTACCATCGATATCAGACTTCCATGAGATACCTGCCGTTTTTCTGCTGTATACTGTTGTGCGGGCTGTCTGCTTGCAAAAAGACACCCTCTACTGAACCTATTGACCCCGAAACACTGGATGAGGTATGGACGAAACTTGCCATCCCCGGTCAGCAGCGGGGTGTTTCTGCCATTTATGGCAATATCGATGACACGCTGGTAGTGGCCACGATGTATAAGATTTACCTGACAACGGATCAGGGAAATTCATGGCAGTTGGTGATGGATGCCGGGCGTGGAATTTCAGGTTTCGCCAGGGTGGAAGGAGAACTTACCGCATTGGATACATTTACGGACGGTGAAGAGACTGCGCGGACCCCATTTTTGTATTCTACGGACCACGGCAAAGCATGGGCTACCGAGGGGAAGTTTGATTACAGGGTATACGACAATATTAAAATCAACCGCAAGCGTGTCTTACTGACTGACGACCTGTATTACCGGATTACACCCGGTGTCGTGCTGGTAAATGAATCGACAGGGGAGGAACTTGCGCGTCCGGATGAGATCCACCGGCCCCGCGATGGTGGGGAATATGCCATATACTTTCCTTCGGCACGCCGGATGAACTGCTTATACCTGGACGATAACCAACGGCTCTACGTAGGTACGGAAGGCACCCGGTTTGTTTGGAGTATAGCAGGCAACACCCGGACGTTTCCCACGCATACCGATTTGGCATTCATCTATATTAGTAGGAAGCCGGTTGAGGTGAATGATCTCTAAAGTATCCCTTTTTCCCTGCACTCACCTGGATTGCAGCAATCGCAAGAACCGAATAATATCAACATGTTGTTGAGGATTTGGAACGATTGATTACATTAGTGCATAAGTACTAAATAACTTGGTTAACTAGAAGGACACCATCATGAAAAAAGGCATTTTGATCATCGCGTTGGCAGTTGCGGCGGCAGCCTGCAATAATGCCAATACAGCGGGAACCGACACACAGTCCACTGTGGCTGTGGAGGCAACACAGGAAACCGGAGAAAATGAACTGTTCGGAAAGGAATGGAAGCTGATTGCATTAAATGGCCAGGCCATTACGCTTGACACCACTTTTAACAAAGAGCCGCTTCTTGTTTTTGATAAGGAGAAAGGCAGCATAAACGGGAATGGTGGCTGCAATAATTTTATGGCAAGCTTCAAGTTAACGGACACGGGGGGCATGGAGATATCCCAGGGAGGAGCCACCCTGATGGCCTGTCCCAATCTGGAATTGGAGGGACAATTCTTTGAAGGCTTAAAACAAGTGACAAATTACCGTATTGCCGGTGATACGCTGTTCCTCGATAATGAAAAAAAGGAGGCAATTGCTACATTAGCGATAAAATAACAGCGCTGCCGCTGCACACCATTATATGCCGCATGCGGTTAGGGTTACCCGCATAGGTTGTATTCCTCGTATAAATACCTTTTTCATACGGGCAGCAACGCAATTCATTGTTTTGTAATGTGTTGCTGTTGATGCATGTATTTCAGGTTGTGTACCGCCTTTGTTGCGGCAGGAGTAAAGTTTTCGTTCAAAATATCAGCTAGTTATGTGTTTTATGTGCTATTTTATTTGCTAATTAAAATAGCGTTTCCGATTATTGTATTTGCTAAAATAATTAGTTTATTGCAATCGATATGGAAAGGCACGTGGTTCATTGCGATCTTGATTCGTTTTTCGTGTCGGTGGAGCGGTTGCAGCATCCGGCACTGGCCGGTAAGCCGGTGCTGATTGGTGGGAGCAGTGACAGGGGCGTGGTAGCATCCTGTTCGTATGAAGCCCGGCGTTTTGGGGTGCACAGCGCCATGCCTATGAAACTGGCGCTCCGGCTATGCCCCGAGGCAGTGGTGGTGCGGGGCGATCACGACCGGTACAGCCGATATTCCGGTACGGTTACCGAAATCATTGAAGAATGCACACCCGTGGTAGAAAAGGCGAGCATCGACGAGCATTACCTCGACCTCACCGGCATGGACCGGTACTTCGGCTGCTGGAAATGGGCGCAGGAACTCAGGCAGCGCATCATGAAGGAAACAAAGCTACCCATCAGCTTCGGACTGTCTGTCAACAAAACCGTCAGCAAGATCGCCACCGGCGAGGCCAAGCCCTGTGGCGAGCATCATGTTGCAGGTGGTACGGAGAAGCCTTTCCTCGCCCCACTGTCCATCCGCAAGATTCCTATGGTGGGCGAGAAGTCGTACGTACTGCTGCGTAATATGGGCATCCACCGTATCCGCACGCTGCAGGAGATGGAGGTTTTCACGATGCGGCGGGTATTGGGCGAAAATGGGGTAACCATCTGGCGTAAGGCCAACGGGCTGGACGACAGTCCCGTGGTCCCGTTCCGTGAGCAGAAATCGATGAGTAAGGAAACCACTTTCCATCAGGATACCATCGACATTACCCTGCTGCGCCGTACGTTGGTCGGCATGGTAGATGCATTGGCATTCGATCTCCGGCGCGATGCCAAGCTCACGGGCTGTGTTACGCTGAAAATCCGCTATTCCAATTTTGATACACATACGCAGCAGCTACGCGTCCCGTATACCAACTCGGACCGGACACTCACCGACACCGTGATGGAGCTGTTCAAGAAGCTGTACAGCCGCCGGATGCTTATCCGGCTCGTCGGCGTCAAGTTCTCGCACCTTATCCATGGCGCCTATCAGGTAGATTTGTTTAATGACAGCGAGGAGGAAGTGAACCTCATGCAGGCCATGGATCGTATCCGCACACGTTTCGGCGCGCAATACATCATGAAAGGGATCTGCCTGCCGGAGGAGGGGGGTATCCATGCTACTTAACGTGCATAGTTATTTTTCGCTGCGTTACGGCACCCTGTCATTGGAGGATTTACTACGCGGTATGCAGCAACACGGTTATGATACGGCCGTGCTCACCGATATCAACAACAGTACCGGTTCGCTGGATTTCCTGCAGAAGGGACGCAAGGAAGGCCTGAATATCCTCGGTGGAATGGAATACCGTAACGGTGATGCCCTGCTGTATATCGGTATTGCGCAGAACAGTGATGGCTTCAGGGAACTCAATGAACTACGTACGCAGTATAACCGAGCCAATCGCGACCTGCCTGCACGGGCACCGGAGTTCGATAACGTGTACGTTGTTTATCCCTACGGTACGGTCAACCCGCGGCAGCTGCGTGACAACGAATACATTGGCGTCCGCCCGGCGGAGCTTACCCGCATCCGCGTGGAACCTGTGGCCCATCAGCAACGGTACGTTATGCTGGCCCCCGTCACCTTTGACCCGCAGGAGTACAAGCTCCATAGGCAACTTAGGGCGATCGATCACAACCTGCTGTTCTCCCAGGTGGAACCGCAGATGCTGGCTGCGGAAAATGAGGTGTTGATACCCAGGACCGAGCTCCTGGCGCTATACCGCGATTTCCCGCAGCTTATCGATAATACCCGCAGGTTACTCGGCAACTGCTGCTTCGATTTCGATTTCAAGGTGATAAAAAACAAGCAGGTATTTACGGACAGCCACTATGGCGACAAACAGCGTCTGTATCAGCATACGGCCGACGGATTCGCGCGGCGTTACGGAAAAGAGGACCAGACGGCATGGGTGCGCATTACACATGAACTGGAAATTATCGAGCAGCGGCACTTCGCCAGCTATTTCCTCATCACCGACGATATCTGCCGTTATGCCCGTGAGCGGAACTTTCACTACGTCGGCCGCGGCAGCGGGGCCAACAGTGCCGTGGCCTATTGCCTGGGTATTACCGATGTCGACCCCATTGCGCTGCACCTGCCGTTTGAGCGGTTTTTGAATCCCAAACGGGATTCTCCGCCCGATTTTGATATTGACTTCAGTTGGAATGAACGGGATGATATATACCGTTACATTTTCAATAAATACCCCTGCACTGCATTAATGGGTACGATGAGCACATTCCGTAGCCGCAGCATCCTGCGCGAACTGGGCAAAGTATACGGCCTGCCTAAAGCAGAGATCGACCGGCTTGTGCACGAACCGGAACACGTACTCAACAAGAATGAGGTTACCGATACAATTCTTTCAGTATACGGCCGTATGGCCGATTTCCCCAACCAGCGTTCCATCCATGCCTCGGGTGTACTCATTTCCGAGCGGCCGCTTACCCACTATGCCGCCATGGATTACCCACCCAAGGGACTGCTCACCATACAGCTGGACATGTATGTGGCCGAAAATATCGGCTTCGAGAAATTTGATATCCTCAGTCAGCGCGGCATCGGGCATATCAAAGACTGCCGGGAGATCGTCAAGGCAAATACCGGGCAAACCATCAGTACCGATAACCCTAAACGTTTCTTTACCGATCCCCGGATCGCCGCGCAGCTCAGCAGCGCCAACACCATCGGCTGCTTTTACATCGAATCGCCCGGCATGCGGCAGCTGCTCACCAAACTGCGCTGCGACAATTACCCCACCCTTGTGGCAGCATCCTCCATCATCCGTCCCGGTGTGGCCAGTAGCGGCATGATGGCCGAATACATCAGGCGGCATCACGACCCGACGGCCGTGACGTACCCGCACCCTGTATTCCGGGAGCAGCTGGAGGAGACTTACGGCGTGATGGTTTACCAGGAAGACGTGATGAAGGTCGCCAATGCTTACGGCGGACTGGATATGGCCGATGCCGACGTGTTGCGACGTATGATGAGTGGCAAGTACCGCGATAAGAAACCCCTGACCGAGATTGAAGACAGGTTCTTCGCCAATTGCGGGGCGCGTGGTTATGACAAACAGGTTAGCCGCGAAATCTGGCGGCAGATGGAGAGCTTCGCGGGCTACAGCTTCAACAAGGCACACTCCGCGTCTTTCGCCGTGGAGAGCTACCAGAGTCTCTACCTGAAAACTTATTATCCCAGGGAGTTCATGGTGGCCGTGCTCAACAACTACGGAGGTTTTTACAACCGGAAAGTTTATGTTAATGAAGCCAGAAGGGCAGGGGCGGAGCTTCACCTGCCGTGTGTAAACCACAGCGTTTTCAACACCACGATATATGGCAGCGACATCTACCTTGGTTTCGACTGCCTGCTCCACCTGGAAGATCGGCTTGCACGCCGCATACCCGAAGCGCGTGCAGAACACGGTAATTACACCAGTCTGGAGAATTTTGTGCTGCGCACCGGAGCTGCGCTGGAGCAGCTGGTTGTACTTATCCGCTGCGGGGCGCTGCGGTTCACGGGGATAGAAAAGAAAGCGCTGCTCTGGGAAGCCCACCTGTTGCTGTCGGGTAACAGGCGGTCGGGCGCGGAGGGTGCGCCACCGCTGTTTGAGAGCCTGCGCCGCAAACCCGTATTGCCCCGGCTGGAGACCTCGCCCGTGGAAGACCTGTATGACGAGCTGGAACTCATTGGGTTCCCTGTATCAGGCAGTACGTTTGACCTGGCCCGGAGTAACTACCGCGGCGAGGTAATGGCGGCCGATCTGCTTGCGTACGAAGGCCGGACCATCCGCATGGTCGGCGATTTTGTAATCGATAAAAAAACGCGGACTAAACGGGGCGATGTAATGAAGTTTGGTACGTGGTTCGACGCGCGGGGTGATTTCTTTGATACGGTGCATTTCCCGCAAACGCTGCATCAGTACCCGCTGCGGGGCACCGGCCTATACCTTATTGAGGGTAAAGTGGTGGTCGATTTTGGCTGCCCAACGCTGGAAGTTACCCGCTGTGCAAAAATGCCGCTCAAGGCCGACCCCAGGAGTGAATAATGAATACATCATCAATTAAGCGAAACAATAACGTTAAACATTAATAATTATGGAACATGCAATTTTAGGACTCCGTACCACCATTTACCAGGTCGCGGACATCACGTTGGCTAAAAGCTGGTACGCCGCAGCATTCGGTACCCAGCCGTATTTCGATGAACCCTTTTACGTCGGTTTCAATATCGGCGGCTATGAGCTGGGCCTACAGCCCGAACGCACCGCACCGGAAAATAAGGCCGAGAGCGGGGTCGCCTATTGGGGTGTAGAAGATCTCCGCGGGGCGTACCTCCACTTCATCAAATCAGGTGCAGTGGCATTTGAGGAACCCACTGATGTCGGTGGCGGCATTGCCGTGGCCAAAGTCAAGGACCCGTGGGACAATATTATCGGGCTGATCTATAACCCGCATTTTGTCGTAGGGAAGTAGCTGCGGTATTTGTGTAGCGGCACAGCTAATGCAGTCGGCATGCTAAGGTTTAATAAATACAGGCGATCCGGTTAATGAAATGGTATTGGTTACGCTGGTCTGTTTATTTTCCCAATCGAACTGTGTAGCCGTTTTAATGGCCAGGGATGCGGGGAAACTGTACTGCGCGGCGGCAGTTTCCGACGCATTGCCGGTTTTGGCCCACAGCACATATAGGTAGTCGTCATTGGCGGCACTATAAAAAGCCCCGCCGTCAACATTGGATGGCAGTTGCAATGCAGCCGTTGCAGCCGGGTCGTATTGCCGGGAGGCCAATAAACCACTCACCGTGCGCCATGCGATACCCCCGGGTGTAATGGTTGCCTGGTAAGGACCGGATGTAATTTGTTGGTAAAAACCCATCACCTGGTACGGGTCGGTGGCTTGGGCCAAAGGCACGTTCTCGGAAGGACCGTAGATGTACAGTCCGTTGATGCCCGCTTTTTGCGCCACTATGGCGGCTTTTATTAAAAAATTCCGCTGTACCTCGTCACTGCCAACGTAGTTGCCAATGGCTTTACGGGGAACGTTGGTTTCGGTCACGATGAATGTTTTTGCAGGGTTTGCCGTTCCATTGTAGGCGTATTTATCCAGCACCGCCTGGAACTCATTTTTAAGATTAATAACAGCAGCAGCGGCTGCATCCGAATTACGGTTATTTCCCAATGAATACATCGGATATACGTGGTAACTTAACCCCTCGAACCAATCACCGCCCTTTTTGGGATAATCGGCGCTCACGCCTCCGCCATTGGGGTTATCCGTATTGCGTAATACCGCATCCAGAAAGCCGGGATAACCCAGACCACCTACGCAAACCACGCCATCCTTATCCAGTTGCTTAACGATCTCATACGTAATCCGGAGCATGCGTACATACGACTGTACCGGTGCGGCAAAATTGGGTAAATCGCAGGGACTGGGGTCTGACTGCGCCCAGGTCTGGCTTGCAGGCCAGTTGTTAGTATAATCCGGTTCATTCCAGACCTCCCAGTACTTTACATAAGGTCCGTAGGTCTTTACCGTATGGTAAACATAGCTGGCGTAATAATTATTGGGATTTACCTCTCCGGCGGCAGACCATATTGGTTCATATAGGTTGGCAAAAGTTTGCGACTGCACACCATTACAGTAACTTTTCTGTTCCCGGTGCCCATCCGCAGGCCCATTGAGAAAAACGGCGTGGTCCCTACCGCCCAGCTGGCGGTACATTTCAAAAGCGTTAACCCGGATGTCGTATCCCCATTCCTGTACAAAACGGTCGTATAGCGCGGGGCGCAGGCTGTTTACTCCCGCACCGGCAATATTTTTTGCCGGATTACCCATTAATAGTTCGGCCAGCTGCTCGTCGGACCAGCCCGCGTAACTGCCCATGTTGGAACCGTACAGGAACAACCCGTTTAAGTCGGAAGGTCCGGGGCCGGGAGGGGGAGACGGGTCAGGATTTGGATTGTCAGGATTCGAACTGTCGGGAGGAGAAACGATATCCGCCTTTTTCTTCGTACATGAACCCAAAGACAGGGTCAGGAATAATAAACAAAGAAGATAAATTCCACGAAACATGTACAATTGTTTAAGTTGTGTTGATGTAAACCGCTATACTGTTTTCAATGCAACGCAGGTTGTATGAAAAAGCCTTCGGATAAACTCAAATTTTGTACCAAACTATCTATCCTCCGGCATCGACCGGTCACCCTGCTGTCGGGTCAATGCCGACTCCTTCCCCGTGTTATGAATCTGCGGATATTCAAAAGTGTCCGTTATCACCGGCTCTGTCCGCCTTATACTTAAGCGACTTTGAATATCCTTATCTAGGTATTTGAAGGTGTATCATACGTTTAAAAACGCGAAGAATAAGTCTGTATAAATTATAAATCAACGAGATAACAAAAGCATGGGTAAAATTTATTTGTAATATTGTGTCTGTTTAATCGTCATATAAAAAGATAAAGCGTGCAAAATAAATGATTAAAAGTTGATAGATCCCACGACAATCATAGCCGATCACGATTTGGAACTATTCGTTAAGGAAGTTTTTGTATTGGAACAAACGGCCGGTCCAAAAAAATCCAAGCTTCCGTTTTTTGCGGATGGCTATCCGGGAATTGTGTACCTTCAATCCGAAAAAGGTGTACTGCTTCCAAAGAAAAAAATACTTACCTCCTTTTTCCTGTATGGGCAGATGATCGAACCCTTTGAGCTGTTGATCACAGGCCCTTATTTAATGATCGTTTTTCAGTTATACCCCGTTACTTCCAAGTTGTTGTTTGATGTTGATCCCAAAAAGTTAAATGACGACTGTTATGATCTTTCCAACCTCCGGTGGGCGGCGGTGGAAAACCCGTTGGAGGCGTTGGATGCCGCTTCCAAAATAAGCCAGCAGCTTGAAATTGCGGCCCGGTTTCTTTCGGAATTAGCCCGGGAAAAAGGAATGGAAGAATACCGGGAAATTCAGCAAGCCATCCAGGTGATCATGGATCATAAAGGTACCATTGCTGTCAATGACCTGGCCAGGCACCTCCATGCCACCGAAAGAACATTACGGCGAAAGTTCAGCCGCTATGTCGGAATATCCCCAAAGAAATTCGCGAAAATAATACAGTTCCAAACCTCATTGGAACAGCTCTCCACGGGTGATTTTTCAAAACTGACCGATGTAGTTTATGAAAACGGCTACGCCGACCAGTCGCATTTTATACGAAACATAAAGAAATTCACGGGTAAAAGACCTTTGCAGTTAAAAAAACCGCAATAATCGCTTTGACCGATTTGTTCAATTTCTGGTTTTATCCTTCCCGTACCTTTATTCCAGGTTTTAAATTGAAAAATATGGAAAACGAAGTTTTGGTATTTGGAACCTGTTTAACCCCCGATGACAGCTACGCCATCCGGATAGCGATGGCCTTAATCATAACCATTGGGTTGATCGCCTGTGCCTTTCCTATGAACGAGATTCCGGTACGCATGGGCGTTACGAAATAGAAATAACGGCTAAGCGTATCCGGGATTTCCTGTCCCTCCTGCAAAGCCGGTGCGGCGGAATCCGTCGAAAAGTGTAACTTCGGGCATGCTTATTCAGGTCAGCGCCGTTCACCCGCAAATTCAACATCAACCGGAAGACAGTCCGCTGTACCAGGTTTTTTTGCTTCCCGATCCCGTGGAGGCAGTGATCGACTTCACCCTGTACCGAACTGATTCCGCATCGCTGCTGTTCCTTAGCCCTTACCAACATTTAACCTGGAAAAGGCCATTTTCACAACCGGTTATGCAGGTCTTATTTCATGGCGATTTTTACTGCATCGAGTACCACAAAAAGGAAGTGGCATGCAATGGATTGCTGTTTAATAATATTTACCTCCAGCCCTTTGTAACCGTTCCTGCTGTAACGTATCGTGAAATTGAGCGCATCATCCAGCGAATGGATAACGAGCTGGGTAATGACACGCCATTTTCGGCAGCCGTCCTAAAAGCATACCTCCAGCTTATTCTGGCATTGTCAAGCAAGGAAAAAAGGCAGCAGGTCGACCTCGATGTCGTTGCCGAAGGAGCGGATATGCCGGAAGGGGCTGCCTTTCAGCAGTTGCTTGAGGCTAACTTTTCGGCACAGCGATCCGTGAATTTCTATGCCGAAAAGATGAACCTGACGTCCGATGTGTTCAGCCGGAAAATAAAAAGCCAGCTGGGTAGGTTACCATCAGCACTTATCCGGGAACGCGTGGTGCTGGAATCCAAGAAGCTCCTGCACCTCACGTACCTGTCGGTTAAGGAAATAGCCCTGAAACTGCATTTTGATGACGAACATTATTTCAGCAGGTACTTTAAAAAGTACGTTGGTGTCTCACCCACTGATTTCCGGTTACAGGTCGGTATTTCCATCGCCGCATCAAAATAATCCATTACAAATACGCTTTTGTCCATTTATCGGCGCGGTTGTACCTGCTATCTTCGTACTGAAAATAGCATGCGTATGAATTCGATACTACACACCCTTGCCGGCGCACAGCGGAACCTCGTTCATCTGTTGCGCATCTCCATTTTTATCGTTATGGCGTGGATCGGTGGACTCAAGGCCTTTCAATATGAGGCCGATGGCATCGTGCCGTTCGTTGCAAACAGTCCGCTGATGCAGTTTTTCTATTCGAAGGATGCCCCGGAATACCAGCAATATAAGAATCCCGAGGGAAAGACAGTCACGAAAAATATCGAATGGCACAAGGCAAATAGAACCTACCTTTTTTCGTATGGCCTGGGTACGGTTATTGTCCTGATCGGATTGCTCACCCTGGCCGGGATCTGGTGGCCGGGGTTGGGGCTGGTCGGCGGACTTCTTACGTTCCTGATGTCGCTGGTCACATTATCTTTCCTGATCACCACCCCGGAAGTATACGTGCCGAACCTGGGGGGAGATTTTCCCACCCCGCATTACGGGTTTCCCTACCTCTCGGGGGCCGGACGATTGGTGCTAAAAGACGTGATTATGTTGGCAGCGGGACTGATTACCGCGTCGGATGCCGCGCAGCGGCTGCTCCAACGCTAAGCTGTCTTTTCATGCAGTGGCCTGTTTCGCAAAACGAATAATCGTTACCTTTGTAAACCGCAGTACCCAAAAGCGAGCTTATGAAGAAAATCGGATTCCTGTCGTTTGGCCATTGGTCCAATCATCCCAACTATAGCGCCCGTACCGCCAGCGACACGTTGCTGCAATCCATTGACCTGGCTGTTGCTGCCGAAGAAATTGGCCTGGATGGCGCTTATTTCCGCGTACATCATTTTGCGGAACAGTTGGCATCGCCCTTTCCACTGCTATCGGCCATTGGCGCCAAAACCAGCAAAATAGAGATCGGTACCGGAGTGATTGATATGCGTTATGAAAATCCGCTGTATATGGTAGAAGATGCCGGTGCTGCCGATTTAATTTCGGAGGGACGGTTGCAGCTTGGCATCAGCAGGGGTTCGCCCGAGCAGGTTATTGACGGCTGGCGCTATTTCGGTTACGAACCGGCCGAAGGAGAAACCGATGCTGATATGGGACGCCGTAAGGGCCTGGAATTTCTGGAGCAACTGAAAGGAGTCGGGTTTGCCAAACCTAACCCACGTCCGATGTTTCCGAATCCACCGGGCCTGCTGCGCCTGGAACCCCATTCCGAAGGACTGCGTGAGCGTATCTGGTGGGGCGCCGCGTCCAATGCTACCGCCATCTGGGCCGCCGAAAACGGAATGAACTTGCAGAGTTCTACCCTAAAATACGACGAGAGCGGTAAGCCGTTCCACGTGCAGCAGGCCGAGCAGATCAGGCTGTACAGGGAAGCGTGGAAAAAAGCGGGGCATGATCGCGAACCAAGGGTTTCAGTAAGCCGGTCTATTTTTGCGCTGGTAACCGATCAGGACCACTATTACTTTGGACAGGAGGCCGGCCGGGTCGATAAGGTCGGGTTTATTGAACAAAACAAGCGGGCCATTTTCGGACGCAGTTATGCGGCTGAACCGGACCAGCTTATCAAGGAACTGGCGCAGGACGAGGCCATTCAGGAGGCTGATACACTCCTGCTGACGATTCCCAACACCTTAGGTGTAACATACAACGTACACGTATTGTCCGCTATTCTGGAACATGTGGCGCCTGGCTTGGGCTGGCGGTAAATCAAACGTGATCAATTTGATACCTGAGCGATACCAGCCCCGTCTCGTACGTTTTGTTTTCAAGAAGTGTCAGTCGCGTTCGGTTATCCCGGGGGCGGAAGAGCAGTTTTCCGCCACCTAATAGTATCGGGTGAACCGACAGCCACAACTCGTCCACCAATCCTTCCTGCATGAAGGCATCGGTCAGCGAGGCACCGCCATACAGCCAGATGGCTTTACCCGGCTGTGTTTTGATTTTACGTGCTTCATCGATCGCATTGTGCGATACCAGCACCGCACTGTCCTTTAAGCTTTTCAAGGTGGTTGAAAACACATATGTTTTCACAGGCGGCATACCGGGTGCCAGCTGCCCGTCATTCTCCTTTGCGTATGCCTGGGCAACCTCGTAACTCTTCCGGCCGATGAAGACCGCATCTATACGCGAGAAAAATTCATTCAACCCGTAATCCTGATCGGTAAAACACCAATCATATTCGCCATTGGGCCCTTCGATGTATCCATCCAGCGATACCGCCAATCCTAAAATTACTTTTCGCATTTGTTCTCGTTTTGATGCAAAGTTGCGGATTTCGGTTCATCGCCGATTGTACGAAACGGACATCAATATAAAATATGCCGGGCCTGTGCCAGCTCGCCGGGCGTATAGCCCGCATAGTCTTTATAATCGCGGATGAAATGCGCCTGATCGTAATAGCCGCTTTCATAGGCTATTTCGGTAAGCGAGTGAAGCGGATAGCGCTTTAGGTGCTGCAACGACCGGATAAACCGGTTTACCCGTAAATACGCGTTCGGTGATAATCCCACGGCCTGCTGAAACTTCCGTGAAAGCTGTCGCTGGCTCATGCCCGTGATTCCGGTGAGTTTTCCTACAGTTAGCCGACCGTCCGAAAGCTGCACCCGCTGCAAGCAGCAGGCTACCTGTGGATCCTGCCTGCTCTTGGCCAGCAGTCCGCTCAGGTATTGCTGTACAATCATAACCCGGGCGCGATTGTCAGCCGCATGGGCCAACTTGTCTTCCAATTCGACCGCCAAGCCTTTCCATATTTCTTCCGCCGCTGTGGTGGTGTCGGTCAGCAGGTGCATTGGCAGGGACATGAACCGATAAGCCATGCCCGGGAAAAAGCAGATGGCCAGGCAGCCCGACCCTTTGCGCATCTGTACATCCATCGGCTTACTCATCCTGAAGGTGACGATACTGCGCCGATGCAGTTCATCGCCGATAATTGCCACCGGCGTGCTGGTATAATTTACAAACAACTCCACGCAGGTGTCGGGCAGCACACGTATGTGGCGGGTATCCGCATCGTCATCGCAGTCCATCGTGCATATCAGTTTGATGAAGGGCTGCAGTTCCGGTATGATAGCGTATCGCTGCAAGTTCATGGTATACAAAGGTAGCTGCGTGGGGTTCAAAAACAAATTCAGTTTTCTTTTTGTTTCCTGGCTGCAGGACAGCCCATTCTTAACCTAAGTTAAGGAAATCCAGGGGCTAAAACCCGATTTTTGTGAATAAGGAATCAGATTTATACAATTAAAACATAGAAATAATGGCAAAGTTAGAAAACAAGGTAGCCGTAATTACCGGAGGCTCCGGAGCGATCGGTTCTACCGCTGCAAAATTATTTTTAGCAGAAGGAGCAAAGGTCGTTTTGGTTGACATCAATGAAGAGGCGTTGAGTCAGGTTGCTTCCACACTGGACAGCAAAAATGTGAGTTATGTCGCCGCTGATGTTACCAAAGCTGCCGACGTGCAGAAATATGTCCAGCATACGGTAAAAACATTCGGAAAGATTGATGTATTCTTTAATAATGCCGGTGTCGAGGGCGTAGTGAAACCCATTGAGGAGTATCCCGAAGAAGTATTTGATAAGTTAATAGCCGTGAACGTCAAGGGCGTATGGCTGGGTATTAAATACGTGTTGCCCGCAATGAACGATGGCGGAAGCATTATTAACACCTCTTCTGTTGCCGGATTAGCCGGTTCGCCCGCTGTAAGTCCGTACGTGACCAGCAAGCACGCCGTTATCGGCCTCACCCGGGCCATCGCCCTGGAGGCAGCTCCAAGAAAAATACGCGTTAACAGCATCCACCCCTCGCCAGTCGATAACCGCATGATGCGTTCACTGGAAGAAGGCTATGCCCCTGGTTCTGGAGCGGAAGCCAAGAAAAATTTTGAAGCCGGTATTCCGCTGAACCGGTATGCAACAAATGACGATATCGCAAAAGGCGCACTGTTCCTGGCCTCCGATGACAGTAAGTTTATCACCGGTACTAAACTCGTCATCGATGGGGGAATGACCATGGCCTGATGAGCAGTTGTAAGCAGTCCGTATACAACAGGTGTCTTCCGATGGGGGACACCTTTTTTGTTGCAGGCAGTAGCATGCTTCATGCATTTTGTCCTTTTTGCACCTGCAGCTTGTCTTCTTTTCCCACCCGATTGCAGCATAGCAACGGTATCTTTGTGTAATTGTGCTGCCCGCGGCCGGGCGAAGCACAGCAATTAAAAACTGAAGGAAATCACATGGGAAAAGTAATAGCGGCCATCAATATGACGCTTGATGGGTTTTGCGACCACACGGTCGGGATTGCAGATGATGAATTACATGAGCATTACAGTGCGCTGTTAAGCAGTGCCGGCACCATGCTATACGGGAGGATAACCTATCAGCTGATGGAGTATTGGCCACCGATTGTGAAAAATCCCACCGGCAACCAGTCAATAGACGAATTCGCAGTAATCATGGATATGGCACCCAAAGTTGTTTTTTCCAGGACGCTGAAAAAGACAGACTGGGAAAGTGCGCGGATAGCAACGCGAAGTATAGAGGAAGAAATTTCAATACTCAAGCAGCAATCAGATAAAGATATTTTGGTGGGTAGCCCGAGTTTGACTGTGGCCGTAACGGAACTTAACCTGGTCGATCAATACCAGCTCTGTGTCCACCCCATTATCGCGGGGAAGGGCCTGCCGTTATTTAAAAACATCAGCGATATGAAATTTCTGAAGCTCACAAAAACTAAAACGTTTGGCTCGGGTGCGATCGTGCTTTATTATGAACCGATAAAGAAGTGAGGCAAGCCGTCAAACCAGACCGATCCGGGGATGTGCCAAATATGAAGTACGGGATACTTGCACTATTTTTGTATGACTTCCATATATAGTAGGTAGCGTTGTCAAACTGCCCGGAAACATAATCGATTGGATATGAGAGTCAAACGGATAGTGGCCAATATAAGTGCCGGCCAAATTGGCGCGGCAAAGCGTTTTTACGGAGATGTACTGGGACTTGAAATCCTGATGGATCACGGATGGATAACCACCTACGGCAATGAATCAAGTGCGCACGTTCAAATCAGTTTCGCAACAGCAGGTGGTTCCGGTACCCCTATGCCGGACCTATCGATCGAAGTCGATGATATCGAAGCGGCATATGCAAAAATGAGTGCATCGGAATTTGCAATCGAATACGGACCAGTTGACGAACCATGGGGTGTACGGCGGTTTTTTGTGAGAGACCCCTTTGGAAAACTGGTCAATATCCTTGCACATTTATAGCATCGGTTTCCACCAATGTTGCCGATTACGCGAATGACGATTATACCGAAATAGAAATACCTAACAGCTTGTAAAACGCTTTCAGAATCTCCTGATGTCCCGGCCAGGCCGGGGATGTCACAAGGTTGCCATCCAATACCGCCTGATCCGCAGGGACATTTTTCCAGGTCCCTCCGGCCAGTTCAATGTCGGGTCCAACAGCCACGTATGCGGTCAGTGTCCGCCCTTTCAATACCTTTGCTGCTGTTAACACCTGAATGCCGTGACAGATAGCAGCTACCGGCTTATTAGCCTCAAAGAAGTGTTGCGTAATTTCCAGCACCCGCTGGTTGAGGCGGATGTATTCGGCCGACCGGCCGCCGGCGATGTACAGCCCGTCATATTCCGCCGGGTCCACCGCGTTAAAATTTTTATTGATTGCGAAATTGTGGCCACGCAGCTCCTTGTAGGTTTGGTCGCCGGTAAAATCATGTACTGCTGTTGGTACCACGTCTCCATTTTTGCGGTCGGGGGCAATGGCGTGTACTTCAATGCCCACTGATCCCATGGCCTGAAACGGCACCATGGCCTCATAATCTTCCACGAAGTCGCCAACCAATAATAATACTTTCTTTGCCATGATGATGAAGTTTTGATGTTGATACAATATTATATTAACGAATAAAAACCCGAATGCGTGTGCCTGTTGGGTTTTATTGGGCTAAACCGGAATTCACGTCATACCAATCAAAATGACACATTAATGCCGTATTTGCCTAAAAGTCCGGGAAGGCCAGCGACGGAAAACCGCGCTTTCTTAATCCGGTTGATTTCCGGATCAATGGAATAATGAAACGCCGTCCGGAAGTCGGCCCGCTCCAGTACCGAACGGTCAAAAGTGGCCTGTGCCAGGTCACAATTGTCAAATATGGCATCTGTAAGGTCCGTTTCCGAAAAATCCGCCCCCTGCAGCTGCGAGTTTCCAAAAATCGTCTTTTTGATCTTTAAGCCGTAAAACGATGTATGATTTAACAGGCAGTCCGCGAATGCAAAAGAAAGCCCGAACTTATCGCAGGTATCAAACCGAAGGCCCAGCATCTTGCAGCCATTGAACGTTACGTCCTGAAAAACGGTATTATTCAGCTTTGCCATGCTGAAATTGCAATTGTTAAATGTGCATTCCGAGAATTTAAAACCGGAAAGGTCGCCGTCGGCAAAGTTGCAGCTGTTAAAAATACAACTTTCATATTCGCCCTGGGCCGGCACATCGCTACGGTCAAAAGTTTTATCCTGTATATATGTTTCCTGCATCAGCCTGTCTGTCGTTTGAGCAAAAATACAAAAATAAGCCGGTAGGGTGTCCACCATTAACCCATTCGAAACATACCTTTGTAAGATGGCAGGGCGGCCCTCCGGGAGTACATTCAGCAAGCAAAATGCCGTAAACGGGTTTCATATGGAATACAGCAATCAATCAATAGTAAGAACAGCGAAGCTACATCGCATTACAGCATGGGCTGAGGAGAATCATGATATCCGGGTTGTATTGCTCACCAGTTCCCTGGTCAACCCAATGGCACCGGTGGATGATTTCAGCGACCTTGATATCGAGTTTGTTTTTGAAAACAATGCGCATTATGTCACCGATGCCGAATGGGTGAAAACCTTCGGCCGGCCGATTGCCATGGTTGAGGAAGACGATTCTTATTTTGACCATAAGCACGCGATGAAAATGGTACTGTATGACGATCAGGTAAAAGTTGATTTTAAGCTGTATAGCAAGGCCAAATTCCTGGAAGAAGCGAAACAGGATGTACTGCCTGAGGACTGGGATATTGGTTACCGCGTGCTGGTGGATAAAGACCAGCTGACCCACCAGCTGAAAAAGCCGACTTACCAGGTTTCCATAATCACGCGGCCCACCGAACAGCAGTTCCGGCAGGTATTAAACGATTTCTGGTGGGATACCACTTACGTTGCGAAATGCCTTGCACGGGATGAACTGTTCTTTGCCAAGTTTATGTCGGAGAACAACATCCGCACCGGGTACTTGCTCCCTTTGATTGAGTGGAAAATTGCAAGTGAGCATAACTGGAGCATCACAACCAATAAGTACGGCCGACTCTTTAAAAAATACCTGTCGCCGGCATTATGGCGTAAAATAGAACATACCTTTGCCGGCAGTAGTGTGGAGGATAACTGGGATGCACTGTTTGCCATGGCAGGTTTGGTAAATGAGCTGGGTGTTGAACTCGCCGGAAAGCTCGGCTATCCCTATCCCTACCAGCTGGAAAAGGACATTAGGCAATACTTAAGTGCCATAAAGCAAAAAAATATTGATTAATAACATATACGATGACTGAACGTCCACTTACGCTAACTAAGTATAATCCGGCTGATTTCGATAACTATTACGAATTGGTGCGCAGCGATATCCTAATGCAATATATTACCGGAAAAGGATTAACTGAGCAGGAAGCCCGGACAAAATTCCGCTCCATCATGGAAATAAATGAAAGGGAAGAAAAAATCGGATACTTCAAGGTTTACGATGCAGACGGCATATTTATCGGTGATTGTAAACTGGAGCGTTATCAAAAAGACCAAACATTGCTTGAAATAGGCTATATACTGAAAAAGCCATTTTGGCGCATGGGTTACGGTACAATGATTTGCACGGAGTTGCTCGCCCTCGCCGATGCGGTTGCCCCAACGGTTGATGTCATCGGTATTATTGACCCTGACAACGCAGCGTCTAAAAGACTACTTGAAAGGTTCAATTTCAGGCGCTATTTCATTGGAGATGAAGATGACCTGCCTACGGAGAAACTTAAGTTATCAAGGCCGTTTTGATGTGTCATTTGCGTGGCGCTACAATCGATGTATTTAAAGACTGAAGCTCATCTTTACGCGCTTACCGATATTAAGCGCGCACCCGGTTTGAATAGTTAATTCCTGTCGTATCTTTGCTATCTGACACCCCCATACCGATGAAACAATGCCCCGCTTTCCTGCTGCTTTTTTCCTGCCTGATAGCAACGCAGCTGCTTTTTGGACAAACCCTCGATGCCGGCCGGGACAGCCTGGTTACCGATGAGCTGGTGATCCGGCCCATCGCCGAAGGCGTTTACGTGCATACCTGTTTTCTCCAGACCAACGACTTCGGTAAGGTACCCTGTAATGGTATGATCGTCGTTTCCGGAGGCGAAGCCATCATTTTTGATACACCAACCACGGATAGCAGTTCTGCCGAACTCATCCGGTGGATCGAAGACCGGTTACATTGCCGCGTTACCGGCGTTATTGCCACCCATTTCCATGATGACTGCCTGGGCGGGCTCAATGAGTTTCATCGCCGCGGCATCCCATCTTATGCTAACCGGCTCACCCAGCGGTTTGCACAGGAAAACCATGCGCCCGTCCCACAGCATGGCTTTGATGATCAGCTTCAACTCGCTGTTGGTAGCCAGCCGGTCATTGCGGATTTTGTAGGGGAGGGGCACACCCGTGATAATGTCATCGGCTATTTTCCCGCAGCCCACGTCCTGTTCGGCGGTTGTCTGGTAAAGGAGCTGGGTGCCGGTGAAGGGTATCTTGGCGATGCTTCTGTTGGCGCCTGGTCATCCACGGTCAGCCGTGCCAGGGCAGCCTATCCCGAAGCAACGCAAGTGATCCCCGGCCACGGTATCCCCGGAGATGTTTCACTGCTTGATTATACCATCAAGCTATTCGCACCTTACCGATAAGGCAGGTAGCAATGGCGTGTCGACTATACTGCTTTGAAAACCGCATTATTTTTATTCTCTTTGCCGGAAATAATAAAACTGGTTTATGAAGTATCTTCAGGGATTATTTTTCGGCTTATTGGTTGCGTGTTTGAGCGCACCAGCAGCAGCACAGGAACGGAAAGTGGACTTTTACGAAACAGGCAACCGAGCCCAGTCGTTTTATGTAGAGCTGGGCGGTCCCGGTTTTATTTCAGCCAATTACGACGTCCGGTTTCAGCAGACACGCAACGGGTTAGGTGCCCGGGCCGGTATCGGCTATTTTTCGATAGAAGGCGAGTCTTTTCTGACCATTCCGGTACAACTGAATTACCTGCTGGGCAAAGCCGGCCACTATTTCGAAATGGGTATCGGTGCATCGTATGTGAGCAATTCGTACGACGCGCACTATTGGACCGGCAATGCGGAATATACTGACCGGACAACGGATAGCAAGGCCCTGGGGTCTCTCGTTTTCGGCTACCGCAAACAACCTGTCGATGGTGGATTTAATTTCCGTGCGGGACTTTCGCCCATTCTATTTGATGGCAATTTCATACCCTACCTGCCCTATGTTTCCTTCGGTTATTCGTTCTGAAGCGGCAGTGATAGAACCTTGGGGAATCCTGACACTTTTCAACGGTCAGGCTATGTCCGTATTTTAAGCATTCTCACCTAACTGTCCGGGACCATTGCCATCATTTTGAACCTCAGTTAAACTTGATTGGCAGCCCTGAACGCCACAATGCTTGTCGATGAATATTACCTTGCCATCCATAAGGTGCCGGGCTGTCAGTCGTTGCCGGGCGTGAAACGTTGATTTTGGTTTGCGTGCTGGTTAGGCAATCACCGTAAAAACAAATGCAATCAAAGCGGGGAGGCCCTGTTTAAAAAAAATACTTTTAGCTGCGGTCAACGCACCGTAAATGGCGGCTATAATCACACAGCCCAAGAAGAATAACGCGACATGCTGCTGCCAGTGAGCGTCCTCAATCAGCAAAGACCAAATCAGGCCGGCTGCCAAAAAGCCATTGTAAAGCCCTTGGTTGGCGGCTAGGTTTTTCGTCTCCGCAAATAGATGACTAGGTAGCGAAGTAAACGTTTTCTTTCCTTTCGTTTCCCACGCAAACATTTCTATCCATAAAATGTATAGATGTTCCAATGCCACTACGCCGATCATAATTTTTGCGATTATTCCAATTGTACCTTCCATTAATTCTCTTTTTTAGGGGATGAATAACCAGTTGTTTGCAGGCGATCCCAGAAAGGTAATATACTTCGTCTATATTCCGCATACCCCTCTGGAAGATGTTCAAAAGCCTCCATGACAAAAGTAACGGGCTTGTCCGGCGGCCACGTCCAGTAATTTCCCTCCAAAACAGCGGTCGAAGACCGAATATTCCACTCGGGGATATTTATCATCGAGAACCCAGTTGCCGCATCGAAACCAATACCGGCCTTTTCCAGCGATTCGGGGTCGGTGTAACTTACTTGTATATCGGCATTCAGCAGTAGATTACTGCTGTGTAGCAAAACCTTTTCTATGGTAAAACCATTTTCCCCGGCCTTTTCGCCATGCTGTGCAATGACGAGGATCCGCTGCAGCTCATTTACTACCGCAACGCTATCTTCCGGCATTACGATGATGGAAAAAAGATCTTCCTGTGCTATTTCAATGGTTTTAGTGGCAGGATTAAACGTCACCGAAACTTTCCTGCTTACAATCCTGGCTTCCTCCATGCCCATGAAGGAAGCCAGTACAAAGAATAAAATGTTTACCGGATTCATTGTTCCATTCTTGCTGACATGCGCTATGATTGATCCGCCTTTCAAAAATAACAGGATTTATCGGAGAACCGTTCCCCCGGAACTGTTTTTTTCGAACTGTGCAATCACTAAGCGGTTCAGCGTCGGATACCGACCTGGTTGTTGTTGCCGAAAACGGAACGTACCGCGCCGGGCACAGCCAGTAAGTGACCGACGTCCGGTTAACGGTTCACCCTCAGGTGGTATAGGGCAGTCGTCTGTTCGCCGTTGTCCGGGTCCTCGCAAAGGAAAAACGTCAGGTATTTTGTGTCTGCTGCAACAAACGTTATTCCCTCAAATTTATGTGCATCCGAAATCAGGGTGTAATCCTCCAGGGTAAGGTCGGGCAGCGACAACGTACCCAGTAGCGTCCCGTTTACGGCTCCGTCATGGTACACCGACTCTGTGTCTTCAGCGGCGGCGAGAAAGTATACCGTGTTGCCCACCGCAACCGCATCGGTAAAGGCAGTCCGCACGCCACCCAGTTCCGGCAATTCTACAGGCAGAAAGGTCGTGTCCCGGCTTGCAGCGTCCAGCTTAAAGATGCCGTTCATCTGGTTAGGGCCATTCCCCCGGTTAAACAGATAGACTTTCCCGTCGCGATGGATGGCGCCCTCCAAGTTAAAGTCGTCTTCCGTCAGGCCGACGAGCTCCCTTAGCCGGGCATAGCTATGCGTTACATCTTCAACGGTATCCGGTTGTCGGCCTTCCATATCAAGCGCAATCCGCAGGTTCCGTTTCCCGTTGTCACTTGACCCCGACCCATAAATATAAAACCGGTCTCCGTCGGCTGCGACCGCCTCAAAATCCCGTTTTTGCTTTTTGGGGAGCTGTTCGTCAAGACTGTCGGCTACCAGTAGTACCTTGCTGAGCGTATTGGCGGATAACGAGTAACGGTACAGGTAATTGCTGTCGTCGGAAATCACGTATACCGAATCATCACGGAAAAACAATCCCGAAGCGGCGCCCACGCCAATAATGGTTGCTACTACCTTTAATGCAAAATCACTCATGCCCAATGCTGTTAATACACATACCTAATAATGTCCCCATCGTTCCGTAAAATTATCATCCAAAGGTATCAAATTGATTTTCCATTTTACGCTCGGTTTACCGCGGGATGGAAAGACAGATCAAAGTCGGGTGTGCAAACCGAATTCAAAATCAGGATACACGGCTTAAGTGTAGTTGTTTTTTTAGATATTGCCGGGTATTTATCCATAAATATCAACCAATAGTATGCATGTAAAATTTTATGATTCCGATCCATTGCTGAAAGCGCATATTTTAATGTTTGCCTATGCCGAATTATCGGCAGAAGAGCTTTCAAAAACCAAATTTCTGCCAGACAATGCCACATCACTTACCCTGTTCCTCAATACCGATCCGTCGGTAACCGATTATTTCACAGGCAATACGGTGGCTTATCGGGTTGCTTTTGCCGGGCAGCATTCCGTATCCGTATGTTATACACCACGCGAACATATTCGCATCATCAACGTAGATTTTCTTCCGTGGGGTGCTTATTCCGTTTTTGGCCTGGAGCAAGCAGCCTTGCATAATGTAACGTCGGATGCCACGGAGCTGTTTCCCGGTCTGAAGGATTTTATGCCCGAACTGGAATCCCATTTACACGATGAAGACCATTGTTTGCGGGTTATTGAACAGTTCCTTCTGGCCGAATTGAAGAAAAGGACGAGGTATGCGGATGAACGGATTATCAACGCCTGCAGGCAAATCACGGAAAGCAGGGGAAATTTACAGATCAGGGAACTCTGCAGCACCGTGGGCATGTCTCACTCCGGGCTTACCCGCTATTTCTCGGAAATGATAGGCGTTACCCCTAAAATATTCGGCCGGGTTGCGCGGTTTACCGCTGTTCAGAAATTTTTGGGAGAAAACCCCGATGCCGGCTGGGGCGACATCGTACATCAATTTGATTATTTTGATCAGAACCACTTTATCCGCGAGTTTAAGCAGTTTACCGGTGCGGTTCCAAAGGACCGGAGGCAGTGGGAAGCCCTGTTTGACCCACTGAAAAAGGCCATGGAAGAAGGTTTTGCAACCGATGCCGAGCAGATGCAGCGATACCGGGATACCTCATTGTATCAGATACTGCATTATATTCAACGAAACGCCTGATTACCCCCTGAAACCAGACAATCCATGGCATAAAATCCATTTGACGATTTTATGCTATTTTTTTGTATAGCTTTTTCCGTGTTTTGCCCGCTACTTTGGGTTGCGAATCAACCCATACAGGCTAACATCTACATACAGGAACTTATGAAAGCAACAAACACCCTTTTCCGAACAATTTTATTTGTTTTTATTGCCGCATTTGCGGTTGCGGCTTGCAGCCCCGACGACGGGATAGACGGGTTGGATGGGATAGATGGCATTAATGGCGTTGACGGGAAAAACGGCATTGATGGCAAAAATGGCGTTGACGGCAAAAATGGCACTAATGGTAAAGATGGCGCCCGGGGCCCCGCCGGCCCGCGCGGTCCAGCCGGTGCCGATGGAGAGGATGGAAAGGACGGTATTCAGGGCCCCGCCGGTCCCCGCGGCCCTGGCGGCCCCGCTGGTCCCGCCGGCAAAGATGGCGAAAATGGCAAAGATGGCAACGCCAATGTGTTTTCCTCCCTGTGGAAAAGCATTACCACCTCCGAGCAGATTCCACCGTATCCGATAGACCTGCTGAACCGGGTCAAAGACACGGTGTTTGACGGTTCCAACTACAGCATCGGAGGAATCCGGGCGCCGGAGTTTACACCAACCCGGCTGGCAAACTCGGTTGTCATGGTGTACATGCGGTATTACGATTCAAATCATCTAACCGCTTTTAACCTCCCTTACGTTTCAGCTGCCAGCGGCAAAGTAAGCACGGTTAGTTTCTATACACAGCCGTATGCGCTACGCCTACTCCGCTTTGCTCATGACAACTCCAACACCGTTAAGTTGAATTATTCACTGCAGTTTAAGTACGTTATTATTCCAAAGGGGCTTGTGGCAAATGCCCGGTCCAACGGAGTCGATCTCAACAACCTGGCACAGACTGCCGCTTATTTCAAACTTGAAGATTAATCTTTTTATTTCAATAACTTAATGCGTCCCGACCGATGTATACGCTAATATATAAACTTGAATTTTCGCGCTTATTGAAGCAAATCACATTCACACTCTTAACCCTGACGTTGTTTCTTGCTGCCTGTGGTAAAGATGATCCGCAGGCCGATCCTATCCAAAACGAAACAATACAGGGAAAATGGAAGGTCACCCATGTCGAGGGAAAGCTCTTTGTCAACGTGCCCGGTATTCCCGAAACGGAAGCACCCCTGGGCACTTTTTGGGAAAGTAAAATCTTCTTTTTCCAAAGCGGCAACCAGTTGAGCGTGCTTGAAGACCAGGCCGAAATCTTCGACTTCGGCCCATATACCTTAAGTGGCAACAAGCTAACCGTTGCCAATTATCCCGGAGTGCTGTACGTCGATCTATCTGATGCTGCAACAATGAAACTCACCAGCCAGCAGGATGATTACTACCGGATGATGGCCTTCTACACTGGACAGTCCGAGGCCGAGCTCCGGCAGATGTACCGGGTGGAGGGTGATATCGTATTCCGGTTGGCCCGTTAGCCTGCAGCAGCCATCACAGGCAGCGTTTCGTTTCAGATAAAACGGATATATTTCGTGATTACACCGTAAGTTACTTGCCGGGGCGGGCATCCGGTATTTAGGGCATGATGCGCTGCAAATTCCTGCAGCGCATTCCTTATTACCGATTATTTTTAAGAACTTCGTAATCAATCATATCCCTAACTAAATGAAACTAATTACCCATATCCTCGCTGTATTATGCCTTTATGCCTGCAGTCCAGCAACGGACGGCCAGCTCACCGTTACCGGATTACATGAACCGGTTGAAATCATACGCGATGAGTGGGGGGTAAACCACATCTATGCGAAAAACCAGCACGACCTGTTTTTCGCCCAAGGGTATGCAGCGGCAAAAGACCGGCTTTTCCAGTTTGAAATATGGCGCCGGCAGGCCACCGGTACCGTAGCCGAAATGCTGGGACCGCGCGAACTGAAGCGGGACATAGGCACCAGGCTTTTCAGATTCCGTGGAGATATCACAGCGGAAATGAACCATTACCACCGCGACGGGGCCGAAATCATCACCGCGTTTACCGATGGCGTAAATGCCTATATCGATGAAATACGGCAGACCCCTGAAAAGCTGCCGGTCGAGTTCAACGTGCTGGGCATCGTCCCCGAAAAGTGGACCCCTGAAGTCGTCATATCAAGGCACCAGGGCCTCCTCGGTAATATCGGCGCCGAACTGAAAACCGGACGGGCCGTTGCCGCACTGGGCGCAGACGTAACGAAGGACCTTTCCTGGTTCCACCCAATGGACCCGGACATCAACCTGGACCCCAGCATCAATAAAGAACTGTTGTCTGCCGATATTCTGGAACTTTATAACGCCTTCCGTGCGCCGCTGCAATTTGAGCAGCAGGATATACAGACCGCCTTCCGCCCTTCGGACACAGCAGCGCTGGCACAACGGTATGATGAAAAAGAGGAAGATATCCTTTCCATCGGAAGCAACAACTGGATCATCAGCGGCGCACACACGGCAGATGGCAACACCTATATGGCCAATGACCCGCACCGGGCTATCACCGTCCCCTCCCTGCGGTATATGGCACACCTCGTTGCGCCGGGGTGGAACGTTATCGGCGGCGGCGAGCCCGAGATCCCCGGCATTTCCATCGGGCATAATGAATACGGCGCCTGGGGGCTTACGGTGTTCAGCACCGATGGCGAAGACCTCTATGTTTATGATACCAACCCGGACAACCCGAAACAGTACCTATACCGGGGCGAATGGTCGGATATGGAAACAATTTCAGAAACCATTTCCGTGAAAGGCCAGGAGGCCGTAACCGTGGAGCTGCTGTATACGCGGCACGGCCCGGTCGTATATACGGATTCTATACACCATAAGGCCTATGCTGTACGGTGTGCATGGCTCGAGACCGGAGGCGCACCCTATATGGCTTCGCTGCGGTTCAACCAGGCCAAAAACTGGGACGAATTTCGCGAAGCCTGCAGCTACAGCCATATCCCCGGCGAAAACATGGTCTGGGCAGACCAAGCCGGCGATATCGGGTGGCAGGCCGTGGGCATTGCACCCATCCGCCGGAATTTCAGCGGCCTTGTTCCCGTGCCCGGCGACGGCCGGTACGAGTGGGACGGCTACCTGCCCATCACCGAAAAACCCCATGCGCTGAATCCATCAAAAGGTTTTTTTGCCACGGCCAACCAAAATGTCACACCTGAAGATTATGACCATTGGGATGCCATCGGATTCTCCTGGGCAGACGCGTTCCGTGGCGACCGGATCAATGAAGTACTCAGCACCGGCCAAAAATTCACGATAGCTGACATGCAGGCCCTTCAGGTTGATTACCTGTCTGTACCGGCGCGGACACTCGTGCCATTGCTCGACTCCCTTACGTTATCAGGCAGGGCAGCAGAAGCAAGGAGCCAGCTCAGCGGCTGGAACCTCCAACTGGCACCCCGATCCATTGAAGCTGCCATTTACGTGGCCTGGGAAAACGAAATAAAAGCCCTTGCCGCAAAGCGGTTTATCCCGGTAGCCGCCCGGGATATGATCGGCAGTATACCGCTGACCAAACTGCTCGGCTGGCTCACCGCGCCTGATGCCCGGTTTGGCCCGAACTCGCGGGAAGGCCGAAACACATTTTTAAGTGAAGCCTTTACCAATGGGATTAATTACCTAGCAGCAAATCTGGGCAGCGATATGGACAACTGGCAATATGGCCAGGAAAAGTTCAAACATACCTACCTGCAGCACGCGCTGGGCAACCTGGTTAACGAAGGCCTCCAAAAGAAGCTGAACCTCGGGCCACTGCCAAGGGGAGGAAACGCGTATACCGTGGGTTCAACAGGTGAAAATAACCGGCAGGCAACCGGTGCCTCATTCCGGATGATCGTCAATACCGGTGATTGGGATGCCGCCATTGCCACCAACGGCCCCGGGCAGTCCGGCAATCCGGAAAGCCCCTTCTACAGTAACCTGTTTGCACCCTGGGCAAATGATGAATATTTCCCGTTGTATTATTCCAGGGAAAAAATAGCAACTGCGGAAGCTGGAAAAACGATCCTGAATCCTAAGGAGTAAGAAGCATCAAAATCGATTGCTTCGCTTTTCCGTGCCAAACGGATATTTCCAGCGCGATCATTTATTGAACTGACCGCCCGGAATTGTAAATTTGCTTTTTCGCTTTTTACAATGAAAATAAGCCAGCTGCACCACATTGCCATTATCTGCTCAAATTATGAAGCCTCCAAAAAATTCTATACCGAAGTTTTAGGCTTTACGGTCGTGAATGAAGTTTACCGGAAAGCGCGTCAATCGTACAAACTGGATTTATCCCTGAACGGGCAGTACCTGATCGAGTTGTTCTCTTTTCCAGATCCGCCGGCACGCCCCACCACGCCCGAAGCAACCGGGCTGCGGCACATTGCCTTCGGGGTGGATGATATTTCAGCATGGGTTACTTTTCTCCAATCCCGTAATATCACCGTGGAGCCGATACGGATTGATGAATACACGCAGAAGAAATTTACATTTTTTAGGGACCCCGACCAGTTACCTATCGAATTATACGAGTTATGACATCCCTAAAACTAAGAGGATTGCTTATCGCCCTCTTCCTGCTGGGTAGACTTTTACCGGGCCTGGCCCAGGTAAAGCAGGCGGCGATGACCGAAGACGATCAGCTGCGAGCACAGATCGATGAATGGATGCTGCCCTACCGGCATGAGAAGCGGGCTGAATTGACTGCCTTTTCCCGTGCGGAACAGCACACACCAGCCACCATCAAACAGCATCCCGTGTACAAACGGATGCAGCAGTTTTATGAAGCCCACCAAACCACCTACCACAAACTCCGTTTGGAAAGCCTAAGGCGTTACCCGCCTGCACCGGCAGAACTGCCCGGATATGAGCCAGTGGATATGGCCTATATCGAACGGGATTTTAAGGGCGAAGCAATCGGGCTCTATGACGTTATCGATGTCGTGCAGGACTTTTCCAATATCCGTACGTTGGATGCCAGCGATACCCAGACAGCCCTGGGCGTCCTGTCGGGCTTTGCATTTCGTTACCTTACCGAGGAACGCGGAATGAGCCGGACGGATATGGCCGTGCGGATGGCCTCCGGGAGCATGCTGTTTGCAGATCAGCTTGCCGCAACTGAATGGAAACTCACTTACCTAAACCGGTTATATGCTATTCGTTTCCATTGGGATATCCACACCAATGGGATAACCGGTCTGGAGCTGCTGGTGCATACCGGTGCGCCTCAGGCAGCCGGATGGATACAGGATGTGCAGGTTGACGGCTACACACCGCGGCTGAAACTTCTCCATGAAATCCAGGCATTCCGCTGGTCGCTTTATGATCAGTCAGTAACGACGCCATCCTCCGGAGGGGCGGAACAGCTGACCTGGGATTTCATCCGGGCACACCGTGCTGAATACACTGAAATGAGGAAATCGGCATTGGCCCGGCTCCCGCGTCCGGATGAGGCATGGCAAGCAGCCTACCGGCAGGAAGCTGCCGGATTGCTGGGTGATTTGCTGTATGGCCTTGGGATAGTTGGCAGTGAACAGCTGCTCCCGGCTGCTGTTTCCTTTGCTGAAATCGGCTATGAAGAGGTGTTTACCCAATTCCAGCTGCAGATTGCCCAACGGGAGGATACCCCGAATGCCGGTGAGCACTTTTTGTTTTCGTGGCTTGTTGGCAAGGAAGTATATGCCCGGGAAATCCGGGAAAACGTGTGGGAAATTATTGCTTTTGTTGACGAATACGCACTTCAGTATACCTGGAATATCGCCACGGATGAACTAACGGAAATTACCTGCTGGCAGAAAAAATAACGTTGCTGATTCACCCAAAAACACGACATTTACCCGGGTAAGAACCGATTGAACGATGATGAAGTTCCTTTTCCTTCCGCTGCTGTTTCTATTACCCGGCCTGGGTGCCTCCGCGCAATTTGCAGGCTACTACATCGCACCGGCGAAAACTGATGGCCAGCCCGAGGTACGGCTGGTGATCGAGGAGGTTGGGCGTTATCACCTGTTTGCCAATGAGCGGTATTATCAGGGCAAGTGGCACTCCCTTGACAAGCAAAAGGCCGAATTAGTGATTGATAACCCGGATGCTGTTGAACTCTATGTATCCACCGGTAACGAAAACGGCGGGCAGATCCTGTTCACCGGATTTGGCGACCAGCAGGCCTTTTTCCAGCTGGGCAGCACCGGCTCATTCCGGCCCATTTTTAAGGAAGAACCAACATGTCCGTACAGCAATACCCAGCAGCTCGGCGTCTACCGGTCAGATTTCGATGAGGTAACCGTAGCGATAAACCGTCCGGCCGATCAGGGAGATTCTCTCACCACGCTGTATACCTATCAGATCCCGAAAGAATACGATGAGCTTTATGTTGATGTCAATTCAATTGCTACCTATGCAGGCAAAAAGCTAACCCTTGAACAGCAGGACAATCAATACGTCGTAGAAGGCATATCATTCGAAAAACAGCCTGATTCAACCCCGATACTGAAGGTGCTGGTTGAGCAGTTGCGGTTATTGCACAATGTGCAGGTCGATCATTTCAAGATGGTACACTACCTCCAGTCAGACCGCATTAAGCGGATAACGCCGCGCATCTCGCGCCGGGTGATCCGTACCAGTGATGTCCCTATTTTCAGTATCGAGTGCCCGGACGTAAACGATTTCCCGGTGGAAGCACCTATGCCGCCGAGGTAATTGTACGCCAACATTACGCCAAACCCTTATGACAACGCTTTTTTAATCCGTTCAATTTTCCAATGCCGGTCAAGCACGTATGTGCTGTCTGTTTTTTCCAGATGCTCATAAATAGTCAAGCATTGTGCATACAGTTTTTTGTGATCGCCAGGGTTGTTATCCGCAATGAATAAAAGTATGTCAGCAAGTTTATCTAAACTTTCATTGGTTAGCCCCTGCTGTGTTTTGAGTGTGTCTATCAAGTTGTCGGAGGGAATGTCAGCCAGTTTCTGGATGTCAAGGCCCAACCCGTTTTCAAGCGCTTGGTTTATGGTTTCAATCCCATCGTTCAGTTGGCCCTTATCTTTCCGTCCGAGTAAGTCGGAAAACAACCTGGCCAATACAAGTCCAAGCTGGTCAATTTGTTTTTTCAAGTAGTCTTCTTGTGCCATACTCAATAAATATACGCAATAATCTCACGGTAGAATAATGCCGATCCCAATACCCCTTTATTTGTTAATTAATGTAAAGAAAGTTAAAATTGTTAAATGTCTGATTGTCTGTAATTTGGTTGGTTAAGTTTGCGGCATACAATTACGTTATGCACAAACATCAACTTTTCATTGTGGCCGTTCTAGTAGCTATTACGGTCACAGCAAACGCGCAAACCGTTCCTTCGCCACAACAGAAGCATTACCTTGATCTGGGTGCCCTTGCCGGCTACAACCCGCACACCAAGGGAATCGTATACGGCGGTGGGCTCAACTATGAATACCGGCCGGTGAAGCAATGGGGTTTTACCGCCGGATTTAATTACGACTTCACCAAGACCGATCAATCCGGTATATGGACAACCGGCGCTCCCGGGGTTACCAGCACAAAAGCCGATTATTGGGGGCTGGGGATGTATTCTGCAAGTGTAGGAGCAAGGCGTTACATCGGCCGTTTCTTTGTCGGCGCTTCATTTGGTCTGGCCTATGAAAGAAGCTGGGCAAAAATGGACGATGGCGTCCGTACCGCCGTTACCGATCGTTATGGATTCCATCAACATTATTATGTGGGTTACCAGATCCCGCTGGGGAACAACCAATATTTAGAGATTATCGGCGGAGCCTTCGGTGCCGGGCCGCTGAAAGTAGGCGGGGGGCTGCGCTACAAATTTGGTCTGTAGCCGGTATCCGGTATAAGGATGTTAAATCCCGGCTATTCTGATTCGGAATAGCCGGGATTCACTGGAAATCAGTAAAATGGCGAGAACCGGTAAAACCATCCTTTTCAGCCAAACAGCCATTACACTTGCTATCATCAACGTATATATAGCCAAATTTTGTTTCGGAAATTTGCAAACTGCGGATGCCGGAGGGCAACCACGAACCTGCTAACGCTTCAAAACGCCATGCAGCTGCCGCACCTTGCCCACGGGTACACGGTCAGCAGTAAACGCGAGCTGTACTTCCCCGGAATATTCCTATTTTTGAACGAATCAACGAATACAAACAAAGATGAGTAGTTTAAAAGGAAAAAAGGCGATCATAACAGGCGGGGGCCGTGGCTTAGGGAAAGCCATTGCATTGGCTTTTGCCGCTGAAGGTGTAAATGTCGGTATTACCGGACAACATGAGGAAAACCTGCAAACGGCGATGTCCGAGCTTCGCGGGCATGGTGTGGAGGCGAGCTATGCGGCATTTAATGTGGCAAATGAGGCCGAAGTGAACAGCGGCATCAAGCAGCTGGCCGACGCATTGGGCGGTGTAGATATTTTAATCAATAATGCCGGCGTTGCGCAATTTGGTACTGTGATGGAGCTGTCCCCGGCAGATTTTAAGAAAGTTTTTGATACCAACCTCTACGGCGTTTACTATGTTGCCAGAGCCGTGTATCCATACCTGAAAGCATCCGGACAGGGAGATGTGGTGAATGTGGCTTCTACCGCCGGACTGAAAGCGGGGGCTGGCATGTCTGCCTATGCCGCATCCAAAGCCGCGGTGATCTCCCTTTCACAGTCGATGATGGCCGAATGGCGTAAAGATGATATCCGTGTCATTACCCTGACCCCGAGCACCATCGCTACCGATATGAGCAAGCAGTTGAACTTAACCGATGGCAATCTCGAGAAAGTGCTGCAGCCCGAAGATTTTGCGCAGTGGGTATTGGATATCCTGAAGATGAATCGCCGTGCACTGATTGCCAATGGGTCCATTTTCAGTACAAACCCGTAGATTGGCTTTGCCGGCATAAGAAACCAGGGCCCGTTATGCTGATGCCGGACAACACTAAAAGACTTATCGCTATAAAAAGCAACCATGGAAATACTATTGAAAGAGAACGATGCCAAGGGCGCTGCCATCGCGCAGGAAAATGGTGAACGTGCAGGGATGATGAGCTATTCCATCGCCGGAACGGCCTTGATTATCATAGACCATACCGAAGTTGAGCCGGCGTATAATGGTAAAGGGGTGGGCAAGCAAATGCTATACAAAATCGTGGAAATGGCCAGGGCGAAAAACATCAAGATTATGCCGTTATGTCCGTTTGCGGCAAGCCTATTCAAAAAACTCGAAGATATTCAGGATGTTTTAAAAACATAAACTACCGCCGTCAACTAAGTACCTTCAATTCCAGTTAACAAAGCAAACAAGTCCGTTGGTAAAATCAGTCTTTGACTGCTTTGGGCAATTCCTGCTTTGGATTGTACCGGACACCCAGTCGTTCCGCGTTTTCCTCTACCGTTAGGTCGAAGCCTTTCTCCCTGCGCAATTGATTGACCCGTTCCGGGTCTTTGATCGGCCAAACGAAGCCACCGCCTGTCGTATCGCCCGAAGCCTGTGTGCCGTAGATCTGCTTTTTGCCCTCATACATCAGCAGCCTATCTTCCATCATGGCTGCATGGGTGGCTTTTGCTTCGTTTTGTTTGACCTGTTTTTTTAAATGGGGGAGATGTTCCCGGATCAGTTCCTCCCCACCATGCTGCACAACCAGAAAAATCGCATCGGAGGCCTTTTCGCCCACCTTAGTCTGTGGAAGCCAACCATAGGCCGACAGGATCGTTTTGACTTTCATTTGATTTACTGAATCAATTTGCGCCATGCCGCTGAATAACTTTCCCACATCTCCACCCCAGGAAGCTATGAGCTCTTGCCTGATCGCTTGATCTGCATCGTACACCGCTTCAAGTACAAGCCTTAGTGAATCGTAAGGCACTGAATCCGTTGCCATGTTTTGCCCTCCTGTATCATCGCTGAGCGTACTGCAGCTGGTTTGGGCAATCAATAAAATCAGGAGACCCGGCATAGCCATCCTTTTTAGACAAAAGACCATTACGCTTGCTATCATTGAGGTAAATATAACCAATCTTGTTCGATCAGATGACTATTTGTTAATTAATGTAAAGAAAGTTAAAATTGTTAAATGTCTGATTGTCTGTAGTTTGGTTGGTTGAGTTTGCGACATACAATTACATTGTGCACAAACATCAACTTTTCATTGTGGCCGTTCTAGTAGCTATTACGGCCACAGCAAATGCAAACCGACCCATCGCCACAACAGAAGCATTACCTTGATCTGGGTGCCCTTGCCGGCTATAACCCGAACACCAAGGGAATTGTATACGGCGGCGGACTGAACTATGAATACCGACCCGTAAAGCAATGGGGTTTAACCGCCGGATTTAATTATGACTTCACCAAAACCGATCAATCCGGTATAAGGAAGTTAAATCCAGGCTATTCTGGTCCGGAATAGTCGGGAGCTATTATCCGTGTTGTTTTCATCAGCTACCTGTTTTATCCTTACCGTCATTCTTTTCAGCTTTTCCCCCAGTGCCTGCCTAATTTGTTGTTAACCTAACCGATTCAGCAATATTAATCTGCATTCACAGCAAGTAAAAACCCCCTTCCAGCATTTCCACACTTTTCGATGCTTTTTCGAAATGAGGCGGAAAGCTCCAGCCCCTGCCTATAAAGGGTATTTTCTCCATGCTTTATCCTCCGATAATTACAGTCGGCAGCCCGATCACTATGGTGCCGCCATGCGCGGTACTGTCGCCCAGTCGGGCCGCGGGTTTTCCGCTGATCATCACTGTGGATGATCCTTTGATAATGGTATCCGGCGGACCTGTGCAGGTGCATAGATCGCCTAAGCAGGCGGCCGGCTGACCGCCGATTAATACCGTTGGCGCTCCGGGTGGCATCACCGGACCGCCGACATGGGGGGTAGGCCCCGTGAACATCGGGCATACATGCATATCTCCGATTCTTGCTGCTGGCGGCATATCAGTTAATTTGTACGATTGAACCTTTAATTGTTGTCGTTCCGCTGGACTTAGCTTCGAGGCTTGCCGAGCCTTCTGCCGTAAATCCCGTGTTGGCTTTCATATTCACATTCATTCCTTCGGCTTCAAAATCCTTTTGCGCTTTCAGGGTGATTTTTCCTTGTGTTTCAATGGTAATGCCGTTGCTGTCCATGGTGATGGCGTTGTTATGGTCGTCTTCCAGTTTGATCAGGTCGGCATCTTCGTCCATCGTGATTTTTTTTCCAGCCGGGGTTTCAATAATCAACGATTTTTTATTGTCGTTAAAGATCACCTTCATCTTGCTCCGTGTGACGATCCCTTTTTCATGATTTTCATCCGATGCCTGCAGTGGGGCAGGTTTGGCGCTGCTGTTGAGCATGCCCAGCACCACCGGTTGGCGTGGGTCATCGTTCAGAAAACCGACGATCACCTCGTCGCCAACTTCCGGGAGGAAAAAGCTTCCCCTTTCGTCTCCGGCATCGAGCGTGGCCACGCGGGCCCAGATTCCCTGTTCATCAGGGTTGATGATCGGCAGGCGCACCAATATCCTGCATTCACTGTCCGGATCGCTTTCCAACTGCGATACCAGCCCAATCTGCAAGCCGGAAACAGCCGGAATCAATGCCGAAGCGGGCCTGATGCTGGTCTCAAATTTCTCGGTAAACCAATCAGGTTCCAGCCCCAGCTGCGCATCGAGCTGCCAGTTCCCGGCAATGATGGTATGCTGTATGCCACTTACAAAAGCTTTCCCATTAAAACGGTCGCTCAGGCTGTTCAGCTCGACCAGCATGCCCGGCTTAAGCGTATGCACGCCCTTGAACCGCACCCGGCCGCGAACCTTACTCAACACCTGTTTCAGCTTTAAGGTATCGGCCCAAGCCTTCAGTTCCTGTTGCGGAATATTGCCTCCATGATTCAGGTTGATGTCGTCGGAAAATACATTGGCCAAATCGCTCACCGTCAGGTTCCCGTTAAGTTCCGAAGGCGCCTGTGCTTCAGCTTCGTCTATGGCCTGGTCGGCCGGTGTCCACGATCGACTTTTGATTTCTGGGTGCTGATTACGTGCATCGATTTCGGCATCCAGCTCCAGTATAGTCGCGCCGAAAGTCAGCGGCAGGGCAGTACCCTGCGAAAGGTCAGGCTTTTTGACAACCAGGGTTCCATCGTCCGTATATACCAGTTTACCATTCACTTCGGCTCGGTTGACGATGAAATCCCAGTCAGAAGCCTCATACTGGATCAGGTTTTTGTGCGAAGTATCGGTTGTTTCAATATCCGTGTTCAGGCCGCTGTAATCGCGGGCTATCTCGCTGATCGCATCGCTGTCTTTCGTATTGTCAGGAAAATACTTGCTCCGGCGAGACAAGGTCATGGCGATGGCTTTATCCCGGCATTCGACAACCAGTTTAGATGTGCCAGTTCTGATCTTAATGGCATGTTTAATGATTATTCCCTTAAACAAGGTATACGTGTCTGATTCGTATCCGCAGGCAATTTCAATTTCCTTGCCGGGAATAAACAGGTTTTCGTTGCTGGCTTTGAACTGCTCACCGGCAGCATCGCCGTCAATGAAGATCACCCGCGCTGAGGAGATGCGGTTAACCGCCTTTTCCACCACAATGCTCTCGATATTAAACGTACGTGCAATCTCCGCTCCGTCAATTTTAATAAGGGGAGTAACAACAGTACTGGGGCGCGTGGTTTCTATGATCCGGCTGTCTGGCATCTTTATTTGGCTAAGGGTGGAAACTTGATCTTTGTTCGTTTAGCGAGGTAGCGAAAGTTTTGGAGCTTATTTACTTTCGCCACTTCGATGTAATATTTCGAGTCGCCATAGATTTGGTAGCAGAGCAGCGGCAGGGTATCGCCCTCGTTAACCACACGCACGTGGGTCAGATCGGGCGAGCTGGCATTTTCCTGGACATAAACGCCCGGTGTTTTATAGGCCATGATCTTGGTTATTAAGGAGTTTGAACCATTTTGTGACTAAAGCGCAGAATAATGAATTCAGCAGGCCGTACCACGGCCATTCCGATTTCGACAATCAGGCGCCCTTCAAGAATATCCAGCGCGGTCATGGTTTCGCCGAGCCCGACTTTGACAAAAAAGGCTTCTTCCGGTTTGGCGCCCTGTAAGGCACCAGCCCGCCATTGCAGCGTCAGGAAATTTTCGATCATGCCGCGCACTTTCGACCAGGTATTGCCATCGTTCGGCTCGAAAACAAAGGGTTCCGTTGATTTTTTTACCGACTCTTCCACCATATTAAAGAACCGCCTGACCGAGATATAACGCCATTCATTATCATTCCCGGCCAGCGTACGTGCACCCCAGACCAAAATACCCTTTCCGCTGAAAGCGCGGATGGCATTTACCGATTTTCCGGTGCTGGTTACGTTCATATCGGTCTGATCTTCGTCATCAATTTTCACCATCGGCTCTTTCACCAGGTTCAGACTCACATTGGCCGGAGCCTTCCACACGCCGCGGGTATTGTCTACATAGGCATAAATGCCCGCTACAGCCGGTGATGGAGGTGCAATAATGGTAAACTTACTAATCTCCTTATGGATAACATTATAGAGATCACTGTTCACGTGGTAGATGGATGCGGTTGGGTTCTCATCGTCCCGGAGCACAGCATTGTTGGGAATTTCGGCCGCCGAAGCGCCTGTTCCCCTTACAACGGGCTGCAGTTTTTCATTGAGCGCATAGGGCAGTGTGGTTCTGAGCCACGGATAATAAGCCGCACCATAGCTGAGGTTATTTACACCTATCTTTGTCCTGAAATCAGTCGCCAGGTCGGCAAACGACTTAATCCCCTTATCTGCGGCATCGATATAGAGATCAACCAGTACGACGCGGTCTTTCAGAAAGGCGGCCTGCGCAAGCCCCTTGGAGGTATAAAGTCCGTAATATTGATCGATGGTCAGTGTCAATGCGTCCGTCATCAGCAGCATGGTCGGTTCATCTTCCTTTTGCAGGGCGTCAAATGCTTTTTCAAAATCAGCCAACGCCGGATCAACCGCCGCACCTGTCTGTCCGCACGAGGCGATATAGCAAGGTCCACCTCCATTGGCATAAAACAATTGCAGGCTATAGTATAACCTGAATTTCAAGGCAGAAAACGGGTCTGTAATCGCTCCGTCGGTCACGAAACGGTTACCCCTTTTATTGATCTTCAGGCCGGTTGCCCCCGCTGTGCTGAAAACGGTGTTTTCGGCAAACCCGAAAACCTCCTCGTACTCCTTCAGCGATTTGATCCGCGTCGGTTTGTAAAGTAGTGGTAAACCATTGTACGAAATATTTTGTGTATAGCCGATAAAGGCTGGGATTGCCGTTTCGACTTCTGCTACAGATGGTGGGAGACGTGGGGTTTCTTCTACATAGACACCGGGGGTTTTGTATGCCATGATTTTTTTATTTACTATATTTTAGACATATATTTCTGAGAAGACCTGGTTCGTTTCCGGTTTGATCATCTGAACCGCAGGATTTGGAAGCTCTGTCGTGGTCAGTACACCGTTCTTATCTTTTACCTTGACCGGGATAAACCCCTGCCGGGTAAGCAGTAGTGTGGTATCGCTCACCGAGTTGGCGCCAAAATCAACCCCGATATACCGCCAGAACGTATACCTGTTCTTGAACCGGAGCGTAAAAACCGTTTGGTACATTAAATTCAGGTTCATTGGGCTAGTTTAAAAAGTAACCCACCCGCACAAAATCCCTAACTGATACTGTTGTTCAATTCTATTTCTTTGATAATTCCGCGGCTTTCTGTCCGGTTGTCTCTGAATACTTCCACAAGCCGCATCCGGTATAAAACATGTGGGAACTGTTTTCCCCCAAGCGTACTCCATAAGTAATTGGCCTGTTCAAAGGTGGGAGAAAAAAGGTCCAGTGTAAATTTAAAGTTGTTCAGGTCCTCGTTGAGGGTTGGGCTATTCTGATTGGTAAATGTGTTCTTCCCCTGGAAGAACGCGACAATCTGGGAAAGGTAGCTGAGCGACTTCTCGTATGATTTGGTTACGCAACTGGAAAACAGCACATACATGTTGAGGTATACGGGCGCATTTCGGTAAATGGTAGAGCCACCTTCCTGCTTGTAATTCGGAATATTCTTCATGGTCGATTCTTCCGAGATATTGACCAGCGTAATAAACACATTATCCAGCGCCATGCTTTCCTGTTCCGTAAGTTGTGCCACATTCTTTAAGACAACAAACTTTTCGGGCAAATCGGCATTTTCCTCAAGAGTCTGGAGGTAGGCATTCACCTGTTCCGTAAGGAAACTCAACGACTGGTATATCATAGAAGAAATTCAAAACGTGTTATAATTGGTCGATTATATGAGTTACAGGTCTAAGATAACAATATTTAACTAAATTATATTTTTTTTAATAATCTTTTCATGCAGAATGATCGCTTTCTGACATGTATGCGTATTCTTGCTAAATAATGGTTTACAGGTTGTTACAAGCACCTACTCCAAAAACTTAACTTCCGTGTTAACCACCTGCCGTAGGAGGCTAACCGATCTTGGTCGATTAAATGACTAATCTGCTTAACATACTTGAATCTATAACGAAAGGACCACTACACCCCAACGACGAACGTGTAAAACGTCTTAACCGTGACGGTTATAGATTTGGTCGTACCTCTCCTTGGTTTGACATTTAGCTTATAGTCAAACTTTCCCTTCATCATATACGGTTTCAGATCCACTGCACCGTCTGTTACCGGAATGGACAGTGAGGTTTTGTATACATCCGGATTGTTGGCAATCTCCGCGATAACCTTCTCTCCAACACCATCGGCTCCGACCGCCACCCGGATCGTTTCCAGGTTCTGGAGGTTGTTGTCTTCGTCGGCATCTGCCAGTTCGATGGTAATACCGGTGAGATTAATCTTCCTGACATTATCGGCACTGACCAAAGGGGCATTTAGCTGGATAATCGCATCCAGATCCATCGCTACCTCCTTGGTCACTTCAAAGTCCACGCCGGCAATCGGTACCGCTGGTATAGTGAAGGTAATGGCCTCTGCTTCATAGTCAAAATCTGCTTTCAGATTTTCTTTGATTTTGCTGCAAGAAGTTAAAAAGCCTGCGGCGAAAATCAAAATGAATACTAAAACTGGGTGAATCGTTTTCATACGAATGATTAAAATTTTGTCGTAGTGTGCGTGATTTCATCAGCACGCTTATTGTATTTTAACCAAAACGGATGCCAAAAAGCCATTGGCCCTACAGATTACTCCACCATCGCTTGGACAACCCCTATATATGCGGAAGAATGTTTGCCGTTTTCCCGAGCATCCATCACACAGCACCTTCTGACTCCCCAAGGCTCATTTGTCGGGCCATAGGGAAGGGGAACGGGCAGTTTTTCGAATGGTTAGATTTAAGCTTGAAACACAATTCACTCTTACGATGGTTCGAGAAGGCTCAGCAGCGCGTTAACGGCCTCGGCCTCACTCGCCTGTTTTGGGCCAGCTTCGTATATTTCTTGTGTCATTACGGAGCCGGCGGGAACGTCGAAACCGCCAAAAACAGTTATTTTAGCATTAATATAGGTGCCACTATCGTCTAAAATAAACATGATATAGCGCCAATTTGGCTTATCGTTATCATTGTTAGAGAAAATCTCAATGTTGGAATAGGGAGGTTTCCCAAGCCGGTAATCATTGATGGGTTCATGATACGGGTTGTTATTTTCGCTCTCTCTGAGGAATGTTTTTTCGGCAAGAATATGGCCGAGTACTCCTCTATCATAACTAAAGATTCCGGCTGTTCCCATTTCTCCCCATGAGACTACAAATTGCCGATCGGTAACGCCAGCAAGGAAATCTGCGTAATTGGAGTTAACCGTATTATATCCGTGGTATCCCGTTAGGAAATCTCCAAGAGCTTGTTTTATTTCGCTGTCTGATTTAAACATCCGGAATTTGCTGGTTTTGCTTACCGGCACCTCCGCTTTTTTACTACAGGCTGCTATGTTTACCATTACCAAGACAAGTAATAGGGTTAGTTTTGGTCGGTTCATCATGTTTAAGTTAGTGTATCAAATATAGTTATCTTTTTATTCAACTTATCAGCCTTACTTTTTTGACTATCTTTCGCGCCTATTTAAACTAATCGATCTAAATTTATTCGTTATCCTATACGTATTAATTGACAGGTCCTGGTATTACGGTGACATCGGCCTCCTGACCATTAACCAAACGAGCCGACAGCATCAACAATATGCTTGGCAGTAATTTACATTTTTCCATTCAGTTCTTTTTATCACTATAAGAATTGTTCTTCAATTTTCCTTCCATCGAGGTAATTTTGGCGGATCATCGGTTTACCCTCGTCGTCATAAATGATGGTTTCCCCACACAATACCAGATCTTTGAAATGGTTGTCAAACCGTTTCAGCCCATTTTCATCATAGATAATTACCCGTGTCACGCCGTTGCCTAAAAAAAAGGTTTCGCTCATCCCCGTTTTCAGCTGTACCGACTGGTAAACAAGCACCCCATTTTCAAATTTTTGGATGATCCAATCGGTTTCATCCGTTGTAAATCCGCAGCTCCCCGTAAAAAGCTTGTCAGGGTTATCTTTTTCATATGCCAGTTTATTCACGTACACGATCTTATCGGTATATGGCGGAGATTTCTGTTTCATAAGTTTTGCTATTTATTCCTGATCATCGCTGAAATTCCCCGAGTCTCCTTAAAGTGCTCAGTAAAACGTAGCGCTTCCGACCTGTCGTCGAAAATCGCGAAGGGCGGATCAATGTAGTTTTCCTCAGAATACACCAAATGGATCATCTGGTTTTTCATGGCTTATTAGGTTTTGCGGCTCACCGCGTGAAAATCAGCCGTCAAGAGTTTGGCTGGGTTAGTTGTTAGCTAAAGGTAGGGGTTTATAATCCAAAATCCAAAACTGGAAAGGTCATCCGTTGAAAGTAGGAGGGGTAAGCCCTCTTCTCCAGCAACCGTTTTCGAATCCGGGCAAGCCAACAACTAGTAGGACGGCCCCACAGAACGGTTCTAAATTAAAATCGGACTGCCCGAGCTGTCCCGGAATGTTCTACTTTTGAGTTTTTAGTAATTTCCTATGGCAAAAACAAGACTTACCATTAATAATAATGGGTCAGTGAAAATAGAAGGCGATTTTGAAATCGTCGATAAAAGTGGCAACGCGTATGGTCTTCAGGGACGCACAGTGTTAGGTATCTGTCGATGTGGAATGTCTAAAAACAAGCCTTTCTGTGATGGCTCACACAATGGGCATTTTGAGCATGAAGCCGTAGCATTTGATCTGCCTCCAAAAAAGCAGTAATTCGTATTTAAAGGCCCGGCGACGGAGGGAATTCCCGCAGTGTAACGCGCGCGCCCCGGAATTCTTTAGTTTTGGGTGGCTAGCGCCAGATATAATAGCCACTACTTGATCTGATAGTCAAGGGCTCTAAAAACCGTCGGCTTTTTACTTCCAAAAAATACCCTTCGTTACTTACGCCCTGGATTACGCGGAATTCACTGCCAATATCACCCGTGACAAATCAACGGAATATCTCCCTTCCTGATTTTTAGAACCGCTGAATTGAACGTCCCCGTACTGAAAACATCTGTTGATTAAACAAGTAAAGGTCTGTTGCAGTAGCTGGCAAATAATATTTTCCGTCGCTGGTGTTGTCCTTCAGAAAAAATTCCATTGACGCAGATACACTGCACAGTCAACTCCTATAATTGTTCATGATTTTAGCTATTTAAACCTTTTTTTAGTTTGAAACATTGTAGCAAAATGAGACAACCACATATCTATACACAAAATGAAATCGAAAAAGCAGGTAACATCCTTATCTATTTTGCAGAGCGGATTCCTGATTTGTCCAAAAATAAATTACTCAAACTCATATACTTTATAGAGGAAACAGCCATAGAAGCCTATGCGCGGCCTGTTTTGAATTTAGATTTCGAAGTTTGGCAACTTGGTCCAGTTGCAAAGGATCTCTTTGTGGATCTCAGTTCCAGTGAGCAGCAGCTGTTAAGGAATTACATAGAAACCTCACTAGATGAGGGAGGAAGGGCATATGTGTCGGCCAAAAGGCCGTTTGATGATGGTGAATTTTCCGATAACGAAATAGCCCTTATGGATCACGTCATCGATCGGTTTGGGAAATGTACTGCCAAGGAACTGGTCAATCTCACCCACCGCCCACATTCACCATGGACGATGACTGCTCAAAAAAATGGTGTATTGGAAGGGCTACTTGCCGAAAAGATTATGACCACCGATCATCAAATCGATTTCAGTACCCTGTTGGATGACGAAGGAAAACGACGTTATGTAGATCATATCAAATACCTCGACATGTCCAAGTCGATGAAGTAAGTATTGTATTTGCCTACTAGTCAACTCTACATTCCACACTATGTTTCAGCCCAGCACCTTTATTTTCAATCCATGTTATTTTTCGAGCAGCCCGGTCTTGGTATCCCAGCCACATCTATAATTACCTCCTAAGCGAAAAACCCATGGATAAACCACCGCTTGGGGCGTTCATCGTCATAATGCCCCGAGCGGAACAGCCAGTACCGTCGGCCCTGGTCGTCCTCCACATAGTAGTAATCCCGGTGCTCGCCTTCGTCCATCCACCATTCACGTGCAATACGCTCGGGTCCATCCGCCCTTTTTACCTGGTGCACCGTGCCCTGGTACCGGAATACCATGGGTGGGTAATCCGGTATGGGCGCCGTTACATCTATCGGTTCCGGCCTGGCCAGCAGCCGCACGGGCCGGGGCCGGTCAGTGCGCCAGGCACTGGCAACCGGCTCGCTAATGGCCGTTGCCCGCCTGATCGACCGTTCCGGCCAGTGGTGCTCGTCGGGCAGGTAACGGCTTACCGTACAGCAGTTGTCCCTGCCCGTCAGCCGGTCCAGCAGCTCGGCCAGTGCGGTATCTCCAAGCCCCTGTTCGCTGCCCCACAGCGCTTCCTGCACCGGGTCCGCATCTTCCACCTTCGGTGCCTGCAATACAAACAGCTCAATGCCCAGGCCCGGTTCCAGCAGGGGTGTTTTCAGCGCGAAAAGCTTAAACAGGTGTGCGGCGTTGGCCGTAGCGCGGTTGGTGCCGATAGCTACCTGCACGGTTTTGCCATCAATGCGATAACCCATCAGCGTCGCCTTTCGCAGTCCCTTGCCCTCGCCGAGCAGCCGTCGGCATAAGGTCTCCAGTAGCCGTTGTACCGCAATCTCAATTCCGGTGGCCGTGCAGATGGGTTCCAGGCAGGGCAGCCGCTCCTCATACGGAGGCACCGGCTGCAGGGGCTGCAGGTATTCCGCCTCCTGGCCCAGCGCCTGCCGCAGCCGTAGCAGCAGCCCGTCACCAAAGCGCCGGCGCAGCACGGCCGGTGGCATGCCCATAAATGTGCCGATAGTGCGGAGCCCTAATTTCTCCAACCGCAGCAGCACCTCCGGCGGCAGGCGCAGCGCGGCAGGAGGGAGGGCAGGCAGGATGTCCAGCTGGGTACCCCGTTTTACAATAGCTGCCCCCGTCCCGAAGCGCGCTACCGCCCAGGCAGTGCCGATGGTATCGGCAATGGCTATCCGCACCTGATAGCCCTTACTGCCCAGCCGGGTAGCGATCTCTTCGAGGTATAACTGCTCACCGCCCCACAGATGCGCGCAGCCGCTGATATCCAGTGTCAGTCCGTCGGGTGGGGCTACGGCCACCGTAGGCGTATAGCGGATGCACCACAACCCCAGCGCTTTCAGCAGCCTGCCGGCCAGCCCCGGCCGGTCGTCCAGCACCAGCAACTGCGGCACGGACGCCCGGGCATCCGCCGCCGCCATTCCGGCGGTTACACCCTGCGCCTCCGCCGCTGGGCTAACCGCTGATATCACCATGCGACCATGAACGGGTGCCGCAAGGGCAAAAAGCCCGCCCCGCAGTTCCGGCCGGCGGATAGCCAGCCAGTCCGTCGTTAAATAACGGAACCATATGGCAGCAAAGCGTCCTGTCATCGTACATCACCCTGTTCGTTGTTCCGGCACCAGCCGTTCCGGCAGTGCCACCGTCTGTTTGTGCGGGTCAGCCACCGGAGCAAACCGGCCTGCAGCCCATTCCAGTGTCCAGGCCCCCGGACTGCCATTGCGCACTTTTAGCAGTTCCACCCGCCAGCGGGGCAGTCCCACGCCCGGCATCCCCGCCTCCGGCGCGCTGGGAGCCGGACTAACCTGCCAGCGGGCAGCACAGGCCGTATTGCCTATGCGGAGCGGCTGGCTGCGCAGCACAAAGCCCGTCACGCGGCTTTGCTCCACGGCCAGCTGCAGCCGCCGCGACTGCGCAAAATCCAGCTCGCGCAGCTCGGCCACCACAGCCGCCAGGCCGCTGCACTTAAGCGCTTCCTCCGTGGCCCATAAAATATCTCTTTCGCGTTTCATATCAATAAAAACAATGCGGTCCGGCGTTACGCCAAAAGCCCCGATCGCCGGGGGGAAAAGCGTCCGCGATGCACTGATCCAGAGGCACACACCTTCCTGCCGCATAAGCCGGGTCAGCAGCCCCCCGATAAACCCGCTGGAAGCCGCTGCCTGCTCCGGGGCCGCAGCGATAAACTCGTGGATGCTGCCGGCGGGAAACACCCCGTTCGGAAATGCCCGTTCCACCGGCCCCAGGCTCATGCGCACAGTATGCCTGGCCGTTGCCTGATAGCCCTGCCAATGCAGCATTTTCCGCTGCAACTGGCTGATTACCTCCCTTTTGTTTTCCGCTGTTACTATCATGGCTCCATCCGTTACCCTCCTGGGCAGTAAGCAAAGTTAACACTAATAATATTAGTAATAAACTGTTTTGTTTAATATTGTTTTTATCTAAATTATTGAAACACCACTAAATCAATGCTTGACGGCTAATATAATTAGTAATATATTTGTCCAATACACCCGAAATTGCCAATAATATGGCTTAAAACGTGCAGTATGGGCTACAGCGAACTACAGGTAACCACCAATTTCAGCTTCCTGCGTGGGGCATCCCACCCGGAGGAGCTGGTCGAAGAAGCCGCGGCACTCGGCTATGGTGCCATAGCCATTACCGACCGCAACAGCCTGGCCGGCGTCGTGCGTGCACACATTGCCGCCAAAAAGCACGGCATACCCATCATTCCCGCCTGCCGGCTCGACCTGCTCGATGGCCCCAGCCTGCTGGCCTACCCAACCAACCGTGCCGCCTATGAACGGCTCTGCAAGCTGCTTACTGACGGCAACCTGCGGGCAGAAAAGGGGCAATGCCACCTCTATAAATCCGATGTCTACGCCTACCTCGAAGACCTGCTGTTCATCGCCGTGCCGCCCGATGGCCTGACGCCCGCTTTCGAACTGGAGCCATCCTACATCCAGCACATGCAGGAATACCGCGCAGCACTAGGCAACAGCTTTCACATTGGCGCCAGCCGCACCTACCGGGGCGATGATGCCAAGCTACTGTTCCGCATCCACCAGCTGTGCGAACAGCTGGACACGCCCATGGTGGCCCTGGGCGACGTGCATTACCATATCCGCGGGCGGCGCGAACTGCAGGATGTGCTCACCTGCATCCGCGAGAAATGCACCATCCACACCGCCGGCTACCGGCTGCACCCCAATGCCGAGCGGTACCTCAAGCCCGTCGATGAGCTGCACCGCCTGTTCCGCCAGTACCCCGATGCCATCCGCAATGCCGAAACCCTTGCCGAAGCCTGCCGCTTTTCGCTTGACAGCCTTGAGTACGTTTACCCAACCGAGCTCACCACCGGCGGGCGCACACCGCAGGAAGAGCTTGTACACCTCACCTGGGCGGGCGCCCATACCGAATTTGGCGATGACATCCCCCAGGCCACCCGGGATACCCTGGCCATGGAGCTCGCGTTTATCGAAAAGAAAGGCTACGCCTCCTATTTCCTCACCGTATACGATTACGTGCGCTTTGCCCGTGAGCGGGGCATCCTGTGCCAGGGGCGTGGCTCGGCCGCCAATTCCGCCGTATGCTACTGCCTGGGCATTACCTCGGTCAACCCCGCCAAGTTCCGCCTGCTGTTTGCCCGCTTCATGTCCGATGCCCGCGATGAGCCACCCGATATCGATGTCGATTTTGAGCACGAGCGGCGCGAGGAAGTCATCCAGTACATCTATGAGAAATACGGCCGCCACCGGGCCGCCATTGTGGCCACCGTCACGCAGCAGCGGCAGAAGGGCGCCCTGCGCGATGTAGGCAAGGCCATGGGGCTATCGCTGGATGCCGTGGGGCGCCTTTCCAGTGTCATCGGCGGCTTCTGGGACAGCCCTATCGATGAGTCGTCCCTGGGTGAGCACGGCTTTAACCCCGCCGATCCCCACCTGCGCAAGGTGCTCCAGCTCACGCGCCAGCTCATGGGCTTCCCCCGGCAGCTCGGTCAGCACACCGGCGGCTTTGTCATTACCGAGGGCAACCTGCATGCGCTGTGCCCCATCCTCAACGCCCGCATGGAGGATCGCACCAACCTCGAGTGGAATAAAGACGACCTGGAAGCCTTGGGCTTCCTCAAGGTCGATGTGCTGGGGCTGGGTATACTCACCTGCATCCGCCGGGCCTTTGACCTGGCCCGTCAGCACTACGGCCTCGAGCTTACGCTGTCCAACATCCCACAGGACGATCCGCGGGTATACGAAATGACCAGCCATGCCGATACGCTGGGCGTCTTCCAAATCGAGAGCCGGGCGCAGATGTCCATGCTGCCGCGGCTGCGGCCCAAATGCTTCTACGACTTGGTCATCCAGGTGGCCATCGTACGGCCCGGCCCCATCCAGGGCGATATGGTGCATCCCTACCTGCGGAGGCGCAATGGCGAGGAAACTGTCGATTACCCCTCGGAGGAAGTCCGGGATATCCTCGAAAAAACACTGGGCGTACCCCTGTTCCAGGAGCAGGCCATGGAAATCGCCATCGTGGCCGGAGGTTTTACCCCCACCGAAGCCGATGAACTTCGGCGCAGCATGGCCACCTTCAAGGCTAAGGGCGAGGTAAGCCAGTTCCGCCAGAAGATGGTGGATGGGATGATCAAAAAAGGGTATACCGAAGAATTTGCCAGCCGCGTATTCCGGCAGCTCGAGGGGTTCGGCAGCTACGGCTTTCCCGAAAGCCACGCCGTTTCCTTTGCCCTGCTCGTTTACGTATCCTGCTGGATCAAGTGCTTCTACCCCGATATCTTCGCTGCGGCGCTGCTCAACAGCCAGCCCATGGGCTTTTACCAGCCCGCCCAGATCGTCATCGACGCCCGCAAGCACGGCGTTACCGTGCTGCCTATCGACGTCAACCACTCCACGTGGGACAACACCCTCGAAGGCACCTTTGGCCAGCGCCATGCCCTGCGTTTGGGCCTCCGGCAGGCCAAGGGCGTGGGCCAGGAAGATGCCGATGCGCTGGTACAGGCCCGGGGCAGCGGCTACACCACCGTGGCGGCGCTGGCCGATGCAGGCGTATCCCCCGCGGCGCTGGAAAAGCTGGCCGATGCCGACGCCTTCCGCTCACTGGGTCTCGACAGGCGGCAGGCCCTGTGGCAGGTCGCTGCGTTGCAAAGCCGCCCCGAGGCGCTCTTTGCCGGGCAGCCCGCCGAAACCACCACCGAAGGGCAAATCCAGCTGCCGCTGATGACCACCGGCGAGCACGTGGTACACGATTACGCTGCTACTTCACTTTCCATAAAAGCACACCCGCTGAGCTTCCTGCGCGAGCAGCTGAACCTGCTGCACGTTACCCCAACGGAGCAGCTGGCTGCAATGAAAAATGGCATGCACGTCAAAGTCTGCGGCCTCATTACCGTGCGGCAGCGGCCCGGCACGGCCAAGGGCGTGTTGTTTGTTACCATTGAGGATGAAACCGGATTTGCCAACGTGGTGGTATGGGGGGCGGTCTTTGAGAAATACCGGCGGGATATCCTCCAGGCCCGGCTACTGCTGGTGTCGGGCAAATTGCAGATCGAGGGAGAGGTTATCCACGTGATCGCCCAGCGCTGCATCAACAGCAACGGCCTATTGAAAGGCTTGTCCAGTAAGGGAGATGCCGATAATAATGAAGCCGTCTTCTATAAAGGGCGGAATTTTAAATAGCCACTGGTCCCAGCTATTCTGATCCGGAATAGCCGGGAATCATTGGCTTACGTACTAATTTCCCGCAATACCCATATCACTAAGCGTTCTAAAGAAATTAACCCACTATACAGCAGATTTAGATATTCTGCAATCATCCTTATACCACATCCCCGTAAAACTCCCTATCTTTAGCTCTCAAACCGAAGTATCTGGACATGAGCGATTGGCAAACCCTTATCAACAAACTCAAGGAATTCAATGAAGCGCGCGATTGGGCACAGTTTCATAATGCCAAAGACCTGGCGTTGGCCTTAAGCATTGAAGCCGCCGAGTTAAACGAACTTTTCTTGTGGAAGAAAGCCGAAGAAGCCGATCCCGAAAAAGTCAAAGAAGAACTGGCTGATGTATTTGCCTTTGCCCTGCAGCTTGCCGCCAAATATAACCTGGATGTCAACCAGATTGTGTTAGATAAAATTGCCAAAAACGCAACCAAATACCCGGTAGAGAAAGCCAAGGGCAGCGCTACCAAGTATACCGACCTATGATTGTTTACAGCCGAACAAAGGAGGATTTCAGTAATGATATCCTCACCAATGATATAGACCACATCATTTCACAGCATTTGCTTGAGAAAGCCGGGCTTCGTGTAGCCCAGGCCGAACTCAATGCCTTCAAGCATTCGCTGGGCTATATGGAGCGCGTCATGAGCGATCGCGATATTCCGGACGATTGCGGTATCAGCATTGAATACCACATCCCGCAAACCTCCAAGCGCATTGATTTCATTATTAGCGGTACCGATGGCGCGCAGGAAAACGTAATCATTGTAGAGCTTAAGGGATGGAAAAGCGCAAGCCTTACCCAAAAAGATGGGCTGGTGGTTACCCAATACAAAAAGGGCCTTGCCGAAACAAGCCACCCAGCATACCAAGCCTGGTCATACGCCGCGCTATTGCAGGCATTCAACGCTACCGTGCATGAAGAAAACATCCAGCTGCACCCCTGTGCTTACCTGCATAACTATGTGCCGGATGATGTTATTGCAAATCCCTTTTATGACTACTACCTCAAAAAGGCACCCATCTTTCTTAAGCCAGATGCATTGCAGCTGCGCGCTTTTATCAAGCAGTTTATCAAACAGGGCGATAAGGCCAATATCCTATACCGTATAGACCACGGCAAAATACGCCCCACCAAAACACTTGCCGATAGCCTAAAGAGCATGATTCAGGGCAACAAAGAATTTCTGATGATCGATGATCAGAAAGTCGTCTATGAAAATGCGAAGAACCTTGCCCTGCATTCGCACGAGCAAAATAAAAACGTACTCATCGTAGAAGGCGGGCCGGGAACCGGTAAATCCGTCATTGCCGTCAACCTGCTCATCAACCTCATTCGCAGCGGCAAGATGGCGCAGTATGTAACCAAAACCTCCGCTCCGCGCGATGTCTATTTCGATAAACTTTCCGGCGAGCGGAAAAAGGTAGAGCTACGGTCGCTCTTCGTCGGCTCCGGCTCCTACATCCACGCGTTACCCAACAGTATATCTACGCTTATTGTAGATGAGGCACACCGCCTTACCAAACAAACCGGCCCCTACCGGAACGGAGAGGATCAGATCAAAGAGATTCTGCGTACTGCCTGCTGTTCCATCTTTTTCATAGATGAAAACCAGCGTGTACACATCGATGACTATGGCGATATCGCGCGTATCGAGCAGTTTGCTGGCGAGATGGGCATTAAGGTACACAAGCTGCAATTGGAGTCACAGTTCCGCTGCAACGGTTCGGACGGCTACCTAGCGTGGGTAGATCACGTGCTTCAAATCCGGGACACGGCTAACCCCGTATTTTCAGCCGCTGATTTTGAGTTTGATTTCCGGGTAATGGACAATCCTAAGGCGTTACAGGAGCTTATTTATGAGAAGAACAAGGAAGCGAATAAGGCCCGCTTGGTAGCTGGGTATTGCTGGGATTGGGACAGTAAGAACAACAAGTCAGCCTATGATATCGAATTCCCCGAATACGATTTCCGCATGCGATGGAATTTGAAGGATTATGGTGGCCGATTCATTATCGATCCCGGTTCGGTTACGGAGGTAGGCTGCATCCACACGGCCCAAGGCTTAGAGGTAGACTACATCGGTGTCATCGTAGGTGATGACCTTATCGTTCGCAATGGTGAAGTACTGGTAGACCCCAAGCAACGCTCCTCGATGGATAAAAGCATCCATGGGTGGAAGAAAATGATGAAGGAACGGCCGGAACATGCTAAATCCCTTCTCCGGGCAATCATCAAAAACACCTATCGTACCTTGCTTACGCGAGGGATGAAAGGTTGTTATGTTTATTTTACGGATGAGGAAACGGCGGCGTATTTTAGGGAGCAGATAATAGGTCAAGAATTACGATAGACGATATTGATTAAATGAAATTTATATCACTTTCATAAATCTATACTAAGAATGTGTTTAGTGCCCCAGAATGATAGATTTACATCATAGCTTCTTGCCAGAAAACCATCTATCATGTAAACGACGCAGTCTGTAGGTGATTTAGGGATATGTCAAAATATCGTTCATTAGAGAACATACTTCTTTTTCGTTGGCTCCAACTTTCTAAATAAGCCTGAACGACCTGCTTTTCAAATGTTCTTTCTTTTTTTACGATATAATCGATTGACGATAATAATTCTAATCCAAAGTCCGAATAAAACCCCTCAAGGAAGCGCATCGTTTTCTTAGCGATTTCCAAAAGTTCAGGTCTACTTTCAATATAAGATTTTACTGTCTCATAACCATCGGCCACTAAAGTCAATGGCTCGAAAGCCTTTTTGTCTTTATCGCTATATCCCATGATGTAGCTGCCATTCAACGCATATAATACATGACGTACTTTTCCTGAATAAGGACCATAAAAATTAGGTTGAAAATCTAGTTTAAAATATTTCTTGGCTCCGAAGCGCTGTAAAAAATAGCAAACCTTTTCACACGAGAATTCCGATACATACTCTCCATTTTTAACAAGGTCGTAAAGTACATACAAAAGCAAAGCCCTTGCCGCTGTCAATTTTGTTCGTTCCTTTTTTAAATACTCTTTTATCTGTGTTGTTGGTTCAAATACATATATATCTGTATCCAAATGTCCAAGTTTAACCTCAATTATTCTTTTCACGTTCTCCCATTCAAGCCCTCCATTTCCGGCACCAAGAGGAGGTATAGCTATGCTTCTTATGTTGTATTCATTTATTGTCGAGACCAACTTATCGAGTCCCACTTCAATAAAAGAATACTCAGAAGGTCTTCGCCAGTCTTTTTTTGTAGGAAAGTTGATAATTAATTTCTCGCCAGCGTCGAGATTACTATCATGTGTCACTAAAAGCTTACCAATTTCAACTTCTCCGTTTTTACAAGCTTCAGCGTAAGCTTTGAAATTACTTGGAAATGCTTTTTTGAATTGCAAAGCGATACCTTTGCCCATGACGCCTACAGTATTCACTGTATTTACCAATGCCTCGGCATCGCTTTCTAAGATATTACCTTTTAGATATTTAATCATCGTCTTGTTAATAATACGCTCGGGGTACCACATTTATTGTTTCTTCGTTGATACCGAATGCCATAAGCTTTCTTTTTGCGCCTTCATTGTAACATCCTATCGATGCAATAAAATCAGAGGGCAAATCATTTTCTACTAAAAGCTCAGCTTGCTTTTTACGCTTAAGATTTAAGTTTTCCTGACCACTCCAATAAGAAGCTCGTACAGCCGACCAATCAATAATAGAGGACAACTCATTTATTTTGTCGCGATTATAAAATGTAGTGAAACCATCAGTTGCATGCCCATCTGTAAAATAGAAATTAAAACCCGAGTCGACAATTTTAGAAACTGAACACGCTAAATATATAATTTCTTCCGCAGGTGTTGCTCTCTCAACAAAATTACCTCCAATTTGCATGACATACAACATTGGCATCCTTACCCCAAAATAAAATGGGATAAAATCGCCTAATACAATCGATGGCGGGTCAATTATTGTGTAATCTCCATTGTTTATGAAAACTTGTTTTATATTCCTGGTATTAATTAACGTAACGTCGCCAATAGTAATGAAATGTGGATTTGCATTAGGCGATTTATAATGGGTAATTCCGTATTGCAGCAAATGAGGGACATTCTCTATATGCGTCATGCGGTATACTTTTATATTCGCTAATTCCATAAATATATACTATAGCGTCGATAATTAAAGTCAAATATAATATATAGTTGACTTCATTTCTTTCCTCTGTCTCATATATCAACACCCTTGTGTTAAAGCTTACAGATCTAAGGTGAATTGCCTTTCAGGATTTACTTTATCTTGATACGCTTCTTTTTCTGTCAATTCAATTGGCAACGCTTGTGTTGCAAGAGCTGTAGTGTAATGCTTATTCACCCACACAACTTCAATTCTCTCTTGTACTATACCCTTGGAACCCTTGGTTGACGCCTTTATTTCACGACGGCTCCACCCATTATTTTCGCTTAACAATAAGTCATACAAGTCGTTGTGATATCCGCTAATGAATATCATACAATTTGCTTGGTTTGCTAAGTTTAAAAGTTTTGTATGGTACTCTTCGTCGTTAGCGTCCCAAGTATATCCATTCGCCCTGTCTCCTAAATAGGGTGGATCTAAATACACCAGTGTCGCAGGACGATTAATAAATCTTTTAAGAATGGTAAGTGCATCCTTATTTTCGATACGTACACTTTTAAGTCGATCCACTACTGCCTTAAGTCGTTTTGGAAGGTTATTCCAACGATTTACTCGGGCGTCATGTCCGTTTCTAGTGTACGAGTCAGTGTAGGAAAACCCCCCTTTCTCCTTACCGAACACCCCATTAATTGCCATCATGGCTTGTACTAAAAAGCGCCTTGCCCGTTCGAGATCGCTAATGCCTTCGGATTCTTTTCTTGCTTCAATTAATTCTTGCTCCGCGTATGGCGTTAATTCAATAGCCTCGCACAATGCCTTATCACGGTCGCGCAACTGCCTAAATAAGTTTACAATTTCGCCATCAATATCATTAATTATTTCAATAGGAGCCGGTGCTTTTCGCAATGTTAACGAAGCTGATCCACAGAAAGCCTCTACCCAACAATTATGAGGAGGCAAGTTACTACATAGCTCCAGTGCTATTTTATTTTTAGAGCCAAAATATCCAAATGGAGGACTTATTTTTTTATTACCTCTTTTTGTATTATTATTTTTCAATTTTTTCTTCTAATTCCTTTTGAATAACCGTTTGTATGCCGTCACGTCATCATCTGCACTGTGGTACAAATCTAAGTCGTATATTTCATAATCTTGCTCAATAATATCATACATCTTTTGAGCCTTATTGTTGACATTAGCTATTATGTCTTGATCAATTGAATTTTCATATTGTAAAAAATAATAATGAGCCTGGTTGAATTCAGATCCTCCTACCCGGTGTATCCTATCTAGCGATTGGATATATTGAGCTGCATTATAAGATAAATCATAGTATATTGCATGAAAACATGTCTTATGCAGTGATATAGATTCTGCACATGCTGCAGGGTTGGCAATTAAAATATTTAACCCACTTTTAGGATCAACAAATTCGTCCCGAATATCTTCTCTTGTTTTTTCATCATCAATTTCTATTACATTGTTTTTCCTGACCGGTGTTTTTCCATAAATAAGTTCACAATTTTCGCCCCTCGATAGAAAATGACTTTTAATCAATTCTAATGTGCCGATAAAATTTGACCAAATCAATACTTTTTGATCATTCGCCCGTAATTTGGTGACCAAACTAGTCAGCTCTAATAGCTTGTTAGGAATTTCTAGCCTATCATACGAATGAATTTTAAGAGCTAAATTTGAATCTCTTACTATGTCCTCTGCGTATTCATCAATGGCAGAAAGCAATAATTTTGGATAGGACACCGCCTGACGTAATCTCATCATTCTTCCTCTCCATAATTTATTCAATACCTCTTCATTTGTGAAGTAGTCGCCTTCTGCAAGGTCAAAAAGTCTTGCCTTAATATACTGATAGATGTTTTCTTCGACTACGTTCATTTTAAGCACAATCGGCGGGTGAAATATGGGGGGAATAAGCCCTAAATCATTTTTGCGAACACGGTAAAATAATGGGCCTATTTTTTTATGAAGTAATTCCTTTATCTGCTCATTCCTTTTTTGTTTTTCCCATAATTCAATTTGTATTTTGTCATCCTCAGTTAGAGGAGATTGGTGTTGCCATAAAAAATCAAAAAGATTAAAAATATCTCTGTAACTTTTCGGAATAGGTGTACCTGTTAAAATACATTTATATGATGCATGTTGCCCAATTTTAAGTAGAGAATTTGCCCACGATCCTCCGATTTGTTTCATGTAATGGGCTTCATCGACTATTAAAAAAGCGAAAACGCCCCGCTGGGAAAGAAATTTAGCTATTTCAAGGTAGTCATTTAATGCAGTTTGAAAGGTGCATAGGTACAGCTCGCAAGAATCTTTTTGGGATTTAAAGTACTCGGAACGTCTGAACTCTTTGGTGTTGCCAGATAAAATTACAGAATCGCTGTCGCGGCCAAGTGTCGCCTCAAACTCGTGTCTCCACGGTTGAAAACATGAGGGAGGACCGATGATAAATAAGGTGTTGCATTTGCCTTCAATACGGAGTTTCTCATATACAGAAAGTACTACTGAAGTCTTCCCACTACCAGGCACTGAAAAATTAGCGCCGTTTCCAATACTATATAAATGATATGCTGCTTTTATTTGATGATCCTTTAGTTTCCGCGGTAGCTTAGTGAGGAATAAATTAAAGTTATCAAATGATTGGGCTTTTATTTTTCCATTTTTAATCTCTTGAGCGTTTTTAAATATTTTTGTGATTTCTTTGTTTTGTTTGTCAAAGTCTTCCAAAAAATTGATAGCACCTTCTGTTACGGTAACATTAATTCCTTCTTGTTCAAAATAAGCAACCATTTGAGCAAGGTCGGTGTTGAAATTGCTTGACTCCTTTTGTAATGTAGATTCAATGTGTTTAAAACCATAAAAATACAATTGAGAGACTTGATATTTTTTTAAATCTTCAATACCACTAATAATAATGGAAGTATTATGAATTGCAATTTTCACCTATTTTGCCTTTTTGCCCAAGGAGTTGTATTTTCCTCGTTCCTTATCTATTAATTCATATAGTTCATCTGCCTTAGCTGAGATGTCTCTACAAAAGCCAAGAGCAAGTTTGTAATTTTCAACGCCCAGTTCATCAATTTTCATGTTTTCGTGATTCAACTTTTTCAAAGAGTCTTCTAGTAATTCAAGTGGCTTTATTCTTTCTATATGATTATTGACCGCTTTATAGGCTTTCATTAGATTACCTAATACGCCTTTTTTAACAGCGGTTGTGTTAGACCATTTTTCATCGATCTCTCTTTCACTGTATCTATTACCTTCTTTATCGAACTTTTCGCTTTCAGGGATATCTTCATCTACCTCTTTAGCTATATTTATCAAATGTTTTTTTGCACTATCATTACCTAAATATTTTTTTAAATTGCCTCCTCTTACAAAAGCATGGACTTTACCCAGTGCTTTTTCTATCTCTGTTGATTTTAAATTTCTTTTGCGAATAATTTTAAAAATGGCATTTTCTATTAAGCCTATCTCTGATTCAATTATGCCAAATTTTATTCTGGCTGTGGGGTTGTTTAAAGTGCTATAGTAAAAATTGCTATAATCAATAAAAGCTTGCCATCTTCCTTCCTTATCACCCGCACTTTCCGAAATAGTGTTATATAATCCCTCTCTATTAAACGTCTTTAAATACCTATCCACACATTCAAGAGGCAGCAAATATTCTTTCTCAAAACGTTTTTCAATCGTATTCAATTCTTGTGGGGCTTTATCAGAATACTGAGGATCATCCATTAGCTGAGCCCTTAACGAATAGTTTTCTTTAATATTTTCTCTAATCGTTAATGCTCTGTTTAGACCATGGTATTCTGACTTTCCATCATCCTGTAATTGATACCTGTTTTCAATCCTTTTAATGTCAAATAATGACACATTTTCGGGTAGGATAACTACCCTCATTTTCTCGAATTTTGAATTTTTATGATGTTCTTCATAAAGTTCTTCAAGAATCATTTTGCGCCTATTGCCATTTATTAAAAATCCGTCACAGGTAATTATTGCGGGTTGTAGTTGCCCCTTATGTTTTATTTGCTGTTTTAATACCTCTTTCTTTTCTGGATCATTTTTACTTAGAAAACCTCTTAATAAGTCTTGTGTTGCATCACTTAATTCATCCAGCAACCCATTAATTTTTTCATAGCTTTCAACTTCCGCCTTAATTCGACCATTCTCCTTTCTAAATTTTAATTCTTTAACTGGTAATTCATATATTTTACTTGTTTTGCCCTTAAACAGATTGTTTTGAAAATCGATGACGTCTTCAGTGGGCGGTGTTGCATCGTCTCTCAGCTTGTCTAATTTCTCTTTCAAACTTTTATTTACTGAGCGCATAGGCTCAGTAAATGAAAATTCCTTCTCTTGCGTGGATGATTGAAAAATGTTCTGAGTACCAATCTGAGTGCCAATAATTTGATGTTTGGCTTGGTTATTAAATTGTGTTCCAGAGCCCTCATTTTTGTTATGTTTTTCCATATATTTATGAATTGCTTGGTCAACGATATTATCTGTTACTGAAAGTTGCTCTCTCACGAATTTTTCCTCGTGCAATGATTTATATTTTCGTAATTCGGGAGATGGGTATTTTTTAACATCATTAGTAATTTTATGATGAATTGGACAAAGCAGGATTAAGTTTTCAAAACTTCTTCTATAATCATCATTAGAATCCTTATTAAACCTTTCACCTCCTTGCTCGGCCGCCTCTATGTGGCAAATTTCTCCAATTACTATTCCCGAGCTTTCCACGATATGTTGATCACACCCAGGGAAAGCGCATTGATTGCCAGATAGTGCAAAGAGCTTTTTAATAACAGATGGTTTTAGTTGAAGCCGTGCCATAAAAAAGATTGATTTGTTATTTTAGCTAGTAAGACCATATTTTCTTGCATAATACAAATAAGAAAAAGGCGAGTTCCTTATCGCTGCCCTACGTTGGTTTCTGTTTTCGATATGGGAATAGCCAATTTGTAGAGTTGCAACAGTAGCTAATCCAAATCCAGTAACATCAAATGGTAGCATTAACAACCCGGCTTTGCTTAAACCTCCTGCTGCTGCTAAAAGAGTCGTTGGTGATCTTATATTTATCAGTGATGTTAAGGACTTACCAACATGACTAATATTTGAATCCGCTAAAACATCGGATATATCTCTAACTCCCAAAGAAATTGTGTCTTGGAAGTTGAATGATATTTCCTTCAGTTCAGATAACGAAGTCGAACTTGAAATTTTACTATTAAATTCTGATAATAATAATCTGAAACTTTTCAAATTGTCTATTCGTCTACGCTTAAAATCAATAATTTTCTCTAAAGGTACATTTTCGGCGGGGGTGGGAAGTATATTATTGAGTGCTACTCTTATAGCCGGGAATCCTTCTTTTTTAGCCACTCGTCTAAAATTTAGAGTTTCATATGCATTGGCATCTGTCCCTATTGTCATCTGCTCGGGATTAATATCAGCAAGGTACTTCGCCAGCAAAGACATATATATTAATCCCGTGTTGTTTTCAAAACTCAGCCATTCGGGGTCTTCTTGTCTATTTGCTAATCCTCGCTCTGCAAGGAAATCATAAATTTGATATGTCGTTTTACTAGCATGTATTCTTGATTGTTCACCAATTCTTAACTTATCCTGATGAATGTTGTACGTCACGGGTTTGCTTAGCCTATTTACTACCCGTAAAAATCTTTCGTTTAGAATAATTTCTTTAAATTCATCAACGAAATCATTTAAAAATTCATAAGAGTTAGGACTGGATAACAAGGATTCCGGATCTATTGATCGATATTGGCCCTCGTCAATTAAATAACGTATGTCTGTCGATAGGAATTCATCTTCTCGACCTGAAAAAGTTCTCGGGACGATTGAGCAGACTTCATCCCAGTACATCAAGGCATTTCTAAGCCAAGTTGAGCTGGGGATATTTATTTTTGGGTAATATAGAATTGACCTCTTCATCTGATAGTTCTCAATTTCATATAAGAATTAAATAAACACCCAATCACTCCTATGCCATTCAGGATTTCTCATTTAGGTTGCAGAATTTAGGTTAATGATTGGTTGGGGCTTTATCACCCCTTAATATTTCGTTTAAATTGCTCATACGTTATCATCGTACTTTTAGACCAGTTACTCTCGTATAAAAGTTCCCGGATATCAACCCTTAATAGCTCGGCTATCTTGTTTAGGTCACCCAAAGTCGGTTGCCTTCTATTATTGCGCCATTTTGAAACAGTGCCTTCTGATTTTTTCACATAATTTGCAATCACTCTATTAGTGATTTTCCTTTCTTCGAAAACTTCGTCAAGACGATTAATAATAGCCATCAATAAAATTCTTTTCAATAAAGTTTGTCGTTTAACGACCAACTTGTTATATTTGTATCAAATAGCGACAACAATGTGATGTGTCGTTGATGCATCGCTGTACGATGTCACTCGTTCGAAATCCGCCAGATTTTACCCACGAGTTGACGATGGAGTCGCCCTGTTAGCTGGATTTTATACCTTTGTATATATATCCAGTAGGGCGTCTTCCTATCAGACTTTTGTGGGTAACTCTCAACTTCGTGTAAGTTCGGGAGGGGGCTTCTGGCGGAGCCACGAGCGAAAGCATGGAGGGCGCCCTACTGGTTTTAACCAGTTGGCCACTTCCTTTGCTTTCGGAGTTGACATCGTTTCATAACCAAAACAGATTATGAAAACGAACCAAAAACCGCCAAGCCATCCATTCCGCAAACTAACTGTGGGAGGTGTTGCTTTATGCAATACCCGGATAGCGCCCCAACCATTACCTAACCTAACAAAGAACGTTAAGCGAAATCCGGAATAACTGAAAAACACAGCCTGGGGAGGGTAGGAGCCTGTAAAAAATAATGGCCTGCCTAGTATGGTGCCTGTCATATCGGCACCGATTCCCGGATGTAGCCGACCCCATGCCAAAAAAAGAAACAACGCGTTTGCTTATATTGGAACAGGTTCAGTTTAATAGGTTTCGCAAATTCTTTTAAAAGTAGAACCTAAATCCCATAAATCCAAATTTGGGTTAAAATAGCAACTGGTTTCTTAGGCATGGTGGTTTGGTTAATGTCAATTAATCCATGCGCCAATGAACAGAATATTCGCACACAGTACCGGTATAACAGCCACTCCAATAAACAAAAATAGGAGGGGAGTACGCACTTGTTTTGCCCTGGCTGGCGGTGTCGGATTGATTACAAGCGCTTGGGAAGTAAGTATCGCAAACCGATATAAGAACGTGAAAAGGAACCCGGAATGACCCGTGCGGCGAAAGCCGATACTGACCAAGCTAACCACTTAATTCCTTATACCTAAATACAACCAAATGAGTCAAAATTTACTTGAAGGGGAGGGGTGTGCCTTTTCCGAAAATATAAAATCGCACACAAAAAAACATAATGCGAGGATTTACATGAAGTCTTCGGCCAATATTCGGGTAATGTTGCAGGCGGCTTCGACATTTGTTCGGGATTCCTTCGGGACTGCTTCGGGGATTCCTCGAAGCTCTTCGGAACGCAACGGATTGCACTGCGAGCAGCCCCGAAGCGCTGTCGAAGCGGAGTCGAAGCCGACTCGAACAAAGGTCGAACAAGTCTCGAAGAGCAGTCGAAGCGCACTCGAACAACCCTCGAAGCACGCTCGAAGGGTAGTCGAAGAATATTTGAATACGGAATTAGTAGTTCACTCGCCCAGGTTTATTTCCAAGGGCGCTCGTGGAACCTGTGTAACCTTACATGGGCTACACAGGTTTCATGTGTGCAGCCATTTGCGCAGGCCCCTGACCAACCCCACATGGGGCCTCGCATTTGGTGTTTTGCTTGTGCTACTGTTTGCTATAAGCAAACCGTCATTTGCCCAGCAAATGCCGGCACCGATTGCGATCGGCGAATATGCGCCCGATTTCCATGCAGATCAGTTGCTTAATAATCCTAATGGCGCGTTGAAACTCTCCGATTATACAGGCAAGTTAATAATCCTGGATTTCTGGGCGACCTGGTGCCAGCCATGTATTGCCAAAATTCCGGAAATGGAGCGGCTGCAGCGGGAATTTGATGGGCGGCTGCAGTTTATCAGCGTAACAAGCCAAAGCCGAACTGAAATCCAACAGTTTCTGGACCGCAGGGAAAAAGGCCAGCGCACACCATCAAACATCCCATATATTGTGGAAGACAACCAGCTGAAAAATGCGTTTCCGCATGGTTCCATCCCGCACTATGTATGGCTAGCCGGAAACGGCAAGGTGCTGGCCATTACTGGATCAGAAGAGGTTAACGAGGCCAACATCCGGCAGATGCTGATCGAACCGGTTGCGTTGAAACAGAAAACGGAGTTGATTCGCCAATATGACCGACGCGAGCCGCTGCTGTTTGATATGGAAACGATAGCGGAAACCAATTTATTCTTTAACCGCGCACTGGTGGGCTATATTCCCGGTATTGGCGGAGGCATGGTGCAAACGATAACCAGCGACAGCACCAGTGAGTTCATTAAAGGACAGGGTAATTACCGACGCATTACCGTGCGGAATCAAAGCGTGGCGGGGCTATACCAGGTTGCCTTTAAGGATGGGAAGCGAAATTTTCGTTGGGAGAATACCATACTCAAGGTGCAGGAACCCGGTAAACTCTCTTCGGAAAAACACGGTGCTCCATATACGGAATGGCTGGCCGATGGTAATGGGTTCTGCTATGAACTGATTGTACCAAAGAACCAGGCACACCGCGCCTGGGATTTGATGAAGGAAGACCTCCGGCGCTGGTTTCCGCAATACACTGCGACAGTGGAAAAACGTGCAACACCCAGCATCTGCCTGGTGCGTACCACGGAACCCGACCTCCTTAAATCAAAGGGCGGCGAGCCAATGGTTAACATGGGGCCATTCGGTGGCGAACTGCGCAACGTAAACCTCGGATATCTCGTGCTTGAACTGTATATCAAGGGGCTGAAAGTCCACAAAAAGCCGGTGATTAACCTGACGGGCTACCGCAATCCGGTGGACATGAAGATCAATGCAGACCTCTCCAGCCTGGAAAGTATCAATGGCGCGTTGGAGCCGTATGGACTGGCATTAGTAGAGCAGGATCACGAAGTGGAAAACCTGGTGATACGCGACAGCGAATAACCTTTCTCATAACCTAAAGACTAATTAAAAATGATGAAACCAATTGTTTTATTATTGGCGCTTTGCTTATCCCTGGGCGCGGCGGCACAGCAGGATATTGAAGGGAAAATCCTTTCCTCGGATTCGCGGGAACCATTAAGGGGTGTGAATATACATGCCATAGGCACGGATGCTGTTTGGCAAAGCGATAACAACGGTGCTTTTTCGCTGCGGAACATAAAGCCGGATAGCCGGCTGGAATTTACGTATGTAGGTTACCGCACGCTGCAACTTACTGCGGGTGCGCTCATCGACAATCCAATTGTATTACTTTATGTCGAGGAGAGCCAACTGGAGGAAGTGCAGATTTCCACAGGCTACCAGCGGATTTCAAAAGAGCGGACTACCGGATCATACATCACGGTAGATAATAAACTCCTGAACCGGACGGTGAATACAGACATTATCAGCAAGCTGGATGGCGTTGTGCCGGGGATGCTGTTTAACCGGAACAGCAACTTTAAGATCAACATCCGCGGGCAGAGCACGCTATTCTCCAACATGGAGCCGCTGATTGTGCTGGATAATTTTCCATTCGAAAGGGATATCCTGGATATCAATCCCAATGACATTGAAAGCGTGACCGTGCTGAAAGATGCTGCTGCGGCAAGTATCTGGGGTGCCCGGGCGGCCAATGGCGTGATTGTATTGACCAGCAAGAAAGGCCGGCGCAACCAACCCTTGCAGATCGATTTCCGCAGTAACATCAGCATCGTGGAAAAGCCGGATATATACTATCAGCCCCGTATGTCGAGCGCGGATTTTATTGATATCGAGGAAATGCTTTTTGAACGGGGGGTATATGCATCCGCAGAAAACTCCATTTTGAAAACGCCGTATACACCGGTGGTGCAGTTGCTGATTGCGAAACGGGACGGGACAATGGATGCCGCATCGGTGGATGCGCAGCTGGCCCGCCTGAAACAGGCTGATATCCGTGACGACCTGAGCCGGTATGTTTACCGGAAAGAGATTAAACAGCAATACGCGCTTAACCTGAGCGGCGGAAGTAACATCAACCACTTTTATGTGTCGTTGGGTTATGACCAGAACCGCGACGAACTGGTGCGCAACGGCATGAAGCGGTTTTCATTGATGGCAAAGAATACGTTGTCATTGTGGAAGGACCGGCTGGAGGTGTATACCGGCCTTGAGCTGAGCAACCGGATCGCGGCAAACCCGAATTCGGGAGCGGTGGGATTGGGAATGGGTGGGCAAAGCCGCTTATACCCCTATGCCAGCCTCATGGATGAATCGGGCAACTACGCCCGGACGGTGCGGAACTATGCACTGCCATTTATCGATGCTGCCTATGAACAGGGATTGCTCGACTGGAGTTACCGCCCGCTGGAGGGGGTATACCTGAACGACCAATCGACCAAATACGCACAGTACCGTGTTAATACGGGTGTACAGGCGAAGATTTTGCCCGGGCTGGATGCGGGGTTGCTGTTCCAGTACATCAACGGCGCCAGCGATTACCGCAGGTACCGTTCGGTGGATACCTGGTACGCACGTGACATGATCAATAATTTAACAACGGTAAATGAAGACGGTTCGTTGACCCGGCCGATACCGTTGGGTGGTATTCTGGATAACAGCTATGGGCGGTCTGCGAGCTACAATTTCCGCGGGCAGCTGAACTTTGCCCGGGACGTCGCCGAGGGGCAGCACCTCACGGCAATGCTCGGCTATGAAGTGCGGGATAATCGGTATACGAGTAACTCCAGCCGGATGTATGGCTATAATGACAACCTGGCCATTGGCACCAATGTGGATTTTGTGAACCGCTTTCCGCGGTATGTATACCCCGCATCGACTGCCGCCATTGCAAATAATCAGGAGGTTAGTGAACTCATTGACCGCTACCGATCGGTATACGGGAATGTTTCCTATACGCTCCGCGGGCGCTACGTATTGTATGGCAGCGCCCGTTTGGATCAATCGAACCTGTTCGGGGTACGTACCAATCAGAAGGGGGTACCGCTGTGGTCGGCGGGTGCGGCGTATACCCTGTCATCGGAAGATTTTTACGGTATAGATTGGCTACCGTACCTGAAACTGCGGGCTTCCTACGGCTATAACGGCAACGCCAATAAATCGGTTACAGCGTATACCACCGTGCGCTATGACGACGGCCGCTTTACCCGGTCGCGGTTACCTTATGCGCGCATTACCAACCCTCCGAACCCGGAACTGCGGTGGGAAAAGGTAAAGGTGGTGAACCTGGGGGTGGATTTTGCGTTGCGTAAGAATATGATCAGCGGAACGGTGGAATACTACCGGAAGAAGGGCCTCGACCTGATCGGCGAAACACCGTATGCTCCCTCTAGCGGTGTGCAGGAGTTTACCAGGAATTATGCGCATACAAAAGGGCAGGGGATAGATGTGCAATTGCATAGCCAAAATACCCGTGGCCGGTTCGTATGGACGTCAGATGCGGTATTTTCCTGGGTGCAGGATGAGGTAACGCATTACCTGGCGGATCTATCGTCGGCATCAAGTTATGTTAACGCGGCACATCAGAATCCGGTAGTAGGCCGTCCGCAATTTTCGATATACAGTTTTGACTATGTCGGACTCGATGGACAGACGGGAAATCCGGTGGGTTACCTAAATGGTGAGCCGAGTGAGGATTACCTCGCTATCCTGTCAGGCAGTTCGCTGGATGACCTGGTATTCCACGGAAGTGCCCGCCCCACATTTTTCGGCGGGCTGCGCAACACTTTTCAATGGAACCGGTTTTCGCTTTCGGCCAACGTGGTGTTCCGGGCAGGTTATTATTTCCGCCGGAGTACGGTAAACTTTGCTACGGTATGGCGCGGAACGGAACAGCATGGCGATTACGCGCTGCGCTGGCAGCAACCGGGCGATGAACGGCACACCGTGGTGCCGTCTATGCCGGAAACGGCCAACCCGGCCCGCGATCTTTTCTATGCCAATACAGGGGCTTTTGTGGAGCGGGGCGATCATATCCGGCTACAGGATGTAAACCTTACCTACAGCCTGCCGGAACGGCTGGCGCAGGTGGCTCATGTGAAGGCGTTGGATGTGTACCTGTTTATGGAAAATCTGGGTGTCCTGTGGAAAGCGACGGACCTGGGTTTAGATCCGGACCATGCTTATGCGGATTACGTACCACCGCGCTCCATTGCACTGGGTATTAATGTGAAATTTTAAACCTTACAAATGAGATCAGTCATGAAAAATATACTTTTTGGTGTTTGCTGCCTATTCCTGTCATGCAGCGAAGGTTTTTTAGACGCCAAGCCTGATAAGGCGCTTGTAGTACCGGCCACGTTACAGGATTACCGGGCGTTGCTGGATGATTCGGAACAGCAGATCAGCCAAACTCCGGGGCTTACCGAATTATCGACGGATGACTTATATTGCATAGATGGTTTTTGGGATACGGGAAACCTTACCCGGGGCAATGCGTATGTGTGGAAGGCGGATATTTATGCGGGAGAGGATGCTTTTATGGGCGGGGACTGGACCAAGATGTATGCGCAGGTATTGCGGATGAACGTGGTGTTAGAAGGGCTTAATGATATCGAACGGAACGACCGGAATGGTGCGCTTTACGACGAGCTGAAGGGCGAGTCATTGTTCTTCCGGGCATGGCATTTTTTTGCATTGCTGCAAAGCTTTTCCCTGCCGTATGATCCGGCCACGGCAAACCAGGATTTGGGAATTATATTAAAGCTGAGCGCGGACATTAACGAAAAGACCAACCGTGCGGATGTGGAAACCTCTTACCAGCGGGTGCTGGCCGATTTAACGGCTGCGGTGGAACTATTGCCACAGCAGACGGCTTATGTATCGCGGCCGAATTTAGCAGCTGCCTATGCGCTGCTGGCAAGGGTATACCTGAGCCGGTTCGACTATGAAAATGCTGGTAAATTCGCCAACTTAGCTTTGGAACAACAGGATGATCTGATGGATTTTAATATGCTTGACTTAAATGGAAGGTTTCCAGATCCGTTTACGGATGATAACCCGGAAATGATGCTCTATTCGATGCCGATTTTGTTTTCGTCAGCCTTTTTCCGGGAGGGGTATGTGGCCGATGAGCTTTATGCCGATTACCGGGAAAGTGACCTCAGAAAACCGATGTTTTTCAGCGAAGATGGGGAAGGCCATGCAAGGATTAAGGCGACTTATTATGCCAGTGATGTATTTCCGATGACGGGTTTAACAACTCCGGAACTTTACCTGATCAAAGCGGAATGCCTCGTCCGGGAGGGGCAGACCGATGCGGGGTTGAATGTGTTGGACGACTTGTTGCGAACGCGTTGGGATACGGAGGCAGACTATTCACCCACAACGGCGTCAGATGATGAGGAAGCCCTGCGCATCGTTTTGACGGAGCGACGGAAGGAACTGGTGTTTAAAGGGCTGCGTTGGTATGATCTGCGGCGCTTGAATAAAGATCCCAGATTTGCGAAAACGTTGACCCGGACATACAATGGGGAAACCTATACACTGGCGCCAGACAGCAAGCGATACGCATTCCCTATCCCCAACACGGAATGGATGGCTAACCCAGGGATACAGCAAAACGAAAGGTAGGGTGAGACAAAAAATACGTCGGATGCTCCTTATAGGAACACCCGACGTACTCATTTTTATTACCCCCTCGCAGGTCTACGGAATATCCACGAAGCCGGTTTCTTCGCTTTCACCAAGATAACCCAGATCAGCGTCGGTACCGGTGATTGGCTGCGTGTTCTCTTCGTAGATTACCTTGCACGCCTCCTGTGCAGGTTCACAGGGTGCATTTTCAAGGCCAAGCTCCGTGAGATTCCGCCATTGACCCTCGGCATTCCGCGCCCACATATTTTCGTTGGCACCTGCTTTCGTTGTCTCAGGCGTAAAGGCGTAGGCTGCTGCAGCCGTAGCCAGCATGGCCACAAGGGCCAATGCATTGAATTTATTGCTTTTCATTTAATTAAAAGTTTAAGTTTATTATTGTTATGCATTAATAATAAACAGATTAAATGTCGTTGATTTCCGGAAGCCTCCAATCCAACGACGGGTGTATTTCTATAGCGAATGTAATCTGCAGGTGAGGCTTCGAACCCTGCTGTTCAGTCAACATGTTCCTGTCATACGGCCTCCTTTCCTTGCTGGTTAGTGGTATGATATGGAAAATCTTGGTGTTGCAGGTAGAGGCCTGCCGCCGCGATGGCGGTATAGCAGAGGTTGAAAACGAGGTGAACGGAATAGCTCATCCCCGTTAGGATTCCGCCGCAGCTACAGGGTATACGGCCGAAAATGCCAGTCATAACCAGGCCAACATAACCCGAAAAGGCAACTAGTAGCAAGAGGGAACCGAAGAGTGCCTTTGGCCGGGTACCCTGGAATAAGAGCAGTATAGCCAGCAATAGTTCCGCAAGCGGCACAAGCCATACCAGCATCTCGGCTATCCACGGTGGAAAGATCTGATTAAGCATTTGAAGGCGGCTTCTTTCCATATTGGATAATTTCGTGACCGATGCATAACTCCATAAAATGACGAGCATTGCATAGATTAGCTCCAGTATTTGGTTTTTATATTTCATGGCATGTTTGATAATCAGGTTCGCTTGAAACAAAGTTCGGGGGCATGTTTTGAACATACCTGTATCACCTGATACAAATACCCGGCGGTGGCTATAGCTCGCGAAGGTAACGGGCAATGGATGGGCGCGACAGGTTGAGAAAATCGGCCTGTTCCTGCTGGCTGGTGATGCGCCACAATGCAGGCATGGATTGTTGAAATTGGAGGTAACGTTTGTGGGTGTCGGCAATCTGCAGCAGTTTATTTTGTGCCCGTAGCTCCTTGATCTGCTTTTCCCGCAGTACATGTACTAACTCATTTCCGGCGGCGTCAATCTCCCGGTATCGCTTCAGTGCCAGGGAAGGTATGCGCAGTATTTGGCTCCTTCGCAATGCCTTAAGCCCGTAGTCGAGCTGTTTGCTGGTATATAGGTTGCAGCTGGTGAGAAGGCTATGGCCCGCAGGAATCAAGCAGGGGATGCGCCGGTGGCCGTCAGCATCCCACCATATACCGGCTAGTAAACCATCGTTGATAAAGTAAAGGTAGTCCGGCCGATCGCCGGGTTGAAAGAGCTGTGATCCCTGTTTCACCGAAGATCGGATTTCCACGCATCCGGCCAGCCATTCCCATTGTGGGGCACCCAGCCGGGGATAATGGCGTTTCCAGTACGCCCAAAAGGGAGCAATCGCAGGGTGGCCGATATGCAGGGGTTTAGACATGGCACGTGGAATGGGCTGCTCCAAATTTATCCCCGCTGTATGATTACAACGAATTGTGGGACAGAAACTCGGGCTGGTGTGACGAAAGGGTTTATTGACGTGATGAAACCGATTCGTCACACGGTTGGCAGGTTTTGTCACGCCAGTTAGTGCTTATATCCCAACATAGCGCACAGTTGGATGATTTGCCTGATGTTAGCCATCGATATCACAACCCCCGCCGGCGGGGTCAGGGAAATGCCCGTCCCTGCGATGTTCGGGCAACCAATACATTCAAACACATACGACCATGAAAATGAACCAAAAGACGGAAGTGATGGGAACGGGTGGCATGGGCTGACAACGGCCGATCCCGGTAACCCCAAGGGAACGGGTAAGGGCAGGTGACACAACGCCAACATATCCGGTACCCAAGTGCCACTTTTTTCCATTTTAACAGGGGACCGGCGGCCCCGTTTGGGGTCGCCGGTTTACCGATATTGAGGGTAATTAAAGCTAAATAGATGGATAAAATAACTTACAATAACGAACTTAATAACAGTGTGCAACGGTGGCGTGAACGAGATCTGTTGGCCGATGAGGCGGTGCACCGTAGTTTTTCGGTGTGCTGCGCCAACCTGATGCATTTCAGGCGCGGTACGCAAGTGGCGGATATGGCTAATATCTTCCGGGGCATCGCCACCCGTCAGCGGCTGGCGGCAATGGATGTGCAATGCCCGGAACTGGCCGATGCGGTAAAGATAACCGGCTGGGAGGATTCCCGGTTAAACCGGCTGCGGCAGCGGCCGGGCATCATCTGTACTTACCATACGGGCGCTTACCGGCTGCTGTGCCGCCTGCTCGCCGAAGCGGGGATTTCGGCGGCGCTGCTGCTGAGCAGCGATGTGCTGGAAACGCAGGGTGCCGCTTTTCAGGCTATTTACCAACGGGCGGCGCTGTGGCACCCGCAGGCAGAACTGCTGCTGCTTAATGCGGGAAAGCCAACTTCGCTGCTGGCCATGGCCCGCGCGGCAGGGCGGGGCATGCAGGTGCTGGTGTACATCGATGGCAACACGGGTGCGGAGGGGCGCATGGATAACCGGACCACCATCCGCTTTATGGATGCCGCCATGCAGGTGCGTCGCGGGGTGGCGTTGTTTGCCCTCCGGTCGGGCCTGCCGGTTTACACGGTGTACAGTACCCGGCCGGGATGGCGCCATATCCACTGGGAATGGACGGAAGAGGCGACCGGACCGGAAGCTGGGATGGATAGCCACGGCTATACCGAACACCTGTTTGCACCGCTCGGCCGGCTGCTTGAGGGACGGCCGGACGAATGGGAGGGATGGCTTTACGCGCATACCCCGGTGGGTAACGGGCGGGAGCCGGCCGTACCGCACGAATGCACGGCGGATGGCCTATCCGAGGGCCTGTTTCCCTTTGTGGTGGACAGCCGCATGTACGCCGTATCCGGGCATACGCTACGGGTGACCGAGGTGGGCCCGGGAGTGTACGAAGCGCTGTTGCGGAGGCAGCGGCAAACCCTGGAATTTGGCGAACTGGATGAAAAGGCCTATATTTAACGTTCCTTTTCAATCCGGATACCGATTGTTGCCTAAATAAACCGATCATGAAACCTAACCGTTTCAGCATAGTATTCCATGTAGTTGGCTGGTTGATATATGTATTGTTAACCTGGCTGAGCAACGCGCACGTTGGGCTTTGGTTTGTCCTTAAAGTGATTGTAGGGATCGCCCCGCTATTCTACTGCGTGTACTACATCGTTGCGGTATATGTGCCGGTCTGCGGCTGGCCGCGGGGAGGGGCGCTGCTGGTGTTGCTGTTCCCGGGCGTATTAGGGTATACTTACGGCTGGGTGTATGGGATACTGCCTTATTGGGGTGCACGGCTGCAACGGCCCGAAGCAACCTTTTCCCTGGTAGAGTTTGTAGCGATGGTGGGGTTATTTTACCTGCGCCTGGTGGTCTATGCGATCCTGTTAAACGCGGTGCGCCGCGGCGGGATACTGCTTGCTAAACGGATAAAGGCCGAGAAAGAACGGAACCGGATACGGGATTCGCTGCTGCGGTTTCAGATCAGCCCGCATTTCCAGCAAAACGCGCTTAACGTGATTGCGGCAAACGCCGCAACGAACCGCGATCATACAACCGGGGAAATGGTGACGATCATGGCCAGCCTGCAGCGTTACTGCATGGAAGCGACGACCGGCCGCCTGGCGCTGGTGGCGGTGAGCCGGGAGGCCGCGAAACTCCGTGAATTTGTTAAACTGGTATGCTTGCGGTACGGTGGCCAGCCGGTGATGCAGCTGACCGTCAGCGGAGCGCCTGCTGCGGAATCAATTCCGCCGCTGACGCTGCTTACGGGTGCCGATAACATGGTAAGGCATGGAGTGCTCACCGCAACGCATCCGGGAAGGATGCAGCTTGTATTCGGACCGGACGGCTATACGTTCCGCTGCCGCAACCGGATTGCCGCGAAGGGGGAAGACGCAGTTGCCGGAACCGGTGGCCAGGGGTTGGCCAACATACGGGAACGGCTGGAACTGCTCCTGCCGGGGCAATACATGCTGGAAACACGGAAAGAAGGGGAGGAATTTATCAGTGAACTGACGATAACGCACACGCCGCATGAAAGCAAACACGATTACCTGCGCGGTCGTAGACGATGATCCGAAAGCGATACAGCTGCTGGAACTGATGATTGAAACGGAACCCAGGCTGAAGCTCGTTTTTACGGAAACGGATTCGATGCGTGCCATGAAATACCTGCGCGAACATCCGGTTGGGCTGTTGTTCCTGGATGGCCGCATGCCCGGCATAGACGGCATCGGCCTGGCCAGGGTGCTCATACCGCCGCCGAAAATCATCCTCGTAACGGGGCACGATGAGCTGGCCATGCAGGCGTATGAAGTGGGGATAGCCGACTGTATTCCCAAGCCGGTGGATATCCAGCGCTTTACACTCGCGGTGCATCGCGCGGTAGGCGACCATTGGGCGCCGCCGCCGCTTCCGGTGGCACTGCCGGAATACATGCTGATAAAACCAATAGGCGAACGGATAAATACCAAAGTGTATTTCGACGATATTGTATACATCGAAGCCAACGGCAACAACCTGAAAATAAAACTGCCGGCCGATGAGGTAACCGTGCGGCACACGCTGAAGGAAATGGAGGAGAAGCTGCCGGCCGACCGCTTTATGCAGGTGCACCGGAGCTTTATTGTGCCGCTACGGCGGGTATTCCGGTTTGCGCCGAAGCACACGTGGCTGCGTGTGCAGGGGGCGGAGAAAAAGATCCCGATCGGGAACGATTACCTAAAGGCTTTTCTGGAGCGCATCGTGGAGCAATCGCCTTAATCGGCTATACGGCAAAACGAGAAACATCAACCAAATCAACCAACTATACCTGACAACGCATGGAACAACACCGACAACTGCTGGAAACGGCACGGAACATTGTGCACCTGCTGGAGGAGATTTCGACCCACACGGCCACGCTTGCCGAATCCGCACCCGCGGCTTACACGGCAGCAGAGCCGGAAAAACTGATGGACATGCAGGAAGTGATGGATTACCTGGGCATTGCCCGCAGCACCTACTTCCGCATGGTGAAGAGCGGCGAGCTGACGCCGCGCCGCAAGGGCCGCCGCCATTACTTTTACCGCCGTGACCTGCGTGCCGCCCTGGCCGAGAGTGTTAGGCGGGGTAGGGTGTAAGTTGGATAACTCACTGATAAACAATTTGGGGAAACAAAAATTGGCAAAAAGATTTTTATATATTGGACAAACCATCATTAATGGCAATGTAGCATTAAACAGAGAAGCTACGTCATACAAAGTAGCTGACAAATGATTTACCGTCGAATTTCTCACGAACCCTTGGAGAATTCTTTCCTTAATAATTAAAACCATAAAAATATGATCTCCAAAACAATTAGATATATAGTGATGCTGGTATTGCTGAGTTTCTTTTCTTGTAAAAAAGAAAATAGCGATTCCGATTTGGAATTTTCAAGGACCTGTGATTTTACGGGTTCCGATGTCGAGGCCGTCAACAGATTAAGCGGTTCGATCAGTTATACGAATAACATAATGGATATTCCCCCCTCGGAACTTCCGCCCAACGCCGACCATGTGTTTCTAATTCGGTCATCCGGTCGTTTACAGATGGTTGTCTGCAACATGCCTTCCGAGTTCGAAATGACGGAGGGAGAATCAAGAAATATAACATTCAGTGGCCGTGTTGTAGTGCTTTCTGACAGAATCGATGCAACGAGCACTTGGATCGAATTGAAATATTTGAAATTCGAATAGCATCTTGTTTTTTTAAATGAAACAACCATCATGAAAAAAAAGCATCTTAACTGACAGGAACCAATAAGGCGACGGGCGAAGGTGAGGAGCCGAAACGGTTGCATAACAAATCAATTGGTCCGTTGCCGCTCATCCTTTGAACCCGATTCAAATTTTTGAGTTGCTACTTTATTTGTATTAAACCGGTATGAAAAAGTCAATCGTCCAGCCGGGTATTGACAATGGTAAGGGCGTTCGTGTCCATCGTTAATTCTGATCGCTTAGTACCAGTTCCATTTGGATATTGGCGCGTTTGTAAGGCGTGGGATGCCCCGCTATTTTCTGGAACCCCATTTTGTAATACAGGCTGATGGCGGGTTTCAGGATGGTGTTGCTCTCCAGGTAGATGGCCGAGGCCCCGAGTTCCGTTGCGGCTTGGATGATGGCCTGCCCCAGCAGCCAGCCGATGTGCTTTCCCTGCGCCTTGGGCGAAACGGCCATTTTGGCCATCTCGTAATCGTAACGGGGGTCGTCCATTTTGATCAGGGCGCATACGCCTACCGGTTCGCCGTGGTACAGCGCCACGAATATGTTGCCGCCCCGGTTCAGGATGTACCCTTCGGGATCATCCAGTGCCTTGTAGTCGGCTTCCTCCATTTCAAAGTAGGTGGAGATCCAGGCCTCGTTCAGCGACTTGAAAGCGGACTGGTATTGCGGCTCGTAGGGTACGATGCGGACATCCAGGCTTTCGCGGCGTTTCTTCTGCTCCTGTACCCGTTTGAGCAGTGACTTTTGCTCCAGCAGAAATTCCCACTCGGCAACGGCCTCCCAGAGGTTGTGGGTGGCTTCGGCCAGGATACCGTCCACCGCCACGTCGATATCGGCGCACTGGACCCTGATTTTTTCGATAAGCGCCGTGCCTTTCGGGGTCAGCGCCACTATGTTCTGCCGCCGGTCGCTGGATTTGAGGTTATTTTTTACCAGCCCGGCTTTGGCCATTTCCTTAATGATTTTGGTAACGGAGGGCTGGGAGTGCCCGATTTCGCCGGCAATTTCGGTAATGGTTTTCGCGCCGTCTTCCGCCAGTACAAAGAATGCCGGAAACCACTTGGGCGAAAAGCCCCCGGCATCGTACAATTCGTAAATCTGGCTGGCGTCGTCGGTCAGCTGGGCGGTGAGCAGCCGCATCCGGCTGCCGAGGGCTACTTTGCCTGTCCGGTCAAATATGGGAGCCATAGTATAACTAATTACATAACTAATTATGCAAATATAAATAAAAAGATTCCACTCCTGCAACTGCTTGGTTCCGTGCCATCCGGTGCCATGGGGTACGCTATCGTCCGGTTGGATGCCAAAAGTTGCCCCGGCGGGCCCGCTGTCGCTATGTTTGACGGCAAGATGCAATGAAAATACCGGTATCAAAACGCATCGGAACTGATGGTTTAACTTTTAAATTTTACAATTATGGCAACATTTCTGAAAGGGATCAACGGGGCGTATTCGGGTAAGGTAGGCAACGTGGTGGGCAGCCGCTGGCGCGAGGTGGACTACGTACGCAGCTTGCCGCGGCCCAGCAGCAAGCCGGCTACGGAGGCCCAGCTGAACCAGCGGGCACGCTTTGCGCTGGCCGTGGCGTTCCTGAGTCCGATCAAGGACCTGCTGAACCTGGGCTTTTCCGACAGCGAGCAGGCATCGGCCACCGGCTACAATGTGGCGCTGAGCCACCTGCTGCGCAACGGCATGACGGGCGATTACCCGGTAGTGGAGATCGACTACACCCGCGTGCGGATCAGCCGGGGGTCGTTGGGCGCGCCGGTTGGCCTTACCATTGCGGAAACACGGCCGGGCGAGGCTACGGTGAGCTGGCAGCCCATCATCAACACGTTCAATGCATTTGCGGATGACGCGGCAGTGGTGCTGGTGTACAACACGAGCAAGGCGTTCTTCAGCGTGTATGAAAATGCCGTGCGCGAGGATGGCATCTTGACGTTTACCCTGCCCGTCGGGTTCTCCGGCGATGTGCTGGAAACCTGGGTGTTTATGGGCCACCGCGATGGCCTGCGCACGTCTAATAGCGTGTATGCGGGCCAGCTGACGGTAACTGCCGCATAGCGGACCACGGTACCGGGGGACGCCCCGGTACCGTAAGTGTTGCCGGCACGGCGCGCCGTGCCGGTTCTTTTGCCCATTGGGGCACAATGATTCAATTAAAACCGATTAACCATGAAAACGAAATACGAATTCATTAACCGGGTGCAGGCACCCACACCGGGATTTTTTAAGACGATACGCCACATCGGTATCACATTGGGTGCCGTGGGCACGGCGCTGCTGACCGCACCGGTGGTATTACCGGCGGTGATTACGGCCGCGGCGGGTTACCTGGTGACAGCCGGACTGGTAGCCACGGCCATAGCCAGCGCGGCGGTAGCCGACAGCCGAGGCAACGGCGACAACGCCTCCGGCGGCACGCCGGATACGAGTGCGGGAAGCGGGGAGGGGGCCGCGCCGTGAGCTGCCGAATCGTCCGCGTGGCGCAGGGAAGGAACACGACGCTGAGCCACCTGTACATCAACGGGCTGTTCTGCTGCTACCTGCTGGAGGACCGCCTGCGGCCGGTGAAGGTGGCGGGCAGCACGGCTATTCCCGCCGGCCGGTACGGGCTGCGGCTCAATGCCTGGGCGGGCATGAACGTGCTTTACCGGGGGCGCTACCCGAAGCTGCACCGCGGCATGGTGGAGATCACCGGCATCCCCGGGTTCAGCGGGGTGTTCATCCACATCGGCAATTACCACACGGACACGCGGGGCTGCCCGCTGACCGGTTCGTATGCACAGCTGATCGACGGCGACTACCGGGTGGTGCATTCCGCCGCGGCGTATAAAAGGGCTTATGCGCGACTGGTTGAAGTCATTGATGCCGGAAACGCAGGGATAACGGTGGAAGATAGGCTTTAAAACACGCATGCAGGCCTTTCGGGGCCTGCATGTATGTGTTGATGGGATGCGGTGGTCCAACATACGGTCGGATTTACCGGCCGGCCGGCGAGCGATTGCGTTAGGCGAACAGGTCGTTGAAAGCCTCTGACATGGTGGGATGCGTGTAAATATGATCCCGGAGCACCGGATAGGCGATGCTTTCATTGATGGCCAGCTGGATCGTATTGATCAGTTCGTGCGCTTCGGCGCAATGCAGCATGCAGCCGAGTATTTTCCCCGTATCCCGGGCTACAATGGCTTTCAGCAGCCCTTCTTTTTGCTGGAGGATGGCCGCCTTGGGAATGTTGGCTGCAGCCAGGGTGAATACCGCATAGTCTATGCCCTGCGCCTGGGCCTCGGTTTCATTGATGCCGATGCGGGCGAATGGTGGCGTGAGGAATACCGTGGTGGCATAGGATTTCCGTTTGGTAGTGGAATTGTAACCGGTACCGGCGAGCTGATTTTTAATGATCCTGAAATCGTCGAGGGAAATATACGTGAACTGCGGTCCGCCGTTTACATCGCCAATAGCCCACACGTTGGGGGCCGATGTCTGTAATTGATCGTTTACGCTGATAAAACCCTTCTCGTCTGTTTCGATACCGGCTGCCCGGAGATTAAGGGCGGTGGTTTCGGGTATGCGGCCGGTGGCCATCAGTACAGCATCGGTGGTAGCCTGCTGTTCGCCTGCCCGGCGGTAATGGATGGTGACACCATCGCCCGCGGGTGAAAATCGTTGGACGGCAGCGCCCTGGATAACGTGCAGCCCTTTTTTGGCAAGGCTGCTGTGAATGGATTCGGCGATATCGCGGTCTTCTTTGGGGAGGAACTGTTCCTCGCGGGTGAAAAGCGTCACCTCGGAACCGAATTTCAGCAACATATCGGCAAATTCCAGTCCCACCACCCCGCCACCGATAATGGCCAGGCGTTTGGGCATTACGCTGAGCTCCATCAGGGTGGTACTGTTGTAAATATGGCGGCCGGTGATGCCTTCCATGTCGGGCATAAAGGGTTTGGTACCGGTGTTGATGAAGATGCGGTCGGCGGTAATGGCCCTGTCGCCGTCCGCAGTCTGCACGTTTACGCGGTTGGCGGACAGGAAGGAGGCGGTGCCGTCGATTACCGTGGCATGGGGCGAACCGGCAATTTTCTGGTAGTTTTTCCGGCGCATTTCCGCGGTGAGCTCGTCCTTAATGGTGTGTGCTTTGGCATAGGGAACTCCTTTTTCCGCATTGACAATAAGGGACTTGGTGGGGATGCACGCCACGTTGATGCAGGTGCCGCCATACCTGTTTTTTGATTTTTCGATCAGGACTACTTCCTCGCCGTTGGCGGAAAGCCATGCCGCGAGGGTTTTTCCGCCCTTGCCGAAACCGATAATCAGGTTCTTGTAGTGCGCTTTTACGGTATCCATCTGTCGCTTGTTTTAAAGGTGTGCGGATTATTGGAAAACAAGATACGAAAAAGGCTTTACCTAAACAGGCCCTGCCGATAAACAGCAGGGCCTGTTTAGGTAAAGCCAGCGCCTTTATTTTTTTTCGGAAAGGTAATTCACCAGCGCTTCGGGGTAGTCCGTCTGGATGATGTTGACCAAAGGGAGCCGCTCAGCGAACGAATGGTAACTGCCACCCTGCTGCTGCGCCTGCCGGTCATATTCGCCAAGACTGTTGGCCCATACCCGGACACCCTTTTCCCGCATCATGCGCACTAAGCCGGCCTCGTAAAACGATTCGTCGATATGGATGACGCGGATTAACGGCTCCTGCATGATGGTGTGTACTTCGTCGGCCGAATGGGCGCGCGGCATCACCAGTACGTCGGGGTTCAATGCCAGGCATTTTGATACCTGCTTGGCGTCGTACAGAAAGAACAGCACCTGCTTTTCCATGCCGAGTTCCTCGATGACCGCGTAGCAGGCTTTGGCCGCTTCCATGTTGCCGGCTTTGAAGTCGATATCGACCAGGATACGCCCCTTCACGGATTCGAGGGCTTCGCGGAGGGTGGGGATGCGGTGCTCGGTGGCGGCGCCATTGTGCAGCAGCCGCAGTTTTTTGAGCTGTTCCAGTGTCATGCGCTCTACGGTACCGCGGCCATCGGTGGTGCGGTCTACCGTACGGTCGTGTACCACTACGAGCTCACCGTCTTTGGACTGCCTGACATCCAGTTCCAGGACGGCCGCACCGGCTTCAATGGCGCCTTGGAAGGCCGGGATGGAATTTTCCGGATGGGAAAGGTGGTCGCCCCGGTGGGCGGCAACGAGTAGCTGTTCGGGTTGGGTGAGCAACACCTCCCGGAGGGAGTCGGCCCGGGTTTGCCCCGTGGCGGCCAAGCCCGACGAAAGGAGGATGAGGGCCGCCGCAGCAAACCTGAACAGGGAACGGAATCGATGAAATGAAATGGAATTGATCATCTTGCTAGTCATTTATGTGATTAATAATCTGGATTCTGGGGGAATTCAACAGTAGTGAGGTCAATCTGTTGCAGGGGGATGGGGCGCAATGCATGGTGGGGCTGTATATTGGCTTTTCCATTGGTGTTATACAGGCGCACACGCTCCACCAGCTTACCGGTACGGGTGAGGTCCATCCATCGCTTGGCTTCGCCGCCGAGTTCGCGGGCCCGCTCATCCAGGATGGTGTCCATATTGATGTCTGCTGCGGTTACGGCGGGTAAGGTGGTTCCCGGTTTTGCCGCGCGCTGCCGCACCGTGTTCAGGTAGCCGGCTGCGGTTTCCGGCTGGTTGGCCAGCAGGTAGCCTTCGGCAGCCAGCAAATAGGTTTCCGACAGCCGGTACACGAAGAAATCGCGGAAGCCGGCCAGGTCCTGTGCGCTGGCGCGTGTGGCATCGTCATGCTTTTTGATCCCCCAGTGCATGTTGGTGACATTCGGGGCCGTGGTGGAGAACACGCCCGGTTCGATTTCCCAGACAACGGTATCGCCAATGGATTTGCCGGCGGGAAGCGTGGCGGCGTTGTTGTAAAACCAGTGGCGGCGGAAGGTGGCATCAAAGCGCTCGTCGTTGGCTTCGAACAGGCCGATGAAAAACGGCGTGGGCCGGAACCGGGCATAAGGACGCCCGCCCTGGGCTACGTCGCGCGCCAGCCCGGCAAACTGGTCGTAGGCCGGTGTGAAGAAGGCGTGGCCCTGGTTTCCGGAGCCGTTGTTCAGCACAACGTTGGTGTATTGCACGGCGAATACGATTTCGCTGTTTTGCTGGTTGCCATAGTCGAATACCGCGGCGTAATCGTCCAGCAGGTTATACGGCCCCTCGGTGATGACGCGCGCTGCCGCGTCGCCGGCGGCCTGGTTTTCGCCAAGCAGGAGCAGGATGGAGGCCAGCTGGTGCAGTGCCGCACCCTTTGTTGCCCGGCCGTAGGCTGCCGGTGTCCAATCGAGGTGCTCAACAGCAAACTCGGTGTCTGCTTTCATGTGCTGCCAGATTTCGGCTTTGGCTGTCCGCCCGGCATCGGTAATGACTCCTTTTGTTTCCTGGTCTGTCCAAACCACATCGCCGAACTGGATGGTGAGCCAGTAATAGAAGTGTGCCCGGAGGAACCGGGCCTCGGCGCGGTACTGGTTTTTCTGCTCCTCGGAGATGGGTACGGCATCTACACGCTCCAATACGGTATTGGCACCATTGATGGCGCGGTAACAGGTGTTCCAGACGTCATACAGGTAAGACATGGACGGGTCCAGCTCGGTGGTGTACAGGTCCATGGCCTTGTAGCCGCCGTCCTTGCCGTGCATAAACAGGTCGGTTCCGAAGGTGGTCAGCGTAAATCCCTGCTGTGAACCGTATAGGCCCCGCAGCAGTGAGTATACACCATACACCCCATCGCGGATGCCGTTCGGTGTGGTATACAGCATATCGGGCGTAGCCTCCGATAGCGGGATTTCTTCGAGGCTGCAGGCCGAAAACCCGGCACACAGCGAAAAGCAGGCGAGTACTTTACAGAAAGTTGCTTTTATTCCTTTGATTCGTATGAACATAGCGGTGTCAATTAAAAAGTGGCGTTGATGCCAAGTGAATAAAGTTTGGCGGAGGGGTACATGGCCCGTTCACCGGAGGTCTCAAACTCGGGATCGTAACCGTCATAGTTGGTAAACGTAAACGGATTTTCCGCGGTCAGGTGGATGCGCAGTCCCTGGATGCCCAGCCGTTGCACGGCCTGCTGCGCAAACCGGTAGGCCAGTGCTATGTTGCGTACCCGTACGAAACTGGCGTCTTTGTATGCCAGTGTTGAACCGAGGTAAACCGACTCCTGGTTGACGTCGGGACGGGGGTTGGCATTGGTGGGGTTTTCGGGTGTCCAGTAATCGACGTTCAGGTTGTTGTACCGGCCGGCCAGCCGGTTGCTGTTGTTGTGCCAGCTGGAGTTGGTGAGGTATCCCTGACGGGCGTGCAGCACGGCCGATAGTTCCCATTCCCTGAACGCCAGCCGGGTAGTCAGGCCGCCAACCCAATCGGGGGTCTGCGCGCCGAGGATCACCCGGTCGTTTGCATCCAGGATGCCGTTATTGTCTGCGTCGGCCACTTTGATCATGCCCGGACGGAAACCGTATCCGGCGGCTTCTTCTGCTTCGCTTAGCTGCCAGATCCCGATTTTGCGGTAGTCGTAAAAGGCGTGGATCGGCTGCCCGATGAACCAGCCGTTGCCCACATCGTCGGCACCGGTACCGAACAGGTCGATGATCTTGTTCCGGTTGCGCGAGAAATTAATCCCGAGGTCCCAGCTGAAATCGGGGGTCTGGATGAGCGTTCCCTGGAGGGCAAATTCAATTCCCCGGTTGTTCAGTGCGCCGATGTTCTGCAGCACTTCTTCGAATCCGGTGCTTCCGGGCAGGCTGCGGTACAGCAGCAGGTCTTTCGTGTCGGCGTCGTAAAATTCGAATGTACCCGTCAACCGGTTATTCCAGAACCCGAAATCCAGTGCTACGTTGAGCTGGCTGGTGGTTTCCCATTTCAGGTCGGGGTTGGAGATGGAACTGGCCAGGAAACCTGCGCCGCCGGCATCGCCGAATGCGTAGTTGGTTTTATCCAGGAGGCTGAATGTCTGGTAGGGCTGGATTCCGGTATTTCCGGTAATCCCGTAACTGAGCCGCAGCTTTAAATCGCTCAGCCAGGCAGCATCGGCGAGGAAGCTTTCTTCACTGAGGCGCCAGGCCAGCGCGGCGGACGGGAAGAAGCTCCACTTGTTACCGGGGGCAAAGCGCGAGGAGCCGTCGGCACGGGCGGCGAGCGTGACGAAATACTTGCCCTGCAGGCTGTAGTTGACCCGTGTCATGTACGAAAGCAGCTTCCACTGCTGGTAATTGCTCCCTACGCCGCGGATTTCGCCGGCGGTATGGATGGCGTGGTAATGCTGTGAATCGTATGGCAGGTTGGCCACGTCGGCAAACGATGTTTTGGTCTGTTGTTGCTGGTAGCTTTGCAGCGCGGTAACCTGCAGGTGGTGGTCGTTGCCGAAACGGCGGTCGTAATCGAGGATATTCTCCAGTGTGAATGAAAAAATATCCGAGTCGCTTACCCCTGCGCGGGAGAGTCCGCCCTGCGTAGCCGTGGTCAGCGAGCCGTAGTAGTAGCCCCGTTTGCCGTATTCCAGTTCAGGCCCTATATTCAGCCGGTATTTCAGTCCTTTGGCCAGCTCATATTCACCGAATACACTGGCAAAAAGCCGGGTGGTAAACCGTTCGTCCAGCTGGTTTTCCAGATCGGAAAGCGGGTTGACGCGCTGCCCCTCGTCATTGGTGGGCCGGAACAGCACGTTGCCGGCTTCGTCATACGGTTTTCCGAGTGGGCTCAGCCGGACGATATTGTCGTAAATGTCGTTGGTCTGCGCGGTTTGCTTCGACCGGCTGGCGAACGTGGAGACCCCGAGTTTCATCCGGTCGTTTACGCGGTGGTCGAGGTTTACGCGCAGCCCGCCACGGCGGTAGTACATGCCTTCGAGCAACCCGTCTTCGCCGAAATAGTTCAGCGATACGGCAAATTGGGTGCGTTCGTTTCCGCCGTTGAAACCGAGCTGGTGATTTTGCCTTGCCCCGTTCTGGTAGGCGAAGTCCTGCCAGTCGGTAGACATGCCGTTAGCCAGTGATTGCAGGGCGATGTCATCGAACAGGGTTTCATCGGCAGGGTATGAACCGTCGGCGCTTGCCGTGCGGTTGGCCTCGCGCCGCAGCTGGGCGAACTGCTGGCCATCCATCAGGTCCAGTCTGTTGCTTAGCTGCGAAATACCGTAGTAGCCGTCGTAATTGATGCGGGTTTTGCCCGATTCGCCGCGCTTGGTGGTAATGAGCACCACACCATTTGATGCCCGTGAACCGTATATGGCGGTTGCGGAGGCGTCTTTGAGGATTTCAATTGACGCAATGTCCTGTGGGTTGATTTCGTTTAACCCGCCGGAAATGGGTATCCCGTCCATCACGATAAGGGGGCTGTTCGATCCGGAGATTGATTTTTCGCCCCGGATGCGGATATTGATACCGCCACCTGGTTCATTTCCGCTGTTGAAGATATCCACGCCCGCGGCTTTCCCTTTTAATGCCTGAATGGGGTTGGTGGTGGGGATTTCACCGATTTCGCTGCCGCTAACCGAAACGATAGACCCGGTGAGGTCCTCGCGCTGCTGCGTGCCGTAGCCCACCACCACAACCTCCTGCAGTGCATCCTGTGCTTCCTCGAGCGTGAAATCGGCCACGGTACGCCCGTTGGCGGATACGGAAATATCCGCGCGGCGTTGACCGGTATAGGCGATATACGATACCGTAAGGGTATAGGTGCCCGGCTGTACGGCGAGGCTGTAATACCCCTGTTCATCGGTACGGGTGGTTAGGCCGAGGTCGTGTAACCGTACGGTGGCACCGGCCAGTGCCTCGCCGTTTCTGCCGGTGACCCGGCCGGTGATGCGGCCGTTCTCCTGCTTGCGCAGCAGGGTAACGGTACCCGATACTTCTTCTTTGTAGGTGAGCCCGGTTTTGTTCAGCAGGGCATCAAGAACATCCCGCACGGGGGTATCCGCAAAGCGGTGGGGGCTGATCCGGACGGTTTGCCGGTCGAGCAATGCCGACTCATAAGCGAAGAATAATGCCGTTTGGCGTTCCAGCTGCGAAAGGGCTTCCGATAGGGTAGTGGTCCCAGTGAAATCCACATCGATCCGCTTTTCCAGTACCTGACCTTCAACGGGATAGGCCAGTAGAAGCGGGGAGGTGGATAGCAGCATCGCATAAATTAACATAGAAATCCGCATGATTTTTTTCCAATGTCGTATCTGACTATTCATAAAAATGATTCATTCATGAAAATGCACCTGTTCGTGTGGGCAATTCCATATATTTGGGTGGTTTTGTTAATTAACCGTTAACAACTGTGTTGCAGGGATGCCAAGCGGGTTCCAAGCGGCTTGGCGGTGCCTGCGCAACCGTATCCGGGTTTGCCTTTGGCAGGCCCGGTTTTTTTTAATATATGCTGATTACGTCATCGGCGTCCCTCCTATATTGGTTAGCGTGAATGGAACAAATAACTTTTAGTGCCTGGTCCAGCGTATACGTGCTGGGCAGGGTGAGGTTATAACGGTGTTCGTGGATGGCGGGATTCGCTACGCGCAGGGTTACCCCGAATGAATTGCGCAGCACTACCTGGAGATCCGTTATCGTGGCATTGCGCAGGCGGACGATGCCTTCCTGCCAGCCCGCACCCTGGCTTTCTGTTGCCGCGTCTACGACAAACTGCCGGGTCGACCGGTCCATCGATAACCGTTCCCCGCCATGCAGCGCGTCTGCCAATATGCGGTTTGCGGTATCCGTAACGCGGACGCTGCCGTTGGTTACACCTACGGTTACGGTTTGCAGCAGGCTGTAATTCCTTACGTTGAAGACGGTACCAAGTACGGTAGTCTGCAACGCGCCGCTATGCACCAGAAAGGGGCGTTCGGTATCGTGCTGCACCTCGAACGAGGCCTCGCCTTCGTCAAGGAAAACAGGCCGGATGCCGTCCTGTCCGAAACGTTCGGGGATGCGGATGGTGGTATTGGCATTCATCCAGACCAGGGAGCTGTCGGGCAATACAATTTTTTTGACCTGCCGGACACCGGTAACGAATGTTTGGTAGCGTTCGGATTCCGGCTGTCGGGCATCGCCCGCCCGGTACAGCCAAAGCGCCGCGGCGGCAACGAGCAGGACGGCCGCAGCAGCACGTAGGATGCGGGCGAGGCGGCGATAGGCCGGTACCGGCTGGATTTGTTGATGGATCCGCGTATACAGGGATTCGCGGACCTGCCGTTCGCGGTCGGGATGGGTAAAGGCTTCTTCGTCAGCTAATTCCGAGAACCCGTCATACCATTGATCTATTGTGTTGCGCTCGCGGGCTCCCGCCTGTCCTTTCAGGTACCTGTCCAGTAACCGGGTAAAAGTTTTACGATCCAATTTCGTCTGTGTTTTACCTATAGCGGCGCGACAGGGCAAAAACTACTTTTCGAAATCGTTAAGCGTTTGTGAATTAATTGTAATATAGCGAGAGGAGGATGCCCAGGCAGGTCATGTATTCACCCGGGGGTTGGTGGTTGATTTTTTTCCGCAGTCGTTTCACCACTTCATTCAGGTTATTGGAAACCGTCTGCTCGGCAATACCCAGGATGTCGGCAATCTCCCGGATGCTGCGGTTATCACAGCGCAACAGGAACGACTGGCGCATGTTTTCAGGCATGCCCTTGAGTGCCCGTTGCAGGGAACGGTCCATTTCCGCCTGCGGCAGGGCTTCGGTATCCAGCAGGATTTCCATCTGCTGCATGGCTTTTTCAATAACCCGCAGCCGCACTTTTTCTTTTTTGAAATAGGCCAGCACCTGCAGTTTGACGCAGCCAGCCAGAAAGGCCTCCATCGAAACGGAAATGGCCAGCCGTTCACGCTTCTGCCAGAGGCTGACAAATACATCCTGTACAATATCCTGGGCTACCTGATCGTCTTCGACCCGGCCCAGCGCCTGTTTGTACATCGATTTCCAGTGCTGTTCATATAATTGCGCGTAGGCCCCGGGCTCCCCGCGCTGCAGTGCTGATATCCATTCGGTGTTTGTCATCTTACGCGGGTCAAAGCTACACATGTCCTGTTAACCTATCGTTACGTTTTAATAGCGCAATCGGTTAGTCGCCTGGCGGCACAGACCGGCCGCCGCTGCAATGGTATGGGCTGGGCTGTTTTAAAATACGGATATGAATTCCCTATCTTTGACGGCGACAACGCATAATTCTTTTGCACGCTAATCGAAGACTATGTTTGATGCGGAGGCACTGATCCAGTACGGCGGGTTATTGGCGGTACTGCTGGCCATTTACGGGCAGACCGGCTTATTTTTCTGTTTTTTTATCCCCAGCGGGGCGTTCCTGTTTGCGGCGGGCGTGATGGTGGCCAACGGCTTGTTTGCGCATGGTTTTTTAACGCTGTGCTGCCTGGGTGTGGCGGCCTGTGTGCTGGGTAACATTACCGGCTACCTGATCGGCTATAAGGCGGGTCCGTTGCTGTACCGCCGGTCGGAATCGAAGTTTTTTAAGCAGCAGCACCTGACCGCCGCGTCGGATTTTTATAAGAAATACGGTGCGTGGGCGTTGTCGCTGGGTGTTTTTTTCCCGCTGATCCGTACGTTCGGGCCGATAGTCGCCGGCATCATCCGGGTGAAATTCAGCCGGCTCCTGCTGTTTTCCTTTGCCGGTTCCGTGGTGTGGATCACCTCATTTGCCTTTGCCGGTTACCTGATCGGCAGCATGCCGTTCCTGCAGCCGTACCTCAATTACGTGGTGGTCGGCATCGTGGTGGTGGTGACCATTCCGGTGGCCGCTAAAATTATCCTGGGTGTCCGGAAGAAGGCGGCCGTTTCGGCCGTTTCCCCGGCTGCGCAGGAATCCGAATAGCGGTTGCGGTAATGGCCACCACCGCCTCACCGGCAGGGTGGCTTAATGTGTCAATGTCAGTGCTTAATAGACATGCGGCTGTGCATTGCCGCGTTTAACCAGTTCCTCTTTTGAAATGTTGATCTGCCTGCCGATGGGTTTTCCATCCCGGTAGGTAATGGCGTTGAGCTGCGATGCGCCAACGGGAAATGTTAAGTTGGAGCCGTCGTATTTCCGGGCGTGTAAATCGGGGATCGTATGGTCAAATGTGTAATAGATATCCAGGCCCGGTGCCTCGGTCGCCAGGGTTACCGATACCCCTTGGCCGCGGATGTTGGTGGGGTTAAAGATGACATCATATGCGCTTTTGGCGTAATTGATATCCTGGGCATCCAGGCGTTTGAACTCCCATTCCAGGCGCTGGAAAAAGTCTTCCCAGTTTTTCTTGGCCTTGGGGCTCCAATACACTTCGGACAAGGCGATGGCGCGCGGCCAGATCATGTATTCCAGGTGCCTGAATGTGGGAATGGACTCTGACCATACGTTGCCCTGCCCGCCTAAAATCAGCGCTTCGTCCACGCCTTCGGGCACCGGCTCATACTGATAGCTGTCGATCAGCCGGCACATGCCGTAGGTGTCGGGCTCCACCAGCGGGTCGCCCTGATACAGATCGAGGTACACATAATCCCAGGGGGTCATCACCACGTGGTGGTTCATTTTCGCCGCTTCAATACCGCCGCTCATTCCGCGCCAGCTCATCACGGTGGCTTCGGGGGCCAGTCCGCCCTCCAGGATTTCATCCCAGCCAATCAGCTTCTTGCCCTTGGAATGCAGGATTTTAACCAGGCGTTTTATGAAGTAGCTCTGCAGTTCCTCGACGTTCTTTAGTCCTTCTCTTTTCATTAGCTCCTGGCAGTTCGGGTTCATTGCCCAGTAGGTTTTATACGCTTCGTCGCCACCGATATGGATGTAGGGGTTGGGGAACAATTCAGCTATTTCGCCGAAGATGATATCCAGTTTCTGGTATACGGCTTCGTTTGACGGGTCCAGTACGTTGTCGTCCTGCGGCTGGTTCCGCCAGCCTGCATTGACGCTGTAGGGTTTCTGCGTACTGCTCAGTTCGGGGTAGGTGCTGATCAGCGACAGGCTGTGCCCGGGTACGTCAATTTCGGGTAAGATGGTGATGTAACGGTCGCTTGCATACTGAATGATCTCTTTGATATCTTCCTGTGTGTAAAAGCCGCCGTCAGTGGCCTCTTCGTTGGCCAGCGCTGGCTGGAAGGTGCCCCATCGGCCGGTGCGCTTTACCCGGTAGGCGCCCTTCTGGGTGAGTTCGGGCAGCGCCTTGATTTCAATCCGCCAGCCGTTATCGTCGGTCAGGTGCCAGTGAAAGGTGTTGTATTTGTACCGGACCATTTCATCGATGAATCGCTTGACTTCATCTTTGGTGAAAAAATGCCGGCTGACGTCCAGCATAAGCCCGCGCCACCCGAAGCGTGGATAATCGGTGATGTTGACGGCAGGAATCTGCCAGTCGCCTGTTCCGGCGGTTAGTGCCGGCGGCAGTAATTGCAGGATGGTTTGCATGCCATAGAACGCACCGGCTGCGGTGTTGGCAGTTAATGAGATGCTGCCGGGTGCGACTGCCAGGCGATAGCCCTCGTTACCCAGCTGCGAATCGGCTGTTTTGTTCAGGTTGATGTGGATTTCCTTCGATCCGGTGCGGCCGATGGTTACCCCGGTTACGCTTTTAACCGTCTCGGTAAACCAGTTCAGGCTTTTGCGGAGCGCCGGATCATTGGAATCAGTTGCCAGGTTCACCTGGTCATCGAGTACAAATGTTCCGCTTTGCGCTTCCATATGCACCGGTTCGGGAATCAGGTGGATGGGGTCCCCGTCTGTGGCCCATGCGGGCAGGGAAAAGAGGACAATGGTAATTAAGGATAAGATAGCGTGATAAATGCTTGCCATAATCGCTGAGTTAGTCTGTGAGTAATTGAGGAGTAACGCCAACGGTTTGAGGATGATGGGGTTACTGAGGGGTAAGGTAGGAAATACCGATTGGTTATGCAAGCGCGGAATTTATTTTTTTAACGGCAGGCTATCAGCGGCCGGCAATAAGCGCTCAGGGGGGTAATTACTTGTCAGCCGGTAATCAGCTGTTGGTGTTGAAAGGATTGAAACTATCGTCCCGCGAAAAAAGTCGCCTGGCACACAACCTGAAACCATGAAGCAGCCCGGGGAACAACCCCGGGCTACCGGAACCGGTTATAACAGGGTTTCCCGGAGGGCGGCTGCCGACAGCGGCGACAGGTAACCGAGCGGGATGTCGAATACGGTGCGGGCACCGGTGTGGCCTTCGTTGGCCAGTTTACCCACTGCACGTGCACACGCAACCAGCACACTGGCCGTAAACTCGGGGTTGCTCTCCAGCGCCAGGCTGAATTCGATGCGCTGCCGCGAACCGTTGCCTGTGATGCCCGACCGGAATACGGTGCCGCCGTGGGGCATGCCGGAGTGGTTTGCCTGCAGCTCTTCTTCATCGATGAAGTGTACCGTGGTGTCGTAGGGTTTGAAGTAATGGGGCATCTCCTTGATGTTTTTCTCGATTTCACCGCGGTCGGCCCCTTCCTGTGCCACCACGTAGCAAACGCGCCGGTGGCGGGCCGCTGCACTGAGCTCAGGGGTTTCACCTGAACGCACCTGCGCAATGACATCTTCCAGCGGCAGGGTGTACTGCACGCCGTTTTTGACGCCCGCGACCCGTCGTACAGCATCCGAGTGCCCCTGGCTGAGGCCTTTTCCCCAGAACGTATATTCCTCGCCCTCGGGCAGTATGCTCAGTCCCAGCAGGCGGGCCAGCGAGAACAGTCCCGGGTCCCAGCCGGTGGATATCAGTGAAAGTGTACCGGCAGCGCGGGATACATCATCCACCTGTGCGAAATAGGCCGGAATTTTGGCATGCGTATCGAAGCTATCCACCGTGTGGAACAGCCGGGCAACGGAAAGCACCTGCTCAGGCAGGTCGGTTGAAGACCCGCCGCAGAGGATCATGACGTCGATAGCCTCCCGGTATTCGGCGAGCTGTGTGTAAGGTATTGCATTTGCCACACCCGCCAGCGCGCCAGGCGGCCGCCGGGTGAAAACAGCTACCAGTTCCATATCCGGCTGCTGCCGGATAGCGAGTTCGACACCTTTTCCCAGGTTTCCATAACCGACAATCCCGATCCGCAGGATGTCGCGCGATTCTTTTTCCATTAGTTGATCTGCTTATTTAACGATGACCCCGGCGGGGTTCGGCCGGCGAAATTAAGTAAAATATCATAGGATAGGGAATCGGTTTGATCGTAGGACTTCGATCGCCTACACGGCCCCGGTACTGTCCGGCCCGGGTACCTGCCGGAGCCGGACAGTACGGCTATTGATCCATCAGTTTTATTCCTAAATTTGCGTTATGGCACCCGTACAGGAAGTGGACCTGCATCTCCGTGCATTCATGCGCAACACGTCCGGCCTCAGTGGCGAAGACATGGTACAGCTGAGCATCGAGCGTATGCGCACGGCACTGGATAGCGCCATTGCCAATGGTCAGCAGGAAATCCGCTTCATCCACGGTCAGGGTACCGGTGCATTGCGCGACCGCGTATACCAGGAACTGCGTGTATACGAGCGCAAAGGGTTAATCGAATCGCATGAACCTTCTTTTTTCAATCCGGGTATGGTGAACGTGATTATCCGGTATTCCTGATGGAATTTACCCGCAGCAACAGGTTACAAATCGGCTGGGCCCAACGTTATTGCGGCCGCTCACGCACCTCTACGGTACCGCCATGCTCCAGTATGGGGCATTGTTTAGCCAATGCGGTTGCCTGGGTGATATTTTCTGCCTGGAGCACGACAATGCTTACCACTTTTTGCCCGCCCCACGTAACCAGACCCGCTTCCACCTGCCTGTCGCGCCCCGTAACGATGTAACCCGGTGCGGGAAAAGCGAAACTCTCCACGTATACTCCTTCGGTTTTCCACGATTCGAGGGTCATATCCCACGCAGGACCAACCTTTTTTGCCTGTTCGCTGTCATAGGTTTGCGGTACCCGTACCACCAATACAAACTTTTTAAGGGCCGATGCCGTCTTCGGCTCACCTACTGGCAGGCCGGCGATTGTCATTAAGATCGTTGTAATCATTGTTATCCTTGTTTTTCACAAAGGTCGGTCCGTATAGGCTGCCATCCTTGTAAAAAATCATTGATTACCAAAAGCGGGATTGGTCGAAGAATTCGCGGGGCGGCAGGCCGGTGAACCGTTTGAAGGCCCGATTGAAATGCGCTTGATCAAAGTAGTCACCCTCCAGTGCCAGGCGTTGAAAAGATTGACCGTGTCCGTACTGACTGATAAGTGTCCGCAGGCGAACGATGGCGGCAAACGGTTTGGGTGATATGCCTATGGTTCGCCGGAACCGCTTTTCGAAAGCATCCTGACTCAGACAGGCGTTGTCTGCCAGTCCGGATATGGATAATCTGCCTTTCGCCTGATGGATAGCTGAAACGGCACGGATCATGGCAGGATCGGGCCCTAGGGGCCGCAACCTGGCCAGCAGGAAGTCCTCCAGGACAGCCACCCGCATGCGGTGATTTCGGGCCCCGGTCAACTGATCCTGTACACGGGCGATTTCAGTGGCTGAAAAGCAGGTGTCCAAACCGAGGGTAAGCCCGGTCAGCTCATGAAGCGGATTACGGAACAGGGCCGGAGCCATCCCTTCCTTCAGCAGCACCACGATGGTGCCTGAGTGGGGGAGGTAATTGATGAGGCGAGCCGATTGGCGCAGTCCTGTCAGCGATGCTTCGGGAAGGACGGTGTGCCGGTCGTGCCCATAAGCTACCTGTCCGCCGAAGCGGAAAGCCAGTGCAATCGCCGTATCCGGCAGTACCCGGTTTTGGAGGGGTAGTCCCTGGCTCTCAATGACGTGAAATGCCCTGATATAAGGTCGCAACACGGGGCTGGGTATATGGGTTTCCATGGTCATCGGCTAACAAAAATAGACGAATCGGGATATATCTTGATAATGGTACCGTCATCTTTTGCTGCTTTTACCCAGCTGCTGTAGTTGCAAATCGGGTCAATTTTCCTTAATATTGATCATGCAAACATTAAAACGATCGATCCTCCTCTGTGTATTGTTTATTGTCGGTATGGCCCACATCCGGGCTGCGGAGCGGAGCGATACCCTGCGTGTGCTGGCCATTGGCAACAGTTTTTCGCAGGATGCGGTAGAACAATACCTGTATGAACTGGCCGAAGCGGCCGGAAAACCCATGATCATCGGTAACCTGTATATCGGTGGGGCGCCGCTGGCCAAACACCTGGCAAACGTGCAATCGGACAGTGCAGCATACAGCTATCGGAAAATTACAGCTGACGGTGTGAAGACCACCACCGAGCATACCAGTATCCGCATGGCCCTGCGCGATGAACCCTGGGATTATGTGTCGCTTCAGCAAGCCAGTCCGTTGTCGGGCCAGTTTGATACCTACCGTCAGCCGTTGCCCGCGCTGCACCATTACATTGATAGCGTAACGGGTGGCAGTGTGCGTTACAGCTGGCACCAGACATGGGCGTATGCGGCCAATTCCACTCATCAGGGGTTTGCAAATTACGATAATGATCAGCAAACCATGTATAGGGCGATTATGGAGGCTTCGGGACAGGTGAAAACGCTGATCCCGCTGGATTTGCTGATTCCAGCCGGCACGGCGATCCAGAATGCCAGGACAAGCTTCCTAGGGGATCATTTAACGCGCGACGGCTATCACCTGGATTTGCATATCGGACGGTTTATTGCCGCATGTACGTGGTTCGAATCGCTATTCGGAGAACCGGCACCTGTCGGGGATTATCGTCCGGATGGGGTGTCGGAAGCCGAAGCTGAAGTGGCCCGGGAAGCTGCCCATGCCGCCGTAATGTCGCCGTTTTCAGTGACGGCTGTTGCCGCAGATGCAGCGGCTTTGGAGGCCACGCCCTGACCCGCGATCGGCAACGGTATCAGCATACTTTTAGCTCCGGTCGCATGGAATGAACGGCCGGATATTCTCCCGTATCCGAATGGTCCCAACGCACGGAACGGGGTGGGGAGGCGCCCTGTTTTGCGGACGGTACCTGCCGGCAAAAACAGACTGATCGACCAATAACCTCATACGTACGCCATCCGATTTTTACCACCCGCTATATGGTGCGGATGTCTGTACGGTGTAACGTAAAAACACATCTTTCTGCGGCCTCTCCGGGCGGTAACAGCAGGATAAAAATCACGCACTTCTTGTTTCCGGAAACGACCGGTTTTATTGTTTTACTACCGAGTATTGCGTTGTTTTAATGACTATATGGACAGGAGGTACTATTTACTGCTAATGCTGATTATTAAATATCATTTATTTCTGTTTATTAATTAATTATGATTGTTATATGTAGTTTTTGTTTCTATTTTACCTGTATTTTTAATATATTAGATTATATTCTATGTATTTTTATTAACTATTTATATTCAATTAATTATGTTATCTATATGAATTAATTGATTATAATAGAAAAATTGCGTAAGCTTCGCTATCGTTCTTGCAAACACCCGTTTGCATTGATGGGTATAAGCCGGATAAAGCGGCATACAGAAACCGCTTCCCGCGGCCCTGCCCGTTTAGTGAGAAATGTTATATTTGCCGGTGAAGTAACCCCATGTACATGGAAAGTATCTACCAAAATTTACAACAGGCACACGTCCGGATCGCACGTTATGTTGAACTGGACGAACACATGGAACAGCGGAAATTCCGTATACAACTTTACAGCCGGCGACGGATGTTTGTATGGTGGGGCGTTGCGGCGGGCTGGATCATTTACCTGCTCTGGTACCGTATCGGTGACCTGCAGGGACAGGGTGTGGTTGTGCCGGGCTTGCTGTCGTTCGGCGGAAGCATTGCAGCCATGCAATATGTCATTGGTCCAATACTGGACCGCAGAAAGAAAACGGCCATGGAACGGCAGGCAACCACTGAATTTACGCCGATGATTGCAGAGATGAACCTGCTGGCTGATGAGCTGGAGAAGGACAGTGTGCTGCCGCCGAAATACCGTACCCTGCACGCCTGTACTAAATTGCTGGAATATGTCGAAAATGGACGTATTGCAACACTGCGGGAGGGAATTAACCTGTATGAGGAAGAGGCCAGCCGCGATCTGCAGCATCAGCAACTCCGGCAGCTGGCACAGCAAAACCAGCAATTGATCCGGCAGCAGCAGACACTGATAAAAAATACTCGAGATATGGTACGGGCACAGCGGGTAACCAACGATTTATTGCGCTTCCGGTAACGGGATAACGTGGCCCTATGGTTGATATTGTCACTATAACGAATCGGAAATGAAACGGTTGTTTTCCATAATCGGGCTTTGTATCGTAGTGACAATAGGTTTGGGCCAGTCCGCTGCACCGGTGTCAGGATCGCGGTTTTCCGCGTTCGGGACGCTGCCCATCAAGACACCTGACTCCCTGCTGGGAAAATGGCATACAGCCGGTAACCTGACCGAAAGGGTGCTCGCCGGACAGGCGCTGATTCATTTTCACGAAGCGGCCGGTACGCACGACTCCGTTATTTTCTATGCACAGGACATCCAGCGTCGGCTGGCAGAAAGTACATTGGAGGAAAGGGAAAAAAGCCGGTATACGGCATCCGCAGTCAACGCGCTGGCCCGGGCATACCAGGAAAAAGGCCTGTATGAGGAGGCGTTACGGCATTACCTGGCGGGTATCGGTACAGGAGAGAAGCTCGCCGACGAATCCATGGTCAACCGAAACCGATTTGGACAGGCGACGGTGTATTTCCTGCGGAAGGAATACCCTAAAGCCATTTCAATTTACCGGGAAATACAGAAACAATCGAAAGATGCCGAGCTGGTACAGCAGGTTAATAAACGGTTGGGCATGAGTTACCTGGCGCTGCAGGATCCGGAACAGGCAAGGGGATATCTTGAATTGGCCCAGCGCTATTTTTCGGAAGCAGAGGAGCTGAAACAGTTGCTGGAAACGCGCCTGTACCTGGCCATGGCGGCGGAGGCCGGCGGCCAGCCGGATAGTGCGTTCACGCGATATGAAAAGGTAAAGGACCGCGCACTGGAACACCGGTATTTTGATATTTATATTCAGGCGGGACAGCGCATGGGCGACCTGCTGATCGCGGAAAAAGACTACGATAATGCGCGTATCCTGCTTTCCATGGTTTATGTCAATACCATGCAATGGGGGGACCTGGAGGCCCAGCGGGATGTGCTGAACAGCCTGCAGCAACTGCACGCTACCATCGGTGATTACAAAAACGCTTATGCCCTGATGTCGCAGTACAGGCGTGTGACCGGTGAAATCGCGGAGCAACAGAACAGGAGAGAGGTAAACGAACTGGAAGTTAAGTACCTGACTGCACAGAAAGAGAAGGAAATCCTGCGGAAGGAAAGTGAACTGAATTACCAGAAAACTGTGAAGTATGCCTTGCTGATCGGTTTCATTGTGGTCCTGATACCGGTGATCGGCCTGCTGTACCTGTACTACCAGAAATTGCAGGCACAGAGCCGGCTGAACGCCAGTCTGGAAGAAACCAACCAGCAACAGATCCGGGCGATGCTGAAAGAGAAGGAACTGGAGCTGTTGGCCGCCTCCGTGGAAGGACAGGAACAGGAACGGAAACGGATTGCCAAGGAGTTGCACGACAGCATCGGAGGTAATCTCGCAGCCATCAAAATGCAGCTTTCGCTGGCTGGTGGCAATGCCGGGACCGTGATCAATCAGGTGGATGATACGTATCAGCAGGTTCGGGATTTATCGCACAACCTGATGCCGCGGAAATTCAGCAACACCGGGTTTACGGAATTGGTTAATTCGTACCTGCAGGGATTCCGGCGCGATCCGGAACGGGAGGTTCATTTTGAAGCTTATCCTGAGGAAGCGGTTAATCTGCTGCCCACATCACTTAAGGTGGCAGTATATGCCGTCGTCCAGGAGCTGATGACCAATGCGCAGAAACATGCGGCTGCTTCGCGGATTACCATCCAGCTGACGCTATTGGATAATGCGCTGGCGTTAATTTTTGAAGATAATGGCCGGGGGTTCGATGTGAGCAGGACATCCCCCGGTATTGGACTGCAGAACATCCGCGAACGGTTGAAAATCCACGGCGGAAGCATGGACATCGACTCCCTGCCCGGGCGCGGCACCGTGGTGAATATTGAGATACCGGTTAAATAGACGACACATGAAATATAACATTGTACTGGCTGATGATCATCGGCTGTTCCTGGAGGGGTTGGTACGGCTCATTAAACTTGAAGATGACCTGCACGTGTTGTATCACGCCCACGGCGGGAAATACGTAGCGCAATATGTGGATAGCCACCCGGAGGAAACGATACACCTGGTAATCACAGATATCAGCATGCCGGATTTTGATGGCATCGCACTGAATAATCACCTGAAGGCCACCCGACCGGAAATCAGGACACTGGTGGTGAGCATGCATATGGATGTCGACATGGTGGATGCATTGGTACGGCACGACGTAGACGGTTACCTGTCCAAGAATGCCGATTCAGCTGAATTCCTGACGGCTATCCGTACCATACTCCGGGGAGAGAAGTACTTCTCGGCATCGGTGAAACAGGCTTATGCTGACAGCGCGTTCAGCAGGAAAAAGGAAACGCTCGAGCTGCTGACGGAACGGGAGAAGTCGATACTGAAGCTCATTGCCGAAGAATATACTACGCAGGAGATTGCAGATAAACTGTTCCTGAGTAAACATACGGTGGAGAGTTATCGTAAAACGCTGTTTGCGAAACTGAATGTACGCAACCTGGCCGGATTGACCAGGCATGCCATTAGACTCGGACTGGTCGAATAACACCTTTCCCACCCCGGAAAACAGGGGAGCGGTTTTCATGGGAAACCGTATTGCAGGAGGTGTCGGTTCGCCGCATCTTTGTTTCAAATCCATGAGCGATGATTATTTTTGGAACAAGGGAACGAAAACTGGGGCTGGCTGAATTGCCAGGCCACTCCTGTGGATACTGCGATAATCGCGGTACTTTATTCGCACAGGCCTGTACGATGTATTTCCACATTTTCTGGATTCCGGTATTTCCGTATGCCAAGCGGGTATATTCGGTTTGCTCACACTGTCGGCAATCCCTCACCCTGTATCAGATGCCGCCGGACCTGAATGCCACTGCAACGGTGGTTGGCCGGAAGCTTAAGGCACCTTGGTACTACTATATGGGTCTGATCCTGCTGTCCATCGCATTGCTGTTGCTGGCAGTGACGATGATCATAGGCGCAATCGCATCAGTTAGTTAATCTTTTATTCACTATAAAATCTAATAATCATGATTTACGGAATCACCCTTATTTTACTCAGCGTTATCGCTGTTCCTTCGCTGATCTTGTCGCGAAAACCCAATGCCCGGGAGTTATTGGAAAAAGTAGCCCCTTTTCAGGGCTGGATAGGCCTGATTTTTTGTTTTTTTGGCATTTGGGGCATTATACAGGCCGTTCTTAATATGGGGTGGCTGACAACTGTCCCGATCTGGTGGATTACCCTCCTAGCCGGTAGTGCGGTGCAGGCCGGACTCGGTTTTATGCTGGGGTATCCGCTCATCAACAAACTGTTCCTTTCGGGTAATGTGTCAGCGCAGGAAAAGGCCGAACGGCTCCGGGCGAAGATCGCTCCCCAGCAGGGAAGACTGGGATTACTGGGCATCATCGTGGGCGGTTGGATGATTATTGCATCGTTTATGTTTGCAGTGGCTTAATCTCAGGTATTCGATAAATATAAGTGTAAGACGATGAAATCACTATGTATAACATTATGCGCAATGCTGTTCGCCGTTGCGCTGTTCGCCCAGGGCACCGTAATCGAGGTGCAGGGCGTGGCCGAGTACCCAAGAGAAATTGACCGTTATCAGGCTGATATCACCATTTCGCCGTTGAATTATTATAGTTACGATCAGCGGGATAAACCGTCGCTGGATGAATTGACAAGCCAGTTTTTCAGGCAGATGGAAGAAAACGGTTTTGACCGGGACCGGTTCAAACCGGCGGAACGGCCAAAATATTATGCGGCTGCCCAGGAAGACGACGCGGTTGTGTATCAGTTTGAAACCACATCCACAGCGGAAATAGAGCAGCTCATTGCGGTCAAACGGCTGAACGGGATCTATGTTTCCGGAGGCCAGACGTACTATAAGCCGCTTGCCGACCCGACTAAAGTAATCACGGCCGCGCTGCAGGATGCAAAGAAGAGCGCCGAGACCGTTGCAAAAGCGATGGGAAAAACCATCGGTGACGTCGTATCGGTAGCCGACCAGAGCCGTCTTTATACCGGTCAGGTCGAGACGTTTTATGACGGTGAAAAAATGGGAAAATACTATGTGTTAGTGAAATTCGCAACGGAATAGCAAGATCCTATTGAAACGGAAGCGCGACTCTTTGTAGCAATGCTACTAGGGTGTGATCATGATATGCGCTTTGTAAGTACCCTCATCCATCAGCCAGGGCATGCCGGGCGCCGCAGGTTTATTGGATAAGCCCAGATCAGCGGCCCTGGCATAGGGTATGTAAACTACGTAGCGCCGTTTGGCATCACGGATCTCGCCGGTATTCGGGTCGAGGTTCGTCCGGTCGCCTGAGTAAGCATACAACGTAGAAGGTGCCTGTGGCATCTGCAGTTTACCCGATCGGATTTCTGCCTCCCGGATGGAATCGCGTTCAGTGCGCTTGCCTTCAGCAGTGAGCTCCCTCCCCCGGGCCATGAACGGATCAAGGCTCTTGGGGTAGGCAAATGCCTGTAGTGTGCTGCCATCCTGCCGCATATCGGGCGCTAAACAGATAAAATCGTTATTTCCCTCACGAAGTGTAACGAATTCGCCGGTAGCGGAATATCCGTACACCGTGGCGTCGGCCCGTTTTTCCTCGGGAGCAGCCATTACTGCGATCTTGATCAGGACATCTGCAGGCAGCGCCTGAGGCGTTTGCCGGGCGCCGGCGGAGAGCCAGAGCATCAGCAGGGCGAAAAGGGGGAACGTTTTCATGGTATGAAATATTGGTGCCTTTTACGAAGATAAGGATTTTCAGGGATATGAATCAATAGCCATCGGTTCAATCAGACGTAATGTCGTGATTACTGCTGGTTCGTCGGGATTACAGGGTGTTTGGCAATTTTATAGGCCGGTCGAGTTTATTATAGGTTATCCGGCGGATGTCTTGAACAAGTGGCTCAGCGAAATAAAATCAGCCAGTGCCGGATGTTCGGTTTGCCTATGGTGAGCCATGACGATCTCAGTATAGACGGGTATATCAATCAATTCAGTAAACTGCAGTTTCAGGTAGGGGTATTGCTGCATGATGGAGACCGGGACTAATGCCACACCCAATCCACTTTCAACGAGGCTGAGGATGGAATGCATGCTGTTGCACTCATGGATAACCTGAGGCATGAATCCGATGCGCTGGCAGCAGGCGATAAACTGCTGGTGATAGTACGGTGCATAGGTGCTGTTGTAGGAAATGAATGGTGCCTTGGCGAGTACGTCTGCGTTTAATAAAACCGGATGCTCGGCTGCACACACCAATGCGAACTGATCCTGCCAAAGCGAGGTAATGTCCAGTTGCGTAGAGGCTACCGGTGCCCGCAGGATACCGACATCAAGCTTTCCGGCTTCCAGGGCGCTAACCTGCTTGGCCGTGGAAAGTTCATATACACGGGTTTTCAATAAAGGATAGCGGACATTGAGCTGTCGCAACACAGCCGCAAGTGCAGTCAATGGGGTGGAGCTGATGTATCCGATCTGGAATTCACCGCTCACCGACTGATGAATCTGCCTGACTGCCTGTTTACTGCGTTCCAGTTGCTGGATGAGTAGCTCGCATTCGCCAAGAAAATAACGCCCGGCGTCCGTAAGCGCCACCCGCTTGTTGTTTCGGTGAAACAGTACGGCACCCAGCTCATTTTCCAGTTCCTTGATCTGCCGTGTCAACGGCGGCTGGGAAATATGCAATTGCGCTGCCGCCTTGCTGAAATGCAGCAGCTCGGCCACCGTTTTGAAATAAATAAGATGCCGTAATTCCATAATACTCCAAAGGTATTAATAATTGCAAATAATAGTATTTTTAAAGTATAGTATGGATGAGTAGCTTTGTTTCATAAACAACGAACAGCATGGAACATTTTTCGGACAAATCCACCGTACAGGAAATTAAAGCCCGGTTTGACAATGACGTCGACCGTTTTTCGAATTTGGAAACAGGCCAGCAGACGACTATCGATGCGGCATTCAACATGGAGCTTATTATCGATAGCATTATGGCCCATTCACCCAACCTGAAAACAGTATTGGATGTCGGCTGCGGGGCGGGAAACTATACGTTGAAGTTACTGAACAGAAAAGCACCATTGGACTGTACGTTGCTCGACTTAAGTCAACCCATGCTCAACCGGGCCAGGGAACGGGTGTCAGCGGTCAATACGGGCGCCATTACATTGGTGCAGGGCGATATCCGTACAGCATCCTTGCCGGAGGGACACTATTGTACCATTATGGCTGCGGCAGTACTGCATCACTTGCGCGACGACCGTGACTGGGAGGCTGTGTTTACTAAACTGTACCGACTGCTGAAACCCGGCGGGAGCCTTTGGATAGCGGATCTGGTGGTCCAGGAAACGCCGGCCATTCAGCACCTTGTCTATAACGAACGCTATGGGAATTACCTGGCAGGACTTAAGGATGAGGCATACCGGGATAACGTATTTGCCTATATTGAAAAGGAGGATACGCCCCATTCGTTAAATGATCAGATGAAATTGCTGGAAAAGGTAGGCTTTCGTAGTGTGGAGGTACTTCATAAGCACCTCTGTTTTGCTTCCTTTGGTGCGATAAAGTAAGTCGCTGACCAATAGAAAAATACTCACTTTTGGGTATTTGGGGTAGGTGGATTGCCGGTTATATTTGACTAACCCAAGATCAGATGACAGTCCCAAACTACCAAAGTGGACCATCCGATGAACAGGAACTGCGTTTCGTTCATGGAAGTTTCAGCGGCATTCACCGGCTGAAGGGATTGCTTAACGAAGAGCTGACCGAGTTGGAACTTGAGTTTTCCCCTACGCAGTTCATGGCTTTTTATAACGATTTCAGGGAGCGGGAAACCGCCGGTGACCCGACATCAGGTGACCCGTCTGAACCTGCCTTTTATTGGATAAAGGGCAGGAATTGCTGGATACGTGTCTGTTTTCAGCCGCATGAGAGCTACTACAGCTGGGGATGTTACACTACCGAAGATCAGGTAACGGGGTTAAAAATGTACTTCGCGAATAAAAAGAACTCATGACCAAAACGCCCGCAGGTACGGGCATTCAGAAAAAAGATGCTTGAAATTAATCGATGAAATCCGTACGTTTGCATATTGATATGCGATTAAAAAAACAGTGTTTCATCTGGTTTGTCGCGGTCTTGGGTTTCTTTATGATGCCAACGGCCGGTCTTGCCTGCGAAAGTGGGTCGGAGCATGCCATGGAAAACTGTTGTGACGGGGCCGAGCCGTCAGCCATGCATGAAGATGCCCAACAGCACGATCGCACCGCCCCAGGCGAACAACACGATGACTGTGGCACCCACTGCGCTGACCGTATATGCCATTGCCCGGCTACCTGTGCCGATATGCCATTGGCTCACACATGGCGCATCAACCAGTCGTTATACGCCGATGACCTGCAATTTACAGGTGTGACAGGCTTCATCTCATCCGGATTTTATTCCATCTGGCTACCTCCAAAAATAGCCTGATTTTTACTACTCATAGCCATACGTGTGCCCGTACGTAAGCTTTCCGGCTTACGGGGCAAATGCAGTTTTTAATTATTTTAACATTAAAACCATGAAATCATTCATTTTCTGGATGGCAGCAGGTATTATGCTACTGTCCACAACATACGCACAACCGAAATATGAGGCCACGGAAACGGTGCTGATCAGCGGAAACTGCGAAATGTGTAAAAAAGCCATCGAAACAGCCGGCACGGTAAAACACGAAGCTAGCGTCGATTGGAATCAGGAAACTGGAGCAGCAACACTGACTTACAATCCGTCTAAAACCAATACTGACGAAATACTTCAGCGGATTGCGCTTGCAGGGTACGACAACGCGCAGTACCTGGCACCCGATGAAGCCTATGCCAGCCTTCCGGAATGCTGCCAATATAACCGCGAATTTAAAACCAATACACCTGCAACGCACGCGCATACACCGCATCATACCTCACAGGCCGCGGCCACTGATCATTCCACGCATCAGGCAGCAACTGACGTTTCGCAACACGAAAAAGAAGGACAATTCCAGGCCATATTCAATCATTATTTCAATTTGAAAGATGCATTGGTAAAATCGGACGGTACACTGGCCGCTTCCAGTGCAGCCCGATTTCTTGACGCATTGGGTGCAGTAAAGATGGATGGATTGACCTCTGCTGAACATGAAACCTGGATGAATGGAAAGGAATCGATCATGACGGTTACTGAACGCATTGCAGGCACGGATGACATTGCCCGTCAGCGCACCCACTTTGCTTCCCTGTCGGAACAGGTATACCTGTTGATGAAAGCGTCGGGCACCGCACAACCGGTTTATTATCAACGATGCCCGATGTTCAACAATAGCAAAGGGGCACACTGGCTGAGCCTGAATCAGGACATACAGAATCCATATTACGGTGCGCAGATGCTGACCTGCGGCAACACGGTGGAAACGGTGAAATAATGCAATTTTTCAACAAAAAAAAGATTCAAATGAAATCATTAATCGCTATTGCAGGATTACTTATCGTATTTTCTGCCTGCAGTGAACAACAAAGTAAGGAACAGACCGCTACGACTGCAACTCCCATGGAAACTGCCATGGCACCTGTTGCAAACGCAGCCAATTACCATAAAGGTGATGTGGTGCCCAATGACGAAGTATGCATGGTAAACGACGCATTTATGGGAAAAAAACAGTTGGTAGTGAAAGTGGAAGGAAAGACCTACTACGGCTGCTGTGAAATGTGCCAGCAGCGAATCCCGCAGGATCAGTCGGTTCGCGTTGCCATCGATCCGGTATCCAACAAGGAAGTGGACAAGGCAACGGCCCTGATCGCGATCACGGGTGATAACGGTGAGGTCTCTTATTTTGAGAGCAAAACCACCTATGCAAATTACGTAAGCAGTCTTACCAGATAACGTATCGGCAATGGCCACCTTATTAATGCTATAAGTCATTGGTTTATGTAATGGCTAATCGTAAATAAGGGTGCGTCGATACAGCTGAAATACCGATATAAAATGAACATGAAGCGCAAAATACTGATGACCTCCTTGATGCTGGCATCGTATGCTACTATATATGCACAAAAGGTAGTGCGGTACGACTTATACGTGAAGGATACCATCGTTAACTTTTCCGGAAAGGAGAAGCGGGCGATTGCCGTGAACGGCCAGATACCGATGCCTACATTGGAATTTACCGAAGGTGACACGGCCGAAATCGTGCTGCATAACCTGCTGGATGAAAACACGGCCTTGCACTGGCATGGGGTGCAGCTGCCGAATAAGGAAGACGGCGTGCCTTTTCTTACCCAGATGCCAACGCCTCCAGGAGCGATACATACCTATCGCTTTCCGGTGAAACAGAATGGAACCTATTGGTACCACAGCCACGCAGGTATGCAGGAGCAGATTGGCATGTACGGCTCGCTGGTTTTTCACAAGCGGAAAAATGACCCAACGTTTAGGGAAGGGATTGACGACCTGCCGACGGTACCCGTTATCCTGAGCGAGTGGACCGATTTGAAGCCGGAAAATGTACAGCGGATGCTTGCGTCAGGAAGCGATTGGTTTGGTATTAAGAAAAATGCCGTGCAGAGTTATGTTGAGGCTATTGACGGCGGACATTTTAAAACCAAGGTAACAAACGAGTGGAAGCGGATGGAAGCGATGGACGTAAGTGATGTATATTATGAAAAATTCCTGATCAATGGCCAGAATCAAAGTCAGCTGCCAGAGTTCAAGCCTGGCAGCCGGGTGCGCCTACGGGTGTCCAATGGCGGTGCGTCATCCTATTTTTGGCTGACTTACGGCGGCGGTAAAATCACCGTGGTAGCCAATGACGGTAATGATGTAGTGCCGGTTGAGGTTGACCGGCTGATCATCGGGGTATCGGAAACGTATGACATCGTTGTCAATATTCCAGCCGAAAATACGTCATATGAGCTGCTGGCTACCGCCGAGGACCGCTCGGGATCGGCCTCGTTATTCCTTGGCGACGGCGTCCGCCAGTTGCAGGCACGTTTGCCAAAGCTTAACTATTTCAAAGGGATGAAGATGATGAATGGGATGATGAAGATGAATGGAGACATGAACGATATGGGCATGGACATGAGCTTACAGCAAATGGATATGAACACCGTAATGTATCCCGAGGTACAGGCCCAACCCCAGGCTGCTGGTGAGCATGCAGGGCATAGCGGCCACGCGATGGGGGCTAATGGACCGGTAACCCTGAACCATGCGATGCTGAAAGCACCGCATCCGACAACCCTCGATTCGGAAGCTCCGGTGCGTGAACTGAAATTTACCCTTACCGGAAATATGAACCGGTATGTATGGAGCATGGATAACCGGGTGTTGTCCGAGGAAGACAAAATACCGGTGAAAAAAGGAGAAATATTACGTATTACCCTGTATAACAATTCGATGATGCGTCATCCCATGCACCTTCATGGGTTCGATTTCCGGGTAATCAACGGGCAGGGAGCATATGCTCCGTTGAAAAATGTACTCGATATGATGCCGATGGAAACCAACATTATTGAGTTTGAGGCCAATACAGAAGGCGATTGGTTTTTCCATTGCCATATCCTTTACCACATGATGGCCGGAATGAACCGCGTTTTTGCCGTTGGTGAATACGATAACCCGCTGCTGCACGATAAGGAAATGGCCTATCGAATGCTGCAGCACGAAAGCAATATGTGGCATTTTATGGCCCAAAACGATGTGGCTACCAACGGTAATGACGGGATGGCGATGGTACAGAATGCCCGTTGGGGCGTAGGCGTGGAATGGGCTGTTGGCTATAATGCCATGCATGGTTACGAGGTAGAAACGCATGTTGGGCGGTACATCGGGCGGATGCAGTGGCTGATGCCGTTTGTGGGGTTCGACTACCGATACCGGAAGATGGGGATAGATGAGCACGAGAAGAATATGTTCGGCCAGGTGAATAAGAAGGACAGCAGAAGGCAGCTCAGTGTGGGCGTGCTGTATACCCTGCCTATGCTTATCGATTTCCAGGCTGAGGTATATCACGACGGGATTGTCCGGTTGCAGCTGATGCGTGAAGATATACCGGTAACCCGGCGGTTAAGGGCAGGCTTCATGGTAAATACCGATAAGGAATATATGGGCGAACTGCGTTATATCATTACCCGCAATATCGGGATCCGCACGCATTACGATAGCGACATGGGATTTGGCGTGGGGTTGTCATTAAACTATTAGACCCCGTTGGTGGATAGCGTTACCCGCTTTGTAAAAAAGTTTGGATATTTATGAAGATGGGGTTGCCCGTTATGGTGTTTCTTTTTACTTTCGTACACCGGTGCCGGCCGCTGTAAGCCGGCCGGCACCCAATTTCTACCTGTGCACGAAAATCACATAGTGAAAGTACATCTGCCGTTGTTGCGTATGGCATCCATACGCTGGAAAGCCCCCCTGATCGTTAGTCTCATATGCTTATGCGGCGTGGTAGCAGCCATCGCGCAGGAAAACGGATTTCTATTCCGGGATATCGGGTTGCCCGCGGAGTTTGATGACCGCATCATTACGCTTACCGAGAAGGACCAGGCCGGACTGCTTTGGTTTGTAACCAACGACGGATTGTACCGGTACGACGGCAGTGAAACGATCCGTTTCGACCGAAACAGTGACCCGGCCATACCGCACAGCACGATAACCGACATCCTGGCCGATCGGGGGGACAACCTTTGGATTGCCGGGCTCGATGGCCTGACGCGGTTCGACCTGAAAACCTGGAACGCTGTCCGGATGAAAACAGGAGCTGTCAAACAGCCGGGATTAAGCGAAGCAAATATCCAGTCCATCGGTGAAGGCATTGATGGACGTATCTATGCCGGAACCCGGGATGGAAAACTCTACCAGGTCGTGGATGACAGCCTGGCGCTGATAACGGATATCACGGAGCAATTTCGCGGGCAATTCCGTCTGGCTGCCATTTACACCATCATGGAGCCATACCCCGGTGAATTGTGGATGACGACGGAAATAGGTAAAATGATCCGGGTACGGGTAAATGAGGGCCGCTTTTCACCGCCCGAATACTTCGGGCTGCCTGAATTTGAGGGCTGGGGAATCCGGGATGTTTACTTCCACCCTTCGGGCAGATGCCTTTTTAACGTGCCACAGCATGGATTATATGTGTTCGATACCCATTCGGAAACCATGGAACGGCTGTCGCCGGCCGTTGCAAGCGACCTGGGGAAGAACGGAGTCGCTTTTTTTGCCCCGTTTAAAGCGGATAGCGTATTGATTTTTACCAACCGCGCGGATATTGGGAAAGAGAAGCTATTTGTATATGATTTCATTAAGGACACGATCACCATGCGGCTGATCTCCTATCCGGAATACATGAGGGATAATCACATCGACTGGTTTGAAAATAAAGGAAATACGCTGCTGATGTCGTTGAATAACCTGATCGTACAGCTGGTGCCGGCTAATCAACTCTTCAAAACGATGCTTACCGACGCAGTAGCCATTAACAGTATCCGCAGCATTTACAAACATCCCGGCGGGCGCCTCTACATCGGATCGTATAAAGACCGTTTCGTATCCATCGATGAAAAGACAGGTGAAAAAATAGCGGAATCCAATCAGTTTGTCTATGATATACACCACTGGAATGCAGATACATTGCTCCTGAGCACAGAGGGGGATGGGCTATTCTGGTTTGAAATGAACAAACGGAAACTGACACCCCTGGTACTGCGCCCCGCGCGATCGGGACTGCACCCGCCGCAAACCTACATGACCACACTCACACGGACGGGGCGGGAATCGGTCTGGGTCGGTACCTACACCGGATTGCTGCTGGTGAATCCGTATACGCAGACCTATGAGCCGGTCAAAGACGATATACTGGCACAGACCAAAATACTTTGCACCGTGGAAAACAACGGAAAGCTGTGGATTGGCACACCGGCAGGGCTGGCTGAATGGAATATGGATACGGACACATTGCATTACCGTATTTCCGGTAGCCCGGTATATTGCATTATCCGGGTGGGTACCGAATTTTGGGTGGGTACAGAAGGCAAAGGTATCTTCATACTGGATAGGGATGGCCGGATACAGGACACCATCGACAATAGCGGCGGATTAACAAACAATACGGTATACGGCCTTGTAGCGGAAGGCCGGCAAGTGGTGGCCACAACCCAGAACGGAATGAGCATCATTGACCGGCAAACCAACCGTATCCGGAATTATTCGCGGCTTGATCAGCTGCCGGCAAGTGAATTTAACCACCGTGCGGTTTTCCACGCAGGCGATACGGTGTATCTGGGTACCATAAACGGGCTGGTACGCTTTAGCCTGAACGATGAAACTGCGTTGCTGAATGCGGCGCCATCGAAGGATATTCCACTGACGGTCACCCGTCTGACGACTGAACACAGCGGGACCGGGACGCAACGCCACTACGCATTCCCTTACCTGAAGGAAAACGCGATTGTTGTTGAACCCGGTACGCGGTATTTTTCAATTGGCTTCGGCGGATGGAGCGAGTACGCAAGGGGATTGCAGTATTTTTACCGGCTTGATAACCAGACCGACTGGTACCCGCTGGGAAGCCGGCAGGAAATCGCGTTTGTAGAAACGCCGCCAGGCGATTACCAGCTGGAACTTATGGCCCGCTTGCCGGATGGGCAGCAGGCAGGCGCTACGCTTCAGGTACCGCTTACTGTGAAACCGGCGTTCCACCAGACCGTCTGGTTCAAGGTATTGGTGCTGCTGGCGATTGCCCTGTTGATATGGAGTGTATTCCGGTACCGGGAGCATGTGCTGCAAAAGGAGAAAAAAATGCGTGTTAAAATTGCCAGCGACCTGCATGATGAAGTAGGCAGTTCACTTACGCGGATTTACTTTCAGGCGGACTCGCTGTCGGCAAAACAATACCCGGGCGACGGCAGACAACTGCAGCAGATTGCCGATACGAGCAAAGAGGCATTGCTGACAATGAGCGACATGGTATGGTCGATTGATTCGCGTTTCGATACGGTGAAAGACCTGGTAATCCGCATGAAGGACTACGTATACAAACTCCGCGAGGAGCTGGATGCTGTTTACCGGTTTGATATTCATGGCAGCTATACTTCACGTCCCGTTTCGCAGATTATCCGGCAGAACCTGTTCCTGATTTTCAAGGAGGCACTCACCAATGCCATTAAATACGGTGACGGATCGGAAATCACCATCGAATTAGACCTGGAACATTCAATTCAGCTACGTGTCTCGAATCGCTATTCCGCCGGTAACAGCCACATGGCAGACCGCCAGGGGGGAAGGGGCATGCAAAGTATGCAGCAACGTGCAGCTAAAATGGGCGGCCGGCTTTCCTGTACCGCGGAGGAGGGCGTGTTCCGGCTCACATTGGTGATCGCATAGCTTTTGCTGGAGCACTGTCTCGCTGATGCCGTTGGTCTGTTATCCCTTCGGAAGAACGGGGCGTATTCCATACTCCCCAAAAGAGGGATAGGAACTTGCTCAGTCAATACCTACCTTTACACCGTGATACGCCTAGGCATTATCGAAGACGACGAACAGATTCGGACCACGCTGGTTAACTTTTTTGATAGCCAGCCGGGTTTTTCCTGTCTGCTCTCCGCGCATTCGGTAGCTGCTTTTTTTGAACAATGGAAAGAAACGGTTTACCTGGACATTGTGCTTTCCGACATCGGCCTCCCAGGCGAGTCGGGCATCAAAGGTGTTCAGCGTATCAAAAAGCATGCGCCACAATGCCAGGTGATTATGCTGACGGTATATGACGACGCTAACCGGGTGTTCCAGGCGTTGTGCAATGGCGCTTCGGGCTACCTGCTCAAGCAAACACCGCTGTTGAAGATTAAAGAAGCCGTTTTGTCGCTGTACGAGGGTGGTGCACCGATGTCGCCGGGAATTGCCCGCATGGTGGTCGAGTATTTCAACCCCAGGAACCCGACGGACCTCCGGGAAAAGCTTACCCCGCGCGAGGCGCAGATTGCCGCAGCCATTGAGGAGGGGCTCACAAACAAAGAAGTAGCCATCCGGCTCGATATTTCCGTAGAAACGGTCAAGTACCACATCAAGCACATCTATCAGAAGCTGGAAGTGAACAGCCGACACGCACTTATCAGCCGGAAATACAAATAACCATATCCCCGCGGGGCCTGGTCTCCCCCCAAAGAGGGATACCATTTCAATCCGATTTATCGTCAATTTGTGGCGTTATGGAAAGATATCTACCACGTCTGCTCAAGCCGTTGAAATGCTTATGGACGATTTCGCTGTTTATGCTGCTAAGCTTTGCCGTAAAGGCACAACAGCCTTTCGTCACCACATGGAAAACCAACGCTTCCAATGAAAGTATTACCATCCCGGTGAACGACGATGTAACCGGATATAATTATACTGTAGATTGGGGAGACGGGGAGGTATCGGATGCCCAAACCGGCGACGCCAGCCATACATACGCAAGTGCCGGTACGTACGTTGTAACCATTAGTGGAAACTTTCGGGCCATACGGCTTCAACGTGTCGGTAATGAGGTAAGCGATAAACTGGCGAGTATCGAACAGTGGGGTGATATTCCGTGGTCTTCCATGGAAGGTGCCTTTTCAGGCGCCAGAAATATGGTGCTGAATGCAACCGATGTGCCGGATTTAAGCGGTGTGTCGTCGCTGGCGAGGATGTTTGATGGCGCCGAAGCAGTTAACGGCGACCTCAGTGGGTGGGATGTTTCGGGTATAACCGACATGAGCAGCATGTTCTATAACGCATTCGCGTTCAATGGCAACATCAGCAATTGGAATGTATCCAATGTAACCAACATGCAGGGGATGTTCTGGCAGGCATCCGTGTTCAACCAGGACATCGGCGGTTGGGATGTAGGCAACGTCGCGGATATGTCTTATATGTTCTATCAGGCACCGGTCTTTAACCAGGACTTGAGTGGTTGGGATGTATCGCATGTAACCACGATGAACAGCATGTTCTTCATTGCCCTTGATTTTGACCAATCCTTGGGCAGTTGGGACATTTCCAATGTGACGGATATGGACGACATGCTGCTTGCAACCGGTCTTTCTTCGGCCAATTACGGTGCTACGCTTATCGGATGGGCGGCGTTACCTACGGTTCCGTCGAATATCACGCTGGATGCAGCTGGGCAGGAATATTGCCCGGGCACGGCCGCTGCCACTGCTCGGCAACAATTGATTGGCAAAGGATGGACGATTACAGGCGATACGGAAGCAACCGATTGTGGTGGTGGAGGCATTGGTCCGGCCGACCCGAGCAATTTTGTCACTGTCTGGAAAACGGATAATACGGCTGGCACCGGACCCGACCAAATCAGAATTCCGGCGACCGGAGAGTTTTCGTATACTTGGGTGGATATCAACAATCCGGCAGCTACGGGGGCAGGGAGTGGAAATGATGAGACTATTATTACTTTTCCACAACCAGGAAGCTATGAGGTACGTATCGTGCCAACGGGAAGCACCCCTTTTCATGCAATTCAACTCTTTTATAATTTTGCTGGAAATGATGCGTCTAAGCTGCTGGAGGTGAAAAACTGGGGCACCATCCATTGGAGTAGATTTGTATTCTACGGTTGTGACAACCTGAAGATCACCGCGGCGGACATCCCTGACCTGACTGGTGTGACCGACTTGAGTTTTACCTTTAGCAAAAGCGGAATCGAATCCATATCCAACATCAATGATTGGGATGTCAGCACGGTCACCAACTTAAGTAACTTGTTTGAGGATGTGACTGGCTTCAATCAATCTTTGGACAACTGGGACGTGAGCAATGTAACCAATATGGGTTTTATGTTTGACGGGGCAACCAGTTTCAATCAACCCTTGGATAGTTGGGATGTAAGTAAGTTGGAAAACTTCGACTATATGTTCCGTGATGCCGCCAGTTTTAACCAGTCGCTGGGTGCCTGGAATTTAGCAAATTTTGTTGGATCGGTTGGCGTTTTCTTCCAGAGCGGTGTGAGCTGCGAAAACTATAGTTACACGCTGTACGGATGGGCTACAAATCCGAATACCAAGGCGGGCGCTATTTTTCACCCCTGGGCGCCAATGGAGTACAGTCCGGATGTTACTACCTATCGGGACTTCCTAATTAATGATTTAGGGTGGGACATCACGGGCGATGCGCTCGGGACGTGTAGCATCACGCTACCGAGCACCCCCGTTACCCCCGATAACAACACCCTCTATGTAGATATCAACGTAAATACCAGCGCTGCGGACTATACCGGGGCCGGCAATAGCTGGGAAAATGCCATCCCGCAACTGGCCGATGCGCTTAAATGGGCAAGAGAGCAGCACGATGGCGGGAGCCCGGGATGGACGGGTGCTAACCCTCTTCGCATCTTTGTGGCCAAAGGAGAATATAAACCGCTTTACAACGCCGCCGATGGGGCGTATACAGCCGATGGTGGCCGGGATAACAGCTTTGTACTGGTACCCAACGTGCAACTATATGGTGGGTTTGATCCTGCCGCCGGGGTTGAGACACTGGATGATGCGCGGATCTTGCCGGATAGGAACGGGCTCGGCGAAGGTAGCATTCTGAGTGGTGATTTCCTGGGTAACGATAATGCCGACGATTTTGCCAATCATACTGAAAATGCCTACCAAGTAGTGATCGGTAGTGGTGAGGTTGGCACTGCACGGATTGATGGATTTGAGTTGACCGGTGGTAATGCTAATGGTGTTGATGCCGTTAGCGTTAATGGAAGAAATTTTCAAAGGCAAAATGGCGGGGGGATTTTTAATCATTTTTCTTCTCCAACGCTAATCCGGATGAGTATCCGTAACAACGCAGCTGAATCGGGCGGCGGAATGTACAGTAATGAATCTTCCCCAATGCTAACTCATGTCAGTATTCGTTACAATAAAGCTTATACTTGGGGTGGTGGGATATTTAGTTTTGAATCTTCACCGAAGTTAATAAACGTCGGCATTTATGATAACACGGCTAATGACCGTGGCAGTGGCATTCTTCATGTTTCCGGAATCATGGAAATTACCAATTCCACTATTGCGGGGAATGGTCCTAACACATTTAATCACTCTGGTGTTCTGGAATTGAACAACACCATTGCTTGGGGGGATGTAGGGGAGTTGCGTGCCGCTACTACGAATTCGCTGATTGAAGGAAACACCAACACAGACAATGGAAATATTGATGCCACGGGTCTTACTGCTGCCGATATTTTTGTCGATCCTGATAACGGTGATTACAGCCTAAAAGCCAGCAGTGCGGCCATCAATGCGGGCAGCAATACGGCATACACCGATGCTGGTGGAAACCTGGCCAACGACGTCGATTTGGCAGGCGACCCACGGGTGTATAACCAAACAGCTGGCGGCGTGATCGATGTGGGGGCGTATGAGTTCCAAGGGGAGTTGAATACCCGCCCAACCGCCGTAGTCGACTCGATAACCGTTACCGAAAATATACCGGCTACCGGCAATGTATTAACCAATGATAGTGATCCGGATGGTAATGCGATGACGGCTTCGCTGGTAACCGCCCCGGTGAATGGCACTGTGGTACTCAATGCCGACGGCAGCTTTACCTATACACCGAATGCGGACTACCACGGTCTGGATAGCTTATTGTATCAGGTGTGCGACAACGGTACCCCATCGCTGTGCGACTCGGCGTGGGTCTTTTATACGGTTAAGGCGACCGGCAAAGTTCCGGATGCTGATAATATCCTTTACGTTAACCTGGAAGTTGACCAGACCGCGGCAGGTTACACTGGTTTGGGCGACAGCTGGGAAAACGCCATCCCGGAGCTGGCCGATGCGCTCAAATGGGCCCGGGAGGAGCACGATGGCGGCGGCCCGGGATGGACGGAAACTGAACCACTGCGCATCTTTGTAGCCAAGGGTACCTACCTGCCGTTATACCATGCAGCCGACGCGCAATATACCATGGACGGCGGCCGTGATAATAGTTTTGTGCTGGTGCCCAATGTGCAGCTTTATGGCGGGTTTGATCCGCTTGCCGGTATTGAAACATTGGAGGATGAGCGTATCCTGCCGGATATGAATAGCCCGGAACAGGGCAGTATCCTAAGCGGTGATTTCAATGGAAACGACAATACCGACAATTATGATAACCATACCGAGAATGCGCATCACGTGACCATTGTATCGGGAAATGTAGGTAGTGCCCTCATGGATGGGTTTACGGTAACCGGTGGCTACGCGACCGGTAACACGTCGGGCTCGTCCGTAATGGGACGGACGGTTTATCGGTTTTTTGGTGGTGGGACATATCTTGTAAGTTCATCGCCACAATTGATGCGCATGGTATGGTTTAATAATTTGGGCGAGTGGGGAGGCGGGTTGTACAACACGACTTCTCTCTCAACAGAAATCGGCTCGCCGGAGTTATCCAACGTGACGTTCTATCGGAACATGGCGCCCGGCGGTGGTGGCGGTATACGCAATTTTGCGGGTTCTGTTGATATCAACCAAGCGATATTCGCACACAATGGCGCCGGACTGGTCGAAGACGGAACGTCTTCCGGTCCGGGTGGTGGGATATACACCAGTGGTAATGGCACCTCATTGTCCGTAACCAATGCCACATTCTACGGAAACTGGATTGTCGGGGTTTTTATTCCGCATTTCGATGGAGGTGCAATACAGGTGGAGCAGACTTCAACCACGCTGAACAATGTGGTGATATGGGGGAATGAAGTAGAAGGCGACCCGGCTGATCCATCCGCATCCATATCCATATCATTGGGGGGCGATGTAACCGTCGCCAACAGCTTAGTCGCTCATTCGGGTGGAAGTGCGAACTGGAACAATGCAACGGGCATCCTGGACGGAGGCAATAACATCGATGCCGATCCGGTATTTGTGAGCACTGCACCCGGCGAAACCGGTTACCTCCAACCGAGTGCCTGCAGTCCAGCCATCAGCACTGGCAGCAACACCGCATACACGGATGCCGGTGGAAACCTGGCAGATGACCTCGACTTGGCGGGCAATCCACGGGTCTACAACCAAGCAGGCGGCGGCGTGATCGATATGGGAGCCTACGAATACCAGGGCGAACGGGTATCCATTGAGCACCTAACTGCGTTGGCTGCAATAACGGTAAACTACGGTACGGCACTGGGGGATATCACCGGGTTACCGACCACCGTGACCGCCGGATTAAATGATGACACGGATGTTTCCATTCCGTTGGATGGCAACCTGGACAACTGGACACTCCTCACGCCGGCCGGTGGTGCATATAACGGTGACGTGGCGGGCATCTATGTGTTCGCCGTGCCACTGTTGATTCCGGCGGAGGCTTGTTATTTAAATCCGGAGGACCTTCAGGCGGAAGTGACGGTTGAGGTTGCGAAAGGGACACCTGTGTTGACCATTTCATGGGACGGTACTACGGTCGATGTGGCGGAGGGACTTTCGTTAACCTATGGTGACACGGGCGTATTAGCGTTCGGTACCACCGATCCGGAAGGGGAGGTTACCTATGCGCTTGGCGATGCCGACCCGACGGTAATTGACCTGGCCAGCCTTAGTGCGGTCGCCGCACGGCAGGCAGGAACGGCCACGTTAACCGTGTCACAGGTAGAAACGGATAATTTTGAGGCGGCATCTGTTGCATTGGCGGTTACGGTCGGACAGAAACCTGTCACCATCGTGCCAGCTGCCGGCCAAGGCAAGGTGTACGGAACAGACGATCCGGAAGAGTATGATTTTGAACTGGCCGACGGCAACGCGCTGGCATTTGATGACGGGCTCACAGACATTGTTTCGGCTGCATCACGCGAAGTGGGTGAAAATGTGGGTACCTACGACATTGAGCCGGAATTTAACGGTACGCTGGCAGGTAATTATGCCATCGCGTTCAATGAAGCAAACGGGGCGTTTGTTATTACTCCCATGGGGATTACTGTCGCCGCTGAAAACCAGACGAAGATTTATGGTGCCGATGATCCGGAACTGACTTATGCATTCACGCCGGCACTGGTTGGCAGTGATGAATTTGCAGGCGGACTTGCGCGCGACCCGGGAGAGAATGCGGGCAACTATACCATTACGCAGGGCAGCTTATCGCTCAGCGGTAACTACACCATCACTTTTGAAGCGGCCACGCTGACTATTACGCCAGCGGATTATGAAGGTATTTCATTCAACGATTTGTCGGCTACCTATAATGGTGCCGAGCATACGCTTTCGCTTACGGGTGATCTACCTGAAGGTGCCTCCGTAAGCTATGAAATCGAGGGTGAACCGGGCAACGGTGCGATCCAAGCGGGCACATACGAAGTGACGGCGTTGATCGATGGCGGAAACAACTACGAAGATACGGAACTGACGGCCACGCTGACGATCACGCCGCTTGCGGTCACGGTCACGGCAACAGACAAAACGAAGGTGTTCGGCGCGGATGACCCGGCGCTGACGTATACCTTCACGCCGGCGTTAATCGATGGTGCTGCCTTTGTGGGATCACTGGATCGTGAACTAGGAGAAGATGTGGGCGATTATGCCATCCTGCAGGGTGACTTGTCGATCGATGATAATTACGCAATCATTTTCGAACCCGGTACGCTGACCATCATGCCTGCGGGCTTTGAGGGTGTCGAATTTACCGACCTGACGGTGACCTACGACGGAGCGGTTCATACGCTTGGACTGACGGGAGACCTTCCGGAGGGGGCAACAGCAACGTATACGATCGACGGTGAAAAGGGCAATGGGGCGACTGATGCCGGTGCATACAGGGTGATCGCCTTTATCGATGGCGGAAATAATTACGACGACATGGAACTGACAGCACTATTGACAATCGAGAAGGCGGTGCTGTCCGGTTTGCATTTTGAAGATACAGTGTACATCTACCAAGGTGCCGAACGGGAGATCCTGATTACCGGGGATCTTCCCGTAGGCGCTGATGTTATCTATACCAATCAAAGCCATACTGATGTGGGTGAATATATGGTCACGGCAACCGTAAGCGGAAACAACTATGAGCCGCTGGAGTTACAGGCGAAACTGGTCATTCTCCCACTGCAGCTGAATGTGACAGCGGATAATAAGCAGAAAGTGTATGGTACTGCTGATCCGGTGCTGACTTATACGGCCGTGCCGGCGTTGATTGGCGATGATGCCTTCGCGGGTGGATTAACCCGTGAAAAAGGAGAAGCTGTAGGTGAATACCCGATTACGCAGGGCAGTTTATCCGCAGGGGATAATTATGAAATTACATTTGAGGTGGGCACATTGGCCATTATCCCGGGAGGTTATGAGGGCGTCGTGTTTGATGATGCTTCCTTTACCTATGATGGCACAACGAAGTCCCTGAAAATCGAAGGGACGTTACCAGAGGGTGTAACGGTGAGTTACGAAAACAACGGCCGCACGGCCGTGGGCAGCCAGCAGGTCGCGGCGCTGATCGACGGGGGGGATAATTACGATGACCTGGAGCTGACGGCCACGCTGACCATTACGCCGGCGGAACGGACACTGGACTTCCCGGCACTGGCTGCGAAGACGTATGGGGATGGGGACTTTGATGCGGGTGCCACGGCAAGCAGCGGGGAAGCCATCGTGTACACGAGCAGCAACCCGGTGGTGGCCGAGGTTACGGAAGGGGGGCTGATTCGGATCACGGGTGCGGGTGAGGCGACAATCACGGCCACGGTAGCGGAGAACGGGAATTACGGCAACCGTCCGTCCGTCAGCCGGGTGCTGACGGTCGGGAAAGCCGCCCAGGCCATCACGTTCAATGCCCCCGCGGAGGTGAACCGTGATGCTGGGGCCATACAATTAGACGTAACGGCCTCAAGCGGCCTACCGGTGACGTTGAGCGTGGATGACGAACAGGTGGCCACCCTGGATGGCAGCACGCTTTCCATCCACCGGCTGGGCACGGTGAGGATTACGGCCGTGCAGGCAGGTGATGCTAATCACGAACCTGCCGACCCGGTGACGGTTACCGTCCGCGTGATTGACCCGTCTGCCAGCCTGCCGGTGCGGGTAGCTATGGTGATCTCCCCGAACGGCGACGGGATCAACGAGTTCCTGATGGTTGAAGGGATCGGGGATTACCCCGAGAACCGGCTGACAATCGTTAACCGGAACGGTACGCTGATCTGGGAAGCGGGCGGCTACGACAACAGCCGGGTGGCGTTCCGCGGGCGGCTCACGGGCGGCCATAATGCCCCTGCCGGGACATACTTCTATATCCTTGAGGTAAAAGTCGACGGCCGCTGGAAGCATGAGAAGGGTTACTTTGTGCTGCGGTACTGATCTGCGGCGTCACTGAAAAACAACGAGCGATGAAAAAGACACTATTGATAGTAATATTATCGGCAACCGCTTTTACCCTGCGGGCGCAGCAGCCGCTTACCCACACGCAATACGGCCACCAGCGTACGGTCGTGAACCCGGCACTGAGCCTGCTCCACCCGGAGGGAGAGGTATCGTTCCTGGGCCGCCGGCAGTGGGTCGGGATCGAGGGTGCGCCGACGGCCTTCTGGGGCAGCGGCCATATGGGTTTCGGGACCACCGGGGCCACGGGCGGATTGACGCTCCGGCACGAGCGGCTGGCGGTTGAGAAGCTGACGGAGGCGGGCGTTTTCTTTGCCAAGGGTATCCGCATCTCAGAGAGCGAGTATGTTGGTCTTTCGCTGAACGCGGGGGTCAGTTACATGGACGGGCGTTTCTCACAGCTTGACCCGGGAGATCCGGCATTCCGTGAGGATGTGCGGGAGACGGATGCGCTGGTAGGCTTCGGGGGTGTTGTTTACCGTCCTGGCCGTTATTATGTCGGACTATAACTTCCGCGTCGGATGCTGGGGACGCTTGGTGTGGGTGAATGGAGCCGCTATTAAATACGCAAACAGTAACACCTGACTGCTGGTGCGCTTTTCACGCTCGGGGCTGACATCGGAGTCCGTCCGTCGCTGCTGGTGACGTATGCGGAGAACCTGCGTCCTCAGGCGGATGTGCAGGCGATGTTCTTTGTCCGGGAGGTATTCGGTCTTGGAGTCAATGTGCGGAGCTACGGGGACGTAGCGGGTCTTGCGGAGTTCCGTTTCGGGGGTTTCGGTCTGGGTTACAGTTACCAGTTCAATCCGGGCAATGAGCCGCTGAACCGCCGGATGAATAACAGTACCCATGAGATCGGACTGCAATACCGCTTCGGCGGAACGAATAGCTTGCTTTAATCTACTCGTCTTTTCATTGAGATTGTTCCGTTATCCGGTCGTAACACGTTCGCTGTGCGAGCAGGTTGCGACCGGACTTCCACTACGGTAACGGCACCTTCCATCACTTGAAACGTGGACTCAACGTGGACTCACCGTGCTCACAGGGTGGACACATAGCGAAGCGGTGTCGAAACACTGCCGGATACGCGCTGTGACGGTCCCGAAGAATGTACTGATCCCCATTGCTGTAACATCACCCTTGCCCATCCAGCCCGGGCACGGACCAATACCTGTTTGGAGAAAAAAGATGGAGTAACCTGGCTACAATATAAAGCCATCCGGTGATTTTGTGGTTCATACATAAGGTGTTAGGTACTTTATTTTCAAATTAATTTATTTATTTATTGTTTGGATTTAATTTAAATAATAATTTTACCCCCGCAAAAAATCAAAATAAATGAACCAAAAATATTACTACACTTTTTTATTGCTGTTGACGACCGTATTGGCATCTGCCCAAACCGGAACCATCACCGGTACAGTAACCACGTATGACGGCCGGCCGGCTGAATCGGTCAACGTAACGGTGAATGGAACCAGCCGCGGTGCTACCGTCGGCCGCAATGGCAATTACCAGATCAATAATGTACAACCGGGCAGGCAGACGGTCGTTGCCTCATTCATTGGCCTCGAAACACAGGAACGTACCGTCACCGTACAAGCCAACGAAACAGTGACGGTGAATTTTACCCTGCGTGAAAATTCGGCACAGCTCCGCGAAGTGGTCGTTTCCTCACAACGGCCAGCCAATAAGCCGACAAATATTGCCAAAATGCCGTTGAAGAACCTGGAAAACCCACAAGTATACAACACGGTTTCCGCAGAGTTAATGAAACAGCAGGTGATCAGCAATTATGATGATGCGTTCCGCAATATACCCGGTATCACACGTACCTGGGAGGCTACCGGACGGGCGGGCGATGGTGCAGCTTATTTCGCCCTGCGGGGTTTTGACGCCCAGCCGGCACTGACCAACGGACTGCCGGGGCTCACCAGCGGTAACCTTGACCCGGCGAATGTTGAGGAGATTCAGGTCATGAAGGGGCCATCAGGCACCTTGTTCGGGGGCAGCTTTTACAGCTATGGCGGTCTGATCAATACCATTACCAAAAAGCCTTATGATGGTTTCGGTGGTGAGGTAGCTTATAACCTGGGCAGTTTTGGCCTGAACCGCATTACAGCAGACATCAACACGCCGCTGAGCAAAACGGAGAAGATCACCATGCGCGTTAATGCCGCCTATCATTCGGAGGGCAGCTTCCAGGATGCGGGATTCAAAAAGTCATTTTTTATTGCCCCTACACTCGCGTATGAAGTAAATGACCGGCTGTCTTTTCAGGTGCTGGCCGAAATCCTGGAGGAAGAGCGTGCCGTAGCCCCGGTATTTTTCCATTCCGACCGGTTAAGTCCGCTTGACTTTACCACCATCGAGGAACTGAACCTGAACAATTCCCTTTCGTTTACCAGCAATGACATTACCATAAAAAACCCGAAGTATAACCTGCAGGCACAGATGGTCTATAAGTTATCTGACCGCTGGACATCGCAGACTGTGGTCTCCCGCGGAACGATAAAATCCGATGGCTATTATACATACCTCTGGGATGACGTGGCCGGTGATAACGAATTTAGCCAGTATTTCCATAAGGAATTGCAGACGACGCATACGACAAATATCCAGCAGAACTTTAATGGCGACTTCCAAATCGGAAACATGCGGAACCGGCTGGTAGCCGGACTGGATTATTATCGCCGCGATATCGTTGACAATGGATCGGGGTGGGGATGGGCCCGCAATGTAACGCCACAGGGCGACGTCAATTACATCGATCCATTTACAGGCGAGGAAATGCCGCCGGTATACCTGACCAAGGCTTCCGTGGAAAACCTGTTGGGTGGCCTGGAAGGAACGATGAGCAATATCTCCAACAGCGCGTATGGTGCTTATGTGTCCAACGTGCTGAATGTAACACCCGGTATCCTGGCCATGGTAAGCCTGCGGGCAGACTATTTTGATTCGATGGGAGAGAAGAATACCGACGAAGATGATTTTGACCAGTTTGCGCTGTCACCGAAATTTGGGCTGGTATACCAGCCGGTGCTTGATAAAGTGTCCATTTTTGCCAGCTACATGAATGCATTTATCAATGAAGCACCGGCCCAGGTGTTTGACCAGGACGGCAATTTCCTGCGGGTACAGTCCTTTAGGCCCGAGCAGGCCAACCAGTGGGAATACGGTGTCAAAACCAACCTGTTTGCGGATAAGCTGTATGCCACGGTATCGCTGTACGACATTAAGGTATCCGACCGGGTGTATCCGGATCCGACCAACCCCAACAATTCCGTGCAGGGGGGTAAAGTGGGGAGTAAAGGCGTGGAATTTGACCTGAATGCGCAGCCTGTTGCCGGGCTGAACGTGATTGCCGGCTACAGCTATAACGAAACGAAGGTGATTGAAGGCAATGACAACGATTTTTATTCCGAACCGGGAAGAAGTCCGGGCGGACAGGGACCGCAGAACCTGGCCAACCTCTGGGCCACGTACCGGTTTCTGAATGGCAGTTTGAAAAACTACGGCATTGGAATCGGGGGCAATTACGCCAGCCGGTATAAGGTCATTGACAACAGCCAGACGGGTAATTTTTACCTGCCCGAATACACATTATTGAACGCGAGCGTATTCTATAATGGTGAACATGTGCGCATTGCCTTTAATGTGAATAACCTGGCTGATGAGGAGTATTATATCGGTTACTGGTCGGTAAATCCACAAAAGGGACGTAACGTGGCTGCCAGTGTGGCCTATAAATTTTAATTTTAGCCCGTTAGGGAAATTGATTAATTTCAGCAAGTGAAAGCACAGACAATAAGAAACTGGTTTAACATCCACAAGTGGACGAGCCTCGTCTGCACCGTATTCCTGTTGATGCTGTGCATTACCGGACTGCCGCTGATTTTTTACGAAGAGATCGACCACCTGATACACGATGAGCTTGCGGTATCCGAACCGGGACCCACACCACTGACCAAAGACGTAGTCCTGCAGGCGGCAATGGATGAGATTCCCGGAAAGGAAGTGAAATACATATTCTGGGATCAGGACCATCATCCCGGACAGATGTTCGTGACGCTGGCCGACTCTGCGGAGGCGCCGATTGAGGCGGACCATTACCTGACCATGGATGAGCACTCGGCTACCGTGCTGGAGACACCGCCCAACGAGATGGATTTTATGCTGGTCATGTATTACCTGCATGTGGAACTGTTGGCCGGGGTGCCGGGAATGCTGTTTCTCGGTTTTATGGGGCTGCTGTTTTTTGTGGCCATTGTATCGGGTGTGGTGCTGTATGGCCCGATTATGAAACACTTTGATTTTGGCATGATCCGGACGGAAAAATCAAATCGGCTGCGGTGGCTCGACCTGCATAACCTGCTGGGTATTGTAACATTGGCATGGGCGTCGGTGGTTGGATTAACCGGGGTGATTAATACGCTGGCTACACCGGCACTGGAAAGCTGGCGCGCCGGGCAGCTGGCCGAAATGGTAGCTGCCTATGAAGGGCAGCCAAGGGTGAAAGGGGAACTCAGCTCCCTGCAGGCGGCACTTGATACGGCACAGGCTGCCGCACCGGGCATGGAGGTGTCATTTGTAGCATATCCCGGTACGCTTTATTCCAGCAACCACCACTATGCCGTGTATATGATCGGAACAACGCCGCTTACCTCCAGGATCATCAAACCGGCGCTGATTGATGCCAAAACGGGCGAACTGACCGACATGCGGGATATGCCGTGGTACCTGAAGACCATTTTTGTCTCGCAGCCTTTCCATTTTGGGGACTATGGTGGCATGCCTATGAAAATTATATGGGCACTGTTTGATGTATTGACCATTGTTGTGCTTATTTCCGGCTTATATCTTTGGTTCGCACGACGCAGGGCCAAAGCCGAACAGCTGAAACGGATGGTCAAAAATGCAGAATCTGCGGAGTCCTTAACCCTCTCAACCATTGAAGAAGATGCTGAATAACCGCAACACATGGATGGGCTTATGGGGTATGCCGGTTTTACTGGGCGTGATTACCATGCTGGGTTTATTGGCGGCCATCATGTCCGCGGATGCTACCTGGCATGCGGTATCGTGGGTTTTGCTTGCAATCCCGCTTTATGTGATGATTAGGTACGGCATTCCTTTTTTCCGGCGTTAGTGCCATCATCTTTCCTTACATTTGCTGAAAAACAGCACAGATGGGACGTTCCCGATTATTGATCACGTTAATGCTGCTGCTCTCCGGCCGTATGGTATCGGCGCAGTCGCTGCAACCGATTCCCTTCACCTTATTGGAATCGGGCCATATCATCATGCAGGCAACGTTTAATGGTGTCACCGGAAATTTTATATTTGATACGGGTGGCGGGCATAACCTGCTTTTCAATCGTTTTGCTGAGAAGCTGGGGAAATCGCATGAAACGCATCATTTCTTTACGGGGCACCGGGCTACCGGAGAGGCGGTGACCGTGCCTATCTATGAAATAGACTCTTTGATTATAGGGGATCTGGTACTTACCAGCCAGGTGTATAGCACGTTTGATATGGATATTGAGGGGATCGACGGCATACTGTCGCTCCAGCCTTTTGAACATACACCGGTTACCATAGATTTTGAAAACCGGATACTTTCTTTCGATCCGCTTACGGAGGCGCAAAAGCGAGATTTTATTGATATCCAGGTAGCCGATTATGCCGGTAAGGCCCTGGACATTTTTACCAACGTACGCGTGAATGATACACTGACTATCCAAGTATTGCTGGATTCGGGGGCCGGTAACGGTTCGTTTTGGTTCAGTACCCGGCTGATGGATGCGCTGAAGCTGGATAAAAATACGTTTGAGGAAACCGAACGACAAAGCGAGTTCGATGCGAATAGGATTGATCGGTTTTATCGTGGACAGGTTCAGGCACTCGCAACGGAAGGTGGTCAGGTGCGTCTAGCGGATTTCAGCGCGCTGTTTGTTGATGGCCTGATTTATGAAGGAAAAACCGGAATCGACTGGCTGGGTAAGCAGATAACAATCAGCATTCCTGACAGACGGATTTACCTTTTAACAATAAAAAAATAATTTTCCGGGTGATCTTTACTGATAAAACTGCACGTATTAGAAAAGGAAACGCGGATGAGCAGAACAGAAACACGTTATGAATGTATGGCCGACCGACAGGCAGTTTTCATGACGCTATATAAAAAGTGCTTTCCATCGGTGGCCCATTACATCGCAAAACGTGGAGGGACGCTGGATGAAGCGGAAGATGTCTTCCAGGATGCATTGCTGGCGTTTTATGAAAAAACCCGCGAATCACAGCTCCACCTGGCGCAGGATGAAGGCGCGTATGTTTTTGGTATTGCACGTTACCTGTGGAAAAAGCGGTATCATGAGCATCAACGGCAGACATCACTTGACGAATTGATGGCTGGGTACTGGGAGGACCAGGAAAATGAATGGTCCCAGCCTGCTGAACAGCAGGTCGTTGCGCAGCGCGTCGTACGCGTATTACAGGCTGCCGGGCAGCAATGCATGCGGCTGCTTACTGCCTTTTACTACGAAAAGCTGGATATGGTGGAAATCGCTTCGCGCTTCGGGTTTTCGGGAGCCCGTTCGGCGACCGCACAGAAATTCAAATGCCTGCAAAAGGTGAAACAGCTGGTTAGACAAAAATCGTTGCAGTATGAAGATTTCGTTGAATGAGTGGCAGCAGCGGGAAAATTGCCTGCTGGGTAATGCTTCCGGTGAACAGCAGGCATTGTTTGAAGCAAGGCAGCTTTTGGACCTCGAATTCAGGGAAGCTGTGCATTGGCAACGTGCCGCTTACACGGCCATTCGCGCATGCGGACGTACCCAATTACGCGGCGAACTGAAACAGATCCACCAAACGCTTTTTACTACACTCGAACACCGGACATTTGCCGAAAAGATACGGGCTTTCTTCCGTAAATAATTCCTTTGCTGCTTTAGGTTTTACAGGAAACACATCGCGAAATCGATGTGCAGGCATCGCCATGACTAATTATTTGATTATCAATATAACTAATAAATGTAATTATGAATGAATATAACAATGAATTCCGAAAATATGCAACAGGCCATTTAGGAATAAGTGGCACTGCAATCGATCCGTTTATTTCGAACGGCCGCGGATTGACACTGCCCACGGCCATGACACCTTACATCACGGAGGAGCGGCAGTTAAATGTGGCGCAGATGGATGTGTTTTCGCGCCTGATGGTAGACCGCGTGATTTTTCTTGGAGAGCCCGTGGATGACCGGGTAGCCAATATCATTCAGGCACAATTGCTTTTTCTCCAATCGGTTGACGCTAAAAAAGATATTCAGCTGTATATCAACTCTCCGGGCGGATCTGTATATGCCGGGCTGGGTATCTACGACACGATGCAATATATCGGTCCTGATGTGGCGACGATTTGCACCGGGGTTGCGCTCTCCATGAGTGCCGTATTGCTTTGTGCCGGAGCCAGCGGCAAACGTGCGGCACTGAAACACTCCCGCGTAATGATCCACCAGCCTTCAGGTGGGATGCAGGGTACGGCCGCGGATATGGATATCAGCACCCGGCAGATCCTCAAAATACAGCAGGAACTATATGGTATTATTGCGGAGCACAGCGGGCAGCCGTATGAGCGGGTAGACACCGCTTCCGGTCGCGACTATTGGATGACGGCGGCAGAGGCAAAAGCGTTCGGTATGGTGGATGAAGTAGTGGGAAACAGCTAAGCCAAACTTTTTGCCACCGCTGTTGTTAGCCTGGAATGAACAACAGATTAATTGGGTACATCGGAGCGCTGGCATTGGCAAGCGCGGGCGTAATGCTGTATCAGTCGCGTAAAACGATCCCGCCAAAAGCACAGCCGGTACGGCCGTTTGATGTCAAAAGGTACCTCGGAAAATGGTATGAGATTGCACGGATCGATCATCGTTTTGAACGGAACTTAAACAACGTTACTGCCGAATATGGACAGGCCGCTGACGACCGTATCCGTGTGCTGAACCGTGGGTTGAATACCAAGACCGGTCGCTGGGAGCAGGCAGAAGGAAAGGCGGTGTTTGTGGGTACCGCCGCTGAAGCCCGGTTGAAAGTCTCTTTTTTCGGCCCGTTTTATTCAGGATATAACGTAATTGCTATCGATCCGGATTACCGGTATGCGCTGGTTGCCGGCGAAAACCTCCGGTACCTCTGGATTCTGTCGCGTGAAACGACGATCCCGGATGCGATAAAAGACAAGTATCTTCAGGTGGCACGTTCCGTTGGCTATGATACCGGCAAGCTGACCTGGACCGAGCACGACCGGGAGCAACAGGAGCCACACGTGCAGTGGGGTGACTGATTGCGAAACGTGTTGATGGATCAAAAAAAAACCTCCCACTTCATGTGGAAGGTTTTTGTTATAATATAGCAAGCGGTTACCAACGGCTTTTTTCCCGGCGTTTGCTCGAGAAGTCGCGGAATCCGCCACCACCGTTATGATCCCGGCGTTTACGTCCTTCGCCACCGCCATTACCACTATTGCGGTAGGATTTGCCGCCACTGCGTTTTTCTCCATGGCTGTCCCCGGCATTTTCTACCCGGACGGAACGGCCATTGAAATCAACCTGCTGAAATCCACTGAATACTTTGTCTACTGAAGTGTTTTCCACTTCAAAGAATGTATAAACACCCTTAAGATCGATTTTACCGATGGCTTTTCCGCTGATCCGCGTGTTATTGCAGATGTAGCCCAGCATATCGCCCCGGGTAAAGTTATCGACCGATCCGAGGTTAATGAACAGCCGCGTGTAGTCCGATTTATAACCATCACGTCCAAAACGCTCGCTGCGGCCTTTGCGGTCGCCCCGGTTTTCGCGGCTTTCGCTCGCGTCAACATTGAGGTCGGGTGCATGTTGGTAATATTCGAGGAACCGGTTGAACTCAAGCGATGTAAAACGCTTGATGATTTCTTCCTTACTCAGCTCGGCGAAACTATCCATGATCTGTGGTAGGTACGGGTCAATGTGGTCGTCATTCACGGCCACCTGTTGTACCTTGTTGATCAGCGCAAACAGCTGTTTTCCTACTACATCGGCCCCTTTCGGTACTTCCATTTTTACAAAAGATTTACCGATGACCTTTTCGATCTGGCGGATTTTGCCCAGCTCCTTCAGGTTAACGAGCGAAATAGATACCCCGGTCTTTCCGGCACGTGCTGTACGGCCGCTCCGGTGGGTGTAATTTTCAATTTCATCCGGTAACGAAAAGTTGATTACGTGGGTCACGTCGTTTACGTCGATGCCGCGTGCGGCCACATCGGTTGCGATGAGTAGCTGCAGGCTGCGGTCGCGGTAACGTTTCATAACCTTATCACGCTGCTGCTGCGACAGGTCGCCGTGCAGCGCGTCGGCATTGTAACCATCTTTGATTAATGCTTCGGCAATTTCCTGTGTTTCTATCTTGGTACGGCAAAAGACAATACCGAAAATCTCGGGACTCGAATCGACAATGCGCTTAAATGCGGCATATTTGTCGCGGGCCCGGATCACATAGTAATGGTGTTCGATGTTGGCGTTGCCGCTGTTTTTGGTGCCCACGGTAAGCTCAAACGGATCGGTCATGTAATTCTTGGCGATCCGGCGCACTTCTGCGGGCATGGTGGCTGAAAACAGCCAGGTCTTTTTCTCTTCGGGAGTAGTAGACAGGATATTGTTGATGTCTTCCTGAAAGCCCATGTTGAGCATTTCATCGGCTTCATCCAAAACGACATACTTTACTCCGGAGAAATCGATGGCATTACGGCCAATGATGTCAAGCATACGGCCCGGTGTAGCCACAACGATCTGCACACCGCGGCGGATCTGCCGTAACTGGTCGCTGATGCTGGCGCCACCGTAAACGGCAACGACATGTACATTAGGCGTGTTCTTGGCAAATTTTTCAATGTCTTTGGCGATCTGCAGACACAGCTCACGCGTAGGACATAAAATCAATGCCTGCGGGTGTTTCTGTGAAAAGTCCAATAGTTCGAGGAGGGGCAGACCAAAAGCTGCGGTTTTGCCGGTACCGGTTTGGGCTAATCCGACAAAATCGTTGCTGCCAGTAAGGAGTACGGGAACGGCTTGTTCCTGAATGGGAGTGGGTTTCTCGAAGCCCAGCTCACTGATGGCATTAACAATATCATGACGGATCCCAAGTTCAATAAATGGGTTCATCAATATTTAATATACAATAGGCACTATTGCCTAAGGCGGTGCAAAGGTACTGTTAATTAATGACATATACAAACATAAAATCAATACATAAAAAAAGCGCCGGTAGATCTACCGGCGCGTTAGG